>CAZFHY010000013.1:116252-129713 GCA_964519305.1 Candidatus Undinarchaeota archaeon
AGGGCATTCTTCAGAACAAGGCGAAGATGCAGAGCACCATCAACCAGATCGAGGAGCTCACACCCGGAACCATGGAGCTCATGTTCGACTGGATGTAAGCACGCTCATCCATCATAACAGATAGACAGAGGACCCAACCCCCGGCAACGGCTCCGGAGGCACGGGCCCCTAGGGGCCATTTATAAAGAGAGCTAGCTTTTCAAGGAAACATTTAAATACAAGTTACTACTATATAGTAGTAAACTGGTGATGAATGATGATCGAAGGTATTGACAAGGACGGCGGCGAGTGCAGGGCCCTGGTGCCCTACACCGGCGGCAAGGAGATAACACCTTACGCCGAGGCCGGTCTTCCTGTTTCATATTCACTCAACGGAAAGGAGCTCTCTCCCTACGCCAAGGGTGGCGAGCTGGTCCTTTCCGAGGACGGGAGGGGCGCTAAGGGTTCCTACTCCGTCCCCTCGGGCTCATACAGCGACAACGCTGCCGAGCTCAGCTACCTCCTGGCCGGCGAGAACCCTCATGAGCAGAATCCGCAGGAGACCGCTGAACGGAATGCGAAGCTCGGTAAGTACTGGGAGGGTGCCAAGGAGTTCGGAAAGGGTGCCCTCGACCTCGGCGGTCGCGCCGTCAAGGGCGTCGGGAACGCCATCGAGAGCGGAATCGGCTACGCGGGCGCCACCTACAAGAAGGATTCCGCATCACGCGCTCAAGATCTCTACCAGACATCTAAGACACTCGGCGAGGCCCGAGATGTCTACTACCAGGGCATTCTTCAGAACAAGGCGAAGATGCAGAGCACCATCAACCAGATCGAGGACCTCACACCTGGAACCATGGAGCTCATGTTCGACTGGATGTAAGCACGCTCAACACTCAAAGTTAGATGGACCGCTGATCCGACCACCGGCAATGGCTCCGATGGCACCGGCCCCCTGGCCCGCTTTATAAATAGGAGAGCTTTCTCTAAGAAAGGTTTATATACCAGTAACTACTATATAGTAGTAACTGGTGTTGAATCATGGCCTATGAGTTCACGAACATCACCGATGCCTATCAGGCCCTGGGAGTCAAGTCCGGGGCTAGCGAGAAGGAGGTGAAGGACGCCTACCGCTCCCTGGCCATGCAGCATCATCCTGACAGTGGCGGCGACGCCAACATTTTCGACGTGATCACCAAGGCCCGCGATTACATCAATGACAATGGCTACGGAGCCGGCCCTGATGTGGAAAAGCTCATCGAGGGCGAAAAAGGCGGCGCTGTCGTCCCCTACCAGGCCCCCGCGCCATCCTACGGTGCACGCGATCCTCATATCGCCGAGCTAGAGCAGGGGCTCGCCGAGCAGCGGTACGATGCTGCCGGTACCAATCCTTACGCGGATAATCCTCAGGAGACCGCTGAGCGGAATGCGAAGCTCGGCAAGTACTGGGAGGGTGCCAAGGAGTTCGGAAAGGGTGCCCTCGACCTCGGCGGTCGCGCCGTCAAGGGCGTCGGGAACGCCGTCGAGAGCGGAATCGGCTACGTGGGCGCCACCTACAAGAAGGACTCCGCATCACGCGCTCAAGATCTCTACCAGACATCCAAGACACTCGGCGAGGCCCGAGACGTCTACTACCAGGGCATCCTTCAGAACAAGGCGAAGATGCAGAGCACCATCAACCAGATCGAGGAGCTCACACCAGGGACAATGGACCTGATGTTCGACTGGTTATAGGTTACGGTCAGAACCACTGTTTCAGGCCTGTCTGCCCCTTCTTCGGCGGCTCATCATCAGCAGGCGTCGGTTCAAGTGTCTTCAGAGTCTCAGGTTCGCCCAGCGGAAGGGTCTCTTGGACCTGGTTCGCCGACTCCACCCGCAGACCTTTCACGAAGTCAAAGAAGGTCTTGCGCTTCCCGTCCCGGTATGACACGAAATTGGCACATATCCCAACGCTCCTCGAGAGGGGCACTGGGGCGGAGGCAAGGAAGGTACAGGCGTCGTTGCGGGCGTGGAGACACTCAGGACAGGTGGGCATCCGGCTCAGGACCTCCTCACAAAGGAGTGGTCGCCGAGCACGAACTCAACGGTGTGAGACTCCTGGTTCCCCACTCCAACGGAGGCCGCTCGCCCGAGGATGGAGTTCACGAGCTTGATCGGGTAGTCGATACCGCACTCGCCCATCACGATGCTCTCCTCGATCGAGGTGTTCCGTATAGTGACGTTGTCACCGATTGAGACGTATGGTCCGATGATGCAGTCGGGACCGATGGTACAGCCCTCGCCGATGATCACGGGTCCACGGACGATTACGTCCTTACCTATGGTCGAGCCTTTCCCTATGGCCACCGCACCGCGGACGACCGCTTCCTCGCTCACAGTACCACGGATGTCGGTTGTGAGCTCGTTGAGGATGAACCGGTTACCCTCCAGAAGGTCCTCGGGCTGACCCGTGTCCTTCCAGCTGCCCTTTAGCTTGACAGCGTTGACTGGCCTCTTTCGCTCAAGGAAGGTCTCGATCGTGTCCGTCAGCTCGTACTCGCCCCTCGCTGAGGGTTTGAGCTTGCCTATGATGTCCCACACCTCGGGGCCTGAGAAGAAGTAAATACCCGCGATGGCAAGGTTGGTCTTGGGCTTCTTGGGCTTCTCGACCACGCGGATGATGGAACCATCGTCCACCTCGGCGACACCGAACTTCTCGGGATCGTGGACCGGGAACAGGGCGACCGAGCATGGCGCACCACTGGCATCGTGCTGACCGACCATGTCCTTGATGGGCATGTTGAAGATTATATCGCCTAAGAGCACGATGAAAGAGTCGTCACCCACCCAGTCCTTGGCGATGCTCACCGCGTGAGCGAGCCCCTTACGTTCCAACTGGTCGCGGTAGATTATCTTTACACCGAATCCCGATCCATCCCCCAGGAAATCCATCAGGGGCCCCTTCATGTACCCGACGATAAGGCACATCTCGGTAATACCCGCATCCCGGAGCTTCTCGACGGTGTACTGGATTACCGGCTTGTTAGCGAGCGGGAGCAGTTGTTTAGGGCCCGTATGGGTGATGGGCCTCATGCGCGTGCCGAACCCGGCGGCGAGGATGACTGCCTTCATCACATCGCTCTAGGACAGCCGGTTTTTTATTGTTTGTCCGTGTGCGTGGGCCGCGGGGTCGAACGCGTGGACTGTCCGAGTCGCCAAGGGAGGTACGTCGTGGCGGCAGCGCTCCTCGTGGCCATCGTGTTCAGACTGAGCATCAATGCAGCGCTGTTGTCCGCTAATCCCATGCCTGTGGGTAACGACGGCTCCTGGCATCTGGCCCGTCCGGCCAACATCGGCCTCGCGGGTCGTGTCCCTGACGGGAGCGTGCCGGATCCCGTTGAGAAGCGGTTCTACGAGTATCCCGTCCCTTATCATCTCCTCATCCTTGTGCTCAACTGGTCCACTTCGCTAGGACGGCTCACGCTCTTCCGTCTCCTCCACATCGTCCAGCCCCTTGTCCATGTGCTCCTCGTGTACGCTCTCCTGCGACCCACCATTGGGCGGCGGTACGCGTCCTTGGGAGCTCTCATGGCCTCAGGCACCGTGTCAACAGGCCATTACCACGGTCTCCTCTTCGCCTACCCGTCGACGTTGGGTCTCCTCCTTCTCCTGGCATCGGTGCTTCTCCTGCGTCGCGGCAGGACGGGGATGGCCGCAGTCGTACTCCTGGCCGGGTTCCAGACCCATTACGCGGTGGCCGCTATGGGGCCGGTCATCTACCTCCTCCTTGCCATCGGACCTGAAGAACGACGGCCTGCTCTGACCGTGCTCGCTGTGGCCCTCTCTGCCTTTGTGGTACTATGGTTCATCCCTACCTTCGCCTCCACAGGCCATCTCCCCAAGGCCCAGACTGTACGCAACGCCGCTGACATGGTCCCCGGAGCCCGTTCACTGCTCGAGCGATGGTTCCCCACACTGCCGGCGGAGGACCGTCCGGTCGAGCGGTACATCCAGGTGGAATCGGTGGCCTATCCAAAGCTGAAGAACCTCCTGTTCCTCAATCCTGTGCTCATCCTGCTCGCTCTCGCCGGTCTTTCCAAGAGCGATCCTCTCCATCTTGCGTGGCTTCCCGGCGCACTACTGTTCCTCGCGGGCTTCCCCGGATCCTACCGGCTCATGCTCTTCGCAGCCCAGCTCCTGCCACTGGCCGCCGCTCCCGCCCTCGCTCAGCTGGTCCGTGAGGTGAAGAACAGGTCCTATCTAGCATTGATCCTCGCACTCATCCTCATCCCGGGCCCACTTCTAGAGACCCATCTGGCCTTGGGGTGGGCGCAGGTGTACACACCTCTCGAGTATGCTGACACCCTCCAGGTCCACGACAGGCTCGGTGCAGAGACCGTGGCCGCGTGCGATCCTGTGGTGTATGCAGTGCTCGCCATGACGGGTGAAAATCCCGGATATCGGATCGAGCGTCATGACTGCGATCCATCGTCGACGTACCTCGTGCTCCACGAGCAGTGCGAATGCGCCGACTGCCGGCGTGCTCAGGCGCCGTGCACACAGGTACTGCCCGGACGTCAGGAAGTGCTGCAGGTCGGAGCGTATACCGTGTACGGACGTCGGACCGTCGGGTGAACCTTCTTAAAGGTTGGAGGCGCTGACCGCCCCGATGGAGCTTCTTCCGCTGGCAGCCCTCTCTTTCGGTACCGCGCTGGCCTCCAGCCTTGTCCTCACGCCACGCCTGGCGGCCGCCATCGAGGAGCGGGGCCATACCGTTCCGGACCGGTACAAGCTAGACCTGCCTGAAACGCCCACCCTCGGTGGAGCGTGCGTGCTCATCGGCTGCTTCCTTCCCATCATCCTCTCCATCCTCCTCATCGAGAACGTTCCCACAACACAAGGTGTGAGCCTCCTGGAGAAGATGCTCATCTACTACATCATCATGTTCTTCTTCGCGATCTTTGGCATCATGGACGACATACTGGTGCTCAGTCGACGCATCAAGCTCGTGGTCCCGATCATCCTGGTCATCCCGTTCGTCCGGCTGGTGGACCCATTGGTCCGTTTCCCGCTAATGGGGCGGATCGACCTGCCCCCGGTAGCATTGTACTTCTTCTTGGCCTTCTACGTCATGGTAGTAGCCAATATGGCCAACTTCCACGCCTCGTACAACGGGCTCTCCACGGGATTGTCGGCCATCCTTATGGCGGCCATGATGCTCAAGAGCTATCTTATGAACCGGCCTGATGGCGTGCTCATCCTCGCACCCCTGTTCGGCGCGACGGTGGGCTTCCTCTGGTTCAACTTCCCCCCATCACGTATCTTCCCCGGAAATTCCGGGACCTTTCTCTACGGAGGGTGCATCGGGTTCTTCCTCATACTCCAGGAGCTCAAGACCTTCGGGCTCGTGGCCCTGGCCGCCCACATCATCAACTTCCTGTTGTTCCTGTGGTACATGAAGGCCAGGATCATCCCCTGGGTACGGGGAAAGTACGAATACACCAACTTCGGGAAGGTCGACAAGGACGGATTCCTGGTCCCGCCCCATCGGGGTCTTCTTAAGTTCCTGGTGGCGTCCTTCCGCCCCACCACCGAGCGCACCGCTGTGCTGACGCTCTATGCGCTCACTGCTCTGTCATGTGCAGCAGGGCTGGTTCTGACCTAGCGGCCGCTGGCCCCAACGAATAAATACCTTCACGTGCCCCCATCCATCGATGAGGGCCCTCGTGGACATCAACCATCCCGCTCACGTCCACTTCTTCCGCTGCGCCATCGAGGAGCTCCGGGACCGGGGACATGAGGTGCTCATCACTGCCCGGAACAAGGAGTGCGAGTACGCGCTGCTGGACGCCTACGGTCTCGAGTACACGGACCTGGGATCCCATTACAAGGGACTTGCGGGCAAGGCCGTTGGTATGCTGGCCATCGATGCACGGCTCACCCGGGTAGCACGCCGCTTCCGCCCCCAAGTGCTCACGGGCATCCACAATACCTATGCGGCCCATGTTTCCCGCCTCACACGGGCCCGGTCCGTCGTTTTCACTGATACTGAGCACGCACGCCTAGCAAACACAATCACCTTCCCCTTCGCCCATCGCATCGTCACTCCAGCATGCTTCCGTCTCGACCTTGGCCCCAAGCATCGTCGGTACCGGGGCTACCATGAGCTGGCCTATCTTCGGCCGGAACGGTTCACACCCGATCCTGCCGTGGTGGAGCGGGCAGGTGTCGATCCGGAGGAACCATTCGTAGTGGTCAGACTCGTATCCTGGGGTGCCAGCCACGACGTGGGGCATCGCGGTCTGGGACAACGCGAGAGCCTGCGGCTCGTCCGTTCCTTGGAGAAGGAGGCTCGTGTCGTGGTCACGACCGAAGGGGCTGCCGGGGGCGAGCTGGCGCGTAACGCGGTCCACATCCCTCCGCACGAGATGCACCACCTCCTGGCGTTCGCCTCGCTCTACATCGGTGAGGGTGCGACTATGGCCTCAGAGGCCGCCGTTCTCGGAACACCGGCGCTATACGTGAATCCGCTGGACCTGGGTTATATGGCCGAACAGGAGGAGCGGTACGAGCTCGTCCATCGCTTCCTGGACAAGACCACCACGGCCGACGACCTCCTCAAGTCCGCCCTACCGCTCCTGACCGAACCGGACGCACGAAAGCGGACAGCAGCTGCACGCGAACGCCTCCTTGAGGAGACCGAGGACGTCACAGAGGTCATCTGCGAGCATCTGCTCGACACAGCTGACATATAACGGTGCGGACGCCCCAAACGAGCACATTAAAGCTTTTTGTGAGGATTTGTGAGCAGGCTGATCCACCATGCACATCCTTGGTATCCATGACGGGCATAATGCCTCCGCCTGCCTCATCACCGATGGTGAGACCACCATCGCGCTCCAAGAGGAGCGTTTCACCAACACGAAGAACATCTCAGGCTTCCCTGCCAAGGCCGTCGCCGCGATACTCGAACGGTCCGGACTGTCGCCCGACGATATCGACCTTGTCGCAATGGCCAGCACCCATACACCGACACCCTTCACACGGGACAACATCCTCCAGGGGTACAAGCGCGACGCCAATCTCACGGCCAGGCTGAAGGAGCTTGTGAAGAAGACCCCCGTCTACACCATGTACAAGGCAAAGCGTCGCAAGGAACGTGAGAAGGCGCTCGTGGACGCAGGATTCGATCTCTCGCGTATCAAATACGTCGACCATCACCTCTGCCACGCCGCCTGCGCGTACTACGGTGCACCATGGCGTGACGAGCGCGTGCTCGTGCTCACCAATGACGGCTCTGGTGATGGACTGTGCGCCACGGTGTCCATTGCTGAGGGCGGCGTGATCAAGCGTATCGCAGAGACGGATAAGGGCCACTCGATCGGGAACATCTACTCACGGACCACCTTCATGATGGGGCTAGTTCCACTGGAGCACGAGTTCAAGATCATGGGAATGGCTCCCTATGCCTCCCCCACTGGCGCCGAGAAAGGTTACGAGGCCTATGCTGACCTAATCGACGTCGATCCGGACAATCCCCTCACTATCAAGAGGAAGATCCCTGAGCCTACACATCTCAGCTACCAGCGCCTGCGGGAGCGCACGGAGTTCCTCCGATTCGACTGGATCTCAGCCGGGCTCCAGCGGATCACCGAGGAGGTCATCAGTCGATGGGTCGAGGCCGCTGTTAAGAAGACCGGTATATCCACTGTGGTGATGGCCGGTGGCGTGTTCATGAACGTGGCGGCCAATAAGTGCGTGCTCGAACTTCCGTGCGTGAAGAAGCTCTTCGTGTTCCCCTCGTGCGGCGATGATACGACCGCTATCGGCGCCGCCTACCAGGTCTACGCTGACGTTTGCCGTGACGAAGGCCGTGAGGTCGATATCCCACCCATTGAAGGTTTCTATCTGGGCGATGTTTTCACGGACGCGGACGTAACTGCCTCGGTGGACGCTGCTCGGGAGCGGTTCACCTTCGACGCGGAACGTGTGAAGGACATCGACAGCGAGACCGGCGCGTTAATGGCCAATGGTGAGGTGGTGGCACGATGTCAGGGCAGGATGGAGTTCGGGGCCCGCGCTCTTGGTAACCGCTCGATCCTGGGTGATGCTTCGGACGCCAACTGCGTGCGTACCATCAACATGATGATCAAAAAGCGGGACTTCTGGATGCCCTTCGCCCCCGTGATGCTCGACCGACGGGCGTCCGACTATATCGTCAATCCCAAGGAGATGCCGGCGCCGTATATGATCATGCTCTTCGATACGACCAAGAACCATGAGGACCTCATCGCCGCCGTTCACCAGGCGGACCTCACTGCCCGACCCCAGGTCATACGCAAGGACTGGAACAGCGGGTATTATCGAGTCCTCGAGAGCTTCGAGAAGGAGACGGGTCGCGGGGTCGCTCTCAATACGTCCTTCAACCTTCACGGGTACCCCATCGTGCACGGACCCGAGGAGGCACTGTGGGTGTTCGAGAACTCCGGGCTCACTCACCTTGCCCTTGGGGATATGCTCCTCTCAAAGAAGGCGTAAGGCTCTACCATTGGGGAGCGTATGCTCAGTTACCGCTGCGCTTGGAGCGCCATAGGGGCTGCTGCTCCAGGCCCCATGCCCGGGTGGCGTACTCCTTCACCATGCGGTGCGTGTTGAAGTAGGATCCAAGACCAATGGCATGCTTCATACGTGATATCCAGCCCGCGCGGTTGTCGTAGTAGAGCGGGAGGATCTCGCGCTCCAACCGCTTGTAGATGTTCGCGGCCTCCACATCGTCGTTGTTCTCTTCGCATCCCTTCTCACCAGGTCGGGGCCCGAGAGGCCAGCCTGCCATGGGATCCATCTCGTACCCCTCGATCCACCAGCCGTCCAGTACCGATAGGTTGGGTACTCCGTTGAGGGTGGCCTTCATGCCGCTCGTACCCGATGCCTCGAGGTATCGGAGTGGATTGTTGAGCCAGATATCGACACCGCTTACCATGAGGTGCGAGAGGTCCATGTCGTAGTTCTCCAAGAAGACAACTCTCACGCGGTACTGGTCCCAGATGTGGTCCGAGACCTCGTTGATCCGTCGGATGAAGTTCTTACCCTCGTGGTCACGGGGATGGGTCTTGCCCGCGAACACGAACTGGACCTTGCCCTTGCAGAGCTTGCCCAGACGGTGGAAATCCCGGAAAATCAGGGTAGGCCGCTTGTATCCGGTGATTCGGCGGGCGAACCCGATGGTGAGCAGCTTCTTGTCCAGCAGAACCCAAGAATGGGACTTTGCGTAGTCGTGTAGAGCGGTCTTAGCCCGCTGATGCGCCTTCCACAAGGCCTTGTCGTTGATCTCCTCCGCATGCTTCAGCAGCTCAGGCCGGTGGCGCCAGCCTGGGAAGCTTCGGTCGTAGAGGTCCTGCATAGGGGGGGATACCCAGAAGCTAGGATGTACACCATTGGTGATCGAGTCGATCTGGTGGTCGGGGAACATACGGGCCGCGACCTCGCCGTGCTTGCGCGCTACTGCGTTGGCATAGCGACTTAGGTTGAGAGCGAGCATGGACATGTTTAGGGCGTCCTTGCCACCGAACTGGCGGAACACCTTGTCCTCAGGTGCCAGGTCGCCCATGAAGGGTGAGGCCATCTCGTAGGGGAACACGTCGTGGCCGGCTCCCACGGGTGTATGGGTGGTGAACATGCAGCTCTGCTTGGTACGGTCGACATCGCCCTTGTTCTCCCTCAATAGCTCGAGGGTGAGAAGGGCCGCGTGCCCCTCGTTCATGTGGAAGGTCTCGATATCGTTATACCCTAGCGTCCGCAGCATCTTAACGCCGCCGATACCCAGGATCATCTCTTGGACGAACCGCTGGTGCGGAGTAGCGTCATAGAGCACGTGAGTGTATGCTCGTTGTTCGGGAGTGTTCTGCTCGACATCCGTGTCGAGCAGGAGGATAGGCACCACGTGACCGGTCTCCCCGACAACATCGTACTTCCAGGCACCCACATGGATGGTCTGGCCGCGAACGTTGAGGGTGATGACTGCAGGGGACTTCTCCAGCTCGGAGGCGAACTCCCATCGTATCTCCTTCTCCACTTGGTTGCCGGATGGATCTATCATCTGGTAGAAGTACCCAGCGTTGTAGCACAGGGTCACGCCCACCAATGGTATCTCCAGGTCTGCAGCTGACCGCACGGTATCCCCGGCGAGCACACCTAGACCTCCGGAGTAGGTTGGGATGTCCGAGTGGAGCCCAATCTCCATGCTGAAATAAGCGATGCGCCTCTTCCCGTTCCGCGTCATGCTCTCACTCTCCCTCGCGGCTCTCGCGATGGTGGGACGTACCCACCCTGCGGAGCGGTGATTATGGTGTCAAGCGGTCATTTTAAATTTCTAGCTGGTCCGGGCCCGCGCGCTTATCGCTTCCTCCCTTTCCTTGGCGCGTCCCCCGCTTGTTCGAAGGTCAGCTGTCCACTCTTCTCTCCAAAGGTGAGCCGGGTCGAAGAGCCCGCGCTCACGCTCGAAGCGACGATGACACCGTCCCGTGCCTCGACCACCAGCTCAGCGATGCCTTTTAGCATGGCCACGGTCTCATCGCCGCAGATAGTAGAGTCTGCAGCGATTATGAGGGTGGCATCGTACTTGTCGCACATGGCCTTGATATGGAACACGAACTTGTAGAGCATCGTGGTGGCCTCCTTGATGGCGGAGACCGGTAGCTCGACGATAACGATGATGGAGCTTACGGGGAAGTCCTCCAGTGACCGCTTCAGTTCGTACGAGAGCTTGTTGAAGGTGACACCGACGGTACGGCAGCCCTTGCTCATTTCCTTGGAGTCCTCGATATTGGGGTCCATGGAGAGCAGGAGAAGACGATCGTCCTCAAGGAGCGCGTCCACGTCCACCCCCTCAGATAGCAGGTGGCGGGTTATACCGTGACGGGCCTGGGCCACCCAGATGGCGTTGCGGTATGCACGCAGGTTCGCAGTAAGGATCCCTGAGATGAACTGCTCTTTAGGGAACTCCGGTTCATACGTCAAGAGGAGCGTATACTTGTTCGGGATCTTACCGATTGTACGGTTCAAGGGGCCGAATCCCCAGGGGTGGGAGTCGGCGAAGAACGCGTTCACCATGATGTCGGACACTCCCGCAGAGCGGTAGAGAGGCTTGGATGCGACCTCTTTAACGTTCTCCATCAGGATCTCGCCCACCTTTTCACGGGACATCACGTTCTTGAACGGCTCAAGGGCCAGGCGATGGGCCCGGAGGTAGAGTCGGGAAATGTAGCGGACCATGTCCTTCTCTGAAGCACCCTTATCCTTGCAGAAGATAAGGAAGGCATCCCCGTCGAAGGCGACACGGCCATCTTCAGCGCGTACGAACTCGCCTCCCCAGACACCATCGATGGCATTTATCACGACCTTGGTGAATCCGGCCTCCAGCGGGATGGACCCGAGGAACTTGTTCATGACCTCCGATACAGCTTGAGCAAGGACCAGAGTCTTGGGGAGGATGTAGCCCTCGACACCGGGCGGAGGACGTTCCTCGGTGGTTGCGAAGTGGGTCAGGATATCCGCCTTCAGACTATCTTCTGTGTACCCTTTGTCTATCTTCGGCGGTTTCAGCTCCTTAAGGAGGTCGATGATAGCGAAGAACAGGTCGGACACCCCTCGCTGGACATCATCATCGGATATGTCGACCTCGGTCAGGTCAAAGCTCCGCTTGTCGGGATCGAATGTGACATTCTTCATTGCCTTGTTCTCCCGCAGGATGCGTCCGACCGCGCTCTCGAGCTCGTTGGTTTTGAGGAACTTACCGGCAAGATAGTCAAGGATGTCTGCTGAGATATGGGCATCCTCGCTCTCTTTGCGGGGACCCTTGCGCGGGCCGATAACGAAGGCCTTCGTGAAGATCATCAAGGCCCTCAGTTTGTAGATATACCCCACGACAAGGAAGAAGAGACCTGCGAAGGAGTAGAACAGGGTCTCAGGGAAAATTGTCTGGCGCAAGTGCTCTGGATACACCCAGAACTCGTATACGAGAATGCCCAGGAACAACGTGACGAACAACGAGTCGGCGATCATCCACTTGAATCGTCGGAACACCGGGCTCTCACGAACGATGAGGATGCCCGAGAGCGTGAAGTAGAGGTTGGCCACTAAGAAGGCCGCGATCCCCACGATGGGGAAGATATACACCCGTTCCTCGAGCATGATATGGGGATTGAAAAACATAGGGACCACGGCACCGGCCCCTGCGATGATTACTGAGAACACCGCGTACTTCAGGTTCGATGCATCGAGCACCGTTGGCTTCAACTCGAAGACCTTGCACCAGTCCGCAAGGAAGAGCACCAGCACGAACACAGTCATGAACAGGAGCGACATCTTTACCTGGGGGAGGATGTTCGGGACATGATCCGATGCTTCAGCCAAGAGGTTAAGGGGGACCACGAACACAGATGCTTGAAAGAGAATGAGGCCGATAACGAATAGCACCATACCTGCCGTGAGTGTGTCCCATGCCTCGGAGCGAACGCTCGTACGTATCGTGAACCCATATACAAGGGTTAAGTAGATGACCGCGGCCCATAGTATAGTACCGAGCCCTATTGAGATCTTGCTCTGGATATCTATGAAGCGGGCTTCAGAACCCAGGGCTGGCTGCGCGACAAGGATAGCAACAAGCGCTGCTAAGAGGAGAATACGTCTGACGCTCATCGCCAATCATCCTCCTCACCCATCTTCGCCCGTGCTTTCTCATATGCATGCATAAGGGTCGCTACGGCCTTGGGGGCCCTAGTGAACCGGTACAATTCGACGAAAGCCATGAGAATGAAAATGCCCTTGAACACAGCGAAATAGTGCTTCCCGCTCTTGAGCATATAGAACACCGTGTTCCTAGATGCGTACTCCTCCACCGTCCGTTCCGAGATGGTGCAGACCGCGTCAAGTGTTATGAAAACGATAGCGAAGTAGATGAGCAGCGTCATCTTGCCGAATCTCGATTCCTTGAGGTAGGAGTACAGGAGCCAACAAACGTACACTGCAAGGATCTCGGCTGCGGTCTCGAAGGTCTTGGTCACCAGTTGGATGTAGAAATCGTAATCATCCAGGAACCGCACGGGGCGGAGCCATGAAATCAGTCCGATGATCACGAAGAAGCCCGCGAGCGAAGCGATGAACAGTATCTTAAGGTGTTTCTCTTCCATTAGAGGATCTCCTGTATACGGGACGCTGTGCGGCCCATCTCTAAGAGCACGGGTCCTAAGGGTGCCTCCGGGTCAGTTAGAACCACAAGCACGGCGGTCGTGCCTACTCCGATAGCTATGAGGCGACCTGTGCTCGTCTCGACTATGAACCGGTTAACGCGTCCTTTCTTAAGTTCGATAAGAGCGGTCTCGGCCGCACCCATCATCGTTGCAGACATGGCAGCGAATACAGCGGGATCGGTCCCCTTGAATATGTCCGATGCACCCGGGTTTGACAGTTCGTTCTTGAAAGGCTCGTTTTGATAAACGAAGATGA
>CAZFHY010000014.1:0-111447 GCA_964519305.1 Candidatus Undinarchaeota archaeon
CTCGGACGTTAAATTATTCGGAATGTGATCCCTCGGGGATTGATGGGTAAAAAGAATGACATGACGTTGAATCGGGGGGAAGCGAGATGGTTCGGATACTCAGTCATCAGGAAAGAATCCACTCGAAGGACCGCTGCAAGATGACGCGGTCGATCTCATCTAGAGGCTGAATGATGTCAGAAACGCAACGGGAATCCATAACTGACGTATCCGGGACCACGTTCAGCTCTCGGATGGAAATGGTCCTGCTCGTGTGCCTATTATTGGTCGGATTCTATGTGAGGACCGTAGGTATCGACTTCGGGCTGCCTCTCCTTTTCCACCCTGACGAGCCGTTCATCGTGGAACGCACCCGGCGTATGGTCGAGACCGGTGACATGAATCCGCACGCGTTCAATTACCCCACGTTGTTCATGTACCTTCTCTACCTCATTTTCAAGGTGCAGTACGTCGTTCTCGAAGAGGTAACGCGGTCGACCCTGTACCTGACCGCTCGCACGTTCGTAGCGCTCATGGGTTCGCTCTCAATCGTTACGTGCTATTTCATCGGAAAGGAACTCTACGACAGAGAGACCGGCCTGATCGCCGCGCTCATCATCTCGCTCGTACCGATGGCCGTGCGTGATTCGCATTTCGCCACCGTGGACATCCCTCTCGTCCTCCTCGTCACGCTCGCGTTCTACTCGATCGCCCTTATCCCGAGAGAGGGCACGTTGAGGCGCTATCTGATATCCGGAGCGCTGGCGGGTTTGGCGACATCGATAAAATATAACGGTGGGCTCTTGATCCTTCCTTTGTTCGTGGCGTTCCTCTTGGATACCTGCCGGAGCCATGCGGGACACGACGTTCAGCTGACCGGGGCCGATGGACGCCTTCCATCGATTACTCTGTTGCTCGATCACTGTATGAAGAAGGGCGACCAGAGGAGGCTGGTCTTTCCGGGTATCGAGAGACTCGCACTTGCGTTCCTGGCCATGGCGCTAGCATTCATGTGTACGACACCGTACGCGGTCCTCGATTCCGATACATTCATGAAGGACCTCGGGATGATGAGCGCGTTCGTGAGGGGGGGCCACGGGGTCACTTTCACCGGTACAGCATCGGGCTACATCTATCATCTGCAGCATTCCCTCAACACAGGTCTGACGACCGGAGTGGAAATTGTCTGCATTGCAGGATTTCTTGTCATCCTCACCGATATCCTGTCGAGAAGGACAGGCACTGAAACCGGATCGGGCCTCCTGCTGATGTCCTGGATCGTTCCCTATTACATGATAATCGGTACATGGGAGGTTAAGTTCGACCGATATGTGATGCCCCTACTGCCGTTCCTGTCGGTATGCGCCGGCGTTCTCATCCATCGGCTCTCGGTCCTACTGGCGGGGATAGCATCGGAAAGGTGGCATGTCTCACGGATAAAGCCCCTCGGCGCCTTCATCATCTGTTTTTCAGTCTCTTTGCTGATTGTCGATCCGTTGCGTGCGACGAAAACCATAAACAACGACTTCCTCAAGCTGGACACGCGCCAGGTCTCATTGCACTGGATCGGCCGGAACATCCCGGAGGATTCGTCCTTCTTCAGGGAGCCGTACACTCCGGACATCGAGCTACTGGATAGGTATAACGTGACGCGGTTCAACTATGAGATCGAACGGATGTCGCTCTCCGAGATTGCTGCTGCTGACTATCTCATCATCAGCAGTGATGTCTACTCGCGCTATTATTCCCACCCCGAGGACGCTCAGGAGCAGATCGACTTCTATGACTCAATCCACTCTGACTTCCATCTGGTGAGAGAGTTCCACCCGAACGAGACCACGAAGGGCCCGATCATCAAGCTGTTCGCAACGGAAGAGCACGACCGCGAGGTGTTGGACACTTGAGCCTGAGGAAGCTGCAAGAGAGCTGGGACGAGTTCGGGAGGACGGATCCCCTGTGGTCTATCGTGACCTTCCCCCAGAAGAAGGGGGGCAAATGGGAGCCTGACGAGTTCTTCGCGACCGGTGAACGGGAAATCACTGTCGTCATGGACTATCTTGGGACACTCGATGTGGAGTTAGCTTACGATCGGGCGCTCGACTTCGGTTGCGGCGTCGGAAGGTTGTCGCAGGCGCTGGCCGCCCACTTCGATGAGGTCGTCGGCGTCGATATCGCACCGTCCATGATAGAGCTTGCGAAGAAGTACAACCGCCAGGGGGGCAGGTGCACGTTCGTCCTGAACGAATCCGACGACCTCGAGCTGTTCGATGACGGATTGTTCGATTTCATCTACTCCAGCATCACTCTCCAGCACATCGAACCGAGGTATTCCAAGAACTACATCCGGGAGTTCCTAAGATTGATACGGCCTCGCGGCGTCATCGTATTCCAGCTCCCTTGCGCACCAGCTCCGACGGTTAGGCAGGCGATAAAGCAGACGGTTCCTCAGAGCATGCTGGAGCTGTACAGATGGCTGAGGCACAAGAACGGTCCCCGAATGGAGACACACACGGTCCCACGAGATGAGGTCAACGGACTCGTAAGGGACAGCGGGGGAGAGGTCGTTGACGTCGTTGAGGATGAATTCGCTGGAAGGGACTGGATCAGTCTCAGGTACTGCATCACTAAGAGGAAATAATCATCATGGAATGATGACCCGGGCCTTCACGAGACCAAGCATCTAGGACCTTATCCTTGATCCAAGGAGAACTCGATCTGGATGACTCAGTCGGATAACATCATCCCGAAGTCCGTTCGGTGGGCGCCGTTATCAGAAGGAAATAAAAACAAGAGGTTCCAGCCGTAGGACGTGGGTGAGGGGAAAGGGGGAGGCAACGGACTCATTACCACCATCAAGAACGGGATCATCCATTCATACCTGTGGGTCCGTACGAAGCCGGAGCGTTTCTGGATCATCAAGTTCATGGAGTTCGCCTCACATGAGGTGAAGCCTTCGGAGAGGATGCTTGATGCAGGGGCGGGCACGCATCCTTACAGGGAGCACTTCGCCCACGCACGATACGAATCAACGGACGTTGCTTGCCATGGGAGAGCGGATGCGGAATACGACTTCATCTGCGACCTTGAATCGATACCGGTGCCTGACAATTCATATGATGCGATTATCAATACACAGGTGCTTGAGCATGTCGAACACCCTCAGAAGGTCATCGACGAGTTCCACCGCATCCTACGGCCCGGAGGGAAGCTCTTCTTGACCGCTCCGCAAGGATGGGGCATCCATGAAGCTCCACGTCACTTCTTCAATTTCACTAAGTACGGGCTGGAGTCATTGTTCACCTCCGCGGGCTTCAGGATTGAATTCATTCGGCCCCATGGGGGCATGTTCTGTTATCTGGGTCATCGGCTGAGGATCATACCGTCATACATATTCCATCAGTACTGCTACGGGCCGTCCGGTGAGTTTGATCCGGGTGTTGTGGCGCTTATCATCTTCCCCTTCTATGTATTGACCACCCCTCTCTTCCGTCTGATGACCTTGATCCTGTTCTACTTCGACTTTCTAGACAAGAAGAAGGATTTCACGCTCGGATACAACTGCTATTGTGTTAAGGGGGCCAAGAGTGGTGTATATGGATAGGTACGTAATACTCAGTGGTCCATAATCAGGTGTATGGGATGCCCTTACGTGGTCCATAATTTCAACAACAAGTATGGGGCGGGGTCATTTGAGCCCAAATTGTTGTTAAAATCACTCACAGAGGTAGGGAAGCGCCCGGTTCCTAAAACTCGGTCAAGTCACTGACGTGTCACGTCATACTGCGACATACCGTATTCGTCCCTGAAGAAAAAAAGTGGACATGTGTCGGTTGTGGGTGATCCCCCAAGATCCAGCGACGTTCGTGACACGTCATAGTGCGACATGATGGTACCGTCGCTGAACGCTGGTGGGGCGACATTGACGCGAAATAATTACTGGGCTCTACACCATTCACTGGAATTCGAAACGTTTTTATACAACCTGCCGTGCTAAGACATGGCAGGATTCTCCTGGGCTTGGAACACCCTGGAGGAAAGGGGACATTGGGGGTACGAGAGTTGTACGAACTGAGCGAGAGCACTATAGAAAGCGAGGAAGGGGCCGGGGAAAAGTACGCTGTGCTCATTTGTGGCATGGCGGACAGTTCTTCCTTCTACAACAACATCTCATTTGTCCATGACATGCTGCTGGAGAAGGGGTACAAGGAAGAGAACATCACAGTCCTCTACGACCGCGGGGAAGATCCGGAGTCGTTCGAGGTGGTCCGTGCCCAGGGCGAGTCCAAGATAGGAACTGCGAGATACGTGCCCGCCTCCACCTACGGCTTCAGCCCACGCGAGAAGGGGATCGTGGACGGTGCGGCCGACCGCGAGACCATGACCAAGGTGTTCGCCGACCTCGGCGAGAAGGTCACCGAGCGCGACGAGCTGTTCGTGTACGTCACGGACCATGGGGGACGCGTCGGCTCGGGACACAAGGCCGAGAGCACCATCGTCGTCACCGATCCGGTGAAGGAAGCTGAGAATAGCACAGAGGAAGGGAGCAACGCGTACCCTCTCACCGTTGGGTTCGAGCCGGAGTACAACACCAAGGCCGACGAGGACGATGAACCACGACCTGATCCTGATGAGCTGGAGAACCAGTACAGCGACCTCACGGACGAGGAGCTTCTGTCCTTGTTCTACGGCACTGACATTGACGGGTTCGAGGGCTTCGGCAACTTGGGTGGTTTCGGCAGCTACGACGAGATCACCGAGTCCGAGTTCGCCCAGATGATCAAGCCCATAAAGGCTAAGAGCGAGATCATGGTGTTCGACCAGTGCCACTCGGGCGGCTTCGCCGACCACTTCGGCAGGGGCAACCGCGTGGCCGTCTCGGCGTGCCGTGCCAACGAGTCATCCTACATATCGCACCCGATGGACGGGTTCCCGGCAGCGTTCTTCGGCGCTCTCCGGGGACGTGATTTCGAAGGAAACGCGATCGATGCGGACCTCAACGGCGACGGCAAGATCTCCATCAAGGAGGCCTACCAGTACGCGCTCGAGAACGATGAGTTCGCCAACGGTGACGGGTACTACACTGAGCACCCGCTGCTCATCGCCAGGAACCGCGACGCTGACGAGGCGTTCATCGATTAGGCGAGCGGGGCCGCGATCCCGTACGTGACGTATGCCATGTAGAGCGATAGCGCCAGGCCCGACCATACGGCGAAACGGTGGCCTGCCCGAGGGAATGCGCTGACGGCCATCTCAACGAGCCCGGCCGCCATGAGCACCGATGCCTGAGGAAGGAGAAGGACGAACCAACCGGGACCGTACGCACCTGTCAAGCCCTCCACGAACGGGTGGGCCAGCACGTAGGCGACCATGGGGACAAGGAACAGGAGCAGTATTACGCCCTGTTCTACAGAGATGAGCGCCTTCCATCCTCGCATGAGGAACACCCCTGCTCCCATCACGACCAGGAAGGCTGCAAGATAGGTCGGACTGCCCTCCGTTACCCCAGGCCACGCAAGCGATCGTGCGAGATGCCCGCCCTCGTCCACCGCCCGGGCGAGACCGAGACCGGGTCCACTTACCATCGGGATACGTCCGAAGATAAACGATAGCGCGATACAGCAGGTGAGGATAACCCACACCACTGAATGAGCCGCGGTCACTGCGCCCTCGCTCCTGAGCATGACCGCAAGGATGATAATGACGAGGAAGGGGAGGAGAACGGGGACGATCGTCCGCTTCGCCGCAGAGGCCAGCTCACCCGGATCATCAGCACCGTATGCCCATGCTCCGTAGGGCAGGAGCAGTGTTGCGAGGAAGAGCACGGCCGGTACCATGTGTCTTGCCGGAACGGACCGACCGAAGATGGCCCTGGCCACGGCCGCCGCTGGGATGAGGAGGAACGCGAGCGGCTCGAGCTGGACTGCGCATCCCAGAGCGAGCCAGAGTGCCGCCAGAGGTCGTGCTCTGCTGGTCCGCAGAGAACTGACCATCGACAGCGCAACCAGCGAGACGACGAGCGGGAGGTAGCCCAGCTGCCATGGCCCGAGAGCGTACCGGGTCACGGTGAGCGGGAGAGTGAGGTGGAACAGTCCGGCAAGGAGCCCCATCTCGACACCCCCTACCGCGCGACCGATGCGTGATACCAGCACGGTGGTGGCGAGGTGCACGAGCAGCATGACGTACACTAATGGACCGGTGCCCGTGCCCGCTACGATTCCAACGGCGATATGAAGGAGCGTCCCGAGAGGTCCTGTTGGGACGCCCAGCGCTCCGGCCGGGCCCATGCGTGGAATAGAACCTTCCTCAAGTGCCTCACGTGCAAGGGATGCAACGGGTGCAATGGTGGTCCGGGAGACCGCACCAGGTGCTACCCAGAGGCCGAACAACAGGGCCACGACGAGAGCCCCGGCAAGGATATGCTCCGGGTCCGGAGGTTCCAGCACCCTTCTTGCGGTCACGCTCCCTTGAAGGACCTCCCGCTTAATAAGGATGCCGTCGGGCCGACGGTTCAGAGCCGGTCGAAGATCTGACACTTGAGCGCGACAGCAGTACTGAGGCTATGCCCTTCGAACATAACGGAGCGGACGATGTTCTGGATGTAGAACCGGGTGGCCGCGTTGGGCGTCTGCACCGTGAGGCCGTCCATGATGGCGGTACGCTCGTCATAGGGCTCGATCGTGCACTTACGCCGTTCGGCCTCCTTACGCACCTGACGTGCGAGCTCGCTGATGTTCACGAACACCATGACTACCACCTTTTTTCCTTTTACTAGGCGACGGGCTTTCGGCCAAAGCCAACGGGTATATGGCCGCTCGATGCCCAGGTCCTTGTCCGTTCCTATCGTGAGCGAGGATGGGAGCCAGAGATCACGGATCCCGGCCTCTCGCTCCAGGCGCTCGGTGGCCTGTTCGAGGGGCTCGCCGGCAGGGATGCACGCGATGAACATACCCGGCTCAGGACGTGTGTAGGCGGCCGAAGCCTGCTGTCTGCATCGGAGGACCGTGCGGGCCAGACGATCTCGCGGACGGAGCAGCTCGTTTCGGAGCGGGAGGTCCAGGGTCATCCGGAAGGGACGTCCACCAGCAAGCTTCTGGGCGAGCGCTTCGTTCTGTTCGTCCTCTTCCAGGTGGGGGACGATGTGGATCACGCTCCCTTCGTTACTGGCGCTGAAGATCGCGTGGGGTACTGGGGGCGCCCCTCGATGAGTGAAACTGAGCCGGGTCCGCATCTCGGCCGGTGTGTCCGCAGCGACCTCCCAGTAAACGTCAACAACGTACCCCTGTTCCTCCAGTCCCTGGCGGATGGACTTGAGGTTCTGGTCGATTTCCGGGAGCAAGGGTGGTATATTGATCAGCAGCTGCGTGCTCGATATCTGCTCATCGGTCCCATCCATGGTTTTTCCCCTCCAGTTCGATGATTATCCCCGTTCGCATTTAACGTTTTCGCCCGGATCGCCCCGTTCGCTGTCGAAGCCGTTAAATTGGTTGCTATCCATAAGGACGTCATGACCGATGTGCCATGGTACGTGGATAACTATCAGATGTTCATCCTCATCACGGTCCTCACGCTCGGTCTCTTGGCCATCGATATAATGGATGTCACGGAGCAGCAGCCCCCCGGACCCACTTGGGAGGAACGCAACGCCGATCGCATGGCACGCATGGAGGGGGCTTCGACAGACGAGCTCATCGAGCTCCTGGAGGAGGACGAGAACGATCCGTACCCCGGTTCCAAGAAGTCGTCCCCGAAAGATCCCATGGGCGAGGTCAAGGTGTTCGGCAGTATAATCGTCATCGCCCTCTGCTACGGCTGGTACAAGAGTTTCCAGCGGTACAAGGAGGTGGTCGACGCCCTCGGTCCGCAGCTGGCCGCGGTGGAGGTCGTGAAGTTCATGTGGCACACCAGCCTCCACTGCACGACCTACGACGGCAGGGCTTTCTACCTCTACTACTTCGGCGGGTCCAAACACTCGCGTGCATACTATGAGCTGTGGATCGATGCAATGTCGATGCCCAACATCACAGGGGCAGAACAGTACGTCGGCGCTATCGACCATCTCGATTCTATCCGTGCGCTCCCGGGGGACACCGATGGAAGCTGGAAGCTCACGGCCCGGCTGTCGGACGCGTGGTTCACCTCGGAAACGCCTGACATCCTCAAGACGCTGGACGCTCTCTACACGCTGAGGGACCAGCGAAGGTGACGGGCGGGTCCGGCTCATCTATTTATTGGTAGCCGCGTATACTGTGAACATGGTCGAGGTCCCCTGGTACGTGGAGAACTACCGGGCGTTCCTTCTCGCGGCTATTCTGGGGGTCGTGCTCTTTCTTGCACCGTTGTTCCCATGGACGTTCAGTCCGTACCTGGACGACTGGGTGGACCTGGTGGAGAGCGTGGACGAGCCCGGGTTCTTCCTGGTCATCGCCACGCTACCAGGGTTCATCGGTTATTCCTACTTCAAGACATTCCAGCGGTACTGGGAGGTCGTAGAGGCCCTGGGTGACCGTCTGGTATCGGTGGAGGTCGTGGACCTGATGCGTCACACCAGCCTACACTGCACGACCTACGACGGCAGGTCGTTCTATCTCTACTACTTCGGAGGCGCCAAGCATGTGCGCGCCTACTATAAGCTGTGGATCGACCTTCCCGGCAAGCCATCGCGCTTCGACGACTCGCCGCATGTGGAGGCCATCGACCACCTGATGGGTATCGAGGTGGAGTATGGTGACCAGGAGGGACAGGACAGGCTTGTCGCCAAGCTCTCCGACCAATGGTTCGTATCCGAGACGGAGGACATCCTGGCCTCGCTGGACGTGCTCTACAAGATACGTGACGAGAAGCGGTAGCATTCCGGCCGGTGCCGTAGCTATTTATTGGTTGCATCGCACACAGTGTGTATGGCGGAGATCCCCGCGCACATCGAGCGGTACAAGCAGTTCCTGGCGGTGGGTATAGTCGTGGGGCTCTTCATCACGAGCTCGTACTTCAATGACAAGCTCCCTTGGGGCGAGACCATCGTGGACTTCTTACCGACCGAGGGTCCCACGGCTTTGCTCGTTCACATCGCCCTCCTCGTGATCGGCCTCACCAGCCTCCTTCTGGCTTTCGTCGGCGAGCGGTTCGTCTGGGCCCTCGACGCCCTCGAACCCCGCTTGGGCACGGCCGAGGTCCACGGCTCTATGTGGAGCTGGACCCTCCGCTGCACGACACCTGATGGGAGAAGCTACTTCTTGTACTACTACCCCGGAAGGAAGCGTGTGCGGCCCTATTACGAGCTCTGGCTTGAGCTGTTGGCAGAGATTAAAGACCTTGATGGGGGCGAGCACGTCACAGCCATCGACCACCTTGAGAGCATAGCCGTGCGGCCGGGGGAGGGCGGGGGACCTGCGAGACTGATCGCTCACCTCAATGAGAGCGCAATAACGACGGACGCTCTTCTCAGGACCCTGGACGTTCTGTTCGAGCTCAGGGACCACACGCGGCACTGAGAACCAGCTATCAGTTGACCCGGATGCTCTGCTCCTTGATCTCGTTCAGGATCAGGTTCGTCTCCGTCCTTTCGATGAACTCGTACGTCTGGATCTTCTTCAGGAACGCGTCCATGGACTTCCTGTTCTTGAACTTGGCGATGATGACAGCATCGAATTGCCCTGTCACGTCGTAGACGGCAAAGACGTGCGGATTGACCGCGATCTTCTTCTCGACCTCGAACAACTTACCCTTGGAGATCCTCAGCTTGATGATGATGCTCACATCATACCCGAGCTTCTCGTAATCGAAGACGGCGCTATAGCCCTTTATCATCCCTTCCTTCTCGAGCCATTTGATCCTCTTCTGGACCGTGACCACCGAGACGCCCACCTGTCGTGCGATCTCTCTGTACGATAGCCGTGAGTTAGCCAGTACGGCGTTCAATATCTTCTTGTTGACGTCGTCGATTTCCACGGTTGACACCTGTTAGCTTCTGAATGGAATAATCTAACAAACTTTATCAAACTTTACATTATTTCGAATAATTACTAACAATTGTTAACTAATTCTCTCGATATATTAATATCCGTTAATCGTCTTATTCAAAGTGCGTGCTTTGAACGTACTATGGAGGGATGAGAGAATGGAAGACATGTTGACCAAGGTCAAGGATGACAAGGTGATGTTCATCGAACTGCAGTTCACGGATATTTTCGGAACCCTGAAGTCTATTGAGATACCAACCAAACACTTGGAGGACGCTATCGAAGGGGGTGTCTGGTTCGACGGGTCTTCGATCAAGGGTTTTGCACGGATAAAGGAGAGCGATATGTATCTCAAACCCGACCTTTCCACGTACGCGGTCCTTCCCGATGGTGACGAGAAGAGGACGGCCAGGTTCTTCTGTGATGTCTACACACCTGACGGGGAATTGTTCGAGAGCTCACCGAGAACGGTCCTGAAAAGGGTCATGGAAGAAGCGAAGGCGCTGGGATTCGATTTCAGGGTCGGGCCGGAGGTAGAGTTCTACCTGTTCAAACGGAGGGAGGACGGTACTATCACGACACCCGAGTTCGATACGGGTTCCTACTTCGACAGCCCGGTCGGGGATGTCGGTAGCGATGTCAGGAAGGAGGTGATGCTCGCGCTCAAAGCGTTCGGTATCGATTCGGAGAGAGCGCACAACGAGGTGGGTGCTGGCCAGCACGAGATAGGATTCAGATACGATGATCCATTGACCACCGCGGACAGGGTGGTCACGCTCAAGCGGGTCATCAAATCGGTCGCTCACAAACATGGACTGATCGCCTCTTTCATGCCAAAACCGCTATTCGGGAAGGCCGGGAACGGTATGCACGTCCACTTCAGTCTGTTCGACAGGGAAGGAGAACCACTGTTCTTCGATCCGAAGGATAAGCACAAGCTCTCCCCATTGGCGAAGAGCTTCATCGCTGGCGAGCTTGCGTTCGTGAAAGATATGTGTCTCCTGCTGGACCCGACCGTGAGCTCGTACAAGAGGCTCGTCGCCGGTTACGAGGCTCCCGTCTACATCTGCTGGGGGAGCCGGAACAGGTCGTCACTGGTCAGGATCCCGCGCTACACGAAAGGAAAGAAGGCGTCCGCGAGGGCGGAGCTCCGTTGCCCGGACCCCACTGCATCGCCGTATCTGGCGTTCGCCGCGATGCTCAAGGCCGGTCTTGAAGGGATCAAGCGGGACATGGAGCTGATGCCCGAGTCTGAGGACAGCGTTTTCAACAAGACGAAAGAGGAGCTCGACAGGCTAGGGATCGATGTGCTACCTGGCTCGCTGGGCGAGGCAGTGGTCCTGTTCAAGAAGAGCGGATTGATGAAGGACCTGCTGGGGGAGGAGCTCTTTCGGAAGTTCGCAGAAACGAAGGAAAGGGAGGCCGAGGAGTATAGGGTCGCTGTTACCGACTGGGAGATCGGAAGGTACCTGGAAGCGTGCTAGTCCGGTCCTCAGGTCAGTATCAATGCAGACCGCGACGGACACTCGTGGGGGGGAAGTGACCGAGCCAGGCAATGGCTACGGCCGTGACCATCAGAGGCCGTGCTACGATGATGAACCACGTAACACCCCACATAGATTCAGAATAGGCAGCTATCAGCGCCAGAAGGAAGGAGATGGAGCATGCCGCTAGGCGGTACATCATCATCTTGCTCCGTGCCTTGAAAGAGAGGAGGGGTATGGCCAATGCTAGGATAGCTCCGGGTACGAGGCCCCACAGGGTCAGCACCCCAAGAGCCGTGCGGTCATTGACGAACCAGAAGGTCCCCCAGACGCCCAGGCTGTACACACCAAGGCCGCCCTGCCACACGAGGATGCCTGCGCTGACACCGACAAGGAGCAGTAGGGTCGGTAGATGTTCAGCGGCCCCGCTCGAGCGGTTCTCGGATATGAAGCCTATTATGTAGGATGCCACTGGCACCGAGAGCACGCCCTGGATAACTAACGTGATGAGGAAGAGCGACCTGTCGACCCGGGGGAGCCCGAGGGCACCTGAGATCTGCCGCAGACCGATGAGACCGTAGAGCAGGGTGGTCAATAGCCAGAAGACCGTGACGCTGTCCGCCAACCGGTCACGTAGCTCGGCGAGCCGCGATGCGAGGACAGCTGTAACTGCAGCGAGCACCAGTGCGCTGAATCCGTTGAGCAAGGTGCCAATCATAGCAATAGCTACCTCTTGTAGGTCGAAAAGCACTACATGCTTTATAATGCTGAACCCGTGGCCGGCGTCCGGGTGTTAAACATAAAAGGGTTGCCCGACCCATCCCACGCGATGGGAGCGCTTTTCGGCACCTCGGGCATGCGGGGGATCGTCAACCTTGAGATAACGCCACATCTGGTCCTCAAGACCGGGATGGCGCTGGCGGAATCGCTGGACCATAGCGGCAGCGTCGCTGTGGGGACGGACCACCGCACCTCTGCGGAGGCCATCAAGCGCGCCATGGTCGCGGGGATTCTGGCCGGAGGGTGCCACGTGATGGATGTCGGACTGGCCCCGACCCCGACCATAGTCTACGCCGGTTCCCATCTGGGATGCGATGCATCCGTTAGCATCACCGCCTCTCACAATCCGCCCGAGTACAACGGTATCAAGCTATGGAATCCCGACGGTTCAGGTTTCTCACGAGAGCAGGAAGCCGATGTCGAGGAACGTATACTGGGTGCTCAGATCCCGGGTGCCGAGTGGAACAACGTGGGCAGGGTGTTCCGACGCCCGCACGCTTCATACACACACATAGATGCGATAATCGCGGCCTTGGGACATGTGGACGGGTTCTCCGTCGTGTACGACGGGGGGTGCGGCGCCGGCTCGAAGGTGACTCCATATCTCCTCCGAGAGCTGGGATGTAAGGTCTTCACGCTCAATTCCGTTCCCGATGGGCGATTCAATCCTAGGGACCACATACGTGGCGAGCCCCTCCCGGCCGCTGGCGACTGGAACCTGATAACGGACCTTGCGAACCTCGTCGACGCGGTCTCGGAGACCGAGGCCGACATAGGCCTGGCCAACGACGGCGATGCGGACCGTATCCTCGTCGTGGACGAGACCGGTACAGTCGTCCCACCTGACGTGCTCATCGCCTTCTTTGCAGAACAGGCCCTGAAGGAGAACAAGGGCGGGACGATCATCACCACCGTCGACGCTTCGATGCTGGTCGAAGAGGTCGCAAAGAAGAACAAGGGCAAGGTAGTGCGCACTCCCGTGGGCGACGTGTTCGTATCGCGGGCAGCGAAGGAGCACAGTGCACTACTTGGTGCCGAGCCTGCAGGGACCTTCATATTCCCGGACCTCCACTTATGCCCTGATGGTCCGTTCTCAGCCGCGCGCGCTGTACGTGTGCTCGCAGAACACGGCAAGCCGCTGTCAGAGATCCTGGCCGTGTACGAGCGTTACCCGATGGGCCGGCTACGTCTCGAATGCCCCAAGGAGCGCAAGGCAACGGCCATGGACGCGATCGGCGAGGAGCTCGAGGACGTTCTTTCCGGTGTCAAGGGCATCGATACCGTTGACGGGATCAGGGCCGAGCTAAAGGGCGGCTGGATCCTGGTGCGACCCTCCGGCACCGAACCTATCCTCCGCATAACCGCTGAGGCCCGGGACCAGAAGGCGCTCGATAAAACGCTTGAGGCCGCTCAGGAGGCCGTGGGCGAAATAATCGCCCGGGTGACGCGGTAGCGTGGAAGCGGTAATACTCGCGGCAGGCCAGGGGACGCGGATGCGCCCCATCACGCCCGGTGTCCCCAAATCGCTCATCCCCGTAGCGAACCGTCCCTTCCTCTCACTTGTAGTGGACCGCGTACGTGCAGCTGGTGCAAAGCGTATAGTGGTCGTCGTCTCCCCGGAGAACCGTGACGCGGTCCAGGACGCGCTGGACGATGTAGATGTCGCGGTCCAGGAGGTCCCGCGCGGGACCGCTGACGCCGTTGCGGCCGCTGAGAACGCCGTTACTGATGACTTCCTTCTAGTAAACGGGGACACGCTCATCGAGGTGGACGACCTACGTCGCCTTGCGGGCGTATCAGGTTGTGCCATGGGGCTAGCGCGCGTGGATGATCCATCCGCCTACGGGATCGCCGAGGTCGTTGACGGTATCGTGATGGCCATCGATGAGAAGCCCGAGCATCCCCAGGGCGACCTCGCCAACACCGGGACCTACCGTCTCACGCGGGCGGTATTCGATGCCATACGACGTACTCCGCTCTCGGAGCGGGGGGAGCTGGAGCTCACCACCTCGCTCATGCTACTGCACAAACAGGGGACGCCGGTGCACGCCTGCCTTATAGAGCGCGGATGGCGTGACTTCGGTGCGCCCTGGCACGTGCTGGACCTGAACGATGAGGCACTGGCCGTGCTCGAGGCCCCCACACCTCGGATCGACGGTGCAACCGTCAATGGTCCGGTCGTGCTCGGTACCGGTTGCACGGTAGGCGAGGACGCGATAATCCAGGGCCCGGCGGTGGTCGGCGATGGGTGCGAGATCGGTGCCGGGGCCCGTATCGGGCCGGGATCATCGGTGGGTGCGGGTTGTGTGCTGGGCGATGGGAGCGTTGTGGAGGGCTCGGTCCTTTGTGAGAGGGTCACCGTGGCAGAGGGCGCACAGGTGCTATCATCGGTGCTCGGGTCCGGGGCCACCATTGGATTGGCTGCCACCCTCCTGGACACAAACGACGACGGCTCGACCGTATGGATGACCGTGAAGGACCGCGACCTCGACACCGGGCGCATGCGATGCGGCGCTCTGGTCGGATGTGGTGCCCTCGTGGACGACATGGAGGTCGTGTTCCCGGGGACGCTCGTGTTCGCGAGGGAATGACCTTAAAAAAACGTACGACCACTCCTTGAACGTGGTCGTCTGCCTGATCAATCCACCGCAGTTGTCCACACCCTACCAGGTTACCGATGGCCTCATGCCGCCCTTGGGCATCATGTCCATTTCCGCAGTTCTCAAGCAGGAGGGGTTCGATGTGCATGTCATCGATGCACCGGGCGAGGCAGCGACGAACCGGTACGTCCATGACGGAACCCCGCTCCGCGGTCTCGGGTTCGAGACTATTCTCGAGCGCATCCCGGAGGGCACCAAGCTTATCGGCATCTCGGGCATCTTCTCCATGAACCATCGCGTCCTCATCGACCTTGCACGTTCCATCAAGGAGAGGTGCCCTGACACTATCGTGGTCGTTGGCGGCTCCCATGCGACAGCTGTACCCGAGCAGGTCATGCTCTCGGGGGACGTGGATATTGTGTGCCTGGGGGAGGGCGAGCGCTCGCTGCCCATGCTCTGTCATGCCTTGGAGCGGGATGGATGGAAGATAATCACCGAGGACCTCGTGGACATCGCGGGGATCGCCTACCGAGACGGAGAGCGGGTCATCATCAATCAGGATGTGGCGCTAATCGACGACGTGGACGCTCTACCGTACCCTGACTGGGACAGCGTTCCCATGGAGACATACTACGCCTTCAAGGAGGGGAACGGGCCGGTGTGGACCGATAGATGGGTACCTCTGCTCTCCTCACGGGGCTGTCCGTACGACTGCGCCTTCTGTAGCACTCCGTCGATCTGGCGGCGTCGATGGCGTCCGCGTGATCCGGTCAAGCTCGTGGACGAGATAGCCTGGCTCCAGCGTGAGCACAACATCGAAGAGGTACACTTTGAGGACGAGAACATGAGCACCGATCCGGAGAGGCTGGAGACGTTCTGCGATGAACTGGTGCAGCGTAGCATCGGCATAAGATGGCAGGCGGCGAACGGCATGCGTGCCCACGGCCTTGACAGGGAGCTGCTGGCCAAGATGGTCGCCTCCGGATGCACGAACCTCGTGCTCGCTCCCGAGTCAGGATCACGTTGTCTTCTCCAAGATGAACTGAACAAGGATATTGACCTGGACGAGATCGCGCGAGCGGGTCGGACCGCCCATGACCTGGGCCTGCGCACGTCCACATTCTTCATGATGGGCATGCCCGGAGAGACTCGAAGGGACGTTACACGGACACTGGCGTACCTCATGCGACTCGCGTTCGCAGGAGTTGACGAGTGCTCGATCTCACAGTTCGTGCCTCTTCCCGGTAGTCGTCTGTTCGACCGACTACGCTCCGAGGGACGGATCAAGCTGGATGATGCGTTCTACCGTTCGCTCACGTCCATGGGCGACCTTGCCTCGTCCCGCTCATGGTCCGAGCACTACTCCAACTGGGAGCTGAAGCTGTACCAGCTGATAGGCTATGGCTTGTTCCACGTTACTCGGCTCGTTTTCCATCCCGTGAGCTCGGGACGGACCTTCGTCAACGTGCTCAAGGGACGACAGGAGCTGAAGAGCGAGCGTTTTCTCATTGCGAAGCTCCGCCGGTTCCGCGGCAGCTGAGCCTCAGGCATCCTGCCAGCAGTTACCGTCCTGACCGCACTCCGAATCCGGAGGACAACCGCATACGGGGCATGAGGGCACGAGCCCCTGTCCTCGTGTGCACAGGAAAGGCTTCACCTCGGAGCAGGCGCCGTGGAACGTACCATCGTCGCAAATGCGGTCCGGATCGTAGCATCGGTCGTCGGAGTAACACCCCATCCGGTCAGGACAACCGCATAGGGCGCAGTCGGGAATGAGCGAAATACTGTCCGGCTCGCAGAAATGCTCACCTCCGGACGCGCAGGTGCCCACAGGTGTACCATCGGTGCAGGATTCGTACGGGTAGGGAACGAACCAACCGCGGATGCCCCCGGCGTCGTCCATGGCCCCCGAAGCGCGTGCCGTGGTCTCGATGAACCTGCTCGCCCCGTCGCTGAACGTTACGTGTAGGAGGACGTGGTTGATGGTGCGGGGTGCGGACAGGCTGTCCGAGTCGACGTAGGCGAACTGCAGGCGCATGCCGTATTTGGCCTGTCCGTCCCCTGCCATGATGAGAGCGGCCATGAGCACAGCCGAGTCACGGCAGCTCCCCCTTCCCTCGGTGAGTGTCTCCAGGGGCCACTGCGCCGTCTCGTTGGTCACCTGGTAGATCATGAGCCGGTTCTTGAGGTTGTACACCTCGTCGATGAACTGTCGTGCCGTCCGGCCATCGGTAAGGTCGCCGATCACGTCGGTGAATGCCTCGGGTCGCACGAAAGTGCGGTAATCGGGCACAGTGAGGTTCTCCTCGGGGCAACCGGGGCAGGAGATTGCCCGATAGTACACGGGCCGGGGAGCCGATACCAGGGTACGGTAGGTGTCCACGGGCATGTTCCACACCACGGTCTCTCCGAGGTTGTCGGGATACTGCCAGCGGATCATCCCCTCGTTTATGACGGTATGGAATCCCTCCGGCGTCGTCCCCTGCTGACTCTCGACGCAGTACGCGCGGTCGGTGTCGCACGCATGTTCTTGCGGGCAGTCAGCGTCCGTCCGGCAGCATCGTGTCCCCTCCAGGCAGCACACACCGGCCACGCAGTTCCCGCTCGCACACTCGCTCAGTGTCTGACAGTAGCCGCCATTGGGTGCAGGTGTGCCGGTCGGGTCCGCAGTAGGCCGGGTGGTCGGTGACGGCACGGCCCCGGATTCATCGCATGCGGACTCGGCGTGATCGCACATAGTCTCTCCTGGACAGTCACGGTCGTCCTGGCAGCAGGTTCTTCCTTCAGCACAGCACACGCCGTTGATACAGTTGTCGCTGAGACACTCGTCGTCCACGATACATGGCATGCCGTTTAGCCGCGTGGCCTGTGGCACCGTCGGCTCCGTTCCAGGTGTCGGTGAGGGGGTTTGACGGACGTCGGCAGTGCAATAGGAACGGTCAGTGTCGCATAGTTCCTCAGGACCGCAGTCGCTGTCGTCGAGGCAGCACGGACTTCCTGCGAGGCAGCATACCCCGTTCCTGCAGTTGCCGCTGAGGCAGATGTGGTCCCCTTCGCACATCATACCGTTGCGTCGTGGTGCAGGTGTTGGTGTCGGCGATGGTGTTGGGCGGGGGATGCAGAATGACCGGCGGTCATCGCATCGCTCCACATAATCACAGTCATGGTCATTGCTACAACAGTCCCTTCCTTCAAGACAGCAGATGCCGTCATGGCAGTTACCACTGAGGCACTCGATGTCATCTGAGCACGGTGCACCAATGCCAAGGGCGGGAGGGAGTGATGTGGGTATCGCGGTGGACGCGGGTTCCGAGCCTCCCAGCTCTTCAATGCACCCGGACATGAGGACGAGCGCCAGGACCAGAGCCGTGACGGTCCGCCCCAAGATCATCGGGATGAATGTGTCCCCCAAAGAATATCTACCTATCGATAACCGGGATGGTCACCGCGTCACGCCATTTCCGATGGTATGAAAGCGCTGCCATGGCGCCGATGCACCCGCGCCGGCCTGTGATGGGTTCAAGACCGATTGAGGGGAGGGTGGCTGCTGTGCTGAACGCGTCCTCAACGCTCACCTCCGCTCCTCGTGCGGCCCGACCGAAGAGCGAGAGCGCGGGGGGAACGTCCCGGCCGTGGAGCCAGGCCATCCCGGTGTGCTCGGACAATGTCCATTTCTCTAAAAGGTCGCGGGCCGAGCTCAGGAGGGCGTCCCGCCCGTCCGGAGGTACGGCGAGGGTGATCGCAGTTGCCACGCAGTTACGTGTCCGGTGCGGGGCGCTGGGGTAGAGCTGGACGAGAGCATGGTATAGATAACGACCTTGCCCTTTCTCCTGGAGCGTGCTCCCGAGGGTGTGGCAAAGGGACCATGTGGATCCCTCGTCCTCCGTGTCAGTGTCGTCGACACCGAGCACGACCTTCTCCAGGAGCGGGAGCACGAGCGTGGCAGAGCTCTTTCGGGAGCCTCCCGGCGGCTCGTGGACCACGATGCGCAGGACTCCCTCAGCGAGCCCGCGGGAGAGGCATGCACCTACCCCGCCTCCGCCGAGACCGTGGTACGTGACGTGCACCTCCGCAGACTCCCTGTCCACGGACACTGCACCGATGCCGGCAGGGCGGATGCCCGGGACCAGCTCAGGCTTGACATTTCCGGTACACAGGTCATATATGGCGAGCGTTCCCTCACGTAGTGCGCTGGTGACCAGCTTGCTGGCAGCGGGGTAGTGGTGGCCGGTCCATGCAGCCCCACCGAGGCAGCAGCCCTCTTCTACGAGCTCGACGAACGAAGGGTCCGTGGGATCGACCGTGGCGGTTATCCGCTTCGTGGAGGCGGCCCAGGGGACATCCGCTACCAAGGCGCGCAGCTCCGAGGGCAGGTGTTCACCCGGTGCCAGCTCCAGTGCCATTGCACCGACGCCGCTGACAAGCTTAATAAACATGCGCCCGGAGTGGGAGGGCATGGGGGGTCCCTTGTGGGAGTCGGTCACGGCCATGGCCCGAAAAAGACCGGCCAAGGTGGCCGTGGGCATGCGCCCTGGCGTATCCCCCGACGATCATGCTTTCCTTTCCGACGCCGAGCGGTTCCGCACCGAAGGATTCGGATGGCCCGTTGTCGTAGCGCCCCCAGGCGTCACGGTCCCTGACGAACTGGACGTTATCGAGGTCGAGGACCCTGAGCGGGAGCTTGTCCGTCTGCTGGCTAATGGAGAGGTGGACGCCGCTGTCCGCGGTGCCATGGACGCAGCGACCACATTGGGCTACCTGAAGCGCGTCTTCAACGTCCAATCGCTCTGTCGCATCGCCCTACTCCGGGCCGCGAACGGAGAGGAGTTCTTCCTCGCGCCCGTGGGTGTGGACGAGGGTGCTGCGATGGTCAATCGTCTCGAGCTCGTGCGACGGTACACCGAGCTGGCCGCAGTCCTTGGGATCGAGCCTAAGCTCTCGGTGCTCGCTGAGGGAAGGACGCAGGACCGTGGGCGAGGGCGGTCTCTGGAAGAGAGCCTTCACGAGGCCGAGCTCATCACCAAGCTGGCCCGGGAGCGTCTCGGAGTGACGGACGCCCGGATGACGGGCATCGTCATCGAGGAAGCTCTGGAGGATGGCCCTCGACTCGTCCTGGCTCCTAGCGGTCCCGCTGGGAACCTGGTGTTCCGGAGCCTTGTCTACCTGGGTGCCGGGACCGGTCTGGGGGCTCCTGCCTGCTCGCTACACCGCCCATTCGTGGATGTGTCCCGCGGACGGACGGACGTGCTCAACGCCATGGTCTTCGCCTCTGCATTGGTGGCCGGGGGCTGGGGTCGTGAGTGATCTAGCCCATTCGCTCGCCGAGACAGTGGCAACGCTCGGCTCACGTCGATGCATGTGCAATCCTGGTCAGGACGTCGTAGGTATTATCGACGCTTTGGAGGGGGTCATGGACACCACCATGTTCCCGACGGAGGTCGGGGCGGGATTCGCTGCTGACGGATATCGTCGTGTGGACCCGCGGGGGACGGACCTGCCCGTATGCGTCGTGACCGGGAAGGCCGGCGCCGCACACCTCGCCCTCCCCCTCGAGAACGCGTTCGCCGACAGCATCGGGATGCTGGCCGTGATGGGCAGGTGCAGAGTAGGACTTGCGCCAGTGAGCGTTGCGAAAGTTGACATAGGCGATGACGTCGACCATGGTCTGCCTAAAGTGGTGGACGCCTTCGAGCTCGCGTGCACGCCCCCCCAGGGACCAGCTCTTGTCTCCCTCGATCGATCTGCCCAGTACGGACCGGCCGAGGCAGCGCCCCGTGAGCTCACATTCGAACCGAGAGGTCCAAATCCTCGTGATGTGGAGCTTGGCGCGGACATGATCGCCCGCGCTGAGCGACCGCTCCTTCTTCTGGGGAGCGGCTGCCTGTCAGGTGACAAGGAAGGGCTGCGCGAGGCAGTGAATGCCATCGGGATCCCCTGTGTGACCTCGATGCCCGCGCGGGGTGTTGTGGACGAGACACTTGAGCATTGCCTGGGCCCTGCAGGAATGCGCGGTACTACTGCTGCGAACGACGCCCTGCGCAAGGCCGATGTGGTCCTTGTCGCAGGCAGCTCCTTATCCCGACTGACGGTCCCTCCCGGAGCACTGGACGGTACACGGATATTCCGCGTGGACGTGCGGGGGAAGGCCGATGTGTGTGCGGACGCCGCGGAGTTCGTCACAGGGACGCTTCGTGCCGTCGGCGAACGTGAGCCGTGGGTCCGGGCGGACGGACATGTCACCTACGAGGGACCGTTCGCGTCTCCTGTCGCGGTATCAACGATCATGGACAACCTCCGTCCAGGCGACTGCCACGTCTACGATGTGGGGGCCTTCTCCATGTGGGCGTGTAATGCTGGTACAATCCGTGAGCCAGGAGCCTTCCTCATGCCCCACAACGTGTACCCGCTCGGGTATGCCATCCCCGCCGCCATAGGGGCCCTCATGCGCGGGACCCGTCGACGGGTCGTTGCCGTATGCGGCGATGGTGGTTTCATCGCATCGCTGGCCACTCTCCCCAATGCAGCGGAGCACGACCTGACCATAGTAGTCCTGGACGACGGAGGGATGGACCTGATCCGCCAGCGACAGGATGAGCGGGGCCTCTCCACTTTGACCTCGAACCTCCCCCGTACCGATCCTATAGCGATGGCGCGGGGATGCGGTATCGAGTCAGTGCGTATCGACAGTCGTGAGGACCTCTCAGCCCAGCTGGAGGGCGCGGGGCATGGACCGCTTCTCGTCCACTGTCAGCTGGAACATGGACCCGGTGTCCTGGGCGCCCTGGAAGGCAACAATTTTAAAGTCAGGGATGGTTCGGGATGACGTGGTCAGTTCCACCCTGCGACTGAAAGCAGAGCTCCTCGCGTATGGCCGGATCCGCCTCCATCCCGGTGTTTCTACGAAAGGTTTCTTATCCTCCCCATCCGCAGGGCCGGCAGCAGGTGAGCCCACTGTGTTCATCCGCATTGACGGTTCCCGAGTAAGACTCAGGCTCGATGACAATTCGCGGATGGCCTTGACGGCCGGGATGACGCTCGAGCTTGACGGTGAAGTCATAGCCACAGGTGTCCAGATGGAGCCCGTCGTGGCACACTGTCCGGAACAGGTGTATACGACCGTTGTCCCGGGCTGCATCCACAATTGCGCATTCTGTGCTCTGGCGGGACATATCGCTAACGCTCGCTCCGAGGAGAAAATAATATCACGTATCGAGCGTGCCTTCGACTCGTCAGCGGTTGTCCCTGTAGCGCTAACGTCCGGTGTATCACCCGACGGATCCGAGGTGGACCTCTGTGTGAGTATCGTGGAGCGTATCAAGGACAGATGGCGCGTGGTCCCTGTCGGCGTTTCGATATGTCTCAAGGACAAGAAGGACTTGAAGCGCCTCCAAGAGGCCGATTGCGACGAGATCAAGATCAACCTCGAGGTGGCCGATCGGGACATCCTACGTAGGGTGTGCCCACAGAAGGACAGGGCCCTCATCATCGACCTCATGAAAGAGGCCGTTGAGTTGTTCGGCCGGGGCCGTGTGTCCTCTAACATAATCCTGGGCCTTGGGGAGAGCGACCAGGCCGTGCTGGACACGATTGAGGAGCTCGCAGCAATAGGGGTCGTGGCCAACCTGCGACCTCTGGAGGTGACGCCCGCCATTGAGCCCGCCCTTGAGCGTGTCCTTGGGATAGGGTGTTTTGGTAGACCGCAGGCCGACCGGCTCATCCGTCTGGCCGAGAAGCAGTGCCAGATCCTTGCCAATCATCGTCTTTCAGCCTCAGGTATGGACACGATGTGCTCAGCATGCACGGGATGCGATCTAGCCCCCGGACATGACCTGTGAGGTGGCCTGGACATGGCGTGCGAGCGGACGGACGATGAGGCTGCGTCACCGTACGCACGAAGGGCGCGGTTGAAGGGGCCGATCGAGCTTTATGATTCTACGCTCCGGGACGGCGAGCAGACCCCCGGCGTGTGCTTCAATCCAGACGAGAAGGTGGCGATAGCGCGTAAGCTAGACGCGATGGGCGTACCGATCATCGAGGCGGGATTCCCCGTTGTCTCGCCCAAGGAGGCCGAAGGCGTCAAGCGTATCGTTGAGGCAGGACTCGACGCACGACTCGTGGCGCTCTCGCGCCTCAGGGTAGAGGACATCGACGTCGCCGTTGATTGCGGTGTGGAGGGAGTGCTACTCTTTATCGCGAGCTCCGACCTTCACCTCGACCACAAGCTCCGCATGGACAGGGAAAAAGTACTGCAGGCCATCGATTCAAAGGTCGCCTATGCATGTGCCCGCGGGCTTCGCGTCCAGTTCACTCCGGAGGATGCTTCGCGAACAGATCCGGCCTTCCTCGCAGAAGTGCTCGCTTCAGCGGAGGCTGCGGGCGCCGATCGTGTGGGCGTGGCCGACACCGTGGGCATCCTCGATCCGGCCGCGACCAGAAGGCTGGTGCGTACGGCCATGGACGCCGTGAAGGTGCCGGTCTCCGTCCATCTACATAATGACCTGGGTCTGGCGACCGCGAACACGCTCGCAGCTTTCGAGGAGGGGGCCATGGCAGCTGCCGTTACGGTGAACGGTATCGGCGAGCGGGCCGGCAACGCTTCCCTGGAAGAAGTGGCCACGGCGCTGGCCGTCCACTACGGTTACGACTGCGGCATCGATCTATCACAGCTCACTGAGCTCTCCGGGCTCGTCTCCAGGCTCACGGGTATCCCTGTCCCGGGCAACAAAGCAGTGGTCGGTATCAACACATTCACGCACGAGTCCGGGATACATGTAGCAGCGGTGCTGGAGGAGCCCGCCACCTACGAACCGTTCCCTGCCGAGATGGTGGGAGGACGACGCCACCTTGTGTTCGGCAAACACAGTGGTCGCAAAGCCGTGCGCCACCTACTTCGAAAGGAGGGGCTCATCCATGATGCCGATGCCGTCGGTCGCTTACTGGCCCTGCTCAAGGACGTGGAAGGTCCGCTATCCCACCAGGACCTCTTGGAGCTTGCCAGGGACGGGGGTCCAACGCGGTGACGCGACCACTCGTTGTGGTCCGTGGTGACGGTGTGGGGCCCGAGGTCGTTGACGCGGCCCTTGCAGCTGCATCGCCTCTTCTGGTTGATTTCGAGCTCGTAGAGGCCCGGATGGGGCTGGCCTGCTTCAAGGATACAGGGAGCGCATTGCCGGCTGACACGCTCGATTCGATAAAGGAGGGGGGTCTCGCCCTCCTCGGCGCGGTCCAGACCCCGCCCAACGTCGATTACCGCTCACCGTTGCTCCGTATCAGACGAGAGCTTGATCTGTACGCCAACCTTCGTCCGGTGCGCGACCTCCGTGGCGGTCCTGTTGACCTGGTGGTCGTGCGCGAGAACCTCGAGTGCCTGTATGCGGGCCTGGAAGGTGGTAATGAGGACACAGCCCTGGCGATACGAGTAATCACACGACAGAACTGCGAGAGGATATCGCGGTTCGCCCTGGAACGGGCCCAGGTTCGGCCGCTCGGCCATCGAATGGTGACCTGTGTGCACAAGGCCAACGTCCTTACACAGACCTGTGGTCTCTTCCGCGATACCTTCAACAAGGTGTCGGGCGACTACCCCGACGTACCCGTGAGCGAGCTACATGCGGACGTGTGCGCCATGAGGATGGTCATGGAGCCGGGCTCCCTCGACGTCCTGGTCACGACCAACATGTTCGGTGACATCCTCTCCGACCTGGCCGCTGGACTGGTCGGTGGCCTCGGTACGGTGCCTTCAGGCAATATCGGTGAGCGATGCGCAGTGTTTGAGCCCGTGCACGGGGCCGCGCCCGATATCGCGGGGAAAGGTGTGGCCAATCCCGTCGCCGCCATCCTATCGCTCGCCATGCTGCTCGAGCATGCGGGTGACGTCGAGGAAGGTCGTCGCCTCACCCACGCGGTCGAGTCATGCGTGCTGGCGGGAGAGACCACACCGGACCTCGGTGGTACCTTGAGCACCGATGCGGTCGCCAGGGCGGTCTTATCCCGGCTGGAGGCCGATCGTACGGAGGAGTGATCATGCGCTGGAACGCCCATGTGATACTTGCCCTGTGCGGACTGCCCGTCATGGCGCGTCTTCTACCGGGCCTAGATCCATTGGCGGACGGTCTGGTCGCCGCCATGACACTGTGCCTGGCCGCCATGCTCCCCGATTTCGACCGGGTGGAGGGTCTGGACCAGATCCCGGGCTATTTCACTGGCGTCTGGCGCCGGACCCTTGCCGGTTGCGGAGTGCTCTACCCGCTTTTCCTCGTAGCCCGGTACGTGGGAGGCTGGCGCCCGGTCACTCCTGACCTGCAGCTCACGATGCTCCTTCTGGTCCTGGTAGCGGCCTCGTTCGTGGTTCTGGCGATCGTGTTCGCGACCATCACACGTTTGTTTGGGCTAGCGCACAGGAAGCTGCTCCACTCTCTTGTGCTGCCGGTGGCCGGTGCTGCTGTTGCCATGCTCGAGGGTATCCCGGTCATCGTTCCCATGTCGTTCGTCGTGGGATTCGCGTCCCATGTGCTCGCTGATTCGCTCACCCCTGCCGGTGTGTACCCGCTCTATCCTGTCTCGGTACGCCGTGTCTCTCTGGCGCTCGTGCATACGGGCGGGTGGGGCGAGCGGTCGTTCATGGCCCTGTTCTTGATCGCATTCGTGGTCCTGAGCATAGTGTGAGATCGCCACGGCTGGCGAAAGGAACTTAAAGCATCACAGGTGTTTCGATAGTATGCTCAGGCCGCTCAGGGAGGAGGTCCAGCGACTCGAAACGCAGGACTATGCGATGCTTGGCGCTGTAATAATATTCCTGGCCCTCGCGTGGCACCAGTTCCTCACGGAGATGCCCCTGACGCAAGTGACCGAGGAGAGCCAGACGGTGTTCATCATCTCCGGGCTTTTCGACCTAGTGCTCCTGCTGTTCATACTCAACCTGCTCTTCCACCTCCACCGTATCGAGCGCAGGCTCGAGGGAGAGGTAGAGGCCGTTGAGGCCGAGGTCAAGGACATCGAGGACGAGGTCGAAGCTGTTGAGGAGGAGGTCCTCGAGGTGGAGGCCGAGGTCAAGGCCGTCGAGCACGATGTAGAGGTCGAGCGTGAGAAGTCACGGAAGGATCGTAAGAAACGGAAGAAGTAACGGTCACGAGCCCGTATTGAGCTCCTTTTCCACTACCTCACGTGCCACTCTTGCATCCATAGTCGTGCTCCCGGCTCTCGCGAGCATTTCTCCGATGTTGTCCAGGAGCGCCCGGTCAGTGTCGGAGACCATGATGAGCGCATCCTCCTCGTCGGACACGACCGCACCCCGGAACGGACCGCCCGCCACGTGCCCCTCGTCGCCGTGAAGCGCATAGTCGATGCGTACGCGTAGGGTACCGCTGGCCACAAGACGCAGATCGATGATATTGTCCTCGAGCGTGCGGTTGAGGGTGCGGAGCACGTCCTCCCGGGGGAGGAAGAACCCGGCGTGCACGAACCGTTCCACAGGCCCTTCGGGAAGGAGCACGATCTCGTCGTCCTGGTCCTCGACCGCGTCAAGTGATGCAAGTGCGCGCCACGCGTTGGCGAGGTCGTCACCCAGGTCCGTGCCGAACACCCCCCTGTATACCTTGCGTGGGACACCGCGGCGGGCTGCCAGAGTCCGCAGCACCCAGTGGATACGCTCCAGTCCGGGGTTCATGACGTAACCGCTGAACAGGGAACCGCCGCAGGGACCGTCACCTTCCATGCTCATGGTGCGGTAGCGTGCCTGGCCGAACACGTAGGACTCACTATGGATGCCAAGACCGAGCAGTGAGCAGGCGCGGATGTCATCGAAGTTGTAGAGCGCTCCGAGCTCGCGAGCCTTGTCGCTACCCACGAACCACTGCGAGGCTGAACCCGGACGCATCAAGGCCACGGGATCCATGGTCATGCCCGCCCTACCGGCCGCCTGCCGGAGGCGAGGGAGCACGTTTTCCGATAGACCACGTAGGTGTCTGTCGAAACCATCGAGATCTGAACCGTAGAACCTGTCAAGATAGTCGTCCCGGGGTTGGAGCGGGTATATGCAGACCGAGTCCGGTCCCAAGGCCGCAAGATGCTCGAACCCATCAATGAATGAGTCGGCCGTCTCGCCCCACAGTCCCAGGATGATGTCGCAGTTGACGCAGTCGATCCCGGCCGCATGGAGCTGTTCGATAGCGGCGGATACCACATCCTTGTCCTGGCGGAGACGGTTCGCATCGTTCAGGACCGTTGCGTCCATGGACTGGACACCGAGGCTCACACGGTTGAAACCTGCATCATGAATGGCCCGTGCCTTCTCATGTGTCATGTCGCAAGGATTGGATTCAAAGGTACGTTCGCCTCGGGGAGCGAGGTCGAACAGTTCACCAAGGGTTCCGAAGAGGTCCCTCACCTGCTCGGGTGAGAGGAGGCTTGGACTACCTCCGCCCACGTAAAGGGTGGAGAACGTCGTTCCATGGAGTGCACCGCTGAGGTACTTTGCGGCGGTCTTGATCCGGTCGCAGTACCCTTCGAGGGCGTCAGGTGATGGGAGGATGGTCGATGGGGAGACGCAGTAAGCGCACTTTGAGGAACACCAAGGGACCTCCACGAAGAGGTTGAGCTGGCGGTCCGCGCCGTCGGCGATGGACCGTGCCTCGCGTTCCCACATGGTCCTGATCTGGGGTGTGGTGAACCGTCGGCGTGGTAGGACCGCCGGAAGGAGGTCGATGAGGAAGTAGTTATTGCGGTAGTCGAACCGCTCCTTCATCGCGCGGGCCAGGAGGTCGAAGAGCTGCCTGTCCGCCTCGACCGCATCGAGGGTCACGATGACCAGCCCACGCCGCAGCTATTTAAAAGTGCGTGAATAGGACAGCACGGGGCTCATGGCGGATCCTGCTACGCTCATTAACGCCGCCTATCCGCTCGTGCTCTACACCAATCTCGCTGCCATAGTACTGGCTATAGTTGGGATGCGAGTAACGTTCGCACGACGGTTAGAACCGATGGGGCGATCACTCCCGTTGCTCGTCATATTCCTTGTTGGAGGTCTCGCCCTGCGCGTGTTCCACGGCGTCCAAGCGGACCCGCTATGGTCGTCCGGCCAGGAGCAGCGTCTAGTGGCCAAGGGCCTCCTACTCAACCACGAGCTAACGGATTGTGGATGGGGAAGCTTCGTGGAATGCGACCGACCGGGATCACCGGGACACCCGGGGGGATACTCTACCATACTCGCTGCATGGTTCTCGCTCTTCGGGGCAACCCTGTGGTCGACCCGTGTGTTCTCCCTCCTGGCCAGCACGCTCGCGATCCCTCTCGCATACATAACCGCACTGCTGTTGTGGGATGACCGTCGTGCTGCCGAGGCGGCCGCGCTCATCACGGCCGTTCTCCCTTGGGCCGTTAACTTCGCAGGGCATGGTGACCTTGTCCCGGTGACCGCACCTTGGGTGCTTCTCTGCGTGTCCGCTGCAGCGCTGGCGGTCCATACTCGGAACCGCGGGCACCAGATGCTCACCGTGCTCGTGGTGTGCTACGCGGTCCATCTTTCTCTTGAGAACGGTCTCCTCCTGGGCATCCTCGTTCTCCTGCCCATCGTTCGACGGATGCTTCCATTCCTCGTGGTGGCGTTATTAGTGCTGCCGCTTATCGCGTGGCACCTCCAGATACCCGGTCATTTCCAACCGGGGGACGCGTCCTCGGTGACGCCCTTGGGTATGTTCTCCATCGATGCGTTCCTCAGGGACGTTCCCGGCATCCTTAGGAGCCTCATCGCTCCAGATTCGTTCGGACCCCTCCCACTAATCCTCGTCGTATGTGCCCTTCTGGGCGGAAGGGACCGTCGTGGCGGTACTGTGGCGCTTGCGCTCCTTGTCGTGCTCTATTTGGTGACCTATGCTGCATATTGGACCGAGGACGTCTACGAGTATCTCCCGCTGCCATTCACGCTCCTCGCGGTCCTGGGCGGAAAAGGCCTCGTTGTACTTGCGAGCTGGGCTGGGGATGATGACGCCGGTCGCACGCTCGCCGCTGTCGCCATTGTCCTTGCTCTTTCAGTGTCCTATGGTCGGTTCACGACAGTGTACCCGACGCTAACCACTACGGAGGACCTGGTCGCCGCCTCGTCCGTCGCATCGACGGACGGATACGTGATAACCTCGAGCTGCAACGGTGCACGCGCCCTCCTCTTCGCACGTGATGATGTAAAGGCCATATGCAGCGTATACGGTCTGGAGGTACTAGAGAGCAGGCTCGCGGAGCGCACGGACGTTCACTTCCTCCGCTCCTGGGAGTGCGACGCCCAAGATGGTTTCTACCTTCCAAAGCGGGATAGGTACTATCTCTTCTGTCGCTCTATAGAACGCAACTTCCACATGGCCTTCGAAGGGAGCTATGGGGATATTATGGTCTATCGTCTTTCGCCAAGATCACCGGATGAGCAGTACAACCCGGGGAGCTGACGTAAAGGGAAGGTATATACGGGGTCTGCAGGGCGTAGGCCAACAGTGCCTATCACACACGTGATCCTCGATTGGGATGGTACGATCACCGACATAGATCGTGAGTCGCAGTCATTCCAGGAGCTCTATCCCCAGATATTCTGTGAGCGTCTTGGCATCGATCAGAAGAAATACCACACTGTGTTCGATGAGCTACGGGAAGATGTGCTCAGCGATCCCGGAACGGGCTTCGAGATACTCGGCTATGATGTGGTCCCTGCCGCGGCCGATCCTTACCTCTTGACACAGAAGACAATTCAGGTGACGCTCCAAGGATTGCAGGACGGGAGCCTCGATATCCCTCACTCGGACCTTCCCGATGACGAGAGCGCCTTCCTGATCGACCTGTACAAGGACGCCGTTGGACGCGTTGAGAACGGGGCCTACTTCAGGGAAGGGGAGCAGGCTACTAAGCGGTTCCTTGACGACCTCATCGCGCACAAGGATGTCGCTATCGTGACGAACTCGAGCACAGCGAAGGTAGAGGCGCAGCTCGGTGAGCTCGGCTATTCGAACGAGGACATATCGCGATTCACGATCAGGGGCAATGCGAAGAAGCTCTTCGTGACCCCATCATACGAAGACCTCCCTGACGAGGTGATACCTCCCGGATTCCCGAGAGCTGTCCAGCTACGGAGGGGCCACTACCACGACGTCCTTTCGGACCTGGAACAGCAAGGCTACTCTCCGGAGAGCACTGCGGTGGTCGGCGACTGCTACGAGCTTGACCTTGCTCTACCAGAGGTCCTTGGCTATACTACCGTCCAGTTCGCCACGCCGTTCACACCGGAGCACGAGAGAGCCTACAACGAGGGCAAAGGGGATACCTCATTCGTTCGGACGTACGGTGAGCTGAGCGAAGCGCTCTGCTGAATAACGTTACAGTGAACTCACTTTCACCGGGCCAGCGCTGCAGCTACTGGGATGGTTATCATCTACAAAAGTCCACAGCCCGGGCTGCCGGGTGTGAAAACATGGTAAAAAAAGTAGATAACCATGCATTCGTTCGGAAAGACCTTGGACGATTAGTATCCGCGGGCTGAACAGGTCGGCCGAAGCCTTCCTGCTTACACCCCAGACCTATCAACCCCGTCTTCTACGGGGGTCCTCGTCCCGCCAGACAAGCCGAAGCCTGTCCAGAGGAAACGGTCATCTCGTTTTAAGTCGTACTTCGAGCTTAGATGCATTCAGCTCTTATCACTAAGCGCGTAGCTGCTCTGCGTGCCTTATCAGACAACAGATGGACCAGAGGCGCCGACGTCCCGTTCCTTTCGTACTAAAGACGCCTTGCTCTCAGATGACCTGCACTCCCACCAGATATCAACCAAACTGTCTCACGACGTTCTGAACCCAGCTCACGATCCGCTTTAATGGGTGAACACCCCCACCCTTGGTCGCTGCTGCACGACCAGGATGCGAAGAGCCGACATCGATGTAGCAAGCCGCGGGGTCGATACGAGCTCTTGCCCGCGACAACTCTGTTATCCCCGGGGTAGCTTTTCTGTTATTTCCAACCCTCATCAAGAAGGTTTGGAAGTTCGTTAAGCCCGGATTTCTCCTCGCCTTTTCTTGCTGTGCGAAAAGACGTCAGGCCAGCTTTTGCCTTTACACTCTGCGACGGAGTTCTGACCCGTCTGAGCTGACCTTTGGGCCCCCCTGATAGATTTTCAGGGGGGTGCCGCCCCAGCCAAACTGCCTACCTAATGATGTCCCCCTATAGGGGTTAGATGTGTAAAAATTAAAGGGTAGTGTTCCATTTTCGACTCCACCAACCCTAGCGAGTTGGTTTCGACGTCTACTACCTACACTCTACATCAATCTCCACACAACAACATCAGGCTGCAGTAAAGCTCCACGGGGTCTTCGCTTCCCGCTGGGAGTCTCTGGCCTTTGCACCAGAATAGCAGGTTCACCAGGTAGAAGTCAGGGACAGCAGGGACCTATTTAAGCCATTCATGCAAGCCGACAATTAATCGGCAAGGTATTTCGCTACCTTAAGAGGGTTATAGTTACCCCCGCCGTTTACTGGCGCTTAGGACAGTTGAACCTGTCTTTCACATACCAGCACTGGGCAGGCCTCAGCGGTTGTACTCAGCCTTTCGGCTTTGCAACCACCTATGTTTTTGTTAAACAGTTCGGCCCCTTTTGATACTGTGGCCTGCGATCCCATGCTGAACATAAGAACGCAGGCACCCCTTATTCCAAAGTTAGGGGGCTAATTTGCTGAGTTCCCTTGACTTTCTTTCACCCGACACGCCTTAGGTATTTAACCCAGGGGCACCAGTCGCAGTTCTCGGTACGATCACCTTCACCATGTCATTCCCTTTTCATGGGCTCCTGGAAACAGCTGAACCTGGCATAGCGCCAGGCTGTTCACGGCTTTCCGAGGTTCTCACCATTACGGTACTCCCCTCGCGTATACGTTTAAACGGAACGATGGTCCCGCTCAGCCTTCCCTGAAGCGTCAGAAATGACCCGAGACGTTACCGTCCAGGCTACGGTGGCGCAGGAATATTAACCTGCTTCCCTTTCTCTCGATTTCGGTTAAGAATCGGATTAGGATCGGCTAACCCTCAGCCGACGACCGTCGCTGAGGAAACCTAGCCCCTTCGGCGACCAGGATTCTCACCTGGCTTTGATGCTACTACTGCTGGGATTCTTATTCCCGGCTGGTCCACGCCTCCTCGCGAAGACGCTTCTACCCTACCGGGACACCTTCCTACTGGCACGTACTCACGTACGTCCCTGGGGTATCGGTGTCTGGCTTAGTCCCGTCCATTTTCAGGACCCGCACTCTCAATGAGTGAGCTGTTACGCTGTCTTTAAAGGATGGCTGCTTCTAAGCCTACCTCCTCACTGTTTTTGAAAGTGGACCCTTTCACCCTTTCACACTTAGCCAGATCTTTGGGACCTTAACCCCAGTCCGGGTTGTTCCCCTCTAGGTTGCCAAGTTTACCCCGGGCAACCCTTCTCCCGCTTTCGGAAGGACACAGGTTCGGAGTTTGACAGCGGGCCGACGCCTTTCGGCACCTAAACCCCCAATCAGTGCTCTACCCCACGCCCATTCTCAAGCGAGGCTAACCTACGAGTTATTTCGGAAGGAACCAGCTATTACCGCTCACGATTGGCATTTTACCCCTTACCCCAAGTCACGGGAACGCTCAGGACGCAGTTGCCCTATCAGGCCTCCACGAGCCGTTAGGCCCGCTTCACCTTGCTCAGGGTAAGATCGAGCGGTTTCGGGTCTATACCGTGTGACTTCTCGCTAGCAAACGATGTCCCTCCCTTGCGGTGCGGACCTATCGGTTTCCCTACGGCTTCCAGGATGATCCTGTTAACCTTGCCACACGATATAACTCCCCAGCACGTTATTCGAAACGTACCATGCAACCCCACTCAGCCCACCTCGTTACCTTCGGCGGGCGTCATTCTTTCTGGGCTGCATCGGGCTATCACCATTCGGTTTCAGGCACTTTTCAACCCCCGTTACGGGTGCTTTTCAGTTTTCCCTCACGGTACTAGTGCGCTATCGGTCTCAAGACGTGTTTAGGGTTGGGAGTTGATGCCTCCCACATTCATGCTCAATTTCCAATGAACACTACTCTGGAACCACCACCATCTTTCCTGCTTGCGTCTACGGGGCTTTCACCCTCTTCGACGTCCCGTTCCAGGGAACTTCGACTTAACAGACGAAGACAGTATACGGTGGCCCATACACCACATGTCCACACCGTTTCCGATGCGGATTCGGTTTGCCCTTTTCCCTTTTCGATCGCCTCTAATCAGGGAATCGCTATTGCTTTCTCTTCCTCCCCTTACTAAGATGTTTCAATTCAGGGGGTTAACCTTCCCCGAAGGGAATCCCACGATTTCACGTGGTAGAGATGTCTCATTCGGTAATCCAGGGATCTTAGATTGCCTGCATCTCCCCCTGGCTTATCGCAGCTTGCCACGACCTTCATCGTCGACTTGAGCCTAGCCATCCTCCGAATGGTTTAGTATTTCTTCCGAACGAATGCATGGCATCATCATGACATGTGAGGTCATTACGCCGCCGGCCGCAAGGGGTTACCTTACGGACGGGATCAGGCTTGATGGACCGGGCGGGATTTGAACCCGCGGCCATTGCCTTTCTTGTGATTTCTCATTGCAAGGGCAACACTCTTCCACTGAGCTACCGGCCCTCGCGAGTGAAATGAGAGAGGACAATTTGGTGCCCGACTACAAGAGCCGAGTTCTAAGGAGGTGATCCAGCCGCAGGTTCCCCTACGGCTACCTTGTTACGACTTAGCCCTCCTTGCGGAACCAAGGTTCGAACTCTCCAAAAGAAGAGGCCTCGCCTCGACCCCACTCGGATGGCTTGACGGGCGGTGTGTGCAAGGAGCAGGGACGTATTCACCGCAGCATAATGAACTGCGATTACTGGGGATTCCGGCTTCACGAGGGCGAGTTACAGCCCTCGATCCGTACTGAGACTAGGTTTAAGGGCTTGGCTTCCCCTTTCGGGGTCGCATCCCGTTGTCCTAGCCATTGTAGTCCACGTGTAGCCCGGGGGATAACGGGGCATACTGACCTACCGTCGCCCTTCCCTTCGTCAATGTTTTCCATTGCGGTCCCCCTAGAGTGCTCGCCCTCCGGAGAGAACGATAGCAACTAGGGGCAAGGGTCTCGCTCGTTGCCTGACTTAACAGGACGCCTCACGGTACGAGCTGACGGCGGCCATGCACCTCCTCTCAGCGCGTCAAGTAAGATCGTCAGTCTGACCGTCATCCTGCTGTCGCCCCCGGTGAGATTTCCGGCGTTGAATCCGATTAAACCGCAGACTCCACCCCTTGTGGTGCTCCCCCGCCAATTCCTTTAAGTTTCAGCCTTGCGGCCATACTTCCCAGGTGGCGAACTTAATGGCTTCCCTCCGGCACCGCGCACCCACGTAGAGCGCGCGACACCAAGTTCGCATCGTTTACGGCCAGGACTACCCGGGTATCTAATCCGGTTCGCGCCCCTGGCTTTCGTCCCTCACCGTCGGACCCGTTCCAGTCAGACGCCTTCGCTACTGGTGGTCCTTTCGGGATTACTGGATTTCACCCCTACTCCGAAAGTACCTCTGACCTCTCCCGGTCCCAAGTCTAGTAGTATCCCCGGCAGCCTGACGGTTAAGCCGTCAGATTTAACCAAGGACTAACTAAACCGGCTACGGGCGCTTTAGACCCAATAAGCGCGGACACCACTAGAGCCGCTGGTGTTACCGCGGCGGCTGGCACCAGTCTTGCCCAGCCCTTATTCCAGAAGCCGTTTACACTTCTGAAAAGCCCGTACAGTGTACGAGCACTTGGGATTCCCCCGTCAGGCTTTCGCCCATTGCGGAGTTTTCGCGGCTGCTGCGCCCCGTAGGGCCTGGGGCCGTGTCTCAGTCCCCATCTCTAGGCTACCACTCTCATGGCCTATACCGATCGTAGGCTTGGTGGGCAGTTACCCCGCCAACTACCTAATCGGCCGCGAACCCATCCTAGAGCGCCGGAGCTTTGGACATGAGTCCATTTCAGGGTCCCATGTCTATGGGGTATTAGTCCCAGTTTCCCGGGGTTATCCCCCACTCTAGGGCAGGTTATTCACGTGTTACTGAGCCGTCTGCCGAGGGCCGAACCCTCTCGACTCGCATGCCTTAATCGAATCCCTATAGCAGTGCCCTCCCGCAGGATCAACGGGAATTAATTGGGCTGCAACGCTTATAATTTGAAACTAAAAGGGTGGCAACCTTCCTGTAAAAGGAAGGTATAGCCCTTGTAGTCGGGTTTCACCTATGTCCTCCCTCAGACCCGAAGGATCACTTCGGGCCCTCATATTATGCCGCACACGGAATTAGCCCCATCCTCGCAAGGGGTTACCCCTTACTCAAAGGCCTCGCCTACGGTGCGGTATCAGGGAGGTCAACGGCAGGACATTAACCTTAAATACCTTTCGGTGGGTCGCCGGCGTCCCTTGTTATCGTATATAGAGATTGAATCTCCACCCTTCCATTTATACCTGTGAATAGTCGTAACACATTACTATATTTCATAAAATAATCACGACTGAATTGGGGGTCTTACATCCGACGATTCCTCGTCACATGTACCCGGAATGCCACGCCAGAGCGAGCCCCCGGATTGGTTTGATTAATAAAGATTACATCCCTTCATCCCATTCATGATGGAGAATCTCGGCATCAAGGTCGTGTTCGATAACTCTCATGGGGAGATCGTGGGGGTGCTGTCCTTCGCCAAGGAGGATTACTCCACCCTAGCAAGCATCTTCCAGCTCTTCGGATGCAGGCTTGATGTCATTATGGACCGCATCAGCAATCAGCACCTGGCTGGCAGCCAGGTCCTCATAGTCCCTGTTCCTACAAAGCAGTTCCAGCAGGACGAGGTCCTTGCGATCAAGCAGTTCGTCGAGGGCGGAGGTGGCCTCCTGCTCATCGGTGAGTACGGTGGTTACGCCAACAATGACACATATCTTAACCAGCTGGGACAGTTGTTCGGCATCCAGTTCAACCGGGACGTCATCTGCGACAGCCAGGCACGTCTTACGAACGCTGCCGCGGACCCAAAGAAGGCTATGGTCTGTCCGATCGTCGACGGCATAGCGCAGCACCCCGCTCTGGAAGGTGTAACGAAGCTCCGACTCGAACTGTCCTGTTCGGTGACCGCGGGCGGTAGTGCCATTCCACTGGCGTGGGCCGGTAACTACTCATTCGCGGACCGCGACTTCAATTACCTGGCCGATACTTACGAGCAGCGTGGCAACGTGATATTCCTTGCCGCTACCCAGGCCGGTGCAGGTCGTGTGGTCTGCATGGGCGACTCTTCGCTCCTCTCGAACGAGAACCTACTGGACCCGAACCACAGCAAGCTCGGACTGAACCTCATCCGCTGGCTCGCAGGGATCGCGCAGGGCGCAGCCCCTGGTGTCGGTGCCATGCCGGCAGCCGCTCCTGCTATGGGTGGGCCGGGGCCGATCCCCAGTATGCCCTCCGCGCCTCCAGCCGCTCCGCCGGTCACAGCGCCTGCGGGACCTCCGGGCTTCGCTCCTCCGGTCGTAGCACCTCCTCCTACTGCTCCACCTGGTCCGCCATCTGCGGCACCGCCCGGTTTCGGTCCTCCGACCGCCGCACCACCACCTCCTACTGCTCCACCTGGTCCGCCATCTGCGGCACCGCCCGGTTTCGGTCCTCCTGTGGGAGCACCTCCATCGCCCTTACCGGATCTCGCGCCTCCCGGTATACCACCCGGAGCGCCTCCCGGTATACCTCCTGGGGCACCCCCTGGCGCACCTCCCGGTTCGCCCGGTGCAGCGGGGCCTTTTGGTCCTCCACCTTCTATAGGAGGGCCGGCCGTTACGGGCGCTCCCGAAGCAAGCCCACCTAAGGACAAACCCAGGATACCGCCACCACCACCTCCTCCTCCCCGGAAGAGCTAGTGACGACGTAATCGTCCCGGACCCTGTCTCCCTCGGGGAGATGGTGTTCTGAACTCAGGTTGATCGATAGACCCAAGTCTGACCTTTGTTTACCCGTTAATAGAAACATGTCCCGCGCCACTGTCACGCGTTATCATGACACGCGTGTGCCAGTATGCCACGGAAAAGCTCAAATCTTCCGTTATTTCTCGAAATAAGCCGAAATATTCCGAGAATCCCGTTTTAACCTTTAAATATATATATAGTCCATGGGGGCGCACGCAAGGACTGTGGCGTATATGGGACTTCCTCTAGCGCGAAAGATACTCGAAGAGCACATCGTCGAGGGCAAGTACGTCATCGGCGAGGAGATCGGCATCAAGGTAGATCGGACCCTCACCCAGGACGCGACGGGTACCATGGCGTACCTGCAGTTCGAGGCTCTGGGCATACCACGTGTCAAGACGGAGCTGTCGGTGAGCATCATCGACCACAACACGCTTCAGAACGACTTCAGGAATGCTGATGACCATAAGTACCTGCAGAGCGTGGCGGCCAAGTATGGCATCAAGCTCTCAAAGGCCGGGAACGGCATCTGCCACCAGGTACACCTTGAGCGGTTCGCCAAGACCGGACGCACGCTCATTGGTTCCGACAGCCACACACCTACCGCAGGTGGGGTGGGTATGATCGCCATCGGTGCGGGCGGTCTCGACGTGGCCGTCGCCATGGGTGGCGCTCCCTTCTATATGAAGGCGCCTAAGATAATGGGCATCAAGCTCACTGGCGAGCTCCAGCCCTTCGTATCGGGTAAGGACGTCATCCTCGAAGTGCTGCGCCGTATCGATGTCAAGGGAGGCGTGGGCTACATCCTAGAATACTTCGGACCCGGGGTAAAGTCGCTCGACGTGCCCTCGCGTGCGACCATCACAAATATGGGTGCCGAGACCGGGGCTACTACTTCCATATTCCCTTCCGACGATGTGACGCGGGAGTTCTTCAAGCAGCAGGGTAGGGAGGGCGAGTGGTTCCCGCTGGGCGCGGACCCTGACGCCGAGTACGATGAGGTCATGGAGATCGACCTATCCGCTGTCGAGCCATTGGCCGCGTGCCCACACAGCCCTGGCAAAGTGGTGCCTGTCACCGAGCTCGCCGGGATGAACGTGGACCAGGTCGCAATCGGCTCATGTACCAACTCCTCCTACCGCGATCTCATGACCGTCGCGGGGATGCTTAAGGGAAAGAAGGTCGATCCGACGACCTCTCTCAGCATCTCCCCTGGCTCCCGCCAGGTCCTCGTGACCCTGTCGCGTAACGGTACGATGGCCGACATCGTAGAGTCCGGCGCTCGTATCCTCGAGTGCACCTGTGGTCCCTGCATCGGCATGGGCCAGGCCCCGTCGACCGACGGCATCCGCGTGTGCACGTTCAACCGTAACTTCTTCGGTCGTACCGGGACCAAGTCAGCGAGCGGTTATCTGGTGAGCCCCGAGACCGCTGCTGCTACGGCCATCAATGGTGTGATGACTGATCCTCGCACAATGGGCGAGCTCCCGACGTTCGACTACCCGGAGCTGTTCCCCATCGACGATTCGATGGTGCTCGAGCCATCCGACGATCCGGACAGCGTGGAGATCATCCGCGGGCCGAACATCAAATCCCTTCCAAAGAAGGATCCCCTGCCCGGCGTGCTCGATGGCAAGGTCCTCATCAAACTGGAGGACAACATCACTACCGACCACATAATGCCCGCAGGTTCCAAGATCCTGCCTCTGCGCAGCAACGTGCCCGAGATATCCAAGTACGTGTTCGAGCAGATCGATCCGGACTTCCACGCGCGTGCCCTTGAGATGGGCGGCGGATTCATCATCGGTGGGGGGAACTACGGTCAAGGATCGTCCCGCGAGCACGCAGCGCTCGCACCGATGTACCTGGGCGTTAAGGGCGTGATCGTCAAGTCGTTCGCACGCATTCACCTGGCGAACCTGATCAACTTCGGGATCATCCCGCTGGAGTTCGTAGATGCCGCGGACTATGACGCCATAGAACCTGGCGATATCCTGTCCATCGATGTTAGCGACCTTAGTGGCGATCTTGTCCTGAAGAACACGACCAAGGGTAAGGAAATCCCCGTGCGCCACCACATGAGCGAGCGGGACAGAGCCATCCTCAAGGCCGGCGGAAAGCTGCCGTTCACCGCACAGGGGGGGGTGGCCTGATGGCGCAGCGAGCTATTCGCGAGGTCGACGCCCGACGGCTCCTGGCTGCCCATCTCGGAGGAGGGTTCCCCTTCCCGGACAAGGCTGTCCAGGTCACGGCCGAGACCGACTGGGACAAGCTGGCCAAAGACCATCCCTGGCTCGACTCCGAGAAGCTCGTGTGCAAGCCGGACCAGCTCTTCGGCAAGCGCGGGAAGCACAACCTCATCCTTCTGGACGCTACACTCGCCGAGCTCAAAGCTTGGGTGAATGAGCGATTGGGCACAGAGGTCACCATCGGCAAGGCGCCTGGGGTGCTGACCCACTTCCTCATCGTGCCCTTCACGCCGCACGACGGGGAGATGGAGTACTACGCGGCCATCAAGAGCGAGCGGGATGGCGATGTCATACTTGTCTCCCCCAAGGGGGGCATCTTCGTGGAAGAGCATTGGGACCAGGTCGAGCAGACCCACGTACCTATCGATGCCGATATCGGCTCACTCGAAATAGGCATGCCCTCGGGCATCCCTGCCGAACATCACGAGCAGGTGACCGGGTTCATCAGAGCGCTCTACAAGTTCTACGCGGACCTGCAACTGGCGTTCTTGGAGCTCAATCCCTACACTCTGGTCGATGGCGTACCCATCGCGCTGGACATGCGCATCAAGCTCGACGACACCGCTGCCTTCGAGGCAGGGCGCAAGTGGGGGGACATCGAGTTCCCCGTGCCCTTCGGCCGGACCACCTCTGCAGAGGAGTCCTACATCAAGGAGATGGACGAGAAGAGCGGTGCATCGCTCAAGCTTACCCTGCTCAACACCAAGGGTCGCGTGTGGACCATGGTGGCTGGCGGTGGAGCGTCCGTCATCTATGCTGACACGATCTCGGACCTCGGTTACGGGAAGGAGATGGCCAATTATGGCGAATACTCCGGTAATCCCAAGACCGATGAGACCTACGAGTACGCCAAGACCATCCTCGACCTCATGACCCGGGAGAAGGATCCTGAGGGCAGGGATAAGGTCCTCCTCATCGGCGGCGGTATCGCCAACTTCACCGACGTGGCAAAGACCTTCACCGGTATCATCAAGGCGCTCAAGGAGTACGCACCCAAGCTCAAGGAGACGGGTGTTCGCATCTACGTCAGGCGCGGCGGCCCGAACTACCGCTATGGGCTCAAGCTCATGCGCGAGCTCGGTCAGGAGATGGGAGTGCCCATTGAGGTGTACGGTCCCGAGACCCACATGACACGCATCGTGTCCATGGCACTTGGAGGTGAGCAATAATGGCGAAGGATTACGACCTCTTCCACCCCGACACCGTGAGCGTGGTGTACGGCATGCAGACCAACGCGGTCCAGCGCATGCTGGACTTCGACGCGGTGTGCGGACGCAAGCGGCCGTCGGTGGCCTGCATGGTCAACCCCGGCAGGACGACGACGCACAAGGCGTTCTTCGGCGAGAAGGAGATCCTCATCCCCGTCTACCCTGACGTGGCGACCGCGTGCGCGGCCCACACCGACGTGGACGTGATGGTGAACTTCGCCTCGTTCAGGTCGGCGTACGCCGCGACCAAGGAGGCCTTCGAACAGGACCAGCTCCGGACGGTGGTCATCATCGCAGAAGGCGTTCCAGAACGTCGCATCCGCGAGCTCACAGCTGACGCGAGAAAGCTGGGCAAGGTCATCATCGGCCCCGCCACGGTGGGCGGGATGGTGGCCGGTGCCTTCAAGATCGGCAACACGGCCGGTACGATCGACAACATCATCGCATCCAAGCTCTACAGGCCAGGATGCGTGGGCTTCGTATCCAAGTCGGGCGGGATGTCCAACGAGATGTACAACATCATAGCCCGCAATACCAATGGTCTATACGAGGGTGAGGCCATCGGCGGAGACGCCTATCCTGGTTCGACGCTGCTGGAGCACCTTCTTCGGTACGAAAAGAACCCGAAGATCAAGATGCTGGTGTGTCTGGGCGAGGTCGGCGGGACCGACGAGTACGACATAGTGGAGGCTGTCAAGGAGGGTAAGCTCACCAAGCCCCTCGTGATGTGGGTGACCGGTACCTGCGCCAAGGTGTTCCCTACGAGCGTCCAGTTCGGACATGCAGGGGCCAAGGCGGACTCCGATGCCGAGACCGCCGATGCCAAGAACGAGGCCCTCAAGGCCGCCGGTGTCATCGTACCCCACAGCTTCGACGACTTCAACGAGAAGATCAAGGAGACCTTTGAGGACCTCATCCGCAAGGGAGAGGTCATCGAGGCGCCCGAGGAGGAACCGCCCTCCCCGCCCATGGATTACGCCATGGCCGTAAAGATGGGCAAGGTCCGGAAGCCGACCAGCTTCATCTCGACGATTGCTGACGACCGGGGCGAGGAGCTGACGTACAACCACGTGCTCATCAGTGATATCGTCAAGGACCAGCGTGGAATCGGTCACGTCCTCGGTCACCTGTGGTTCAAGAAGGACCTGCCTCCGTGGGCGACACAGTTCATAGAGATCGTCCTGAAGCTCACGGCCGACCACGGCCCCTGCGTGTCCGGTGCCCACAACGCTATCGTGACGTCGCGGGCGGGCAAGGACCTGATATCGTCGCTGGTGTCAGGGCTGCTGGCCATCGGACCGAGGTTCGGCGGCGCAATCGACGGCGCGGCCAAGCACTTCACCGAGGCCTTCGACCGGGGATTGGGACCGCACGAGTTCGTGGGTGACATGAAGAAACGGAACATCCGTATCCCCGGGATCGGCCACCGCGTGAAGTCGGTGCAGAACCCGGACATGCGCGTCACCCTGCTCCAGGAGTTCGCGCACAAGAACTTCCCCAAGACCGAACTGCTCGACTACGCCCTCGAGGTGGAGAAGGTCACCACGGCCAAGAAGAACAACCTCATCCTGAACGTGGACGGATGCATCGGCATCCTGTTCGTGGACATGATGAGGAGCCTGCCCGACCTCTTCACCAAGGAGGATATCAAGGAGGTCCTCGCGTTGGGGTACCTCAACGGGCTGTTCGTCCTGGGCCGCTCCATCGGGTTCATCGGCCATGTCATGGACCAGAAGCGGCTGAAGGCAGGGCTCTACCGGCACCCGTGGGACGACGTGCTATACCTGTAGGTGATTGAGAACGACATCAGACCTAATGCGACATTGTCAAGTTAACAGGTGAGAAAAATGAAATCAAAGATCATTTGGACAAAAGTTGATGAGGCACCGGCACTGGCGACCTATTCATTCCTACCAATCCTCAAGGCGTTCACTGGGGCCGCAGGGGTTGTAGTGGAAACAAGGGATATCTCCCTTGCCGGAAGAACAGCGGCGAAGTTTCCCGAGAGGCTCAACGACGAGCAGAGGGTGTCAGACGACCTGGCAGAGCTTGGGGATCTGGTAAAGACCCCGGAAGCGAATGTTATCAAACTGCCCAACATCAGCGCTTCCATCCCGCAGCTCAAAGCAACTATCAAAGAGCTTCAGGGTAGAGGCTACGACCTTCCGGACTATCCGGAGAAACCTTCAAATGATGAGGAGAAGGAGATAAAGGCCAGATATGACAAGGTCAAGGGTAGTGCTGTCAATCCCGTGTTGAGGGAAGGCAATTCCGACAGGAGAGCACCAGCCTCGGTAAAGGACTATGTAAGAAAGAACCCCTACCCCATAGGGGAGTGGAAGCCCGATTCAAAATCACATGTGGCCACAATGGGCGCTGGCGATCTTCACTCCAATGAGAAAGCCACCACCATAAGCGCGGCCGATGTAGGCGACTGCAGGATAGAGCTTGTTTCCATGGATGGCACCGTCACGGTCCTCAAGGAGAAGACCCCGTTACTGGAGGGCGAGGTCATTGACGCCTCCAGGATGAGCAAGAAAGAGCTTCGCGCATTCCTGGCAAAGGAGATAGATGACGCAAAGGCCCAGGACGTTCTTTTCTCGGTCCATCTCAAGGCGACCATGATGAAGGTATCGGATCCCATCATCTTCGGCCATGTTGTCAGTGTGTTCTTCGAGGATGTCTTCCAAAAGCACGCAGCCACCTTCGAGCAGCTTGGCGTGAGCCCGAACAACGGTCTTGGTGACCTGTATGCAAAGATAGAGTCATTGCCTTCCGATAAGAAGGCCGAGATCGAGGCCGATATCCAGGCCGTCTATGAGAAGAGGCCACGGCTTGCCATGGTGAACTCGGACAAGGGCATTACCAATCTTCATGTCCCGTCCGACGTGATCATCGATGCGTCCATGCCAGCGGCCATCAGGACCTCAGGCAAGATGTGGGGACCTGACGGGAAGGCATACGACACGAAGTTCACCATACCCGACTCCAGCTACGCCGGGGTCTACCAGGTAGTGATCGATCACTGCAAGGAGAACGGAGCATTCGATCCCACTACAATAGGAACGGTCCAGAATGTCGGCCTGATGGCCCAGAAGGCCGAGGAGTACGGGTCCCATGACAAGACGTTCGAGATTCCGAATGAGGGCACCGTCAAGGTCATTTCTGCAGCAGGCAACATATTGCTCGAGGTGCCTGTGGAGGAGGGGGATATCTTCCGCATGTGCCAGGTCAAGGACCTGCCCATACAGGACTGGATCAAGCTTGCCGTGACCAGGGCAAGGGCCACTGGCTGGCCTGCCGTATTCTGGCTCGACAAGGACAGGGCCCACGATGCAGAGCTTATCAAGAAGGTCAATGCATACCTGCCCGACCACGACACCTCTGGACTGGAATTGCCCATCATGTCCCCGGTGAAAGCCACCAGGTTCTCATGCGAGAGGATGTCCCGGGGAGAGAACACCATCTCTGTTACCGGCAATGTCCTTCGTGACTACCTCACGGACCTGTTCCCCATCCTTGAGGTCGGTACCAGTGCCAGGATGCTCTCCATCGTTCCATTAATGAACGGTGGCGGGCTGTTCGAGACCGGCGCAGGCGGCTCAGCCCCCAAACACGTTCAGCAGTTCCAGAAAGAGGGTCATCTTCGATGGGACTCTTTGGGCGAGTACCTTGCTTTGGCGGCATCTCTGGAGCATCTTGCCCATACGTTCGACAATCCCAAGGCCCAGGTCCTGGCAGACACCTTGGACAAGGCCAACGGTGAGTACCTGCATAACAACAGATCACCATCCAGGAAGGTCAACGAGCTGGACAACAGGGGAAGTTGCTTCTACCTGACACTGTACTGGGCTGAAGCCCTTGCACAGCAGGACAAGGATGCAGAGCTTAAGGAAAAGTTCGCACCCATTGCGAAGGCTCTGAAAGAGAACGGGGCAAAGATCCTTGAGGAGCTCAATTCACCCCAGGGTTCAGCGCAGTCCTATGGAGGATACTACAAGCCTGACGACGAGCAGACTTCCAGGGCTATGAGGCCGAGCTCGACGCTCAATGGGATTATTGACTCCATAATCCATTGAAACTGAAGAAAGGGGCAAACGGACGGGATACGAAAGGGCGGCGTCCGGGGGGGCGTCGCCCGACACCCTTCATAGTAGATATAAAACTGCACGCCCGTCACCATGATGCCATGGACGCAGACAGGTACCGTAACGACTACGGTAACAACGTCGCTGTTATCGGTGCATCGTCCAAGCGGGACCGTTACTCCAACAAGGCAGTCAGAGCGCTGGTGGAGGCAGGCTACAACGTCTTTCCCATACACCCGAAAGAGACAGAGATCGAGGGACTCCGGGTCTTTCCCGACATCAAGTCGGTCAATGGTGATATTGACCTGGTCTCCATCTACCTCAATCCCCAGGTCGTGCTCCGGTCCGGACTAGTTGGGCAGTTGGAGGGGCGAGGGATCAAGGCCGCTATTCTGAATCCAGGGACACAGGATCCCGCTCTGATCAAAGAGCTCGAGGGCAGCAGTATCATCGTGCTCCAAGAGTGCACTCTCGTCAATGGGCTCGGCCGGAGCCCTTCAGAATTCTGATATCGATCCCGGCCTGAACCGCTACCTATATATACACCCTGCGGGCGCCGGCGATGTGTGGACGAGGTAGTGGACCCTGTAATGACCGAGGCCGATGCCCGCGTCTATTTAGGGGACGCCATGCAGCAGGCCGAAGAGGTCCGCCGGCAGGGTATGCTCGGACACTGGGAGCTGTACACCACCGGGAGCCACACCGCATCGGAGCGGGCGGACCGGGAGGCCCGCGCGTTCTACACGGATCCCGTTCTCTCCTCGACCCTCGAGTCATGCTACGACATCGTAACCGATCCCGAACTCACCGAGAACATCGACTACCTCTACAACCGGACCAAGGTCTATACATCCCAAGCCGATAACGAGAACGCGATAGATGCGAAAGCACGTGAAGCGGGGACGCTCCAGATGTCCCACCGTGCCACCTATCAGGGAGCCGAGACCACGGACCAGGCAATGGACAATGTGCTCGAGACCGAGAAGGACCCGGCCATGCGCAAGGAGGCCTGGTACGCACGCAACGCCAAGGGCGATGCGGCGGCGTCCACCATCGTCGAGCTTGTCAAGCTGCGCAATGCGTACGCCCGTGAGCAGGGTCATGCCAACTACTACGAGATGTGCCTCGAAGAGGAGGGCTACGATCCGGAAGGTCTGTACGAGTTCCTTGAAGAGGTCGACCGGGACACCGTGTTGAGCTACAATGCCAAGAACGAGGACCGGAAGGCCGAGCTGGCCGCGGCATTCAGCATCGGTGTGGACGACCTGCGCCCCTGGCACTTCGGTCTTGATGTCGACGGGCTGACCAAGGAGATCGACGCGTACTTCCCTGAGGGGGAGCAGATGAAGATGCTCGAACGCTCGTACACCGACATGGGCTTCGATCTGAAGGGGCTAGGTATCACCTACGACACCGATCCGCGACCCGGGAAGAGCCAGCACTGCTTCGCCATGGGCATCAGCATGCCCGATGACGTGCGCGTGCTCGCCAACAAGGAGGCGACCTACGACTTCCAGCAAGTGCTACACCACGAGTCGGGGCACGCTATCTACTATGCCGATATGGATCCTAAACTTCCTTTCTACGACAGGGGGGCGCCTACGAACACCATGAACGAGGCCGTGCCCATGCTCATGGAACAGGTGTGCTCCACCGCCCAGTGGCTCGAAGAGTACGCCGGTGTGCCCACGGAGCTCGCCGCGCGTGTGGAGGCTGACAACCTGTGGGGCGAGGAGCGCTCCATCCGCAAGATACTCTCCGTCGCCGCCTTCGAGCGGCGGATGTACGAGAATCCTGACCAGGACCTGGCGGCTCTTTGGTGGGAGCTGAAGGAACGATATGAGGGCATACCGAAGCCCGACGACACCTCGGTCAACGCCTGGGCGGCTCTACCTCACTTCATCGACTATCCCGCCTATTATCAGGATTACCTTATGGCCAGCATGGCCGCAAGCCAGCTCCGGGTCGCTATCGAGTCCGAGAACGGTACGGTCCAGGGGAATCCCAAGACCGCGGTGTTCCTGCGCGAGAAGGTGTTCGCCCCCGGCCAGAGCACGGGCGAGTCCGAGATCATGGAGGGCGCGACCGGTGAGGAAGTGAATACCCAGGCCTACTTCGAGTGGGTGTACGGTGCGGACGAGGACGATGCCTAGCGCGCGAGCGCCTTGAGCGGCTCTTCTAATGTAACGTGCTGTTTCAATGTCTTCGCTAGGCATGCGATGAGCCATGTTTTCGTGGGCTCTTTCTTACCGAGGCCGAGGTCATCGACAGGCTGGTCAGAGCCCAGCCATGCGGACAGCTTCCTGAACTCCTGCCTCGCAAAAGAGGTGACCTCAACGCTGGCGGAGCCACACCCCTCGAAACCGGCCACCGGCTCGAGCCTGTCTATCCCCCGAATCACCTTCTCCAGGTTCTGAGGGAAGGCGTAGTGACAGATGTCGCAGGACAAGATCTGGAGATTCAGCCCACTGAGCTCACCATCGCCGAGGTGGGCCTCAAGATTGCGACCGAGGAGGCGGTCGAGGAGGAGGTTCACATAACGTACCTTCTCATCGCTCTTCTCACCGAGGGATGCATCGATCCATCCCTGGATCTCGTCAAGACCGCCCAGGTCACGGGAACCCTCCTCGCCCAGCCACGAGCATAGGGCCGTGATGTAGCGCATGCCCACCTCGCTCCGTCCGGTGGTGTCCTTTTTCCATGCATCCCCTTTATGACAGGGATGATGGGCACCGATCCGCTTGACATCGATGACCGGGCGCAGTTGCGCGATGGAGCGAAGGATGTTCCGGTAATGACGCTCCACCTTGAAGTGGCAGATCTCGAACCGGGTGATGAGCTCGCGGACAGCAACTACCTTATCCGGCAGCTCGCCCAAGTCCTTCTCCATGCGGTCGATGACGGCGATCTCCTCGTCCTCCGGTGCTACGATGATGTTGGCCCATGCACCTTGTCCTGCGGTTTCCATAGACTCTTCTCTCCGTGTTGCCATACCCAAGTGTTGATCTAACGAATTAGCTTCCCTGTCACATCGCTCACACGCTTGCCCAGTTTCCTGCAGCTCTCGAGCAGCACCTCGTTCGGTGGATCATCGTAACCGATACCGTCGGCCATTGTGCCCAACATCCCGGGCCACCCTTCCTCGCGCCCCGGTGCGCTTACGATTACCATATCATGCATAGCCAGGGCCGTGATCAGTGAGAGGACCGTCGTCTCTGCTCCGGTACCTGTCCCCGCTGCCGATACGAAGGCCGCTCCTACCTTGTCCCTGAGCTTACTCTCACCGTATAGAGAGACCGACTTGTCCACGAATGCCTTCATCCGGCCGGTCATATTGCCGAAGTAGGTCGGTGAGCCAAGGACGATCCCATCGGCCCATACAAGGTCATCCATCCCTGCCTTAGTTACCTTCTTCAGGAGCACTTCAGCGCCAGCGTCCTTGGCACCCTGCTCCACTGCCTTAGCCATGGCCTCGGTGTTGCCCGTATGGGTGTCGTAAACGATCAGTACTTTTACCATGGTCTTCATTCCCCCGATTCCCAACGCCTTCTACTCGTTAAGTGATAAATATTTCCACCAGAGCATCGCAGCGCCATGCAAGGGCGGTCAATCATCTCTCGTTTGGAGGTGAGTCCAGCACTGATCGCGTGATGTCCTGCAGGTATCGTGAACCTATTGCGATTCGCTCCTCGAGCGTGTTCGCAGTGTTCGTCTCAATCACATAGGAGAAAGGTGTCCGCTCGTCCTCGACCTTGCGAAGGGTCCCATCTGAGCTCGTATCGGGGGAGATCACAGGCCAGTAGCCTTGCGCGGTCAGTGCATCACCCGTGGGATGGGCCTTCGCAACCGCGCCCGGGTCCGTCGCGCACACCATGTGCATAGAGCCCAGCGAGAATCCGGACTTGGAGGTCTCGTGGATGTCGAAGGCCAAGGCCAGCGGTCCGTACTGCTTTTCCGCCCGAGTGAGCGTTTCCAGTACGGCCTGCTCCTCTGGGACCTGTGATCCCGTCGGGGAGTAGCCGCTGTTCATCACCTGCCCGGAAGCGTTGGTCTCGTCCTTCTCGATGGGGAACTTACCGGGATCGGCCATATCATATCGGTCAGCGTTGACCACCGGTGCCATGACCAGTGAATAGCGCTCACGTATCCCCTCGAAGACAGAATCGCTCAGATAAGTATCGAGGAAGTCCAGTGCTGCTGACACGGAGGCGGGTTCGCTGACGTGCTGCCCCGCTGTCACGTAGATCAGCCCCTGTGATTCGCCGCTGGCGGCGACTTCGATGAGCGGAATGTCCTTACCCTGGGATGAGGCCCCCTCGGCGCGGCCGAAGCTGACACGGTCACCATAAGTGTCGGCCAGTGAGGAGCAGTACTGCTCTACGTCCGACAATGTGTAGAGCGCAGCACCTTCCATTGTTGTTACTACTAGTCAGTAGTGATATAAATACTTACCGCATTATCCGGCATGATACCGTTCAGGCTATCTTCACTACGTCCTAGAGCTCTGCCCTTCCTCGATACCTTCCCTGATGCTACGGGCGAATGCACGTATTTCGTCCAACGAGGCATCAGGATCGTCAAGATACTGCTCATAGATGCTCCCTATTGCGCTGCCGGTGATCACGCCATCGGCGCCGGCTGAGACCACCGCGGTCGCCTGTTCCTGCTTCGAAATTCCGAAACCGACAAGGAGCGGGATGTCAGAGTGAGCTCGAACCCTCTCGATGAGCCTTAAAGTCGCCTCATGGAGCGATTCCCTGGCACCGGTGACACCGGCGACGGAAACCACGTAGACGAATCCACGGGCAACTGAAAGGATCTTTTCGAGACGGTCGTCAGGGGTGGTCGGGGCGACGAGGAAGATAATATCGATACCGTTCTGCTCACTTGCCTCTAGCAGGTCATCAGCTTCCTCTATCGGGACATCGGGAACGATAAGGGCGCATGCTCCTGCGTCCTTGATCCTCTTGACGAAAGACCCTACCCCCATATGGTAGATGATGTTATAGTAGGAGGTGACGACGATGGGTTGCGTGATGCCCTCATCCCGGAGCTTACTGATCGACTCTATGGTCTTAGAAGGGGTCATACCGGCCTTCAGCGCCCGCTCGCAGGCCCGCTGGAACACGGGACCATCGGCAGTGGGGTCCGAGAATGGTATACCCAGCTCGATGATGGACACGCCGCTATCGCACAGTGCTTTGATCTCCTTCAGGGAGAACCCTTCGCTGGGATCGCCGTAGTATACATGTGCCATGTACGCTACCTTTTCCTTGGCGAACAGCTCACTGAGGTTCACAGGCTCACCCCCTCTAGTCCAGCGATCATATGGACGTCCTTATCCCCCCTGCCAGAGAGGCAAACGATGATAATGTCATCCTTCTCGAGGCTCGGAGCAAGGTCCTTGAGATGCGCAAGTGCGTGCGAACTCTCCAGAGCGGGGATGATCCCCTCGACCTTGGACAGGAGGTGGAACGCCTCGACCGCTTCGTCGTCGGTCACAGCGACGTACTCAGCTCGCTTTAAGTCATTGTAGAACGCGTGCTCCGGCCCGACGCCCGGGTAGTCCAGGCCCGCCGAGATGGAGTGCGCCTCGCGGATCTGGCCGTTCTCGTCCTGGATGAAGTAGCTCTTCTTACCGTGCATGATACCTACCTCGCCGGCACCAATGGAGGCACCGTGCTTGCCGGTAGCGATACCCTTACCAGCGGCCTCGACGCCCACCATACGGACATCGTCATCGAAGAAAGGATGAAAAAGACCCATAGCGTTACTGCCACCGCCGACACAAGCGACGAGGCAGCTGGGAAGCTGTCCCTCCTGCTCCAGTATCTGTCGCCTGGCCTCGATACCGATGACGGCCTGGAAGTCGCGAACCATGGTCGGATAGGGATGCGGGCCCACGACCGATCCGATGACGTAGTGGGTGTTCCGGCAGTTTGCGGTATAGTCCCTCATTGCTTCATTGACAGCATCCTTGAGCGTCCTGGAACCAGAGGTGACCGGTACGACCCGTGCACCGAACAACCGCATTCTGAAAACGTTCAGTGATTGGCGCTGGATGTCGACCTCACCCATATATACGTCGCACTCGAGCCCTAGAGCTGCCGCTGCCGCAGCTGTGGCAACGCCATGTTGACCAGCTCCAGTTTCTGCGATTATCCTCGTCTTTCCCATCCGCTTAGCAAGGAGCACATGGCCCAGGGTGCTGTTGATCTTGTGGGCTCCAAGGTGGGCGAGGTCTTCGCGTTTAAGGTAGATCTTGGCACCACCAAGAAGCTCGGTCAGACGATGTGCGAGGTACAGCGGTGTCGGCCTGCCCGCGAACTTTTCCAGGTATAGTCTCAGCTCCTTCTGGAAATCCTCGTCGGTCTGCACCTCCCTGTACGCTGCGTCCAGCTCCTGGAGTATGGGCATGAGCGTCTCAGGGACGAACTGGCCACCGTACTCGCCGAAATAAGCATCATCGTTCCTCATTCTTTACACCTCTTCACGAACTGTCTGACCTTCTCAGGGTCTTTTCTCCCGTCGTCCGACTCGACACCGGAGGACACGTCGACCATGTACGGACCGAGCTTAAGCGCCTCATCTACGTTGTCGGGTGTAAGACCGCCAGCGATGCTGAATCGCGGGCAATATCGTATATAGGGGGAGAGCGCGGTCGCGTAATCGGTACTCAAACCCATGCCGCCGACCTTCCCGTCATGCGTCGGCTCGAAAAGTAAAAGGTCACAGACCTCCACGAACCCCTCGAGCTCTTCGATGGTCGACGAGAGCTTCCCGGTCATGACATCGACGCCTACTGCACGAACGATTCTGAAGCCGCTGTCCCGCATCCTTGTGAGCTGACTAGCGGTCAGTGTGTACACCTGCAGCACGTCGGCCTTGACGCGCTCTCCCTTCTCGATGAACTCCTCTGCTGTAACGGGGAATCCGATGAGCGTAGAATCGACCGAGGGGCCCAAACGTCCGATGATGTCCTTGATCTGTTCAAGTGGGACGTTCCTCTTCCGGCCCTCAACGCTGACGAAACCGATGGCGTCCACACCCGCGGCCTTGCATATCAATGCATCCTCGAAGCTCCGAACCCCGCAGACCTGCACCTTCGTCATCGTACCACCTCATCTCCCGCGGCTACAAGCTCTGCGACCTTTCTGGAGACGCTGTCGGCCGTCATCAGGGACGAGCCGACCAGGACCGCATCCACACGACCGCCCGACGATGCGTACGCATGCTCGATGTCGGCTGCTGTCGATATGCCAGAGGCGCTCACGAAAGCGATGTCGTTCGCCAGCCCCTTGCCGATGGCGGCATTCTTGAGGTCGAAAGACAGATCGCCGTAGATGTCCCGGTTGTTTATCTCGATGATCGTAGCGCCAACGCCCAATGCCTTTTCGATCTCGTCGGGTGTGTTGGCTTCGATGAACGCTTCCATACCAAGGGCCTCGCCAAGCTCGATGAGCCTGCCCGCATCCTGTAGGACCGCGTCGACGACACGGACCATGAGCAGATAGGCGTCCGCGCCCGCTACCATGCACTCCGCCAGCTGACGTGGTGAGAACAGGAAGCCCTTGGCGAGTAATGGTAGGTCGGTGCACTCTCGCACTGTCCTGAGGTTCTCGAGGCTACCCCCGAAACGCCGTGGCTCCACCAGGACCGAGATAGCATGCGCACCGCCCGATTCGAGCTCCTCGACTATTGAAGGTATCTCACGTGCTCCAATGCTCCTGAGCTCTCCCCTGCTGGGGGAGGACGGCTTAAGCTCGGCGATGACACGCACTCCATTCCTGCGACCGTCGCGGAGAGCGTCGTACATACCACGGACGTTCTTTTTTTCACGCAGTATATCGTCGACTATATCCCCGACGGCCTTCCCCAGGAGCTCGTGCGTACTCATCGTCACTAGTTCCCGAAACCCTTGGACCGCTCGATCAGCTGATCGAGCTTCTCCCGGGCCTTTCCGCTCTTGATGGCCTGGCGTGCGAGCTCGATACCCTCTGCGATGTCGCCGGCCTTGTCGGCGGCATAGAGGGCAGCGCCCGCGTTCAGAAGGACGATGTCCGTGTACGGCGAGTCATCACCGTCCAGCACCGAGCGGGTGATGGCGGTGTTATCCTCTGGAGTCCCGCCCTGGATGTCCTCGAGCTTGGCACGGTCGAGCCCGAACTGCTCGGGGGTCAGGTAGTAAGTCTCCACCTTGCCGTCCTTCAGTTCAGAAACCTTCGTCCTATCGATGGTGGAAAGCTCGTCCAGGCCTGAGCCGTGCACTACCAGAGCGTGGCGGAGACCGAACTTGCCCAGCACGCGGGCCAACGGCTCGGTGAGCCGTTCGTCGTACACACCGATAACCTGGTGCGCCACGTTCGCGGGATTCGTAAGAGGTCCGAGCACGTTGAACACTGTCCGGATACCGATCTCCCTCCGCGGGCCGATTGCGTACTTCATGGCCTTGTGGAAAGTCGGCGCGAAGATGAAGCCGATCCCAACGTCGCGTATGCACGTCTCGACGTCCTTTGGTGACAGGGTGATATCCACGCCCAAGCTCTCGAGGAGGTCGGCGGACCCAGACCTGCTCGATACGCTCCTGTTCCCATGCTTGGCGACGGACACACCCGCACCGGCCACGACGAACGCGACAGTGGTACTGATGTTGAACGTCCCGGCGCAGTCGCCGCCCGTCCCGCAGGTGTCCACCGCAGTGCCCTGGACCGAGATGCTCTCGGCCTTCTGTCGCATCACGGTAGCGCATGCGAAGATCTCATCCACTGTCTCGCCCTTCAGTCTGAGCGCGGTCAGGAACGCAGCGATCTGCGCGGGCGTAGCGTCACCGCCCATGATCTCGTTCATAACGTCGAGCGCCTCTTTCTCCGACAGGTCCTTGCCTTCGATGACTTTCTTGATTGCATCTTTTATCATTCATGCTCCCTCCAGGAAGTTTCTGAGGATGTCCCTACCATGTTCTGTGAGTATAGATTCGGGATGGAACTGGACGCCGTGGATCGGGTACTCGCGGTGCCGGACCGCCATGATCTCGTCGGCCTCTGTCCTGCCTGTGATCTCCAGCTGGTCGGGGAAACCTTCAAGGGCGATGACGAGCGAGTGGTATCTGGTCGCGGTGATGGGGGTCGGTACATCGGCGAAGATGCCCGTGCCGGTGTGATGGACGCGGCTCGTCTTCCCGTGAAGGAGGTTGGCCGCCCGCTCGATCGTGCCCCCGAACACGAGCCCCATGGCCTGATGGCCCAGGCACACACCGAGGGTCGGTATCTTCCTGCTCATCGTCCGCAGTATGTCGAGGGTGACGCCCGAGTCCTTGGGATGGCCGGGCCCCGGACTGAGCACGATCCTGTCCGGTTTTGCGGCCATGGCCTCCTTAAGGGTGATGTCGTTCCTCTTAACGATGATCTCTGCTCCCATCTCGCCAAGGTACTGTGCTATGTTGTACACGAACGAGTCGTAGTTATCGATGATGAGGACCCTGACCATCTCAGCCGCCCCCCAGCACCGACATCATGGCGCCCATCTTGTTCTCCGTTTCGATGAACTCGTTCTCTGGGACAGAGTCCGCGACGATACCGGCGCCCGCCTGCAGGTACGCCTTGTTCCCCTTAGTGAATATCGATCTGATCGTGATGGCGAAGTCCATGTTCCCGCAGAAGTCAAAGTATCCGACCGCGCCAGCGTAAGGCCCCCGCCGGGTCATCTCGAGCTCCTCGATGATCTCCATTGCCCTGATCTTAGGAGCGCCCGAGACGGTGCCCGCCGGGAAGCATGAGCGCAGCGCGTCGAAGCAGTCCCGGTCCTTACGCAGCCTGCTCGTGACGTTCGAGACGATATGCTGGACATGTGAGTACTTCTCGCAGCCCATGAGCTCGTCCACCTTGACAGATCCGTACTCGGAGACGCGGCCCATGTCGTTGCGGTGCAGGTCCACGAGCATGATGTGCTCGGCCCGCTCCTTCTCGTCGAGAAGCATGCTCACTTTCAGCTTCTCGTCCTCCTCGGGGTCCTTGGACCGGGGACGCGTGCCGGCCAGTGGCCGGGTGGTCAGGACGCTGTTCTCGAGCCGCACGAGCATCTCGGGAGAGGAACCGAAGACCTTCGACTCGGCGAAGTCGATGTAGAAGAGGTAGGGTGAGGGATTCACTTGCCTGAGGATCCGGTACATGTCGAACTCATTGCCCTTGAAGGTCGCTTCCGTCCGCCTCGAGATTACCGACTGGAATATGTCGCCCGCCCGGATGTACTCCTTCGCCTGCTCGACCGCGTTCTCGAATGCCGGGCTCTTCATATTGGTCCTCGGCTTACCGATCGTGAGCTCTTCTCGTTCCTCATCTCGATAGCTGTTGATAAGACCCTCGACCTCTCGGGCGGATCCGTGGGAGATCAGGTAGGCCTTCTGGTTGATGTGGTCGAAGCAGACGACCTGTGACGGAATGATGAAGTGCGCATCGGGAAGGTTCAGCTCGTCCGTTCTCAGTTCAGGGAGCCGCTCGAAGAACCTGACGATATCGTAGGAGAAGTATCCCACCATTCCACCCGAGAACGGGAGGAAGTCGACGGGCTCGGCACTGAAGTCGTAGAACTCGCGTCGCAGATAGTCGTACGGGTCCTCGCACTTCTCTCGGGTGCCATTGAACCGCACCTCGTGTCCCTTGGACCTGAAGGATAAGACCGGATCGAATCCGATAAATGAGTACCGCGCGGTCTTCTTGGTCCCCTCCACCGACTCCAGGAGGAAGCTCTCGTCCTTGTACTCCTGTTTGATCGCAGCGTATGCGCCCACGACGTCGAACCTGTCGAGACGGAGGTTCCGGACACGTGTTTTCAGAAGGTGTGGGTTGGACGTGGGACTACCTTTGCGCTTCTTTCCGCCGACGCCAAAGATGATCCCTCCTTTTCATGTGACCGAATAGAATAGACGCTTCCAGCTATATAAAGATTGCTATTATATGTTGATAATTGTACATTATTGTCCATTTTATTATTGTCCACCCCTAGTAAAAGTATAAGAACCGGATCAGGCCGCATCCCGCCACATGGACGCTGAACACCTAGTTCCGCCAGATGAGCTCTACGACAAGGCGGTAACCTTCTTCGAGGGTGTCAGCAAGTACGACAAAGTGCTGGTCTATGGTGACGGTGATCCTGATGGGATGACCGCAGCGGTATGCGTGTCCGAGGTGCTGGACGCCCGACTCGCCACCTATGATGTGCGGTTCACCCGGGGCCAGCTCAATACAAAGGATGTCGAACAGGTGGCACGTGGCGGGTACAACAAGATCTACTGCACTGACTTCTGGGAGATCTACGAGTCGCCCGTAGAGGTCGTCGCCGACATGGTCGAGAAGGTGAAGGAGTTCGTGGTGTATGATCATCATGACATCCGCACCGCGGGGCGAGAGAACCTCGACCGCCTGTACGAGGAACTTGACAGGCGTGGCATCCGTGACCGGTTCACTCTCATAAATCCTAATCTGGAGGGCGTCGTCGAAGTCCCCAATGGCTCGGCATGGGAGTACCGGGTCGCCGAGCGGTACGTCGCCCGCCACCCGCGGGCGTTGCTCGGTAAGCATATGGCGCGACTCAAGGAGGTGGCGACAGCAGGAGCGATCCTCGACTACTGTGCACCACAGTCTGCCGACCTCGTGGCCGAGACGCTGCTCGAGCATCCCGATTCCCTCGACTGCGACCGGACGGTCCTGAGGAAAGCGCTGGATGACTACCAGAACGCCATACCGGAGGACGCTGTTACGTTTACTGCACTGAAGGAAGCACTGCCGTCGCAGAACGAACTGCTCGGCTCAACCTTCGGTCTCGCCGGGCGTAACACGTTCGCCAATTGGATTGTCGCTGGATGGCGCGGAGCACAGGACGTGTATAAGGCGGCCAAGTCCATGGTCCGCGGAACTGGCTCCTTCAATGACCTCGTAGAGGACACGGGCAGGTTCCCTGCGTACTTCAAGAACGTGAACCGCGTGGAGGGCGAACTGACTTCACAGTACGCGATATTCGAAAAGGACCTGGAGCGTCACGAGCGGGGAGAGGATACGACCGCGACCTCGTTCGATGACGAGCTGGAGCTCGCTGTGTTCCAGTACTCCTCGGAGGATCCCTTGCGTTTCGCCAGCCATCTGTCCACAAACCTGCGCGACCGACATCCAGAGTTCACTTGGTTCGTATACCAGATCAACGAGGAGAAGGGGTGGGCCGGTGGGAGCCTGCGTCTTGACGAGGAGCATTTCCCACAGTACGACCTCGCCCGCGCTGTAGCCGAAGCGTCAAAGGGCATTGACGGGGCACGCGGTGGTGGCCACAGTGCCGCCAGTGGAGCGAGCATGGCCGAGAAGGACCTCCCGCAGTTCATTGAGCGTATCAAGGAAGAGCTCAGGCAGCAGCGGAGTGCACCTGAATAAATGTCCGCATGATGCCAGTGGGACACCGTTCGACCAATCCCGACATGCCGGTGTCGTCCCGGCACCTCGCGGTATAACAATTTAAAACTGAGATACCTCTAGCTTGTTGATACACCGATGGGTGTATAGGAGGTGGCATCTTATGTGTAGTAACGAATTCGATGCAAGGACCGCGGGTTTCTTTGTCCTCTCACTCTGCGCCATGCTGATGTTGTTGAAGTTCATCTCGCCGGAAACACTGCTCCTGTCGATGATCAGTCTGATCCTTCTGGTCCTGATCATTTTCCTCAGGATCGATGTTATTGAGAACCGGAAGATTCTTTCCGATATCAGGGATGAGTTGAAGAGTCTGAAGGATAAGAAGGACGAAAAGAAGGACGAAAAGAAGGACGAAAAGAAGGACGAAAAGAAGAAGTGAGGTCCCCACAAAGGGGCCTCATTCCCTCTTTTCGGGGGTAAGGGGGCCGAAAAACCGTGTTATTTTTATACTCCGGACGCTGCTCCCCTCTACTATCCATGCGAAGTGCTGTCACGCTACTAGTGCTCGTTCTCATCTGCGGCTGCACCGGCGGTCCGGCGGACGACCTCGCAGCCAACACCACTACAGCAGGTACGGACGCACATGATAGGGCGAACCTATTATCGAAGGAGGCGTTACCGCTCCGTGTAGCACAACGTGAGCCGCTGGACCTCACAAGTGTCGAGAGCTTCGGACATTACCAGCGTTTCTGCAACGAGACCAACGTCCTCGTCGACGAGATGAACCGGGAGTTCGACCTCGGGATGCCTCGCATGGAGGCCACGCGTGAGGGCTGGGATAAGGCCGCCGTGACGATCAATGAGTATGGCCCGCTCATCCGCACGCACAACGAGCTCATCGACACGGCCCGCGCTTATGAGAAGGAGCCTACAGAGGCGAACCTGGAACTCTTCTATCGCAAGTCAGGACGCTTCGCCCTGGAGACGACGCTCATCTCAGGCCTGGTATTCTCGGTCCCCGGAATCACCATCATCAGAGTGGGTTATCACGCGACCAAGGTCAACCGGTTCGACTGGGACCGTTCCAGCAGCGTCACCAGGATGCTCAGTGAGGCCAGGGACACGACGAAGGAAGTGCTCGTCGAGACGAGCCAGACGCCGGCCGACGAGGCGATCGAGGGTATCCTCGAGATGGCGAAAGAGCAGGATGGGATTGAAGCGAGCTTCGATGATCTGAACGAGTCCCTCGGCGACCTGAAGGACGAGCTCGTCAGCGGGCTCGACGATGTCCGACGTCAGGCGGCCGAGATCACGGACAGCTGATCTGCGGGACGGACGTCAGTGATACCGATTGTGCATGCCTGCGATGCTCATGCTCTGGAATAGATGGTCCCGTAGCTCATGCTCCCGCGGCGCAGTATGACTCGATAAAAGGCGCGGATGAGCGTCCATCTAACGAGTTCCATGCGAAGGAGCTGGCTCAAGGACATTTCCGAGATATCGGGGCGGGCATGCGAAGGCCTTTTCATACCTTCGGCAGGGGGGGGCATACTCTGCATCTAGCAATGAGCTACGACCTCGGGCCATATGAACCTTGCACACTTATTCTCTATACGATATCAATGGTAAAGATGTCCCCATCTACCAATGGCCCGATGTGACGTCACCGAGGGAGAGATATTTAAGAGTCGTTCGTCGTTTAAAGAACGTCATGGGTGTTGCCGACCGGGATTACATGAAGGGCGGGTACGATGAGGGTGACCACCCACCTGCATGTACCTGCTGGAAATGTAACGAGGTCCGGCGTCGCCGTCGCGCAGAAGAGGGGCCGAGGTCGGAAGATGGAGGGGAGGAAATGTTCGAAGGGCTCCCGGGGATCCTCCAGAACCGTGTGTTCTGGGCCGCGATCGCCATGCTCGCGGGATTCTTCCTCCTGCGGGCGCTGTGAGCGGTCCTGGAACGAAATATATATTTTGTATGGGTATTTTGGATACTCACATAACCGCTGAGTGGCACATAGATTATTAGGGAGGCATAGGATTGGTAATCAAGTTATCCGCACATGGACGCAACAGGGCACAAATGGCAGTGGAGTTCCTGTTGAGCTATGGGTGGCTTATGGTCATCATCGTGATCGCGGGGGCAGCCATGTACGCCATGGGCATCCTCCGCCCAGGTACCTATGTCAAGACACATTGTGTTGGATTCGAGAGGCTCCATTACCACGACCACCTCTTCGGTGCTCCGGGGGAGCCCTTCATCTGGAACATGGAACACGATGATAGCGATTATGACGACCGTGAGAGCGTGTTCGATCTACGGATCCAGAACGGTGCTGGGATCATGCTACGCGTCACTGAGATGGACGTGCATTATCCCGAGGGCACTCACGTGAAGTGGTCCGAGAAGGGCTTTGGCTGCGCCTATTACAATACAGCAGGGAACGTCAGCTCGGGATGCCGCGAGCAGAACGTGTCCGAGGCCGAGCTGACGACCCTCTCCGTCGAGGACGTCGGAGCGGGCACGCTGGACCTGAAGCATGGCTCGGTCTATCATATGAAGGTGAAGGTGACCTTCGACATTTTCACACAACTCGGAGACCATTCAGAGACGGCAATCTGCTCTGGCAAGATCGAGGCTGGAGGGACGACCATCTCGGCCATGTCCGTACAAACGTACACCCTCGACTCGAGCTTCGGAGGTGCGGACGCGGTGTATGCCACGGACATTGACGGTGACGGGGACAATGACATCCTGGGAGCTTCGTTCAACCTCGACGATATCTCGTGGTGGGAGAACGGCAATGACTGGGCAAAACACGACGTCGACACGAATTTCGACGGTGCTCGATTCGTTTATGCCGTAGATATTTCCGGCGACAGTGTCGTGGACGTGTTCGGTGCGGCGAATGGAGGGAACGAGATCGCGTACTGGACGAACAACGGGGATGGATCGAGCTGGTCCAAGACCAGCATCGACTCGAGCTTCGGTGGCGCCTGTTCTGTGTACGTGGCGGACATCAACGGTGACGGCAGCCTGGACGTCCTCGGAGCGGCCAACCTGACCGACCAGATCGCTTGGTGGAAGAACACCGGTGGCGGGTGGTCCAAGGGCACGCTCGCCAGCGATTTCGATGCGGCGCGCGACGTATATGCAGTGGACATCGACGGTGACGATGACCTCGACGTTCTCGGAGCGGCCTACAACAGCGACGAGATCGCCTGGTGGGAGAACGGCGGTGGCACATCGCCCTCATTCTCAAAGCACACAATCGACTCGAGCTTCGACGGTGCCAGTTCGGTCATGGGGATCGACATGGACGGCGACGGCGACAATGACGTCGTCGGAGGCGCTTATGAGGCCGGTAGTATCGTCTGGTGGGAGAACGACAACGGCGATGGTTCCAGCTGGACGAGCCATGAGATATCAGGGGATTACGAGCACGTGACATCGATCTTCGCCATGGATATGGACGGTGACGGGGATATCGACGTCGTCGCCGCCCAGTACAACGACGGATCGGTCTCCTGGTTCGAGAACACAGGTGTCCGCTGGGAGCAGCGGATGGTACAGAGCAGTTTCCACGGAGCCATGTCGGTCCACGCGGCCGACCTATCGGGTGACAGCTTCCCCGACGTGCTCGGGGCCGCAGAGATTGTCGACACGGTCTCCTGGTGGGAACTGACCCACACACGACGGGCAGGACAAGGACGGGGCGGTACATCAGGCTCGTCCTCCGGCAGCGGTACCGGCAGCGGTACCGGCAGCGGTACCGGGAGCGGAACGGGCAGTGGAACCGGTTCAGGCACAGGGACCGGCACCGGTAGCGGTTCTGGTGGCGACACGAGCCCGCCGTCCATCACGCTCACATCGGTCGGAGGCGACAGTTCCACCGCCTATTCGACCTCTGACAACACACCCGATATTGCTATCACTACCGACGAGAACGGGTCCTGCCGTGCCAGTGCGACCGACGAGAGCTACACAGACATGAGCGATGACATCACCTGCTCCGGCGGCGGTAGCACCAGCCACACATGCACGTTCACAACGCTTTCCGATGGTTCAACGACGCTATATGTCGCCTGCACAGATACGAGCAGCAACGAGCACACAGCATCCACGAATACCGGGATAACTCTTGAAGTCGACACAGCGACACCCACCCAGTCCGGATGGGACCCGGCCGACCAGGCATCCGTGTCCTCCAGCTCACCGACGATCAACATAACGCTGAACGAGAACGGTGACTGCAAGTGGAGCCTCACCGACCAGGCCTACGGTGACATGACGGGCGACTGCACGGGCGACGGGACCACGTCGATCTTGTGCGCGACCAGCGGGCTCGTGACCGGGACCGAGGAGATCTTCATCGCGTGCCGCGACGACACCGACACTTCGCCGAACGCTGACACAACGGACTCCAACTCGGAGCTCACGTACACGGTCAGCGAGGGCGGCGTCGCCGGTATCACCCTCACGTCCGCGGGCGGAGATTCCTCCACTGGGGACGTCTCGACCTCCGACAACACTCCTGAGATAGTCATCACCACCGGCGAGAACGCCTACTGCCGTGCAGGAACCTCCGACGAGAGCTACGGTGATATGGCGGACGACATCACCTGCACCGGTGGCGGTGGCACCAGCCACACTTGCACCTTCCCGACACAGTCGGATGGGACCGTGACGCTACACGTCTCGTGCAAGGACGGTGACGGCAACGAGGACACCTCGGAGACGAACATCGACATAACCATGACCATCGACACCCAGCCGCCATCGACGTCCGGTGAGTCACCGTCAAGCGGATCGACTGTCACCACAACCTCTCCGACCATCACCATCACCCTTGACGAAGCAGGAGACTGCAAGTGGGACCTTGACGACGACGCCTACGCTAGCATGTCGGGCGACTGCACCGGCGATGGTACGACGTCCATCTCGTGCGCTACCAGCGAGATACACGCGGGCGAGGAGATAGTCTACATAGGGTGCCGTGACGAGACCGAGGGCGGTGGGGCCAACGGCGACACCGCGGATACCAACACCGAGATATCGCTCACCGTTGACGCGGACGCGATCGCGGACACGGAGGCCATCGGTAGCGGCTACAGCGTGGTCATCGGCGACACCGGAGGCTACGTGACGATCCTGCGTAACGACTATGCGGACAACACACACTGGACGGCCATCCAGGTGGACCAGCACGACAACGTCGGTGATGTGGCCGTCGGCGATTTCAACGGCGACGACGAGGTCGATATCGTATCGGGCTCGAGCACAGGCCGTATCTACTTCTACGAGCAGACCTCGAGCGGTGACGGCTCGGCATGGGACACGATCACGTGGACCGGGAGCTCATCCGCTGTGAAAGGCATCGCCCTGATGAACCTTGACGGTGATAGCGACGATGACATGGCGACCGCTCATTCAGGCGGTGAGGTCAGACGCTCCCTCAATCCCGGCACCGGTGGCGCTTGGACTAACACCACGATCGCGGACTTCAGCAATCCTGTCGCGCTCACATCGCTCGACGTGGGCGACGTCGACGGCGACAACGACCTGGACTACGTGGTAGGGGACGGTGCGAACAAGGTTCGGCTGGTCCTGGATAGCGGCGGTTGGAGCTCCTTGACGGTATACAGCGGGACCAAGGACGTCAACGATGTGGCCTTCGGCAACATCAATGGCGCGGGCGGCCTGGACATAGTCATGGGCGGTACCGATGCGGCCGTCAGCTTCCTCACCAACACCGGCGGCTCGTTTACAGGACCCACCACGATCGGCAGCCTCTCCAACACGCTCTGGGCGCTGGACGTCTACGACGTGGACGGTGACGGTGACCTCGATGTCGTGACCGGAGACGGTGGAGGCAGCACCGGATACGTCAAGCTCCACCGCAACGGTGGTGGCGGGAGCAGCTGGACCTCGGTCACTGTGCGCACGTCCTCGGGTGGCGACATCAACGCCGTGGAGATCATCGACGTGGACCAGGACGGCGACGGCGACGTGCTCTCGGCTGGAAAGGACAACCTCGTGGTGCTGAGCATCAACGACGGTAACTACAACGACAACTGGTCGTCGTCAACGATGTACACCGCGACCCACACGGTCAACACGCTGGCGCCCATCTGAGCGGAACGGGCCGACCGTTCAAACGGTTGCGCGAGCGTTGCGGGACGGTTACAGGGAACCGATTTAAACAATCGAGCACATAGTCTATCAACAAGGTAGGTGGAGCAGTAATGAAGTTCACGTTCTCACGCAAAGGTCAGGCATCCTTGGAGTTCCTGATGAGCTACGGGTGGCTGATGGTGATCATCGTCATCGCCGGAGCAGCGCTGTATGGTATGGGTATCCTCAATCCATCCACGTACCGCAAGACCGGCTGCATCGGTTTCGAGAAGATACACTACCGCGACCATCTCTTCCGTGCCACGGGAACGACGGGGATCTGGGACCTTACCATGGACAATGTGGATGCTGACGACCGGGACAGCGACTTCAAGCTCCGTATCCAGAACGGTGGGGGGATGCAGATCCGCGTAAGCAACGTCGACGTCGAGTACCCGGAAGGTGTGCACGTGACGTGGGCGGAGCGCGGGTACAACTGTGACTACTACAATACAGCAGGCGACACGACCAGCGGCTGCCGCGAGCAGAACGTGTCCGAGGGCGAGATCGGTACGCTCTCCATCGAGGACGTGGGCGCCGGGACGGTGGACCTGCGCCATGGTGCCGGCTACCGGGCCAAGGTGAAGGTCTCCTTTGATGTGTTCAACGCAATAGGCGACCATTCCGAGACCGCCATCTGCTCGGGCAAGATCGCGGGCGGCCAGGACCCCGAGGCAATCAGCCTCCTAGTCTCGTCGGGTGCCATCGACGAGGACGCTGGTACGTCCACCATCACCGCCCGGCTCTCGGGCCACAATGACCTGGACGTGCATGTCGTATTCACCATCTCGGGCACCGCCATTGACGGCACCGACTATACCGTTGACCTTTACGAGGTGACCATCCCGCAGGGTGAACTGGAGAAGAGCATCACGATAACGTCCATCCACGACAGGGTGGACGAGGACGACGAGACCGTCGTGGCGACGATACAGAGCGTCTCCAACATCGCCCACAACCAGCATGGACAGTCGGCGACGGTCACCATCACGGACGATGACGACTCGGGCATCGTCACCGACAGCACGCCCGAGGTCTACGAGGACTCGGGCGATGGCTCGACGACGGACACGTACCAGGTCAAGATGAACAGTGATCCAACCTCGACCGTCACCATCACGCTCGCAGAGACCGTCGACCATCACTCCGAACTTATTATCACGAGCTCGACGACGCTGACGTTCACCGGCGGCTCCGGTGGCACCTGGGACGACTATCAGACCGTTACCATCGCTTCCGTGGACGATGACTATGACGAGCCGACCGATGAGCACAGCGGCCACATAACCCACACCGCCGCGAGCTCCGATCCGCGGTATGACGGGCAGTCACGCCAGATCAATCCTACTATCCACGACGATGACGTTGCCGGCATCACGCTCACCGAGGCCGGCGGGTCCACGGCGGTCGACGAGGATGGGGATCCCGACTCCGATACCTACACGGTCGTGCTGAACACCAGGCCGTACGAAGACGTCGTCATCTCAGTCACCGACGATGACGAAGCGTACACCGACAAGAGCAGCCTGACGTTCAGCAACAGCGACTGGAGCTCGGCGCAGACCGTAACCGTCACCGCGTTCAAGGACTACATCGACGAGGTGACGGAGCCCCACTCGGCCACAGTCAGCCACAGTGTGTCCAGCTCCGACAACAAGTACAACGGCATGTCGCTCTCGTCCGTGTCGGTCAGCATCACCGACGATGATGCTGCGGGAGTGCAGATACCCGACAAGGATGATGAGGTCGACGAGGGTGCGACGGGTGACGGGTACTATGACATCGTGCTCACCAGCGAACCCGTCGGGACCGTGACCGTTACTATCGTGGACTTCGATGAGCAGTTCGAGGCAATGAGCCCGCTGACCTTCAATTCGGGCAACTGGAACTCCAGCCAGCGGGTGACCGTTACGGCCACCAACGACGACGTGGACGAGGCGGCAACGCACTTGCATTACATCTGGAACAGCTTCTCCAGTACAGGTCCCAAGTACACTTCTGGTTTCGTGGGCGTGGGTTTCACCATCACCGACAACGACGACGCTGGTATGATCCTCACAGAGTCAGGCGGCTCCACCGACGTCACCGAAGGCGGGGCCACCGACAGCTACACCGTGGTCCTCGAGAGCGATCCTAACATGACCGTGACTGTGACCATGGCCAACGACGCGGACCTCCAATCAATGACGGCGCTCACCTTCAATGCCGGCAACTGGAACTCTGCCCAGCCCGTTACCGTAACGGCCAATGACGATTCGCTGGACGAGACCTCACCGGAAACGAGTACGATCACCCACACGGTTACGAGCTCCAACACCGACTACAATGGCTATGCACTGGGCAACGTCGATGCCGCAGTGACCGACGACGACGTGGCGACCATCACCCTCAACCTCGTTGACTCCCCGCTGACTGAGAACGGCGGCACGGCCACGGTGAGCGCGACCGCGAGCACGCCAGTGGCGGCCGAGGTCACGATAACGCTGGCGTTCTCCGGGACGGCGGTCCTCACGACCGACTACACCCGCTCGGGGACGAGCCTGACCATCCAGGCGGGCCAGACCTCGTCCAACACGGTCACCCTCACGGGTGTCAACGACGATTTCGATGACGATCCCGTGACGGTGATCGTGGACATAGATGGCGTGAGCCCGGCAGAGAACGCAGCCGAGAGCGGCACCCAGCAGGAGACCGCGACGATCACCGACGACGACACGGCAAGCATCACGGTCACTGAGTCTGGCGGCTCTACCGATGTCGACGAGGAAGGCGAGACATCGGACACCTATACGATCGTCCTCACGAGCGAGCCGACAGCAAGTGTCACGATTGACATCTCATCGGCCGATGAGATCAACGGTGCGACCGTAAGCCCATCCCAGGTAGTGTTCGATGGCGGGAATCCCTGGAACACACCGCAGACGGTGACTGTGACGGCAGAGGATGACGTCGATGATGAGGCGGATCCGCATACGGTCCTGATCACGAACGGGGCTGCCACCAGCGGTGATGGTGATTACAGCGGCATGAACCCGGCCGACGTGACCGCGAACATCACCGACAACGATTAGGAGAGGGTGCGCCCCCCGGCCTCAGTCGGGACCGGTCGAGTACACGCACCGCCGCAGGAACAGCTCGGGCTTCCCCACCACGGCACGGTCCAGGTCGACATCCATGCCCAGGTCGGCGAGGAACCTGCCGTGCGCTCTCCCCAACCTGCACTCGACGTCCGACGGTACCGTGTACGCAAGCTCCGGAGCTTCCGAGAGCACCTTCATGTTCGTGTCCCGTGTCCGTCCCACGGGCATGTAGACCAGACCGTACCTGGCGAACTGGCCGAGGTTGAGCGAGACCGCGGCCTTGAGCACCTTGAGCATACGCTCACGCTGGAGCGGCTTGAGGGAGATGGAGTAGAGCACGTCCTCGTGGGATAGCACATAGAAGCTCGGCAGCCTGTAGGTGCTCTGGAGCCGTTCGAGCCGTTCCCTATGCCTCTCCTCCCGTCTCCTGAAGTGCTTGAGGATGACCACGCTCCGGTCGGTACCCGGTACCCTGCTGCTAACTAGGGTACGAAGGCGGGTGGGCGGCGACCTGGCTCCCCATCGGTGCAGCCGCCCGAAGATGGTGCGGACCATTGAAAATGGTCGTTCATCTCCCCAGAAGGGGATCCTGGGAGCAGGATAGTATACGCGCTGCACGCGTTTAAGGATTTCGTCCACGGGTCGGGCGACCTCGTCCCGTGAGAGCACCGTGCACACGTACCCGGTCTTGGCGTTGATGGTCCCGGGGATGCGGAAGATGCGGCGCGTGTCAATGGTCGTCTTCCCGTCAACGACGATCCCCGCCTCGCCGACCTCCTCCACCATGGCCTTGTTGGCCTCCTTGTACGCGTCCTCCCGCGCCTCGGGATCGGGCTCTGCGATGCGCTCGTTGTCGCACACGACATGGAACCCCTTGCTCCCGCTGAAGGCGATGTAGCGCACGTTCACACCCTTGCCATCAAGGAACCCGAGAAGAGAGAGCGTCTGCTTCCGCACGTCCTCCAGCGTCCTGAGTTCTTCTCCCACGTCCAGGTCGAAAACGAGGTCGTTGTAGAGGAACATAGCCGTCTTGAGTGCCTTGGGCCCCAGTTTCTCAGGTGTCAGAAAACAGGATGTCGTGTAGTAGGCGTCCTGTGGCGCGTGGCGTACGAGCTGCTCCTTGAGCTGGTCGGCAGTACGCACATGCTCCTTGATCTTCTTGAACCGACCGTCGATGCGGAACCGGAAGTGACGGAACCGTACGTTCGGGATGGGGAACGCGGGCGTCAGTCCCCTGTAGTACGATTCAGCCTTCTTGTCGGACCCTGACCAGATTACCATACTTCTCGGCCGTGATGTAGGTCTCCAGCGCCTTGACGAAACTGTCGGGTGCATCCCTGGGGCGGACACCGATGAGCGCGGACCTGATCTCGGCCTTGGTCATACCATCGCGGAACCGGTCACCGTGGTTGTCCTTTATCCACATGATCACCGAGTCATAGCCACCGTAGTCAGGCCCGTAGATGAGGTCCCAGATGAAGTCGAAGAGTCCCATCGTACCCTACGCACTTGGGATGCTTTAAATCCTTGAGGCCGGGCGCGTGCAGCGAACGTCACACATAAAAAAACGAGGAGGCTCGAAGTAAACAATGGATATCCAGACCTACTTCGATGATATGATCGCACGGGCCCTGGCGGTTAATTCGCCGCAGGCCTTGTTCACTGCCACGTTCGCGTTCATTGCCACGATCGTCATCCTGATGATCGTCAAGAGCACCATATGGCGTAAGTTGCAGGACCTCATCGCTGCCAAGGAGGAGACCCTCGACGGGGTTCTCTACTGGCTGATCGGCTCACTGAGCTACTCCTCATATGTGTTCATCGGCCTGTGCGTGGCCGTCCAGTTCCTCGTCCTCCCGGTCTGGGTGACGAAGATCATCTATGCCGTCACCATGGTCATCGTATCAGTCTACGCTGTCGTCGGTATACAGAAGGGCGTTGACTCCATCATCGAACGTGTAGCTGAGAAGAAGAAGGAGGAAGGCGAGAGGGTCGACTCTTCGCTGATCGATCTCACGGGCAAGTTCCAGAAGGTCGTCCTCTGGTGCCTGGCCACGGTGCTCATCCTGTCCAACCTCGGGTACGATGTCACGGCCCTGGTGGCCACCCTTGGTATCGGCGGCATGGCGCTGGCCTTCGGTCTCCAGCGGGTAATCGAGGACATATTCTCGTCCTTTTCGATCTATCTGGACGAGCCTTTCGAAAAGGGTGACTTCATCGAGGTGGGCAGCGACGGCGGCACCGTCAAGCACATCGGGATAAAGTCCACCCGTATCCAGACGCTGCCCGGTACGGAGCTCGTCATCCCGAACCGCGACATCACCGGCAAGCGCATCAACAACTACAAGGTGCGGGAGAAGCGACGTGTTGTGTTCGATTTCGGTATCAAGTACGAGACGCCCACGGCGAAGGTGAAGCGCGTCCCGAAGATCGTGACGGATCTCATCGAAGAGATGGAGCACGCTGAGGTCAGTCGTGTCCACCTGAAGGAGTTCGGGGACTACGCACTCAACTTCGGCGTCGTCTACCTGGTCGATACGACGGACTACACCGTCTACATCAACGTCCAGCAGGACCTCCTCCTCAAGATCAAGGAGGCGCTGGAAAAGGAAGGTATCCAGTTCGCCTACCCGACGCAGACGCACTTCGTGGTGAACGCTGCGAAGTGAGTGGGTGGATCCGGACTAGAACCCGAAGCCCAGGCCCAGTTCGCCATCGGAGTCGATGACGAGGCCGGGTGACACCTCTATGCCCATCTTACCGCCGTAGGTCATCCCAACGCCGGGACCGTCCCAGCCGTCGTCACCCTCAACGGGTGCACTGTTGTTGGTAGCGGGCGCCTGGTACTCACCGGGCTCGGCCGTGGCCGCGAAGTAGATGGCCGCACCGATACCTGCGACAGCAAGACCGCCGATTCCGATCATAGCATATTCCATGCCATCAAGGTCGTTGGTTGTAGAGTAGCCTGCTGCAGCGTCAGAATGAGCGTATTCGATTGTGTCGAGCTCGATGTCCATGATCGTCCTTCCAGTGTTCCGCTGCCAGCAAGGCCGTTAATATACTTTTCTACGACCTTGTACGAAAAGAGGTCCCCCGTCCCGGACCACTTTCTCCTTTGTCTAGAACCCGAAGCCCAGCCCCAGCTCACCGTCGAACGTGTAGACGACGCCGGGTGCGATCTCGAGGCCTAGGTCACCACCATAGCTCATGCCAAGACCGATACCGTCCGAGCCGCTGTCCTGATATCCGGCGCCGGTATCGTTCGTGACAGGTGCCTGGTACTCGCCGGGCTCGGCCGTGGCCGCACAGTAGATCGCAGCACCGATACCGGCCGTCGCCAACGCCCCTACGCCTATCATCGCCCAGTCTGCACCGTCCAGGTCGTCAGCGGTAGAATAGCCGGAGGTCGCCTCGGCATGAGCATACTCGATGGTGTCAAGTTCCATGTCCATTATCATCACAGAGGGGGCAGGCACCCTAGTAATCTTAAATAACTTGCGCTTTTCGCCGACAAGTGGTAATATTGCTTCGTTATTCGTAGTTCCTTCGCCAGTATACATAAATATTCGTTGTTTTAAGTCGAAACATAGAGCTAGGACAAGAAGGATCGATACGTGTACCGGATGAAACGGGACTACTCGTCCGGATGCAGCTCTCTGAGCTTGTCGAGGAAGGCCTTCATGAAAGAAGGAAGGTCCTCGGCGAACCGGGATGTGACCAGATTACCGTCCACGACGACGTCCTTGTCGACGATCTTGACGCCTGCTTCCTCCAGTTCGTTGGTGATGGCAAGGAAGCAGGTCATGGTCTTGCCCGAGAGGTCGAAGGCCTCCTTGAGCACGAGACCGCCGTGGCAGATCGCGCCGATGAGCTTGCCCTTGGCGCACATGTCACGGACGAATGCGACGGTCTCGGGATCCCTGCGCAGCTGGTCGGGCGAGTACCCGCCGGGGATGATAAGCGCGTCATAGTCGTCCGCTTTGACATCGCTTGCACCGAACCCGCTGACCACGGGGTACCCGTGCTTTCCCTCGTAGGAAGTACCCTTCTTCGGACCTATGATGTCGACGTCGTAGCCCTCTTCTCGAAGACGGAACTTCGGATAGTGGAGCTCTAGCTCGTCGTAGAGGTCTTCGGCGAGGATGGCGATACGGACCATGATGCGTTCCCTAGCGGGGGTGACCCATTAAATAACTACCGTCGAGGGGCTATAGCCAGTCCACCACGTCAGCGATCGGACGACGTGGACGTGGCTTGGGTGCTCGGGCCGGATGGCCTAGCGTTATGATGCCGGCCACCTCCCAGTTGTCCTCCGGTCGGCCCACCTCCTGCCTGATCCGCTGCTCGACCGTCGCATCGCCCGTGGCCACCATAGTCCAGCAGGCGCCAAGGCCTAGACCGTGGGCCGCAAGACAGATGTTCTCGATGGCCGCACTCGCGGAGTGGACCGCGTATCCCTCACTTGTGTCCGCAAGGACCACGATGACGGCCGGGGCCCTACCGATGAAGCTGAAGAACCTACCGGTGGCCATGTCCTCCACCAGCGCCTTGCGCTTCTCCTCGGGCAATCCTGCAAAGCGCTCCTCGAGGACGTCCCGATGGGGCGAGAAGAGTGCCTTTGCGCCCATCTGTGAGTGTCGTCCGATGCGCTTGATGGTCTCTTTGTCCTGGACCACCACGAACCGCCAGGGCTGCTGGTTCTCGGCATTGGGAGCACGTACACCGGCCTCGACGATCTTGATGAGGGCGTCCCTGTCCACGGGATCGTCGGTGTACCTGCGGATGCTGGCCCGGCTGGTGATCGCATCGAAGAGGTCCATTGCGTTCCGGAGAGGGGCAAGCTTCTTTAATCGTTCGCCTCGGCGTCCTTCTTCGCCATCGCTACCTTCTCGGCAGTAACGGGCATGGACGTGATGCGTACCCCCAGCGCGTCCTCGATCGCATTGGCCACGAGCGGTGCGGCCGGGATCATGGGATGCTCGCCTACGCCACGGGCGCCGAACGGCCCGTCCGGTTGGGCGACCTCCACGATTATCGGGACGGTCTCGTCGGGGATGTCCATGGCGGTGGGGATCTTGTAGTCGGTGAAGTTCGGATTGAGGATCCGCCCGTTCTCATCGAACCGCATGTCCTCGTAGAGCACCGTTGCGAGTCCCTGGACGATACCTCCGACGATCTGGCCTTTGACCAGATCGGGATTTATCGCGCGCCCCACATCGATGGCCTCGGCCACCTTCTTCACTTTCATACGACCTGTCTCGCGATCGACCTCGAGCACGATGCCGGCAGCACCCACGGTGTAATGGACGTTGGGTTTCCCTCCCTGGCTGGTCTTCGGGTCTGAGAGCGCCGAGGAGAACTCGGGCATGAACATGCCGCGCCCCATGATGGGCCCGCCCATGAACGTGCCGTCCTTGTTCATGATGCCTTCGATGACGAAGTCCTTCAACGGGAGCTCGAAGTCGGGGTTCGATGTGGACCGGACCGCCTCGTCCTCAAGGTAGAGCGTCTTTACCTGATAGTCATGGGCCCGTGCGACGAGCTCGAATATCTGCTTACGCGCATCCTCGGCCGCCAGCTTTACGGCATTACCGCACGACCAGGTGACGTGTGAAGCCACTGTCTGCCACTCGTAAGGGTTGCGGTCCGTATCGGGGGTCTCCACCCTGATCTTCGAGGGGGGCACGGCCAGTACTTCAGCGGCTATCTGGGCCATGGCCGTCATGAACCCCTGACCGATCTCCATACCGGAGACCAATACGTTGATGCTCGCGTCCTCATTGAACTTGAGGTATGCTCCCGAAGACGCGTTGGGCGGCATGGCCGGCGCCTTCCAGAAACAGGCCACGCCCTTACCGATGGCTTTCGCCGGATCATCGCTGTCCTCCTTCACGCCCCAGTCGATGGCTTCTTCCACCCGATTGATGCACTGGTGCAGGCCGGACGGGTTCATGGCCGCACCATAGGCGAGCGTGTCCCCTTCCTTGATGGCGTTCTTGCGTCGGAACGCCACAGGGTCCATCCCGAGCTTGCGGGCGATGCGTGTCATGTGCGACTCGAGCCCGAAGGTGAACTCCGAGTATCCGAAGCCACGGTAAGCACCCGAGGGCGGGAGGTTCGTGTAGCAGCAGACCGAGTCGATCCACACATTGTCGATACGGTACGGGCCGGTGGCCGAGAGGCCTACAGCGTTCACGATGTTGGCGCCGTACTCCACGTACGCACCCGCATCCCAGTTGAGTACGTGCTTGAGCGCGGTGATCCTGCCGTCCTTCTTGACGCCCACCTTCAAGCGTGCGACGACCGACTGGCGCTGGTAGGTGTTGTAGAACTCCTGCTCCCTGCTCCAGTTGATCTTCACCGGGTGACCGGGCACCATGACCGCAAGAGCGGCCGCGAATATCTCCATGGTCACTCCGGCCTTGCCGCCGAATCCTCCGCCCACGAACGGTGCGATTACGCGCACGTCCTTGTGGCTGATGCCCAGGGGCGCGAGAGCCTCGGCGAACCCATGGCGCTGGGTGAACGGTGACTGCGAAGATGCCCACACGGTAAGACGCCCGGCATGGTCGAAGCGCGCCGTCGCCCCGTGGTACTCGATCGCGCAGTGCACGTACCTCGGCACGCGGTAGGTGTCCTCGAACACAAGGTCCGCCTCATCGAAGCCCTTCTCGATATCGCCCTTGCGCGTTTTACGCCAGTGGGCGATGTTCGTGTCCGCCTCTGGGAAGAACCAGGGTACGTGCGGGTAGTCGCCCAGGTCGGGATGGACCAGCACGCAGCCGTCTGCGAGCGCCTCGTCCGGATCGAACACGGGTTTCAGTGGTTCGTACTCGACCTTCACGAGAGCTGCTGCTCTTTTTGCGGTCCTCACGTCACGGGCGATGACGGCGGCGACCTGCTCGCCGACGAACCGTACCTTGTCAGTGGGGAAGATGAACCGGTCCTTCATGTAGAGGCCGTACTTGTAAGGGAGGTCCTTACCGGTGACGATCTTCACGACGCCGGGCACCTTCTGTGCCTCGGACGTGTCGATGGATAGGATGCGTGCATGGGCGTGAGGGCTCTCCACGAGCACGGCGTGGAGTAGGTCTGGACCGAACTGCAGGTCGTCGATGTACCTGGCAGCGCCAGTGACCTTCTCAAGACCGTCCACGCGGGTCACGGGCGTTCCAACGAACCGCTCGCCCGCCATTACCGCTCACCTCCGATGGTCTCGAGCACAGCATCGATGATCGGTGCGTACCCTGTGCAGCGACAGAGGTTGCCCGTCAGGGCCTCCTGTACGTCCTCCCTCGAGGGGTTCGGGTTCCGTGCCAGGAGGTCGGTGACCGTGAGGACGATGCCGGGTGCGCAGAAGCCGCACTGGAACGCGTTGCGGTCAAGGAACGCCTGCTGGAGGGGTGTGAGGCCGTCCCGGTTGATGCCTTCGAGGGTCGTGACCTCATGACCTGCCACCTCCACGGCGAGCACCAGGCAGCTGCGGACGCTCCTGCCGTCCAGGAGCACTGTACACGCGCCGCAGTCACCACGGTCGCACCCGCACTTGGGGCTGGTGATGCCCATGCGGTCGCGCAGCACTTCGAGCAATGTCTCGTTGGGCTCGACCGGGACCCGGCGTTCCTCGCCGTTCACAGTGATCGTCAGTTCCTGCACCATTCAGACCACCCGCTCCCCGTACTTGGGTCCCTCGCCTGCCCGACGGCGCACCGCCGTCCGCAGCGCCCGGGTGAGCAGAATCCCTGCCATGTGAGCGCGGTACTCCTTGGATGCCCTGATATCGGTTATGGGGGAGATAGCATCGGGCACCAGAGCCACGGCCTCTTCGATGATGTCGGTATCCAGTGATCGGCCGTCGAGGGCAGCCTCGATGTCGCGTGCCCTGGTGGCTAAGGGGCCTACAGCACAGAACGCCACGCGGTACCGGTCACCATCGAGAGCGAGCGCTGCCGCTCCCACCTGTGCCAGGTCCTCGCCCGCGTAACGGCCCGCTCGCGCGTAGCATCCGCCATGGGCGTCCTTTGGTAAAGGCACCGTGATGCCTGTGACGAGCTCTCCCGCACCAAGGGCCGTCCGCTTGGGGCCCGTGAACCATTCAGTGATGGGGATCCTGCGTTGCCCGTCAGGACCGCGCACGAGCACTTCCGCTTCGTGGACGAGGAGGGCCGGCCCGCTGTCGAGCGACGGCACGGCCGAGCAGATGTTCCCGACAAGTGTCGCACGGTTGCGTACGCCCATGGATGCTACGGTCGTGGCAGCCTCCCAGAGCAGCGGGAGCTTCTCACGCACGAGCTCGGACTCGATGATGTCCGTGAAGGTCACGAGCGCACCGATCAGGAGCGCCTCATCGGATGCCTCGAGCCGTTCCAGTTCCTTGATACCCTTGAGGTCGACGACCGCTCCGGGTTCGTCCGCACCGTCCTTGAGGCGGACCACCAGATCGGTACCGCCAGCCAATGGCCGTGCGCTCTCGCCGTAGCGCTCCATGAGCATGAGCGCCTCGTCGAGGGAGGTAGGTCTATGATACTCGAACCCGGCAGTGATCATCGTAACGACACCTATTCCTCAGGGGCTCCGAAGGCGACCATGCGGCAGAGCGAGCTCTCGAGCTCCATACCCTTGAGCGGCATGCAACCGATCCAGCAGCGCTTGTTGGACAGCTTCTCGATGTCGCCGCCCATGTTCTCCGCGTGGACGAGCTTCTCCGGGAAGAGCTTCAGGTGCATGACCTGGTAGTACACTTCTGGAGGGAACATCTCGTCCCATTCCTTCCCGTAGTTCTTCTTGAGCTTTGCCTCGGCTTCCTTGAAGAGCTTGGGATGCCAGTCGCGGATGATCGTGTTCATAGGGTGATCGGCGGACCCGCAGTCCACACCGATCCACTTGAGCTTCATCTTGAGCGCCCACTTGTGGAACTCCGGTCCGGGGCCGGGATGCTTGACGAAGTAGCGCACCTCGTCGCTCTCCGGCTCGTACCATGCGTACCGGTGGTAACCGGTGTTGATGATGAGGATATCACCCTCGCGGATGTCAGCGCGCTCGGTGAGCATCTCGGGCGAGTAGAGGTCGTAGTCCCCCACTTCCCCGGATATATCGACCACGACGCCGGGGCCCACCCACTCCTCCAGCGGGACCTGACCGATGGTCCGGCCGCTACCGTGGAAGTGGATCTCCCCGTCCATGTGGGTGCCCACGTGGTTGGAAGTCTTGATTATCTGGCCGTTGGCGCCCTGACCCATATGGGCTCCAGCGATGCGTTTGAAGTACTGCACCTGCAGCGGCATGTAACTGGGCCACGGTGGCGTGTGCACGCTCAGCGGCTGGGTAAGGTCGTACATCTTCACTTTGCTCATGAACTCAAGGAACTCGTTCGCGTCCATCGTTTTTCACCCCGTTCCATCACCCTCTCGGGCGGGTGATGAGGACGACCTGACCAATCATTAAAAGGGCTTCGGTCGGTGGTCGACGGGACTGCGGGGGAAAGGTTGATGAACCTTCCTCCTCGTGTGAAGCCTGTGATAATCCCTCCCGAGGAGCGCTCGTCCCAACCGCTCGAGGGGCCGGCTGTGCTCACGCATCCCGACATGGAGCGGGCCTGGCGACATATCGTCGAGGAGTACGAAGCCCCCCGGCGCGAGTACTGCATCCTCCTCACCTGCTCCATGCGCAGACCATATCACGTGAGCCCCTCGCATCGTATCTACGACCAGATAATCTTCTCCGTGCTCCCCCGCGAGAAGGTCCATCTCGTCGTGTTCGGGACCTGTGGTGTGGTGCCCCGGGAACTGGACGGCGAGTACCCGTTCACTGACTACCGCTTCATGCTGGGAAAATCCGATCCATCCGTAAAGCGCGCCTTCGTCCCCCATGAGGCGATGCGGCTCGCCGCTTACCTCGAGCGCAATCGGGACCATTACGAACACGTCGTCGCTTATGCTATCGGGGTCTTCCGTGAGGCCGTCATGCTCGCAGGCGAGATGACGGGGATACCGATCAAGGTGCTTCCCCACGACGACACGATAACCGCGCTCACGGACCCGTCGCGTCGTTTCCCCGCAGGCAGTCTCATGGCACAAGAATACCTGCAGGACCTGTCGGACGCTCTTGCTGACATAGAAGGGGTGCCTCGTAAAGAAGCGGTCTTTACACGCTGACCTAGTGGATGGGCAGTAACGTCGCGACGCCCGCGATGAGGACGGCCTTCTCGACATCGTACTTGAAGCGCTCGTTCACGGCCTCCGTGTAGAGGTCCGGTTCGTAGTCGCCCTTGACCTTCTGCCAGAGGCGGCGCCCGCCGGCACCTACCATGTCATGGATGTGCACGTGCTTGAGGTCGTCGATGTCCAAGCGTCCCTCACGGTACTCCTCGAGGAAGTCGTTACCGCTCTTGTGCTCGTACTTGAGCGCCTTGAGGGCGACATCGTTGAATTCCGTTGGGATCGTTCCGAGGTACTTACCCGCTGCCCGAATGTCGTCGGTCGTGCTAACTGCCCTGAGCGTAGAAGTGGCACCGACCTTCCGTTCGTCGCCGGTCCGTATCGAGTATATCTCGTCCATGAAACGGACGGTCATGATGGTGGCCATCTCCTTCGAGAGCTTGGGAGAGATCGTGACCTTGTATGCGGAACCGTCAGGGCTGATCCCGAGCGAACCGAACTCGTTCCAGCCAAGTCTGTCGCTGCTGAACTCTACATCAACGTTGTCCAGGAGCTCAAGGCCCTGGTCATCCCAGTAATCCGAGCTGTTCATACGTTCCATAGCGCTCCTGTACACGTCAGCAGCGTCATCCTCGCCAAGGTCCTTGTGATGGAACTTACCCTCGCGATTGTAAAGGTCGATGTTGTGCTCGGTGAAGGGGATGGGGATGTATCCGCCTACGAGTATGTCGGTACCAAGGAGCCGTGCCAGCCGGCTCCCAGCACCCTTCCGCTCCTGGGGCTTGAGGGATTTGAGGTCCACATCACTGACATAGCAGCCTATCGTGTCCGAGTTGTGCCCGTCGAACCCGTCCAGCTCGTTCTCACCGACATGCTCGATGAAGTATGTGGTCCCGATCTGAGCTGCGACCTTGGCGCTGTAGTGGTACACCGCATCCATGGCGGAGGCCCCGACCTTGGGTATCTCGTGACAAAGGTTGGCCGTGGCGTACCCGGCAGCGAGGCCTACACCAGCGGCGACCCCGTCCGAGATGTACTCACGGTTGGGGATGCGCTCTGATGAAACGGTCAGGTACTCCATCCAGTGGCGTTCGGCCAGAGTGACGGATTATAAATGTTACCTGGGGGTAGTAACAGTAGCAGGAGTGGGACGAGATTAGAACCGCTCGGCATAGTACGAGTGCTGGTCGCTGACGCTGGCGTTCCAGATCTTGTACATCACGAGGAGGAAGAAGGGCAGACCGCCGATCACGAAGCCCTTGAAGATGTTACTACCTTCGATGCCGCGCCAGACGATATCATCCGGCACTTCGTGATACGTCATGGTGAGATTTGATTACGGACTTATTCTTTTATGGATTACCTCTCTAGTCCACTATTGATGGTCGAAGACACGGATGATATGACCACAGAAAAGGTGGAGACCATCGACAGGAGGACGATGCTCAACCGACTGGCCGCTCTCGGTATCGGACTGGTCGGACTACGGCTACTCAGCGACGGTCAGCTTCTGCGCGTGCTCCAGAGCGCCGAGCGTGAGCCTGAAGTTGCGTCAGCTCTATCAAAGAACAGTGGTGATCGTGTGGTTGTATCTAAAGGGAACGCGACCGACCTTGATCCGGAAGCCTCGCCCGAGGCCATACCTGCCGTAGGGGAGCTTGTCATCAGCCCTGACACCCGGCGGGACAACCGCGTGCCGCCCGGCCAGCGCCTGACGAAAGGATTCCCGATAACCGGTGCCGGTCCCATTCAACGTATCGATCCGGCCCACTGGGAGTTCTCCATAACCGGGCTCGTGGATGAGGAACGGACGCTGTCCTTTGAGGAATTCGTTTCCCTTGAGCATGTCAAGGTGCTCTCGGACATCCATTGTGTCACGACCTGGTCACGCTTGGATAATGTTTGGGAAGGTATCTCGACCCAGAAGATCAAGGACATCGTCGGCATACGGCCGGAAGCCCGTTTCGTCATGATCCATGCAGCAGGGGGTTTCAGTGCGAACCTGCCTCTGGAGGACTTCTTCGAGGAGGATGTGCTTTTCGCACTCAAGCACAACGATCAGGAACTGAGCCCTGAGCACGGCTACCCGGTCCGCCTCGTCGTCCCACGGCTCTATTTCTGGAAGAGCGCCAAGTGGGTCACGGGCATCGAGTTCATGGCGGAGGACAAGGCTGGCTACTGGGAATCTCTCGGTTATCACATACGCGGAGATCCCTGGAAGGAAGAACGGTACAGCGGATAGTGTTCTGCAAGTCAGTCCGAGGGTGTGTTCCCCGGTTCATTTGTCCTTCTTAGCTACCGATTCAGGTGGTAAGCGCTTGTAGAACACATGCCATGTCCGGTTTCCGATGTAGTTATGGAGCGTCGTACGGATGCGGTATCGACGCTCACGAAGAACGGTCGTGAGCATACCGCGTGCGGGAACAGTAGCGAACACCTTAGCGATGCCCTTCTTAGCAAAATGCTGTTCGCATCGTTCCACCAGTCGAGCAGATGCTTCAAGGGCGAGCGGTCCGTCCATCTCCATGATGGCCGATTCTACGAATCCGCAGTCGTCCTGGATAGCGGCGATGAGCCTTCCTACACGCTTGACTCCTAATGTGGCCGAGAGCGTGGTCGTGGCGCGTCCCGCGGTATCGTTGGTCCGCGAGGACTCTGTCAGTATCGAGAGCTCATCACGGGGTACGAGAATGAGACGGTCCGGCTGGAGCGTCGTGTCCACACCGTGGAACGGTGCATGGACGCGACGAAGGAGAAGCAGGACATTGTCCTGGATATACTTGAGCACCTGAGGCCGTTTACCCGGATCGACGTCCTCTGCTAGAATGACACCTGTGCGCATGCCATGGGTGAAGAGCTCTCTGATGACCGGATAAGGGACTGGCGGCGGTGGGAGCTCACGTCGCGGGGCCGTTGTCTTTCTAGGTCGTTCCTTCGGTAAGGGCGTCCCCTTGGGGACATAATATGCCCGTCGTGATGACTCGCGGATCTTCACGAGTTCCCTGGAGCGAACGAAACGCCGATAGACGCTGGCGAAGGATAGGTATCGGCGGTCCGTAGAGGGTAGGTTCCTGCCGTAGACCATCTTTATCGCAGCTTTGTAGGTGAGCTTCCCGTCTCGTTTGAGGACCTTATCGAGCTTCGTGTAAGCCGCCTCATCACGTCGGACGCGACGAGCATGTCGCGGACCGCTACCCCTTCTTTTCGTCGACTTGGGTACGAAGACGAGGCGTCCTTTCGAGCGCCGGCCACGACATAGGCTCATCTCCCGAACGAACTGATCATAGAACGGACGTAGCTCAAGATAGCTGGGCGAACTAGAACTCAGGCGACGGCCGAAGACTGCGTTTACAGCCTCGGTGTAAGTGAGTCGGCCGTTCTGATGCAGCAGTTGATGGAGGGTGGTGAACACGCTGTCCCTTTCGAGCACTGTTCGTGGCTGTGGTGCCCGTATTATATATGTTTGAGCCCGTTCAGTATTCGTAGTCAAGGGATGTTGTTTCGAACGTCTGTTCACCGCACTCGGAACAGTAGATACTGCCCTCTTGCTCGAGGGTGCAGTCAGGACATACATATCGTCCGCATGCCGAGCATTGCTCGGGATCATCAGTGTTGTTCCCGCACACCGCGCACTCTCTAATGGACACGAGTGCGTCCATCGAATAATAGATCGCTGCGAGCGTGAGCAGAACGAGAGAGACCACGATGATGAGAACTACCTTGTTCTGCATCATAAGTTCCCATACGGTCTCGGGCGGGCGAGGTGTCGTCGATCCCTGGACCACGTCTTCCAGGGTCTTGTTCGTGATCTTCAGTTCAATGTCCTGAACGAACGCCATGTGGGACGGGCCCCTGCTACTCGTGAAGGGCTCCAGAACGACAAAATTCTCTCCAACGATGACCTTGCAGTTGTTCTTGTTCTTTAGCACTTCTTTACGGAACTTCGAGGCGAAGAGCTTCTTGCAGTCGTTCTCGAGAAAACCCTCGCAATCGAGCACGACACTGTCGATATGGCAGCATTTCTCTTCATTGTCTGGATCTTCGCATACCTTCACGGAGAAGGACGCGTGCTGCGCCAGATACATTCGTGAACCTTCCCTCACCGTGTGAACTGTCACGGTATCGATGAACTTCTGTTCAAGGACATCGAACACATACGTGAGACGGTCGTTCACACCAGTGGGTCCGATGATGGCGACAGCACCCGTTTTGCTCTTTGGGCCGCATTCCTGGCCTTCAGCAATGGACGGGCATGCTCCGATTATCTTTTCCCTGTTCGTTTCACCGGGGAAGTAGACCGAATCGCCATTTAGCACAGGGTCCTGTGCAACTGCGAAAACAGTCAGGATGATCAAGCAGATTAGGACGTGTTTTATGACATGCCTGTAGCTGTTCTTTCGATCACCTCCCATCCTGATGTTCACTCTCTTCTTCTTAGTTTATAAAATTCCTTCCACGCCCGAAGGTCGGGGTGAACCTTCATAAATCATGAGAGTAAATACCATGCCAACGGGGACCACGGATATGGAGAACGAATACTTTGAATCTTACATGGCCGAACCCCACAATATGGGGAATGTGTTCGAGCAACTTGCTGAGCGCGAGCGTGACATGTGGATGTGCGAGCTGTACAAGGAGATCCAGCGAGACTACCACTTCTATTCCGTAGGCTGGCTATAGATCGCCGTCCCCACCCCCTAGGTTCACTTTATATTGTTTGACTTAGTCAATGGATTCGATGGCCAAGGGTGCGTCGGACAAACAGAAGGACCTTTCTGACGAGAAGAAACGGATCCTTAAAGAGCTCCTGAAAGTGGAGAAGGAGGAGCTTCGTATCGCCGAGACCGAACGGAAGCTTGCCCGGGACATCAAGACCATCGAAGCAGAAGAGCACCGTATCGAAGAGGCAGAACACCGGATTTCCGAAACGGAGCGTCGTCTTAGTCAAGCTGAGCGTAAGCTCGAACGGGATCTTTCCATGGTCGCTGCCGGGGAGAAGCGGATCGAGGCCGAAGAGATCAAGATCGAGGAGGCCGAGGAGAAGATCGAAGAAGGTATCCGGAAGTTGGCCAAAGAAGAGCGCAAGATCGAGGCCGAGGAGCGCAAGATCGAAGCGGTCGAGAAGAATCTCGAAAAGAATATCGAGAAGCTCGCCAAGGAAGAGAGGCGTATCGAGGTCGAGGAGCGCAAGATCGAGGAAGCCGAGCAGAAGATCGCCAAAGATATCAAGACCATCGAGGAGAAGGAAGACGAGATCATTCGCACCGAGAAGCGCCTCGTTGAGACCGAGGAGTTCCTCAGACACGAGACCAAGGTCATCGAGTTCCTAGCCTTCATGGGCATCCTCTTTCTTGTGATGATACTCGCGGCCCTGGGATTCTATATATTCTCTGGCGGTATCATTGCGGGAGCACCTCCGGTGAACGTGACCGGTGCGGGCGTACCCTGAGGACCTCGTCCGGATTCCTGAAGGATTAGTTTTCATCGAGCGATCGCCCTAGATTGTCGACGATCACGAGAAAACCGCGAACAGGCGAGGGTTTGCCACTCGTTAGGAGTTACAAAAAAGGAAAACTATATAAGGCCCGGGCGACACTAGTATCATCGGGTGTGGGTTTAAGATGACTAATTCGCTTGATGTCGATGATCTAAAGGCCGATGTGAAGGAAGCGGCCAAGCGTGTAAAGGGGGTTATCGACAAGGGAGGAAAGATCCTCGTTGTCAGTCACAGCGGCGACACCGACGGAGAGACCGGAGGTGCTATCGCTCTAAAGGGCATTTCCCGCGCCTATGGATTCGACAGGCCCTATCTCTGGGACAACAGGGACGGCACCTTCGATGTGAAGGGGACACAGGGTAAGATCGATTACATGCCCGCATCATACAATCCTGACTCCGTGGAAAAGGTCGTCGAGATGGCCAACTCGGGTCAGTACGACATGGTTCTCGCGTTCGACTGGGGTTCTGGCCTGCTTCGCTCCCTAGGAAAGATCGACAACAAGGTCAGCGTGATCCTCGGTGACCATCATACTCAAGACATCTCAGAGACAGAGCGACAGAAGCCCGAGTACCAGAACATCCTGGAGATCAATCCCAACCGGTACGGTCTCGATGAGGGCAAGGACGCCTGTGGTGCTTCTCTCTCTTATCTGGTCGCAAAGGGCGTGGACCCGCGTAACAAGGACCTTGCAGGCCTCGCCGTAATCGGCGCAAAGGGTGACATGCAGGACTTCAAGCGCGACGGTCTTGAGGGCGACATATACAAGGAGATACTCGCTGACGCCACTTCCTCGACCGGTACCAACAAGGTAACTGCCGAAAAGGGCTTCATCGTGTACGGACGGGACACAGTAGAGGTCCCCAAGCAGCTTCTCACCTACTACAACCGCTCCGGTCCTCTCACACGAGCACTTGTGGCCAACCACGGGCTCGACCAGGACATCAGCCGCCGCAGGCTGCTCACAGCGTTCGGTAAGATAATGACGAACGACTGGGGCATGGACGTGAAAGACAAGACGCTCTCACAGCTCTCCGACAAGGAGCAGAAGGAGATGTTCGACCACGTCTACCAGGAGCTCACGGACAGTGGTTACAAGATCGACAGGGCCCGGTTCGACGATGAGATAACGGGCACGGTCTTCACGCTCGACAACCAGCCCGAGGGCACCAAGTGGCACAACGCCTCCGAATATTCCACAATCACCTCAGCCTGCTCGAAGATGGGCGAGCATGCTACTGCGATAAACGCGCTCCTCGACCACAAGCAGTCGAGGGATCGAGCAGAGAACACTGTCTACAAGGGTTACAGACGCGAGATCGGAAGGGCTCTCGGCCAGGTCAAGTACGAGGACCGTGAAGATATCCGTGTCGCCGACGCCTCCGGACACAGGGCCACCATCACTGGTATCCTCGCCGGTATCTACGTGGACGACGATTTCGAGAAGCCCATGGTCAGCGTCGTCTACTCCAAGCTCCCTGGCGGTGGCTACAAGGGCTCGGTCCGCAGACCCGTGGACTCGCCCCTCTCCTGCTCGGACATGTGCCGCATCGCCGACAACTACGGAGGCGAGGGCGGCGGCCACCCGTTCGCTGCCGGATTCTTCGCCCCCGACGAGAAGGCCCTGAACAGCATACTCACCGACATGGAGGCATACGCCAAGCAGGGCGGCGGCTCGTACGCTGCCAGCACTCCTGGCGCCAGCCTCAAACCCTACGAGCAGTTCATCATGCCGGGCTCCACAGGGATCAGCGGAAGGGATAACCACGTCCAGATCGAGGCGCCCGCCGAGGGCTACCAGATCGGATAGAGCTGCAAGCGCACCTAAGCACTCACCACGCCCCCAAGGTAGATACTGACCAGCGCGTTGACGGCCGTCCCACCCACCCAACGGCCACCGACCTGCTGTCCTTGTCTGCTATCGAGGTGCGCTGGCAGGATACGGATGTCCCGTACATAGATCGGTACGTCACATACGGAGGTCGGGCTCCAGGACGTGACATTTTTCAATCTAGCTGATGATACAGTACTCGATGGTTCCTCCAGAGCAGATAAAGGTGCGATGTCCCGGCTGTGGGGTGCGGATGGGTGAAGCTCACCACCGTGCTTGCATGATCCCCATTTGCTCCGTTTGCGGAGAGCCTTTGAACCAGTGCGGGCACTTCCCGGAGGGTAACACCGTATGGAACGGTATCCAGCACCGGGAAGAGGTGCTCGTAGCCGAGTTGCTAGGCCTCTTCGTGAAGTGGACCGGGAGCGAATGGATAACCTGTCCGCCTGAGGACCCGGGGGCCCGATACGATCTCGTTCGCGCGTCGATGATCATCAAGAAGGCTCTCAGGAAGATCCGGGGCAATCTGTGATCGTGACCGGTTGACCTGGACAGCGAGAGCTCAACGTGTTGAGATCGATTCCTTTCCGAAGGCTACGGTGCACACTAGAGCGATTCTAGGATGAAGCCGTTCTCCATCACGTCGGCCGCGGGCAGGTCCTGTGGTTTGATCGAAGGTTTACGCGCCCTGGACCGGTTCCTCCGTGCCCGTCGCTCGCCCGGCGGCTCGAGGTTGAGATGCTCCTTGAGCTCATGGTACCGGTTCCGCAATGTGATCTCCGTGATACCGGCCACGGAGGCGGCCTGCTTCTGGGTGAAGCCCATCCCCTTGATCCTCGCTGCTAGGTAGAGGGCCGCGAGGGCGATCCCCTTAGGGTCCTTACCGTTGGTGATGTTCGTCTGTTCGGCAGCGCGAGTGATGCGGACTGCCTCCATCTCGACATCACGCGGTAGTTCCAGTGCCGAGGCGTACTTGGGGATGAAGTCCTCAGGGGAGGCGGGAGTGATCTTGATACCGAGCCCTCGTGATACGAGCCTGTGGGCCTTCCCGATGTCACGCTTGGGGATGCGGAACACCTGCGAGAGGTCCTTGAGGGTCACGGGGCACTTGTTCTGCTTGCATACGGCGTAGAGGACGCCTGCGAGCACGCACTCTGACGAGCGTCCACGGATGCCCCGCTTCTTGAGGAAGTTACGGTAGAGGAAAGCGGCCTGCTCCTCGACGATACGGGGCAGGTTAAGGAACGAGGTCGCGCGGGTGAGCTCCGTTAGCCCCTCTTTTAGCGTGACGTCCTTGGACGGGGTTGAGAACCTGTTCTGCCATTTGCTCAAACGCTGGTACTGGTTGCGCATCTGACCGTTGGGCAGTTTGTTGAGATCTGCGGACGTACCGATCTTGGTCGCAAGTCCGCCGTCATGCTTGGTGAGCGAGAGTGGTGCTCCAACGCGCTCCTTGTCGTTACTGGAGTCATCGCTGAACGATCGCCATTCCTTGTTGGTATCCACCATTGATTCGCTGATAACGAGGCCGCAGGAGGAGCAGATGAGCTCGGCACGAATGGCGTCGTTTTGAAGATTGTTTGAACCGCATTCAGGACAGTCGTTGATGAACTCCATTGGAGGTATCCGTCGAAATTTCGCCCTTATATATGTTTTCTTTTATGCGAAAGTTTCAGGCCGCATACCATAATTTCACGAAGTATTACGATAGCTCCGTGCATTGTTCTCACGCCGTTAATTACCGGAGAGACGCCCGCAGATAATCGACGCCTTTTTAAACTCAGACTTTCCTCTTTGATAGGGATGGAACTGCTCCACATCCTTGCCCTCATCGTGTTAGGGGCCTTGGTTGTGTATATTATCAACGAGCGGCGTGCATTGTACTTCCCAAGTACGCGCCGTATAGTGGATACAATAGCGGAGTTTGCCCAAATAAAGGACGGTGATGTGGCCGTGGACCTTGGGGCGGGTGATGGGCGCGTATGCATAGAATTGGCGCGGCGTGGGGCCGTATGCATCGGTATAGAGCGTAATCCTTTCCTTTTCTGGAGAGCTTCGAACAAGGTCGCTGCAACGGAGGTGGAGGACAGGATCACCCTCGTCAAGCAGGACCTCAATGACTATGACCTGTCAGGTGCGTCCGTCGTCGTGGCTTTCCTCTCCCAGACCACAACGTACCCGCTCAAGGACAAGGTCCTGAAAGAAACGCGGCCTGGGACCCGTGTCATTCTTGTCGACCATCGCTTCGAGGACTGGGAGCCGGAGAAGATGGTTACCGTCCAGCGGATACCTGTCAGATTATATGTCGTCCCGGGGGCGAGCTAGAACTCAAGCCTTGTCCGCAGCGGCTTGTTGGATGGTTCGGTGGTGGCGATGACCTCCACGTGCTCACGGAGCGCACTGGAACTTATCTTCTTACCGAGGATGCGCTGGACCTGGAAGATGCCCGCGGACTCTGTCATCTCCACCTCGAACCGGAGCGGCTTCTCTTTCCCCTCCACGATCCTGATCTTCCGGACGGCCATGGCTGATACTGAATGGATGTCCACCTTGCCGAGCTTGTAGGGGATGCGGGAGCGGCCTGCGGCAAGATCGGTCCCATCGGCCACGGACACGATGCCTGACTCCAATGTGAGGGATTCGAGCTCCGGGTGCTCGTACACATCGTGGACATAGATACAGTTGAGGATCTCTGTCATGATCCGTGTGCGGACCATCACATCGGGGAAAATCTTGGGGAGGAGCCGGTCGAGCACTCCCTTTGCGAGCGTCACGGAGTGGATGAAGTGGTTGTCGCGGTGGACGGCATTGCCCACATCATGGAGGTAGGCGCCAGCGGCCACGATACAACGCAGGTCGTCAGAATCAATAGATAGTAGCTTGGCCGTCTCCGAGGTGATGCCGGCGTTCTCGAGTATCCGCATCATGCGCAGAGCGTTATTAGCGACGATGAGAGCATGGGTGCGTCCATGGTCCGTGAAACCGTACCGGAGGATCATCATAGTGTTAGCCTGCTCGAGGAGCGCGTCCGTCTCCTTGTCCTTTCGGAGCAGGTCCATGAGACCGGCGGCTTTTGGGGATGAGCGCAGCTCCTTATCGATGCCTTTTGAAGCGCGCTGGGCGATGTCCATGGAGCCCACCGCCAGCGCAAACCTTAAAAATTGAGGCGGCGTCCGCAGGCATCTGAGGACGACCCGGTCCGTATATCGGGCTTGGTCGTGCCTGTCGAGGTGCATGAATTTGGCACGTATGTATGCAAGAAAGCGTGGAAGTTCAGGGTCCACCAGGCCCCTGCGGACCACTGCTCCCAACTGGATACGGCACTCGGCCAAAGAGGTCGAACTGCTCGTTGTAAAGCTCCGGCGTGAGGGGATGGACCCCTCCAAGATCGGTCTAACGCTCAGGGATTCCTACGGTATCCCTTCCGTGAAGATCATCACCGGTAAGAAGATCACTCAGGTGCTCAAGGAGCACAAGATGCCCCTGGCCCTTCCCGAGGACCTTTCGAACCTCATCAAGAAGGCCATTCGCGTCCACAAGCATCTTGGGCCCAACAGGAAGGACCTGCATTCCAAGCGAGGACTACAGCTGAACGAGGCCAAGATCAGGCGGATGGTCAAGTACTACAAGCGACAGGGGATCCTCCCCGCCGAATGGAAGTACACTGCCGACAAGGCCGCGCTGCTGGTAGAGTAGGAGGGGTGAGGCATGGCAAGACGAGTACGAAAAGACACATGGAAATCAAAGAAGTGGTACAAGGTCATGGCCCCGCCCATGTTCGGCGAGTTGGAGATCGGGGAGACCCCCGCCTCCGATCCGAACGCGATCCTCGGGCGCCGGTTGCAGACCACCCTCAAGGAGCTCACGGGCAACATCCGCAAGGGTAGCAAGGTCAAGGTCGATTTCGAAGTGGAGTCTGTGAACGGGACCACGGCCAAGACGCAGTTCCATTCCCTGGAGCTCGTTCGCTCCTACGTCCGAAGCATGGTCCGACGGCGCATCTCGCGCATAGATCCCATCTTCATCGTTGACACGAAGGATGCGGGCAAGCTGCGGATCAAGGCCCTTCTCATCACAACCCGCCGTGTGCGCACGTCCATCAAGGACGCGCTCCGGAAGGAGACCGAGAGGCTCGTTACGGTCGCGGCCAAGGAGAAGACTACCGACGAGTTCGTCAACAGCATCGCTGATGATGCCATGACGAAGGAACTGAGGAACGGGCTGCATGCGATCTACCCGCTCAAGAAGGTGGAGATCCGAAAGATCGAGTCCATTCGGCCGAAGGCCTAGGTGATCTTCGGATGGACCGTCTCGACAGAGAGCTCCTAGAGAGGCTGCGACGTAACGCTAGAATGCCGTTCGTCAAGATGGCCGAGGAGCTCGGAGTATCCGAGGGGACCATCAGGTCACGCGTGAGGAAGCTGGAGACCATGGGGATCATCCGGCGGTTCACTGTGATCACCGACTTCAAGGACGGCGTCGAGGCGTTGGTGAACGTGAAAACGAGCACCACTGCAGCGACACGGGACCTCGCTGATGCCATCTCACAGATGGAGAACGTCGACTTCACCTTCGAGATAATGGGTGAGACAGATATCCTGACCCTAGTGAAAGCGGCATCGACTGCGGACCTGGACAACCGTATCGAGGACATCAGAAAGCTCCCCGGTGTGGAGAACACCACCTCCTCCCTTATCCTCCGTAAGTACTACTGAGGTAATGAGGGAGGGGGTGGCCCCCTCTAACCTATCTATTTCAAGGTTTTCATCCTGCAGGTCCATGATGGCCATCGGATCGCGGAAGGTACTGGCCATGCGGCTGCAGGACGTGTCTCACTTCACACGTCCCCGGCTTGAGCTGGAGCAGTACGTGACCCCTCCGGACGTGGCAGCATCACTCCTCTGGGAGGCCAACCTCGCAGGCCATATCGAGGGAAGGGTCGTCGCGGACCTGGGCGCAGGGACCGGGATGCTCACCATCGGCGCTCTCCTCCTGGGAGCGGAGCGTGTGATATCGGTCGAGATGGACGAGGACGCGGCCGATGACCTGGAGCGGAACCTCGATTCGTTAGGTCTTGACCTGGAACGCGTCGAGCTCGTGCGCGGCGATGCCCGAAAAGTGACCGTGAAAGCGGATACGGTCGTGCAGAACCCTCCCTTCGGTGTATGGCGACGTCACGCCGATGCCGATTTCGTGCAGGCGGCAAAGCGAACAGGTGGTGTGGTGTACACACTTCACAAGGAGGCGACCGACGCAGTGACCTGGATGGAGGCACAAGCGGCTCCGGGGCACCGTTTGGAAACGCTGTCCCGCGTCGTAATGACCATCCCTCCGGTCCACGCATTCCATAGGAAAAAGTTATATATGGTTGCCGTTCTGCTCTTCCGTCTAACGCCACGAGGTTGACAATCATGCAAGTGGAGCTGCTTCATAAAGAAAAGAACACTTGGGTCCTCGGGATCCCAGATGAGGGCCACACGTTCCTCAATATACTACGCTCCACCCTCAATAAGAACAAGAGCGTGGAGGGTGCAGCCTATCGCATCGACCACCCGCTGGTGGGCTTGCCCGAATTGATCGTGGAGACCAAGAAGAAGTCCCCCAAGGACGCCTTTGCCGGTGCGGCGAAGGAACTGCTCACAACCGCAGGGGATTTCCGCTCCGCGTTCGAGAAGGGGTTGCGACAGTAGGTCGGGCTCGCCCCGGCCGTACCGGGGAGGGGTCATGGAGGAACCAATAGAACTAATCCCCGATGAGGGACAGGCTCATTTCTGGACCATCAAGTCAGAGGTCCGTGCCGTCGGCATCGATGACGGTCCTTTCGAGAAATACGAACCGGGAACGTCCATGGTAGTGGGCGCCGTGTGCCGGGGTGGAGGCTGGCTCGATGGCATCATGCGCACGGACGTGGAGGTCGATGGTGACGATGCGGGCGCCCGTATAGCCGCTATGGTGAACGCCTCACGGCACAAGGGCCAGCTCCGGGTAATCTTTCTCAATGGTATCACCTTCGGCGGGTTCAACACCGTGGACATCGCCAGGCTCAACCGGGAGACCGGGCTCCCCGTCATCGTTATCATGCGGCGGCGTCCGGACCGGGAGGGCATCCTCGAGGCACTTGAGAAGCTGCCTTACCGGGACCAACGCATCGCGGCCATGGCGCACGCCGGCCCGGTGCATGCAGCATCGGGCGGGAAGGACAAGACCGTGTTCCTACAGGTATGCGGCATCTCGCTCGAGGACGCAATGGAGGTCGTACGGATCACGTCCACGCGGAGCGTAGTGCCCGAGCCCCTGCGTCTCGCCCATCTAATCGCCTCTGGCGTAACTCTCGGTGATTCACGGGGGGGTGCCTGATGGCCGACGAGCTCTCTCCGATGGAGGTCGTGGAGTACTACTCACGAGATGACATCTCACAGGAGATGGTGAGCTCCGCTCAGGACCGCGAGGTCGGCGGGCGCTATCGCTCCGGTGGCTTCGGCAAGCGACCCGATGTGCTGATGTACCCTGCGGACGTCAAGGCCCTGGCACGGAGCGGTATTACCTCCTTCCATTTCTCGGTGGAACGATGGCGTAATCCGAAGATGCTCAGGCCCGGGATGGCGAAGAAGGAGCTGGACGCCCTCAGGTCAGGATGGGACCTGCTTCTCGACCTCGATCCAAAGGACTTTATCCTGGGTAAGATAGTCGCTGAGAAGTTCATCGAGGTGCTCAAGCAGCTCAAGCTGAGCAATGTGAGCGTGAAGTTCTCAGGGAACAAGGGATGGCATATCGCCATACCATTCGAGAGCTTTTCAGGTATCGAGTCGTACGATGGCAAACCCATCCAGGCACATTTTCCAGATGCTGTCCGGAAGATCTGCGAGTACCTCATGTACGAGAAGGTCTCGCCTCGTAATATAGACAAGAGCGGGACCCAGATTTTGCAGAACGACCTCGTGGACCAGTTCGAGGACCGACTTACCGTGGAAGAGTACCGAGTTCTCTCCGGAGCGTACCTGTTCAAATGGGACGATGTGCCCGGTACCGGGGAAGAACACCTCCGCCGGTTCCTCTCCAACGCTCCGTACAACCATCTCCACCTCGAACAGGCCCCCATAAACAAGAACTCGGCAGGAACCATGATAACTCTCCAATCCGCTTCCAGCTGGATCAAGTTCAGGCTCAGCGACGACCGACGGAAAGCGAGCCTGGAGACGAGCGACCGACGCTTCGCCAAACTGAGCGTGATGGAAGTGGAGGGTAGTGTCAACGTCTATGCGGACTCCGACGTGGCATGGACGAAGGACAACCACATCGATCCATTCAAGATAGTCGATGTCGATGCTCTCCTTATGACCAACAGGCACATGATCCGTATGCCCTACAGCCTGCACGAGTCTTCATGGCTCGTGTCAGTCCCCCTCCCGTATGAACGCGGCGTCATCAACACGTTCGACAAGGAAATGGCCCGACCTCATAACATGCGTGTGAACGAGAGCTTCCTCAATGGGCGCTCCGCGACCAACGACGCCCTTGAGCTATTCGTCCGGGCATACAACTGGTCGGCGGAACGACATGGCAAGGAGGAGGAGAAGCTGCATGCCCTTTCCCAGGAGGCTCTATCCCGGATACCGAAGGACGCGATCCCCGTGGACCACTTCCCGCCGTGCGTGGGCCGGGCATTGGAGGGGCTCGAGGACGGACGCAAACGAATGGAGTTCATTCTCGAGGGTTTTCTCAGGAAGTCCGGGTGGGGATGGCCGCAGGTGGAGGCCCAGCTATTGGAGTGGGATGCCCGGAACACCCCTCCTCTGGGCGAGGGCTACATCAAGCGCCACATCCGCTATGGGATGAACCGGGAGCGAGACGTCCTACCTCCGAACTGCCGGAACACGACCTTCTATCAGGAGTCGGGACTATGCCGCCCCGACGCCATATGCAAGAGTATAAAAAACCCCATCAGTTATTCCCGCATCTCGCTGAAGCGGGCCAAGAGGAAGAAGGACGATGGCCGAAAACGAGGAGCGGATAACGTACGAGACGATAGTGAACAAGGAGCGTCAGGAAAAGAACAGCAAGCGCCTTCTGGACCTTGATCGCACCTTCTATTCACAGATCAGACAGTTCTTCCTATCGCGTAAAGAGGCGTTCGCCAACGACCAGGTCGGGAACCAGCGCCTTATGTACCAATTGGCCAACGTCCAGAAATCCATCGAGCAGTTATACAAGCACCGCGAGAAGAAGGTGCTCATCCTCGCCCTCAACGACTCACGGTCGGATAGCCAGTGTCCGGAGGTCTCCGACATGGTGCCCCACGAGAAGAAGCTCTACGGAGCGCTCATAAAGGTCCTCAACGAGCACCGCGACCTGTACTATCTCCCGCTCTTCACCGACGAGAAGGGTGCGGCTCCGCCGTCGGTCCTCGTGGAAAGCCCCGCTCCAGTCAAAGTGGATGAGGCAGCTCCGAACGATAAGGATGATGGATTGGTGGAGTTGGAGTTCCTTGCCGACATACCGAGGACGCTGGGTATGGACGCCAAGGAGTATGGGCCCTTCAGACGTGGTGAGAAGGCCCGAATTCCGGCGGCCAACGCCGAAAACCTTATAAATAGAGGTAAGGCAAGGTCGGCGGAGGCCTAACGATGAGGTTCCCTAAGGAGATCAAGACGTACTGTCCTTTTTGCGAGAGTCACACTCTTCATGAGCTCAAGGAGGTCAAGAAGCACAAGGCGGGCGAGCTCACCTGGGGTCAGCGACAGTTCCGCCGCGTGCTCAAGGGGTACCGCGGATACCCGCGCCCTCTGCCCCACCATGAGAAGCCCACCAAGCGAAAGGATGTTCGTGTGTGGTGCAAGACCTGCAAGAAGGGACATGGACGCAAGGCCATCCGTTCGAAGAAGTATCAGATTGGGAGGTAGTCATCATGGAGCTCATTCCACGTCCTAAGACCAAATTCATCAAGGTTAAGTGCAAGTGCAAGAACGAGCAGATTATCTTCGGGAACGCAGCAAGCCAGGTGAAGTGCCTCGTGTGCGACGAGGTCCTCGCCGAGCCGCGTGGCGGCATGGCCGATGTAAAGGCCAAGGTGCTCGAGGTCCTGGAGTAGGCTCGGATGCGTGTCAAGAAAGGATTCCCCAGCGCGGGCGACGTCGTCGCTTGCACCGTGAAGAGCGTATCCTCCTATGCTGCTTTCGCCTCACTTGATGAGTACGACAACCTGGAGGGCATGATCCACATTTCTGAGATCTCCACCAAATGGGTGAAGAACATCCGGGACCATGTCAAGGAAGGTCGCAAGAACGTATGCAAGGTCCTCAGTGTCGATTCGCGGAAGGGCCATATCAATCTCTCGCTCCGTCGTATCACGTCAGCTCAGGAAAAGACCAAGCTCGAGGAGGTGTCCCAGGCCAACAAGGCCGAGAAGCTCTTGGAGATGGTCGCCAAGGAAAAGGGCATAGACCTCGAAAAAGCTCTCGATATTATCGCTAGCCCCCTGGAGACGCAGTACGGTGCCCTCTACTATGCGCTCGAGGACTCTGTTGACAAGGGGGAGACGGTATTCACCGATGTGGGCATATCTGCAGACTGGGCCAAGGCCCTTGTCGAAGTGGCCAAGCGCAACATCATCCCTCCGACAGTCACTATCTCTGGTGTGCTCACCCTTTCGAGCGAGAAGCCTACGGGCCTCGAAGACATAAAGAAAGCTCTCCTGGAGGCAGAGAAGGCGACGAAGGAAAACGAGAGCCAGGGTGAAGTAGTGGTCATCGCGGCACCCCGGTACCGCATCAAGATCACTGCTCCCGATTACAAGGTGGCAGAGTCGACGCTCAAACAGGCATACGAAAAGGCCATCAACATAGTCACAAAGGCTGGCGGTTCAGGCGCCTTCCAAAGGAAATGAGGAAACTTCGCAAATGCTCGGAGTGCGGGACGTACACACTGCTCGAAGCTTGTCCTCGATGCGGTGCGGATGCAACCTGCCCACATCCCGCGAAGTTCTCTCCCGACGATCCCTACGGACGGTACCGCCGTCAGCGAAAGAAGGAGGTTATGGTAGATCATGGTGACCCACCTGAACGTGCTTGAACGCCCAAAGCTCACAAAACCCGTTCTTATAGAGGGGCTCCCCGGTATAGGGAACGTGGGCAAGGTCGTGGTGGAGTATCTCATCGAGATGCTCGGTGCCACCAAGTTCGCCGAGCTCCACTCCAGCCACTTCCCCTATCACGTCTTCGTCGGCGACGACGACACCGTGGACCTCCCGACCAATTCGTTCTACTATTGGAAGAAGAAGAAGCGTGGGCAGCAGGATGTTATCATCCTCACGGGCGACATCCAGTCCATCACTCCCGAGGGTCACTACGAGGTCGTGTCCACGATCCTCGACCTCTGTCAGGAGTACAAGGTAAAGGAACTCATCACCATCGGCGGTTTCGGGGTACAGAAGATACCTGACGTCCCCAAGGTCATTGGTGCCGTCACCGACAAGAAGCTCAAGAAGAAGCTGAAGAAGAGCAAGGTCATCTTCAGCGGTGGCAACCGCGTAGGATTCATCGTCGGCGCGTCCGGTCTACTTCTTGGTCTGGGGAAGATCAGGGGCATAGATGGTTGTTGCCTCATGGGCGAGACCGTGGGTGCCCAACCCTTCTTCACCGACTCCAAGGCGGCCAAGTCCGTGCTTTCGGTCATAAACGACGTCCTTAAGCTCAAGCTGGACATGGCGGGTATCGACGAGATGACCCAGGACATGGAGAAGGCCATTGGCAAAGCCAAGGAGATCCAATCCCGCATTATCGAGGAGATGGGTCGTAGTGGCCCCGTGGAAGAACTGCGCTACATAGGGTAGGTCCGTTGGTCAAGAAGACACTGAAAACCAAGCATTCGAACGAGGGGGACTCGCTACTGGGTTCCATCAAGGACCTGTGCGGTAGGATCCTTCCCGGTCAGAAGGCCGTTCCAAAGGACATCGTCGTAAATACAGAGGTCCATACCTCCAACACCTATGAGAAGGCGCTCGCCTTTGCCCGGGCGCACGATGACTTCACGCTCGAAGAGATCGAGGATGACACGAAGTGCTCGCGCCAGAGCCTGAAGAACCAGTTGTCCTTCCTCGTCAAGGCCGGTGAGCTCGAGTCCGTTATGAGATGCTCGTTGTGTGGTTACATATTCCGGGATGGTGAGGACATCTGTCCCACCTGCCGTAAGCGGAAGAGGGCCCACGCCTATCGTATCAAGAGCCGTAACGAGTTCTGAATCGTCCGGTTCGAACGATTCCCTTTTATGCTTTGGGTAGCCCCCACGCCACATGGAAAGACAGAGGAGTGTCGCGGTCTTTGTGGCCTTCCTGACGCTCCTTTTTCCAATTTCCGGGCTGGACGAACCGACGTTCGACTCGACCGTCTTTCTGGCATCGCTCCTCCCCGGTACGATCGACTGTCCTCCGGGCATGGTCCGCGTTGACGCCTTCTGGGGGAGCTTCTGCATCGACCAGTACGAGGCGTCCCGGGACGACCGTATGTGGCCGGTATCTCTTGCTGGCCGGAACCCGTGGACCAATATTACGTGGGAAAGGGCGCGGTTCGCATGCGGGCTCTCGGGAAAACGCCTGTGCACCGGTAGGGAATGGCTCGCTGCATGCGACCTCCAGGGTCAGAAGTACGATCTCACACAGGAGGGGACAGCGGAGCTTTTCGATTGTTTCACTTACTGCTCCAACTGCACGCTCGTAGCGATCGCGAACCACGATACTGGTATGCATCCCGAGTGCAGGTCGGGCTCCAATGCCTTTGATATGGTCGGGAACGTATGGGAGTGGGTCGAAGAGACGGTGCCTGATCACGGCTGGTCCGGTTCGGAGCGGTCCGTGGGCGACGTGCTCGGCAAGGATCCCAAGCGGTACGGGAACGACCATGTATACCCTCCTCTCGATGGTTCGGGTAAGGGGTACCCGGTCAGGCGTGGCGGCTCGTGGAGCACAATATCCTTCCAGGGGGCCGAGCGGGCGGGTTGCTTCTCGCTCAATTTCGCGAACAGCGAGCCTGACGTGCGCACCGGTTACCGGTGCTGTTACGGTTTCGATTCAAGCCCCCTCCCCACCGGGACGCTCGCCGATGCGCTCGAGGACCGCAACAGCCTCTTCCTGGAGAGCATGCGCCAGGGTATCGACCTCTCCCAAGAAGAGCGGTTCCAGGAAGCACTGATCGCCTTCGAGGATGCTCGCGCCATCTCGCCAGCTAGCAGCGAGGCCAATAACGGTCGTGCTGTCGCTCTGGCGGGACTTGACCGCTTGGACGCGGCACTCGCGGTGGTTGACAGCGTCCTGGACAACGATCCGGACGACACCTACTCGCTCGCAAACAAGGGTGCGTTCCTTATCCGTGCGAAGCGGTACGAGGACGCGATAAACACCTACGACCTCCTGCTCGAGGTCATTCCCGGGGATGAACGGGCCATCGGTAACCGTGAGTATGCTCTCGTCGCCATGGCTGCCGGGACCAACGCAACGTCTTCGCCGGTCCCCTCCCCTGAACCGCCTGTACCCACGCCGACGGCCGATCCCACAACGGTCACCGGGCCTACGACCACGCCGGCTCCGACCGTGGAGGTCGAGGGGCCTTCGGTCCAACCGTGTCCGGGTAACCGCCTCCACTGCGAGGGGAAGTGCGTCGATACCACGAGCGATCCAAGGAACTGCGGCGGATGCGGGATATCATGCATCGTCCCCCAGGCCGCAGTGGGATGCTCGGGCGGTGTCTGTTCGCTCATCGAATGTATGCCCGGGTACGTTAGCTGTGACCTTCGCCGGGAGACCGGGTGCGAGACCTTCGTTCGAACCGATCCTGAGAACTGTGGTGGATGTAAATTCCGGTGTCCTGTGGGGGAGGCATGCGTTGAAGGGACCTGTACGGTGCTGACGGCCGAACCCGAGGTGTCCGCGGTCCCACCGGAGGAGTCGTGCGAGGACGATAATCCTTGCACGCGTAGCACGGGTACGGATGGCGTCTGTGAGGTCGTTGCCGTGAACTGCGGCCATTCCTGCGGTGAAGGTCGCGTCTGCGATGGTGACACCGCGTGCGTCCCGCTCAGCGACATCGATGAGCCCTGTGTATGTGCTGCCATGTGCACTCCGGGCCTGACGTGTACTTCCAACGGCTGCAGCCGTGTCATATCCTCGTGCGGTGATGGGCGATGCGAGCCCGGCGAGTGCTCGGAATGCCCTGACGACTGCTCCCCGATCAATTGCGCGGGGAACGGCCGTTGCGACAGCGCGGTCGGAGAGACGTGCGCCACCGCCAGGACCGACTGCCTCTGTGCCCAGGGACTTGTCTGCAAGCCAGAGAACGAGGGCGCTCTGAAGAACGGGTGCTACGAGGTCGTGTGCGGTGACAAGAGCTGTGATTACCCCGAGACCGCCGTCGGATGCTGCCTTGACTGCCCCTGCCCTGAGGGTTTTGGCTGTCATGAGGTGACACAGATGTGCATGCTCACGTGTGGCAATGGTCGATGCGATGAATGGGAATGCAACACGTGCATACGGGACTGCGGCTGTGATGATTGCCGTTGCTCGTTCATCGTGAGCATGATCGACGAGGTCCAGCTGAAGGTGGGCGGAAGTCACGAGCTATCGTTCATCATCCGCAACACGGGCATTGTCCAGGACACCTATACGATCGGTGTCACCTCGCCCATCGAGGCGGGCTGGCTCGGCGAGCGAACTGTGCGGCTGGAGCCGGGGGAGGATGAGGAGTTCACCCTCCATCTCCACCCCAAACAATCCGGGAGGTTCAAGATAGTCGTCCACATCGAGGCCTGGGGGACTCACGAGAAAAAAGAGTTCTTCACCGATGCTACTGTCTCCCGCCAGGGGCTCCTGGAACGCGTGCTCGGCGGACTGGCCCCGCTCCTGGGGCTCAAGGACCTTGCCGAGATCCTCCTCATCAGCGTATCGCTCGTGTTCGCGGGCCGACGCTATCTACAGTATCGACGGAACCTCGATGCGATGGCCCGACATACCAATACTCTCAACCGTATGCGTACTCCGCCCTCGGGCGGGGGGGGACAGGGATATGCCAACAGACACTACTGATCCGCGATCGTCCCTCGGGCAGGTCGCTCGGGACCTCTCCGCCCAGGCAAGGGGCCGTGAGGCCGATGTCGTCGGCCGGTACGGCGGCGCCCTCGGTAGCGAAGATACGAAGCGCTACCTGCGCCAGCGGGCGAAAGCGGTCGAGCGCGTAGTATCGCTCGGTGCCGTGCTCGATCACATGGACAACTGCCTGTACTACGGAGCCCTATCGCCGGGATGCGAGCTGTGCCGCAGGGGTTCGTGGGACTGCGTGTACGTGACCCATGCCTGCACCCGCTCATGCTTCTTCTGCGCCCAGTCCCGGACGAGCTCCACGCCCCTGCCCAACGTGGGTGGGGAACATTTCAGCGCGCCGGACGGTCTAGTTGCCCACGAGCGGGAACGCGGGAACGACGGGTGTGCGCTATCGGGGGGCGATCCTCTCTGCCGTCCGGACGAGTCACTGGCGATGATCCGGGCGATGAGGTCGTCCTTCGGCCCATCGTTCCGCATATGGCTCTATACCAACGGTGACCTGCTCACGCCCGACCTTCTCACCCGGCTCAAGGACGCCGGTCTCGACGAGCTGCGCTTCAACATCGCGGGGAAGGCCTACGATGTAAAGGCTCTCGAGCTTGCCCGTGACGTCATCGACCGGATCGCAGTGGAGATCCCCATGATACCTGAGGACGAGGAGCGACTTCGACGCCTGCTCCCTGTGTTCAAGGACGTGGGTGTCGATCACATAAACCTGCACGAGCTCGTGTACACACCGGACAACGTCGATCGGCTCAGCGAGCGGGGGTACCAGTGCATGACCGGTGCCTCGCCCATGGACCGATATGTCGAGAACCGTCCTGTCCTGGGCAGTGAACTGACCGCACTGCGGCTGCTTGAGCACAACATCCGGTCGGGTATCCGGCTACCTATCAACATCTGCTCCTACTGCTACAAGGTCAACGTCCAGATCCCGGCCCTTCGCCGCCGCGATTCCCGGCTGGTGGTCCGGCCTCACGAGCGTGTCGGGTACGACGGGATGTGCGAGACCCTGCTGGTCAAGGGGCCTCCGCCGCTCATGACGAAGGTCGAGAGCTTCCTCCTGGGCCGGGGTGTAGCACGCGATGCCGTTCGTCGACAGCGTGACCGGCTCTACGTCCACCCGCGCCATGCGGGGGATGTGAAGGAACTGGAAGGCCTGCCTGGCGTGGAGAGCGGATTGCTGCGGACCCAGCCGACCCAGGGGCCCGAACGCAACGACGTCGAGCTCCGGTTATGAGCGCAGAAGCTTTCGTGGAGCAAGCCGCACGCTACCGTGGCCGATGGCGATCTCCACGGTCTTCCCGTAGATAGTGATCCTGCCGTCCCGGACCTCCACCACGTTCCCCAGCCGGAACCGGCCGGCGTCCTCACCCCACAGGACTAGCCTGACGCGGGGACCGCCCTCCGGGTCCTCGACCTCGAGGCGCTGGCGGGCGACCGTGCGTCCGTCCTTGGTCGTGACCTCCTTGACCTGCTCGGACGAGACTATCCGAGCGCGCACGTTCATGTTCACAGTGAACGGCTTGAGGTCGGCGACCCGGGTCCACTTCATGGTGGTCCTTCCCATGGCACAGATTTAAGAATCATCCCGCCGGTGGCGGACGTGATGCTCCTGGCCATCCATGGACACGATCGTAAGGCCGGGACCTGGCGTGTCGAGCATATCCGTGCTCCACGTGCTGCATCGGTCCGCCGCATCGATCCAGTACGCCGGATGACGGTGAGGATGGACATGTCCGACCTAACTCCGGTGAAGTACTACACCGATGTCGAGGGCCGTCGTGAGTTCGACGAGCCCCGGTCATTCATCGCACATCTTCGTGAGGCCAAGCACATCCTCCTCGAGGACGACTCGCTCGCACCATTGCTCGAGCACTACCGGCTGGATAGCGAGAAGGTATCGTTCTGCCGGCACTGCTTCCTTGCGGAACGGGCCACCGTGCTGGACGAGAGCGATATCCAATGGGGATCCGAACGGCTGTGCCTGGACTGCGCGGAGCACGAGATGAAGCACGAGTTCCGCAGCTGGTTCGGCAGGGACGTGGAATCGGACCTCAAGCCGTTCATCAAGAAGGCGGGGGAGCTGGACGCCGCGATGAAGCTCTTCGATCCCCGCGTCGATCCTCTGACCACGCCCGAGAAGAGCCTTCACTCGGTCGTTAAGGCCAAGAGGGACGCTGTGGACTGCCTGCAGATGTCCGGCCTCCCGATCCCTGACGGCATGAAGGCCGCCCTGAAGAAGGTCGGTGTCAAGGAGCTCACGCCGGTCCAATCCCTCGCTGTCAAGGCAGGGCTCCTGGACGGGAAGGACCTTCTCGTCGTCTCTGCCACGGCCTCGGGAAAGACCCTGGTAGGTGAGCTCGCAGGCGTGACCCGGGCGCTCGATGGTCGCCGGCTCCTGTTCCTCGTGCCCCTGGTGGCGTTGGCCAACCAGAAGTACCACGAGTTCACCGAGCGGTACGGCCCTCTGGGGCTCACCATATCCCTGCGCGTGGGCTTCTCGCGCCTTGAGTCCGTGTCCGGTGTGAACAGGGACCATGCAGCGGATATCGTGGTCGGGACGTACGAGGGGGTGGACCACCTCATGCGCTGCGGCACTAAGCCCGACAACGTGGGCTGCGTCGTCATCGACGAGGTCCACATGCTCGGTTCGGACGAACGGGGTCCCAGGCTCGACGGCTTCCTGGCGCGACTACGGACGTTCTACCCGGACGCCCAGTTCGTGGGTCTGTCGGCCTCGGTCGGAAACCCGCGGCGTCTAGCCGAATCACTTGGGGCCGAGCTCGTGGAGCATGCCGGTCGGCCGGTCGCCCTGGAACGCCACCTTGTCATCGTGCGCGATGCCAACGACAAGCAACGCCAGCTGGAACGGTACTGCTCCCGCGAGTGGAACATGCGGGCCAAGGGTGGCGTGCGAGGCCAGTCGCTCGTGTTCACCAATGCCCGTCGCAAGGCCGAGGAGCAGGCAAGGACGTTGACAAAGGCCGGCATCCCGTCCAAGGCCTACCACTCCGGCCTCACATACGCGAAACGCAAGGAGGTCGAGCGCGAGTTCATGTCGCGCAAGATCGGCGCGGTCGTGAGCACCGCGGCGCTCGGTGCGGGGGTCGACTTCCCCGCGTCGCAGGTCGTGTTCGAGTCGCTGGCCATGGGTATAGAGTGGCTCACCGTGCAGGAGTTCCAGCAGATGGCGGGACGCGCGGGCCGACCTACCTACCATTCCCGGGGGCTCGCCGTTGTGCTCGCGGAAGTGGGACGCGGCCTCCACCCGGCGATAGGTGGCACTGAGGAATCGATGGCGTTCCGGCTCATGGAGGGCACCCTCGAACCGGTGGACGTGGAGTACTCCCGGGACGCGGATGACGAACAGGTGCTCGCGACGATGGTATGCGGCGTGCCCGCTGACGAAGTGGACGATCTGCTCCGGCGGTCGGTGGGCTTTGACACCGACGTGGGTCCCGTCATCGAACGGCTCGAGCGCGAGGGCTTGGTCGCGAACGGGCGGCCCACGCCCCTGGGCGAGGTCGCGTCACGGCACTTCCTGACGATCGAACAGGTATCTCTCATGGTGGGGACGCTGGACAAGGAGCCCGAGGAGTTCGTGGAACGAGCGCGCCCCTTCGAGCGTGCCTACCTGGGTCAGGGCCTTTCCCGAACGATCGAGGGGATACTGGGCATCCGGGCGCCACAACGTTTCTTCGACGGAAGGTTCCTCGACATCTACCAGCGGAACCGGGACCAGCTCGAAGCACGCATGGGACGGTACGTGCGCATGGTCACGCAGGCGTTCTTCTCCTGCCATTGCAAGGGACGTCCCTTCTGCGGGTGTCCGGAGCGACAGTTCACCAACTACTTCCTGACCCTTCGTCGCCGCGGTCTCGATCCCCGCGCCATGGTGAAGCAGGCAAAGAAGGACTACTGGCTGAAGGTGTACTCGGGCGATGTCATCCGCTGGCTGGACGATGTCATCCGCTGGCTCGAGGCCAGGGAGGCGGTTGCACGGATCCAGGGCGAGGGTGATGTCGGACGAGAGACCCGGGAATTGCTCAATAAATTACAAGGTAGGATATGATTCTGATACTATATCCCAATAATGGGATACAAAATGATTGTATTGGGATACAAACAAAGCAATTTCACAAAGCAAATGACAGACTATATGTGGGAGTCTAGACATCGTTATTAACGGGAACAGGGGAATCCCGTCCACCCCCCATGGTGACTTAACAATGATTGAACTAACAGTCGTACAACTATCTGTGCTGATGCTGGGCCTGATCTATATCCTTGACCGGCCGATGCTACAGTCCAATCCGAAACCGTTCTCCAGGGACCTCTGAGCGAACGGTACTTACGGTGCGCAACATGGCCATAGAGAGCGTAATAATCCTGGCGTTCATTGTACTCTCACTCCTTGCGCTCGGTGCGGTCTACCTATCGACAGGACAGGGTGAATGGCGGTACGATGCCCGGTTCTCCGATAGAAAATTGGTTCTTGGAGCCGGTGTTCAGCCGAACCTGAACAGGATGCACGGGCCGGCCTTCTTACCGATCCATTTCACAGGTCGTCCCTCCTTGAGGAACACGACCTCCTCGTCGTCGAAGCGGACCATGTCGAAATCGGGCAGGTCCAGCGCGGCCGGGCGAAGGGCCACAGTGATATCACGTACCTCGTCGCCATCGACCGCGCCATCAGTGAGGAGCACCTCCCTCCCGTCACCCAGGTAGAGCAGGGGGGATGTAAGGTGACGCCGCATCTCCTCCTCGAACGCGGGATCGTGCTCTCTCAACAGTTTTCGGACCTTCTTTCCCAACGCTACTGCCTGCGGGCATGAGTAGGAACAGGGGAAGTTCGAGATGAACCCGTGCCCGGTGATGCCCCGGAGCAGTGAGTGGGCGTGGATGTCGAACCGTTCCGAGCGCCGGTGTATCGCTACCGGGATGTCGCGCTTGGGCTGGGCGACGTAGAACTCGATGCAGCACTCGGGGTACCCCAGAACGCTGCCGAGCCTGGCGATGTGCCCGTCCTCCTCGTGCCGGCGGGCGCGTATGCAGCCTTCCCGAGTCCCGATGTACACTATTCTGCGATCGGCCCCGGGGTGACTGGAGGGGACCCGCTCGAAGGTGCCTCCCGGGTGGAGGGCCACACGCTCGGTAGAGATGACGAGGTCAAGACCAAGACGCCTGGCCGCCTCCCTGAGCTTCGGGACCTCGCTCTCGCGAGCGATGTCGCGGACCGACTCGCGCAGATCCGCCCTGAGGGCGAGAATCTCGCAGAGCATACCGTGGGCGGCGAGCGTTGCCAGAGCGTCGTCCTCGCCCGATGCTTTCGTCGTCACCGGTGGACTGTCCGCGGCCCAGCTTTATGAACCTGACGGCGAGCGCTAGGCGGTCCGCTTGAACCGGGACTGGAAGTGCCGCAGGATAGGCGCCTCGTACTCGAAGTCCAGGCCCTGCACGTCATGCCGGCGCTCCCACACGGCAGCGACCGTGTCGGCGATGTAGTCCATGTGCTCCTGGGTGTACACCCTGCGGGGGATGGTCAGGCGCGTGAGCTCCAGAGCAGGATGGATGTTCTCCCCTGTGTCCGGATCACGTCCGGCGAGCAGGGTCCCGATCTCCACGGTGCGTACACCGCCCTCGATGAAGAGCTCCACGCAGAGCGTATGGGCAGGGAACATGTCCTGGGATATGTGCGGGAAGAACGCCTTGGCGTCTATGTACACGGCATGTCCTCCGACGGGCTTGACGATAGGGACGCCTGCATCCATCAGGCGCTGGCCGAGGTACTCGATCTGTCCGATGCGGTAGGCGAGGTACGGCTCCTCGATGGCCTCGTACAGGCCGCGAGCCAGTGCCTCGATGTCGCGTCCGTTCATGCCACCGTAGGTGGGGAAGCCCTCGAACAGAACGCATATGGGACATAGCTGTCTGTACAGCTCCTCGTCGCGCAGGGCAAGGAACCCGCCCATGTTGACGATGGCGTCCTTCTTCGAGCTCATCAGCACACCGTCGGCTAGCGAGAAGATGTTGCGCACGATGTCGCGGATGGACTTGTTCTTCTGCTCGGGCTCGCGTGTCTTGATGAACCAGGCGTTCTCTGCGTACCTGGCCGCGTCGATGTAGAGCGGGACCTTGTGCTCGCGGCAGATGGCCGAGACATCGCGGATGTTCTGGAGAGATACCGGCTGTCCGCCGCCGGAGTTGTTCGTGATGGTGATCAGAACGTAGGAGACGTTCAACGGGTCCGGCTCGATGGCGGCCCGGAGCTTGTCGAGGTCCAGGTTACCCTTGAACGGGAGCTCGGCCGCGGGATCGTGGATGGCATCGATGGTGCAGTCCACGGCCCGGCCACCGAGGTGCTCGATGTGCGCCTTCGTGGTGTCGAAATGGATGTTGCCCGGGACGGTCTGTCCTTCTTTGAGCAGGACGCGGTTGAGCACCTGCTCGGCACCCCTCCCCTGATGGCAGGGCATGACGTACTCGAAGCCCATGATGTCCTTGACGGCGTTGCGGAGGTTGTGGAAGTTGCGCGATCCTGCGTAGGACTCGTCGCCCAGCATGATGCCCGCCCACTGGTTGTCGCTCATGGCGCCCGTACCGCTGTCAGTGAGGAGGTCGATGAACACGTCCTTGGAGTTGAGGAGGAACGGATTGAAACCGGCCTCGACGATCGCCCGCTCTCGCTCCTCGCGGGGTATGAGCTTGATCGGTTCGACCATCTTGATCTTGAAGGGCGGTATCATCCTTGCCATACGACGCGCCAGCGGGAGTAGACTTAAAAGGGGACCCGGGAGGCGTGCCACCATGGGGCAGGGCCGTGGTATGGCGTACGGGTTCGAAAACTATATATACCGCCTGTCCTGCCGAGATTGTCGGACAGGGCAATGGATTCTATCTTGAGCAATGAGTACGTGGACCTTGGCTTGGAGGTGTATCAACCGGACGACCTCGTGCCCGGACAGGACACGTGCAACCTCGCCTTCGACGTCCATGTCGACGGAAAGAGGATCGACAAGCTCGAGTACGACCTGGAGTTCCATGCACCGTCCTATGGCGACATCCCGCCCGAGATCTCTTTTAGCGAGGACTTCTCCGATGGCCAGACGCGCTATCGGGGCAAGGAGGTCAAGGCCTTCCTCGGCACGGGGATCATCCAGGGGACCAAGGAGTTCCTCAAGGCGGGATTCCTCGCCGCAGGCGCATTCCTGGGCATGGGGGCCGGTCCGTACGCCCCGATAGCCGCGGTAGGTATGGGCGCCGTTGGCGCCACGGTCGGCCGGTACGTCGGTGACAAGCTCGGCGACTACGTGGAGTCCAAGCAGACGTACAAGTTCAGCCAGGAGCATGATTGGGGCAAGCGCTCCTTCGGCACCAGCAAGGCCACCATGGACCGCCTCGAAGAGGACTTCATCAACCTGCCCGACGAGATGGTCCCGACCACCGAGTACAACGAACGTGCTCTGCACACCAAGCTCAAGCTCAACCGTGACGCCGGTACCGTCGTCGACAACACCTTCGTGAGCGTCCGATATGACGTGCGCCACGACAAGGACCACTACATGCCGTTCAGCCTGACGGTGAAGTACAAGCCCAAGGGCGAGAGGAAGCAGGAGAAGGTGGTCCGCGGGTACGCCGTGTTCCACGACGACAAGTTCTCGCGAGTGGAGCTTCTCAAGGACGGGGAGCCCGGGGCAGAGGACTGCTAGGTCCTTAGCCTGGATGACATCTCATTCTACAAGTGTCAGCTTTATCGAGCTCATCCTCTGGGAGAAAGGTGTTGAAGGGGGCCCGCAGACCCCCTCCGGTCCACTATCGCTTCATTCCTTTGGCCTGAACCTGAAGCCTTCGATGGTCTCTTCGCCGAGCGTTCGCAGCATGCCCCAGTCGGGGACGAGCTTCATGCCCATCTCGACCTCTTCGGGCTTGGCAAGGACCTGTCCCGTAGCGCGCACGGGCTCGTCGAAGCCGTCGAACGAGACGATGCCGAGCACCAGCGGTCTGGTCTTCACGCCCGTGGGCACGGCAGTGAGCACCGTGTAGGTGACAAGGCTCGCCTCGGCGCCCAGGGGCACCTCCTCGAACTCACGCGCACCGCACTTCGTGCACACGTCGTGGGCGGGGTACATGACCTTGCCGCACTTCGTGCACCGCTGACCGATCATCTTTCTTTCCTCGTCCTCCATCTCAGTCACCTCGCTCCAGGATGTGGGCCACGACGTTGTTGCCGAACCCTCCGAAGTTCACCGTGAAGGCGCGCTGGGCTCCGTCGACCTGTCGCTCGCCGGCATCGCCGCGCAGCTGCCACGTGCACTCCACGAGCTGGGCAGCTCCTGTTGCGCCCACGGGGTGGCCTCTGGCCTTGAGCCCGCCGGACGGATTGATCGGGAGCTTCCCGCCTATCTGAGTGACGCCCTCGCGAAGGGCCTCGGCGCACTTCCCGGGCTTGAAGAAGCCGGCGTTCTCGCTCTCGGCGAACTCCAGGATGGTGAACGCGTCGTGCAGCTCTAGGAAGTCGATGTCCTTTCGCTCGACGCCCGCCATGGTAAAAGCCCTGTCGGCAGCCGTCCGCACGCTCTTGAGCACCAACGGATCGGGCCGCTCGTGCACGGCATGCAGGTCGGTCCCCTGCCCCACGCCCGCGATGCGGACCGGGGTGTCGCAGTACTCCTTGGCCTTCTCCAGAGGACAGATGATGAACGCAGCGGCACCGTCGCTCACCGGGCACATGTCGTAGAGCCTGAGCGGGTCCGCGATGACCGGGTTGTTGAGCTTGGCCTCCCGCGAGAGCAGGATGCCCTCGAGGGTGATCTTCTGGTGGATGTGGGCGTAGGGATTTAGCATACCGTTGTCATGGTTCTTCACGGCGATGTTGGCAAGGTCCTCGCTGGTGATGCCATATTTGTCCATGTACAATCGTGCGAACATCCCCGCCAGAGATGGCAGGGTGACGCCATGGATGTACTCGGCCTGAGGATGGCTCATCATGGCGACGAAATCAGTGATCGTCCCACCGGATGCGACACGCATGCGCTCGCCCCCGGCCACCATAACGCAGTCCGAGTAGCCGCTGGCCACCTCGAAGAATCCCAGCTTGGCGGCGTTCTGACCTGACGCTGGACCGTTCTCGATGGCCACGGCCGAGGTCTTACCCAGCAGCCCGAGCCGGTCGATGACGGCCGACGCGAGAGCGGTCTGTCGGTTGATGGCACCGGCGCCCATGTTGGCCACGTACACCGAGTCGATGCCCGGGTTCCCGCAGTCGTCCATGGCCGCAAGACAGGCAGTGGCGATCATCTCGTCCAGAGCGCTGTTAAGGCGCCCGAACTTGGTCATGCCAACGCCGACGATAGCGACGTCGCGCACGATCTATCCCTGCCCTGTGACGCGTCGCCTGATCTCTTCCGGCGGAGGTACTATGATCTCCTTGTTGGCCTCGATGATCTCGTCGGGAACAGGCCGCTCGCCGAAGAGCTTCTCGGGCTCCATGAAGGTCTTGAAGTTCTCCTTTGTGAGCACCCAGGAGTCCACGCCGCCCAGCTCGTGCTGGATCTCGTTCTTGGGCTCGAGCCTCAGCTCCTCCATCCAGCGGCGGAACCCGATGGGGCTCTCGGCCACGATGAGGACCTCTTCCTGGCCCAGCATGAAGTGGTACTCCATCTTGGCAGGGAACAGATGCGCACCCACGCGCAGTCCCCGCTTCAGGGCCATGGTGTGATAGCTCATCCCGACCTTATCGTCCACGCACCGGCCGTTAACGATCCCGACGATCTCGCCGTCGATGAGGCCCACAAGGCAGTACTCGTCGCGAACGCGGTAGCGGTACCAGCCTAGCAGCTCGGCGTACACTCGTGATGCCACGATGTCGTAATAGTCCTTGGCGACTGTGGTCAGCGGGCGGACCGCTTCGAGGAGCTTGGGCACCTCTTCGCGTTCTGCCTGCCGGATCAGCAGCTTCTCTCCGCTCACAAGCGTGATAACCTTGGGCGGGTAGGGTTTCATCTCCCTTTCAGGAGGTCTCAGAAGGTCCTCGTCTCCAGCCATGATTCGTCCCCCATAATCTGGGTGGGGGCGGATAGTGCCCAAATGCATTTAATCCTTGTGATGCGCCCGCCGTTGTTGTCATCACCGTCAGGTGGTCGCACAACAATCTATTAATAAGAGAAATAGTGCTAAACCCCGCCACGGTCCTTAGAGGACCGTGTGTTCAGAGGAATAGGGGACCATGTACGGGATCGTGGACGTTGATCTGGAGACGGACGGGTACGCCGACGCGCTCGGGGCCGAGACGCGGCACGAGTCGGACGACCTTGTCGCGAACAAGCTCTCGCAGTACGCCATCTCCGCCGCCACGCTCATTGGCGTCTCTTACGCTCTCGACGTGTTCACCTCCTTCTCGATCGCCCGCCTGACCAATGCGCGACAGGACCCTAACGAGTACCTCTCGCCGGAGGGCCAGGAGCGCGTAGCAAGTGTCATCGACACCGAGGAGGTCTGGAACGACATCTCCGAGAACCCGGACCAGTACTCGGGACAGGACATCGTCGAAAGGCTCCATGCAAAGGTGATGGTGCACCTGGATTACGACGACTCTTTTGCCGATACCGGAATAGATCCCGCCGTCGACGACGGTTCGGGCATCTGTTTCGACTTCTCGGGCATGACCTACTCGGCCTTGCTCAAGCTCGCGGCCGACCACCCGGAGATCGCCGAGCAGGCCCAGGACGTGCGCTGGGTGTTCGGAGCCTCTGGCGAGGAGAACATCGGACATGCCTGGCTCCATATACGCGGAGAGGACGGCGCTTGGTATAACTACGACGCCACCGTGGACTACGTGGAGAACGGTGTGGGCAACGCCGACATCGTCCACCAGTACCCGCCCGTGGACATGGGCAAGTACATCGACATGGGCAGCGTCCAGCAGGCGGCCGACGGCACCTATGACCATGACATGGTTTGGGAGAACATCCTCGTCCCCAAGATGTCCGCCGGTGAGCAGCTGCTCAACATGTACGAGATGACGAGCGGCAACGACATCCCCAACAACATCGAGCAGTACCTGCCTGAGACGTTCATCGTCGTGGCCGGTACCAGCGGTATCTATACGGGCGTCAAGTGGACATTCGGGAAGGTCTGGGAGTGGATCAAGGGCCGTCGAGGTGGCGGTGGCGACGAGGGCGATGGCGACAGTGGTGGGGAGGGTCTCGAACGCTACATCGAGGAGATGGAGCGCCGACACCGGCAGAAGGACGGCGAGTAGGTCACTTTCTCAGTATATGTACTGTGTATAGTCCCGGTCCAGCATGAGCAAAGACCGTCAAAGTACCCCCCGCTGCGGGGGAACAGTTCTTTTTCATACATCCAAGACATCGAGTTCACAAGGTGAGCGGTATGACGACAACGATCAAGCTGGAAAGGCGCAGGGACGGCAACATCGCCGTGTCGCTCCCGTACGACAAGGAGCTCATCGACAGGATCAGGACCGTGACGGGCCGGGAGTGGCTCTGGGAGGAGAAGGTGTGGACCGTTCCGGAGACGTCCGGCATGGTGGAGGTGCTCCAGTCGCTGTTCTCCGATATGAGGGTGGAGGTCGATCCCTTGCTCCGTGGGAACGTCATGCCGATCGAGCGGATGCGGCGCGAGCTGGTGGCCAGGAAGTACAGCCCCAAGACCGTGAAGGCGTACGTGCGGACCAACGAGAGGATGCTCGAGATGGTCGAGAAGCGGCCTGATGACATCACCAGCGAGGACGTGCGCCGGTACCTGGCGCACCTCTCCCAGAACAGGGGAGCGTCCGCATCCACACTGAACCAGGCCATCAACGCCCTCCGGTTCCTGTACGGGCGGATCATGGGCCGGAGGCTGGCCTACGACATCCATCGGCCAAAGAAGGACAAGCGGCTGCCGGTGGTCATGGGGCGGCAGGAGGTGGCCCGTCTGCTCAGGGGCGTGACCAATCTCAAGCACCGGACCATCCTCACCCTCACCTACTCCTCGGGGCTGCGTGTGAGCGAGGTCGTGCGCCTCCGCGTGCACGACGTGGACCGCGAGCGAAAGCTGCTCCACGTGCGGCGGGGGAAGGGGCGCAAGGACCGCTACACGGTGCTATCGGGCATCGCCGAGTCATGCTTGGAGGGGTACATCGACGAGTACCGGCCGGTGAAGTGGCTCTTTCCCGGAGGGAACGGCCGGGGCCATCTCACAGAAAGGACGGTCCAGCACGTGTTCGAGCGGGCGTCGCGGAGGGCCGGGGTCAGGCCGGGCGCTACCGTCCACAGCCTGCGCCACAGCTTCGCCACCCACCTCCTCGAGGACGGAGTGGACCTGCGGTACATCCAGGAGCTCCTCGGGCACGCGAGCTGCAGGACGACGCAGATATACACCCACGTGACGAAGCGGGACCTGGTGCGGATCGTCAGCCCGCTGGACAGGTTCGGGGATGGGGGGGCGATATGAGCACGGAGGGGGACGAATTGGGGGCCGAGGCGGAAGGTTTATATCCCGCGGTATACCTAAGTATACCTAGGTATACCACAATGCCCGCCGATGCCACCACCATCAAGCTCCACAAGGACACGAAGAATGAACTCGACGAATTCCGCCAGCACAGGAGCGAGAGCTACGACGAGATCGTGAGGAAACTCATGGTCATCGCTAGAAGGGAAGAGGCGGTCTGGAAGGAGCATCTGCCCTTCCTCAAGGAGATGCAGAAGAAGCTCGGGCTGGATGACGAGGGATTAAAGCGCGTATGGATCGCTCTTGTGACACAACCGTCCTTGGCAGATGATTGGTTGAGGCCTGAGGAGGATGAGGCGTGGAAGGACCTGTGAAGGGTGACGTCGTCATCGTCTCCCTTCCATTCACCGACTTCTCCAGTTGGAAGCGACGACCAGCTCTCGTCGTCGCCAAGGGTAGCGGCGAGGACCTCATCATATGCAGGATTACGAGCAGGTCGGTGAGGGATCAGTACGCCATAAAGATTGACCAGGATGACTTCGAATCGGGGTTTCTTAGGACGTCAAGCAACGTTCGCCCGAACAAGCTCATGACCATCCACCGAAGGTTGGTGATGTACAAGGCAGGTCGCCTTGCATGTGAGAAGGTCGATAGGATCGTCGAAAGATGTGTTGAGGTACTTAGGAAATGATGATGAATAAGGCGCCCACGTCGGAGCTGTCAGCAATCGATTCGTTATAAAACATAATGAATAGTAATAAATAGTTACGAAACATAATATATTCTAGGAATAAACGGTGAACGATCATGGTCCAGGCACTAATCACGTTGACAGATGAAGGGTCTCGGGTGGTCAATGTCGTTAAAGGATTGCACGGTTTCCGGAACAAGTCCCAAGCGATCGAGTACATCCTCCAGGTCTACGAAGAGGAACTCTTCGAACCGGAGCTAAGGCCTGAGTTCCTCGAGAAGATGAGGACGAGGCAGAAGGAGAAGACCGTCAAGGTCAAGGACTTCCGGAAGCATTTCGGGCTGAATGAGTGATGTATGATTACGAGCTCAGGAAATCGGTCGAGAAGACCTTCTTCAAGCTAGCGAAGAAGGATCCCGGACAGCTTGAGATCATCTTCAAGAAGATCGACGAGATCGTGATCAATCCTCATCGGTTCAAGAACCTTCGAAGACCACTCCAACACCTGAAACGGGTCCACATCGATAGTAACTTCGTGATGGTGTTCTCTGTGAATGATAGAAAATGAACCGCCATCATCGAGGATTACGATCATCACGATAACATCTACAAAAATGGATAGTTCGGATTATCATACTGATCCTATGTGATATCTGAATGCCCGATATAGATTCCCTGACGTGGTGTATACGACATTACTTTCGGATACCACTCGGCTCAAGGGGCACAAACGTCATGCAGCATGTCGGATATAATGAGTTA
>CAZFHY010000015.1:0-107154 GCA_964519305.1 Candidatus Undinarchaeota archaeon
ACCGGTAGCGGCACCGGCAGTGGTACTGGTTCGGGAACCGGTAGCGGCACCGGCAGTGGTACTGGTTCGGGAACCGGTAGCGGCACCGGCAGTGGTACTGGTTCGGGAACCGGTAGCGGCACCGGCACTGGTACGGGCACTGGTAGCGGTACCGGCAGTGGCACCGGCTCCGGAACAGGTACCGGCAGTGGTACCGGTTCGGGAACAGGTACCGGGACAGGCACTGGCACAGGTACTGGGACTGGTACTGGCACCGGAACAGGTACGGGCGCCGGTTGCACCGACGTGTGCTCCGGGATGTTCGCGTGTATCGATGGCTCGTGTTCAACCACCAGTTGCATCGCAGGCTATGCCTTCTGCAACGGCGTGTGCAAGATCGGTACCGAAGGGAAGTGTTGCGGGAACACGTGGATCGTGGGTGCCAATTGCTGCAGCAACGAGGAGTGCACCGATCCGGCCAAGTCATGCCAGGCCAATAAGTGCGAGGCCCTTGTGTGCACGTCATGCCAGACGGCCTCCAACCACGCCTGTATAGCTAGGACGGAGGGCGGTAAGTGCTGCACCGACGCGTGGATCGCAGGTGCTGCCTGCTGCACCAACGAGGACTGTACGGTAGAGGGCGAGACCTGCCAGACAAACAACCAGTGCTCGAGCCTAGCCTGCGACGTGGGCCAGGTCCCCTGCGGCACTACGTGCTATACAGAAGCCGAGGGCAAGTGTTGTCAGGGCACCTGGTACGCGGGCGGCAAGTGCTGCGACGACTCCGGGTGCGACAGCGACAAGAGCTGTGACGCGTCCAAGACGTGCGTGGCAATCGCCTGCAACGCATGCCAGGAGGTATCGAACCACCAGTGCGTGGAGCGGACCGGCGGTAAGTGCTGCACCGGGGCATGGTACGCGGGCGGCGACTGCTGCGAGAACGTCGACTGCAGCGGCGGACAGTACTGCGATACCAATGCCCACCTCTGCCGCGACTTCTCCACAATGCCGCCGGGCGCCACTCCCGTGACCTCCGCTGGACCCACTACGAGCGCCCAGCCCCCGCCCCAGCCATCCACCACAACGCCCGCGACCCCATCAAAGGCGCCCATCACGGTATGCGGCGACCTGCAATGTAGCGAGGGCGAGACGTCCAAGAGCTGTTGCACTGACTGTGGATGCGATCCCGGCTACCGGTGCAAGCAGAACCAGTGCATCAAGCAGGACGAGGACATCAAGGCCGTGTGCGGCGACAACTCCTGTGATGTGGGTGAGAACTACAACACCTGTTGCGCGGACTGTGGCTGCCCTGCTGAGAAGCAGTGCAATAACGGCGTTTGCGTGGACAGTCAGGACAACGTCAAGAAGGTCATGGACGTCATCATGGCCGATGCGTTCGCCAAGGCCAAGATCGACAAGCTCCGGAGCGAGGGGTGGAAGGTCACCAAACCAGAGCTCTCACAGACCGCGGACGGTGAGTACGAGTTCGTAATCAACGCGCGGAAGGGCAGCGAGCGTATCGCCATCGACGGAGTGGTGAACACGAAGGCCGAGACACTGGACACGTTCTACGTCCCGGAGACGGATTCGGGCGGTGCCATCTCGGTCCAGACCCTTCTTGTCGGTGCGGTCATCGCTATCATCGGTATAGGTGCCATGTACGTCATGCAGAGCCGGACCCAGGTCGTGGTGGTCCAGGCACCGCCCGAGCAGGTAGCGCCGCCCACGAGCGCGCCCACCGCCAATTATGATAGCGGTGGGGGCGAGGACGAGGACATTCCCGACTGGTTCCAGTGATGGGTCCATTTTTATGCTTTGGTCCCCCTTCCTGGGGAGGACGCGAACCATGGCCAGCCACAGCACCGTGAAAGGTGATGGACGTGGGGGCACGACTGCCCTCCTCCTGCTCGCTCTGTTCATGATCGTGTCTGCAGTCTGTGCGGTGGATGACGTGCGGATGTTCGTTGAGCTCACGGCCCGCGGGTACGAACCAGCACCAGAGCACACGCTGCTGGAGAAAGTGGAACTGGACTTCCACGTGGTGGAGATCGAGAGCAACTGGACCCTGCGGTGCGGGCTCATCGATCCATTGGGAGAACCATACGCACTGTGCCCGGGGGACCATGCCGATCCCCCCGTGTGCGATGAACAGCCGCCTACGACCGTGGCAGGCCTTACCGTGCGTATCACACTGGACCGCTCGTTCTATGACTGGGTCCCCGGGATGTACCGGCTCGACTGTGTCCCTAACGAAGTGGGGAGTTTTTCCCAGCGCCTGAGCGTACAGTTCCAGGTACGTGAGGGTGAGGCCACACCTGAACCCACTCCGGAGCCGACCCCCGAACCTACACCTGACAGGACCGGTGTCATAACACCAGTACCACCGAAGACGACCCTGTCACCCACCCCCGTCTCGTCCACACCCACCCCCGAACCGTCCGTAGGGGCCAGCCCCGAGCCGCTGCCGGTCCCACCTGACGACAAAGGGCTAGTGTGTGGCGACCGCATCTGCGAGAAAGGGGAGGACACTTTCACATGCTGTAGCGATTGTGGATGCAACGGGGACCTAGTCTGTCTTTCCGGCACCTGCGTGAAGCCCACCGACGAGGTAGCGGTCCGTCCCTGTGGCGGCGGTCAACCCTGCGCGAACATCGGTAGCGTCAAGATGTCCATGGAGAACATACTCCGCACCCGGCTTGAGGTCGCAAACGAGATGGCGCTACTGGAAACACAGGGCTACCGTATTACGAGGCCCCACTCGGTCCATCCCTTCACCGGATACCGCTTCAGGGTTCTGGCGGTGCAAGGGAGCGAGCAGGTGATAATCGAGGGCGACATCGACGCAGCGACCGGTAACATAGTCTCCTACCATGTGATAGGTGAGCGTGAGCCCACAATAGTGCTCCCGGGGTGGACGAGCGTGTTAGCCCTCGCTCTAGTAGTGTTCGCCGCCAGCTACGTATTCCTGGCTTCGACACGGTCACCCGTCTACGGCGGAGCTGCCCCAAAGGTACCTCAGGACGTGGCCGAAGCGGAGATGGAGACCCTGAGCGAGCTCGGTTCCGTCCCTCAGATAGAACGCCATCGACGTATCGGTGCGGCCTCTGAGGCATCTGATGATCGTCCCCGGTCTGAGGTGCTGCGTTCCGACGTGCCCGAGGACTGGTCCGAGGACATATCATGGCACCGCCACCGGACCGTTGCTCGTCATCGTGAGGAAGCGCTCCGTATAATCGATAGGCTTGCCCCCGAGGCGCTCATACCTCATGAGGACCCTCTGGCGATCGATGACAGGGATAATCTCCCTCCCGAGGATGGCGGGCCGCCACCGCGTCCTGCGGGCGAGCTTCCCCCGGCGCGTCGAACCAAGCCCGTGCCCAAGGAGGGCGTCACCGAAGAGGATGAGGAGCTCATAGATTCCTGGCTCGACGACGAGTAGGGTCGCATTTTTATTGCTAGAGCGCCCTGCATGTCATCATGGCGCGACCGAGGGTACTGCTGGTCTACCCGTCCTCGTTCCGTTCCGAGGGCTGGGGGGGCGCTGTCCTTCCCACCAAGACCCATATGGTTGCGCTCTATTCCGCAGTGAGCGGGGTCGCGGAGTGCGATGTCCTTGATCTTGAGGTGGAGATAGGCCGACCCTCCAACATGCGTGAGGAAGCTGCGTTCGCTCTGGAGGCCCGGCACCTTATGGAGGAGCGGACCTTCGACGTGCTTGCCGTGTCCTGCTGGACGTCTCTTTCCTACCGGGCGACCAAGTGCGTTCTGGATATCGCGGCGATCGTCCGGCCAAAAGCGCTCACTATCGTGGGGGGATACCATGCGACCGCCCGTCCTGAGGACTTCGAAGGGATGGCGGATATTGTCGTCACGGGTGAGGGCGAGTCGGCCCTAGTGAACGCGGTCAAGGAACTACCCAAACGGGGAAAGGGCACACGTGTAGTAGCGGGCAGGCCCTCGACTATGGAATCTGCCCCGGAGCTCGACTGGGAAGGGTATCCGTACCTCGTCCGCGGATGGCCCGTGGGTTTGTACTTGTCACGGGGATGCCCATTCTCTTGCTCATTCTGCATGGAAGGCGTGAAGGGCGACCATCGTGCTCTCCCCGTCGATGAGGCATTGCGCCTGGTCGCACGTACCGTGGAGGTAGTGGACCCGTCCCAGCTGCGGTTCTCCGATGCATGCTTCGGTGCGTCCCCGTCATGGCGTCGCGACTTCCTACGTGGGCTCGTGGACCTGGGCGCAGGGACCGAGTACTGGGCCGAGACGCGTGCCGACCTGATCGATGGTGCGGACGCTGCTCTCATGGCGAAGCTCGACATGCGGGTCGACATAGGTCTGGACGCGGCCTCACCTGAAATGCTCGGGATCATGGCCAAGTGCGCCGATCCCTCCACCTATCTGGACACGTACGCTGCAGCGGACGCCGCGCTGGACGAGCATGACGTACCACACACCACCTACCTTCTCTTCAACCATCCCGGCGAGAGCCGACAGACGGTGACCGAGACGCTCTCCTTCATGGAGCGGCTCGTGGACGGGAAGGACGCGACGGCCGGGTGGATAGCAGCCCAATCCTACGCCTTCTTTCCCGGGAGTCTCGTGGACCGTGAACTGACCCGGTTCGAGCGACGGTACGGCACGCGGGTGCTCAATCCGCGTTGGTGGACCATGGAGGGCCCGCTCGTGGAGCTCGCCAGCAGGGTGATCCCCAGTCGCCATCTGACTCTGTCCGGCAGGAACTTCTGGAAGGCGGGGATGCGTCGACTCCAGCGCAAGCTCGAGGGCATCATGAGCGATGAGGCCCGCAGCGCGGTCGGCGTCAAGGTGTGAGCTCACCGGCTCAGTGAGAATGTACCGTATCCATGGAGGAGTCCCCGTGGTTCAGCGGACAGCGCGTACACCTGGATACCATAGGTCCCGGCCGTATCAGTGATGGTGAGGTTGTAGTCAGTGGCGTATGCCAGACGTGAGAACACCACATCTCCCGTCTCTATTGTATCCTTGTCGGTGAAGTAATGTGTTTCCACCTTCTGCGTCATTGTCTCCAGATGGGGCACGACGAGTGTCGTGGATGTGCCGTCCGGTCTGAGGAGAACCAGCAGGATACAGGGATCATTAGAAGTATAGGATGGGAACGTGCACTCCTGCGGCCACTTGTCGGTGACGTACGGAGGCATGATTATGTTGATGTGGACGGTGCGGTTGGTGCCGTAGTCGTAGATTGTCTCGTCGGTGGTGACGTTGATGATGTTCCGGGATACTGGACGGACGATCTTGATACGGGTGTGGTACTTATCGTCTATGCCCAGTACGTGCTTGAGCTCTTGGTAGCTATCGATGGACTGGAGCTCCTTGAACCGGACGATCGAGGTATGGTTCAGTGTGCGGCCTTTATCGGTAGTGAACCCGAAGCTCTCGGGGATCTCGTTCCGTGCCAGCCAGTGGGCCTGTTCCAACGTCTCCATGACGACCGCCAGGATTCTATCCTCCGTCCCCTCCCCTCCGGTGAGGATCGAGGTGTCGTCCGGTGGCTTGAGCGTGATATCGTCGAAGTACAGGAAGGTGGAACCCTCCCACTTGTCACGCTCGACATCGGTGAGGTTGATGTTGAATGCCGTGAGGTGGATGGGCGGATGTCCGCTCGAGATGCCGAGCCGTTCGTGTGCAGCGTCCTCGAGGTTCAGGTGCACATGCCGCCATACACCCGTATCGTTGGCATCGAGCTCGTACAGCTCGAGCGTGTCCTGGTAGAGGTTCGAGTCATACCTGAAGATATAGGTGAAGTTGAACGGATTGTCCGCCCCGGTCACCTTGTAGTAGAGGTCGAGATATGGATGGGTGTTGAGCAGGTAGTTCATACCGGTCCTACCTGCAGTGAGGTAGTCTGTGGCGTTCTCTGCAGTCCAGGTCACGGATACGATCTGTGACACCTGACCTATCTTCACATCGATTGTGGAGAGGGCATAGTCGAACGTCCGCCCCTTACCGGTCAGCGAGCCGGTCGGGGCCCTGGCGATAATATCGAGGTCATCCGCAAGCCCGCGCTTCGCTGTGTCCTTCTCAGTGTTCACGATGTACTTTTCCACCGGGACGACGTTCTTACGCCGGTCGAAGTAGAGGTGTACGACCGCTGAGCGTAGGTCACCCAGGAACACCTTGAAGTGGATTTCGTCCGCTATGTCCAAAACATCATTATTACCCGGATTGAACTTGATCAGCTTGTTGGACATGTAGCTGCGCTCGTACACCTGGAGGGTGTTGAAGTCGATGACGCTTATGTCGATGCCGGAGTTGTTGAGCTGGAGGCCCGTAATGTTAACCCAGCGATGGCTCGAGCGCTCGCCACCATGGTCGGTTATGTTCAACAGCACTCGTGTGTCCAGGTCCTTGTTCCACCACTGGACATACCCCGCTTCCTCGGTGAGGAGCTGGAGGGCCGCGCGTCGCGCCATCATGGTGTTAGTGTAGAAGCGGGAGTCGTCGACCCGGGGGAGGAGCGTCTGGACCAGCAGTACGAGAACTGACACGAAAACGAACAGGAAGAGAGCGAAGGAGAGGAAGTACTCCACGATGAAGCCCTGGCCACGACTGTGCGCGAGCAGCCGGGAACGAAAGGTACCTCTTCCCACAAAGGAATAGTGTCCGTGGTACTTTTTAACGGTATCGAGTGCGGACATGTCGTCCGACGAAACCTTTATGTGTCCTCAGTGTACAGTTATTCTTATGGGGCTGCGCCGTCCAGTGGTGCTCGTCGCCCTCATTCTCCTACTCGCCTCCGCGGGTATCTATACGCCCATCACCATTCCGAAGTACACAAAGCCCCATACGGCCCCGGTCCACTTGTGCGGTACCTCGTGCGGAACGGAGGATTGGTTTTCGAGCACTCCTTTCTATTTTGGAGCAGTCCCGTTCGCCATCGGCAAGGACGCCGACGGGTACGATGTAGTGGCAGCGGGGCATGATGCCGCAGATAAGGTCCGCATCCCTGGAGACGGTACTATCCTTAAGAAGGCCCGGCGTATCCATTTCCTCCTCACGGGAGCCCATAGCGATTGCGAGCAGAAGATGACGCTGAGGCTCCAGTACGAGGGGGGGACCAGCGAAGATGTCGACCTCGAGGTTCCTGATAAGTCCTCCGGATGTGAGGACATCGCGATATTCTATGGTCAGGCCTTGGACTGGTTCGTCTACGCCCGCTCCGTGGTGAATCCTGAACCGGACAAGAACATAATCGCGCTCGAGTTCATCAACGAGCTCGAGGGATTCGGTCCACAGATAATCCTCATCGCCATCACCTTCGAGCATGGAGAGGCGGACGATGATAAAGAGAGCTGTGAGGCCATGGTCGGAACAAATCACTGGGCCGTGGGCGCAGGTGAACGACAAGCGGCGTATATCTATCTCTACTATGAGAACTCGGAAGCAGAGAGTACGAGCAACCTAGCCGATGTTAGCGAGGCGGTCCTAGTAAATCCTGGCTTCGAGAACACTGAAGCGTGCCTGGAGGAAGATCCCGAGGGCTGGACGCAGTTTTCCGCGGGTGCTTCAAACGATTGTTGGGAAGTGGAGACGTCCCGGGTGAAAAGTGGTTCAAAGGCGTTCGGTAACTCATATGGGTGTAATGAGGTCTGTGACGACGATGAAGGCAATGCCGGCGTCTGGCCTAACATATATGCTCGTCAGGACATCAACCTACCTGCTAGTGGTCAGTACAGGGTGAAGGCAGGCTACTATTTCACAGGTGAGACGTTCGACGGCTCGGAGTGTACTAAATATGCTCTTGGTGAGGACGATTCGCGCCCCCACCTATTCGCTTTGGACAGTGGCGGGGGCCAGCTAGCTGAGCACAAGGGACCTTCCTTCTCGGACCTCGGGGAGGTGCTCTCTATGGGGACCTGGGCTTACCAGGACGTCGAGTGGAGCACTCCGAAGAATACCAAGTCCGTGAGACTCCAGATTGACGGTCTAGATGGTAACAATGGCTGCCAGTCCAGCGACACATATGACGGAGGGAACGCAGGAGGGTACATCGATGATGTTCTTGTGTTCGTCCGGAAGCTACCCAGTGAAGAACCCCTTATCGTACTCGGAGGTGCGGAGGATGCGGATTGGTGGCATTCTGATTGGGCTCAGCGCCTTGCAATAGGAATAGTCTCTGACGAAGCCCTTGAGGATCATCAGGTGAAGGTCGTCCTCGATACAGCGGCCATTATCAATGCAGGTCAAATGAACGAGGACTGCTCTGACATAAGGTTCACAACGGATGATGGGACCGTGCTACCGCATTGGGTAGAGACGGATTGTAACTCCGCAAAGACCGTGGTTTGGGTGCGGGTCCCAACGGTCCCTGAGGCTGACTATATCGACGCCACTTGTTGCGGTGACGATAGCGGAGAGGACCGAGTAGCACGACGCTGCCAGTCCGGGTGTGTGTCCGATCCTGAAGAGATAGCATGCTGTGACGATCCGAATGACTGCGTGTTCGACGAATGCGTGGTCCTCGCTTCTGAGAACGAGTGCAAGTCGGACGATTGCACCTGGAATTCGGGCCGCACACCTCCATGCTATGGACGACCCCGGTGCTACGGTATCAGCGATGAACGGGACCTCATGGGGGACGGTACACAGGAATATTGCGAGTGGGGGGTCTGGAAGGAACGGTTCGAGGTCATGTACGAAGCCGGAGTTGTCAATGAACCGCGTCACATTGTCCAACACATCACCCGTGGTGGTGGATCCATCTACCTGAAGGTACGCAACCAGCTCGGTTCCGGAAAGAAGATCACTAACATGAACTTCTCTGTGACCGGGATGCTCCAGGACATGAGTCCCAAGTTCTTCACGAGCGAGGGGGACCGTGTGTGGAACGAGAGGACCAACTCCCTTCGTGAGTTCGCTGACTTGGCATCGATCACGGTCACTTTGCGATATGACATCCCCTCCTTCAATGATCTGCTCGTCAATCAGTTCAAGGGAGGCATAGTCATCGTAGCCGACGAGCTCCCACCGGTGTACCTTCCCGTGACAATCTACGTGAACTATACCAATGTGAGGGTCGACGACCTCAATCGAAAAGACATCCATGCCCTCATGAGCTTCTCCATGGGCTCGATCAAGGTATCCGGTGGCTACCGGACGGATGAATAAGAATCAGGTTCCTATCCTTCGAGTGCGATAACGCTCTGACGATCCAAATGGTTTTTTCTTAGAATAAGGGACGGGACGCCCGGGGTTCCGGGCGTCCCTCACTATTTCGAGTTTCTACTTCTTGCCCTTCTTGGCGGGCTTCTTCTTAGGAGCAGCTTTCTTCTTAGGCTTCTCCTCTTCCTTTTCTTCTTCTTCCTCTTCGGTCTCCTCTTCTTCCTCGTCCTCTTCTTCTTCTTCCTCTTCGGTCTCCTCTTCTTCCTCAGCCTCTTCCTTTTCTTCTTCTTCTTCAAGCTCCTCCTCTTCGCGGAACAGCCTGATCACAACGTAGAACAGGAGGATATATCCGATGACTATCACTGGCTTGTTCAGCTTGCTGATACCAAACAGCACCGTAATGACGCCGAGTATGAACACGAGATAGACGAACGTCATGCTCTGGACGAACCCCTGGTTATCATCATCTTCCATTCGTAAGCACCGTGGCAAGCTGTAGCCGGTATGGTTTTAAAAATTGTTCCCAAGGCGCCGCTGTCAGGACGATCGGTCAACCGCCCGACAGATTTAAAACGTATATCAGAGAAACCGTGACCATGGTCACCGTCTCAGTCCCCGGAAAGGTACACCTCATCGGTGAGCATGCGGTCGTGTACGGGAAACCAGCCATAATTGCTGCAGTTGACCGACGTGTCACCATCAATGTCGAGCCCGCTGATCGTGTGCAGATCACCGACCATCAGATGGATTCCGAGCTGGACTGGTCAGTGGACGAGTGCCTTATCGCAGGCCGGCGCGCGGACAAACTGTGGGAGTCGGGCAAGGACGCTGGTAACTTCACCGAACTCTTCCAGTTCACAAAGGGTGACGCCTTCAAGCGCGCGGCCATAGGCACATTCATGAACGAGCTCGGCGTGAGCAACGGCTGTGCGCTCACAATTGATTCTTCTATCCCACTTGGCTCCGGGCTCGGCTCCTCATCGGCGCTCTCCGTCGCACTCGCAGCGGCGGTAGCGGAGATTAACGGGCAGTCCGTGCCCCGCGAAGAGATCAACCGACTCGCTTACCTAGCTGAGCGGTACAAGCATGGCCACCCCTCGGGAGGGGACAACACAGCTTGTTGCTACGGTGGCTTGGTGTGGTTCCGGAAGGACACACCCGAGAACGTCATCCGCTCGCTCAAGGAGGAGGTGCCTTACAGCCTAGAGGATTTCGTGCTAGTGTACATAAAGGAGCCCGAGCGGACCACAGGGGAGCTTGTAGCGCACGTGCGCGGCCTGGATCCGGGCGTGCGCGATCCTTTAATGGACGATATCAGCGAGGCAACCCACAAGATGCGAACAGCCCTCAAGGAGCGTGATGTCAGATCTGTGGCCGGGCTCATCGACCGTGCCTGGGATAATCTGGCCGGACTGGGGCTCAGCGTGCCCGAGGCAGATGAGCTCATCTCCCGTATCCGTGCTGCTGGTGGGGCCGCTAAGCTCTGCGGCGCCTGTGGTGGCGGGATCATGCTGGCCCACTCGAGCGACCGAGCACGGCTCGACAAGGTAATCAAGGACGCAGGGTACGAGCCCTGGAAAACCGACCTGGGTGTCGAGGGGCTAAAGATCGAGCTATGAGGTCCGGGACAGCGGACCACAAGCCTTTAAAGAACTCACCGTCGTACTGACCGTATGGCCATGAGGATCGTCGTGTGCATCACCGGAGCCTCCGGGGCCGTTCTGGGCGTCCGACTTCTTGAGGAGCTGCGCGCTCGCGATGTGGAGACACATGCGGTCGTTTCCGCTGCCGGGAACGGTATACTTGCTCACGAGCTGCCCGATGTTATAGTGGAGGCAGACCACGTCCACGATCCCGACGACCTGGCTGCACCAATCGCATCGAGCACGTATCCGGTCGATGCTGTGGTGGTCGCACCGTGCTCCGCAAAGACGCTGTCGGCGGTGGCCAACGACTACGAGCATAATCTGGTGGTCCGAGCTGTGTCCTGCTGCCTCAAGCAGGAGCGGCCGGTCATACTCATACCCCGGGAGACGCCGTACACCCTGGCCTACATAGAGAACCTGCGCAAGGCCAAGCTCAACGGGTGCACGATCCTGCCTCCGAACGTGGCCTATTACACACGACCGGGGACGGTGGAGGATGTCACCGACTTCTTCATCGGCCGGGTGTTGGACCTGCTCGGGCTCGAGCACACGCTCTACAAACGATGGGAAGGGATGACATCATGAAGCTGCGAACGTTCCTGGACCGGCTCGAGGAAGAGGGCAAGCTCACGCGCATCTCGCGTGAGGTGTCCCACGAGTACGAGGTCGCTAACGTGCTCCACGCTAATGGCGAACGACCAACGCTATTCGAACGGGTGAGCGGGTTCGATATGCCCGTGTTCGGTGGTATCGTCTCCTCGCGCGAGCTCGTAGCGGAGGGACTGGGCACGACCCGGGAGGACATCCTACCCCGATTAGTGTCGGCATTGCGCGATCCACGCCCCCCGTCGACCGTGAAGGACGCTCCCTGTCAGGATGTGATCATCAGGGAGCCGGACCTCGATACGCTCCCCTTCCTCTTCCACCTACGCGGTGACGGCGGGCGGTATACGACCACATCCATCTGCATAATCAAGGACCCCGATACCGGTAGGAACGCCAGCTATCATCGCCTCATGCAGCGGGACCGGGGCCGGTTCACTGCTCGCCTCATCCCTCAGCGTCAGACGCGCAACACCTGGGAGAAGGCAACAGGAGACATCGAGGTCGCAGTATGCCTTGGTAGTTCAACGGCGATGCTGATCGCCGCATCCCTGGGTCCGCCCTCCGGTGTTGACGAGCTGTCGGTGGCCAACGCCCTTGAGGAGATGCCGGTCGTGAAGTGCGTCACCAAGGACCTGGAGGTGCCAGCGCACACGGAGATCGTGCTGGAGGGGCGCATCACCCGTGATAGAGATGACGAAGGCCCCTTCGTCGACCTTACCGAGACCCGGGATATCCAGCGACAGGAGCCTGTGCTGGTGGTGGACTGCATCACCCATCGAAGGGATCCCCTCTACCAGTGCCTCCTTCCCGGCAGGCTCGAGCACAAGACCCTCATGGGGATGCCCAAGGAGCCGACCATCTACGAGGCGGTCTCGAAAGTGGCCGATTGCCGGAACGTGTTCGTCACCCCGGGTGGCGGTTCATGGCTCCACGGTGTTGTACAGATAAGCAAGAAGCGTCCGGACGATGGAGTGAAGGCCATCCACGCGGCTTTCGAAGGCCACCGGTCCATGAAGCACGTGCTCGTGGTGGACGCTGACGTTGACATCTACGATCCAGACGCTCTTGAGTGGGCGCTTGCCACGCGGTTCCAGGCGCACCGTGACGCGGTCATCCTTCCCGACCAGCCCTCCAGCTCACTGGACCCCAGCGCGGACCACACGCGCGGGAAGAAGGCGCTCGCTACCAAAGTGGGGCTTGACGCCACGATCCCCGAGGGCGTGGACCCGGCCCACTACGAGCGAGTGCGGTACAAGGACATAGACATGGCGGACTACCGATGACCCTCACCTGGCTCAAGAAGCGAGAGATGGGCGATGACCTTTTGCTCCTGCTCGGGGGCGGTGCGACCCACATAGGGTGTGTGGCCGTGTGCGAGCCTGGAAAGGAGCCGCGTACCATAGCACTTGAGGGCCATAAGGAGGACGTGGTGGCCGCACCCCTGGCGCAGGCCGTCGCGGAACGTACCGGACGCCGTGTGGCGGTCGTGGCGGGCATCCACTACGACGAGATCAGCCCAGAACAGATCCAGCAGGTAATAGACGAATGCAAGGAGTACGAGGTGAGCGCATGAACCTGACAAACGACGAGCAGGCCATGCTCGATGGCGAGCAGGGCCCGGGTGTACAGAAGGCCATGGAGATCGTTGTGGCCCTGGGTACCATCTATGGTGCGGAGAAGCTGGTACCTGTATCCAGCGTCCAGGTCTCCGGCGTTTCCTACAAGAACCTCGGCGAGGCCGGGATCGAGTTCCTCACGGAGTGGGCGGACGCTGGTGCTCGTGTGCGCGTGCCTACAACTCTTAATCCCGCAGGTATGGACCTATCCAGGTGGAAGGAGCTCGGATTCCCTGCCGACTTCGCCCGTCGACAGCAGGAGGTAATCGCTGCTTTCGGTCGCATGGGGATAGAACCCACCTGTACATGCACTCCCTACTTGACCGGTAATCTCCCCGACTTCGGTGACAACATTGCCTGGGGGGAGAGTTCGGCCGTTTCGTACGCCAACTCGGTCATCGGGGCCCGGACGAACCGCGAGGGTGGTCCTTCGGCACTTGCAGCCGCCATATCCGGTCGGACCGCTGCTTTCGGTTTCCATCTGGACAAGAACAGGGCGGCCACCCACCGTATCGATGTGGCCTGTCCCGTTGAGAACGTGGCCGACTTCGGGGCGCTGGGGTGCCTGGTGGGCCGGACGGTCCAGAACCGTGTGCCGTACTTCGTCGGGATCCGACCCAAGGGCATGGAGGAGCTCAAGGCATTGGGTGCTGCCATGGCAGCGACCGGGGCCGTGGCGCTCTATCACATCGAGGACGTTACTCCGGAGGCCCGTCTCCGCGACATCCAGGGCGACGATATAGAGACCGTGACAATCGAGTCTCTTGACGAGGTGTATGAAGGTCTTAACGGCGATGATAACTCTGTGGATTTCGTGAGCATCGGCTGCCCTCATGCCTCGCTCAATGAACTGCAGAATGTGGCCGGCCTCATCGGTGACCGCAAGCTCACAGCGGCTCTTTGGGTCACAACTTCACGTCAGGTCCGTGCAGAGGCCGAGCGCTTGGGGCTCATTGCTCACATCGAGGATGTCGGTGGTCATGTGGTCAGCGACACCTGTCTTGTCGTCGCTCCTGTCGAACATTTCGGGTTCAGGACACTGGCCACGAACTCGGGGAAAGGTGCCACCTATGCCCCGGGACACTGCGGGCTCAACGTTCGCTATGGCTCTATTGAACAGTGCATCGAAGCGGCCGTCAACGGGAGGTGGGAGGAGTGAAGGCGCGCATCATAAGGAGGGGAAATACTGGGGGCAAGGCCCTCGTCTCGAGCGAGCCCATCGGGTTCTTCGGTAACGTGGATCCGGACACGGGCATGGTCGTGGAGAAGGGGCATGAGCTAGAGGGTCAGTCGATCGCCGGGACTGTGCTGGTCTTCCCCACTGGTAAAGGGAGCACCGTCGGTTCCTATACGCTCTACCGCCTCAAGAAGAACGGCAAGGCACCATTGGCCATCATCTGCTCTGAGAGCGAACCCATAGTTGCCGTAGGGGCCATCATCGCCGACATACCCATGGTGGACCGGGTGGACATATCCACTATCAGCACGGGTGATCAGGTCACCGTGGACGGCGATGAGGTGACAGTTGGGTCGTCATGAGCCCTATACGGGCTACGTCCGTTGCTCAAGCCACTCACGGGTCCGTCCCGTGAGCACCAGTGGCCGGTCCATCAGCTCTTCACGGGATGATGCACCGCACAGGAGCATGGCCGCTCGTGTTTCGTCGATGAGCGTTGTCAGGTAACTTCGGGCACCGTCCACGCCACCGTCCATGTACGCACGGAGCACGGGTAGAGCGACACCGACCGCCGTAGCTCCCAAGCGTAACGACTTGACCACGTCGATGCCTGTACGTACGCCGCCGGTAGCAATGACTGGTAGGTCGCAGGCCGAGCGCACCTCGGCAACGCTGATTGGCGTGGGTAGGCCCCAACGCCAGAACGTCTTGGCCAGCCGGTTGTCCGTGTCGCGGTAGTGCTCGACGGCCACCCATGAGGTGCCACCTACACCACCAACATCGATACCGGCAACACCGGCCTCGGCGAGCTGTGTTGCGGTCCCGCGGGAGATACCGCACCCGGTCTCCTTGGCGATCACGGGGGTGTCAAGCTCGGTGCACAGCCGCGCCAGCGCGGCCTCGCCGCCCTTGAACGAACGGTCCCCTTCGGGTTGTGTCATCTCGTGGGCAGGATTGAGGTGGACGCACAGCGCGTCGGCACCGATCCCCTCGATGGCTTGCAGGGCTTCCTTGGCACCCCACCCTGCCACGAACTGCACTAGTCCGAGGTTCCCCAGGAGCAGGATGTCCGGAGCAACATCCCTGACCTCGAAGGTCCGGGTTGTGCTTGGCTGCTCCACCATGATGCGCTGGCTCCCGAGGCCCATGCCGAGCCCCAGCTCCTGGGCTAGGGTCGCCAGGTCACGGTTGATACGTCGTGCCTCGTCGGTCCCGCCGGTCATGGCAGCGATGATGATGGGAGCGGATAACCGACGCCCATAGAGCTCTACGGAGCAATCAACGCTATCGGTGTCTACGTCCGTGAGCGCGTCATGGACGAGGGAGATATCGGCCCACGGGTCGTATCCTGCCTCCACGTCCTCCTTCCAGCACACACGGATATGGTCCGCCTTCCTTTGCTCGATGATGGTGGGTTCGCTCATGTGATCACCGGGATGAATGTTCCTTCTTCGGTGGACCCGCCAAGGGCCCGTTCCAGCGCTCCGGGGGCGTTCGCGTCGATGACAAGCGACTCCACCCCTGTCCGTGCTAACGGGAGCAGTTCGTCCAGCTTGCCTCGCATTCCGCCAGTGACATCGGACGCCACCGAGCCACCAGCCTCAACACTGGCCAGTGTATCCGGGGTGAGTACGTCGATGCGACGGGCGCCCTTGTCAGTGCGTGGGTCCGCGGTGTACACGCCGTCCACGTCGGAGCATAGTACAGCTCGTTCGATACCGAGGCGGGGGGCGAGGTACGCCAGGAGCTGGTCACCTGACACAATTGCAAAGCCCTGTTCCCGGTCCTGTACGACGTCACCGAAGAGCACGGGGGTCATCCCCCCCTCGACCAGGAAGCGCACGGGTTCCTCATCAAAAGCCACGATCCGTCCGTTCTCGAGAGTGCACACGGTCGCCGGTGGGACGGCCACGGCAGGGATGCCGGCTTTCAATAGCCCGTCCATCACAGCAGCGTTGAGCCGCTCCATAGCGCGGTGGATGTGGGAGAACGCCTCGCGGGACTTAGACCCGTCCAGTGCTCCAGATGTCATACCGTGCTCGGTCGCAGCAGCGTGCCCAAAGGAGCCGCCACCATGGACCACGAGGCACTGCTCTCCGGATGTGGCCAGTTCTTGGGCGAGTCGTGCGATAACGTCCTCACGGGCGATGTACGCCCGGTCCTTGGGAGCGATGGCCGAGCCACCCAGCTTGACGGCGTACTTCACGCTCGCGCCCCCAGGAACTTCTTGATATCGTTGAGCGTTTGCTGGGCGAGCTGGAGCCTGAAGGTCTTCCGCTCACCCCAGTCGTGAGCCTCTATGACCGCGATATCTGTGTGGATGTTACGTGTCAGGACGGTCAGCCGCTCCATTCGCTCACGCAGGGCGCTCTGCCCGGGATCGTGCACAGTCTCCAGGTCCGAGAGCCTCGTTCGTGATGTGCGCAATGAACGGCGTAGTTCGTCCAGATGCTCGCGGTCCTTGCTTAGCTGGATAAGGATGGACGTCTCTTTGTCGGGCATGTCCTCAGTACCGGGCTCTCGCATTGAGCGGAGCACCTCATTGGTCTGTTCCATGCGTTCGCGGCTCTTCCGCTCCTGGCCTGACCGGACATCGATCTCCCTGCGGAGGTGCTTCATCTCTCTTTCGAGTGACCGGAGCTTGTTCCGCAGATGCTCTGCCTCTTTGATGACACTATGACATTCATCGCACGATGACGAGAGGGCGTCCCACGCCACCTGGGCAGGATCCCCAGGATGGTCACGGTCCTCGGTGGACGGGCCGTCCGATACGGCCATCTCACGGTCCTCCTTCACGCCCGATATTGAGTTCGACCTTCTTCAGCTCTCCTAACATGCCGAACACGATGACCACTATAAGGATCGTGAAGGGCTCCACAGCCATTGACAGGCCCTTGCCTCCGGCGATATCCTGCATGGCCAGGTCGCGGATGATGTACACGGCGATGATCAATGTCACTGCGATAAGGAAGAGGAACATGATGGACCGTCCGCCGTGCTTGACGACTGCACCGTTAGCCTTTCCTGACGTCATCCAGAATCACCCCCATATCGGCACGGAAATCCTCGATAGCATCACCAAGCTCATCGGCCTCAGCCGCTTCCCGGGCGAGCCTGAGCAGGAGGAGCCGAGAGAGCGGACGGGCACCCTCCGCAACCACCACCTTGCCCTCGGATAGTTCGGAGAATAGGTCGTCACGGTACCAGTGGAGGGCGCCGGCCTCATCGCCGAGCCGCTCCCTGAACCGTGAGAAGAACTGGTAGTAATTTCGTCCCGTGGCGGCGTTGAGCAGTCGGGACATATCATTGAGCCCTGTTTCGAGGCCGGCCAATGCCAGCACAATGCATGGTACTCGGCTGGGGACCGAGAGCGCCTCCGCCATCAGCTGACCGGAGAGCCGGACCTCTTGACGGGTTACCTTCTGTGAACCGAACCGGGTGCGCATATAGGCCAAACGCCGCTCATCCCGTGTGCGGGCCAGTTCCCGGACCGCCTCGATGATCTCCTCCTTCGACGGGGCCCGGCCGGTATCCAGCTGGACCAGACGTGAGGCTATGTCCGAGGTGGGGCCACGCAACCGGCTGCGCTGCCAGGCGACGTCCTCCACGGCGGTGATGGACTCGATACCCTCTGTGGTAGCCCCCGGGGCCGTTCCCAGTCGCACGAGGACAGCGAGCTCGATGGCCACGTACAAGGCCAATGCTAGGAACCACACAACCATCACGAAGAGGCCAAGATCCCCGATCTGTACGACGGCCAGCTTCCACGCTGTCTCGGTCGTAGGCCCGATCTCCATGACCGGTGTCAGGACGCACGCGAGCATGGCGACAACATGTGGCAGGGTGACCCCCAGGTACATGTCATCGCGCTCGTCCTCCTCCAGACGGAGAGCTATGTCCAGGTTATCGACATAGCGGATGGTGGCCAGGGCGGCGTGGGCCGCCAACAGGAAACAGAGGAAGAACCCAAAGAACGACCGGTCGGCGAAGAGCCCGACAAAGGAGAGCAATCCCACAATGACGTAGAAAAGCAGGCTCTTGTGTCCTTCCTCGACCAGGAACCCTCCCTTGCCCTCGAAGAGAGCGGCAAGGAACCAAGGGACGATGAGCAGGCCCAACATACCACCGCGGATGGCCGCCAGCAGGCCTGTGAGCGCAAGGGTCCCCTCCGCGAACTCGTGGAGGTGGTGCAGGTTGAGAAGGAGGAACGCGGCAGCGCACTGTAGCGTGAGGATCCATAGGGAGCGCCGCCTAAGGATAAGGCCCCTCATAAACAAGGGCAGCACTAGCAACTATTTAATGATGACGTGCCCGTTCTTCCTATCATGACCGTAGATGTGGGTGCAGCTCTCATCATCGAACGCGGTATCATCGTCCTGGCATTCCCTGCGATCCTCCTACTCCTCCTGGTTCTGCTCGTGCTCACAACGCCTCCGGCTGACCCATCGAGTGCTGGCTGGACCCAGCAGCAATCCGCCCAGCCCGCGCCCGCTACGCAGGCGCAGTCCTATTCCTATCCGCAGCAGGGCTACGGTTATTACTACGGAGGTGGCCAGAACGGCGGATACCAGCGATAAGGACGATTCTGTCACCAGGAAGGATGAAGCTAAGGTCCGGCCTGAAGAAAAAGGGAAGACTGCGGACAAGGAGAATGTTAAGACAGGTGACATCCCGCCCGCCCCGCGCCACCATGACGAACCGATGACATGGGATGAGCGTCAGAACCGTGCGCAGAGCTTGCTCATCATCCTATTCCTCATAGTCCAGATATGTGGTGTGGCCATCGCCTACGCGGTGACCCAGAGCCCGGCCATCCAGATGCACCTCGAGGAGACACGCCCCGCGTTCATCAGCCCTGACAAGGGCCAGGAGAACACAGTGAACATCGTGGCCATCGGTATCGTCGGTACGGTGTTCCTCATCCTCCTGAAGAAGTACCTGCGTTTCAAGGTCCGTTACGTGGTCATCGTGGCGGTCTTCGGTTCATGTACCTATCTGGCTGACATCCTGGGCTTCGGCGCCCTGGGTTCTGTGGTGTTCGGTATAGTTGTGACCGTCCTTCGGGAACGTCTGGACAGCGTCCTCATGCTCAACGCCTCGGTGTTCATATCGGTGCTCGGGTTCGGTGCAATCTTCGGCCATTGGGTGGTGCCCGAGCATGCAGTGGTCCTCCTTATCGTCCTCTCAATCTATGATATCATCGGAGTGCTCATCACCCAGCACATCACCTACCTGTGGTTCGGTGCCTACAAGTTCGAGAAGATTTGGCGTGATGTTCTGGCATTCGTCGTGCATGTTGATGAATCCGAGATAATCCTTGTGGGTGCCGGTGATTTCGGGTTCCCAATGCTCTTCACGTTCTCCGTGACCGAGTTCCTCGTCCAGACCCAGGGCAAGGCTTTCGGGCTGGTCGGCGGGTCCATGGTGGCCATCAGCGCCACGCTGGGCTTCGCCTTCCTACAGATCTACGCCATGCGCTCCGAACGGAGCAAGGACACAGGGCTCCCGGGGCTCCCGTTCGTAACCGGTGGCGGTATAGCGGGATGGCTACTGGCCCGGTTCGTGCTCGGCGTGTAGGACCTTGTCGGCCCAGGCGTTTTCAATATAAAGTTTCACGGTCCGGATGGGCCCGATGGATCAAGGTGCCTATCCACAACCGCAGCATCAAGCTCAACAATTCCCGCCCGTCTCGGCGCATCCACCCGAGGTCTCCGCGGCACCTCCCAAGGAGCACGAGCGGAAAGAAGGATTCATCGACAAGCATCTTCCCAAGATCATCGCCGTCCTGCTCTCCATCGCCACTGTGTTCTCCGGTGTCGTGTCCAACCGGTCCGACCTGTTGGAGGAGCAGGCCAACGAGATGAAGATCGATATAGACACGCTCGAGCGCACTGCTAAGGCCGAGGAGATGGCGGCCCGACAGTACGCCTCGTCCATCGACAGCTATCAGAACCAGGTAGTGCTCCTCGGTATCGAGAACGAGAAGATCGAGGCGCTCAAAAAAGGGTACGAGACGGATATCGGGGGCATTACTACCCTGTACTACGAGGAGTATGAGCAGGTGAACCAGAGCTACGTCGTCAAGCTCGCGAACGAGACAGAAACGCTCGCGAACCTTGAGAAAATGGCCAACACCGCCAAGAAGCAGGTCAACACACAGTCGCAGAAGGTCAAGAAGACCGTGGAGGACCTCTTAGGCGTGGGCGGTGGACGGGGGGTCGTCAAGGAGACCCTGGGCGAACCCGTCACCATGGAGGCCTTCCTCAAGGTGACGCACGAGGAGAACCTCCTCGACGAGTACAAGGACAAGCAGATCGACCTTCGTCAGGAGACCATCCGCAAGCGGGAGGAGATCAGGGGGCTCGAGGACGAGCAGCGGTACGCGCTACGTGAGGTCGAACGCGAGCGTGATGCCGAGATAATGGAGAAGCGCATCCAGCAGAAGCGTCTGGACGATGATATCACCATGAACAACGCCCAGGTCGAGGAGATCAACAAGCTCATCATCAAGTACCAGGGGATGGACGTCGAGTCCACACAGAAAGCCGAGACTTCCTACGCACAGACCAATGAGAAGGTCCAGGAGGTCGAGGGATTACGGGAGAAGGCCGACCGCCTGATGCGTGTACCCATCCTCGTCAACCTTGTCCTGTTCCTGCTCGGTTTCGCGGGCAACTCTGACAAGAAGTTCTTCAAGATAGTGTTCACCATAATCGGCGTTGTCGCGCTGGGTGTCTCAGGATTCTACTTCCTGCGCATACTGCGGGCACCGATCTGATCGCGGAGGGAACGGCCGGGGCGGATCGCAGAACCCCACCTCTACCTTTATCTCTCTTTAGGGCCCGTACAGACCCGTGGACCTCGCAGCTCTCCCGGCCGCTTTGTACACAATAGTGCTCGCCCTCGCAGCAGGTCAGGACCTGCGCACCGGCGAGATCGAAGAGCGCGTGCTTCGTGGGCTCGTGCTCGCGGGCGTCGTGGGCGCACTGGTCCACTCCTGGGGCCAGGCCATGGTCCAGGTCCCCGTTCTGGTGGGTGTCGTTGCGCTCCTTCTAAACCGTGGTGGATGGATGGGCGGGGCTGACCTTACGGCCCTGGTCGCCCTCGCTGTCGCGGTACCGATCCATCCTGTCCCCGGATACAGCACTCCTCTGCCGTTCCCCGTGAGCGTGTTCATGCTGGCGCTGTTGCTCTCCACGGGATGGCTGGCAGTGCGGGGAGCGATTGGCGTGATGCGGTCCGGGCGATGGCTGCGGGCATTCGCCATCACCGCGGGCGTGGCCGTGGTGCTGTGGTCCTCCTACGGATCATGGGACCTGCTGCTGCTGCTGGACCTGCTGCTGCTGGCGCTGCTGGTACAGTACCTGGGGCGTCTGGCGGAGCATGGGGGCGCACCCGATCCATGGTCCGAGGTGAGGTTCCTCCCCATGGTGCTGACATCGCTCCTGCTCCACCTGGTCGGTGGCGACCCGCTCGGTTGGATATTTAAGGTTATTTGACCCCCTTCATCCCGATGAGCAAGTTCATGAACTGCCTGACCATCGGTATCGGGCAGGCAGGGAACCTTGCCGTCAACAACCTCTACGCCTCGGGAGCATCCTCGGACGTGGAGGCGACGGTGAAGAAGGCTACCGGCGAGCTCTTCGACTACTTCCGTCCGATCCTCGTCAACACCGACGAGACCGACCTGGCTCAGGCCAAGAACATCAGTAAGAACAACAAGATACACGTCTCCGCCCACGGTGCCGGAGGCAAGTTCGAGTGGGGAAAGCGCATCGCTAGGGCCCACGAGGACATCCTCTTCCAGCGCATCCGGGCGCTCACCGTTGAGCAGGGATTCAAACCTAACTTCGTGTTCCTCATCCACTCCCTGGGCGGTGGTACGGGGAGCGGGTTCACACCGATAATCGCCGAGATCGCAGAGCGCATCCGGTACGAGGCGGGGATGGGGGAGAACGAGTTCTCCATCGTGGACGTACCCTTCCTCCCGTTCCGCTATCAGAAGGGCGATATCGAGGATAACATCATTAATTGCCTCAACGAGATGCTACGCAAGGTCGATGGCGTGCTAATGGTCGATCTGGAGCACTTCTACGAGCGCATCCCACCTCAGTACAAGAACGATCCCAAGAATCCGCTCACCGTTGACAAGTTGCTCGAGGCCGTGGACATGGACGCCATGATGGCCATCCGCCTGCTCACCGTGTTCGGTTCGGGGACGTCCAGCGTCATCGAGGGACAGGTGGCGGACGTGGCCGACATCAAGGCCACCATCTCCTCCGGCGCTTTCTCGGTTATCGGAGTGAACAGGACACCTGTGGACGATAAGGGCAATCCCTCGGTGGGCATCCCTCACTTGGTGCGCGCCACCATGGTGGAGAAGATGAGCGCCAGCTCGGACTTCAAGAAGGCCAACGGTGCCCTCCTCCTCATCAAGGGTCCAAAAGCGCCCTCCATTAAGGACATGCGTACCGCCATCGATATAATCCACCAGGAGATTGGCGAGAAGACCGTTCGCGAGGCCTATGCGATCATCCCCAACGCGGATAAGTACGAAGTAGTGCTGATCCTGGCCGGTGTGGCGCTCACCCGTCTTGAGAAGATCCTCGATGGTGTCGAGGAGCGGAAACAGGGGGGCGGTTGAGTGTTCGACGTGGATCTGGGCGGGATCGATCCGTTGATGCTCTTCCCTGTCATCACGCTTTCACTTGCACTAATAGGTTACGTGCTCATCAAGCTGTTCGGTGGGAAGAAGCCGGCGGTAGGTGCGCAGAGCGCTCCGTCAGGTCTCCAGGCATCGGAGCTCATCGACGCCTGGGGCACAACCACGGCGCCGGATAACGTCTACCAGGCCACCGCTCCTGATGAGATTACGGGGAAGAGGGCGGACTTCGGGGACAAGACCCGCCTCAAGCGCGCCCTGCTAGGACCGCTGGCCGTGATGGTGTACGACCTGCTCTCAAAGGACTTCCTGAGGAGCTACCACAACAAGGTCGAGGTCGGGTATACCAAGGTGTACCCTGGGGAGAAGGAGATCGAGGTAGTCCCTCCCCGCTTCATCGGTGAGGACTTCCTGATCTTTGCGCTGGTTGGCGGTATTATCGTGTGCGCCATGGCGCTGGGTGTGGGCTACATGTTCCAGGGCGGTATACTGGCCATGGGTTTCGCGGCTATCGTGGGCTTCGGGTTCGGGTTCAGCATGGTGTTCCTCATGCCCCTATTCACCTTCGAGCGGCGCAAGGACGAGATCGAGGCACACCTCCCTGACGTGCTCGAACAGCTGTCGACCATGTCCGGAATGAAGAACATGGACGAGATAATACGATACCTAGCCGAGACCCGGCTTGGTGCCGTGTCCGAAGAGTTCGCCATCGGTAACCATATTCTACGCCGCAACCTCAATCTCAACCTCGCACTCGATCGCATCCGCGAGCGCTCCGAGTCCAAGACCGTAGGGCGTGTGCTCAACCTCCTCAACGAGGGCGCCAGGCGCGGTGTGGACGTCTCTGACGCGGCCAAGAAGATGGCCGAGAGCATGCGTAACAAGCATATGATCCTGAGGGAGCGCTCGGCATCGCTCTCCCTGCAGCGCTATACCCTGCTATCGGCAGCTGCCTTACTCGTACCCCTTATCCTCGGTATCGTATGGGGCATATCCCAGTCCCTCTCAGGATTCGGTAGTGGCGATGCTCTGGCAGGTTCGGGCATCAAGTTCGATCCGAAGAAGGCAGAGCTGGTGCTCATGACCGTGCGTCAGGTGTTCGGTATCTACGTGGTGATCCATGCTGTCGAGGCGTCGTTCTCAGTGGCCAGACAGGAGGGCGATGTGAAGCGGGCGGTCATCTATCTGGCGCCATTGGCCGCGATCTCGTACCTTGTGTTCGACAATGTCTGCGACCTGGCAGCGACCATGTTCGTGTGAACCCGGGCCCCGACCCACGGTTTTATATGCTCTAGCCGCCATATCAATCCAAGATAGCGATGGCGCTCTCCACGCTAGCCCTGCTCGTGTTGGCCGTCACGCCAGGCCTCTATCTCCTCTGGTACTTCTACAAGAAGGACGAGTACGAGCCCGAGCCCATGGACCTTGTCATGAAGACCTTCGTGGCAGGCGCCGTGATGGTGTTCCCAGCTGCCATGCTCGAGTCATGGCTCATGGTGGGACCATTCCTGGTCACGGAGGGGGCCTCATGGGTGTTCGTGTTCATCGCCTCGTTCTTCATAATCGGACCTGTGGAGGAGTACTTCAAGCTCCGGGCCGTGATGAGGACCGCTTTCGACTCGCCTGAGTTCAACGAGCCCATGGACGGGGTAGTGTACTGCTCCGCTGCCTCACTTGGATTCGCCAGCCTTGAGAACATATTCTACGTCGTGGGCACGGGGAGCGTCTGGGTGGGTCTCGCCCGCGCCGTGCTCTCGGTCCCCGGTCACGCCTTCATGGGCGTTCTCATGGGGTACTGGGTCGGCAAGGCAAAGATGGAGCCCGAGAACAAGGACAAGTACATCACTATAGGTTTCGTGCTCGCGACCGTGCTCCACGGGATCTACGACTTCTTCATCCTTGCGGAGCCCAATCCGGTGTTCCTCCTGTTCTTCCTCTATATCTTCATGGGGACCCTTGTCAAGAAGGGTAAGGAGGCCATCGAGGAGCACAGCGGCAACTCGCCCTTCCGGGCAGAGCTCGGGATAACTGAGGAGAAGAAGATACCGAGAGTGACCGACCGACAGGCCAGGTATCAGACTTGGCAGGAGTCGGTGAAGCCTACTCCCGCACGCAGGGCGGTCCTGCGCCCCACAACGGCCCCCGTTTCCGGCCCTTCCCTCGATGAGTGGGGGGACCCACAGTTCTGCACGTCCTGTGGTAAGAACATCGAAGGCGATCGCGAGTACGTGGAGTGTGACGAGTGCGGGGCAGCAGTGTGCGAGCAATGCGCCATCCTCGCCGATGACCGGGACCTCTGCAAGGCCTGCGCGAGCGAGCCCGCGAACTGCGGCCAGTGCCGACGCGACATCCGTAACGACCGCGAGTACGCGGTCTGCGACTGGTGCTCAAAACCTCTGTGTGCGAAATGCGCCGTTTCGGATGGCCACACTGACCTCTGTCGTGACTGTTCCGGCTCCCTCGGATTCGTAGTAGGATAGCTTTCGGTTTTTTAGGGCGGCTCCCCGACCATCTTGTTCCCCTTTAAGAGCGCCCGGAGACAGAATAATAGTATCGTTTGGGGAATTATCCCAGAGAGAAAAAACAGAAAGGTGACAATGATGGAAATACAAGGGAACCAGGTACCGGAACTGGCGACCGTGTTCCCCGTTGAAGCCAGTGAGCTTACGGCTGCCACGTTGCCAATCCTTGATAGCGAGCGTGACCAATACCACATCCAGCATGAACGGAACTGTTCTGTTTGCGGATGTCCATTGGAAGAAGAATGGGAATATCTCCCGTGCGACGCCTGCGGCGCCATTGTGTGCAGCGAGTGCATCTCAAAGGCAGACGGCCACCGCATATGCCCTGTGTGCACGAGCGAGCTCGAACCGTGGACAGAGCTAGGTTCCGGCATCACGGGTGTCGAGGCCGACGCCACTTGGGAGGACGAACTGGCGGGATGTAATTTGGAAGGGCTCCCCAGAGCCTTCACATAGCCTTTTCACGAACAACGCCCCATGGAAAGGTTTATGAGGTCGTCCCAGGCCCCAGCTTGAACAGGGAACCATGGAACGTCTCGTGCTCGTCGGCAGCGATCATACGACCAACGTCTATAACTCCGTCATGGATCTACTGGAGCGGGAGCGGCCCGATGCCATCACCTTGGAGTATGATGTGGACTCCGGGTGCCTAGACTCGGTCCTTGGTATGACCGACGAGGAGCTGGATATCCTCGACCATATGCAGCAGCTGGACTTCCGCACCCAGACGCGCGAGATGGGCGAGCTTTCCCTCCAGCTGCCCTTCGATAACTACGATTCCGGGAGCGAGCTGTACGCGGGCATCGTGTACGCCCTGCGCACCGGCACCCCCATATTCCTCATCGACTACGGGCCGCGCTGGGAGCTGTCCCATGAGCTGGACCTCACCACCCCCGAGGGCCGGGCCGAGGTGCTCGATCCCACTCTCGAACCGCGTCCGCCGCCAACGTATCGCGGTCCGAACAAGGAGCCGCTGGACGAGGGCAAGTATTACCACGTGTTCGGGATGTACCGGTTCGGTACCCTGGACGACGCGGATGTGTTCGACGATGTTCCCGGAGAGCGCAAGGACGTATCGGTCCGCAACCACTACATGGCCCAGGCACTTGAGAGGGTATACGACCGGACCCAGGCCTCCACTATCGTCCACATCGGCGGGAGCGGTCACTACGAACCGACGGTATGCCTGCCCCTCCAGGACATGGTCGCCCCGGGGGAGATGGGGATCAGGACACTCGCTGCCGGCGACCTGGTCGTGAACGAGCCCTATTCCGGATAGAGGTCCGTACAACCTATACGAAAGGTTGATAAATCAACACGGACCGATTATTAGTAGAGTGCCTATGGAGAATGCATCGCTGCGAACGATCGTGGCTACGCTCACCTCCAGCTTCGGCACTACGACTTGGTTCGGCTTCTGAGGGACCCACTCCCGCTCCCGGGTAGTGGTCCCCGACCGTTTACTCAGGAGCGTGACATCCCTGCCGAACGAAGACAGAGGTGGAACGCATGGAAGAAGAAAGGACCCCGGACGAGATCGCGCAACACGCAGATGTACGAATCCCCGATAGCTGGGACGGGTCCTTTACAACTACGGTCGTGCTCAAGATCGGCGGCTCCTGTCTCGCTGACGGACCGTCCATCAGGATGGTCGTGGACCGGATCGCCGAGATCAAGGCCCGGGGCATCACCCCCGTCATCGTCGTCAGTGCGCTCAAAGGTATGACCGACGCGCTCCTCGACGTGGCCCTGAACGCCAATGGAGGACATGATCCGCGGCTCGTGGACCGGATCGTGGCCGAGGGTGAGCAGCTGAGCGCCCGCATATTACAGACCGCATGTGAGAGCGCCGGTGTTCCGGCACGCGCCGTGCTCCTGGCCGATCCGGTGTTCCCCGTGGTCACTGATGACCGACACGGCCGCGCGAGACCACTGCTAGATGAGACCGAGCGGCGTTCACAAGCGGTGCTGGGGCCTCTCCTGGCCGGCGGTCAAGTGCCCATCGTCCCTGGTTTCGTGGGCATGACCATGGCCGGCGAGATCACGACCCTGGGCAGGGGCGGCTCGGATACGACCGCGGTGCTCCTGGGCAGGGCATTGCATGCTTGCGAGATAGTCCTGGTCAAGGACGTGCCCGGTGTCTGCTCTGCTGACGCACGGACCGTCGATGACGTAAGAACGCTCCCTGAGATGAGCGTCGATGAGGCTGCAGAGCTCGCTGCACACGGTGGAGAAGTGATCTGTCCCGGATCTCTGACATACAAACCGGCCGATGTGCCTGTACGTGTCGTGGGTCTCGATGCACCCGATCTGCTGGCCGGTGGGACTCTCATCACAGGTGAGCTGCGGAGCGAGGTACGAGTGGACATAATCGATGGGGAACTTGCCGCAGTGACCGTTGTCGGAAAGGGTGTCGGGAACGAGCGGGGACTGCTCGGGCGGTGCACTGGAGCATTGGCTGACGTCGGTATCGATGTGGTCGCCGTATCCACATCCGGGATGTCGCTTTGCCTCTATCTGGACCCGGATAGCGTGGATGCGGCCACACAGGCCTTGCACCACGTGGTGCTCGAAGAAAATCGACAATCCTCGGTGACCGCTCGGTCAGGTCTAGTTTCCCTATCGGTCACTGGACTGGATGTCGGGCGGGGTGCTATCGGCGCTATAGATACTGCGCTCGCACGTGAAGGTATCGAGGTAGTCGATATCGCCACTCGACCCTCGCACGCATCTGTGGTCGTGGACGCCAGGGATGCCGAGCGGGCCCGGGAGTCTCTAGCAGGAGCGTTCGCGAACAACGGACCACGGACAGCTCTTCTCGTGCCACGTCCGGCGGCCGGACCTATCCCGTCGTGATGGGATTGTCTAGCATAGGGGGAGGAGGTGCTCTACCTCTTCCCTCTTCTCCGCGGCCTCGAGAAGGAGCCTGGCGAGCTTGCGCTTCTCATCGAAGTACACTTCCATGGCTGTACTCTCTCCGTAGAGCTCGTATAGCATAGTATCCCTGCCTGCGGGGCAACCTCTTCTACGCATACAGCAGTAAGCTAGCGATCCGAAGCAGACCTCGTCGCAGTCCCACTTCCGCTCATGTGAGAACGCGTCCTTGATACTGACGAACTCAAGCTGTGACAAGCCGATACGGGAGAGGAGAGCGTCGCGTCGGCACTTGTCTGCGAACATCAGAGGATGTCCCGGTTTGCAGCAGAAAGTGAGCCCGCGGGCGTCTCCGCCCATGCACACGGGAACTGGAGCGCGCTCCCATCCGGGCACGTCCCGGAGCTTCGAGGGATCCGGTCCACCATCGTCGACCTTTGCTACATGATCATTCCCCACGGCAATCATCCCGATCTCGTCCGGTGGACATCCGTAAAGAAAGGACTAAACGCTTTTATTACGAAGCCGGAAGCTCCGGGATAGGAAACACTCGGTTAGATACCACACATCCTGCGGACCGTCGTAAAGCTCGTTAAGCAGGACCCTTCAGTGGCTTCACCCGACTACAAGCACAATCCCGACAACGGTGACGATCACACCGGCGAACAGCCGTGCGGTAACACGCTCACCAAGGGTGAGGGCGATGAGAGCGGTGAATATCGGGCTGGCTGCAGTGATGGAGGAGATGACGCTCCCCCGTTCGATCGCGAGCCCCTTGTACATGAGCAGTGTGCCCAGCGCTGTACCGAAGAACCCGCCCGCGCTCATGTAGACAATGTTGCTGCGGTCCAACCGGGACCCGAGCCCTCGCAACCGTCCCGTCGCGGCGTTCATCACGGTAAGACATAGGAACGCACCGGTGAGCTGGCCGAGGTTAAGCAGTTCGGGAGGCACGGATACGATCAACGTTTTGAAGATGGCGATACCGATCCCCCATCCGGCAGCGGTACCGAGGGGGATGAACACGCCACGACCGTACCACGGGCCGACCTCGGATTCAGTGCCATCATCACCTCTGGCGGTGGATACGAGGTACACGCCCGCCGTGACCAGAGCGATGCCCGTAACGATTGGTGCCGAGACCGGTTCCCTCAGGAAGAGCAGGACGAAGATGGGGTACACGGAGCTGATGGTGGCGGCACGAGCGGGACCGATGAGCTGGATGCCCTTGATGAGAAGGGTGTCGGCCGCTCCGAAATGGAGCCCGCCAACGCCGAGCATGATGGCTATCAGAGGGAACGTGAGGGTGCTCAGTGCATCGGCCGCAGGGGAGAGCATGACATATGTGGTGAACACCACGAGGGGTGCTGCCAGACGCACGAGATTGGCCAATGACGGAGGCAGGTCACGGGAGCCACGCTCGTAGAGCACAGGTGCCAGTCCGAAGCATACACAGGCGGCGAACCCGTACAAGATACCCTCGGTACCGACCATGGGGTGTGCCTCGACCGTCGCCAACAGAGGACGTTCTCTTAAAAACCTAGGGCTCAGGCTTTAGCACTTGTCGTCGTGCGCTGCCACGGGAACGTAGGTCTCGCCGATCCGTTCCATGAGGAGGGGCTGGACGATGATATCGCGGTCTGGGTTCTCCCCCGGAACTATCTCTTCCAAAGAGGCGGCAACCTGGATCATGTGCGTGGGTGAGCCCGCTTCATCCCGCGATGGTCGGGCTATGCGCAGGTAGCGGCCCGGTTCCGCCCTTCTGATGGAGTACCGGCCTTCCTCGTCGGCGATGGCGTGGAGCAGTGGTCCCGGTCCCAGGGGCGCGAACAGCACCTCTACGTAGCGGTCCGGTGTGCCCTTTACATATCCAAGGGGCTCACGGTCACGCTCCTCCACCCGCCGTTCTGTTGTGCACAGGACGGTCCGATTGAGGTACACGCGTCCGGCCATGCTACCGAATGACTGCATGGTCACAGTCTCGCTAAGCGTCTCGTGGATGTTCCGCTCGAACGTTGTCCGCGCCAGTCCCGTTGGCTCTGTCGAGCCGATAGTGATGGTGTGAACGCCGCAGGGTACTCCGTCCTTGGTAAGCCGCCCTTCAGAATATGGATAGGAGCAGGCGTCCACGTTCACGCTACCTGCTTGCGAGCCCTGGAGCGTGATATCGAGAGCGCAGGGTCCGGCGCAGGGATCGTCGATCTCGGTGGGAAGACCATGGTCCTCCTTTATCGTGACGTTCTCCCCTACCAGGAGGGGCCGCATGTAGAGCACCAGCTCAAGAGGTTGTGATAGGTCCGTGCCCGATGCACCCACCACTTGCGTGGCCTTGTTCAGGTCCCGGAGCACAAGACGGACAGGGAAATCGACGTTATAGGTGACGGTGTAACTGCCCATACACTGATCGCTGGCCATATCCGTCAGTGGCATGGCGGATGGGACGAGATAGACCTTCTTTTTACTCTCATAGTCATCCACTCCGACGTTTGCGATCATTGTGAAGTTAACGGCCAGTTCCGTCAGCGAGTGGTCCCACTCCAGCGATGCATCGGGGAGCCCTTCGTTGGCCAGCGCCATGGCACGGGCCACGGCCAGGCGTACGTTGTCGCGCACAGGCCCGATCAGCTGGTCGCGCTCTCGGAGCACGGTCCGGGAACTGCAGGGTACGGTCCCGGACACCATCCCGGGCGGTGACGGTACACGCTCGTCGTTGATTAGCCCGGTGAGCAGAGTGCCCTCCATTGTCCTGTTCTGGTCATAGGCGTGGAGGAACGTGCGGGCGGTATTGATTAGCAGCCCCAGCCTTAGGGAGTATGCGTGGGATACCGACGCCGTCTCACGCGCCACGGCTTCCTTCCCGGCGACCGTGTAGGGCATGTCCAGCTCGACCTCGAGCTCCTCCGAAGCGATACGTGTAGTTACAGTGGGCGCCCCCACTTCAACACCGATACCAAGGTCCATCGTGGCCAAGGCGTCGCCTACCAGCGCTTCCACCCGTCGTGCGAGCATGGCTTCGACGGCTTCCACGGTCGGTAGATTGACCACGGCTCCACGATAGAATAGATAGGGCACACCGTTCACGCTCTGACGCGGCGCCATCCCTGTGGGGAATCCACCATGGGCCGCGATCTCGAGCGCCGACTCGGCGACCGCCTCGTCCAGCACGTTGGCCACCATGGCCTGGACATCGATGAGCGTGTCGCGAGTCACTTCGGTCTCCTGACGCTCGACCCTTGTGTCCCGGTCGACCTCCGTCCCACGCGACATCATGTACATGGTCATGATGATGACCAGCGCCACCGCTGCTAGGCCGATCATCATCATCTGCCCCCGTCGTCGTCTCATGGGCCTCCCCCCTGCTCGTTGCTCCAGTTGCCAGGATTCCCTTCCGTCATCACGGGGACGCTGTCGGAGAGGGCGCCTCCCGGGCCGTCCATGGACACAACGAGCTCGATGGAGCTCCCTTCGGTCGCCGGACCGGGCGGCAGACGCGCCCGCGAGAGGTGGAGCTTCACACCCTCATCGGTGCTGACGATGTGAGACAGTGCAGCGGTGATATCGGTACCGCCCATGGTCACGGTGAAGTCGTCCTGGGTGACCATCGCCTGTGACGTAATTGAGAGGTGGATGTCCATGGAGAACCCGACGGACATCAGGAGGTGGAACAGTGGTCGGTCTGCGCTCCCAGGGCTGATATGGGATATGTGCATGGCTGCGGGCGCCTCGTCCACAACGTCGAGGAGGACGCGAGCGGACCCCCTGCGCCCCAGCGAGATGATCTCGAGCAGCATATAGTTCGAGCGCGGGGGCGAGGTGCTCTGGAAGGTGGCCACCACGCTCCAGGTACCCGCGTCCGGATTGTACGTGGCCGCCACGGCGTCCGGCCGCAGCTCCTCTAGGGAGAGGATGAGGTCCTCGGGCTTGAGGTCGCCCACAGGCTCGCCAGCGCTGTTGCGGACCGCGAGCTCCAAACGGAGGGCCACACCCAGATTGAGGTCGGCGGCATCGATGCGGCCGGGCGAGGCGCGCAGCACCTCGATGGTGAGCTCCCGTGAGTCCGATGGGTAGAGCACGGACACGGACCGTCGCACGGCTGCCATATTATCGCGATGGTAGACCTCCATCACCGCATCGTACGTGCCCGGTGGCAGACGGCCTTCCACGGGTAGCGATAGCTGCCACGTGGTACCGGAAACGTCCACCGTTGCGTTCTGTGGTGCCAGGAAGCCCACCCGTCCCCGTGCGCCGACATCGACAGCGGCGGAGGTGTCCAGAGGGTCCCCTTCACGACGCAGGATGCCGCTCCACACGATATTGGCACCTTCAAGCACGGACGAAGCGTCGATCTCGCGGGGCTCAACCTCGCGGGCGTCGAACTCCAGCACTGTCGCGATGCATCCCTCGGGAGTGCAGGTCTGACCGGGATCACAAGGGGAGACTGGGCCTTTCTCGTCAAGGCAAACGCAGTAGCCGTCGCACACCTCGCCGGGGCCGATGCAGCCGAACACCTCGCTCCCACGTCGTGCCGTGCACGAGCCAGGGACCTGGACTATGATATACGGCGAACGGGTAGGTTCCGGTCGGCACCCGTCGGGTGTGCACTGGTCCGTGGGTTGGCAGGCGTCAAGGGGCTCGCCCCCTTCATCGAAGCACAGACAAATTGGGATGGACACCGACGAGGGTGAGCACTGCTGGCCGTTCCCTATGCACGGTAATGGTTCGCTATCCACAGAGAAAGAGCCGCGGGGGCACAATGACTCCATGGGCGAACGGATGATGGGCTGCCATTCCCGGACCTCTATGGCCCGTGAAGCCATCCCTGTCAGCCTCCCGTGAGCGTACACCCGGGTCTGGACCACGTAGGTGCCCGCTTCGATCGTCTCGTCGAGTTTGAGCTCTCTTTCCCCGCACCCGTCCTCCCGGAGCACCTCAGCAAGCTCGTCGTCCAGTATGACGGTCTCGCATGCCTCACCGCTGCTCTGGATATTGACCACGAGCTCCTCACCCGGACGGTAGTCCTCCCTGTCGGTCACGATATCGGCAGGCTCGGCCGCCAGCCCTTCGAGCGTGACGGGCAACGCTACTCCGGCGCTCCCCTCAGAGGTCTTCGCGGTGACCTGAAGGAGGTACCGACCCGGATTCCACGCCGTTGAGGTCCCAAGGGCGATGCGCGTGCAGTTCTCGAACACCGCATGTGCCATCTCGCCGGTCCCCGGCAGCACCAGCGACACCGCGCACATCTCGAGTTCGTCATCCGACGCGACCACGGGCATCACCGGTTCGCCCAGACGCACTACTAGCGCGTCAAGGGTGACGTTGAATGGGAACTGGGGCTCACCGACCCTGATGTCCGTCCGGGCAACCCCCGCGTCACCGCCACCGAGCACGACCATCGCGACAGTGTAGGTTCCGGGCCTCAGCATAGGGGGGACGCCCAGGAAGAACGGTTCGCATCCCGGTGCGTCGGCGATGACCAGCGGATCGTCGTCGCGGAAGAGGGCGCCGATGCACAGTGTGCCCGCTGCGGCGGGGAAGGCCACGGCGTCGCCGGCAACGAATGGACCTTCGGGCAGGACTATGTCCGTGTTGGTGGTATCCTTTCGCAGCTTGAAACTGCTCGAGACCGGTGCGTCACGGAGGTCGGTAACGACCGTCTCGTGGGTCGGATAGCGGAGGAGCAGTTCCCTGCGAACGGCCGTGATGGCGGGCGAGAGGACGTACTGGAGCGGCTTGTGCTCGAGATTGAACGACACAGATACCTTACTGTCGCCGAGCTCAAGATCGTCGATGGAGAGCCCGCTCGGGGATACGACCGTGAAAACGACCTGACGCCGGGGCTCGTCGATGGCCGCAGTGCACGTGAGGGCCGAGGAGAGGACGGTGCATCGCCTCTCAAGCACGTCCTGCTGAGGGAGAGGACCCTCGTCACTGAACGAGTACGTGAGCGTGACGGTCGTGAGGGCCAGCGATGCCACGTCCACTTCCTCCACGAGCGAGGGTATGGTGGCGCTTATGGCCGGTACCAGGAGGAGCCAGATGCAGAGCAAGAGCACGGGTACGCGCATCGTCAGGGTCGGTTCAGTGTCCATCAGCTCTCCCTCCTTTATGTGATAGCGCACCCGCATGCGCAGTTCTCCTGTACCAGTTCGCAGGTTCGTGGGCTGAGACGGAACCGACATGTGGGAAGGCACTCCTCGCATACGACCTCACGGGTGCAGTTGCTGGTAGTGATGACCGTGGCGATGCGTCCCTCCTCCCCATCGAGGCTGATCAGGCCGACCTCGAGCTCGGCGAACGGATGGGCCGCGGGATCGACCAGTCTGTCGAGCCATGGACCGGCCCCGGGAGGAGAGGCCGATACCAGGAGCCTGTAGCGCTCACCAGCTACGGGGGTGAACGGAGGTGTCTCGAAGAGGCTGACCGCTTTGGGATCGAGGGTCAGATCCGGTTCCTGGACCTTCTCATCGAGGAAGGTCCCACTGTCGTCCACGGGCCGGAGGAGCAGCTCGCCTGTGAATGCCACGGGCTCGGGATTGCCCAGTTCGACATGACCCTTCACCGGTTCGGGTCGGTAGAGCCGGCTCGTGCGCACGCCCCGGGCGTCGGTGAAGTAGGCGTCTCTGAGAAGCAGTGATGGCCGGGCCACCTCCAGATAAGCGTGAGGGTAAAGGGAGGCCAGATGCGCCAGGTCCTCGCGGCACCATGATGTGAGGGAGCGGCCTGCGCACTCATTGAGCACCTCACCCTGCGATTGGAAGGTCGTTGTGAGGACGGAACCGTTAATGTCATGGAGCTCGGCACGCAGCGAGAGCACTTGTCCCGCCATCTCGTTCGTGATGTTGATTACGGGGGTCCTTATTGTATGGGCGCCGGGCTGGTCGATGGTCACTTCAATCAGCGAACCGTTCACAGGACCGTCGTTGTGCATTACGGTGAGATTGCCTGTGAGCGGGAACACGGTGGTCACGAGCGTCACCTCACCCAAGGCGGTGGTCCCCGGGTAGGAGCGCGTGGTCCGCTCGCCCTGAGGTGTGACGAAGTGGACGTTGACGACCGTGAGGTTGTCCATGATGAACACACCGTGGATGTCCCCCCTGTCGTAACCGAGCAGTTCTCCGTTGAACCGGACATCTGCAAAGGGGGCGAGAGTCAGGTTAGTGAAGCGAGCGTCCACACGGAACGGCTGGACTGGGATCACCCGCTCGGCGTCGGGTCGTAGAGAGCCGAGCCTGAGACCGGTGGCGACAGAGTGCTTGTACTCGTCACACGAGCACGGGCACGTTTCACCGCGAACGCATGGAGGACATGTACAGTTGACCTGGACTTGGAACGCGAGAGACACGTTCCCGGAAACGGTCAGGAGCCCCTGGTTGCGCACACGGACGCTCGCGCGCAGCATCTCTCCCACGTACATGGCGCGCACCGGTTCCTCGCCGCGTAGGAAGGCCACCTCGACCTCGAGGTCGGGAGCGAGGGCGTGGCACATGCGCTGACACACCTCGGTGGAGTTCACTGCAAGACAACGCCCCATACAGTCCTTGATCGGTTCCTCGAGCTCCTCCTCCTCGGGGTTCTCTTCTTCCTCCTCCCCCTCATCCTCGATGGGAGCGTTCCTGCACTTGTCCACGCACCGCGCCTGGAGAGTACCGTTAGCGGGGAACTCCTCGAGACAGGCGATCTCACAGGTGAGCCCCTGGTCGATGCACTCCTGGGTTGCGGGCAGCTCCTCGAAGCCGTTGAAGCAGCACCATCCCGTGTCCGAGGAGGCGGTCTGGCACCGCTCGAAGTACGGTGCTGGGATGCCCTTGGCGTCGGGGACGCACTCATCGGTCCCGTTGGCCATCATGCTCGTGTAGTTCAGTGCCATGGTGACGTTGAACGTCCGGGCACAGCAGGCGAGAACAAGACGTCCGCTCTCCCGGGGCTCTGCTTCGCACGGGACATTGGTGGTGTGCCATGTGAGACCCTCCTCGCACACGCACACGCCAGCCTGGGCATGGCAGTGGGACGCGGATGCACCGTGACAACGTCGGCACACCGAGGCACAGTCCATTCCCGGAGTAGTGTAGGTCAGGCAGGTACCGTCCTTTATGAACAGGCGTTCGGGATCCACGGTGGCCAGGACGTCCACGACCTCCTTCGCCGCGTTCTGGTAGACGTCGAGATTGGCGACCTCGATGTCCAATGGCAGGGCCGTTGCACGGCATGCCCCGCACTCGCCAGGCGGGCATGCATCGGGATATTCCTCTGGTGTCACCACGCGTCGCTGCGTCTCGTCGGTGTCGTTCCCCTCGGTACCGACTGGCGGTTTTCGCACGGCAGCGAGGAGCACGTACTTCCAGTCGCCAGCGTCTATATGGTTGGTAGTGACGTCGGTCACCTGTCCGTCCCAGGCATAGAACATCACCGTCGTCGGCTTGACTTGTCGGTTGACGAACACGACTATGTCCCCCTCGCCGTTCCCGTCGAAGTCCCCCCCGAGCATGAAGAACGGTACCTTGGTCTTGCACTGGTCCTCCAGGGAGCCGCAGTCGGCGTCCAGTGTGTCGGCGTTTCGGCGCTCTACCGTGCCGTCCCACCTGTAGAAGTTGACCTTGCCCTTGGCGGTGCGCACGGCCAACTCGGACTTGCCGTCACCATCGAAGTCGCCGGCGGTAACCACAGGGAAGTACTTGTCGATGAAATAGTAAGGCCAGGTGCGCTTGTGCTCTTTGAGCTCCCACTTCTTCCCGTCAGCACCCTTGGATGTGACCTTTCCGTTCCATTCGTAGAACAGGAGCTTGTCACGCTTGTACACAACTGCAAGCTCGTCGCGACCGTCACCGTCGAAGTCCCCGGCGGTCGTCCCGAATAAGATGTCCCCCTCTTTCTCGATCTGAAGGAAAGTGGCGTCCTTGACCTTGTCCCCTCCAGTCCATCGATAGAAGAATACGTGGTCGTCGGTGTGGTAGTTGATGGCCAGCTCGTCCGTACCGTCGCCGTCGAAGTCGCCAGCGGCCGTCCAGCGGATGTAGGGGTCCCACCCATCCGGCATACCCTCCAAGTACTCGCCAGAGCGCTCGTGGAAAGTGCCGTCCCAGCGATAGAACCAGATGTTGTCGTCGGTCTCGAAGTTGATAGCGAGCTCATCGCGGCCGTCGCCATCCACGTCCACGGCGACCATACCGGTGATCCTCGGCGTGCCCCAGGTCATCGGATCGAGGTGTCCACCCATCTTCTGGTGGACGGCTCCCTTGAACTTGTAGAACTTCACGTGGTCCTTTCTGAGCGAGATAAGGGCCATGGTGTCGCCAGCGTCCCCCCCGTTCCCGGAGTTACCACTGCCCCCACCGCCCCCTCCGTTCCCCTCCTCCTCGGATTGAAGGAGGTATGCCCGTCGGGGCCGCAGGAGCGATTGATCGAGGTCATCGAGCCAGAACGGCTCGGTCATCCCGCTGAGCTCGACCTGTTCGGGTGGATCGGGATCTTCGTACACAGGGTTCCCGTTAACCTCCCAGGTCTCACAGCAGTATGTGCAGTCATAGGCCACGCCCGTGTCGCCCTGACCGGGGCACTCCGAATCCCGACAGCCGAGCCCCGCGTCGTTGAACCCCATCCCGGCCACGAGCCACGCACCGCACGAGGGCATGCAGTTCCCGTCCTCCCAGCTGCAGTGGGGATCGCGACCGTTACACTCCTCGGCGGTCTCATGCTTGCACACGCCTTCGGTCCCGTTCCCATCATCACCCGGCCCGGATGACTCGCCCCCCTTACGACCGAAGCACTTGCCGACAGCGAATCCCTCGCAGTACTCCTTCCATGGACCGTCTCCAGAGAGGAGCACGCCTTCGGCCTTCACACGGTGTCCACCCTTCCCGATGTCCTTGGGGACGGCGGGATCGGCCAGGACACCGATCATCTTCTTCAAGCGGGTCTGGAACTCGGTGATGTTGAGGCCGGCCGACTTGAACGTGGCATTGACCAGAGCAAGGAGTCCTTCCACCTCCTCTTTCAAAGGTTCGGTGGCCGTGCCGTTTGTAGTGCCGTTGCGCACCTTGCTCGTCATCTCGTCCATGGCCTGGACGAGCCCGGGGAGGAGGACCAGGAGGTTGTCCTCAAGGTAGGTGCGGAGCAAGGACGCTTCCTCTGCGAGCTCGCACACGTTCGCCTTGGAGCCGAGAGTGCAGGCGTCGTTCACCGCGCCCAACAGCCGGGCGCACTCGTACACACGGACCGGCAAGGGAAGACTGGAACGCTGCAGGAAACACGAACCACCGCTCTTGCAGGGGATGCCATCACAGATCGGACAGGCCCCGGGTAACACGGTCTGGACACCGCTCCCGCACTGACCGGGGCACGCGGTCTTGGCCGCGTTCGCACAGGCAGAGGGATCAACGGTGCCGTTTCCGACATCGGATAATGACCCCCCGCACTGGGAGTATCCCTTGGCGTCGAAGGCGCCCTTGGTGCGCTCACATACTTTACAGTGGGCGTCCAGGGCGTCCTGAGCGATCGCCAGATCGGTAGCAAGGGCCATGTAGAAGTCGTTGAACCGCCCATACACTTCTCGTCCGGCCTCCAAGTACTCGACGATGTTCTCGTAATGTCGTGGCTCGCACGAGAGCAGTGACATGTCCAGAGGTTCCACGGTACCCTCGACGGTCACACCCCCGGTGAGCGTGAACGGTGGCACTAGCACGCACATGTCGGGTGGGATACAACCTCCCGTGGTCGTGTTACTAGTGGCGACCGCAGGGCTCGCAAACACCATAAGGACAATTATTACCGTAAGCAGGTCGCGGCAACCATCCATGTCTGACACCGTCGGAGAGGCCCACCCATGAGTGAGCTGTTTTGGGTCTGTATCGTCCCAGTTTTATATAATGTTCTTGGAACGCCCGTGGGACGGGTGAAACACCCGTTGTTCTTTCGACGCTACTGTATGGGGGAGTTCTGTCCTTTCTGGTCTGATCTGACGGTTATTTCGGCCGGATGAACGTTCATAGGCAGATAACAACGTGATAGTCATCCACGAACAGGGAGTGCTCTCAACCTACGACCAGCACGATACCGATTACCGTGGTCACGACACCGCCGAACAACCTCAAGCTCGCGGTCTCGCCCAGGGCGATCGATATCAGCGCCGTGAATATCGGGCTTGATGCGGTTATTGAGGAGATAACTCCACCATCGGCAAGGGCGAGCCCCTTGTATGTGAGGATCGAACCGGCTACCGAGCCCACGACGCCCCCAATGCTGAGCAGGACAAGCCGTCGGCCGCTCAGGAGATCGATGTTTGATCTCATGTTCTTCGTCATACCGTTGATGACAAGCATAAAGACGAAACCTCCGGCCAGGCGGTAGAGGTTGAGGACCTCGGGACGTACCATGTCGACCACGGTCTTGAAGATGGCGATGCCTACCGCCCAGCACACCGCTGCCCCCAGGGAGAGAGCTATGCCCAGTCCGAAATTAGAATGTATGAAGTCATCCTTCGTCAGGACGGATGTCGTGGCACGAAGGCGTTTGAGCATGTAAGCAGGGCGCAGGGCACGGCCCAGACCGAAACCGTATCGCTGATGCTCTTCAGAAGGTCGGTAGATCGTCCCCTCCTCGCTGCGTGATGTTGATACCAGGTAGATCCCCATCATCACCAGGGTAATCCCGAGGAGGGTCTGCATCATGATGGACTCGCCCAGGATGAGCATGACGAAGAGCGGGTACACTGAGCTGATGCTCACAGCCCTGGACACACCGATCGCACCGATCGCCCGTATGAGCAGGGTGTCGGCGATAGCGAGATTGACCACGCCGCCCACGAGGATGAGAGCTACATTCGTGTTACTGACGGCAAGCACCTCGCCAGCGAACGGTGACATAGTGACAAGGAGCGCAAGGACCGTAAGGGGTGCTATCAAGCGCACGAGGCTGGCGAATGGTGACGGTAGGTCCTTGGCACCCCGCTCGAAGAACACAGGGCCCATCGCGAAGCATAGAGCTGCCCCGAACGCGTAGAATACGCCCTCGCTAAGTGACATAATCCTGCCTCGCAGGTGATGGCAAACATTCAGCGCTACTTAAGGATTGGGTTGGGGTGAACGGACCGGATTATGCTCCCGAGTAGAGCACATCGCCCGCTTGCTCACCCAGCTCGTCCCGACCGTCATGGTTGTCGTACGCGACCTTACCGTTCACGAGCACGTAGTCGATACCCTCCGGGTGCTGGCACGGGTCCTCGAAGGTGGCGGTGTCCTTGAGGTCCTGATAGTCGAAGACAGTGATGTCGGCGCGCTTGCCTACCTCGATGGAACCGCGCTCTTCCTCTATGCCTAGTGCCTCTGCCGGCCGGTACGTCATCATCTGGACCGCTTCGGGCAAGGTAAGGACACCTTCGTCACGGGTGTACTTGGCCAGCACGCGGGGGAAGCTCCCATAAAGACGTGGGTGGGGTTTGCCCATGATCAGGCCGTCCGTGGCGATGGTCTGGTAGGGCAGCTGCATGAACTTGGCCTTGTTCTCCTCGCTCATGGAATGTGCTACCATCGACACGCCCATATCCTCGTCCTTTAGGAGGTCGAACACGTAGTGGAATGCTTGACGTGATGTCGGATCTATGCCCTTCTCCCGACAGATTTCGGCAACGCTCTTGCCCACATCGCCCTGATATGGGCTGCCGTCGTGGACCGAGGAGACGTAGATGCCCTCCCATCCCCCGTTCGAGAACTTGTAGAAGTTGTCCCAGTCACAGGGGCCCGGGGCCAGGATGTCGTCGATCATCTGCTCCCGCTGCTGGTCGTCGGCCAGACGCTTCACCGTCTCCTTCGAGCCACCATCGTGTGCCCAGGGAGGCAGCACTGCACCGAGCATAGTGGACCCAGCGGTGTAGGGGTACATATCACTTGTGACGTTCACCCCTTCATCACGGTACTTATCGATGAGCTCGATCATCTCATCGGCCTTGGCCCAGTTTGGCAGACCAGCGGCCTTGAGGTGTGATACATGGACATGGACACCGGTCTTCTTACCGACCTCCAGCACTTCCTTGAGTGAATCCACAACGTAATCGCTCTCGTTGCGGATGTGGACCATGAAGATACCGTCGTGCTTGGCGACCGTGGAGCACAGCGCTTCCACCTCCGGTGTGTCGGCATAACACGCGGGCGGGTAGATCAGACCTGTGGAGAGCCCATAGGCGCCAGATTGTAGAGATTCCTCCAAGACGTCCTGCATCTCTCGAAGCTCATTGGGCGAGGGCTGCTTATCCTCGGCCCCGATGACGTACTCGCGCAAGGTGGAGTGCCCTACCAACGAGGCCACGTTCGTAGCGGTATGGGCGTCAACGGAATCAAGGTACTCACCGAACTCGTTCCAGGTCCATGCGTTGCGGTCGATGGTGCCGTTGAGACCGGCCATTTTCTGTACCAATGCGTCCTTGTCGTTCTCTAGGACCGGGGCAACTGAGAGACCATCCTGGCCAGTGACCTGTGTCGTGACGCCCTGCTTGAGCTTGGGGGCATCACCTCGGTTCAATCCCTCAGGAGAGGGCGAGAACACCATGAGGTCCGAGTGAGAATGCATGTCGATGAATCCCGGGGCTACGTAGGCGCCATCGGCATCGATGATCCGGTCCGCGGATTGACTGTCCAGGTCGCCGATGGCCGTGATGATGCCGTCCTTGACTGCGACGTCAGCACTATAAGGATCGCCACCGCGCCCGTCGACGATGGTACCGTCGCGGATGATCAGGTCGTATTCAGGATCCATCCTATTTGTCCAGAGATAAGTGGGGGGAGGAGGTATATAAACCTTCCCTTTTTGTCACTACTCACAAGGAGTAACATATTTATATCAGTGGTGCCTACAATACTCCGTTGGTCTACACCGATGCCGTACAGTATGTGAAACCCAGTGAGGTCTACGGCTGGGAGCATGGTGATACCTACGACGCCCTTGTCGATGTCGCTAAAGAGGGAAAGTGGGAGGAGTACAATATCCCTCCCGCCGAAGTCGTGCACTTCCCCAACGGCGTCACCAAGGACCTGCCTAATGTTCATTACGTCATCGTCAACGGCCATCACCGCCATAACGCCGCGAAGCAGGCAGGCGGGAAATTCCCGGTTCTACCCGTGGACGTAGGGAAGAAGGGGCGCGATGGCTATGCCGAGAGCGCCATGCGCTATCATGGTGGTGGAACGTACGATTCCAAGTTCAATCCCTACAAACCAATGAAGGACAAGGATCCGGAATGGAATGCGGACGGAGCGCCCACGAAACATATCCTCAAGGAGTCGACCGAGATCAGCGACTACTGGGATGACATGTTCAAAGTAGATGCCCTGCGAGGCCCGGGGGTCCTGGAGAGCTCGGTCTATGATCTCCTACACGACAAGGCCTACAAGCTCGGAAGAAAGAAAGTGGACAAGGTCGACCTTCAGATAGGTAGTTCCGTGTACGACCATGCTGCCAGCGGGAAGTCGACATCATTCGATTATGTGACCATATCATATTCGGGCGACAAGGAGCATCCCGACAACATAGATGATCTCCTCGAGCATGGACGGGTAAAGGTGGGCAGCCGTTCTTTCAAGGCGAAGGACGTGGCGAGCAAGCCCATCTATGACCTTCTTCCAAAGAAGGCCCGAAAAGAAACACCACACGAGATCGAACTGACGATTAACGTGGACCTCTATTGAGGCTTGCCCTTTCAAGAATTCTCCTGCCTTCTGATATGACCGACTCTCGATACCTTGAGATGGGATATTTCCAGGATTCCTGAGCTGTATAAGACCGTCACGTTCTATCGATTGATTATGGGGCTTCAGTAGGCGGATTAATATCACGAAAAACAATGGTTTCACGAAGGTGAAACCATCTGGAACAGTAAGTGTGCGACAAGTTACCACTCACGAGGAGTAACATTTATATATAGGACGAACTATCGTCGCTTGTATGATCTACGCGGAAGCCATTGAGCATGGTAACCCACTCCTACTAGAGAACAACATCGCAGACCTCAAGGTAACTGCACAGGAGGATTATTCAGTCAGTGGCAGGACCTATGTAAAGGAGGGTGCCGAGTTCTCCTATGCATCCCTGCAAAGGTTCTGTCACAAACAGGGTATTGATATGCTGGACTTTGACGACATGCATGCTGTGGACAAGGCAGGTAACGATCTTTACACTGTCAAGGACCGGGTGTTCGACAAGAGCTATGATCTATGCGCTCAGCCACTTCACGTGAAGGACGGGCACGCCTATGGGACTGCCGTCACCAAGGACACGATCGAAGCCAATCTCGACCAGGTAGGTGGCTGGGACAACGTCGAGCGTGTCGAGAACTACTTCATGTACTAGGTGTCATCATGACCTACACCGACGCTGTTGTATACGCGAATCCCCGTGAAGTACTGGGGTGGGAGCACGATAATACCTACGATGCCCTGGTCGATGTGGCAAAGGAAGAGCGATGGGAGGAGTTGAACATTCCACCCGCTGAGGTCGTTTACTTCCCTAATGGCGTATCTGAACGCCTTTCTAATGTCCACTATGTCATAGTCAACGGTCACCACCGCCATAATGCTGCAAAGGAGGCAGGCAAGCCCTTCCCAGTGCTCCCTATCGATGTGGGGGAGGACGGCATGGAACGATACGCCTCCCTCGCCCGCGTCGGCGGTTATGATCCTGAACGTAATACCTACACCCCCATGGATCCGAAGGTCCCCGAGTGGAACGCCGATGGAACACTGACCACCCACTACCTCAAGGAAACCACGGAAGTAAAAACGCCCACGGATTGGACGCCTTGGTTCAAGATCAATGCCTTGCGCGGAGCGCAGGTACTGGACGGTACTGTGGACGAGCTGTTGCGCGATCCCGCCTACACATTGGACTCCCATCAGGTGGACGCACTCAAGTTCCAGCTCGGAAGTAAGACCTACGACCACGCCAAGAGCTCAGAGTCTACCAGCTATGACTATTTCACCGTCGCCTATGCGGGTGGAAAAGAGCACCCCGGCTCGTACGAGGAACTCCTGGTCGACGGAGAGATACGTTTCAGCGGTCTCGACGATGAACGCACCTACAAGCTCAGCGAGGTGCGAGACACTCCCGTCCGGAAGCTTCTAAAAGCGAACCGCAATGACACAGTACACGAAGTGACACTAGCGATAGACGTGGACACCTACTAATCGACCCAAAACCTAGGTTTAAATACTGACCCTCGGGCGGGCAGCGCCATGACAGGGATCGAGGTCGATGATCTATATTCACAGTTCAACGCCGGCTACGAGCAGCTGGTTAGCGAGGTCGAAGAGAAAGGCTGGCCCCTCCCTGAAGATCCGGAGCACTACTTCCGGTTGTGCCTTTACAACGGCGACATAGCCATCACGGCGACCCTTGGCGCAGACGGGCCGCACCACATCGACATCATGACCCGGGCCGAGAACATGGACCGGGCAGGAATCCAGCAGCTCTTCCATATCTATTCCAACCAAATCGCCTTCGAGAAGGGCGATTACGTTCGGGACCCATCGTTGTCGCTCTTCGCCCGGAACTTGGATGCAACGGACGAGCGCTTCTACATCGGGCAGGACTCCCCGCAGCTCAAACACCACATGGAGCAGGTCCGCGTCGCCTGGCAGGGACATGAAGATGACGCTCCCTATGGCATGACTGCGGGAACGGCAACGGCCTTCACAACGGCGCTCGAGGTAATCGAAGTCGATTCTGCAGATCTGGAGAACAGGCCACGGCACGAGCGGTGGGGCGCGCAGTACAACCTCCAGCGCGGCACACTCAAGAACATCACCCATTTCCTCGACGCACAAGATGGCGTCGTATCGGTCGCTCCCGACCTGTACTCCGAAGTCCATGGCCAGGACGTGCAGGGCACATCCTCCCTGCACCTCGTCCAGACCGTCGGTCGGCGAGGGATACATATCGCTCTCGAACGGCCGAGGGAAGACGAGAACCAGGTCGTAGACCGGAAAAACTTTGAGCGTGCCCTCGGCGAGCTGGAACAGCTCGGTGTCGACCTCTCGGGGGAATGGGAGGTCACCACCGGCATGGAACATCACGCCTTCAACAAGGAGATTGGTAGATACTTCGAAAGAGGGTACCTCCTCAAGGAGAAGGGAGCGGTCTGAGATGGTGCTCGAACTATCCATGTCGGACTATGCCGACCTCACGAACGAGAACGTCTATGCTGCGATCGAAGCGTCCTACCGCCTGGCCGGTGACGAGAGGGTGATGGTGAAGCTACCGTACGAGCTCAAGGACGCTGAAGGCGAGCAGGATGTGCTTGATAGCGTGCACGAGCACTTCAGTGAACGATATGACACCTTGTCGACCTTCCTCGAGGAGGAGACTAAGGGTGAGCGCTTCAAGCGGTACGTCACCCACGATATGTGGGTGCCAGAGAACGGGGATTACACAAAGCAGGTCTCGACGGGCATGCTGGGTCTCATCACAGCCGCCACTGCTGCGACGCTGCCCTTCACATGGGAGCTTCTGCCCATGGTGGGTCTCGCGGGATTCTTCACCGGCGTCGGCGTGGTCAGCCGGTATCAGGAAGCGAAGCAGCGGGACCAGACCAAGCTGGGCGCGTATCAGGGACTCGCGGAGCTGGACATAGAGTTCGTCTATGGTTAGACCATAGAGCTCCTACGGGAACCAAGCGTCTCCGATGACATGATGTCCTAGGTATCGCCGGATGATGTTCTCCGGACCGAACCTGCGGACGATGCAGCGTATTAGGTCACGGGTCGTGCGTGTGGCCCTAGCATGTTCCATCACCAGGAATGAGCAGCGGTTGCCGGGGGTGATGGATACATCATGTCCTAGCACTTTCCCTCCGTTCACGGTTGCCATACGGAGCGTCTCTTTGTCGGTGAGCCTGCACCCCCTGGCAAGGAGCTCCATCTCGCGGAACATGTCGGGGGACGTTACGAAGCTGTTGTCGGTCCCGAGCCCGATCTGGAGCCCGGCATCGAGAAGGTCCCTGACGGGCGGGAGCTTGTTAGTGAGGGTGAGATTGGAGCGGGGGCACACGATGACTGACATCACGGCGTTTGCCGCGCACGTAGCATGCTTCGGTAGTGCGTGGGTCATGTGCACAGCGATGTCGACCCCCAGCTCAAGAGCGCGGTCCAACTGGCCGGGTCGGGGGACCTCGAGCACGTGGGCGGACACCGGTTTATGAGCGCGGTGGGCTGCCGACACCATATCTGCATCCAAGGTGCCCGGGCTAGCTGCACCCAGACCGTCCGCCTCATTGACGACCGAAGCGAGCTCATCCGGATTATCGGCACGCCCCATCACGACCATGTTCAACGGCGAATAGGTGGTTGCTTCCCGGGCGAGACGGACGCCTACCAGCCCGCCTTCGCGGAAGTCAGAGACGACACCGGTCCCCATCCGGACCATCTCCCATGCGGTCTGTCGCATGGAGCTGGCTAACATCCCGGGAGGGGTCTGGGCGAGCAGGCGATGCTTGAGACCATCGGGTGGCGCCACGAGCTCTTGGAGCGGGACGCTCTGGCCGATGTCAAGGAAGGCGCTGTCCCCCAGGTGGACGTGTGCGTTGACCATAGAGGGGATGATGATGCGGTTCCGTCGGTCACTGGCCACTGGTCCCTCCTCGATCGAGGTGATTACACCATCACGGACCACCACTGCACCCTCCACGGGTTCAAGGTCGGGGCCCACTAGGGCGACACCTTCCTCGATAAGGTCCTGAGCGGGGACCTGTGCACAGAGGCCCTCGACCATGGAAGAGAACCATGCCTCGCCCTTGGCAAAAGTAGCATGTCGCGGGTCCCCCATGACACCCGTATTGGACTTGGCGAGGTCCAGGTTCTCGTGCGGTCGGGGGCCCGTGGAGAAGGTATCCCACTGAGGTGGTGCTGGTTCCACTACTACGGTGCTCAGGTCCGTACCAAAAAGGAAGGCGGCCAGCGATCCCTCGAACTCACCGGCGTGGCAGCATCCGCCCAGGGACGAATCCCGCATCGAGTTCACAAGATTACGGTCTACGAGGTGCCATGTGTGGAGGAGCGTCACCCCTTGAAGAGCCTCCAATGCCTTCTTGTTCCCCCCGTGTCCGTTGATAACAATGATCTGACCTTCAAGTGAGCTCACAAGGTCCTGAATATAGGTGTGAAGCGACTCTGCCGACACTGAGACAGTCCCCGCCCTGGCACTATGTTCGTGGCTGTCGCCGACTCCCACCGATGGAAGGACCTGCGCCCCTGTACGGTCGGCTACTGCCGACACAAGGCGCTGAGCCACCATCGCGTCCGTGCCCAAGGGGAGATCGGGGCCGTGACCCTCCAGCGAACCTACTGGGACCAGGAAAGGTCGGACCACGAATCCAGTTCGGGGTGATGCCTCCTCCGAGGCGTACATGACTAGTCTATACCGGTCTTTGTTCCGTTATAAAACTTGCATGACCGGGAGCGCGCGCGTCGGGGAGACATTCCCTATATAAAGATTGCATGGAAGGGCAACGCGGGCCCATATGGACACAGTGAAAGTGCGGGCGACGGGAATTTTCCTCTACTCTTTCGGCGCACTCATCTACGAGATAGCATTGATCATGCTCCTACCCCTGCTTACTGGCTTCCTGTTCTTCGACCGGGCAGCTTCGCTCTTGGCAGTGGCCTGCTTCTTCATCGGCTCCGGTATCGGAGCCGTCATTGGCGCGCGACTGGGCGACCGTTACCTCGGTACTGCCGTTTATGCACAGTTGTTATGTGTGCTCCTCCTTCCGCTCTTGGTCCCTTTCTTTAGTTCGAACATTCCTGATATATCATGCCTCTTTTCAAGTGAATGCATGGGTTCATGGGTTACGCAGGTGAGCGGGGACGCGCGGATATCCAATGCTATATGGGGCGAAGCTCTTCCGAGCACACCGGGGCCGTTCAGTAGGGAATATTATGGTATGGAGTGGGTGCTGGTCCTGGTCGCTTTCCCGTTCATCAGCGTTGGATATGTGATCTCTCGCGTACTTGGGAGAGCATTAAACGACGGGGGACTCGCTAGCATGTACGCCTGGGACCTGGCAGGTGCCTGTCTCGGAGCAGCCCTGTGCGGATACCTGATGATCCCTCAGCTCGGAATGGAGCTAACCCTCCTGGTGAGCCTTACCGCGAGCCTGGCAGGCGCCACCATCCTCGATATTGTCCGACCTCGCCCCCTCCCCGCCCTGATTTGCCTCGTGCTGGCCGCTAACCTCGTTCACATAGGGATCGAGCCCGGTGTTTCCCAGGGATGCCTCGATGAGGGGGACGAGCTCCTCTTCCGTGGCTGGTCCCCTCTCCAGCGGATCTCCCTCATCCGTTCCCAGAACGCCCACTGGTTCTGCTTCAATGGTGTCCGCTACAGCCTTGTTGCAAGAGCAGATCCGGGGAACAAAACACTCACCGAGCTCGGTCGGCTCGTATTCCAAGGGCTGCGTCCGCGTACCGTACTAGTGGTGGGTCCGGGCGGAGGGTATAAGGACGTGTACCAGGCGACGCTCGCCCACGAATCGGACCCTGCCGTGGCCGCTGCAGTGACCGCGGTCGAGGTGGAGCCGCTCATGGTCTCCACCCTCACAGGTACGTACTCCCACGTCAATGATGGGCTCTATCTCTCCGATGGCGTCAACGTGATCAATGATGATGGCCGTGCTTTTCTGCAACGACCAGGCGACACCTACGATCTTGTCCTGTTCTCCAAGGTCACGGACCTGGCCACGTTCCGTTCCTATGTGCTCTCCGAGAATCGCATGTTCTCCATCGAGGGCATCCGACATACCCTGTCCAGACTCTCTCCTGACGGGACCGTTGTGGTCGTTCTCACCTCGCGGCACGAGGCACAGGCACGGCGGCTCATCGCCACGGGTAGGGAACTGGGCGGTGAGCTCTTCCCTGACGGGCGCTGGCAGGACCATGTCAGGCTCCTGCGGCTCCCGGGTGGGGACACCCTCGGAGATGACCTTGTCATCGCTATATCCCTGAGCCCATCAGCTCTGGGCGTCCTGGACGGAGTCTCCGTGCCCGAGGCGGAGATGGTCGCATGGACCGCCGACATACGTCCCCTTTCCATGGACCAGCCATTCGCGTACAACGATCCGGTGGACAACATCCCCTCGGGTCTACAGAAGCTTGCGGCCGGAGCAGGCGCTATCATCCTGCTATTCTTGGTTACTGCGGGACGTCTGCTGGCCCCGCTTGTCAAGCGACGAGGCCGGGCGTTGAGAGCGCTCCTTGTGTTCCTCATAATGGGGTGCTGGTCAATGACCTTCCAGGGGCTCTATCTCGCGAAAGCGGGAGAGGTTGTCGGAGTCTCGCTCGTCGCCAAGACCACCGTCATCACAGCATTCCTTCTCTTCGGCGGTATAGGGAGTCTGCTCGTGCCGCGGATACTTCCGCATCTTCACCTGCTTATCGCCCTTTTGCCTGTCGTGAACGTCCTTGTTCAGTCCTTGCTCCCAAATGCTATCACGCCGATCATGAGCCTTCCTTCCCAACTGTTCACCTTGGCACTGTTCATCCTTCCACTTGCCTTGGTCAACGGGATGGTGTTCCCTGGGACGCTCCTGCTCGCGCGTCGGCTCGAGCCCGAGGTGGATGCTCCATGGGGGTACGCGGCGGATGTTGCCGGTGCCGTTCTCGGGGTGTTCCTCGCTGTCGGGCTGCCCATAACCTACGGGTACAGCGCCACTCTGCGGTGGTTCCCATTCGTGGCACTGGTCCCCGCAGCGCTCCTCTACGGACTGGACATCGGGAAGACAGGGAGAGACCGTCTACCTACCACACGGTGATCTCGACGCTGACGAGCTCCTCTTCGTCCTCGTTGACCTCCATGATGGCGAACCGCTTGACCAGCTCCACGTCCCGCCCCAGGGCCGGGAGGCGCACATAGTAGTCGAGGATCTCGAGCAGCTGAATGCGGCGGATGATCACCGGGATCTCCAATGCCTTGACCTTACCCCCGATCGTACATCGGTCATCGTTCTGGTCGCGCACATAGATCTCCAGCTTGGACGAATGGGTGCTCTGGAGACCCGGCGGATTGAGGATTATGTTGAAGGTGACCTCCTGCAGCACATCGAGCGTGGGCGGTGGCACGGGATAGAGCTGTGCCCAGTGTCGCAGGGAGGCTCCCGTCTTGATGGTCAGGCTCGTGAGCCCACCGAGGTTCTTGATACGGAAATCGACTGAGCACGGTGTGGCATCGATCGATACACACTCCAGCACCGAGGGATGGTACTCGAGCTTCGACTTGCCCTTCATACGCACGAGCACAGTATGGTTGGCGTGCTTCACCCCGGAGACGATCGAGGCGCGCACGGACCATGCCTTACGCGAGTCCTCACAGCGGTCCGTGTCGGTCCCCTTGTTGTACAGTGGCTTGCATCCCTTGTCCTTGGTGAGATTGAAGTGACCTGTAGCGTTGGTGTTCACCTTGCAGTTATTGGAGGCCTGCACGACGTTCCCGAACTCGTCGAGCACTGAGATTTTGACCTCGCTGAGCGGGAAATTGCTCTCACCCCAGACCTCCATGGCAGCCTGCCCGTCAATGACCTCACCGTTCTTATGCGAGGTTATGAGGACCTGTGGCATCTCGCCCACAGTGAACGTGTGAAAGGCGAGGTAGGACTGCCCATTGGGCATGACCTTTCCCTCGTTGGGATCCCCTTCAGGGAACACGTCCTCGGCCCAAAGTTCGACGTGGTAGTCCCCGTAGGCGAGGGTCGTTTCGATTTCGAAGGAGCGTTCTGTCGTCCGCCCTATCTCTACGATGTTGTTCCTGTCGTACACGATAACGGGATCGTCACCCTTGGCCTTGAGACCTATAGAATCCTTCCCCGGAATGACCATGGACACGTCAGCACCCGCCCGGGTGAAGGTTATCCCCGTCCCGGAACTATTGGACACCGTAAGCTTGGTGTCATCCCCGTTCTTGACGAACGTAACGATGTCGAGGACCTTCTCGTCGTCATTAACCTCGAGCTTCCAGTCGTTGATGATCGTAGTAGCACCGAGGGAGATGTCCATGAGGATATCGTCCCCGCTGCGCGTGAGGATCGCCTTGTTCCCCGCATGAGTGAGCGTCACAACGTTGCCGTTGACCACGATGGAACCCACGCCCACCCAGTCGCCTTGCTCATGCCAGTACCGCAGGTACTCGCGCAGCCCCCACTGGTCATCGCTGTTGATATCATCCAGACCGCCCCACCCGAAGAGGACCCGTCGCTGGATCCATTCGACCCCGCGGAACGTGACCAGATACCGGCGTAGGTCGAGCTCGTCATCACCGGGCACCTCGCCCCACCTGAAAAGCTCAGAGCCCACGTTCAGTGAGTACCGGAGCGTATCATTGTCTACATTTTCGCACTTCCAGGTGAGGGTGGGATTGAGCTCGGTGGTGACGTTGGGGGCAATGTCATAGGGCATGCCGGGTGCATCGTTGGCGCACTTGAAGATCGCATCGGTGACCGTAGATACACCACCGTGCGGGTCCTCGCTGAATAGCCGGACGAAGTAGTCCGTGTCGTACGTGAGGGTGGATGTGATGTCCCATGAGGTACCGGTCGTCTCCTCGTCGTTGACGACGTCGGAGCCGTAGAGAGCTGACCCAACGAACACGTGGTAAGTGAGAGCATCACCGTCGTAGTCGAACCCCTTGTCCCACTCTATAGTGGGCGAAGTATCGTGGATTATCTCCGGTCTCAGGTTCGTGGGGGCGTGAGGGTTGGCGTTCACGCAACCGTCGATCATTACGGCGTCTATGCTGCTCCATGCCTCTTCGGCCTCATCGCTCACTGCCTTCACATCGATGCGGACCTTGTCGATCTTGGACTCGGTCCTCGAGATGGTGGGGCTCCAGTACGGACGTTTCTTGGTATTGTCAATGCAGTAATCGGCGTGGTCCTTGTTCGAGAACCGCTCGTACTCGTCATCCCCCCAGGCCGCGTCCCACACCTTGTTGGCGCTGTCGGCGTACCATTTGGGATCAGTGCTGTCGATGGGATGGACGGTGATGTTCGAGATGCGGCCGGGTTCGTAATCGAGAACGATCACGATGCGGTCCAGGTACATGGGAGTGGTATAGGAGAGTTCGAGCCAGTCGTGGTCCTTGCGGGTCGAGGGGCGCCACTCCATGTCGGCCTTGGGATCACAATTGGACGGATCGGTCGGATTCGAGTCCCACTCGAGAGGTTCGTCCTTGGCTGTAGATGCCGCGTGGTTTGCCTTGTAGGAGGACGCTGTAGCGCTCGCAGCCCACTGGGTGGTAGTGGCCGAGCACCACGGGACGCCCTCGAACATGCAGACGTGGTCGAAGGTGAGACCTGTCGCGTGGCGGCCCGAGCCGGTGTTTACACAGTCGCCCGTCTCGACCTGGTACCGCAGCCGCTGTGTGTTCTCGGGTAGGTCCCACGTCTCTTTCACGAAGACCTGGTCTTTCCCTGACAGGCTCGCCCACTGGCCAGTGTGCTTGCCCAGTGTGCTCCCGCCGCCGTCGTACGCGAACAGGATTATACGGGCATCGTCATTGGCGCAATCCTTGTCCGCGGGTTTTTGGGTGATACCATTGACCCACAGTCGGGCGATGGCCTGGTAACCCTCGATGGTCGCAGGAACGACCACGTCCTGATGGAACAGGTCCTCGTACACCCCTGTGGCCTTCTGCTGGACGCACTTTGAGCCTTCATAGCACACGGAACCGCTCACGGTCTGGACGATAGTGCTGGCGGCCGCCCAGTTGTCGGTGCCCTTCTCGAAGTCGGCGTTCTTGACATCGTTGTTGTCGTCGCACTCGTCACCGGCCGACATCGCAAGCAGGAGCACGAGGATGAGGATCGCGGCGCGGGCCATCCCCATGGTGCGTCGCCCGTCCCTCTCTACTCGTCGTCCCACGGGCTCACCCCTCACGTCCATCGACGGCAACGGTGCGCCGGCGAGTCCTACGCGCTAGGAACAGGCCTGCCAGGGCCAGCAGGAGCGCGATGTCCACTGCGCCAACGCCGGGGGCCGTCGCCATGAAAGCACTACCGCTGGCGTACACGACCCGCACATAGAACTGCTTCTCGTTGAGCCGCTCTAGCGAGTCCGCGTCCACGACGTAGATCTCGATGAGACCTGCGGCGGTGAGCTTGTAGGGATTGATCTCCACCGGGATGGTCTTCGACTCACCTGGGAATAGGGTGAACGCCTCCTCATCGAAGGTGGACCACATCTCCTCCTTGTGGAGCTTGAGCACTAGGTTCATCGGCTGTGTCCAGTAATTGGTGACGTGAGCGCCGAGCAGGAACGTCTCGCCCACGAAGGTCGACATTGTGTTCTCGACGATATCGGCCTTACCGGACATCTTGCGTACCTCGAGCTTGACGAACTTCTCGAAGGAGAACACTGTCTGGTAATGGGCGTCGGTGTAGAGCATGCAGATGCCCGTCTCGGGCGCAGGGGTACCCTCGTACTCGCACTGGTCCGGAGCCGCCTCCTGGGTGCAGAAGTGGCACATGGGCAGAGTGGCGGTGATGGTCATCACCGGTCGCGGCTCGTTGGTGACCAGACCTGAGACGTCGCACAGGAACACACCGGAGCCCTGGTGCGTGCAGGTCTTCTCGATGTTCTTGTAGGATAGGGTGGCCTGGCACATGTCGCACCGCTCCGGCGCGCCACCGTGCTGCTGGAGATAGGAGGACGTTATCACGTGGAACGCGATCTTGACGTCCTTCTTGCCACCGGGCAGCGTCTGCTTGCGGACCTTGATGTCCTTGACCGAGATGGCGGGGATGGGGCCGTCCCTGGGGTGGCACAGCTCGCGTTCGTAGCCGAGCGTCGATGAGAGCATCTGGCACCCGGTCTTGGCACAGGTGTAGTAGCCGCCGTCGATGAGGTCGATCTGACCCTCGGTCTCGTTGAACAGGGCCTTCTCGTGGTAGTAGCAGTTGAGGGTGGTGACGTTCACGGTGCCCGGGTACGGGCAGTTGCCCTTGAACACGTCGTCGGACCAGTCGAACCCGTCGTAGGCGTCGTCCCCGTCGTCCTTACAGATGTCCCAGTACTTCTTCTCGTCCTTGTCGAAGGCATAGTAGCATGTATGTGTGGCGTTGTCCAGGCACCAGCCCTCCGTGGCGACATCGATGCTGATGGGCTTTTCGTCCTTCAGCTCATTGTTGAGGCGGAAGCGCGTGTTGTCGGCGGAGTTCGCCTTATCCAGCTCGAGCCAGGTACATCGCTGACGGTGACTGGCTTCCTGCGGTTCCACTGGAGCCTGGTGGCAGCCATTGGAGTCGCAGTCAACGGCCTTGGACCAGTCGGCGCCGGTCTCCGGGTCCTTCTCGGACCAGAAGTAGCATGTGATCTGGTAGTTCTGCTTTCCGTAGATCTCGTTGTAGCTGTGACCCACGATCTCCGTGTCCCCGGCACCGTCGCAGTCCCTGAATTCCTGACTGTCCACACCGAAGAAGTCGTTGTAGTTCGCCGAATCGACACCATTGTAGAGCTTATTGTCCACCTGGCTCGTCTTGTTGACACCCTTCTCGCAGTAGTGGCAGTAATCACGGCTGTCCGAGTAGTAGTAGAAGTTGTCGTTGTCGCCGTCGTCACCACAGCACGGCGCCTCGGCATTGGCCCCAGCTTCGTCGTGGAGGCCGCCGTCGCCAAGGTCAGGGTGGTCATTTGGCTCGAACCAAGCGTGCTTGTTGTACTTGTCCACGTCATAGCTGCGGGCACGCCAGGATAGGCAGTGGCAGGCATTGGCGCTGACATCGCCGCCCTTGTTACCGCCTGTTTCGGCCGAATCGTAGCAGGTACCGTTGGACACGCAGTCAGTCTCTCTCGGGCAGCAGGAGAGGTAGTAGTTGTACGTCTTACCGCTGCTGAAGTGGGGTGCGTCCGATGCTTGCCATGAGCGCACACCTATGTTGTCGCCCGGTACGCGGTGGAGCGAGCCGCCGCCCGTACCTTCCGAGCGGAGGGACCACTCGCTGGCATCATCGCCGCAGCAGGTGTCCTTCGAATCCGAGCCGCCGTTGTTCACGGAGGTGCCGTACTTGACGTCCCACCAGACGCCCTGGTCCTTGTTCTGGGAACCGGTGGTCGTGTCAGAGAAGCACCGGGTGTCGCAGTACCGCCAGGCGATGGACGCGTCGTCGCCGCTGCTCTGGCCGGCCACGTCCCGGTTCTTGTCGTTGAGGTTGTCGAAGTCGACGTAGTACATCTGTGAGTATGCTTTCTCGTTGGAGTTGGGAAGTCCCGTTGGATCGTTGCTCGTTGGCGTGTCGTCGAAGTACCGGTTAGTATTGCTCTTGCCTGAGTAGCTGGTGCCGCCCATGGCACGGTTCTCGCCGTAGTACTGCCACAACATCTTGTACTGGTAGCTACCTTCCAGGGTGCACATCTCGAGCGGGTCGGTCGTGCGGGTGATCGGGTCGTGGTTGGTCGCTGTGGTCGTGACGGTAGTCACCGATATCTTATTGTCCGTAGAGCCGTCGTTGAGCGGGTAGGTGAAGGTGTAGCTGCACGTCTCCTTGCCGTACTGGGTTGTGTCGATGCGCCAGGTCGTGGGTCCATTGCCGTCGTTGACGCAGGTCATGGCCACGTTATTGCGGTATTCGGTCCCGTCGGGTTTCTTGAACCCGTAGGTCCCGTCCATGTCGTAGCCGCAGTAGTAGTGGCTCTGGCACGTACCGGAGCGGCAGCCCTTGCGGTCACCGGTCTTTTCGTCGTCGCAGGAGTTCGGGCAGTTAGCGACCTTGCTGGCCGCGACCCCATTTGCGTCATTGTCACAGCAGTAGGTGACATAGTTGGCCACACCAGGCACGCGATAATCGAACTTGACGTAGCCGTAATACCAACCGCTGACGGTGCAGGTCGTGTACTTCTTCGTGCACTGTGCGTAGCACCAGTCACCGCTGGCCTGTGAGTAGAAGTCGCAAGTTAAGGTGTCCATGCCCTTGTCGTACCAGCAGGTGGACTTCTTGTTCGCGTACGCATTGCTGCACGTGAGGTCGCCGCAGCTCATGACCGAAGGCTCGCCGGCGTCATCGCCCTTGAGCACCTGTTTGTCCTGGTCCCATAAGTAGACGTAGGGTTTGACCGAGGCGATGTTCACCCACTGGCCGTCGCGGCAGAACTCCTTGTCCCCGTCACTGTCGATGTCCACGAGGCGCTCACGCACGTAGCACTTGTCATTGAACACACAGTCCGTGGCAGCAGGGCAGCAGGCAAGGTCGTCTGTGGACACATCGCACACGCTCTTGGAGCCTCCTGTCACGAGCTCCTCGAGCGTCTCGCACTTACGGGCCCACTCGTTGGCATCGTCGCCGCAGCACGTACTGGCGCTCGCAGAGCCGTCGTTGTTCTGGGCGAGAGCGTACCAGCTGCCGTCATTGTACTTGGTCTTCGTGCCTCCGCCCAGGTTCCACGCCACGCCCGAGTCGCGTGCGCCGGTCGTGGTGTCATCGAAGCACGTGGTCGTGCAGTAGCGGTCGGGATCGGCGGTCGCGGTGTCGTAGGTGCCGGGATCGCCCGGTGGTGCCTTGTTGACGCTGCCGATGTTGTCGAAGTTGACCTTGTAGATGGCCGTCCAAGCGAACTCCTCAACACTCGTCTTCGAGCCCTTACCGTCGCACTCACCGTTGAAGAAGAACTTGGACTTCGCTTCGTACTTGCCCTCGCGCTTGCAGTTATCACGCTTGAGGTCCGTCCAGTCCATCTTGCAGCTTTCGGACGCCATCTCCTTGTTATCGGTACCCTTGCACGTGGACTTGGGACAGTTCAACACCTTCCAACCACCGGTGAGGTCGGTGCCCGAGTCAGTGTGACGAATCTTGTAGTACCCTGGTGCGCACCAGTAAGCGTTGATAGGCCCGTGCCACTCCGGGGTCACGAGAGGTAGGTCGTCGCAGGTCTTCCCATTGAAGATGAACTCCGACTTCACAGTGTACTGCCCCGCGGTCTTGCACACGTCATAGTCCCACGTGGGGCAGCTATTGGCAGTGATCTTCATGATCCTGTTCCCGCTCGCATCCTCCTGGCAGAACTCGTTCGCACCCTTGCCGGGGCAGTCGAGGATCCCGGAGTTGGCCTCCTCACTACCGCCACCGTGGTACATGCGGTGGCGGACCTGGACCGGCGGCTTGGACGCAAAGCACTTGAAGATCTTGTTGTTCTTGAACGTCTCTGTCGTGGTGTGGAAGCTCTTCTGGTTACAGTTCTTGCCGTTGTATGTGAAGTCGATCTGTGCCCGGTACCATCCGTCCTCGGTGCACGCGTCGGTGAACTGGGGACTCTCGCAGGTTTCCACACGTTGTTCACCGCTGCAGGAGGTAAGGCAGCTCGAGGTCTTGTCGAACACGACCTTGTTGCTTGGCGAGTAGATACGGTAACGGACATCGTCCCGACGCAGCTTCCATACACCGTCCACACACCATTCATTGTATCCGTCACTGTCGGCGTCTAGGTCATAGCCGTTATCGAAGCAGTTCCCTCTTGTGACACAATCGTACCGGGCCTTGCAGCAGGCCTTGTTGTCCCAGCTGCAGGCGTTGGTAGTAGCGCTCTTCTCATCATCGCTCGTCTCGCACGTGCGGTACCACTCGCTTCCGTCATCACCGCAGCATGAGGACGCAGCGGTCTCTCCGCCGATGTTCCAGGCGATCCCGCTGTCATGGGCACCGGTGGTCTTGTCGGCGAAACAGGTGAGCGAGCAGAAGATTCCGCTGTGACCGTCCCAGTTCACGTTGTATTTGACCTCATCGATGTCCTGGGTCGTCGCTTCCAGCGCGGTACCGTCCCAGTTCTTGCCAGAGTAGGCCATCCGGCTCACGAAGTGCACATCGCCCTCGTAATCACAGCGTTTGTTCATGCTGCTATGGGTGATGTAGGGGCTGGGATCCCATGTGTACGAGCACGGGACCACGAACGATTTGTGAGTTGGATCGTGGGAGAACTGGTCCGTGATGTCGGTACAGGACATGTCCTTCCAGTTGAGGAGCGTTGTCCCGCCGACGTAGATCTTGATCTTGGCGGTCGTGTCGAGAGCGCATGAGAACACCTGCATCTTGCTGTCCTCGACCCAGCTCTCAGTGTTCGGTAGGGTATTCCCGTTGACGCATGAATTGCCTTTATGTGAGACCTTGGCCCGGACCGTGTAGAAACCACCGCGCTGCGAGCAGATAGCCTTCTCTGGGACGGAGTACGTCTCACAGTCCGACATGTAGGTGCCGCCGTCGCACGACGTGTCGCACTTCTTCTTGGGGCTTGTGTGAGCGACGCTCCCATCGGGATGGTAGACGTAGTAGTACACCTCGTCATCGATGTCACAGAAGTAGAGATTGGTCTTGCTAAGAGCTGATTTCACGTTCGACGTGGGCATGTTCTGACATTCAGGCCGGTTGTGCAGGATGTCCACCTCGGCCTGGTACCAGCCGGGGATCTTGCACTCGTTGTAGTCCATCGTACACTCGTGGTACGTCTGCGCTTCATTGCCCGTGCCCGAGGGGCAGCTGGTCGAACAGATGACGTCGTAGGAGGCGATCTGGCCGACGGTGTAGTGGAAGATGCGGTACTTGGCCTTCTCGGGCAGGTCCTGCCATACGCCGTCGACGCACTTCTCCTCGGCGTTGTCGCCATCGATGTCACCGACGTAGTTATCGTTGTAGCAGTTACCATAGGCCACGCAGTCGTACCGGGCGCTGCAGCACGCATTGTTGTCCCCCTTGCAGGCGTTCTTGACAAGCTCGTCGGTCTCGCACTTACGGTACCATTCGTTGTTGTCATCACCACAGCAGGTCGTCGCCGCGGTCTCCCCGCCGATGTTCCAGGCGACGCCGAAATCATGAGCACCGGTGGTCTTGTCAGGGAAACAGGTCGGTGCTTTGCAGTATATTCCGGAGTGACCGTCCCAGTTGATGTTATAAGGCGTTATATCAAGGTCCTGTGAGGCGTCCTCGAGGGCGGTCCCGTCCCAGTTCTTGCCTGCATAGTGGACGCGGACCTTGATTTTGTGGTCACCCTCGCGGTTGCACTGGTGCTTGTTCCCGCTGACGGTGACAGTATGGTCTGGATTGGGCGTCCATCCTGAATAGGTGCACGCGGTGACCTCGCTGTTATCGGTGGGATCGTGCGAGAACTGGTCCGCTGGACAGTCGAGGTACACGCCGTTGACGTAGTAATGGCCACCGACCCAGTACCACACCTGCATGGTGGTATCCAGACCACAGGAGAACACCTTCTTTTTACTGTCATCGGTCCAGCTGGTGGTGTGGTGGAGGGCGTTACCATCGGTCACGCACGAGCTGCCCCGGTGGGTCACCTTGGCACGGACGGTGTAGAACCCGCCGCGCTGGTTACAGAGAGCGGCCTCGTCGATCGCGTAGGCCTCGCAGTTGGACATGTACGTGCCGCCGTCGCAGGAGATTGCGCAGGCCTTCTCGGCGCTGGTATGTGCGGTTGCCCCGTTGGGATGGTAGACGTAGTAGGTAACCTTGTCGCCGATGTCCTCCCACACACCGCTCACGCATTTCTCCTGATCGTTATCGCTGTCGCTGTCACCGACCCAGCCGTGGGCAAAGCACTTATTGTGGGCGACGCAGTCGGTCTGGTGGGAGCAGCAGGCACTGTTGTCGCCATCACATGATTTAGGGTTCTTGCTCTCGTCGGTCTCGCACTTGCGATACCATTCACCACTGTCGTCGCCACAGCAAGACGATGCGGCCTTTTCCCCGCCGATGTTCCAGGCGACACCGAAGTCGTGGTTGCCGGTGGTCTTGTCGCTGAAGCACGTGGGCGCCTTACAGTACACACCGCTCTCTCCGTCCCAGTTGACGTTGAACTTCTTCTCGGTCACCGTCTCTTTTAGATGCGATCCTCCGTGGAGGTTGCTGCCGTCCCAGTTCTTGCCCGAGTAGGTGAACTCCACCTTTGTGTAGTAGTCGCCCTCGATGCGGCAGTAACGTTTCTGGCTGCTCACGGTCACGAACTCACCCGCGGGAGGCGTGTAGCCGGCGTAGGTGCAAGAGTGGAGCCCGGCATCGTTCGTACCGGGAGTGGTGGAGATGGGTTGTGGGCAGTCCATCGCCTGCGCGTTGACGAAATAGGTGCCCCCCACATAGTACCAGATCTTGGCCGATGCGTGGAGCGAGCATGAGAACGATTTGAAGTTAGTATTGTCCACCCAGCTGTCCTTGATGTGGAGCGCACCGCCGGTCACACAGGAGTTGCCCTTGTGGTCCACATGCACGTTCACGGTGTAGTAGCCGGCCTCGCTGTTGCACAAAGTCGCCTGGTCCACCGAGGTGGAGGGACAGTCGGAGATGTAGGTCCCGCTGGAGCATGAGACAGGGCATATGATGTCCTTCTTCCATACATAGTTGCTGCTGGACGTCGAGGGAGAGGTTACACCCGGCTTATAGACGTAGACAGTGGCCGTGTCCTCGATGTCACAGGTGTAGAGGTCGTGCTTGCTGATGGTGCTCGTACCGCCGCCACTGGTCTTACCGTCACACTCTGTGTGGCCGTGGGTGACGTAGGTCTTGGCCTTGTAGACGCCATCGATCTTACAATTTGAAGCCTTCGGATAATCATAGGAGCACTCGCAGGTGTACTGACAGTCCTGGCTCGTGCACGCGCAGGAACAGTCACATTCCTTGTTGCCTATCGTATCGATGACGGTGTTGCCGCTGTTGATCGAGGAGTGAAAGATCTCCGCTCTGGCGATATCGCCGACAGTGTACAGGTTGAACGAGCTGGATCCTGACGTCCCGCCACCGGAGCTCTTGCCGTCGCATTCGGCGGTCCCATAGTTGAAGGTGGCCTTCGCCGTGAGCAGGCCAGGGCTGGTGCGTTTCGTATAATCGACTGTGCACTCGCAGTACCGCTGTGCATTGGCCCCTGTACCACCAGGACAGGAGCACGTGCATGCGCCTGTGTTCACAGTGTCGATATGGTTGCCCTGCCAGTCGTAGATCTTGATCTGGGCGGTGTCCGATACGGCCGGCTGGACCGCTAGGAGCACGAGAACGCCTGCGAGGAGCAGGAGGGCGGCGATGGAGGCAGCGGCGCGCGTAGAGCGAGAACTAACTCTAAAAAAGCCTCCTCGATCTATGGATGACTGAATAGGATGAACCAAGTCATCTCCCTTCCAATGCCTCTTCTTTCCTGTAGTTCCTCACTCTAGGACGCCTGTTATGACCACCTCCGATGGTAAATAACAGATACTACGAACTATAGTATACTAGTCCGCGATGCGATATAAACCTTTTTACCCGGGTACGATGCGCACGGTGAGCGCCTTACCGTCGGCGATGACATCCATGCGCTTGAAGGAGGAAACACCAGAGCTGGGGAGAGCTATACGGAGCAGGTATGTCCCGGGGGATATGCACGTCCCGGGTTCGAAGGTCAGCCTACCATCGATATCGGTAGATACCGTCTCCTTCGCCAGGGGCTCCGCGTCCAGCCGCGGGAGGATCGAGAGCTCGACATCGGTGTTCGCAAGCCGCAGTGCTGGTGCCTCGGTGAATCCCTCCACGAAGTACGTACCGTGCAGCGTGGCGGATAGCACGATGCTTGTGCAGCACACATCCTCGTGCTCCTCGTCATCATCGGTGTCGACCCAGGCACCGTTGTCCGCACCCATGCACCCCGTCTTGCACGAACCACCCACACAGCGGAAGGACGGGGCGCAGTCCGAGCCCGTCCGGCACGTGCGCCGGCATTCCCCGGCATCGCACCCGAACGGTGAACAGTCCTGGACGGCCACCGCTGCACCGGCACGGCACCGCGAGCCATCATCATCGTTGGCACAGGAGTATCCTACAGCATAGCGCTCATAACCGTGACAGAGCGTATAGTCCAGGGAGCGGCAGTCCACCCACGTACCCGCACATGTGTTCGCCTGTGCGATTAGCTCGTACAACCATGGACCCATGCACATGTCATGATAATCGTACCGGATGCAGAAATCCTGATAGCTGCCTTGATGGTCGGTGCAGTATCCGCTCTGGAGGAGGTCGAACCCATCGGAGTCCTCGCTGTCCGTGCGGCACTGACCTGCGCCTTCCTCGAAGGCGGCGAAGGCGTTCCCTCCCGAGAACAGCTCGCTGCTCGGTGCACCGAGGGCCAGGCACAGGAGGGCTACCGCCGCGACCGGGTACATTCGCGGCATGATACTATGTACGTAGCGCTCGTGGGATATAAACCTGCCCCGTGGACGGGGTCTCAATCATCCGGTTCGGACACATCGAGGTAGACGTAGAAAGTGCGCGTCTGGAATGCTTCCGTCTTTCCGAGCGCCGTCCAGTTCACGTCCGCATATAGCCGTTCCAGGTGAAACTGGAAGGTCATCTGTACGTCGTCCAGGGCATCGTCGCTGCCCTTCTCCTTTACGATGATCACCCGGGAGGAGTTGAGAGGGATCTCCAGGTGGGCTTTCACCACGGTGTCCTCCACGTCGTACGTCGATGTGAGGTGCACCGGGTAACGATAGTTGGTCCCATCGGCCTTCCAGTCCGAGACGTATCGCACCTGACCCTCCCAGTCCACAGCAGCGGTCTTCAGGGATGCCTGGAAGAGGATGTCAAGGGCCCGCATGTTACGCTCGCGATCGAAGTCATCGGATAGCGTGTCCACCGTGTCCACGGCCGAGAGGAGGTTCTCGAACTCGTTGAGCTGACCCAGGGAGATATCGCTCATAGGTACATGCCGCTGGGTAATGTACATACCGATCATATGAAGGGACATGATCACCAGCACGCTCGAGACGATGAAGAACTGGCCTCTACGGCTTGTGGTGAGCATCATCAGTGTCGACCCCTCAAATGAAGCGCATCGGTAGAGAAATCCGCATAGAAATTAAAGCCGTTCCTTTCGATCGGGAAGGTCCGGACGTGGTGTGTGGATGAGTTTAGCGTAATGGTCATGCTGTCAGAGGGGATCCCGTAATCCAGGAGTGTGATGTTCCCGCTGTTCAGGACCGTGCGTAGCTGATCGAAGGAGGGTGTCTCGACGAGGATGTGGAACCGGGTCGATGAAGGGTCCCGCAGGACCTGGACGGGTGCGTGGATGGCACCCGTGATCTTTCCCCAGCTCTGGACTGTGCCCTTGACCCTGAGGCATTCGTTCGCGGGCATGCTCGCCTCGAAGGACTGCCACGACTCAACCTTGATGTGTACAAGCTGGTTCGGTTTCACAGGGATTACCCACTCAGATGGATCGCCCAGGGAGTACCACGAGAGCTCTTCTCCGGTGTCCAGATAGGTGACATTGACGTACTTGAGCTTGTAGAATCCCTGGTTCGCACCGCCGCCGCTGTTGAGAAGGAGCAGCAGCGCCGCCAGGACCACGAGAACGAGGACGAATCTCACAGATCCTCAACTCCTATCGTCGTATTGAAGTAGATATAGAAGCGCTGGGGCTGGAACGGTTTGAGCTGGGAGACCGTCCATGTGAAGTTGACCTTCCATGAGCTTTCGGGGACGCATTCATTATGGGGCGTCATGCTATTAGCGGCAACGATGCCCGATTCGAGGGTGCAGATGACCTTGTATTCGACAGTGTCGCCCCGGGGGCCGTCCGTGCCTTCTTCAACCATCCATATCTCTGTCGCGAAGTCGGTCATCAGTGGGAGGGGGATCACCTCGGAGACCAGTACCTCGTCCATAGGATAGTTCGCCACGACCTCTACCGGGATGCGGTAGGCAAGGGCCTCGGTCGCTGGGACCAGGTTCCAGGATGTGGTCGTTGTGTATGTGATCTCCCCGTTCCAGGAGTATCCTAGCTCGTTGGCAGTGCGTTGCATGAAGAACACGTAGTCGTTGAGGTTCTGTGTCATGATGTCTGGACATACGCTGTCCCTGGCCGACGCCTGTGTACACGAGGCACTTACTATCTTTGCTCCTTGTTGACGGCCGTTCTGGAAGAAGAGAAGGGGAACAAGGGAGAAGTCGTCGCGCTTTAGAGGACGATGCTCCCTGATCATCGACTCCATGACCAAGAGGGCCATTAGGATGGTGATGCAGGAGATGACGTAGAACTGACCGCGCGTCGACGTCCCCAACATACACCTCCCTCTATCCATTGGAGATATGTAGGTCGTGGAGGTATTAAATCCTTTCGCGTGCGGGCCAGCTATACGGACTCGGTGCGTGTGCACACGCTCGACTCGGTCCGATCGATCATTGGTGTCACAGCGAGATCGATGATATCATTGTAATCGGCGAACCGTGTTCCCGAGATGGCGAAGAGCCGAGTGCTCCCGGCCGCCCACCCTTCGACCGTCTGTTCGATGAGGTAGGCGCATTTGTTACCTGTCACGACCAATGTCTCGTTGGCGATCCAGTGCCCCGAATTGTACTCGAACGTTGCTCTCTCGAGCATCCGGTGCGGTATCCGGTTCTGCCCGGTGTTGGTGATGGCGAGACAGACTGCACCGGGAAGGGTCCCGCACCTGGCCGTGACGTTGTCCGGGCAGGCATAGACCTTCCTGCAGCCGACATTGTAACGGATGTACATCGAATCGTCTCCGGAGGAGGCGTAGAGGTGGAACACGGCAACAATCAGACCGGCGAATACAGCGATTGCCACGACCACCATTGCAAGTGTCCGATCGGCCATGGTCCCTCCTTATTTATTCGGCGTTCAAGCCTTAAAAACCCTCCTCAGGATTCAGTACCTTCCTTGAAGGCATCGTGCACGATGATCTCGTAGGAAGGGTTCCCGAGAGCGAGGGTACGGGCGGCCTGTAGCTGGAAGCGGGGATGTGCCTTTGTCGAGGTCCGGTACACCTCCCCGAACGTGTCCTCGCGCACCTTCTTGTCCAGTGCGGAGGACGGAGCTGGCGGACAGGCGTTCACTAGGTCGAGACTGGCCCGGTCGATGGCCAGGGGATCGGAGCCCGCAAGGATGCCCAGATCGGGGACAAGGGCGTTGTCGGAATGAGGGATACAGTCGCATTGGGGGGTCACGTCCAGCAGCACGTTGACGTACGTGACCCGTTCGGGCCCTAGGAGGTCCAGGACGGCCTTGGCAGCATCCACGATCTTCACCGACGTGCGTTCTGCTGATGACCAAGTGACACGAACGGCACGCTCGGGGCACGACTCGGCGCATCCCAGGCACCGTACACACCTACCGGCGTCGATGGTGTGGTCCTTGTCGATGGCGCCCACGGGGCACAGCTTGGCGCAGACGTCGCAACCGGAACAACGCTCCTGATCGATGAGAGGGAGATCCTCCTCCATATGGATGGCGAACTTCGTGGATTTGGCCACGCACCCCACACCAAGGTTCTTGAGAGCGCCCCCGAACCCACCGAGAGCGTGTCCCTTGAAGTGGGCGAGGGATACCACATGGTCCGCCTCGGCGATGGCACGGGCCACGTAGACCTCCTTCAGGGCGGCACCTGCCACCTCGACACGGACACCGTCGATACCCTTGAGGCCGTCGGCGATCACAAGTGGTGCTGCGCAGGTCTCAGCAGTGAACCCGTTCTCCTTGGCGACCTCAAGCCGTCCTGTACCGAAAGAGCGCGGGTAGCGCATACCCAGCCCGGTCGTCTCGGTGACGAAGGGATGAGCTCCCTTTTCAGCGATGGCAAGGGCGAGTCGGCGAACATAGAGGGAACGGATGGCTTTTGTGGTCCCTCGGTCCCCGAAGTGTGTCTTGATGGCCACTTGGGCGCCTTCCTCGATCCGGTCGAGGATACCGCTGGCACCGATGAGGAACGAGAACTTCTCAGCGAGACTGTGTCGGGGGTCGAATAGGTCACTCCGGCTCTTGGAAATTTTGACGCGTGACGTGACGAAATGGAGGGGGACCTTGGCCATGGAACTGGCAGTGCCGCCAAGGTTTAAGTCTTTTGCCGGGCGAAATCAGGCAAGGTACACCCCATGTCCATACTCGACAATGTCCTGGGTGGGAAACGTGAGGAGGAACCTCCGCCCCCGCCGCGCCAGCGCGCAGAGGCCCTGGAGCGCAAGGGACTGTTCGAGCAGGCGGGTGAGGCCTACCTGGAGGCGGACGAACCGCTCAACGCCGGCCACTGCTTTCGCAAGGCGAAAGCGTGGGACAGGGCGACCGAGGCTTACCGCCAGGCGAACGACTGGATGGCCGCGGCCGAGTGCGAGAAACAGGCCGCTGCCGCGCGGAAGGAGTCCGAGCGGCGGGATATGGAGAGCTTCTGGCGGGAGAGCGCGCTCCAGAACGAGGAGGCCGGTCGATGGGACCTCGCTGCTGAGGCGTTCGAGAAGGTGCGTTCATGGGAGCGGGCCGCAGAGTGCTATGAGAAGGCCGAGAACTGGCCGCCTGCAGCCCAGTGCTACCTCAAGGCAGGCCGCCTCGAACCTGCCGCACGGAGCTTCCGACGTGCAGGCCAACGGGAGAAGGCAGCAGAGCTCTTCGAGGAAGCAGGTGCATGGGCAGAGGCCGGTGAAGCCTACGAGTGGCTCGAGGAATGGACCCGTGCAGGTGATTGCTTCGTCAAGGCGAACGAGTTCGACAGCGCCCGGCGGACGTATGCGAAGGGCGAGCGATGGGACCGCCTTGCCAGCGTGGCCTTCAAGGAGGGCGACTTCGATGAGGGGATCGAGTTCCTGATAAAGGCCAAGCGTAACGATGTCGCCGCCCGTCGTCTCCTCCGACGTGCCGTGGACCGGCTGGACGAACCGGAAAATGCTCTTGATGACGTGAAACGGGCCCACTCCTGCTACAACATCGTGGGACTGCGGGGTGCTATGCAGCTGCTCGAAGGTGTGATCGAGAAGGACGCTGCTCGCGTGCGCGAGGGTGCCGCCATCCTCGAGTCTGGCAAGGATTTCGAGCCCAAGGCCGCCAAGGAGCTACTTGCGTTCGCCAAGGAGACCGCAGTCACGCTAAAGGAGACCAAGGATGAGCCGAAGAAGGAGCAGGCAGGGGATGGGACGCGACGTAAACGCCGTCTCGAGCTCATCGAGGAACTGGTACGCAAGGGCACGATCAGCCGGGTGGAGTACGAGCGCCTGAAGAAGAAGCACCTAAAGGAGCTCTTGGACGAATAAGACGTTGACGCACAGAAAGGTTTTTCCCCTTATAGACCTTTGAGCTGATGGGCGATGATGATGAGGACGACAGGCCTTGCTGTAGCAACGTTCATCCTCATCATGACCTGTGGCCTTTGCGCGGACGGACAGGTCGCCGGCCAGGACATCAACACTCTTGACCATGCTGTTGCCTTTCTTTCTCTTCTCGTCGTTTTCGTCCTCCCCGGACTGCTACTTGCTGGAGCGACGCTCCCGGATGCGCGTCCGGAGGAGTTGATCGCGCTCGCCCTGGGGAACGCAACGTTCATACTCCCGCACCTCGCGCTCGCCTGCGCAATGCTCCTTAGCACGACGCTCTCAGCGGGATTAATGATCATCTTGGGCGGTATCATATGCATCGTATCCGTCCTCGCGAACGGACGGGGTGTGGTCCCCTCTATCGGTGACCTCCGTGACCTTTTATCCTCGCCGCTCACTCCGGTGTGCATAGTCGTGATGATCGCAGCCATCGTCCTGTCCGGCGGGCATCCCCTCCGGGCCGAGGGTGCGTACGTTTTGGAGCTGGAGGGCGGGATATCCCGCCACTACCAGGGCCCCAACGGATGCGAACCTCTCGCCCATCCCTCTCTCCCTGAGAACCTCGTCGTCCATGTCGAGCGTCTCGGTGGACCGGCCATCCTTGGCGCGTACCATGCGGTGACCGGGGATGCGGGCCTTGCCCTTGCGTTAGGTCTTGCCTATGCCGCATGCCTAGCATCTATCTATGCTGCGAGCAGGGCTCTTTCGATACGGCCGATGATAGCCCTTGCGACCTCGCTTCTCATCATCACTTCCCCGCTCGTCGTCCGCAGCTTCGATGAGGCCCGGACAATGCATCTGATGTCCGCCCCGGCCGCATCACTGTTACTGTTCCTTGTCATAAGGGCAAGGACTGTGCCGATGCTCGTGCTGACGGGCATGGCATTCGGCTCCCTGGGGGGTGTGATGCACATAACGGCCCTCATGGCCCCGGTCCTTGTGCTGGTTGTGGCCGGTTCGCGACACCCGATAAAGGCCGCACTCGCCATCCTGTCAGGACTCGCGCTCACCGCCCTCCCCTGGGCCCTATGGCATCAGTACGCTTATGGCACCCTCTTCGTCCACGAGACCCAGCCCCCTCTGGGGCAGCTCCTCCTTGGCGGCGAGGACGCAGCGTCCTTCAACGGCATGCTCAACTCGCTCCGTGATCCGGTCCGGACGCCTGGTTTCCCACTCCCCTCCTTCCTCTACCTCCCGTTCTCATTCCTCGGTACCCTCGGCGCCCTCCTATCATCAGCGACGATCCTCGGTCTTGTGCATATGCCCTCCCGGCCGCGAGCAATATTACTGCTCTGGCTGGTACCGTTCCTCCTCTTCCTCGGGCTGAACGAGAACTGGGACGGGACCAAGACGTACCTCTCGCTCCCGGTTTTCATCGTTCTGGCGCTCCCGGCCGGTCACTACCTTGACAAGCTGCTCTCTACGGGACCGCCGTCCTCCCGTAATACCACAACCTTCGTCTGCCTGGTCGCCGCTCTCTTCCTACTCCCACGGGTCCTTCCCGTCCCTGCATACCCGCTCGATCCGCGCTGGACCCTTCGCTTCCCCGGAGTACCCGTCCCAACGGAGGACATCCAGTTCACAAGAGAGGAGCTGTTCTCGCCAGGTCTTTTCCCTGACACACGTCTCCTTCCTTCTGGCGACCTCACGAGGGGGCGGAAATCCCTGGTCCCGGTCCATCGGATACACTTCACGGCTCTCGGTGACGACGGGTACGTCGATGCGTGCGACCCTGGTCTCCGATGCTACTGGGTCGCGTTCAGGACCATCAGGGACCCGGCCTCATGGATAGATTCTCCGTGCCATGCTGTGGAATTCACGTCAAGGTTCAACATGACCCATTCGCACGTATGCGTGCTCGAGCGCAGGGTGCAAGGGTGTCCCGGTGATGGTGCGCTTTGGGACACGCTCGCATCCAAGGGCTACGTGCGGGACCTCGTCGTCTAAGCGAGGCCGCTATTCGCACTGGTGCGTTCATTCACACGTTCCTGAAAGTCTTGCACGGTCCGGTGCAATGTGCTGACCTCGCCGCCCATGGACCGCGCGATAGCTGCGGCCTGAGTGAGCACCTCGATGGGCAGATGTTCGTCATCGAAGGAGTAGAGGTGAAGGTTGGCCACGTACGTCCCTCGCTGACGCAATGTGGTCTCCACGTCGTCGAGGAACGCCCTCCGCGCCCGCCCCTGCTCTTCAGGCCCCATCTTCCTGTATCCCTGGAGGTGGTCGTGCGAGGACACCGGCACCTCCACAAGACCGTCGGTCCGCTGGAAGGGCAGGGGACATCCTTCCACAAGGTACGTCGAACCGTATGTGAAACCGGCCCGCACCTCGGCGGCCCGGACCGCTGTGTTCGACTGGAGCTCGGGAGAGCGTGTCCCGAACACCTGCAGACCGGCCGATTCGAGGAGGGCCGTCCCCCGTTCCAGCCGCTCGAGCACCTCGTCCTCGGAGAGGTCGTAGAACTCGTTCCAGGCATACCGGCCACCATGCCGTGGATTGAGATGCGTCCAGCCGCTGAGGCCGAACTCCATGCCTGACCCCTGTAGCGATACGATCTCTGTATGATAGGCGGGGGGGATCCCCGTCTCGCCGGGCGTGATGAAGAACGTGGCAGTGAGGCCGGAGGCCGAAAGAGCGCGTGCCAGCGTAAGCATGAACGGTATATCGTCGGCGCCGATGTCTGTGAAAGTGAGGGCCAGTGTCGGTGAACGGGCGTTAGCATCGAGGCTGCGCGTGACGATGAACTGTCCCCGGGAGAGCACAGTACGTGACGGAGGGAGCACGGCCATGAGCTCGTCATAGCCAAGAAGACGCGGATCGAATATGCCGATGTCCGCCGACCTCAGGCACTCATTGGGGATACCTTCGAAGACAGCGTAATGGCCGTGGACAGGGCGGTCGATGAGGAACGTGAGGACCGGCTCTAGATTCGAGACGATGATGTCATGCGGAGGCTGGTCAGCGAGCCAGTCGGTGATGGCGACCATGTCCTGAAGGCCAGTATCGCTTCGGAGCACCACTAGCACGGCGGCCATCGAAACGATGTGTAGCGCCACGATGACGAGCGCGACCACCTTCCTCGACCGCTCCTCCCACCTCAGGTGCACGAGACCGGCGCCGCACGCGACAGTGTAGACCGGCAGCACAGGAAAGAGGTACCTCATCTCCTTGTGCGGGTGGACCATATGGAAGACGCCGAACGCGAGGGCCACCATGAACGGGAGTGTATCCTGTCGGTCCCTGCGATACGCTGCGATACCAAGAAGGGCAAGGGGAAGGGTGACCGGTACGAAGAGCTCTAAGATGTGTTCGATGTAGTAGGTGGGAGAGCTCGCGGGGAAGCCGCGGTCCACGATGAAGTTAAGGTACATGGGACGGACAGGATCACCGCTCACGAGCAGGTTCCCCCCGAGCCAGGGCAGGATGGTCAGGGTGAATACTATGGTAATGAGCTTGGCGTCCGACCATCGACGTCGTAACATGAGGAGCGGGATCACAACCAACATGATGCCGTTTGTGTACCTTGTGAACAGACCGAGAGCACAGATGAGCCCGTACAGTCTCCACCACTCTCGGAAAAGACAGAGGACCCCCATGGTCGCCAGGCACAGTGACAGAGAGTCCGAGAGCGCCAGACCGGCCATGCTGATTGTCGCCCATGAGCCCAGGAGGACGGAAATTGCTACGAACGCCGGGAGCTGGCCATGGCGTCGCAGGGTGATAGCGTGCGTCAGGAGGAGGGTGACGAGCAGTGCGAGGACGGATGCCGACCGTCCCGTCCAAAGGGGGTGCACATCTGTGATGGCGCTGGTCACTGCGAGCAGTGTGTGGACTACCGGCGGGCGGAAGGCCTCGTACAGCTCACCGTCTTCAAGGAGCGCCAGGGCGTTCATCGAATAGACCGCCTCGTCCCACCAGAGCCCCCGCATGGGGATGGACAGGAGCAGGAAGAAGAGAAGGACGAGGACCATCAAGTGGACGACACGGTCGTACCGTGGCTCGTGACCGTCCCCAGTACCACCGCGCATGGATAAGTGGAGGTCATGACGAAAAGCATTAAAGGGATGCCTCATTCGCAAGCATCGGATTCCCATGCTCGACATCAAGCTCATCCGTGAGGACCCGGACATCGTGCGGGCGGACCTGGAGAAGCGCGAGGCTGAGGACAAGCTCGAGCTCCTGGACGAGCTCATCAATGTGGACCTTGGCTGGCGCAACACGCGCACCCAGCTCACCGAACTGCAGCATAAGCGCAACGTCATGGCGCGCGAGATCGCCGTCCTGAAGAAGTCGAAGAAGGACGCATCCTCTCAGATCGCCGAGATGAAGGGGATCGGTGCGACCATCAAGGACCTCGAACTTGCCGTGGAGCAGCAGCGGGAGCGCTCCCGCTTCCTGCTGATGTCGCTGCCCAACCTCATGCACGAGAGCGTTCCCGTGGGTGCGGACGAGACGGAGAACGTCACCGTGCGCACGTGGGGAGGAACTCCGACACCGGACTTCCCCGCCAAGAGCCATGTGGACATAATCGCTGACCTTGACGTAGTGGACATCGAGCGCGCAGCGCGCATCGCCGGTGCCCGGTTCTACTACCTCAAGCGCGAGCTGGTGCTCATGGACCTCGCGCTCCAGCGGCTGGCACTGGAACTGCTGGCTGAACGGGAGTTCATCCTAGTCCAACCGCCGTTCATGATCGGTCGCAAGGCCATGGAAGGTGCTGTGAACCTTGGTGACTTCGAGGACGTCATCTACAAGATCGAGGGTGAGGACCTCTACCTCATCGCCACATCCGAGCACTCTCTGGCCGGTCTGCATATGGGCGAGATCCTTGAGAAGAAGGACCTTCCTCTGCGGTACGCCGGACTGTCAGCGTGCTTCCGTAAGGAGGCGGGCGCTCACGGCAAGGACATGAAGGGTATATTCCGCGTCCACCAGTTCAACAAGATCGAGCAGTTCGTGTTCGCCCGTCCCGAGGACTCATGGGAGGAGCACAAGAAGCTGATCAAGAACGCCGAGGACCTGTTCAAGATGCTGGAGCTGCCGTACCGGGTGGTCAACATCTGTACCGGCGATCTGGGCGGGACTGCCGCAAAGAAGTTCGACCTCGAGTGCTGGATGCCGGCCCAGGATACCTACCGCGAGATGGTGTCCTGCTCCAACTGCACCGACTACCAGGCGCGCAAGCTCAACATCCGGTACCGGGAGCAGGCCCACCTCGATACACAGATAGTCCACACTTTGAACTCGACGGCCATCGCAACAGGCAGGGCCATGGTCGCCATCATCGAGAACAACCAGCAGGCCGACGGCAGTATCAAGGTGCCCGACGTGCTCGTACCACTGATGGGCGGGATCCGTACTATCGGTAAGAAACGGTAGAGAATAGATGTGCGGGCCCACCGCCACCTTAGCGGGCCCGCGGTTCTCGCATAAGCTGGAAATGTCTCGCTAATACTCGTCGATCAGGTCCTTCCACATCTCGCGGAGACGGTCGATCGTGGTCATGTCGTGCATGAACTCACGGCCGACGAGCTCGGATCCGAGCTTGCGGTAGGTGCGAGCAGCGCCGGAGTTTGGCCGCGCGAGCACGACAGGCCTGCAGTAGGCGATGCCCTTGCGCACGTTGTGGTCCTCGGGGACCTCGGCGATGATGGGGGCGTCGAGGAACGACTCGATCTGGTCGGTCGGGGGCTCGATACCCTCGTTGCGGCGCTTGTTGAGGATGACGCCAGTAGTGTAGACGCCCAGCTCCTCGGCGAACTTGATGGTCTTCATGGCATCGGCGATGGAGGGCCACTCGGGATTTACTACAACGAGCAGCTCCTGGGCCGAGCCGATACCCACCATGGCGTCCGAGCCGAGACCGGGGGCGCAGTCGAGGAGGATGAAATCGTAGTGGCCGTGGAGGTCCGCCATCGAGTTGAGATAGGCATCGAGGTCCACCTGACGGACATCATCGAGAGTGAGCCCGGCGGGGATGTAATGGAAACCGCCATTGTCATGTGTGTGGATGGCGTCATGCACTTTCGCCTGGTGCCGGAGCACGTGGTGGAAGTGGATGGTGTTCGCCGGAGCGCCGAGGTGCAGCCCGAGGTTGGGTGCGGTGAAGTTGGCGTCGACGGCGATGACGGCGTGGCCATGGGAGGCCAGGGACGCCGCGAGGTTAGTGACGGTCGTGGTCTTGCCCACGCCGCCCTTGCCGCTGGCTATTGCGATTCTGCGAGACATACTACTCACCTGGGGGGGGTAAACGTGAATAGTGTCGAGATTGTTTATAATATTTTGTGAGATAATTCCTTTCTAATACTATTAATGTAACAAGTAAGCCCGTCGGCGGAGTACGGTGTTTTTCAGAGTATATTCGCAATAAATACATCGTGATCGGGTACGGGTCCCTGACATCGCCCGAACAGCATCATGGAGGCACCCATGGACGCCAGGACGATAGCCGGCTCGCGGAGCTTGGCTGGATTGCGCCCCCGGCGGGGAGAAGCACGAGCAGAAAAGATGTGGTTCGGTCCAAGATCAGCCTTGCACTATCATGAGGAATAGGGATTTGGCCTACTACTTATCCCAGCCATGCTCACCGATGAGAGGGACGAACCTGCATCCGCAGATGTGCCGTTTGACCACACCATCGTCCTCCCGCTCGATGGCCACCAGTTCCTGGGACCACGAGCCGCCCACCGGGATTATCAGGCGTGCCCCTTTGCCCAGCTGTCCGATAAGTGGTTCGGGAACCACGGGTGCAGCGGCGGTCACTATGATGCCATCGTACGGAGCCCCCTCGACATGACCTCGTGTCCCGTCATCCTCGACGACCGTGATGTTCTCGTACCCAAGCTCGGTGAGACGCTCCCGGGCGCTCCTGGCCAGGGCCGGGATACGCTCGATGCTCACCACGTCGCCCTGGTGACCGACTACCTCGCTGAGCACGGCCGCCTGGTAGCCGGAGCCGCACCCCACCTCCAGCACGTGGGCCCCAGGTGAGAGCTGCATGTGCTCCGTCATGAGAGCGACTATGTAAGGCTGGGAGATGGTCTGGCCCTCGCCCACGGGTAAAGGGAAGTCGCCGTGGGCCTGGGATAGCAGGGACGACGGGACGAACCTGTGCCGGGGGACGGTGCGCATGGCATCGAGCACGCGTGGGTCGGAGACATCGCGACGCGCTATCTGGTCGGCCACCATCTGCCGCCGCTCCTGTGCGAAGTCGTCCACCTACTTCACCTTGGAACAGTAGAGGGTCGTTATAACGTCCGCCAGAGCCTTGCCACGACGCAGGGTACGGCTATCGGTGCGGATAGCTGTGATGCGGAGGTCGACGTTCTCGAACTCGAGCACCTGGCCAATGGTGAACTCCGCCTCGGGCCTCGCTTCCATCAGGATGGACTGGGTCTTGCCTTTCCCTGTGCGGATGGCCAGTCTTAGGCGTACGTAGGACCTGTCGATCAGCCAGACACACTCCACGTCACGGGGCATTGCCTTCTTGACGCTCCTACCGTCCACCTCTACCTTGGTGATGCGACAGATCACGTCATCGAGGAGCATATCGTCACCCACGGTGAGCTCGCCGTCACCGGGGACGGAGATGCGCCGACGATCCGACTCCTCCTGGTGGGATAGCACCGCGGTGATCTCCACGGCCTTGTCATCCACCTCCATAAAGAAGGCCCCGCACTCAGCACACTTGTAGTGCTTCTCCCGACCGCGCTCCTTGAGCAGGATACCGTCGCCGCCGCACTCATCGCACTCGGACACGGACGGACCTCCCCCATCAAGACAAATAAACCTATGGATGCGGCGGGCTCAGTCGTCGCCCTCCATCATCCAGGACAGCACAGGTTTCCGCACGGCAGTGACCTCGTCGAGCCTGGATGAGGCCGTGAGCGTGGGCGCAGCATGGACCTTGTCAGGATCGTCCCGTGCATCGGCGAGCGTCCGACGCAGTGCGTCGGCCCATCCCTCGAGCGCCTCCCGTGGCTCGGTCTCGGTGGGCTCGACCATCAGTGCGTTGTGGACGATTAGCGGGAAGTTGATCGTGGGCGCATGCACTCCGCAGTCCAGCAGCCGTTTGGCCAGGTCGATCGCGTCGCACCCGAAGTCGGCCTTGCTGGGATCGGCCGAGAACACGCATTCATGCTTGCGCGGCGTACCTGGTGCATAGGGCAGGTCGATACCCTCGACGCCCTTGAGCAGGTGCATGACGTAGTTGGCGTTGAGCACGGCCATCTCCGACGCGGTCGTGAGGCCGTCCCCGCCCATGGATAGGATGTAGGTCCATGCCTTAGCGAGCACGCCCACGTTACCGTGGAACGAGTGCACCTTGCCGATGGACTTCGGACGGTCGTTGTCCAGCACGTACCGGTCGTCCTCCTTCTCCACAACGGGCGTGGGTAGGTAGGGTACCAGCCGCTCGACGACACCGACGGGCCCGGAACCGGGACCGCCACCGCCGTGGGGTGTGGCAAATGTCTTGTGGAGGTTGAAGTGCATCACGTCGAACCCCATGTCGCCGGGGCGTGCTTTGCCCATGATGGCGTTGAGGTTGGCACCGTCGTAGTACAGCAGCCCCCCTGCGTCATGGACGATGGCCACGATGTCCTCGATCTGGCGCTCGAACACACCGATTGTGTTGGGATTGGTGAGCATGAGACCCGCCGTGCGCTCGTTCACTGCGCTCCGCAGAGCGTCGAGGTCCACGCACCCGTCCTCGCCCGAGGGGATCTCGATGACCTTGAACCCGGCCATGGCGGCCGACGCGGGATTGGTACCATGTGCCGAGTCGGGCACGATCATCTCGTCCCGCTCCTCGCCACGGTCCTCGTGATAGGCGCGGATGAGCAGCATGCCCAGGAACTCGCCGTGGGCGCCGGCAGCGGGCTGGAGAGAAACGCGGGCCATCCCGGCCACTTCGGCCAGCCACATCTCCAGCTGGTGCATCATGGCGAGCGTCCCCTGGACCGTCCCCTCGGGTTGGAGGGGGTGAAGGCCTGCGAGACGTGTATCGCTGGCGACGTCCTCGTCGATGCGTGGATTGTACTTCATGGTGCAGGAGCCAAGGGGGTACATCCCCGAGTCAACGCCGAAGCACATCTGGGAGAGCCGTGTGTAATGGCGCACGACCTCTGGCTGGCTCACCTCGGGCAGCCGTGGCGGTTCGGCCCGTCGCAGGTCCCCGGGCACCTCGAACGACTCGTTGGCGCCATGGGGTACGCGCACTCCCCGCCTGCCGGTACCGGAGCGTTCCCGGAGGCTCGGCTCGTCCCACACGGCCTGGCGGTGCCCGCTCATCGTCCGCCACCTCCCGTGATGGCTTCTGCGAACAGGTCGATGTCCCCGATGGTATGGCGCTCGGTAGCGCACAGGAGCGCGACGTTATCGAGGCCGTCCAGGTGGGCCCCGAGGTCGAGCCCGCCCATGATGCCCGCGTCAAGGAGACGCTGGTTGAGGTCCGCGACCGTGCCGTCATCGACACGTACAGTGAACTCGTTGAAGTAGGGTGCGTCCAAGTGGGGTACTCTAAGACCGTCCACCTCTCCCATTCGTCGCGCCAGGTAGCGGGCGTTGCGCATGCAAGCCTCCCCCGCCTCACGCAATCCCTCCGGGCCAAGGGAAGCAAGCGTGATGCCCGCCGCAACGGCGACGAGAGCTTCGTTGGAGCAGATGTTGCTGGTGGCCTTGTCGCGGCGGATGGCCTGTTCGCGCGCCTGGAGCGTGAGCACGTAACCGAGCTTCCCGTTGGACGTCTCGGCACGGCCTACGAATCTGCCCGGTGCCTGCCTTACGGTCTTGCGGTCGAACCGGCAGGCGAAGATACCAAGACCCGGTCCGCCGAATGACGGGGGTCCGGCCAGGCTGGAGCCCTCTCCGACAGCGACGTCCGCGCCGTAGGCGCCCGGTGCCTCGAGCACTCCGAGCGTCCACGGGTCCACACCGGCCACGAACTTCGCGCCGGTGTCATGGGCGATCGTGCACAGGTCCTTGATCCGGTTCTCGAGCACGCCTAGAAAATTTGGGTTCTCAGCGTACACACAGGCCGTGGTGTCATCGACGACCTCGGCCACCGCGTCAGGGTCCACTCGTCCGTCAGGCCCTGCGGGAACGTCGACGATGCGGCCCCTGGGACCCCAGAGGAAGTTCTCGAGCACGGAACGGCGCCAGGGCGCGATAGCGCCTGCCAGCACTACGGAGTTCCTGCGGGTGAGTCGCATGCACATCAGCGCTGCCTCGCCGAGAGCGGTAGCCCAGTCGTACTGGGAGGCGTTGACGCACTCGAGCCCAGTGAGCTCGGCCATCATGCTCTGATACTCGTAGAGCGCCTGGAGCATGCCCTGCGAGATCTCGGGCTGATAGGACGTGTATGCGGTGAGGAACTCGCCGCGCTGGACCAGATGGGCCACGTGCGCGGGCACGTGGTGATGCTGCAGCCCCGCGCCAAGGAAGGATAACAATGGCCGGTTCCGGGCGAACACCCGGTCGGCCTCACGCGCCACTTCGCTCTCGCTACGACCTGACGGGATGTCCAGTGGCCGGTCCAGCCGCACGCTGGCGGGGATGTCGGCGAAGAGCGCCTCCATGGTCGTGCCCATGTCAGTGAGCATACCGTCTGCTGCGTGTGCGTTCGGTATGTAGGGGTGAGGGGCAGCGGCCACCGGTTAATCCTCCTAGTCCTTCTTGTTCTGCTCTATGAACTTCACGTACGCTGCGGCGTTCATCATACCGGCCTTCTCTGAGGGGTAGTCATCCGCGCTGATGATGAACAGCCAGCCCTTCTCGAAGGGCGACTCGTTGACCACCTGGGGCTCATCCTCAACGGCATCGTTGGTCTTGACTATCTCACCTGAGAGGGGTGCGAACACGTCGGCCACCGCCTTGACGGACTCGAGCTGGAGGATAACGTCGCCCTTCTTGAACGCGCTACCCTCGTCGGGAACGTCGACGAACGCTATGTCACCCAGTTCCGACTGGGCGAAGTCGGTGATACCCACCATGAATCCTTCGGGGACCTGCTTGATCCACTCGTGCTCCTTGGTGTACAGGAGGTCGTCAGGGACCTCGAACTTTCCCAATGCCTTCATGCTCTCTGCCTCCTTTATCCCGGGCCCGGCAGGTCCCGAGTTACACCGCCCACCACCGGGCCGGTTAATATAAACCTTTGGCCGGCCGTGGCATGTGGTCACAGTACCCGCGCCCCATCCGTTTTATTTTTAAACGCCGGACCGGTGGCGCCGCCCGGGACGGAGAGCGTTCGCCATGACCTGACCGTCCCACCGCCTGGAGGCACATACCATGTCAGACGAGCACGAGTCGTACCGCATCGCGGGCCATCCGATACTGCCTGCCGAAGAGCGAGGGGAGGTGAGCTTCACATGGCAGGGACGTCCCTTGAAGGCCATGGAGGACGAGACTATCTCATCAGCTCTCTTCGCCAATGGCGTGCGGACGTTCGGCCACCACCACAAGGATGGAGCCCCCCAGGGCATCTTCTGCGCTAACGGCCAGTGTTCCCAGTGCATGGTGATCGCGGACGATCTCCCCGTGAAGTCCTGCATGGTGCCGGTCACCGATGGTATGACGGTGGAACCCGTGGAAGGCCACCCGGAGCTCCCTCCGGCAGACGCGGTCCCGTCCATGAGCGACATTCCCGTCATCGAGCGCGAGGTGCTCATAATCGGCGGTGGTCCTGCGGGCCTTGCAGCTGCCATCGAACTGGGAAAGGTCGGGATGAACGTCCTGCTGGTCGACGACAAGGACCGGCTGGGCGGGAAGCTCGTGCTACAGACCCACAAGTTCTTCGGGAGCATCGACGCCTGCTACGCGGGCATGCGCGGCATCGACATCGCCGCCAAGCTCGAGGAGAAGATGACCAAGCACGAGACCGTCGAGTGCTGGACAGGCACAAACGCCGTGGGCGTTTTCACCGATGGTCTAGTAGGTGTACTGAAAGGTGACGAGTACGTGCTCGTCCGACCCGAAGTGCTCCTCGTAGCCACAGGTGCCCGGGAGCGGTCGCTCGCTTTCAAGGGCAACACCCTCCCTGGTGTTTACGGTGCTGGCGCGTTCCAGACGCTCGTGAACCGCGACCTGGTACGTGCCGCAGAGCGTGTGTTCATCGTCGGTGGCGGGAACGTAGGCCTCATCGGCGGCTACCACGCGCTCCAGGCAGGCATCGAGGTGGCGGGCCTGTGCGAAGCCCTGCCCGAGTGCGGCGGCTACAAGGTCCACCGCGACAAGCTCGAGCGACTGGGCGTCCCCATCCACACCTCCCACACGATCGTGAGCGCCAACGGCACCGACACCGTGGAGTCGGTGACCATCGCCGAGATCGGACCGGACTGGCAGCCCGTGCCAGGGACGGAGCGGACGTTCGCCTGTGATACCCTACTGGTGGCCGTGGGCCTGGACCCGGTGGACGAGTTCGTCGCCAAGGCACGCGAGTGTGGCATCACCGTGTACGCAGCCGGCGACGCCGACGAGGTCGCTGAGGCCTCCGCCGCCATATTCTCAGGCCGCATCACCGGCATCGAGATCGCCAAGGCACAGGGCAAGGACGTCGATGAGGTGCCCGCCGACTGGATCGTCACCCGCGACGTGCTCAAGTCCAAACCGGGCCAGGTGCACCCGCGACAGGCGCTGGGGATGGAGGCGGGAGTCTATCCGGTGTTCCACTGCCATCAGGAGATCCCGTGCAATCCCTGCACCTCGGTGTGCCCCAAGGAGGCCATCGAGATCGGCGACGACATCCGCGGTATCCCGCGGTACACCGGTGTTGAGCAGGGCAAGGAATGCTTGGGCTGTGGAAAGTGCGTTGCCATATGCCCGGGATTGGCCGTCACCCTGGTCGACCACCGCAAGTATCTCGACACCCCCGTAGTGACCCTGGCACACGAGTTCCACGCCGACTCCATCGAGACTGGCGACACCGTGATCGCCGTGGGCGCTGACAACGAGGACCTTGGTATGGCCGACGTCGTGGACGTGCGCGCCGGCCGTGTGTGGAACCGCACCCTACTAGTACAGGTGAAGGTCGACAAGGCCATCGCCGGTGATATAGTGGGGGTCCGCATCCAGCACCCTGACGTCTCCAAGGCCATGGACAAGCCCGTGGCGCGCATCGAGGACGATGTCATCGTGTGCCGATGCGAGCGGATCACCGCTGGCGAGGTCCGACGGCTCGTACGTGAGGGAGCAAGGGACATGAACGAGATCAAGGCAGTCAGCCGGGCCGGGATGGGCGCGTGCGGCGGTAAGACCTGCTCGACACTCATCCAGCGCATCTTCCGTGAGGAGGGTGTCGATCCCGGGAACGTGGTCCCTGGAGTTGACCGACCCCTCTTCGTCGAGGTGCCCCTGGGCGCTTTCTGTGGAGGTGATGAATGATGGCCGACAGGTATGACGTCATCGTCATCGGTGCAGGCAGCATTGGGACCCCAGCCGCGATGGAGCTGGCGGACGCAGGGCTCTCGACCTTGGTCATCGACGCCGGGGCCAGTGTAGGCCAGGGCGCCAACAAGGCCGCCATCGGCGGTGTGCGGGCCACCCACTCTGAGAAAGGGAAGATCGCCGTGTGCCAGCGCAGCCTGGACATCCTCTCCTCCTGGAAGGAGAAGCACGGTCACGACATCGAGTGGCGCCAGGGCGGGTACTCGTTCGTAGCGTACCGTGAGAATGAGGAGACCACGCTCAAGGAGCTGCTGAAGGTGCAGCGCGCCTTCGGGCTTGACATCGACTGGCTCGAGCGCGACGACCTGCTCGAGCGCATCCCTTCGCTCAACCGGGACGGGCTGGTGGGCGGGACCTTCTCGCCGGGGGACGGGAGCGTGTCCCCGCTGTTAGCGGTGCACGCGTTCTATGACCGGGCACGTGAGCTGGGAGCGACGTTCCGTTTCCGCGAGAATGTGACCGGCATTGACGTCAAGGACGGCGCGGTGAAGGCCGTGACGACGGACAAAGGCACCTACCGGACCGACTGCATCGTGAACGCGGCAGGAGCTACAGCAACTGTGGTAGCGAAGCTCGCTGGCGTCGATGTGTCGGTGCGACCGGACTGCCACGAGGCAGGCATAACCGAGCCCGTAGCGCGTTTCATGGAGCCCATGGTTGTGGACATCCGCCCCGGCCCGGGTTCTGCGAACTTCTACTTCTATCAGCACGGGACAGGACAGGTGATATTCTGCATCACGCCCAGACCAAACATCTGGGGCGACGACCGGCGGGCGACCAGCGCGTTCCTGCCCATGGTCGCGAAGCGCATGGTGGAAGTGATGCCGCGACTGGCGAACCTGAAGGTGCGCCGTACCTGGCGCGGTCTCTACCCCATGACCCCGGACGGGCTGCCTATAGTTGGGTGTGCAGAGGACGTGGAGGGCTACGTCAACGCCGTGGGGATGTGCGGTCAGGGGCTCATGCTGGGCCCGGGTCTGGCCACGTTCATGCCCGGGCTGGTCAGAGGCGACCTCTCATGCGAGGACCGCGACCTGCTCGCGGGCTGGCACCCCTGCCGGGACTTCTCCTGCGAGGAGAAGCTCAAGTAGGGACTACTTGCCGCCGCTACCGCCCATGGCCCATGCCAGCACGATCAGCAGCACCACGATGACCGCCAGGGTCCGCGGGTCCAGGAACCAGTCTACAGGCTCCTTGGGCTCGCACACGTAGTTTAGAACATCGCACTTGTCTGTCATCGGGCAGTCCAGTGGACCGGCACAGCAGATCTTCCCATCAGCGCAGCATATGCCGTTGCGGCAGTTGCCGCTCTCGCACTCGTCACGCTTCGTGCACGGATCACCGTCCTCGCCGAGAGCACCCGGCGGACGCGGGGTCGCCGTGACGCTGGGGCCGGGAGTTGCCGTAGGCCTCCCTGTGACAGAAGGTCCAAGTGTGCCGCTGGGCCGAGGGGTCGAAGTGGGCCGCACTGTTGCCGTAGGCCGGGGCGTGGCGGTAGGCTGCACCGTCACAGTCGGCACGACCGTCATGGTAGGTCTGGGCGTCAGTGTGGCACTACCGCCGATGCACACCTCGAAACTGATCACGTAGAGGTAGATGGCCGGAGATTCCGGGTTGCGCCGCATGTTCGCCTGCACCTTGAGGACGTGCTCGCCGTCCTTGAGGTCGTTGGCGACCATCACGTCGAGAGCAGTGGCGTCGTCGGCGTAGGTGTCGACCTCCTTCACCTTCACTCCATCGATTAGGAGATCGGCGAAACCCGATCGGCCGGCGAGGAACCGTACTGAGATGCCCGTGCCCTTGAACGGGAACTCCAGCCACTCCTTGTTATTGCCGGGCGTGAACAGCATCTCCGTGCCGACACCATCGACCCCATACTTCCCTTGGGTCCAGCCCGGTTCCTTGGTATGCTCCTCGCGCCAGGCAGAGACGGCGACCACTCCTTTCTCGATGGCCTGAACCGTGGTGCAGCTGACGCCGGGTCCGGGCGTGATGGAGGGCACCGGTGTCGTCGAAGGCACGGGTGTGACCGTCGGGATGGGTGTTGGTGAGGGGATGGGCGTCACCAGGGGTGAACATTCCTCGAAGGTCGCCGCGCAGCTCCCGTCCCGGCACCGCACGGGCTTCGCCTCGGGGCAACCACCGGCACCACCGCAACCAGCGATGGTGGCAACGCACGAGCCGTCGGGGCACACAACGGGTTCATCACCGATGCATTTGCTGGGCGGTTTGCCCTCGCATTCCTCGTCGCTTCCGGCACAGGAACCCTCGTGACAGAGCACGGGAGTATCCCCCGAGCACGGCGAGATAAGGCACAGGTCGCTTGTGGAGCACACGGCTGTACCGCAGCATGCGCGCACGTCGGCGCAGTCGACAAGACCGTTACCGTCATTGTCGCTACCGTCGTCGCACACTTCCACAGCCGGGCAGAGTGCCGTGCCACGACACGTTCCGGGACCGCAGCAGTCGGCGTCCTCGCAGTCGATCAGGCCATCGCAGTCGTCGTCCTTCCCATCGCCGCAAACGGTCTCGCTCTCACCAGCGGGTGTGCACACAAGCTCGTCGGCGCAGTAGGTGGACACCTCGTCGAAGGTGAGCCTGAGCGAGTTGGCGGCGTTGGCGCAGAAGTGGCCGCGGCCGCGGTAGTTGGAGCTGGTGACCACCAGCGTGTTGCTTTGCGTAAGGATGGACGGGTTCAGGGGTACGATGTACTCGCCAAGGAGCACGTTGTTCTCCCACGCTGCGACCTCTATACCGTTGAGCGTGGCCGAAGTATCATGAGGCTGCACCGAGCGGCATGCATCGGCGAAGCTCATCACCAGTTCTGCGCTCGCGGCGGTAGTGGGATCGATGTTGGCCGGGAGCTCGATGGTGACCTGGTAGCTCTTCCGGTTGACGCAGATGAACCCGCGTACCTGGGCCGATACCACGGATCCGCTGGTCGCGGTGACCTTCTCCGCCCGGTCCCAGAAGGTGGGATCGGTGGGGGGGGTGTACGTGACCGAGGCAGCGGCCTCCTTGGTAGCGCCAGTGGCCGTTAGCGTGGCCGTCGCCGCTCCCGCGGAACCATCCACGATGGCATGGGCCTTCACAGTGACAGAGTCGCCAGGAGCGATCCGCTGACCCTCGAGACGTGGCACCAGGAACAGCTCCAGCCCGCCCGTCGTCTCAACGGCGAGGTCGGAGATGATCTCGGTTCCCGTGTTGGTGATTGTGAACTCCTGGAACGTGTCGAGGCAGAGCATGTCCTCGCCCGCGGACGAGAGGTCGATGGCCCAGTCGGCCGGTGCGATGGACAGCCCGTAACCGTCCCACGGAGGGAGGGTCAGTGTCAGCGTTGAGGATGCGGTGCTCCCGTCGCTCGCGGAGAGGGAGAGCGTGTACTCGTACTCGAGCAGGGTGGCGCTGGACGCAGTGACGCCCACGGTGAGCTCGACATGCCCGCCGGCCGGGATGACCAGCGGTGCCGAGGGCGAACCGGGGCCGATGAACGAGATGGGGAGTTCGTCGGGGCCGGTGACGGTGGCCGTCACCGTGAGGGACTTAACGCCCCCGTTCAGGACGATGACCGGGACACGGTTGAACTCGCGTGTGATTGCGACGGTGGCTGCGGTCTTCGCGAACCGGACACCTTGAGCAGCGGCCTCTCCGGTCACCAGCACGTTGTCGAACCGGGCGTTCTCCTGGGCGTAGCATTCGAGACCGATGGTACCCCAGCTGAGGTCGGCGTCCGTCCTCTGGAACCGGAAGTCACCGTTCACGTATACGACCAGTTGGTCCCCCTTGACATCCACCTTGATACGGTAGCGCTTGGTCGGTTCATAGCGGGTGACATCTGTATTTGAGTTGAGCACGGTGAGCTCGCCGTCGATCCACTTCTCCAGGCGCATGAAGGGCCCCTCGCTGGACTCGTCGCCCACCCAGAGGAAACGGTAGAAGTTGTTCTCGTCCTGGTAGCGGAACCGTACACCGATACCGTCGTCGTCGCCGGGGATGACATCGAACTGGACGATGTAATCGCCCCAACCGAAACCAGAGTCCACGGTGACGTACGTGGTACCGTAGGTGCCGGATTCTATGCCCTCGGTACCGGTAAAATCGTTGCTCTGCTGGAGGAGCTTCCCGTCCGACTCTTTCCAGCTGCCTGCGAGCTCGCTCACGGTCCAGCCGGCCATCCCATCCTCGACACTGAAGTCGTCGAAGAACAGGTAAGTGTCAGGGAGGTCGATCCCGGCATCGAGCGCGATGTTGAGCGTGGCGCTGCCATCCCCGATTAGGTCCACGGTCCCGGTCCTTGTGGAGTAACCGCTCTTGGATGCTGTGATGGCGGCCATGCCCGCGGGAACGTCCTCGAGCGTATAGGTGCCGTCCACTGCCGTGGTCGTTGTCACGACGCCCCCGGCGCCGGACACCGTGGCGGCCTCGATGGGAGTGCCCTCGTCCGCGTCCGTCACGGTCCCCGAGATGGTCCCGGTGTACTTGGAATCACCTGGATTGATGAGCAGGCGTACGAAATCGATGGCGTACCCGTCACCCTTACCTGTTGTGGGATCGTCGATATAGATGATAAGGTTGCCCGAGGCAACGTCTTGCAGGAACGCAGTGGGCACCTGGACGGTGATGAGCTTGCCGATGGGACCTGTCTGTGAGACCGAGTTGATGACGCTCTCGAGGAAAGCGGCCCGCTTGTTGTTGATGGTGACCTGGAAGCTCGAGCCCCAGTAGGGAGCCTGGAAGTCGTCGATGAAGATCTGGAGCGTGGCCGATGTGACCGTGACGCTGCCAAGGTCGTAGGCGAGGGTGATGGGCTCGGGCTTGTTGGTCCACCGGTTGTTGGAGTAACCATCACTGTACTGGGTGGCACCGGTGGGGATGGCGATGCGGTCGGTCCCTGCGGGATCGTCCTCTTCTGGATCGAAGGGATAAGAATGGGCGGATGTGGAGAGCCCGCTGAACACGTCGAAGCCGTCAGGCCAGCCGAACCCGAGGTTATCAATGTCGCCCACCAGTACAATGAGCTCTGCCTCGCTCAACGGCTCGGGGGTGGGCTCAGGCGTTGGTTCAGGTGTGGGCGTGGCAGCGCCGCCCTGCTCGTATACCCACTTGAACTTCACTAGATTCTCGGTTAGCGAGTATATCTCGAGCTTCACGTACTTGCCGTCAGAGGTCTTGATCCAGTAGATGTGACCGTTCCCGGCGCCCGCCTCGGAGACAAAGGACTCGTCAGCAGGTCGCTGTATGAGGTCGCCGATGGTACCGATCCCCGCTTCATAGACGCCGGCGCCCTCGCTGGAGGCACGCAAAAGGCCGTTGGCAAAATCCAGGGATGCGTCCCCTGTAGGATATGGTTCTTCTCCCCAGGACTCGACCTTGGCCAAATCGAAGCTGTAGACCTGGCCGGTCTCGAAATGCGATCCCATGGCAACGCTGATGATCGCCGTGGCGCTTGAGGTCACGAGGCCGAAGACGACGGCAATCGTGAATACGATATTGCGGATCTTCTTGTCCATTGTATCTCAACTCCTTATCACGTGAAGAGGACGTTGGAGGCCGGAGCGATCTCTCATTGTTAAATGTTACTTTCGGCCTCGTCAGTCAGCTGCTCTCTCGCAAAGAGCGTTTCTCGCATAAGAGCGGACCTGAGGATGGTATAAATAGGTATCTATGGGGCCGCGGTCACGCAGCGCCGTTAATGGCCTTATCGAACACGCCTTCCAGGCCGTCCTTCTCGAAGGTGCGGGAGAAGTCCCAGTAACCGTCGGCGTACTCGCGCTTGGCATGGACGCGGATCGTGTCCATGCGCTCCTTGTAGAGGTCATGCATCTCCTTTGTGCCCTGCTCGGCCAGGACCTCACCCTCCATCACCAGGGCGAAGCCCTCCTTGAGACGGCTTGCCGGGTTGGGTATGTAATCGGCCTCATCTATCGTGAAGGGCCAGGGCGCCTCGCGGATCTTGTCGTGGAGGTGGTGCATGGCCTCGTGGACCATGATGCCCTGGAGCTGGGCCGAGCGGGTATAGCCCTCGTACGCGGTGCCTTCTAGCACATCGTTGTCGGTGGGGAGCGTGCCGTAGTCTCCCACCTTGTCCTCTATCGTCATACGGACCGGTTTGGAGTCGTAACAACCGTTGTAGCGGCCGGTGGTGGGTGTCACCTCCAGCTTGTCCACGGTAAGGTCGTCCATATGCTGGAGGTACTGGGGTGCGTTGTCAGCGAGGTATGAGCGTACGCGCCCCATGGCCTCCTCGAAGTTATGCTCGACGAGCTTTCGGTCCGCGGACAGGTAGGTTGCCCGCTGGACTACCTCGTCCTTGTCCTCAATGACCTTGTACACGCCGGGGAGCTTGCGGTCCAGGACACCAAGGCTCTCCAGGGTGTCACGCTCGGGGCCTTCCTCAAGGGGACCGACGTGGTAGCCGTGCAAGGTGCTCTCACTAGCCTTCTGGTAGATGGAAAGGCCCTTCTTTCCGACGGCATCGAGAAGTGCTCCCTCAAGGTCCATGTCGGAGGATTCGGTGTACACGTTAAGCACCTCGCGAGGCAAATGACCCCTCGCTGGTTAATAAAGGTTCCCTTTTGTTACCACTCAACAGGGGTAAATATATTCACCCGGAGGATTCCTTCCTGTCCTCGAGCGAATAGATACCCTTCACCATCTCCAGGCAGTCGAACGCGTCGAACCGCTGCTTCATGCGGCCCACCGCCGCGTCGGTGAGGGTGTAGCTGGCCGGGAGAAGGAACTCGATGATGTGCACCGCGTCGTCGAACCTCCGGTCCCGGTGCTGGTTGCTCTCCCGCTCCACGTCATCGCGCAGGTGCTCGATCATCATCTCCCTAGCGCCAGCCTCGCCCTTCTCCTTGATGAAGTGCTGCCAGTACTCATTGGGAGGTTCCTCGAAGAAATCGTCCTTGCGGATGAGCTCGGCGGCGGTATCGACGAGCTCGGTCTTGGAATAGTACTTCTGGGTAGCCGCCCGCTCGGCGGTGAGGGTGCTCCCCTCCCATAGGCGGGCGTACTCCGCCCTCAGCTCCTCGTAGAAAGCACGGTACTGAGGTCGGGCGCGCTCGAAGAGGGGGCGGAAGGCGTTGAAGAACACGCAGGACGAGCCGGGGATATGCTCGGACGCCTTCTCGACGAACTGAGTGAGCTTGGTCGGGTCGCGGACCACGTCGGTAGCGGAGAACCCGAACTCCGAAGCGAACGCCTTATCCATCTCCTCGTAGGTATCCCGGACCTTGGGGAGCGTGTGGTGGTGGAACCATGAGCCCAGCACCTGATCGTCGCGGGCGAGGTCATTGATGGCGTGGTAGCCGAGCACCTGGCCGGGGAGCTCCGCCCGGAAGGCATTGAGGAAGCGGTGGACGTTGTCGGTGAGCTTATCACCGGTGTCGGTGTCCAGCTTGTGCTCCTGTTTCTCCAGAATGGCGTCATCGGCCCAGTGGGCGTACTCATGGGCAAGCACCCACACGTTCTCAGCGATGGTGTTGTAGGGGGCGATGAACACGGTGTTCTTGCCCGTGAAGTCGTGGACGATCCGGTTGGCGGCCTTGACGTAATGATGGCTAATCGAGCCCTCCATGGAAAGGTCGTCACCGTCGTTGATGAGCGTGTTCTCGTGGCTGTACAATCCCTTCCAGGAACCGTAGTTGGTCATGTACGCATGGGGCGCCTCTTTATCAGAGGCATCGAACATGTCCTGGTACACGCCGACGACGGCATCGCAGTACGATGTGAGGGTGGGATGATCCTCGGGAGTGAGCTCGACGGCCTTGTACGCGAACTGGTGGCCATGGACATCGCTGAGCTCTTTCCATGTACTCCACAAGGCCTCGGTCTCAGCGATGACCCCTTCACCGTCGAAGGAGTAGTCCGTCTCCACGAGGTCGGCCGCCCGGAACACGGTTAATAAAGGTTCCCCCGGGGATGCTGTCGCGTCATCCAGCTCACATATCCTGAACGAACGCCCCCACCCCCCCATGGGAAAGCCATATAAACCGGACGTCCGGCCGGACACCGTCATCCCGGGAGGACAAGGTATGCTCGAAGCCGACGATCCAACCTTCGATGCGGAGGCTGCGCCCTACGTGGAATCCTTCTCGAAGGAGTACGAGCAGCTGTCCCTGGACTCCAACCAGGCCTACTGGGACCTATATTCAACGGGTAAGAGCGACGAGCTGGAGAAGGTGCAGGAGCGTGAGCGTGAACTGTACAGCAGCGACGAGCTCTACACCAACATGGCCAAGTGGGACGGACAAATCGCCGATCCCATGCTCGCCCGCCAGGTAAAGGGCCTGTACGAGGCCGCCAAGCAGTACCACACCGACAAGGACAAGCTGGAAGAGATCGACAAGAAGACCAATGAGGTCAACGAGATCCACATGAACTACCGGGCCACCTACCAGGGCAAGGAGGTGACCGACACCGAGCTCAGGAAGGTCATTGAGGAGGAGAAGGACCCGGCCTTGCGCAAGGAGGCATGGCTCGCGTCCTACGCAAAAGGCGACAAGGTAGCACCAGGGCTCATCGAGCTCGTGAAGCTGCGCAACGAGTTCGCCCGATCGCAGGGACACTCCAACTTCTTCGAGATGAGGTTGAAGGAGCAGGACATCGATCCTCAGAAGCTGTACGGCCTGCTCGACGACCTAGACAAGGTGTCAGAAGCCCCCTATACCGAGCGCAGGGATGCTTCGAAGGAGAAGGTCGCCAAGTTCTTCAATATCCAGGTGGACGAGCTCAGGCCGTGGCATTTCGGATACGACATCGACAAGTTCTCTAAAGAGCTCGACGCCCACTTCCCCAAGAGCCGACAGCTCAAGATCCTCAAATCATCCTACAACGACATGGGTTACGACCTGGACGCTATGGGGGTGCAGTACGACCTCGAGCAGCGGCCGGGAAAGACCCAGCACGCCTTCTGCTTCGGAATGAGCATTCCCGACGACGTGCGCATCATCGCCAACGAGGAGCCCACCCACTACTTTCAGGAGGTGCTCCACCATGAGAGCGGGCACGCAGTGTACGACAAGGGCATCCCTGCCGCACTTCCGCCCCTCCTGAGGGGTGCCGCTTCGTCAGTGATGACCGAGGGCGCCGCCATGATGTTCGAACGGCTCGCCAACGATGCAGCGTGGCTCCAGGAGTACGGCGGTGTGCCCAAGGAGCTCGCCGAGAAGAACGAGGACAAGAACCGGAAGGGCGGACAATCATTCATCCGCGCCTACCTCGCCTACATCAACTTCGAGAAGGCGTTGTACGAGGATCCCGACCAGGACCTTGCCGGATTGTGGTGGGATCTGCGGGAGAAGTACTCGCAGTCACCGAAGCCCGAGGACACCACGCTAAATGGCTGGGCCGAGACCATCCACTTCACCGGCTATCCGGCCTACCTCCAGAACTATCTGCTCGCCGAACTTGTGGCGGCCCAGCTGCACGACAAGCTGGTCGAGGAGAACGGCTCGGTGATAGGCAATCCCAAGACGGCCGAGTACATGGACCGCGAGGTGTTCGCTCACGGTGCCACAATGGACGAGGCGGACCTGCTAGTGCAGGCGACCGGTGAGCCGCTGAACCCGCAGCACTATGTTGACTACGTGTTCGGCGGGCAGGAAAAGGACGACGACGCCTGAGCCAACGGTCCGGTCGCAACCGTCCCACCGAAAACTTTAAGGGCAACCTCCCACACGTATCAGTAGCAGTTGCGAGCACCATCTCGTGGTGAGATATGATGGTGGAAGAACCTCTCCTGTTAGCACGGCTCGTGTATCCTTTTACCGAGCTCGTGGACGTCCCTGCATGGACCTGGCCTCTACTTATCGCGCTTTTCGCTGCGCTCCTGGCGCTCGGGTACCGCGACCGCCAGCGGGCCGCAGATGAGCAGGAGCGGGCCAGCCGTTTTCCTGACGCGTGGAGCGATCCTCCCGGCAGACCTTGCTCGCGTATCACGGCGATCCAGCAGCGTCGATGAGCGCAGTGGGGTATTACACGTATATACGTCGGTTTTATAGTGATTCAGCGCCTACAGAATATTTGGGCGTTATTTGCGAGTGTGATTTGTGAGAGGCGAGAACCATCGACGAAGAACAACCGCTACTACAGACGGTGCTGCGCACGGTGACCGACGTGCTGGGGATTGGGTCGGATCCGGAGGAGCGACCCCGGCCACCGAGCGCGTGGAGCGATCCTCCCGGCAGACCCTGCCGGCGGATACTCGAGCTCCAGCAGGCGAATGCCTGAGCCGCGAGCGAACGTGAGAAAGGGAAGGTAGGATACCCGGTGGGAAGGGGATGATGGCCGGGCCACTCTATTTATCGATACGTCTTTCCCTTAGTGAAAGGAGGGTAAAGGGCCGGGACGATGCCCCGGCCCGTAGGTGATGGTTTGAGGTCGTGGTCGATCCTTACATGTACTCGGCGTCCCCGGTCTCCTTGATTCTGTCGTGCAGCTCCCGCGCCGCGTCGATGTCCGCCTGGTCAAGATGCTCGGGTGGTCCGCCGGTGGTGCCGTAGGGCCCGAGGTCCGTGGGCGTATAGGTCATATGCGTGGGGATGTCGACGTGCTCGTTGACGTAGGATACCTGGTTCTCGTGGGACTGGTTGAAGCTGTAGAGCCTGCCGTTCATGCGCTCGATGACATTCTCTGCTACCGCTCCGGCCCACATGTGGTGGGCCTCACCGCTCACGGCCACGTAGGTATGGCTCCGGTCCGCGGAATGAAACCCTGCCACCTGGCCCTGCTTGCACAGATTGTACCCACGGATACCGTCCGCGGCGATGTCGAGGATGTCCTCGATCTCATCGTTGGTGAAGCCGGTGACGTCAAGGGTGGCGAACCGCACCATACCGCTGGAGCAGCCCTCATCTATCTCGCGGTCATAGCCGCTCATGCTGAACCTCTCGGCGTAGAACGCCGGTTCTTCATCCCAGTCCAGGAGGCCCTTGTGGCCCTGACGTCCGATGAGGAGGTTGCCCAGCTTCTTGAGGAACCGGCCCATGGTACCTACGCTCCGTAATCGCCATCGCGCTCTTGCTTGACCTGGTCGTGCAGCTCCTTGGCGGCATCGATATCACCCTGTTCGAGGTGCGATGGGGGTCCACCGGTGGTTCCGTAGGGTCCCAGGTCTAGTGGAGTGTAGGATTGGGCGTTAGGGATTGGGATGTGGCCGTTCTGGTAGGCGACCTGATGCTCGTGGTTCTCGTTGAACTCGAAGAGCTTCCCGTTGACATGGTCCTTGTACATGCTGGCGTTGCTGCCCTGGTAGTAATAGTGACACTCGCCGCTCACGGCGACGAACTTCTTCTCGGCACCATCGTCGGATTGGTGGTAGAAGCCGGCGACCTGGACCTGCTTGCACATGCTGTAGTCACGTGCCTCGTCGGAGACGATGTCCAGGATCTGCTCGATCTCCTTGTTGTCGAGCTCGGTGACATCGATGGTGACCATCCGGCGCATGCCACTGGACATGCCCTCGTCGATCTCCCTGTCGTATCCGGACTGGGGGAACATCTCAGCGTAGAATGGATTGAAATCCCAATTCGTGTCCTCGCCGTGACCCTTATCACCTGTGAATATACCTGCGAGCTTCCTCAGGAACTTGCCCATCGTTTTTCACGTCCTTTCTTACGACAGGCGCGCCACGATGGTCCCCTCTTAAGCATTGCCTTGGGGATGTCCCCCCTCGCGGTCGTCACAAGAACATATAGTCCACGGCGGGTATTCACTTGCAATGGACGATGAAGGGAGTGGCCCTTGCAGGGGATGGGCCTGACGGGGGACGGCTGGCGTAACTACGCCTGGTACACGACCGCCGACCTGGCCGACTACGCTGGACGCTGGATCGTCGTGGTCGATCGTCGGGTGGTCGGTTCGAGCGATGGCTCCGACCTGCGGGACATGCTCAGTCGGGTCCGTGACCGGTTCCCGGGGAAGGACTCACTGCTCGCGCTCGTACCTGCATGATACTTACTATGTGACATACGAAATCCCAAGGCAACACTTTTAATCCGGACCAAGACCTTGCCATTCCTGTTCAATAGGTGATACACCCATGTACACTGAAATCGCTTCACCTGAGGGTACGGAGGTGCTCGACTATCTGGCCGAGCACGGTATGCAGGAGTTCGCGGGCCTCGTGCACGCGACCGGCATTTCCTCCACAGAGGTAATGGAACAGCTGGACGGCCTGAACAAGGCCGGGCTACTAGAGCAGTACCCGGTGCGTGGATGCGGTGAGACCTACATGGGCCTCAAGGAAGAGGTGCTGGAGGCGCGCGAGGTGTTCGGCTACCTGGCCGAGCACGGTATGCAGGAGTTCGCGGGCGTGGCCTACGGCGCCGGTCTCGATCTCACAGAGACCATGCACCAGATGGACGTTCTCAATCGTGCGGGGCTGCTGGAACGGCACCCTGTACAGGGATGTGGCGAGGAGTACTTCTCGCTCACCGAGGACGTGCCCGAGGCAGTCGTTCATTATATGGGCAGATAGGGCCATCCCTCCGGGGAGGGCCTACTGACGGTGGACCCGCCATGCCGTGGAAGGACGTAGAACGGGAACTGAAAGGTCTTTCTAGTGAGCAGAATATCCTAACCGACATGCCCGATATCGTGTTCCAGGAACTGGCGAACGTGGGCGTACGCACGGGCCTGGATATGGACGACGCTTTCGACCTGATGGCCGAGATGGACGATGCGGGCCGCACACGTGTGTTCCCCACACCAGAGGGCATCGATCCCCGCCGTCACCCGCAGTCCCTACCACCGCCCTCCGAGCAGACCAGACGGTACATGCGCAGCGGGGAGCCCTGGTAGGTCAGACTTATATCGTTCGCCGCCCATCCGTTCTTCGTGGACCAAGGTGACGTGGACGCCTATGTCGATGCATATCTGGCCCGCAGCTATACCATCGACCAGGTCCGCCAGGGTCTTATGAACGCCGGTGTGCCGGCCGCCCAGGCCTACGCTCACCCAAAGCTCCAAGACCCCTCGGGCTCGTACTACGCCTCCTACGCTGCAGGGTACGGCGGCTATGGCGGCTACGGTCAGCAGGTCGCCGCAGAGTACAGCGATATGGTGTCCGCCCCGGCCGAGGAAGCAGCACCGCCCCCCGGCGAACCGGAAGGGAGCGGTCACGGAGCGCTCGTTCCTGTGGTGCTGGTCGTGGTCCTACTGGTGGCCGCTGGCGGCGGGTACTGGTACACACAGACAGGGGCCGTGCCCGTGGTGACACCTACTATCGAGCCCACGGTGACCGTCACGCCCGCGCCGACGACCGCTCCGACGACGACACCTGCCCCTGCTGGCACGCCGTTGCCCACTCCGACGCCACGGCCCACTTTCGGCCCTGTGTCCGCCGACACGGTCAGCCCCACTCCCCGCGCTCCCAAGGAGTACTGCGATTACACTGAAATGGCCGTGATCACCATGGCCCATGATGAGATGGGTGTTCCTTCCGAACCAGCTCCGGGCGAGGAGGCCGTGGCCCAGCTCTATGCCCAGGGTAGAGTGCAGAAGTTCTACATGCAGAGCGGTGTGGTCAACCAGTACGTGGTGGACGGGAAGGACAGCAGTCAGGGGGGAGCAGCGCTCGCCGGGCTCGTGTTCGTGGAGGCGTGCGGGGCGACGACACTTGCCTTCTACGACACCATGACAGGGGGCAGCAGCGACGTGATGGCCCCGGAGTTCAACACGGACGACCGGTGGTTCGAGCATAAGGGGTTCACTGCCGAGGATGTGACCTGGACACGGTGCCGGTTGGGAGTGGTCGGTGACTCGGCGTACGTAGTGTGGGAGACCCGGCGCCACGTTCCCTCGCTCAAGGAGGGGGGCTCCGACCGTCTCGAGGTGCGGTTCGATGAGCTCTGGCGCGACACGGGATTCGTCAAGAGGACCATCACAATGGACGGTCCCGCAGGAACTACCGTGGACATAGCGACATCGATAGATGACCTCGTGACCTCGCCTCCCCAGGGTGCCTCGGTGGCCGTCAGGGAGTTCGGTTACCTGTTCGACAACGGCGACCGGCTGGGACGGGTCGAGACGCGGTAGCGCTGGACCATCGTGACGCTTGGTGACACCCGCTACCGGCATTTTTTTAAGCATGGCCTCGCTGGCCGGGTCCGTACGAAGGGATGAGATATGGCACATGTCCAGCTGCATGAGTGGCATGCTAAGCGAGCGAAGTTGGGACCGTTCTGTGGCTACGAGATGCCCCTGTGGTACGACGGTGCTATCAAGGAGCACATGGCCGTGCGGGAGGCCGCCGGTGTGTTCGACATATCCCATATGGGTGAGCTCGTGCTGACCGGCCCCCAGGCGCTTCCTTTCGTTAACATGCTGGTCACCAGCGACATCGCCCGGATGCCCGTGGACCGTGCCAAGTACACCTGCGTGTGCAACGAGCGTGGCGGGCTCAAGGATGATATTGTCGCGTACCGCACCGGCGAGGAGGACGTGCTCCTCCTGGTCAACGCCGTGAACAAGGACAAGATCGACGCGTGGATCCGGGCGTTGCTGGCCACCGCCGAGTCACTGGGCGCCGATGTGCCGGAATACTGTGACGCCACTGCCGAGCACGCGCTGTTCGCCATCCAGGGCCCGCGCGCGCTGGACATCGCCGACGACCTTGGGCTCACCGTCCCGGACAAGATGTTCGCCATCACCCGTGGCGAGGTCAACGGCGTCGAACTGATCGTCAGCCATACCGGGTACACCGGCGAGGACGGGTTCGAGCTGATCGTGCCCTCCACCACACCCTACCATCCGGACCCAGAAATGCGGGGCACCGGAGCTGAGGCCATGGCCGTATGGGACGGTGTGTGGGCTTCCGGAGAGCCCGTGGGCATGGCGCCCATCGGTCTGTTCGCCCGGGACACCCTTCGCCTGGAGGCCGGGTTCATCCTGTACGGTAACGAGGCCTGGGAGAAACAGGTGCCTTCGGCGACGGTGGACGATATAACACCCCTAGAGTGCGGGCTCGGGTTCCTGGTGTCGCCCAAGAAGGAGCGGTACATCGGCCGTGACGCACTGCACGAACGGGCCAAAGCCATTGAACGCACTCTTGTCAACCTCCGGCTCATCGACCGCGGTATCCCCCGCCCCCACTGTCGGGTGTTCTCAGATGACACCGACGTGGGCGAGGTCACAAGCGGCACCATGTCGCCGCTCATCAAGCAGGGTATCGCCCTGGCACTTGTCCACCCGGACCACGCCAAGGAGGGCGGCCGGCTCGAGGTGGACGTGCGCGGAAAACGGCTTGCTGCCGAGATCGTGCCCAAGCCGTTCTATGACCCGTCCCGGTACGGGCGCACGAGGGAGAAGCAGTGAGCCGCGAGGCAGAGCTGCACGTACGGTTGCTCCGGCATACCCCCGAGCCCGAGCGCGCTGTTGCGACGGCTGCCCGGCTGTGCTACTCGCCGGCCGGTGTCGAGGAGATCGACCAGCGCATGGACGACGCACAGGTCGAGAAGCTCGTCGGCAAGTTGGTGGACCTGGGGCACGAGTCACCCTTCGAGCATGCCAGCTTCACCTTCGGGGTGGAGGGCGTGTCGCGGGCGCTCACCCACCAGCTGGTGCGTCACCGCCTCGCATCCTACTCACAGCAGTCACAGCGGTACGTGGACGCGTCGGGCGACCACGGGTTCCGGTACATAGTACCTCAATCGGTCCGCGACGACGCACAGGCGTACAAGCGGTTCACATGGGTGATGGAGCGGCTGGCCGACACCTATGGCAGGCTGGGCGCCGACCTGCCGCGGGAGGACGCGCGCTACGTCCTGCCCAACGCCGCCGAGACCAAGATAGTCATGACCATGAACGCCCGTGAACTGTGGCACTTCCTCGAGGTACGATGCTGCGAGAGGGCCCAGTGGGAGATCCGGGCCATGGCCACCGAGATGCTACGCATCCTCGTAGGGCGGTTCCCGCTGCTGTTCGCGCATGCGGGACCCGGGTGCGTGCGGGGGCCGTGCACCGAGGGGACCATGTCCTGCGGTAAGGCGAAAGAGGTCAAGGAAAGGTTCACGCGGATGCGCGAGGAAGCGGCGTCAGGGGATGATTAGGGGCGGCCTTCAGGAGATCTGTGCGGCCCTTCAGTTTCTAATCTACAGACACTGGTGCCCCTCGGTCACCAGAATAGTCTGATCTACATGTTCCTGTCTGCTAGGACCCGGCCACCTTACGTTCTCCTGACGTTCCCCTGCCACCTGCTCCCACGGCCCTGCCCAAACCCCTTTAAAGCTAGCTTCGCTGTCCCCGGCCACAAGGTGCGACGACCATGACGCTCACGTACATACCCAAGGTTGACCCTGAGGCCGCGAACATCCTCAGGAACGAGGCGGAACGCCAGAGCTCGGTGATCAATCTGATCGCCAGCGAGAACTACGCCTCCGTTGCCGTGAACGAAGCCCAGGGCTCGATCATGACCAACAAGTACGCCGAGGGCTACCCTGGACGCAGGTACTACGGTGGGTGCCAGCACTACGACGAGATGGAGCAGCTGGCAATCGACCGGGCAAAAGCGCTCTTCGGCGCTGAGCACGCCAACGTCCAGCCCCACTGCGGCTCCGCTGCAAACATGGGCGTGTACTTCGCTGTGCTCCAGCCCGGCGACACGATCATGAGCATGGAGCTCTCCCACGGCGGCCACCTCTCTCACGGCTCGCCGGTGAGCTTCTCTGGTAAGCTGTACAACATAGTCCCCTACCGCGTCAACAAAAAGACCCACATGCTCGAGCACGACGACCTGATGAAGGTGGCCAAGAAGAGCAAGCCCAAGCTCATCATGTGCGGTGCCAGTGCCTACCCCCGGACCATCGATTTCAAGATGTTCCGCGAGGTCGCCGACGCCGTGGGCGCCTACCTTGTGGCGGACATCGCACACATCGCAGGCCTGGTCGCCAGCCGGGAACACCCCAATCCCGTGCCCCACTGCCACTTCGTCACCACCACCACACACAAGACCCTGCGCGGTCCCCGGGGCGGTCTCATCCTCAGCACTGAGGAGCTTGCCAAACCGCTGGACCGGGCCGTGTTCCCTGGGATGCAGGGCGGGCCGCTGATGCACGCCATCGCTGCCAAGGCCGTGTGCTTCCACCTATGCCTGCAGCAGGATTTCAAGGACTACAACCGCCAGATAGTCTCCAACGCCAAGCGCTTGGCCCAGGTGCTCCAGGAGCACGGGTTCACGCTCATCACCGGCGGCACCGACAACCACCTCATGCTGGTGGACCTCAACGCTCAGGACATCACCGGTAAGGACTGCGAGAAGCTGCTCCAGGACGGGAACATAATCCTCAACCGCAGCACAATCCCCAACGAGACCCGCAGCCCCATCGTCACCAGTGGTGTGCGGATCGGTACACCGCCGGTCACTACCCGCGGTATGAAGGAGCCGGAGATGGCCCAGATCGCCGACCTCATCGCCGATGCTCTCATCGGGAAAAAGCCCATCGGCGACGTGAAGAAAAAGGTCGTCGAGCTGTGCCAGAGGTTCCCGGTGTTCGCTGGCGACGTGGGCGGCGAGCAGTACTAGGGCCTTCACCGTCGTGGAAACCCATAAATAACTCGTAGCCTCAGGACTCGACCGGGCATGTCCGACGACACCGACCAGTCAAAGCAGGTGAAGCTCACCGAGGCCTTCGAGGCGGCGACCCCCCGACCTACTGGTCACATGGAACTGTTCGGCATCCGCACCCGGCTCATAGTCCCAGGCGACGACCTGCCCCGACTGCTGGTCGCTGCGTTCAAGGACGCACGCATCCGGCCCAAGGACGGCGACGTGCTGGTGTTGGCCGAATCTGCCGTGGCCACTGCTGAACGACGGATCTTCGAGCTGGAGACCGTGGAGCCGTCGGACGAGGCCCGCAAGATGTCCGCTGAATGGGGGTTGCCCGTGGAACAGGCCCATCTCGTACTACAGGAGGCCGACCGGGTGCTCGGTGCCTGTGACGGTGTGGTGCTCGCCCTCAAGGACGGGGTACTGCTGGCCAACGCCGGTCTGGACATATCCAATGCACCGCCCGGGTACGCAGTGGGGCTGCCCAAGGACCCCAACGCCTCAGCGCGCGATGTCCGCATGGCGCTGCTCACGGCCTTCGCCGCCAACGTCGGCGTTATAATCGCAGACTCGCGGGTGCTCCCTCTGCGTCTGGGATGCGTGGGTGTGGCCCTTGGTACCAGCGGGTTCGAGGCCGTGGAGGACGACCGCGGCAAGACCGACCTTTTCGGCCGGGCGCTGAGCATGACCCGCGTGGCGCAGGCCGACAACATAGCCTCTGCGGCCGAGCTGCTCATGGGCGAGACCGACCGGCAGGTGCCGGCGGTACTGGTGCGCGGCGCTCCCGTCACCATGTCCGAGCGCGAGGGCGTACCGCTCGTGCGCGAGGACCAGTGCGTGTACATGGGCGTGCTGGGTCGTGGGAATTAATATCGCTGGTCCCGGCACGCGCCCGACCACACCCTTATAATCCTGACCGACCTATCATCACACGGGGGAACGACCATGACCACCATCACATTCCACGGCGGCGTCGACGAGATTGGCGGTAACAAGGTGCTAGTCCGGGACGGCGACCATGCCATCCTGCTCGACTTCGGGATGAGCTTCGGCCAGCTCGGCAAGTATTACGAGGAGTTCCTCTCGCCCCGGACCGTCAACGGTATGGGCGACTTCCTGGAGATGGGGCTCCTGCCCGACCTGCAGGGCATCTACCGCGCCGACCTGCTCCGCCTGCTGGGGCGTCAGAGCATGGAGGACCGGACCGTGGACGCGTGCTTCATCAGCCATGCCCACGCCGACCATCTCAACTACGTCTCGTTCCTCCGCCCCGACATCGCCGTGCACATGGGCGAGACCGCCAAGCTCCTGGTCGACGGCATCACCGAGGGCAGGGGCCGGGCCATCGACTTCGAGGTGCTCGATTTCAAGGAGCGGCCCATAAACCGCAAGGAGCCGCCGGTCCCCCGCGATATCCGGACCTTTAGGACCGGTGACACCGTGAAGGTGGGCGACATGGAGATAGTCCCGATACACGTGGACCACTCCGTCCCCGGCGCCTACGGGTTCATCATCCGCACCTCCGAGGGGACCATAGTGTACACGGGCGACGTCCGTCTCCACGGCTCCAACCCAGGTATGACCGAGGAGTTCATTACCCGTGCCGTCGAGGCCGAACCTGACGCGCTCATCTCTGAGGGCACACGTATCGACAGCGACAGCACGGCCAGCGAGGCATCTGTGTCAAACACCGTAAGCGACCAGATGGCGTCAGCTGGCGGGAAGGTCGTGTTCACCGAGTTCAACTTCAAGGACGTGGACCGACTGCGGACGTTCTCGGAGATGGCCCGCGACAACGGCAGGAAGCTCGTCATCGGGTACAAGGAGGCTTGCATCCTCAAGCGCTACGCTGCGGACCCCGGGCTCAAGAACGTACCGTCGCTCGACGACGATCACATCCTGCTCTTCCAGCCACGGAAGAAGACCGGTACCTACGATGAGAAGGATTACGGGGTGGCGGAAAGGCCCTACTACCAGCGCGATAACGTGCTCAACGCCGACCAGATCCACGACCGGCAGAACGAACTGATCGTGTTCGTGAACATGTGGAACTTCGGCAACCTAATCGACATGCGACCGAACAAGGGCAGCCTCTACGTCCACTCGCTCTCCGATCCGTTCAACGACGAGATGCGGATATCCAACGCACGCAAGGACGCCTGGCTCGACCACTTCGGGCTGAAACGCGTCAACGCGCACTGCTCAGGTCACGCGTCCGGACCGGAGCTGCGTGAGCTGATCAACAGGATAGCGCCAGATCGTCTGTTCCCTGTCCACACCGAGCATCCGGAACTGTTCAAGGGGCTGGAAACGAACGAGGTGGTGCGGGTGAAGGCGGCGAAAGAGTACACGCTCTGATCACTTTACGGCCGGCGGGTCCCAGAAAAGCGCCGCCACCATAGCTTCGAACAGCCAGAAGGCCCTGCTCTCCTCCATGCCCGCCGCACGGAACGCCGCTACCAGCTCCCGGTAGTACCAGGCGACATCGTCCCGCGGCGCGTTGAACCGGTCCCAGAACCGCCTGTGGTCCTCCATGGCGGACCTGTCGATGTGCATGTCACGGGCGTTGGCCAGCTTGTCGGCGAGCAGCACCATCAGCAGGTCCCGGTCGGACGTGCGCCTGATCAGGTCGACCGTGTGCCGCTTGCGCTCCTGCCACGTCTCACGCTGCTGCTCCCGGCCGGCCTCGGGCGTGTTCTGCGGTTCGGTTGCCCCCTCCACCAGCACACGAACGCGGTAGCCGAAGTCACGTTCGAGCTCCTCGCGCGTGTACGACGTCTCCTCAAGCACATCGTGGAGTATGCCCGCCACCAGCACGTGCTCGGGCAGATGGCCGTCGGACTCCTTGAGCAGGATGGACAGCACGTCCAGGGGATGGACAGCGTAGGGGACGTTGGTGCCCTTACGGGTCTGCCCACGGTGCAGCTCGAAGGCCGCCTGGAGAGCGAGGGTGATGGTGGCACCTGCCATGGGGCAGGTGAAGAGGGCGTGCTTTAAATCCGTTGGTATGAAGCAGGCCCGGCCACGTGTGACGGGCGAATATAGCGTGGCGGGGGGAAGGAGGTATTAATTCCAGGTGCCACACTATGTTCTATTGACTATTAGTCGTCAGACGTATAAGAATCCTTCCTTGTAGAGCGTTCACGTCTCCCGCTTGGCCCCGCCCGCACCTTGTATGAGCTCGACCATCTCGGCCATGAGCCCAGTTACCATCTCGGTCTGCTCGCCGTACACCGTGACGGTCAGGTCGCCCGACGTGGGGTCCCGATCGAGGCGCATGGCGATGAACCGCTTGGAGTACGCACCGCTGGCGGCGAACATACCCACCAGCCCGCCGATGGCCCCCGGCTGGGCACGGAGCACCGGGTACATGGCCGAGCACTTCCCCTGCAGGGCGTCCATCACCGCCTGCAGCCGGTCGCCGGGCACGAACATCCTCTCCTGGGTACCGGCCAGACCCGCGATGCGTTCGTTGAACTCGGCCGCCGTGATCGCCGCTGGCTCGAGGAACGGGCACACACTGGTCACCGACACGGGCGACATCTCCACCACTTTGCGCTCACCCTGAAGGTCGTGGTACTGGACCGAGCCGGTGATGTTCCCGGACACGCACCGGTTGGGCACCAGCCTGAAGAGCGCCGATTGGAACTCCCCCTGCTTGACCGTTCCCAGATCGATGTACTTCGAGCCGCCCTCGATTGTGAAAGCCTCCGGGACGTCCAGCTCAACACCAACGTCCACCAGCGCGAAGGTCGAATCGTTGACCACCTTGACGCCGATCTTGACCATGTTGCCCTCGCGGGTCACGCCCCGCTTGACCGACACGGCCTCCTCGCCGAGCGCACGTCTCTTGAGCAGGTGAAGGTAGTAGCCGGCGGCCGACAGCACCGCGAACAGCCCGAGGAACAGCTCGATGTTCTCCAGCAGGAACGCGACCGCCCCTGTCGCACCTTCCCGCGTTACGCAGTACGAGCGCTCAGTGTCGCACGACTCATCGGGACCGCAGTCCCTGTCCGATACACAACAGTCACGACCGATGATGCAGCACACACCGTTGCGGCAGTTCTCGCTGACGCATCCGCTGTCATCCGAGCACGTCTCGCCGTTGGCCAAGGGCTCGGGCGGAGGGGTGGCCTCGATCGTCGCGTTTGGTGTCGGTTCTGGCGTGGGTGTCGGTTCTGGTGCCGCCTTCCCGAAGGCGTACACACGCCGGTCACCGCTGCCGATGTACATCATGCCGTTGGCAATGGCCGCAGATGACACGACCTCTCGCCCGGTGGTGTGGTTCCACAGCAGCTTACCGGTCTCTGCGTCAAGGGCGTACACGCGCCAGTCGCTGGAGCCCACGTAGACCACGCCGTCGGCCACGGCGGGCGATGAACTGGTCAATGACTCGGTGACAAAGCGCCAGAGACGCTTCCCGGTCCGTGCGTCCAGGGCTACCGCCTCGTTGCCGTCCGAGCCCACGTACACCCGGCCGTCGGCCACCGCGACCGCGCCCACGATGTCGCTCTCCACATCGGACCGCCATATCTCGGCGCCCGTGCGAGCGTCCAGTGCGTAGACGTTGTTGTCGTAGGAACCGATGTAGAGCGTGCCGTCGACAACCGCCGGCGTCCCGTCCACCTCGCCCTCGGTGGCGAAGCGCCATACCTCGGTCCCCGTGGCCGCGTCCAGAGCGTAGACGTTCCAGTCGTCGCTGCCGATGTACACCACACCGTCGACCACGACCGGCGAAGAGTCGACGATCTGTCCTGTATCCACCTTCCACACGAGCGCCCCGGTCGTCTCGTTGAGCGCGTAGACGAAGTGGTCGTCGCTACCTATGTACACGATCCCTCCGGCCACGGCGGGCGATGAGGATATGGACGCACCGGTCTCGTACTTCCACTCCTCGTACCCGGCACGGCCGTCCAGGGAGTACACCATCCCGTCGCCCGCACCGACGAACACGACGCTGTGATGGACCGCCGGCGACGAGCTTATAGCCGTCCCTGTGTCGAAGGTCCATACCTCCTCCCCGGTACGTGCGTCCAGTGCGTACACCTTTCCGTCCCAGGAGCCAACGAACACCGTGCCGTCGACCACCGCCGGTGACGAGTACACAGGGAAACCGGTTGTGTAGTTCCACACCATCGCAAGCTCTGCGCCGGGCCCAGGCCCCGTCGCCCCGGTGCGCGCAGCGTCGAAGCGGTACATAGGCCAGTCGGCCGCAGCAGCGCTGGCGAGCAGCAGTACCAGGACGAGGGCGAGCTTGCGCACCACGTCATACAAGCGGGAGCCAACCAATAAAAACGTGTGGTGCGTAGGGGGTGCTATGGTCGAAGGGGATGCGCCCGAGGTGTACGAGGAGTATCCCGTATGGATATGTGCAGTGGCCGAGCTCATGCAGCTGGGGATCTATGCCCTGGGCGCCCTCATCCTCTTAGAGATAGCTCCGTGGGCGGCGGGCGTGTTCCTCGTCTACTGCCTGGCGCTGGAGGTCCGGCTCATGCTCTTATCGTGCGTGGACTGCTGCTACTACGGCAAGCGCTGCTTCTCTGGTAAAGGTCTGATCGTTGCGAAGCTCTTCTCCCGACGCGATCCCGAACAGTTCGCCCGCACCAAGATCACATTCAAGGACATAATCCCGGACTTCGCCGTCGGCCTTGTCCCGCTCGTGACCGGGCTGGGATTGCTAGTGGTCCGTGGTCCATCATGGTACATGGGAGGCCTTGTCCTGCTCCTGTCGGCCCTCGCCTTCCCGGTAACCGGCTGGGTCCGGAGCACGCTGGCCTGCCCCCACTGCAAGCAACGGGAGATAGGGTGCCCGGCGCAGGAGCTGTTCGGCGGCGAGGACGGGGACGGTCAGGCCGACTAGAGGAACTCGCTAAGCTTAGTGGGCCCCTCAAGCTCTTCCTTTGTCACGTGCATCACGCCGTTGGCCTTGTCCACCGAACCCTCGACCGTCGTCACGTGCCACTTCACCAGGGAGATCGTCCACCCCTCCTTCTCATCGTCCAGGAGCTCGATACCCGTGATGCATCGGGGGTGCACGCAGCTGCCGCTGTTGAAGTAGCGCTTGTCGGTGAAGGGGTAGACCGGGCGATGGGTGTGGCCCGCGATGAGAACGCCCTTCTTCTTGCCCATGATCCATTTCTCGAGCGCCTTGTCTACGTCGCTCCGGATAGTGAAGTTCTTCGCGGGGCTTGTGGAGTCCCGGATACCGTAGAGCTGGAGGGGCATCCAGAAGTTACGAAGGATCAACTTGCCGAGCCAGTCAGCACCGCTCGTCTCCGCGTCCACCTGATGGCCATGGACCATATAGATCTTCGCGTCCAGTTCCTTGATGTCGAGGATGAGCCCCTCGATGGGCTTGATGCCCCTGTCGTATACGAAGATATGGTCCTTGATACGTGCCACGCCCAGTGTCTTGGGATTATTATCTCCCACCTTGATCGTGACCGTATCCCGGTCGAGTTTGATCGTGACCTCGCGCTTTTTAGATGAGATGACTAGCTCGCTGTCGCTCTTCCATTCGGCGACCGCGCTGCTGTCCACCCAAGAGGCATCGAGATGGTCCCGTATATAGCGCCTGAGACGCCAGGCGTCCTCCCCTTTGAGCTTGTCCCAACAGAAAAGGTATCCCATGAGCGCTCTCTTGCTGTCGTTGCCCTCCTTCACCTCATCATGGTTACCCCAGATGACATGGAGACGGTCATCTTTCAGGAACTCACGGATCAGCCAGAACGCATGACTGTGGGCATCGTGAACCTCCTCTGGTGTGTTCTCCCAGAGCTCATCACCGTCGCCTAGCTCGATGTACGTGTACCCCTTCTTGAGATAATCGCTCAATGCGTGGAAGAAGAGGACCTGGTTATGGGCGAAGTCGTCGGCCCAGCTGTTGTCCCCCCGGTGCTGGTCGCTGAAGATGATGTACTTTGAACCCGGATCGGCGACGACCTCCTTGACCTTGCCTTTCTTCTGAATGAGCAGCTCTTCCAGACGTTTGCCCTTGGTCGCACCCTTCAGCTTGGCCGTCTCGGTAAAGTACACATACAAGATGCCCCAGAGGACGAAATAGATGATCACGATTATCATGGCTGTCCTATTGACCGCACTTAGATATCCAAGAGCGAGTACACACCCTGATGCGAAGATGATCAGAAGTACGAGCTTCAACATAGATCTGTCCATTTCAATCCTTCCCCTATGTATGATAGTTCCGTTCCCCTCATCCAGAGGGCGTACGGGAGATCCCTTCCACCAGCCAAGAAGGCAGTATCCTTTTTCTCTTTTTGCCCGACGCTCAGCTCTCGAAATACAGCGTGTACTCGAGGGGGTGGGGCCGGCTCGCGACCGTCACCGCCTCCTGGCGCTTGAGGGTCACCCACGAGTCGATGAGCCCCTCGTCGAACACATTGCCGCGCAGCAGGAAGGCGCAGTCCTCCTCCAGAGCGTCCAGGCTCTCGTCCAGGGACAGCGGCAGGTACCGCAATCCCCTGAGCGCCTCCCGGTCCTCGTAGAGGTTGGTGTCGTGAGGCCCGAACCCTAGCTCGGACGGGTCCAGCTTGTTGACGATACCGTCGATGCCCGCCATGAGCATGGCGGCGAGCATGATGTAAGGATTGCCCATTGCGTCAGGTGGCCGGTACTCGATACGTGTCTTCTCAGGATCGCTCACGTATGACGGGATCCGCACGGCGGATGACCGGTTGGCCTGGCCGAAGGCGCGCAGCACCGGTGCTTCGAACGCCCCCAGTCGTTTGTAGGAGTTGGTCGACGCGTTGGTGAAGGCCGCCAGCGCCGCTGCGTGCTCCAGGAGCCCGCCGATATAGTACCGTGCCGTCTGGGAGAGGTTGGCGTACTCGCCCTCCTCGTAGAACACGTTCTTGCCCTTCTTCACAAGGTACTGGTGGACGTGCCAGCCGTTGCCCGCCGCGTCGTGGAGCGGCTTGGGCATGAACGTGAGCGAGAGCCCCCGCTCCTGGGCCAGGTTGAACAGCAGGTACTTGGACAGCACCGAGGAGTCGGCCGCGGCCAGCAGCGACTGGAACAGCAGCTCGATCTCCTGCTGTCCTTTCTGCCCCACCTCGTGATGGTGGTACTTCACGGGGATCCCCAGCTTCGCCATGATCTCGCACGCCTCGTCGCGCAGGTCGTCATGGGTGTCGAAGGGATTGGCCGCGTGGTAGGCGTTGTGGACCATGTCCTCGTGGGAATGTACAGCGAAGAACGACTCATGGGGCTGGCAGTCGAAGGCCACCTCGTCGAACACGTAGAACTCGAACTCCGGTCCCCACAATGATTTGTCGGCGATGTCAAGCTCGGCCAGCAATCCCTCGGCACGCTGGGCCACGGCCCGCACATCGTTGGGATAGCGTGTCCGGCCCGCGTCGGTCATGTGGATGGTCATGAAGCACGAGAGCGTCCGTGCCTGGCGGAAGGGATCGAGCTTTATGGTAGACAGGTCGGGGCGCTGGACCATGTCCGACTCCTCCATGCGCGCGAACCCGTAGCTCGAGGCATCGAACCCGATCCCCTCGTCCATCAGCTGCGGGGTGAACCGCTCAGCCGGGATAGAAACGTGGTGGAGCCTGCCGGCAAGGTCCAGTGCCTTGAAGTCGATGAACCTGACCTTCTCCTTCTTGATGAGCTGCTGTACGGACGCGAAAGCTTTATCGACCATATGCCGTCCCTCGCTGGCGAGCAGCGCGGGAGCGCTTAAGTACCTTATGCCCGGGACTGGGGGACGGTGCCACGGTGGGAAAAAGGGGGGCGGGGGGCCCATTGCCCCCCCCCCGAGGTTAGGTGACAACAAACCGGGGGCACGCAGGTGCCCACCCGTATAAGATGTCGAGGAATTGGGTAACACCTTGTTGAAAAGG
>CAZFHY010000016.1:0-106591 GCA_964519305.1 Candidatus Undinarchaeota archaeon
TTCAATGGTACAGAGAACTCGATCGCACCAGCAAGGCTCCCCGCGATAGCTGCAAGGATCAGACGCGGAAGAGGCCATGGCCCGTGACCGTCCAACCAACCGCGGGACAGCAGGATGGCCCCTACCAAGGTGCTCATCCATATCCCGTCAGCGACTAGAAAGAAGTAGACGTTGGTCTTTGCCTGTGATGATGTGGCCAATGTAGCTAGAATGATGTCAAGGACAACCCCTCCGGCCACCTTACCAACACCTCCTCCTATTAGACCGACGAAGAGCATCACTGATAATGAATTCAAGTTTGGACGATATGCGAGCGAGATTGCCATGGCGATGAGGCATCCAAAGATACCTCCAGCATAGAACGAGGCAATGGTAGGTCCGAACGACAGTACCGTGACGTCCCATAGGATGGTCTCTATGTAGGATGCTAAAAGACCCGAGAGCGCACCGGCAAGGGCACAAACGAGAAGAAGATTCGACCTACCGGTCAGCATGTTATCCTCGCTCCCATGTAGGTCTTCATGGGTGCTCGACCGTTGTTTAGAGGCCTTTTTCTTGGTGGAATCAGTATCTCTCATTGATGACTCCGTGCTTCTCGTATATCACTAATCTCGGTTTCCTGTGATTACGTTCATACGTAATTAACCTTTCCTTTAGAAGGAGCGAGAAGAAATAAGACAGTGAGGCCCACGTCGGATCACCAACCGTCGTCGGGGCTGGGGAGGGGGAAGGCGTTATCGACGCGGGCCTCATGGGAAGGCGTGGAGGGACCGGGCACCATCGCATTACTGTGGTGCCAATTATAGTAGTCGAGTGCGCGGATGTCGCACACGTGGTCAGGGCGGTCGGTGTTGTCGTTTGTCTACGTGAGGGACTCGGCTCCCTACACACGCCGTTAGGTATTCAGCCGTTCCGGATATATAAGTACAGTGAACGGGACATGGAACAACATGGAACACCCGCGTGCTCAGGACCCCTTGGGCCGCTCTGCGGTGCCTTATTCATATAAAACTTCATGCAGAAGATGGCTAGCAGGTAGTCATACGTGGTGCTCGAGAACCTCTTTGGTGATGCTGGTCGGGCCAGGACGGCCGAGCGACAGGGCGAGTTCGTGGAAGCTGCAAACCTGTACGAGAAGGCCAACAACTGGGAGGACGCCGGTCGCTGCTGGGATGCCGCCCAACAACCGAACCGGGCAGGTGACGCCTGGGAACGGGCCGCCTATGAGCAATGGAAGTCCGGCAACTGGGAGAAAGCAGCCCATGCATGGGAATCGGCCCACAGCTGGGAGAAGGCAGCGCGAGCTTGGGAGAAGGCCGGGAAAATGGACCGGCTCCTTGGTGTTTTCGTGCACCTTGAGGACTGGTTGGAGGCAGGTAGGCTCGCTCGCAAGCTAGGACGTCTGGAGGAGGCGGGACGACACCTCGAGATGGCCCGCGCCTGGGTCGAGGCCGGTGAGGTATACGCAGCGACAGGCGACCATCTTAAAGCCGCGGACTGCTTCGAACAAGGGAACATGTGGGACCTCGCTGGTGAGGAATACGCCCAGGCAGGAGAGTGGGAGGGCGCCTTCGTCGCCTTCAAGAAAGCTGGTGATGTCATGAACGCGGCGGTCGCTTCCGAGCGGCTCGAGCGATGGATGCATGCAGCAGCTCTCTTCAATGCCGCCAAGGTCCCTGGACGTGCAGCCCTCAACTACATGCGGGCCAAGCAATGGCAGAAGGCCGTTCGCCTCTGCGAGGAGGTCGAGGACCTCCGTGGGGCCGGTATCTGCTACGAGAAGCTGGGCGAGTTCGAGAAGGCAGCGGACCTGCTGGAGAATGCGGGGCTCTGGGCACATGCCGCCAAGAACCGCATCCGTCTGAAGGACTGGAAGACAGCCGCCACCGACCTCGTAAAGGCCGAGCATTGGGGGCGGGCAGCACCTTGCTTCGAGAAACGCAAGTTGTACCCCGAAGCGGCCGAGGCGTGGGAGAAAGCAAAGAACTGGAAGAAGGCCGGCCGACTCTTCGCAAAGATCGGTGATGACCTGGCCGCCGCCCGTAATTACGAGCGTGCCGAGGAATGGGACCGCGCGGGAGTCCATTACGGGAAGGCCGGGGAGTGGACCAAGGCAGGAGCCGCCCTTGAGAAGGCCGCCGACTGGAAGAACGCTGCCCGATGCTACGAGAACGCTGAGATGTGGGAGAACGCTGCCCACGCGTTCGAGGAAGCAGGGGCGTGGAAGGAAGCTGCCGAGGACCATCTCAAGGCGAAGGCGTCGGAGAAGGCGGGACGCTCCTTCTTCAAGGCCGGAAAGTACGAGCGTGCAGTGCCCCTCCTCAAGAAAGCGGGAGAGCGTGACCTCCTTGCCGAGGCATATGAGAAGCTCGAGCGATGGGTCGATGCCGGTAAGCTCTGGCAGGAGCTGGAGCAGATGGAGCGAGCAGGTACGGCCTTCGAGAAGGGCGAAGCCTACGAGCTGGCCGGTGAATGTTTCGAGAACGTCGAGCTAATGGAGCAGGCCGCTCTTGCCTACCACGAGGCAGAGGAATGGGACCGTGCCGGCCGCTGTTTCCGTGCGTCAGGGATGGACCTCGAAGCGGGCAGAGCCTTCTTCAAGGCAAAAGAATGGCGGGACGCAGGTATATCGTTCAAGAAGGTCGATGAATGGGAGAAGGCCGGTGACTCGTTCGCCAACGGGAAGGCATGGCACGAGGCGGCCGAAAGCTACGAGCGGGCCCAGATGCTGAAGGAGGCCGGCGAGTGCTACGAGCGTGCCGACGATTACAAAGAAGCCGCAGAGTGCATGGAGAAGGCCGGGGAGATAGCTGACGCTGCGGCGCTATACCGCAAAGCGCGCGTGTGGAACCGGGCCGGCGAGTGCTTCATGACGGTCGAGAACCATGCCGACGCTGCTGAGATGTTCGATCGTGCGCGGTTGCCTGCCAAGGCCGCGATCGCCTGGGAGAAGGCCGGAGCGCTCGACAAGGCCGCAGAACGCTACCAGGTGAGCGGTGATCATTCTAACGAGGGCCGTTGCCTCGAGACCATCGCTGAGCACGCTCGAGCGGCCGAAGCGTTCCTTCAGGCCAACGACCTACCCGCGGCCGCACGTAACTTCGAGGCAGCGGGCCATCTCTCACGTGCAGGAGAACTGTTCAGGGACCTCGGGAAGCTCGATGCCGCTGCCAGATGCTACTCTGGTGCCGGTGAGTGGATCCTGGCCGGTGAGTGCCACGAGGATGCCAAGAAGCCCGGGAAGGCCGGAAAGTGTTACGAGAAGGCCTGCGAATGGGAGCGGGCCGGTACATGTTACGAGACGGCCCGCAAGTGGGCCAAGGCCGGTTCATGCTTCTACCAGTGCCGCCTATGGGAGCGCGCTGGGACCTGCTACGCAAAGGCAGAGGACTGGGATGCCGCCTGTCGCTCCTGGCTCCATGCTGGACTAATGCGACCCGTGGAGGACTGTATCGTCCGCCCCGAGCGCAGAAGGACCCTGTCCTGGGACGTCGCACGCGAGGTACTTCCTCTGGTCACGGCGGTCCCTGCGTCACGCGGGCTCAATTTAGCGGGTACTCGTGTACGCAGACTTGCCGACCTCGGATGTGTGATCGAGGGTAAACCCGATGATGCCGTCGAGATACTCCATCTGAAGAAGGTCGTCGCATGGATCGAACGCGAGCATCCGTACCTCGACGTTGACCGTCTGCTCGAGATGGTCGGTTGGGAGCGTGCGGGCACGATGCGCGGTCCACTGGTGGGCCGTGCCCTTCGGGGGGATATCGCCAGGGAGAAGGACGTCGACTGTCTCAAGATGTGCCTTTTCCGCTCCGAGCGTGGCCGGTTGCCCAACGAGGTCGAACTGTTCGCGGTGCTCCGTGTACCAAGGGACCGTCTGGAGGGGCTCCTTTCGGGCGGGTTCCATGCATACGTCTCACAGGTCGAGCTGGACACGAGGAAACTCTCCAAGGACGAGTTCAAGCACCTTGACGCGCTATCGGCCCGGTTGGTCGCAGAGCTCGATCCGGAGGACGACGCTGGCACTGTGGCGCTAGCCCTTGATATTACCATGGAGGATGCACGCAAGCTCCTCGGGTTCAACCGTGACCTTCTCGATCGTACGACAGACGCCGGACGCGGTACCGCGCCTGTGGACAAGGCCGCGGGCAAGCTCATCACAACGATCGGCGGGCGTATCCGGGGACTTCCCAGACGGGTACTGGCGCGTCGCGCGGGATTGGGACTTGGGACCTTATGGCGAGCGCTCTCGCATCTGGAGGCTCTCAAGGACGTGACCGTGGAGCCCGCTACACTCCCGAAAAAACGCGTGAACACGATCGAACAGCTCCTCCATCGCGTGGCCGAGAAACGCGGAGGATTGAAGGACGTCGAACTGGAGGAGGTCGTGGACCTCACCGGCAAGCGACCGTCCCTGGTCGCCGAGGCACTTGGGTACCTGGACTCGTTGGACCGTGACACAGAGACCGTACGACCCTCTGACCTCTCGGACAAGGAGGCCACACACCTTGGTGAGATCACGGACATGGCTCTAGCCGTGTGGGACGGTACTGGGGCTGCACCTCCCTTCCTCGAGGTAGCTGGTAAGGTGGACGCGACCCTTTCCGAGCTCAACCGTGCTCTGAACCTGCTGGATGCGGTATCTGACCTTTCAGTGCTCGTGGAGGATGGTGCGCGCGAATCTGACGACGAACTGGAGGCCCTGGCAATGGACATGCTCGAGTATCTAGTGAGCCATCCCGGGTCCCAGCCGACAGTAGCGGTGGCCGCTAAGGCCCTCGGCTCGTCGCCCGCCCGGGCGCGCAGCGTGCTCCTGTACTGCAGACGTGAGGCGGATGTCCGGGCCTTGCTCGACGAGGCCGTCCGGGTCGATGCACAGGCGTGAGCGGGAGAGCCCAATTAGAAAAAGGGTGATGGGCCCGACGGGATTTGAACCCGCGATCTACGGCTTAGAAGGCCGTCGCCTTATCCAACTAGGCCACGAGCCCATCCGTCCATTGGTGTGACTGTGAGCGTGATACCATAGGGGGCGGTCGCCCCGGTCAGCGTCTGGAGGCGCGTCTGATCTTGCGCATCATGTCAGGTGTGAGAACCTCTACTTCCTCGTTCTCTCCAGCCTGCTCCTTCGATGCCTGACGGTGGAGGGTACGTGTCTCCTCGGTGTCGGGGAGGGTCTTGAACACGGAGATGCGAAGGACCTTTAGCTCGTTGGAGCTCTCGGCGAGCTCCTCCTCGAGAGCACCCAGCCGACGCTCGAAGTCAGTGGTCTTCTTGTTGATCTCGGAGACGGCCTTATGGATGTCGAGGATGACGCTTCGGACGTCGGACGCGATGTCCGCTTCTTTGACCTTCTGCGGCTCCACCTTCTTCTCTACTTTCTTCTCATCCGCCTTATCATCAGTACTGGGCACTCTTCAAAGCCTCCAGGTCCTTTCTTATATGCTTAAGCACTTCGTCGGGGTTCTGGTAGTACGAGGCGATGAGCTGCCCCACTGCCTTGTAGTTGACAACACCCTTGTACTCGGCCCACCGCAGAACGTTGGTACGCCGGATGACCTCCGCCTGGAGGCTTGATCCCTTGATACCACGCAGACGGGCGATCTCTCCGATGATCCTGCTCGACTGATTGGGCTCCAGCTCGTCGCTTGTAGGATCCCATTCGAACACGATCCGCGGTTCGGCGCGCTTGGATTCCACGTCCACGTCCTCTACCTCGACGATCTCGCTCACCCGACGGACGAACTTACCGGCCATACGGGTGCGCACAATGAAGATAATGACGTCCAAGTGCTGGATGAGAGCAGGAGAGAGGTTGATGGGTGGTGTCACGAGTCGGTCGACGATCTTCTGGAGATCGTCGGCGTGGATCGTCCCCATAGCGGCGTGACCTGTGGCCATACCCTGGAACATGATAGCGGCCTCTTCACCTCGTACCTCGCCTACAAGGATGTAGTCGGGCCTCTGTCGCAGGGCTGCCTTAAGCAGGTCGGCCATGTCCACAGTGCCGTGCCCTTTCTTACCCATGTCCGAACGGGCGACCTGAGGCAGCCAGTTGGGGTGAGGCAGCCGCAGCTCAGCTGTGTCCTCGATACTGACGATCTTCTGCTCGGGCTTGATGAAAAGAGCGATCGAACCCAGCATCGTTGTTTTCCCTGTAGCTGTCGGACCGGCTACAAGGACCGAGCTACCTGCCTCCACAACGATCCAGAGGTAGGCCAGCGCCTCGTGGTTGATGGTGCCGTACTGAAGGAGGTGGATGGGAGTCAGCGGCTCATCAGTGAATTTTCGGATGGTGAAGTTGGAACCCTTACGAGCGATGTCAGAACCGTAGGTGGCCTGCAGACGACTGCCATCGGGAAGAGTACCGTCAAGGAGCGGCTCGGCCACGGAAATGGTCTTGCCCGTCTTCTGGGCCATCTTCATCACGAAGTTGTCCATCTCCTCCTTGGTCTTGAACGCGATGTTGGACCGCATCTCCCCGTAGATCGAGTTGCGGTGGAAGATGTAGATAGGGATGCCGATACCGTCGCACGAGATATCCTCGATGTTTGGATCACGAACGAGCGGCTCGATCTTGCCCATCCCCACGAAGTCACGGAAGATATAGTACTTGATCTTGTCCATCTGTTGTTTGGAGAGCTTGATGTCGAAGTATTCGAGCAACTTGTCGATCTGGGCAGTGAGATAGCGCAGGTGGGCCTTGGCCTTCGACAGCACGCCGAAGTCCATGTCCAGTCGCTCCTCGAGACGTGCTTTGATCTTCTCGATGGCGTCGGTCTCGTTGGGTGTGAGCGGGGGCTCGATAACGTTGTACACAAGGTCCTGTCCCTTGGGATCGTACTTGATCCAGGCCCACGCCTTGACCTCTTTCGGATGCTTTGGATGCCGCGGGATTAGAGGATAGGTCTCGTTGATCTTTGACTTGTCTATCTTGTCGGACTTCTTGCCCACCATCCCTTTGATCTCGTCAGGGAGGTTCTCGGTATCACGGAGCGAGGGGAGAGCAACACCCTTGACGCCGTGGTGCTTCTTCTTCTCCAGAGCAGGGTCCTTGACGTGATAGAACGCGATCGGCTTGGAGGGATCGAGTCCACCCCCACCGCCTCCTCCGCCCCCGCCTGAACCTATCTTCTCGACGAGTTTCTCGATGGCACCGACGAGCCGGGTCATTTCCTCCGTGGAGGCGCCACCGCCCGCCATGACCGGTACCTGCTTGATCAGCACTTTTTCGGTCTTCTCGATCTTCTCGACCTGACCGCCGCCTCCGCCCGCGTCCTTGAGCTCTTCCCCGCACTCGTCGCAGAACCTGCAGTCGTCCTCGTAGGCCCGACCGCATAGCGGGCATTCTTTGGCCATCTTACTTGCTCACCCTCTTCCCGCAGTACTTGCAGTATTTAGCGCTCGCCGGGAGCGCTCGGGAGCAGTGCGGGCAGTCGATGCGTCCCGGTTTTCCACTGGGGGCCGCCGGAGCCTGGACGTTGGCGGTGACCTCGATGCTGCTCATCTTCTCCGCCACCTTCTCGAACGCTGTGACGAGCGATGACGTGAGCCGTTCCATCTGGGCGGATTCCGGCATACCCTTGCTGATGAGCACCTTGGTGCGTGACACGCTCTTTGTGAAATCGTGGACCTGGAGCTCGGTCCGCTTGAGCCGTTCCTCTGAGTTGATAAGGTGCAAACGGGTGTATTCGAGCTTTTCTCGGAGAGCGTTGAGCATCTCCCGTTCGCTCCCCGGGTCCAGCACGAGCTCTAGCTCGCTCATCACTATGGACTATACCCTTCCCGGTATTTAAAATTGTGCTAAAACCGGGCCACGCCACCAGCTTAATAAATATTGACACATCCCTCCGTTCCCGTGGACGAGGACGAGGCCATTGCCGCTTTGACTCGCCTTCTAGGTGACGCTGTCGGGGACGACTGCTTCGCCTTTACCGTCGGGGACCGCACATGGGCCCTCTCGACGGACATGCTCTTCCAGGACACCGACCTGCCATCGCGCACATCTCCCGAAGATTGGGGGTGGAAGGCCATGGCGGCGACGATCAGCGACCTGGTGTCCGCCGGGACCGTTCCGCGTTTCCTCCTCCTCGCCATCGGAGTACCGGAAGATTCCTCGGACCTTGTCGGCCCGATTGCCGCAGGTGCTAAAGCATGCTGCGAAGCGCACGACTGTCGTTACGTCGGGGGTGACCTATCGGTAACGGACAGGGTAACGCTCGCGAGCTTCGGACTTGGCGAGGGGGACCGGGTGCCTGGCCGGAGCGGTGCCGTTCCCGGTCATCTAATCTGCGTCACGGGCGAGATGGGTAAGGCTCGTTTCGGTCACCTATGCCTCGAGGCAGGTCTCGATGACGCAGAGGATGTCGTAAAGGCCTTCCTACGGCCCCTTATACGGGCCGGTTCCGCGGGTACGGTCGGAGAGCTGGCGTCGGCCTCCATGGACATCAGTGATGGGCTTGCACGCTCTATTCGACAGCTTGCGGAACGGAGCGACGTGGGAGCGGAGGTCGTGCTGTCCGATGTACCATGCTCTTCTCGCACAAAAGAACTGTGTGAACGGCTGGGTGTATCATTCGAGGACATCGTGATCGGAGGCGGGGAGGAGTTCGAGACGCTCCTGACCTTGTCACCGGACCGGCTCGAGGAGGCACGGACGTCAATACCCACACTGACAGTTATCGGTCGTGTGACCGAACGGGCCAACGGACTTACGCTCGTCCGTGGAGAACAACGTGAACAACTGCCGTCGGTCGGTTGGAGAACATATGGGGTGAGTACATGAGCTTTGAATATTTACAGGGAGAAGTCATCGGGGAAGGACAGTGCGTAGCGTGCGGCGCTTGTGCAGGTGCCTGCCCCAAGGGTATGCTTGAAATGGGAGCTGACGCCCCACGCCTCGTCGAGGAGTGCATCGAGTGCGGTCTGTGCTACAAGGCCTGTCCGCGGGTCACTCCGTGGACTTGGTCCGGTGATGAACCGCTGGGTACCGTTCTGGCGGCCTATGCGGCCCGTACGACGGACCTCAAGGTCCGTGCACAGGCACAGGACGGGGGTGTGGCCAGTGCCCTGGCATCCCTTGCTCTGGAACGCGGAGCGGGAGTGCTGGCCATCGACCGGGACGGCTGGCGCGCGATCCCTCGCAGGTTCACCGATAGGATACCTCCCGGCGGCTCGGTGTTCTGTCATGTACCATTGCTCCACATTCTCGCCGATACAAAGGATGCGACATGGATCATCGGGCTCCCGTGCCACACCAGGGGCGCTCGTTCGCTCGCAGAGATACCTGCGACCCGTCGTCGGATAGGCCTCGTCATCGGTCTGTTCTGCTCCAAGACGTTCGATCATGACGGAATGTGGGCGCTATTGGAGGGGCAGGGTGCCGAACAGGATACGGCCGAACACATGGCGATCCAGCGTGGACGCATGGTGGTGGACGGGAAGCGCACCGTTGATATCCACGTCAAAGAGCTCGCGCCCGTTGCCCGTGGATGCTCGAAGATCTGTGATGATTTCGGTGCGCGGGACGCGGACATCGCGCTCGGCGGTGTCGACTCACCGGACGGTTGGACGACCGTACTGGTGCGGACCGAGGCCGGAAAAGAGGCGTTCGACGCTCTTGTATCATCTGGCGCAGTCGATGCTGTGCCGATCACCGACCTGCCCATAGCAACGAAGCTGACAACGCTCAAGGCTCGGAAAGCAGCCCCTGAGCAGTAGTCCTCGGACTCTGTAGGTTGGCCTGCAAGCGGAGGGATCCTGCCTGGGATCAGGCGCCAGGAAGACGGAACTCCGGTATCTTGCGGGTCTCCGGCTCAGCCTCGTCCTCGGGCTCATCGTCCTTGATGGATACACGTCCGAACACTATGTCGAGGTCGATGGTGAACTTCGGAGTTTCGTAGATGTCCTCCCTGAAATAGTACAGGATGGAGTCCACGTCCTCGATGGCGAACCGTCCGTTGACGATCCCGAGGCTCCGGTCAGCCTTCATTCCCACGGAGGGGAGCTTGCCGCCCTCGACGCCCTTGACGCAGCGGCCACATACCAGAAGGAGATTGGTAGATCCGTCCTCATTGAAGACGAGCACCTCCTTACTGGGAAATCTCTTACATACTGAACACTTACGTTCCAAAGAAACCGGGGGTGCCCACGTCATCGGCCTTTATATACGTTTCCCTTGTCGTGGCCGGGGAACGAGGTCGGCGGGCGCTAAGGTGAGCGCGGCAGCAACGCACGCACGCTTTGCCGCCCATCCGTGAGCGGCCGTTCCGACGATGATGACATCATCTTCCCGTGCAGGCAGCAGTTCCAGTAGACGTGCTGCTACGGACGACGGGACCGTGCCGGGGAACGGGAGTTCAAGACCTGAGCCCGACATAACGAGCGTGGTGGCACCCATCCCTCCCGCGACAAGAGCTGCATCACGCTGCTCGATCCCCTTATCGACACGGACAGCGGCGCCACGAACGAGGATGGCCGCATCGCGAGGGCCGACGGTCAACTCACCGGCGTTCAGCCCCACAGGACCGACCAGTCCAAGGGCGTCCACTGTCGACATACCTTCCGGAGTGAGCATGTGACCCTTCCGCGAGCTCGTGACTAGGCCACGCTCCTTGAGCATCGCCAGGAAGGAGCGGACCCGGGAATCGGTCTCGCCCAGACGTCGTCCCAGCAGCCCTCGTGAACAGCTCCCTCCCGCGAGAGAGAGGAGCAGGTGGAGGAGACGGGCCTGATTACTCACTACCATCAGTATCCTCCCCGAGCAGACCGGCCACGGTGTCCAGGAGCGCCCCCCGTGATGCGACGATTTTGGCCTGCTTGCGCACCCGGCCGTACGAGTCTCCGGCCTTGCCGCCGGTGAAGTCCCGTTCATCGATGGCCTCTGTTTCGACCAGCACGACTGGCACGCCTGACCTGTCGGCCTGTTCCACGGCCTCGAGGTTCCGGAGGTTCCCATGCCCGAAGGCCACAGCCTCGACGACCACTACGTCCGCTGACTTCATCGAGCGCAGGTTGCGGGCAAGTGCCTCGTCGCCTACCGGGGAGAAAGGCTCCTCATCCACTGTCTCGATCTCGAGCGTACGGGCCACCTCCCAATCGGCATCGCCACGGTTAACGACACCGCACGTGACCGTGAGACCGGCGTCCACAAGGTCGCGAAGGGTCGCCTCTGCGCACCCTCCACCGCAGACCACATGCACCCTTCCGGTCAGCTGCGGACGCTGACGATGAACGATAGGCGTTACCACCGGACGACCTGTAGCCGGGTCCGCTCGCACCTGGACACGGACGCCAAAGCTGTCGCGCAGGATATCCCGTGTGAGCACCTCATCAGGGGCACCCTCAGCAACGATACGACCCGCGTCCACCAGAGCGAGACGTGTGCAGTACTGCGAAGCGATGTTGATATCATGGAGCACCGTGACCACGGTGATCCCACCATCACGGTTGAGGCAGGATAGCAGTTCGAACAACGCCATTCGCTGACGGAGGTCCAGATGGACCGTGGGCTCGTCGAGCACGAGCACATCAGGTTCTTGGGCGAGCCCCTGGGCGAGGAATGTGCGCTGGCGCTCCCCCGCACTGAGATTGGAGATGGGTCGCGAGGCGAGGTGGAGCGTGTCCGTAGAGACCATTGCGCGACGGGCGGTGGCCGCGTCATGTTCATCGTTCCCGCCGAGAAGTGAAGTGTAGGGTGTGCGTCCCATGAGCACGAGCTCCTCCACGGTGAAAGCGAAGGGGACGTTGGGATTTTCCGGCACCACGGCCATGTGACGGGCGCGGTCCCTGGCGTCGTAGGCCGACACAGGGCGACCGAGCAGCTGGACCTTCCCGGCCGTAGGCTCCAGCACACCAGTGAGTATGCGCAGGAGGGTCGACTTCCCTGCACCGTTGGGGCCGATGATTCCAACGAACTCACCCTGTTCGATGGTCAGGTCGACGCCCTTGAGCACCCGCTCGTGGCCGTAGGACATAACGACATCCTTCGCCTTGAACGCCGGTGCTGTCATCATCATATCCTCCTTGACCGGACGAGGAGATAGAGGAAGAAGGGGCCGCCAACGAATCCGGTGATTGTCCCGACCGGGATCTGCTCGGGCGAGATGGCTGTGCGGGCGACGAGGTCCGCGAGGACCAGGAATATACCCCCCAGAGCTGCTGAGTGGGGTAACAGGACCCGGTTGTCCGGGCCAGCGATCAGACGCACCATATGCGGCACGACCAGTCCTACGAAACCGATGAGCCCGGTGACCGAGACGACCACCCCCGCCAGCAGGGAAGCGCAGACGAAGCACACGGTCTTGGTACGCGACACGTCACATCCGAGATGACGGGCGTGGTCCTCGCCAAGGAGGAGAAGGTTGAGGTCGCGGGCCATCGCCATGAGGACGAGCCCGCCGAACACCGTTGCCAGGGTCACGAGAGGGATGAGACCTACCGTGGTGGCCGTTGGCTCGAGGCTCCCCATTAGCCAGAACACGACCTTGTGCATGTCACGGCCCATGATGATGAGAAGGAGGGTCGTGCACGACGAGAGGAACGACGAAACCACCACACCTGCAAGGAGCATGGTCCGCACCGACACCTCACCACCCTCGAGGGCCAGTCGGTACACGACGTACACAGTGACCAGACCACCGATGAACCCGGCCGGTGGGACGAGGGCGCTCGTACCGAAAGCGAGCGCTAGTGAGGCCGCGAGCGATGCCCCCGAGGACACACCTATGATGAACGGATCGGCCAGTGGATTGCGCAGTAGGGTCTGGAACGCAACGCCGGCGAGAGAGAGCGCGGCCCCTGTTACAAGGGCGAGCAAGACACGTGGGAGGCGCATGTCCCACACGATGGCATCGGTCGTCCTATCGACCTGAGGACCCAGTTGAGCATGAGCGCGGAGCACCGACGCCACCTCACCCACACCGACATCGGCGGGGCCGGATGCGAGCGCTGCGATCACTACGATCGGCAGGGCCACGGCAAGAAGGGCCCCGAGCATGCGTCCGTGGCGAGGGACCGAAGTGTCATCCGTTACCATGGAAGCGGTCCGCCACCTCCTCAAGAGCATCCACTATGCGGGGACCAGGACGTGAAATTGAATCGGGATCGATGAGGAACACCCTTTCGTCCTTGACAGCAGGGATGGCGTTCCAACCGGGCCGTGCACGCAAGTGCTCGATTGTGCGGTTCGCATGGGTGAGGAGCACGACCTGGGGCTTGGCCACGATGACCGCTTCAGTGTCCACATTGGGCCAGGGCATGGTGAGGTTCAGGGCAGGACGCCCGCCGGCCGAGATGACCACATCATGAGTGAACGTGCCCGGTCCGGCGCTCATCAGCGGCTCGTCCCATACCTCGACGAACACCGTCGGCCAGGCCGACTCATCGAGGGTGGTAGCGCGCTCCCGCACAGCAGCGATGCGGCCGCGCATGTCGGCCACTATACGCTCGCCCTCATCGCCCGCTCCCGTGAGCAGGGCTATGGTCGTCATCTCGTCCATGACGCCGTCCAGCGAAGTGGCGTTCATGAGATGGACGTTGATACCAAGGGGTGTCAACCGTTCGGCCACAGCGGCCTGGTCCACTACGCCGAGCACTAACGTCGGCCTGAGCGAGACGATATGCTCAACGGAGGGATTGAGAGCGTCACCCACCTTCTCGACCTCAAGGGCAGCAGGGGGATAGTTGCAGTACGTTGTGACGCCGACCATCTTGTCCCCCCTTCCAAGGGCGAACACGATTTCCGTGGTACCGGGAGAAAGCGAGATGATGCGCAAGTCATCAGGTTCGTTCGTAGACTGAGCAGGTCCGTCCCCGGACGTACACCCCGTCAACAAGGCCACGGACAGCAGCAGCGCGATGATGATAGTTGGGATGTGCGCCGTGATGCGTGTTCCGGGGTAATGATGCTTGATGGACCTGATTCCTTTCCCCATATCGGTTAACTCCATGAATATCCTGAGTTCTCAACCAGAACGCTTCGATATTAAAAGATTGTGTTGGCGATTCTATCCAATGCCTCTGCAACGCTGCGCGGCCTTTCCCTGCTTCTCGACTTGCCGGGGCGGCAGGCTCGTCCGCGATCCCGTGACCCGAAGGGCACAGTGGTCATGCGTAGGATGTAGTGGACCCGTGGTAGGCGCTGACCTGTCCGGCCCCCCATCGCGCTTCCACGCTGCCGCGCGACCGGTCGGACCACCATCACGAACGTTTCGGTCCGATATCGAGGACACGGTGGAGCGTACGTCCGGGCTGCGGTTCATGGGCTGGTTGGACCCTGGTACGCGCCGGGCCATCATCGACACGGAAGATGGATCGGATGTCAAGGGCGTGTTCAATGCCGGGGCCCGCGACGCCCTGCAACGGGAGATGTGCGCAGTGCTCGCCCACGACGAGAAGCTGCCGCCACCGACGCTGCCCACAGGTGTGGTGCTGTCGGGGACCGAGATGATTGGGGAGGAGGACCTGGGTGTGGTCGACCTGACACCGCTACGGCCCGGTTACGGGACATATCCCGGGATCGATGGACCGCACAAGGGCACATTATGGATCGTGCTGGTCCCCACTTCATTACCGACGCTCGCGGATGCGACGGTGGGCTCACCTTCGGTCGATGCACACCGACTGCTCGCCGAGCTCTACCCGATGGTGCGGCAGGGCGAATCGTCACTGCTGGTGGCGTTCGGACCAGAGCGTCCCTGCTGAACCGCTTTCTTGTCGCGCTTGATATTTCCGAGGGAGAACGAGGTTGTGACGCCCTCGGTAGTGGTGATCTCGCCCCCCGGGCAGTTCGATACGTGCTCGAAGTCAAATGTGAACCGGTCACAGGCCTTCTCGAACCCTAGCACGAGCATGTGACGTGTGTGCCGATGCTGGGAATAGTGGAACCGCTGTTGGTAACCAATGCGGTCGGACATGGTGACAAGGATGTCCCACATGACCTTCCTGGCTCCGGTAGATGTGAACCGGGGCAACAACCGGGCGATGAAGCCGGGCGGGTTTGTCTTCAGGTCCTCCGGATCGTACTCGAGCTCGTCGATGTCAACGAGATCGCTGATCGTATCATAACCACCATCCTCCCGGCGGTAGAGCAGGTAGTAGTGGTTGTAGAAGCAGTTACTGATGCCCAGGATATGGAAGAACGCGAACAGCATGCGCTGGAAGAAGAACACATCGCGCAGGTTGATACGTCCGTTGGTCTGGAGGTCCAATAGATCGACGAGGTCCTCCAGGGTGAAGCAGCTGTCCGGTCCCAGACCCGCCTTGCCCAGTACCGAGTAGGAACGGAAGGCGACTGCCTTGATGAAGTCGTTGCGCACGGCGTAGTCGAGGATGCGGTTGAGCTGGTCAGCGTTCACGTCCCGAGCGATAGTGGTCTCAAGGACCGTCGCGATGTCCAGTTCCTTGAGGTTCTCGAGCACCTTGACCTTGGTGTCCACGAGCCGCTGTTGGCGGAACTGGAGGTAGGCCGCCTCCTCGAACCCGTCGAACTGGAGGTGTACCTCCTCGAGCCCCGCTTCCTTCATCGACCGGAGGTAGTCGATATCGGCGAGCTTCAGACCGTTGGTGAAGAGGAGCGGGATGTTGCCGCTCTTGCGGACGATACGGATGATCTCGGGGAGGTCGTCGCGTACCGTGGGCTCGCCTCCGAAGAGATTGATCTGGACACCACGCATCCCCTCCAACGATTTCTCGATGAACTCAAGGTCGGGCTCCTTGTAATCCCGGTTCGCATCGGTGAAGCAGATGGGGCAGTTCATGTTGCAGCGCATGTTGAGGAACAAGGTGTAGACCGCCTGCTCCTTTGCGTCCGGCGGCTCGTTCCTGGCCACCAGGGCGTCATAGTAGGAGCGCAGCCCGATGAAGTACCATGCGTATCGTGAAATGGGGACAGAGAACGTACCGTGGTCGGGGCAGGTCTTCTCCATGAAGATCATACTGTCCTGCTCCACCATCTTGGAGGGTATGCGCATGAAACAGCGCGGACATACGCTCTCACCCTCGCGCACAACGGGCCTCAGGTCCTTCTCAGCCATAATCAATTACCTCCTTGACGCGGAGCAGCCAGGAGCGTCGCAGCGTCGGTCACGGCCTCTCCTGGTACGGGGCGGAACTCATCGAATCCGAAGAGATCGACGTACCCGGCCCAGGGGCCCTCGCACACGGCGTCGTACCTGCAACTGCGGCAGCTGGGCTCCTTATGCTTGTTCCTCTCGCGACGGGCCTGGTTCTGGTCGAGCCCGTCGATGCCCGGCTCGCGCAGCTCCCATTCAGGGGCCATGGCAAGCTCGATGACGTGTGACTCGTACCCTTGCATGTGACAGAGAGGGATGGCCTCCACGTTCAGGAGTATGTCGGCCTCCTCGGCGACGTCGAGCGCGGCATGTACGAGGGGCGAGGTGGTACCCATCCGGGGCACGATGTCCCGCCAGTTGGCAAGGGCGTTGCCTGCGGGATGAACGAAGATGAGCTCACCGAAGTATCGGTGGAACCGCTCCTGCTGCTTGACAAGGAAGCGAGCGGTATCAGGGATGTCGCCTACTGCCGGCTTGGTGATGCATGTGATCGTGCACACCGTGAGGGGATGCTCGGCGACGTTGTCGAAGGCCTGCATGAGGTGCTTCCAGCCACCAGGGCTCCGTGTCAGGTGCTCGTATAGCTTCGGACGGTGGGACGGTAGCGACATGGAGACGGTGGTCAGGCCTGCGCGCACGAGGTCGCGCAAGTAGTCAGGGTACGAGAGCATGCGGCCGTTGGAGATGAGGATGATGTCCCGGAAACCGAGGTCGCCCGCATGGGCCATGAGCTCGACGAGGTCCTTTCGGATCGTCGGCTCACCCCCAGTGAACACCAGGGTCGTGACACCTCCTTCCCGCGCGGCATCGATAGAGGCCTTGACGTCAGCAGTGCCCATGTCACGGGTCCGTCGTTTCTCATCCCCCACGACACAGAACCGACAGTTGTTATTGCAGGCGAAACCCATGCGCAGGTCCATCCGCCTACGCGGTCTTGTCACCTTCCGTTCCTCGCTCACGCCGTTACGCCTCTTCCCCACCTTTCGGAGCTTTCTTCTTCCCTACGTCTGTCTTGACCGTCTTCTTCTTTTTCTTCTTCTTGGGCTTGGCCTTCTCGTCCGATCCGTCCTTTTCTTTCTTCTTTTTCTTCTTCTTCTTTTTCGAACGGGGCTTCTTCTCCTCTGTCATGATGTCCCGGGCGATGAACGCGAGCAGGCCGATGATGACAAGGAGATATACGATGTACAGGTAGTCGGTCTCCGTGACAGGGACGTCCTTGGGGATGTCGAATCCTTGTTGGAGGAGGATGTCGGAGGGCTCCTTGCCCATTGTGCGATTGGCCTCGGCCACCGATGTGACGGTGACGCCGACCCGCATGACGGAGGGATTGCCGATCGCAGCGAGCGGGATGCGTGCCTCGAACACATTGTCCTTGTAGGTCACTTCCGAGTCCATGGAATCTATGCGCGTGAGAGTGGGCTCCTCCTTGAACAGGCTCTTGGACCCGCTCGGGTAGAAGTTCGTTGAGTAGTCGGGCTTGTTGTCCATGTCGAGGTCTATGAGGAACTCGTAAAGGTCACCCGGGTTCACGCGGGACGTGTAGTGGTCCACGCGCAGGTAGAGATAGGTCGTGTCGTTGACGACGTAGAGGCTCTTGAGGTCTGCACCCTCGGTGTTCTCGTTCCGGGGATCGACCGCGAGCGGTGCGATGTCGGTCCAGTCATGGCCACCCCATCGCGAGGCCGCACCGGGCGGCCAGGTGCGCTCGTAGAACGGCATCTCGTCAAGGAGGAGCGGACCGAGGTCGGTCGTGCCCCACAGCCCGATGCCGATGAGCATGTTCTTCGGATTACCGATCGCTGCGAGCGGGATGCGTGTCTGGTACCCCGTCTGTGTGGTCGCCAGCTCGAGGGTTCCTGGTGGTAACTGGATGAACTCGGGCTCGTGCTTGAACAGATAGAGCGGCCCTCTGGTATGGAGGTTCGTGGAGAAATCGATCTCGTCGTCGAAATCAGTGTCCATCAGGAACTCGATGACCACTTCGTCCACGGGAGCGATCCCGTCGATGTCGAGGCGGAGGTAGATGTGCTCGGTATCGTTCGTCACGTAGAGCGCTCGAAGATCGGACGTGCCCGAGGAGTCGCCCGCCGGATCGAGGTCGCCGAGCCGCTCAACATCCGACCAGTCATGACCGCCCCACTGTTCGATAGCTCCAGGAGGGAAGACGTGCCAGGCGGGAGAAAGGTCGTCGACCACCTCTGTATCGTTACTGATGAGCGTCCGGGACCAGAACGAGAGAGCGACGTTCATCCGTGTGGGCTCGTCCAATAGCACCAGTGGGATTGCGATGTCGATGTTCCGTCCTTGTCGTGAGATAGAAGCGTTACCGGTGGGGAGACGCTGGAGCTGCTCACCGTATCGATAGAGGAAGAGCCTTTCGTTGAGATAGAAGTTGGTGGAGAAGTCCGGCTGCCAGTCGAGGTCGGTATCGAGACGATATTCCAACATATCGTCATCCTTGAACTTGGCATCGCCCATCTCGGCCCGGATGTGTAGATAGGTGTCGTCCAGCTGGACGTACACGGCCTGGAGGTCCGCGAGCTCCTCAAGCTGGTCGCTGGCCGGATCTGTTACCAAGGGCAGAACACCAGTCCAGTCAACCGCCGTCACCGGGATTAACAGAAGCATCATTATAACAATTGTTTCGCGCTTCATAGAGTTCACACCGTATTGATGGGAAGGGACGTCCGTCGTATATAAAAACCTATTCATGGCAGGGCGCGCTTTCTTCAGTCCGCGCGACCATCAGGTTTTTATAGCAGGGGGAAGGAGTGGACCTCCGTGGTGCTGCGCAATGCGCTCGGCACGGCCATGGCCATGCTCCGGCTCCGGCTGTCAGGCCGGACAACACCTCTATCGGTGATACTCTCTATTACGAACAGATGCAACTTCAACTGCTCGTACTGCCATGTGGGAGCGCGGCCAGCGAAGGAGATGACCACCGAGCAGATACTGCAGCTCGTTGATGAGATGGCCGAAGCGGGCACCCAGCGTATCGGTATCCAGGGCGGGGAACCGCTCCTGCGCAAGGACATCGGTGAGGTCATCGATCACTGCAAGAGACGGGGATTGTTCGTCACCATGGGTACGAACGGATCGCTGCTCCCCAAGAAGATAGATGAGGTCCGGAACCTTGATGCGCTCGTGCTCTCGTTCGACGGTCCCAAGGCCCATGACCGGTATAGACATATGGGCTCGTACGACCAGGTGATAGAGGCCATCAAGCTCGCTCGTCGATCGGACATACGTGTCTGGACCACCACCGTGCTCACCAAATACTCCATCGGTGACATCGACCTCATCCTGAGAACTGCAGAACAGAACGACTTCTCCACCTATTTCACACCGCTCTGTCAGGTGGAGGAGACCACCGGCGACACCAGTGCCCTCTTCGCCTCGAAGGACGACTACGTGGCCGCTATCGACCGGCTCATGGATGAGAAGCGCAAGGGGCGCCCCGTCGTCAACTCCCAGTCCTACCTGCGTTTCATGCGGGACTGGCCCGACTTCACCCACACCATGTACCTGAAGGACGCCCCCGTGGAGGCCCAGCAGGTTCCATGCTACGCGGGACGTTTCTTCTGCCATATCAACTGCAACGGCGATGTATATCCCTGCATCCAGCTGCGGGACGAGGGCGATCCGAAGAACGCGATCGAGGTCGGGTTCCGTAAGGCCTTCGATGCGCTTCTCCCGCTCCCGTGCAGCGCCTGCTCGACCTTCTCGTTCATGGAACTGAACCTCATGTTCTCGCTACATCTTGAAGCGATACTCAACACGCTGCGCTTGGCCGCCCGGCGGTGACCGCTCTCATTCCTCGCCGTTATGGCCGTTCTTGTACTCGTCCACCACATCGATGAGCTTGGAGCGCTCACGTTTGTTCGCTGCTCGTTCGGCCACCTGTCGTGATACGAACCACTCGCCACCGTTCTGGGTGACCTTGAGCGACCTGCGACGGACCCAGGGGACCCCTGATGGGACGGGCGGGTCCGGGAACGTGGAGAGCACGAGGAGCGGACGACAATGCAGATGACGCGCTTCCGACGGACGTGTGACGACCACGACGTCCCCGTCCTTGCACTCTGATGGACGCTCCACTGCGACGAGCCCCTTGAGGGCCATCCTCGCACGGACCTCTAGACGACGGTTCGTGCGTTTCAGCTCATCGTTCTCCTTACGTCTGCGTTCAAGGCGTGAGGTCAGGTTATTGATACGGCCGTCCATGGTCCGCACTGCCTTGCTGGCGAACGCCTTCCGTTCACCACCCTTCCGGACACGGTCCAGCTTATCCTGGAGCTCTCTGACCCTGTGCTCCAGTGATCCCACTCGTCCCTCAAGGTGGTCCTTGTACTCCCTGAGCAGCACGACCTCCCGACGAAGGGCACGCGAGCGGTGGACATGCGGCTCCGCGGGAGCACCTGCCTCGACCTTGGCCTCCTCGTGTACCTCCACGCTGACATCGCGGATCGCAGCGTCGATGCTGGGGGAGTCGCCGCGTAGCACGCGGATGCGCACCTCCTCACGCAGGACCTCGTCGAGCTCGGCTTCCCGCGACTTCCTGTCGACCCTGTCAAGGTTCTGTCGCACGTCGTCGTAGGCCTTGATAGCACAGGCCAGGGCGTCACGCCGGTGGGAGTCGGTGACACCAGGGATATCGCGCACGAGCCGGGTCTTCTCCTCCACGGCAAGTACATGGTGCGGACTATAGATCGTGGCGCCGAATGTATGGGCGATGCGTTCGACCGCGGAGGGAGTGGGGTTCACATCAGTAGCGACCACAGCAGGGCGGCCATGGGAGATGAGGGTGTACACGATATCGGCACGGGTGAACTCCCGGCGGCTCTCTACGTGGACGACCTTCCCGTCCAGGTCGAGCAGAGCCACACCTGTTGTGGCTCCGGGATCGATACCGACTATGAGACCCTTTATGTGTTCACCCCCGACGCCGATGTGCCCTGAAGGCATAAGAATTTTTCCAAAGCGACGGCCAGGATAATACCATAATTGTATTCCATGTGCCGGAACAGGAACGTTTATATACCGGTTCACCTGCCGGAGATGACCGTGAGCTAGTGTGCCATGGCTGCACCGGCTCACGAAAGGGGTATGATAACAATGGATCTAGAGCTCACAGAACCCGAAGCGCTGGAGGGGCCGCAGAAGTACGCCGTTATCGTCAACGGGTACGCGGATTCATCTTCGTTCTACAACAACATCTCATTCGTGCATGACATGCTTCTGGAGAAGGGTTACAGGAAGGAGAACATCATCATCCTCCACGACCACGGGGAGGACCCTGAAGTGTTCGTCGAGGACCGGCCCGACGGGGACCCGAAGTACGCGGATTCGGTACGCGGGGAACGCGTCACCTCAATCCCTGGCTACACCTTCGAGGCACGGTCGGACAAGATCGTGGACGGACCTGCCTACAAGAACGATGTTTTCGCCGCGCTGGACACCATGGCGGAGAAGGTGCGACCCGAGGACGAGTTCTTCTTCTATTCGACCGACCACGGGGGCACCCAGGGCGGAGAGTCCACCATCTGCCTCCGCAAGGAAGGCGGTAGTGGCTGGTGGGGCATCGACGAGATCACCGTCAGCGAGTTCAAGGCCCGCGTCGACAAGATCAAGTCAGAGAAGCAGATCATGGTGTTCGACCAGTGCCACTCCGGCGGATTCGCGGACGCTCTCGGGAACGGTTACCGGGTAGCCATCTCTGCGTGCAGTGCCGACGAGTCCTCGTACATAGCTCACCCCATGGACGGATTCCCCGACGCCCTGTTCAGCGCCATGCGCGGCAGGGACTGGGACGGCAATCCCGTGGAATCCGACTACGACGGTGACGGCAAGGTATCCATGGCAGAAGCGTTCCGGTTCGCCCTGGAGAACGATCCGTACGCCCCGGGCAACGGTGGCCGCTACGAGGAGCACCCGCAGATCAACACCGAGCTCGACGCGGACAACGTGTTCTTGGGCGACGACGAGAAGGCCTGATAGCGCCTTATCCCTCGTGCCAGGGCTCCTTTACCGCCTGACCGCTCGCGTCGATGAAGGTAGCTTCGGTAGTTCCCTGTGAGCCACGGATCCGCTGACCGAAAGCGGCCGCGCTCCCGCACACCATCGCCACACCGATGAGCATGAACGGTGCGAGGATCAGATAGACCCACCAGGGGCTCTGGGAGAAGGATGCGCCCTTCACACGGCCGATGTGCGGTGCGTCAGGGAGGTACTCAATCGTCACGGGGCCATCTACCCTCAACGGATTCAACACGCTATAGTCGGTCGTATAGGAATCGCCCTCATAGTCGGTCCCGTCGACAGTGTACTTGAACCCGATGACCTCCACGGTCTCCTCGTTGATCTCGGTGTTCGTGTCCTCGATCCCGAGCACGATGCCCTGGACCGTCTTGGCCCTTGTAGTAAGGTCACGGTCCACGAGCACATCCCGTGGATCGCCCATGAGAACGAGGAAGAGCGAGCTCATGAGAATGAACGAGATGCCGATGACGGCCAGTACGCCTGCAGCGGCCGTTTCTTCATCATCCGCCATCGATAATCCCTTCAGTCCTAAACTTTTTCCGTGTTGTGGCCCCGCTCCCGGCGTAACGGGAATAGACGCTAGACGCAGCCTAGACCTCGCGTCCAGACTCCCTGGCCCTTATCATGGGCGTGCCACACTTGGGACACGGTGTCTGGTAGCAGGGACGTCCCTTCGTTTCGGGGACGGTAGCGCCGCATGAGGGGCACGTGCACTGGCCACTTGGACATGTAATCCGTCCTCGGTCGTCATCAGGTCCGGACATCTCGCTCACCATATCAACGTGTGGGACTGAGGCCGTCTGGTTAATAAGTGCATCGTTGGATGGTGGGCAGGATGCTCATGCCCTCGCGGGAAGGGTCACCGTATAGGTCTGCCCTCCGGCGATGACGACGTCGATCTGCACATCCTTTGTCGGGTCCACGGCAGGCTCGGCCAAGGTCATCTCTGTGTCGAGGATGCAGTTCTCCTCCCGAGGCTCGCAACCAGGGACCACGCCGTTTACGAGCTCGACGGTGATGACCTGTCCATCGACCCGGTACTTACCACGGATGAAGGCGTCGCACGTGGTACGCTTACGGTTGAGCACGTGGAGGAACACAGAGGACGATGTGGAGTCCATCCACCGGACGTTCGCCCCTTCTTCCCCGCTCTCGCAGTAGAAGTTCGCTTCGAGCAGGTCTACGGACCACTCGTACCGCTTAGTACCGCCATCGCTGCTCACGCATCCTGCGAGGAGGAGGGCGAGGACCATCAGGAGCGCGGTCGTCCTTCTCACGTTGAAATCGTGCCAATCATCACATAAAAAAGCCGATGTCTACACGAGGTCCCTGCTCACGTTGATGGTCTTCCACTGGACGTAGCTCTCCAGTCCCCAGCGACCATGTTCGCGCCCGACACCACTGATCCCCATCCCGCCGAACGGTGCCGCTTCGTCGATCCCGGCATGCGCGTTCACCCAGACTGTGCCGGCCCTGATCCGAGCAGCGAACGCCTTGGCGTGCTCGATGTCAGAATCCCATACCGATGTACCAAGCCCGTACCTCGTACCGTTCACTTTTGCGAGAACCTCGTCTTCATCCGAGAATGTCTGTACCGGGAGCACGGGGCCGAACTGTTCTTGAGCAACGAGCGCCCCGTTCTCCTCCAGCCCGGTCACCAGAGTCGGTGTATAGAACAGTCCCCGCTCATGGCCGGCTACGTCAGGTACCGTACCACCGCACACTACCTTGCCGCCCTCGTCCCGAGCCTTATCCACGAGCGACATCACGCGCTCCAGCTGTGACCGGTTGTTGAGCGGGCCCATCTGTGTGGTCGGATCGATACCGGGGCCCACCACCATAGTGCGTGCCTCTTCGACCATGTGCTCGAGCACCGCGTCCGCCACGTCCTCGTGAAGATAGAGCCGCTTGACCGCTACGCACACCTGGCCAGCGTTGCGCATGGCCGCGCGAAGCAGACGGGATGCAACACGCTCCGGTCGCACCGAGCCGAACACCACGGCAGGATCGTTCCCTCCTAGCTCAAGGGAAATGTGCTTGAGGTCACGTCCCGCGATCTCTGCTACAGAACGCCCGGTGGCCACGCTCCCCGTGAGGGACACCTTGTCCACGGCCGGATGCGCGACCAGGGTCTTTCCAACCTCGTCACCTCCCGACACCACGTTCACGGTCCCGGGAGGTAGGAGCTTGTCGGCCATGGCGGCCACCATCCCATCAGCGAGCGGTGTCGTCCCCGCGGGCTTGACTACCGCCGTGTTCCCGGCGAGAAGGCAGGGGGCGAGCTTCCACGACATGATGGAAACAGGGTAGTTCCACGGGAGAAGCAGGGCGCACACCCCCACGTGCTCCATGTTCGCAGTCACCGTACCGCGCTCATCATCCCGCACACGCTCAGGGGCCAGGCGCAGTCCTGCGTAGTATCTATACGTCCGGGCGGCGCCGAGCACCTCGCGTCGTGCCTCTGCAAGGGGTTTGCCCTGCTCTAGGGTAAGGACCCGGGCGAGCTCATCGCACCGTGCCTCGATCGCATCCCCGAGGGCGGCGAGCGCCTTCTGCCGGGAGCGTACTTGTGTCCCGCTCCACCGGTAGACGGTATCGGCAGCGGCATCGACTGCAGCGTTCACCAGCCCTTCATCGGCGGCATGGACCGTGCGGACCACATCGCACGTGGCAGGATCCTCGACGGGCAGAGGGATGTCCGAGACAAGGGACTCGCCCCCGACCAGGATGCCCGTTGTCCCGTCGGACGGTGTCGGCATGGACAGCCGTGACCCGGCCAATGTATAAAAAGGCAGCGGGGCGGGCGATGGAAACATTTAAACACCATACATACCTTCACCTTTCCTGGAAGCTCCAACAATCCCCCGAGGGAAACCACCATGTACCGTCGAACCGCACTATTGCTCGTGACTGCGTTGTTGTTCAGTCTGCTCGCGCCCGTGATCGCCGAGGAGGTAATGCCCTTACCGATAAAGGCCGAACCCGAATATCGTGATGATATCGATTACGGAATGCCGCCGGACGACATCGCAATCGAGCCTGTAGTGGAGGAGTACGCTGCCGAGTTCAGCCTAACAGTAAAGGCCGATAACACCGGTACTCTCGTGGCAAAGGGGCCCATCAGTGACGGAGACGGCACACGGTTCGAGGGCAAGGCCGACCTTGGAAGCACCTTCTCGGTAAAGGTGGACGGCTGGTCGCCCGACGAGGGCGATGCAGGGGTTGTTGAGTTCGATTACACGTCCGATGGCAAGAAGATGAGCTACGGATTGAACGTATCGGCCGGGGGTGTCCCGGTACCCCTGAACGGTTACCTTGACACGCGGACCACACGCACGAGCGTCTCTGTCAAGGGACGACTGCGCGCCGACCAGACGCCCGGTGAGATCCCTGACATCGCGGTCAAGCTCAAGACGGAAGGGGGTTCTGCTTCGATAAGCCTGGACACACCCGACCTCCCCGCGGACCAGGTGCAGTTCGCACTGGGTGCCATGAACCAGGAGTTCGCGCAGGAGGGTGTCGCCACACGCGTAGAGGATTTCAACGTCGTCGGTACGCACGTGGACGTCAAGTTCTCTGAATGGCAGGACATCCTAATCGCTGAGGCACGGCGTGAGATGACGCCATCCCAGGCCGGCAAGCTCGAGAAGGCGCTGGCCAACCTCGGCCTCGACCTGTCTCTCACGGTCAAGCCCGCGGGCGTTGGGATCGACGTATCCTTCGAACTGGACGCCCGGAACCTGGGCGACCTGAGCGACCTCGTTATGGAACTGACGGAATCGCCGGTCTCTATCCCCATCCTCCGTGAGGGCGAGAACAGCATCTCGTTCTCGACAAAGGGCCAGTTCCTCGATCTCCGTGCCACTGGCGAGATGGAACACGTGGATTATGACGTCGGCGCGATCGCTGCGGCCCTCAGGGATTCTTGCCTGGAAGAGTGCAGGAACGAGGGCTCCATCGACCAGGGGTTCGACATGGAACGTCGCATCGTGGAGCGCAGCCCCTCCATCATCGACAAGCTCATCACCGGCACAGGATGCTCGGTCAAGTGCGACGTCGTCGCCAACATAGTGACCAGCGCTCTGAACCTCGATCTCTCAAAGCTCGCGATATCCCTAAAGCCCCAGATGGGAGGGGTCGCGTTCTCCATCGAGTCCAACGGTCACGGAATGGACCAGCTGGTGGCCAACGTCACCAAGGCAGCCCGCCTCGATGAGGGAGAGCACATCCCTATCCTTCGCGGGGGCAGCATTTCGATCACGGCCGACCGTGCCGAGGTCGATATAACGCTCGCCGAGACCCTGGAACAGCGGGGCGATGTGTTCAACTTCAATGGCGAACTGCCCGGACACACGACCGTGCTCGCCTTCGAGGACACGGATATAGCGACCTTCGTTCGTGTGGACGCCAAGCCGGAGCCCGACGAGCGGAACGGTAACGTGCTCACCTGGAAGAACAAGGCAGGCCAATCCTTATCGGTGGAGGCCGAAGTGAAGATCGATGACTCACGGCTCAAGGCGTCGCTCGAGAAGGCCGAGAGCCATCTCGTCGCTGTCGAGAAGCTACAACTCTCCGAGAAGGATGAACAGGTGGCCGAGCAGACCCGGAGCATCCTTGAGGAGGCCAGCCGTCTCATCGCGGATGGTGAACCTGCCAAGGCGCTCGCTCTTCTGGAGGAGTCGTCCACGCTGCTCAAGGACCTTCCCGAGGTCGAGGTGGACGAGGGACCCGATGGTGGTGCCGTGCTAGTGATAGGTCTCATAATCATCGCGGTCATGCTGGCGGTGATCAGCCGTCGTGGTGGCGGTGGTGGCGAGGAGATCGTGACCGTCCGATCGAGCGCACCAGTCCGAACGGCGCCTCCCCCGACCGCCGCAGCAAGTGCACCCCCGACCAGCGCACCGCCTCCCCCGCCCACGAGGCAACCTGCCTTCGAGGACAAGCCCAAGGAGTACGCAAAGGTCGAGCCTCAGGACGAGTGGGACACGCTCTAGCGCTGCTCACGGTACGTCAGCAGCAGCCAGGCGGCCCCCCACCATACCGCGGCCAGTCCCACGAGCGTGGTCAGGGGCCCCTGCGCGGCCGCCGGCTCCTTCCATAGGATGACCTCTCGGAGCGCGGCAACGGAATGGGTGGCCGGTAGCAATGGCTCGATCGAGCGTACGGCATCGGGCATGATGACGTTCGGGAAGACCATGGACCCGAGAAGTATCTGTACAACGATGATGAGCACGGCGACCTCCAGCGCATGAAGGGCGTTGCCGGCCATGGTGGACACGAGTATCCCCAAGGCGCACGAGGCCAGAGCGAGCACAGCGAGCACAACGAACAGGGAGAGCAGTGATAGCTTGGTGCCCAGGTACCAGCCGAGCACTCCGAGTATGATCGCGGCCTGGACGAGCGATACGAGAAGAGCCACGGCCATGCGCGAGGCCAGATACTCGCCAGGCGAGAGCGGGCTTGCAAGGAGCCGGGTGAGGCTCCCGTCCTCGCGGTCCCTCACGACGAGGATGGATGCGAGGGTGGTAGCTGTGAATATGATCGCGATGGTGAGCAGACCGGGCAGATAGTAGTGCAGGAACACGGGGTCCAGGTGGACCAGGCGCTCCTGTGCGCCAAGCAACGCACCGATGATGAAGTACACTCGCTCCGGTGTGATGAAGGAGGATACCTGCCCGTACACCCAGCCAAGGAACGGATCGTTCTCCCGCATGTGGAGGAGGGCAGGGGTTGGATCGTTGGCGAACGTGTCCAGGAGGTGGGCGTAGAGCACCTTCCGGCACTCGAGCATGGTGAGCCATCCCAGGAAGGGAAGTGAATTGTCCACGGTGACCGTCGCATCGACCCTACCTTCTGTGGACAGGCGACCGGTATGGTTCGCCTCTATAGCCACCGTGGCGGCCACAGTCCCCTTCCGCAACAACTCGTCGCATGCAGTCCGGTCTGCTGCAGTCATAGCGAAACGCGCTGAACGATCGAACTCGGTCACGAGCTTTGCACCGTACGGTCCCACGTCCTCGTTGGTGATGCACAGGGGTACGTTCGCAAGACCGTGGGAGAACACGATCCCGCCCAGCATCATTGTCGCTATGGGCAGCACCAGCGCCAGGAAGAGCAGGGGCCGGTCCCTGGTCAGTGCGAGAAGTCCGTACCTAGTCGCCCAGTACGTGCGCGCGGACATCCTTCATCACCCCCTTGAACGTCACTTTCCCGTCCTCGAGCACGATGCCGCGGTCGGCGGTCCCTTCCTCGGGTGTGTGCGTGGCGTACAGTACTGCAGCCCCTTCTTCACACTCCTCGTGGATGACCCCCCACACACGCTTCCGGACCGATGGATAGAGGCTGGCCGTCGGTTCGTCCAGGAGCAGTACGCGAGGGCCATGTACCAGGGACACGCCCAGGGATAGGAGCTGTAGATAGCCGAACGAGAGCGTGTCCGCCCGCTTGGAGCGAACACCCTTGAGCCCGAGACGCTCGATGGTAGTACCCACCGAATCGCTCGTACCGTTCAGTCGGGCGAACAGGTCAAGGTTCTCCTCGACCGTGAGCATGGTGTGTACGCTCGGTGCCTGCGGCATGAAGCCCACGAGCCCGGCCAGCCGGGCATCACTTCCGTTCACGGATCGTCCCATGACGGAGAGACTTCCCGCGGTGGGTGCGACGAGCCCGGCCAGAGACTCCAGAAGTGTGCTCTTACCGGCACCGTTGGGCCCGACGATGCACAACGTCTCCCCCTCCTTCACGGTGAGGGAGATGCCGTCCAGGGCGCGGTAATCGCCGTAGGACTTCACGACGTCCTTGACGACAACAGCATCCATGGTCGGTGGGATGGGGGTAATCATTAAAAAAAGGGAGTGCGGGTGCCGCGCCTGCCGCTGAAGACCCGGAAACGGAGGAACGGTGGACCGGACCGGGTGCTGGGACGTAGCCTTAAATGATTATTCTCATTTGGGGGGGCCATGATAACATCAGACGACCTTGTGAACCAGCTTATGGAGCAAGGGAAGCTGTACTTTCCACGGATCGTCAGCGCCATTGTCACGTTCTTTGTGGGCCTGTTCCTGATCAGGATCGCGCTCAACCTGTTCCGACGCTACATGGAAGGGCATGAGGTCGAGGTATCGCTCCAGCTCTATGCAATGAACCTAGCGAGCATGCTCCTGAAGGTGCTCCTGCTCATCACGGTCCTCTCCACATTGGGAGTCCAGATGACATCCTTCGTGGCAATCATCGGCGCCGCAGGCCTAGCAATCGGCCTTGCCCTCCAGGGCAGCCTCTCGAACTTCGCTGGAGGTGCCCTGATCCTCACATTCAAGCCCTACAAGGTCGGTGATGTCATCGAGGCCCAGGGGCATATCGGGAAGGTAGAAGAGATCCAGGTCTTCAACACCGTCCTCAAGACACCTGACAACAAGACGATCATCATCCCCAACGGACCCCTGTCCAACGGGACCATCGTAAACTTCTCCACCGAATCCCAACGCAGGGTGGACCTGACCTTCGGCATCGGGTACGACGACGATATCAAGAACGCGCGTGCTATCATCAACAGCATCATCGAGGCCGACGAGCGTATCCTAAAGGAACCAGCGCCGCAGGTGCTCTTGGCCGAGCTGGCAGACAGCTCCGTTAACATGGCGGTGCGTGTGTGGTGCGATGGTGCTGACTACTGGGATATCTACTTCGATATGAACGAGCAGGTGAAGAACGCCTTCGATGAAGGTGGGATCTCCATCCCCTTCCCTCAAAGGGACATACATCTCTTAAAGGAAGGATAAGCGGAATGGGGTATAAACCCCTTGTCAAGCGCCTCTAGAGCCCCGTGACCACGAAGGAGGGCATGGGCATCTCCTCCTCGGGCGCCGCCGAGTCCACGAACTCCGATGAGAGCGCCGTCCATGTCCCTTCAGGGACCAGGAACTCGCCACGGGCCTGATAGAATAGCTTCGTGTCGCTCACGCCGGGAATGGTGCGGAGCACATCGGTGACGTACTTGTAGGCCTCGTCGACGGAGGGCGCCACGAAGTTGAGGAGGATGTCGTCATCGTAGGACTGGAACGTGTATGCGAGGAACGTCTTGGTGACCGGGCCTTCGTCGGGGAGCTCGCTGATGGCCGTGTACACGTCCTTGTAGAGCCGGGGATTGGCGTCGATGGCCAGGGTGAACAGCTTCATGTCCGGGCTGAGGGTGGTGAAGGGTGTGAACACGCGCGGCTGGAGCAGCATGAAGATCTTGAGGTCGGTGACGCCGTTGATCGGGCACAGTTTATCCAGTATGAAGACGGCGAGCGCCTCGGGCGAGTCACCACGGAGTGTGACGTTGATGTCCGACGAGGTCTGACAGGTGGACATAGTGATGAAGTCGACACCCTCCTGCTCAGGTCTACAGACGGCCTTGATATCCTTCCACGTCTGTTCCTCCTCTCCTGCAAGGACATCGCAACGCACCACATAGAGGGTCATGGTGAACGTCCGGGGATTAAGAGTTAAAAACTAATCGCCAACGTCGCAGGGCCTTCGAAGGAACGATTTATATAGATACATGGGCCACATCCTGCCCGATGGTGGTCACAGGTACGCGACAAGGACGGGTGTTTGCGGTCGTGCTCGTCATGTGCCTGTTCACCGGCTGCTTCCGGGGTGGTACGACTGACACGGACGCTACACCCACCCCGCTGGCCGTGACCCCGCCCCCACGGGACAGGCCTGCGGACCCGGGTCGGATGGAAGCACCGTCAGCAGCAACAACGGATGGGATACCGACGCCGGAACCACCGCCCGAGCTGATCATGGGTGCCGGTGAGCGCACCGTCCGCGGCCGTCTCGATCCTGACAGGGATCATCTGGACGTCCCGGTCGTGCTCGTACCGGGCGATCTGCTGGACACAACCCTGTCCTCCGAGACGAACCTCGACCTGATCCTCCTCGACCTACAGGGAGCCATAGTACAGGTCTCCCGGGAGGGCGCGGTCAAGATGGACACGATAAAGTACGCGACCGGGGGCCCTGCGAACCTGACGCTACGGATCGCGGCGGCATTGAGCCCGCTCGCCGAGAACGCACCATTCACACTAAGTGTAATCATAACCCGACAGAACGACGCAGGGACCGGAGGCGACGTCCCTGAAGATTGGCCTCAGGAGACCTTACCGGGTACCCTGACCGGGTTCGTGGGGGACGATGATTTCGCCGATGCCTACTCCTTCGCGCTCGGCCCGGGGGACGCCCTCTCGGCCAGGATGGAGGCCGACGGGGACTACGACATCGACCTCCTGCTAGTTAATGAGAACGGGACCGAGCTCCGTAAATCCAGACTGGGGCCGGGACGTCCCGAGGATATCGTGTACGCTGTCGGGGACGGGGGACCTTATATCCTCATGGTGGAACCTTCCATGACCGGTGTCCGAGGCACCTACACGCTCACCACAGCGGTCACGTCACCCGATGATGCCAAGAGCGGCCGGGATGCTGGTGACGAGTTCGCCACAGCGCTCGAAGGATCTCTAGGGACCGTGAACGGTTTCGTGGGCGACGGTGATGTCGAGGACCACTATGCCTTCTCTCTCCTTCGTGGTCAGGTCCTCATCGCTGAGCTGGACCCCGGGCTCGACCTTGACATGGACATATCGATACGCAGCGAGACCGATGCGTTGATCACCTCATCGCGCCAGGGCGTGGGCAGGACCGAGAGCCTTCGCTGGCGGGCCTGGGACGATGTCAATGTGACCGTGGTCGTGGACTGCCACAATGATCCTGCGGCCTACCGTGGGACCTACAAGCTAACTGTCGTGGTGAGCTGAGATGGTGACGGTCCGTTCCTTCAAGGCAGATGACCTGGACCAGTGCGTCAATATCGTGCGCACCACCATGGACGCACAGGACGGGCGTGCCTGCCGCCGGGAGCTCTCCGGGGTCCTCGAGGGATGGAAGGAAGGGAGATGCTGGGTGGCAGAGGACGACGGCAAGGTCGTCGGCCTGGTGGGGATCATGCGTGATGACGAGGTAGACGATATCGCCTGGCTCGGTTATTTCGCCGTGGACCCGGCCCACCATCGTCGGGGGCTGGGGAAGCAGCTCTTCGAGGTAGCGGTGGCCGCAGCAAGGGAAGGCAACTACAGGCGCCTGTACGTTGACACGAGCTCGACCGCGCCCTTTACCGCGGCACGTGCCTTCTACAAGGCCATGGGACTGTCCCTTGACGCGATGCTCCCCGGTTTCTACGGAAAAGGTGAGGACCAGCTGTTCTTTCGCCTGTCCCTGCGTGACTGAGGCCAGTGGATTTTTATAGGATCGGGTCCTTGAGTAATGCATCGTGTTCCGCGGACTGGGCCAGTGTCCTCATTGCGGTCGTATGGTCGCGATCTACGGCGATGTCCGTCCGTACGATCCTGACCAGCTCACGGCGGGTACGTCGTTACCGACTGGCCCACCCTCATCCGGGGAACCACCTCCGCCACCGGCCGGCGATGGTGCGAAGCAGGAGACATCGGGTGGCATATTCTCCAAGATACAATCAATTTTCAACTCGGGCATAGTGATGTCGGTCCGCAAGGTCCTGAACCTGGCGCTCTTCGCCCTGATCGTGGCCATACTGGGCTATTACAGCCTCGGGTACGGATAGCGGTCCCTTCCGAGCGTTGACCGTGAGGGAAAAACAATAAATACAGGCTAACCTGCTAGAAATGGCTGTAAAGAGAGATAGGAGGGAGAAATACCGTGGATGATAACACACGAGTGGTCGAGCGGGTCGTTGGCGAGGCTGTCGGTACGAAGTGTCGGAAACACAAGCATCATGATCCGAAGGTCAAGCTGAACATACCCACGGACGCCGCAATCTGTCTCGACGATACCCTCAAGGGGCGCATAAAGTCACTGTGCACCGAGAAGGAGGATATCTCCTCAGACGTACAAGAGACGATGGAGGACTCCGTTTCCTTGTGGGTGGAGGGGCTCGGTCGCTCCATGGACAGTGAGTGAGCGCTCCGGCCGGGGCAACCTTTTTTAATACTCTCACGTTCTTCCATCACACAATGGACGACAAGATCCGATTGGGTGGACGTAAGCTTCCTCTGCTTGAGCTATCGCGAGGAGGTGTCGACCTCGAGGATGCGGCCAAAGGGGTGGGCCCCAGTGCTTCCTCGCAGGACCTTGCCTTCCAGGCGGTACACCGCGCGACAGAGCGTCTCAAGGAGAACGGCTTCATCGGCCGGGACGAGAAGCAGTTACGCGAGCGGGACCAACAGGTGGCCGAGGCCTTCGAGCGGAAGGAACGGTTCGTCCTGGCCGAGGTGTCCCCCGTACCATCTGATGCTCTCGTACGGGCGCTCGATGACCTCCGCGCAGGTCGCACAGGGCCCATGAAGCACGTCGTGCGTCACACCCTTGCCCTGAGCGGCAAGGCCGACCGACGTCTCCTTGCAGAAGCGGTCCACCTCGATGTGGAGCATCTATCCCCTCTCGTGGACGAACTTGTGCGCGAGGGCAGGATCGAGGACCATGACGGGGAGCTTTCGCTCCCGGACCGGACATAAGGTCCACAAAAGGTATTATCACATCCACCCTCTCAGGTGGAACGGGAGGATGACCCAATGAGCGACATAGTGCTTGTCCAGCCGCATATAGCCATGCTCGATGAGCTGCTCGACCGCTCCACGCTCCCCATCTCTCTCCTCGTGGCCGCCTCGGTGGTGGCCCAGGACCATCGGGTAGTCCTCATCGACCAGCGCACCAGCCGTGACTGGGAGGGCGAGCTGCGTGCCGCGGTGCGCTCTGGACCAACGTGCGTGGGCCTCACGGCAATGACGGGTGCCCAGATTACGGGCGCGCTCGCCGCGTCTGCTGTGGTGAAGGACGAGGACCCCGATGTCCCTGTCGTGTGGGGAGGGCCTCATCCGACCCTCGATCCCGAGGGCACCGTCCGCCATCCGTTGGTGGACGTGGCCGTCGTGGGCGATGGTGAGCACACCCTGGTGGACCTCGTGAACGCCCTCGAGACGGGCAGGCCCCTGTCCACAGTGAAGGGCATCGTGTACGCGGACGGAGAAGCGGTGCGCGTGAACCCGCGCCGGCCCCACACGGACCTCGACGAGATTCCCGACCCGCCCTTTCACCTGGTGGACATCGAGCAGTATATCATCCGGCGCAGGGACCGACGCTGCCTTAGTCTATGCACCTCGCGGGGGTGTCCCTACCGGTGCACCTACTGCTTTTCATCCGTGGAGTGCAACGGACGATGGCGCGCAATGTCGGCGTCGCGGACCCTGGACCTGGTGACCTCCGCAGTAGAGCGGTTCGACCTCGGATTCGTGTGGTTCGCCGAGCAGAACGCCTTCGTCGACCGACGGCGCATGCTCGATATCTGCCAGGGTTTCGTGGACCGCGGACTGGACATCCTCTGGGAGGCAGAGGCCCATGTCACCGGCATGTCCCGATTCACCGATGACGAGCTGGACCTGGTGGCGCGCGCCGGATTGGCCGACATCGTAATCGGCGTGGAGACAGGCTCCCAACGGATCGCCGACATGATCAGGAAGGACCTCAGGCTTGACACCGTGGCCCCCTTCAACCGTCGTCTCGCACAACACTCTTTCCACCCTCGCTACTGCTTCATGACCGCTTACCCAGGCGAGACCGAGGAGGAGCTTGCCGACACCGTCCGGCTCATGCACACACTCCTGGAAGAGAATCCGCGCGCATCGACCACATGCCTTAATCCCGTGATCCCATATCCGAACTCGGCCTACCTCGCCGAGGCGGAGCAGTGGGGCCTTTCCCCCCCTGACTCGCTGGAGGGGTGGGTGCGGTACGACGCCTATGTGGTGCTGCAGGACGGCCTCGAGCGGTCCTTCCCCTGGGTAACACCGGAGCGCGCAGGGCTGCTCAAACGCCTGTATATGCTCTCCTCGTTCACCGATGACAAGCTGGACTTCGTCGGGGACCCGGTCATCCGGCTCCTCTATCGGCTCTACCGGCCAATAGCACGCACGAGGCTCTTCAGTATGAACACGGACCTCATGGGCGTCGAGGAGATGGCCTACCGAGTGGGGTACGAGTTCAAGAGCTCCTGAGGCGGTCCGCTCACGACAGCATATCGGCGTACAGACAGATCGGGGGTTTGGCCATACCGTCAGCGAGTATGAAGGTCAGCCTGTCATCTGCGCGGGCGATGGACAGGGAGCGGCCGTCGAGAACATCGGACCCCACGTAGAACCCGCTCTCGTTGCGGACGTAGCTGCCCGTATCGACGATGACATCGAGCCACTCATCCTCGGAGATGTCGTCCCCCCTGCCTTCGATATGGAGCCCGACCTCATCCTCATAGATGAACATCTTGGGCGCCTCAGGAAGGTAACCTCCAGCAGATACCACATAGCCGTTCCATGTCTCGATGTAGGTGCCCTGATTGAACACCTCTTCGATGCGTCCGAGGCTGGCCTCGAGATCGTCGATGATCCCGTAGGAGGATAGCGGTCCACCTACTTCTGAGTATAAGAAATCCATCATCTCTTTCACCTGGGGGGGTAGGATTGAAAGGTGCGTCAATCGTTTATAAAACCGCCCTGACATATGGTGCCACGGAACACTGTGCGAGGAGTGCTCGTTTTTTAAACTCCCGCTCTCTCGGGACCGGGTACCGATAATGGTCGACGTCGTGCTTGTCCAGCCCAAGGTCGCCATACAGGACGAGCTGCAGGACCGTCCCACGCTCCCGCTCTCGCTCATGATGGCCGCGTCGCTCGTATGCCGCGAGCGCTCGGTGAGCCTGATCGACCAGCGGGTGACGCCCGGCTGGGAGCAGGAACTACGCAACGCGGTGCGCTCGGGACCGGTGTGCGTAGGGGTGACCGCCATGACAGGCCCCCAGATCATGCGTGCGCTCGAGGTGGCAGACATCGTGCGGGACGAGGACCCCGAGATACCGGTCGTGTGGGGAGGGCCTCATGCGACGCTGGATCCCGACGGGACGGTGCGACATCCTCTGGTGGATGCCGTCGTTATCGGTGACGGGGAGGTGACGCTGTGGGAGTACGTCCGTGCCCTGGAGGACGGAAGCGACCTCGGTAACGTGCACGGGCTCGCGCATTTACGGAACGGGAAGGTACGCATCGCCCCCCGACGCCCTAATATCGGCCTGGACGAGCTGCCCGATCCACCCTTCCACCTCCTGGACGCCGAGCGATACGTGTTCAAGCGTCGTGGCCGAAGATGCATGAACCTCTCTACCGTTCGCGGCTGTCCCCACCAGTGCACGTTCTGCTACTCTCCCGTGGAGTGCCATGGCAGATGGCGTGCCCTCTCTGCTGCCCGGACGCTCGATCTCACCGAGTCCGTCGTGGAGCGGTACCGACTGGGCTTCGTGTGGTACATGGAGCAGAACTCGCTCGTGGACCGCGAACGGGCACTGGCCATCGGCAAAGGGCTCCTGGACCGGGGATTGGACGTGCTCTGGGAGGCCGAGGCCCACGTGAGCAGCATCAAGCGTCTCACCGACGAAGATCTCGCCCTGCTGGCCAGGAGCGGTCTATCTGACGTGGTCATCGGCGTGGAGTCGGGCTCACAGCATATGGTGGACCTGCTGCAAAAGGGCATCCGCGTCGACGACGTGGTTGCGCTCAACCGCAGGCTGGCCCGGTATCCGTTCAATCCCCGGTTCAGCTTCATGTGCGGATTCCCTGGAGAGACCGAAGAGATGCTGCACGCCACGCTGTCGCTGATCGTAGGCCTCCACAGGGACAATCCTCTCACCTCCACGTCCTGCCTGAACCCTGCCATACCGTTCCCCGGGACACCGTACCTGGAGCTCGCCATGCGTCACGGGCTGGAGCCTCCAACGGACCTGGCCGGTTGGGCAGCCTATACCCCGCACGAGGCGCTGGCCCAAGGGCTGGACACGCTCCTGCCATGGATCGACCTGGAGCGTGCCGACCTGCTGCGCCGATTGTACGTCGCCTCATCGTTCATGGACGACAAATCCGTGTACGTCGAAGGCCGTATCCTCCAGCTACTGTCCCGTGCCTACCGTCCTATTGCCAAAGCACGGTTGGCCTCAGGTAACACGGAGATGATGGAGCTCGAGGACGCTCTGTACTGGGAAGGACGCGAGCTTGTGTCCGGTCGTCGACGCGCGGCCCGTTGAGCGCGGAACGCTCTACACAGGTATCGCTCTGCGATGGGACTCTCTGCAGCACCCGGGGGTCGGACTACCGGCGCCGTCGCCTAGATCGCGTGGGTTTATCCGCGGTACTCTCCGTTTTCTTGTCCGCTGTCTTCGCTACGAGGATGGGATTGCCCCTGGCATCGTCCTTGAGCTCGATGTACCCGCGGTTCGCGGCCTCCTTCACGAAGGCCTTGAACTGCTTGAACCCGTACTCACGCTCGTTGAACGATGGGTCCTTGCGCAGCAGGTGGTTCTTGATACCGAAGAGGCGGATGTCCTCTCCATCGGTCGTGGTCAGGACATCGACCAGGAACTTGAACCCGGCGTCCGCGTCCTGCTTGACCGTTCCCAGCATCGAGTCGTACGAGATGAACTCGTCCGAGTTCGAGATGAGGAGCGCGGAGGTGCGGTCCTTGACACCCACGGTTATGACGTACTTGCCGTTCTCGCGCAGGCGGGAGACCATCGGAGCGAAGTCCGAGTCGCCCGATAGGATGACGAATATGTCGATGAGCGGGTTCTGGTACACAATCTCCAACGCGTCCACAGCGATACGGATATCGGCGTTGTTCTTGTTGGAGCCGGGATGTGTGGGAAGATGGACCATCTCCACGGCGCTGGACGTCAGTGTGTCCTGGTACCAGCGTCCCCAGCGCTTCCAGTCGGCGTAAGCGCGCTTGACGATGAGACGTCCCCTGTCACGGATCGTGTCGATGACCTTGGTGACATCGAACCGCTCTTTCTTGAACGTGGTTTCGACCCCGATGGCCATGTTATCATAATCGACGAGGAGAGCGATGTTTGAGACCTTTTGATCTGCCATATAAATCGTCCAAAAGGGTTTTCTTTATAAGGGCACCCCTTGGTCCCCCGCGCGAGGAGAAAGGGTTATATCGTTTGTAGTACACATATATTCCATGGACGGGGAGAAGAACCTCGGCGAAGCCATCCGCTTCCTCACGACGCTTGACGACCGTGTCAAGAACCTCGATGCTCTCGACTATGGTCTCGTCAAGTGGAGCGCTTTCATCTCGGGAGCCCTGTGGGGTGCGCATCTCAGCGGCCTGGTCAAACGCCGACGATTCAAGCTATTCGGTATCGCTCTCGCTCTAAGTATCAGACCCACAGTGAAGATGCTCCTTATACCGCCACCGCCCAGGGAATAGGGCCGCAGCAGCCTCAGTACGCCAACAGACGTGCGGTCCAGCTCACGGCCTGTGGACCGATGAGGTTGAGTATGAACACTACCAGAAGGAAACTGGAGAGCATCTTGGCCGCTGTCGTCCTGATGCCACCACCATATTCCTCGGCGATATCCACCAGGATCCGCCCGCCGTCCAACGGGAACACGGGCAGGAGGTTGATAAGCCCGATCGAGAGGTGGAGGATGAAGATGTACGTGAACAGACCGACGCTCTTCTCGATGGCCCAGCGTCCAGAATCTCCGAGCGTCCCGGACCATTCAGGCCGGACCTCGCGCTTGCCTCTCGGATCGACGATGACGCCGAGATAGCCATGCTCGGGATTGTCCGGATGAGCCGTGGTCATGACGCTGAAGGCGCCGCGATCGCTCGAGAGCTGGACCGTCTCGTTCGGCTTGACCTCTGCGAGCGCACCTGTGAACGTGTCGAAGTTGGATACGTCCACACCGTTGACCGCCGTGATGACCGTACCGTTGGGTATCCCTGCGAGCGCGGCAGGGAGCCCCTCGGTCGTGTCGAGGACCTCGATACCAACGGACATGGTCAATGCCTGGAACGCGGGGACTAGGACGAAGTTGATGAGCAGTGCAGCGGTCACGGCCGTGACCACGTTGGCGAAGGAACCGGCAGCATAGATGTCCATACGTGCTCGCAGGCTCTTGCGCATGATCTTCGTCTCGTCCAGCTCCACACCCGCGCCGGGGATGACGATGAGGAGGAATAGCCAGAGGGTCTTGGGCTTGACTCCATGGGCCGCGGCGAAGATACCATGGGAGAACTCGTGGATGACCATCACCGTGATGATGGCGATCAGACCCTCGAACAAGGGGATGTAGAATGGTGCGCCTGGAACACGGATGCCCGGTACCACGATGCCTACCGTGGCGGCGGGATTAACGGTCGGGGCGTTGAAGATGGTCCATACACCGTGGACGAGGGCGGCCGATGCCAGGACCATGATCAGGAGGGAGATCCGGACGGAAAAGTAGCCTACGATCTTCAGGAGTCTGGCATGCTTCGTCCCGAACGCGTCGATGGCAGCAACACCCTCATCGGTCCGCTTGAGGAACAGGAGGCCGTTGCGCTCGATCTTGTTCCGCCACACGACGAGCATGAGGAACAGCAGGGACCCATAGAAGGCAATGGCCATCTGCGACTGCGGGTCCACGGGCGGAGGACGAATCGGATGCTTTATAGGGTTTTGCCTTACGCGAGCGGCGTTCTAGAGCTCTACGAAGCTGACCTCGATGCGTCGTACGCCCCCGCTCTCGTAAACATCGACGTCCAGGCAGTCCGAGTAGGAGTGCGGATGACCGAGCGAGCCGGGATTGAGGAAGCAGGTGAGGTCGTACTGGTCCTTATCGTACTCGATGACCACCTTGTTCGGATGGGCAGGGTCCAAGCCGTCCACCTGGTACACGCGGAGGGCATCGGGATCGGGAGGCCGGTCCTTTGAGCGGGCCTTGGCCACGAAATCGATGGCCTTGTCCGAACTGTAGCCCGCCTGGTGGGAGTGGCCCGAGATGACCAGACCTATGTCCGAATGTGCGTCGTACACCTCGCGGATCGCAGCGGAACCGAGCTCCTGGCCCACGTGACCCCTGCTGAGATACCCGCGGACGGGCTGGTGGGTGACGAGGACGCAGTCCTTGTTGTCGTCCACGCCAGCGAGAAGCGCCTCCATCCCGTTGGAGATGTGATCGGGAGAATAGTAGTGCCCCATCTTGAAGGTCTCGAAGATGGGATCCGAGTGCTCCATCCCGCCCCAACCGACGACCGTGAACCCGTCACCGATTACATCGGTGCCCTGGTGGATGTCGCGTAGTCCGCCTGTCGTTCGTGACAGCGCTTCCTGGTATACGGAGGGATGGTCGTGGTTGCCGGGGATGGCGTACGCGCCAAGGCCGGCAAGGATGTCGAGCTGTCCGACGGCCTCCTCCACACGCTCCTCGTGGTCGGAGAGGTCGTCAGCGACGTACGCACGAAGGTAATCACCGGCAGCGATGACCGAGCGTCCTTCGGACCGTGCGTGGTCGGCCAGCATTGAGAGCTTCGAAGTGTTCCCATGCAGGTCCGAGCACACGGTAAGGTGCAGCCGGTGCTCCTCATCGAGAACCCCCTGTGTTCCCACGAGAAATGCAGCAGGTAAAGTTGGTTATAATGGTTTCGGTCCGGGCGCGGTCCGTCGTGCCACGGCTGCGAAGAGCCGGTCCCGCGGGGCCCGTCAGGACCCCGCGGACCAGACGAAAGCCTGTCTAATGGCTCTTGCGATAGAGGTCGTAGGCAGCTACGCCTACACCAGCGGCGACACCGGCGCCCCTGAAGGCGTACTCGACGTTCTCAGGAGCGGTGTCGAAGGCCTTGCCGAGGTACGTGTCAGCGTCGGTCATGCTGCAGAGGAAACCGCCGCCGATACCGCCCAGCATGCCACCGATGCCCACTTCGATGCAGGCGCTCATGACGTCCAGGTCGTCGGTCCGCTGGTAGCCGTCGGCCGCCGATGAGGCTCCGACCGCTGAGGTATCAAGGTCCATGTCGTACATCATCTTCACCTTTTCTAGACTCCCGGCGCCCGAGGTCCGGCTTTTAAGCGTTTCCTTGGGCACCCCTTCTTCGGCCCCCTCTGTCCCCGTTCACCCAATACCTACGTCATGGGTACCTCGAATTTCGTCCCCCTGTCACAGTAACACTTAAAAGCCACCTGTCCCGCTCGTATTGACTGGATGGGTAATACTGCGGACTTCAACTACGGAGAGCGCCGCGCCGTCAACGAGATGGAGTCAATCCTCCGTTCCCAGTGGGCCAACGGTATGCTGCCCCATATCCGCTTCACTCCTGGCCAGACCGGTTATGGGCCTGACGCAGAGGAATGGGGCGTGACCCGGCAGATCTCGGGCAATCCCGACGTGGACACCTCAGGCATCACCCAGCCACCCATCATCGCCGCGGGCATCTGGGAGGTCTACCAGAACGCCGAGCACAAGGAGGCCATGCTGGACAAGATGGAGGAATGGTTCCCCAAGGTCCAGGACTACCACGACTTCCTGCTGCGGGAGCGCGATCCCGAGGGCGAACACCTTATCTTCATCGCTCATCCGTGGGCATCGGGCACCGACAACGCGCCCGACTTCGACGACACGTTCCCGCGCATCCTCAAGGCCGTGGAGACCGGGGACGTCGACCTGGACAAGTTCACGCGCCGTGACCAGGACAACGTGGACCCTGACGAGCGGCCGTCAAAGGAGGCCTACGACTGCTTCTTCTACCTCGTGGGCAAGATGGACCAGCTGGGCTTCGACCAGGAGCGCATCTACAATGAGTCTCCCTTCGCTGTCCAGGACGTGCTGATCAACACGGTGTTGGCCGAGTCGGTCCGCTCAATGGGTCACATCGCAAACGAGCTCGCATTGAAGTACGAGAACCTGGCGGACAACGATCCCATCCACCGCCAGGAGCACGAGGCACAGGCCGTCTATTATCGGGAACAGGCGCAGGCGAGCGACGCAGAAGCGGACCGTATAGGCGAGGCCATCCGGACGAAGCTGTGGGACGAGGACGCGGGCATGTTCTTCAGCTACGATATGAAGGCAGGCAAGCACCTGGACCACCCGACCATCCGGTCGCTCATGCCGCTCTACGGTGGCGTGGCTAGCCCCGAGCAGGCACAACGCCTCCTTGCGCACCTGACGGACCCGGACGAGTTCTGGCCGGTGGACGGCACACCCATCCCCTCCACCCCCATGAACGCGCCCCGGTTCGATAACGCGCGCTACTGGAAGGGTCCCAGCTGGCCGGTCACCAACTGGATCCTCGCAAAGGGTCTGGACCACTACAGTCCTACGCTGGCCGATGAGGTCCGCGAGCGGACAGTGGGGATGATCGCTGAGGGGTACGCGGACACGGACGCTGTCAAAAGGCAGGCCGCAGGCGTCATGGAGTACAACAGCTTCGGCGAGGAGTTCACCACACCAGCGCATAAGCAGTACTGCCATGGCTGGCTGTGGGACTCAGTGTTCGCCGCCATCGGTTGGTCGAACGTGGACGAGAAGGTCCCGGCCTATGATGGTTCCTCGGACGACGGTCCGTCCTTTGCCGAGTACTATGCGCCACAGAGCGAGGGGAAGCACGAGGCGGGCGATCCTCTGGGTGCCCGGTACATGACCTGGACCGGCGCTCTGTACCTTGATCTGGTGGACGATATCGGGGCCTAGGTCCGTCGTTCGCCCCAAAACCTAGATATTTAAACCGCCTTCCGGGCGCCAGCTCCTCCGGTGAGAGCATGGACGATATCTACCTCACGCATGACCTTCGCGATTACATGGACTGCAACGACCTCGACCGCATCGAGTCCGTGGAGGACCTTCATACCCACAACTATGCCTTCGTCCTGAAACGGGAGGACGACACCCACTACACCGTCATCGACATGCGCGACGTGGACCTCTACGACGAACTGGCCGTATCCACGGGCAACATCTACCGGGTCGAGCTCGACCAGGAGACCGAGGAGCATACCTTCTCCCACGACCGGGTGCGCATCACAAAGAAGGTGGAGCTCGAGCGTACCGAGGTCTCCCCCGGACGGTCCCGTGTCAAGACCTCCAGCTACTCCTACTCCATCAACGACAAGCATCACATCGAGGTGATGAACGGCAACACCCTCAAGACACACGAGTACTGGGGTGTTGAGCGGGGGACGCCGCTCGTGCGGGCCTACACGCGCTACAAGCCTTTCATGCAGCGGTCCGAGGAGCTGAGCGAGATCGCCCACAAGCGCCGGATGCGTGTGTGGCGCGAGGACTGAGCGCTCTCTCAGGGCTCGGGGAAACGTTTATAACCCCTCATAGACTTCGCCGTCGCATGCCTGGGACCGTGCTCCGCGAGACGCAAGGCTTCTGTCCCACGTGCATGAAGGACCTTCCCGTACAGATAATCGAGGAGGACGGCAAGGTCTATCAGGTAAAAGAGTGTCCCGAGCATGGCGAGGCCAAGGGACTGCTCTCCCGTGATGCCACCTACTACAAGGAGCTATCCGACTACTACTTCCCCATCCTCTTCCCTGAAGGCCGTGAGGGGCCCAAACGCATCCTCAACTACTACAACTACTACATGACCCTGCGCTGCAACCTCAACTGTCCCATCTGTCTCACGGACGCCAACGCGCCCAAGCGGGAGCCCACCCTGGACGAGATCGAGAGGACCATCAAGGACTTCAAGAACTTCAAGATCGGTATGTGGGGCGGCGAGCCGACGATGCGCGACGACCTGATGAACGTCATCAGGATCATCCGTCGCACGGGCAACATCCCGGCCCTATACACGAACGGAATCAAGCTCAAGGACCCCCACTACCTCGACGGTCTCCTGAAGGCCGGGCTCGAGGTGGTCCACATGCAGTTCGACGGGTACGACGACGAGGGAGCTCTCGTGCTCAGGGGCGCGCCGATGGCCGACAACAGGCGGAAGGCCATGGACGTCCTCGAGGAGGCGGGCGTGCCCACCGTGCTCGAGACGACCCACGTCCGCGACGTGAACCTCGACCAGGTGGGTGACATATTCGAGGAGGCGGTCAAGCGGCCGAACGTGCGCGCGGTGCTGTTCAAGTCCTATTCGTACCTGGGCAAGGCGGGCGTCGACGTGGACCTCAAGGTCGCGCCCGAGGACCTCATGGACGTGCTCATCGAGCGCTTCGACGGACGGTTCTCCAGACAGGAGATCCTTGATTTCCAACGCGCGCTCATCGCCTTCTACGACATCCTACGTATGCACAGGTGCCTGTTCAACCACTACTACCTGGTGCTGCGGGACACTGATGCCAAGGACGGGTACCGCACGGTGGGAGAGCTCATCGACCTCGCGGCCATCCAGCCCGCGCTCGAGGCGTACAAGGACCGTCATGTCAAGGGCAGTTCGCTGGCCGCACCGCTCCTGGTATTGTCCATGCTCCCCCATCTGCTCCGACCGCGGGCATGGCCGTTGCTCCGTGACGCGATCTCGACCACGCTCCACCGGCTGGTGTACGGCGAGCGGTTCACGGGCGCTACCATGTCCACACGCTCCCTGATCCTGGCCTTCGGCTCGGTGTGCGATCCGTACACCTATGACGCCCAGGCCTCCAAGTTCTGCATCGGTGGGGAGATCACCGTGGACGACGGCACGTTCCCCACGCTGTGGGCCAGCAACTTCCACCGCGAGCGCGATCTGCGGACCGAATGACGGTACGAAAGTGGGCGCACCCCAAGTCTAGACTTAAAAGGTACTTCCCGGGCCGGGCGGGTCATCACGAGATGATTATCATGTACGGACTAGAGGAAGATATCCAGGAGGCCGTCGCAGGCCTCGAGGAGAGCCAGCAGATGACCGTGGGCCTTGCCCTTGCCAATGTCATGATGGAGACCCAGGAGGCCATCCAGGGATACGTGGAGGGCGGCGAGTTCGAGGACAAGTACGGCAACATCCATGAGCCGGACATCGACACACGCATCGACGTCCTCATGGACACGGTAGCGTACGGTCTCACGGCCTTCCAGAGCGCCTACGATGGTCGCGACGAGCTGGCCCTGCTGGGAGACAAGCGTGATACGATCCGCGACCAGCTTTCCACCAGCATCGAGCTGACCTACAAGCTCGCTGCAGCCTCGGACCTGTTCGGGGACTACATCCAGGAGAAGCTGGGCGACCTGCCCGACGACACTCCCAAGGATGAGGTCATCGCCAGGGCCAAGTCGACCATGGGCGACTTCGTGGACAGGCTCGGCGGCATGGACGAGATCAAGCAGCCGCTGGAGCAGTTGATGGAGCTCTACCTGCGGATGATCGATCAGTAAGACAACTTCACGGCCCGCCGAGAAGCCACCGCTTCAGCTTCAGCTCGAGCGGTGCGTCCAGGAACATGTTGCGCACCCGTGCCCGGGCGACGGGCGAGTAGATGCGCGCCAGCGCCTGCAGCTGGGGCGAGTCCAGGTCGTGTCGGTACTTCCTGTCCAGGAATAGCGAGTAGAAGTACAGTGATTCGAGCCGTCTGCGCTTCTCCTCGTCGAGCCACGGGACGTTGAGCTTGCTCCACTCGAAATCGGCCCATTTCTCGAGTTCACCGGGCGGTTCGAACCCGGCCTCCACCGCCTCGTCGAAAAGGGCGGTACCGGGGTACGGTGTGAAGCAGTAGAGCGGGGCAACCTCGGCCTGCGGGTTCTCGTCGAGGAGGCGGAACACCAGGTCGATGGTTGCCTGGACCTCCTTGTCGGTCTCCCCTGGGAATCCGAGGATGAAGTTGTATGTGGGGATGATCTCGGTGTCGGCCAGAAGCTCGTTGGCCTTGAGCACCTTGTCGACGGTGATGGCCTTGCCGATCGCCTTGAGCACACGGTCAGAACCGGACTCCACCCCGATGTACATGCGTCTGCACCCGGCGTTCTGCATGAGACCGAGGTTACCCTCGCCCATGGCGAGCACGGACGTCGCATGCGTGCCCGGGACCTCCCAGGTGACATCGTTACCGGCATCCACCAGCCCCCGTGCTATGGCACGGGCGCGTGACATGTCCACGAAGAAGTTGTCATCAGCGAGCCATAGGTTCTCGGCGCCAAAGCGTTCGCTCATCGAAGCGAACACGTCAAGGACCCTTTCAGCGCTCTGACCACGCCACTTGGACCCGTTGTAGCAGGGGTTCACGCAGAACCTGCACGTGTGAGGGCATCCACGTGATGTCTGGACCACAAGTGTGCGTCTACCGTCGTACGTCTGGACGTACTCCTCGATATCGATCAGGTGGTACGGGAGGTCGGGCTGGGAGTCGAGGTCCACGAACGGCGCGGGCTTGGTGCGCACCGTGCGCTCGCCCTTCCTGAACGCGATACCGTCGATCCCGCTCAGGTCACGCCCCTTGGCCAGAGCGTAGATGAGCCGGGGGAACGTCTCGTCCCCGTCCCCTATGACCACCACGTCGGCGAGACCGCTGGCCAGCGTCTGGTCGGGTAGGAGGCTTGCATGCACGCCACCCCACACGATGGGCACATCACTAAGCTCGCGTACCATACTTGCCGCTTTCACGGCCGACCTGAGCTGGCTCCCGGTGATGGACGTGATGCCCACGCACACGGGCTCGGTGGCAAGGATTGTCTCCAGTCGTCCGCGCCAGTTATCGTCCACCCGCATATCGATGATGCGTACCGAATGCGTCCCCACGAGCCGGCTCGCGGCGGTCAGGAGGGCGAGGGGGAGCATGGGGCGCTGGACGGTCTCGGAGTACCCGCCGGCCTTTGGCTGGACGAGGATTATGTCCGCCATCTCACTCGGCCCCCCTTGCGAGGAACGGTCCCAGTGCGAGATGTTCGAGCCCCGCGCGAACGAACCCGCGCACGGCGTCCTCCGGTGACGACACGATGGGCTCCTCGTGCATGTTGAACGATGTATTGAGGACCGTCGGGATACCCGTGGCCTTGAAATATGTGCTGATCACGCGATGGTAGGACGGCGATACGTCGGAATGGACGAGCTGGGGGCGTGCCGTCCCGTCCACGTGGACCACGCCAGGACAGGTCTCTCTCATCCACTCGGTACAGTCGAATGTGATGGTCATGAACCGGGCGGCGTCCTCGGCACCATCCATCCCCTCATAGCACTTGTGCGCCTCTTCCGCCAGTGTCGACGGGGCGAACGGCATGAACTCGCTGCGCTGCAGCTTCTCGTTGAGCCAGTCGTTCACCGAGGTATCGCCCGCCGAGTAGAGGATGCTGCGGTTCCCGAGCGCGCGGGGCCCGTACTCCATCCGCCCCGTGTACCGGGCGACGACCCGTTCGTCGGCAAGCAGGAGCCCCACCATCTTGTCGATGTCGCGCTCACGCTTGTACTCGAGCTTGGCCTCCTTGAGCGCCCGCTCCATCTCATCGTCCCCGTACCGTGGACCGAGGTACGCGGCCTTCATGGTCTTGGTGGATTTTCCCTTGCAGGCGAACGATGCGGCCGCACCGAAACCAAGCCCTCCGTCGCCCATGTGCGGGTGGACGAAGACCGATTCGACAGAGTCGAGCTCGTGGAGACGCTGATTGAGCTTGACGTTAGCGAACAGACCGCCCGCAAGAGCAAGGTGCGGAAGATCACGTCGTCGGACCCAGTCGGAGACGAATACGCACACGCACTCCTCGAGCACCTTCTGCACGGCGGCGGCCACGTCGGCCCGGTCCGTCCTCTGGAACAGTTCGAACAGGTCCGGACGGGAACGCTTGAGATTGTTGATCACGTTGAACTGGCCGTCCCTGTACGAGAGCACCTCGCGCATCTCGCTCAGGACCGTTGCAGGATTGCCCTTTGCTGCAAGCCCGACGACCTTTCCCTCATGTCGACCAGGCCGGAACTTCAGTAGCTCGGTGAACTCGGAGTAGTAGCCCCCGACGCCGTGACCGGCATCAGCTGCATGTATGCGCTCGAGATGGCCTCCGGACCCGACTGACACGCTGACGGACAGACCGTCGCCCATGTGGTCCATGGTGACCACCAGGACCTCGTCACGACCGCAGGTGTGGTAAGCGGCCGCGGCATGGGCCGCATGATGGTCGACCACGTCCAGCGGAGCGTGGATGTCGAGCCCTGCGAGCCTGCGACGTATGACGGCAGCGGCACCGGCCCCCTCGATGGAGCGGATGCCCGGGAGCTTGGTCGAGAGCACCTGATAGTTGCGGTAGAGGTCCATGGTAAGACCGAAGGCGGACAGGTCCTTCCGCTGCGCCTTGTAGGTCCGTTGGGAGAGCCGGAGCGGGAGCGACGGGGTCAGGTGCGACGCGAGCACAGCGCGACGAACGTCCCCGGGAGCTAGTTCGGCGATGCTCAGGCATTCGAGGATAGAATTGCGCGGGAACCCGGTCTGGAACTTCTCACGTGTAAGGCGTTCCTCGTTGCACGCAGCGACGACCTTGCCGTCGACGAACACGGCGGCCCCGGAATCGTGGCCATCGCATACCCCGAGCACCGCCATCGCTTCAGAGCCCTGCGTGGTTTTTTAAATAGCTTATGGCGGGCGTTCCCGGCTCAGAATGGGTAGCCGCGCTCTTCCATACCCTCGCGGAGCCGGTCGACGTAGTCGCCTGCCTTCTCGATGCGGTAGCCGGTGGGACCGCCGGTTGTAGCGGAGCCCGCTTCCTTGGCCATATCATCGAGCATGTTGTCCAGCGACTCTTCGGATGGTTTGGGCACAGAGTAATCGTTCTTCTGCCTGTCGGCCTTGCGCTCCCGGTACCCGTTGACCTCGGACTTGATCCCTCTGTAGAGTTCCTTTGCGTCCGTGATGCTCACGGGGGTCCCGATGGCGTAGTGGGCCAGTCCGGTCTGGGCCGCCTCGCTGAATAGGGCGTCCACGGTCTCGTGGGCCACCTCACGGGTCCCCTCGAGTCCGAACTCCTCTGCGGCCTCCTTCTTGCCATGGCCCTTCTTGAAGGTGTTGGTGATGTACCGCATCCCCATCTTGACAGGGACCTTGGCACCAGCGGCCGCGATGAACGAGGTCGTGCCGTGTGCGATGGCATCAGCGTAGGTCTGGAAAACAGGCATGTGCGTGGCCATGTAATCCTCGCACCCGGTGCCGTTAAGAATGGTACGTGCGCCGACATAGGCCCCGATACCGGCACCTACGGTACCGATAGCGTTGTAGAGGTCCTCGTGCTTCTGGTAATGATCAACTACCTTATCCTTGATGGCACCATAAGCCCCAGGGATTCTCTCAAAGACCATGTCACGCACCTATCTATACATAATGCGATATGCCTTTATATAGTTTACCACGGGGTAGTGGTAACAACTAATGTCCGGGCCATCCCAGGGCCAGGGCGGCCTCGGCTGCTGTAAGGGCCCGGCGGGGACTGGTGAGGAACGTAGGGAGATGTTCGAGCACCTTGCCCGGCCGGAAGTAGAACCGGCGGACAGCGTCGCGGCGTGCCGCTTCGACCTCCTCCGGGGAGATCCCGTCCATGGACACGACGGGCTCTTTGAAGAAGCAGAAATCAGACCAGTCACTGGATAGGAGGTGTTCGGAGCACTGGGGGAAGCTGGCAGTCCCGGGGAACGGGACGAACACGCCGAAGTACGCATAGTCCGGGTCGAGCTCCAGTGCGAGATCGGTCGTGCGTTGAGCGGACTCAGGGGTCTCTCCGGGAAGGCCGTAGATGAAGAAACCCTTGGACCTGATCCCTGAACCGCGCAGATTACGGAACGCCTGACGGAGCTGGTCAACTGTCACTCCTTTACCGATTGTGTCGAGCACGCGCTGGTCACCTGATTCCACGCCGACCTGGACCTCGACACATCCTGCATCGTGCATGGCAGAGAGGGTATCACTATCGAGGCGGTCGGCACGCGCGAGGCATGCCCAGCGCAGACCGAGACCGGAGTCGCGGATACGACGACACAGGGCGCGGGTCCGGGCCGTGTCGAGGGTGAACGTGTCGTCGAAGAAGAACACGAAGCCCACACCTTCCCGGGATAGGAGGCGGAGCTCGTCCATCACCGAATCAACGGAGCGGTACCTTACCCTGCGTCCGAATGTAAGTGACGTGGCACAGAACGTGCACTTGTGAGGGCAGCCCCGGGACGTCATCACCGAGGCATAGGGCTCGTCCTCGCCAGGATAGGCGAACGAGTAGGCATCACGGGGGAACAGGTGTCGGGCTGGGAACGGGAGCCTGTCCAGTGGATCGATCAGGGCACGGGGAGCGGTCGGGACCGCACGATGGCCGCGTAACACGGCGAGCCCCGGTATGCTCTCGGGACGGACATCGCCCGCAGCCCAGCGGGATATATCCAAAACGGTGTCCTCGGCCTCGCCGATCACGCATGCGTCGACGTGTGGAAGAATGTCTTCGGGCCGTGCGGTTGGATGTGGTCCGCCGCAAACGCGGATGGCGTCCGGGAGACGTTCGGCGACCCGGTCGAATAGCCCTTGCACCCATGGGACCAGCGGTGTCGGGCAGGTAGCGCCGACAACGTTAGGAGCGAGCGTCTCGAGACGGGCGACCACCTGGTCCATGGACAGGTCGTTGCCCATGGCATCAACGATGTGGACCTCGTGCCCCCGTGCCTGGAGAACAGCGGCGATGTACGCGAGCCCGAGGGGCATCTCCCCGTAGTCGGTCCGCGACACAGGGCCGAAGACCTCCCTGTAGGAAGGGTGCACTAGCGCCCATCGCACCATTACCGGTACAAGGCGCTGCAGGTTTAAATAATCAGCGAGAGCGGTAGATGAAGTACCGGTCCTCGCCGCACCTCTTCACCGTCGTCACGGACGATACGTCACGCCCGAAGAGGACGTTCGGGACCACAGACAAGATATCCTCACGCGTCCCCTGCTCGCCCGGAGCCAGTATCCGCAGGTCAGGCTCGTCCTTCTTCTCCTGGTCCATCAGCGTCGCGACGATGACGGCCGGACCGGTCCCGACGGGCCCCTGTACGTCCAGTCCCGAACCTTCGAACCCTCTGGTCTGATAGTCGGAAGGATCGAGCGCTGTGTAGAACGCTGCATGGACGGGACCCTCGTGTACGTTGCGAGTGAGCACGACCAGCTCATCCGTCCGTGCAGAAGAGACGGCAGTGGTGATGGCCTCTCCAAGCCCGGCGCGCCAGTTGTAGAGCGAGACCTCCTCGCAGGGATACTCGATCAGGTAGCTGTGCATCTCGACCGCGGCCGAGAGGACGATACCGAGGCAGAGGATGGCGATGATGGACCGGTCCTTGCGTGCGAGAGCGAGCCCCCGGGCGGCAAGGATGTGCACGAGCGGTAGGACGACGATCAACCTCTGATGGCTTGTGACCTGGTCGGTGAGCGACGCAGGCAGCGGCGCGAGAAGTAACCAGACGATGAGGAGCGCCGCCTCTGGAGAGCGTCGGCGGACGCGGACGGTCGCCCAGATGCCCGCGAGCGCAAGGAGCGCATGCACGGGGAGGAGAGCTCGATGGAACGGAGGGATGCCCATCGCATCGCTGTCCACCTGTCTAAAGAGCGGTCCCGAGAGGGTATAGTGGAGGTAGTTACGTGCCGCGCCCGCAACTGAGAGCAGGTGACCGGGGAGCCCGGAAAGGCCCGGATAGGTGCGCACGAGGTTGTCACGCGCCTGCGGTCCGAACACGGATACCTGCCAGAACCGTGCTTCCGCGGCCCCGGGCTCGGATACCTGGAACAGGAACGAGGGTAGGACGAGGAGTGTGAAGACGATCACGGCGGGCGCCAGCGCGCGGGACCGGGCGATCCTTCTTCGATAAGGCCACAGGACCGTGGCGACGAGGAACGGTGCGACGACCTTGCCCACGGCATAGGCGTAGAACAGGAGCGCCGCCGGTACCGCAGCGTATACGAGATGACGGCTCTTCCGCTTCACGAGATAGAGGTGGTAGAGCATCGTCGTCAGCAGGAACGGTACGACGATGGCGTCCGGTGACGACCGGGACAGATGGATGTGCATCGGACTGAGAGCGAGGAATAGAGCTACGACGTCCGCCGGCCATGTGCCCCAGACAACTGCCACGAAGGCGTAGGCGGAGGCGATGCCGAGCATACCGTACATCACGCCCGCGAGCCGGACGGCGTTCTCGCCCAGTCCGGTCGCCATCACGAATGGGACCACTGAGTAGACGGTGAGCGCCGGTTTATAGTCGCCCCAAGAGCGGAATAGAAGTGGATAGGTGACGCCGTGCGAGTCCTTCCCGGTCAGCAGCACCGAGTACGCGTCGTACCCCTCGTACACGTGATCATAGTTGAACCCCGGTGGGACCGCGTCGAGCCAGGCGGTGCGCAGGATGGCGGCCACGATGAGAATGGCCAGCACACGCGCCCGGGGCGGGAGCCTCATGACGTGAGGTGCGCGCTCAACACATAAAAAGGCCATGTCGGCGCCTCGGCCTCACGGTCCCGGCCCACCCGAGCGTAACTTTATATAGGAAACGAACCGCCCACGGGGAGCAATGGGCTACGCCAACCCCAAGGTTCAACAGATTCACGACCAGACCGTGATGTTCGCACGGTCGGTCTATTCGGTCTTCATCCTCGGGTTGATGACCCAGCTCATGGCAACGTCACGCGGTCTTGCCGACGCACTCTACATGGGCTTCACCTACATGCGCTGGCTGGACGACATCTGCGACGAGTCGCCCATGCCCATGGAGGAGAAGCTCGCCCTCCTCGAGGAGAACATCTCCCGGCTCCGGCGCTGGAAGACCGAGGACCTCGACGAGGTCGGCCTCTTCACCCTTCGCGTCGAGGAACGGTGCGCGTACTTCTTCGTGAAGGACTCGATCCAGGTGCTGAAGGCGCGTGGCATGAGGGACAAGCGTATCGACGAGTATCTGGAGAACTTCTTCGAGATGATCACGTCCATCGAGGTGGACACCAAGAACCACGGGCGGATCATCCCCTCCAAGGAGTTCTACGAGCACGTCTACTACAAGCGCGCTGGCGTCGGGTTCATGACCTCGCCCTACCTCACGCTCAACGAACCCTCGGACAACCTCATCAAGGCCTTCGAGTACTTCGGCTACCTCTGGCAGGTCAACAACGACAACATCGGTATCGCCAAGGACCTGAACTGCGACATGTACAACATCACCAAGGAGGAGGTCGAGAAGCACAACATCGACTTCGACAGCTTCCGGGGGGACTACAACCAGCTGGTCCTGTACCTCGGTCGCGAGACCACCTTCTTCGAGGACCGGGTCAACCTCCTCAAGCGCTGGGGCACCATCGTGAAAGATAACATCGGCGATCTGCCCTTCTTCCAGCGGGTCCTCGCGCGACGCGCGGTGAACCTCATGACGCCCGACGACTTCAAGCCGGGATCGACCCACTACGATCTGCTGATCGCCATCTACTCGTTCAACAAGGACAAGTACCAATACATGGCCTGGATATCCACCATATTCATGCCCGAGTGGTTCGAGCTGTTCCTGCTACGTCACGTGATAGGGGTCGGGCCGGCCAGTACTACCGCCACCGACGCGGTCACCACGGCCTGAGCGGTCCCTACCGGGGACGGCCCATCCACTTGCCCGGGAACCTGGCAGCACGCAACAGCTGCACGTGCACCCGGGTGACGAGGGATATCTCGCTGCCCCCTGCGTGGACGCGACCCTTCCGCAGGTGCTCGAGCACATCATCGACGCTATCCGCCGACGGGACCTCGGTCCATCCCGCTCCCACCTGGGCCGTGACATGTGCATCGCTCCCGCCGGTGCCCATGAGACCGAGCCGGTGCGCATTGGTCCGGGCCTCATGGTTGCTCCCGGGGAACAGCGAGGCGTTGAACACCTCGAGCCCGTCAAGGGGTAGCTTTTCAACGAGCGTGCCCAGGCCGTGCTTGTTGCGGAGGATGCCGGTGAACGGGTGCGGGGCGACGGCCACGCCGCCCTGGTCATGGATCGACTCGATGACCTCTTCTGGTGTTCCCGAGGGGACACTGGTGACACCGTAGGCGAGGATCTCTCCGACGTGGGTCATGACCTCGACACCGGGGATAATGAGACAAGGACCGTTCACGGGCCGCTTATGGGCCGCCAGCGTGCCATGGTCGGTGATGGCGATGCCGGCGAGCCCGTGGGCAACAGCAGCGCGGAGTAGGGCGCGTGGATCGTCGACGCCGTCACGGCTGTGACAGGAGTGGGTATGGAGATCGAGCCGTGGCATCCCGGTGTTGGGGATGTTGCGTCGAGGTTAAATACCCTACGTCCAGGAGCTGATGGCCTCTTCCATATGGTCGATATAGGAACTGATCTCCTCCGCTACGAAGGAGTTGTCGACCATGTCCAGACGATCGCCACAGTCCGGGCAGCTGAACTCCATCTCGAACGCGTTCTCGAACGCTACACGAGTGCATCCAGTATCACACGTGAACATGTTCTCATGCGTCTCGTTCATCAGCTTCTCCCGTAGCATGTTGATGGTCTGACGCCGTCTCTCCACCAGGATATGTGACAGCTTGGACTCGTTCAGGCTCCAGATATACATGAGCTTCTCGGTCTTTTCGCACTTCCGCTTCTCGAAGCCCACTACGTTCTTGTCGTACAGCCGATAGAGAATGCCCCTTGCCTTGTTCCAGGACAGTCCCATGACCTGTGCCAGATTGAAATCCGAGATCTCGCCTTTGGTCCGTAGGATCCGTACTACGTCCAAGGCCTTCAGCCCTCCGATTCCCGTCAGCACCTCTACCAGCATTGGATCAGCAAATATCTCCATATTAAACCCTCCGTCACTACTCTCCAGTTGTACATACTATTGTTGGAAGTTGTATATAAAGGTTTCGTTTATTTACCATTCCAGAGTAGTAACTACTTCCGAAGGATCCCCTTGCCAGCAAGGATACCGGTCGCAGCGGCCCCGACGATGCCTCTTGACACACCTGCACCGTCGCCGGCAACGAACATCCCCTTGAGGGATGTTTCCATGGACGGGCCGACCTTCATGCGCATGGCGTGGAACTTGACCTCCGGTGCGTAGAGCAGGGTAGCGTCCGAGGCCACGCCCGGTACGGTGTGGTCGAGCATGTCGAGCCCCTCCGTGATCCCGGTCACGATGCGGCTGGGCAGGGCCATGGAGATGTCGCCCGGTGTCACCGAGTGGAGCGTGGGCCGCACGTAGCTGCGTTCGATCCGGCTCGTGCTGGAGCGGCGTCCCTTGCGCAGGTCGCCCAGGCGCTGGAGGATGGGCTTACCCCCGCCGATGGTGGAGGCGAGCTTGGCGATAGAGCTGCCGTAGGCGATGGTGTTCTCCATAGGTTCTGTGAGCCCTATGCGGGTGAGGAAGGCGAAGTTGGTGTTCTGCGAGTGACGGCCGCGCATGGAATGACCGTTGACGAGCACGAAGTCGTCATGGCGCTCTTCCACGACGTACCCTCCGGGACACGTGCAGAACGTACGCACGAAGTCGTCGTACGTACCGGTGCGGATGTGGAACTTAGGGTCCCAGTTGATCTCGGTGACGTCGTGCATGATGACCTCGGGCACCTCGACACGTACGCCAACGTCGATGGGATTGTAGGTGACGTCGATACCGAGCGTACGGGCCTGGTTGTCCAGCCATTTGGCGCCCACGCGTCCGGTGGCTATTAGGAGGTTATCGCACTTGATGGTCGAACCGTCGATCTTGATGCCCTTCACGCGCCCCTTATCAGCGACGATGTCAGATGCCTCGTTCTTGAGCAGGAAGTCGATCCCGTCGGCCTTGAGCTCGTTCATGAGGTTGGTTATGACCGAGGGCAGGTGGTCCGAACCGATGTGACGCTGCTTGATGGGGATGAACCTGATGCCGTTCTTTGCCGCGTGCTTGGCGAGCCGGCGGGTGGCGGCCTTGTCGAAGCTGAGCTCGTCGGGCGCACCGTGGCGGATGAAGACCTTGTCCACCTCGTCGATGAGGCCGTAAGCCTCCTCGTCGGTCTTTGTGAACTCGGTGAGGTCGCCCCCGATACGGGGGTCGAGATTGAGCTTCCCGTCGGAGAACAGCCCTGATCCGCCGACCCCGTACATGAGGTCGCAGGAATTACAGTTGTGGCAGAAGCCCTTGTCGACCTCCGGGCAGTGGCGTTTGTTGGGTTCCTTACCCCTGTCGACGACCAGTATCTTGAGGCCTTTTCCGGCAAGGGTGTGAGCGGCCAGAAGTCCGCCAGGACCGGCACCCACTATCACCACGTCATATGAGCGTGTCACGGGCCTTCCGTCCCCTCTAAACATTTATTAATGTGCCGGGGACGGCACCGGCCTTCCGCACCCCGCAGAAAGGTTTAAGACCGTTGGCCCCGAGGCCCTTGGATGACGAAGTCGGGACCTCGGTTCCTGCTCGTTCTGGTGGGAGCGACGGCGATGCTGTACGCTCTCGACCGGATCACCGGGATGGACCCGGCGTTCTACCAGAGCGTGCTGTTCCTGTTCGTCCTGACGGCGTCGTCGGCGTACATATTCCTTGGAGGCGAACGTGATGAAGGAGAAGACGAAGGTACTACTGATCATCTGCGACGGGCTGGGCGGACGTCCGGTGGAGGCACTGGGGGGTCTGACCCCTCTGGAGGTCGCACGGACGCCGAACCTTGACCGGTTGGCGGCCAACGGTATCAGCGGTCTGATGGACACCATCCGTCCCGGCGTGGTGCCGGGCAGCGACGTGGCCCATCTGGCCATCCTCGGGTACGATCCTTACGAGGTCTACACGGGGCGCGGGCCGTTCGAGGCAGCCGGAGTGGGCATCGAGCTCAAGGCCGGTGACATAGCGTTCCGCTGCAACTTCGGTTCCGTGGACGATGCCGGGACCGTGACCGACCGACGCGCGGGAAGGATCAAGGACGCCTCGCCGTTCGATGACGTGCTCGGCGCAATAGAGCTCGACGGTGCAACGCTGCAGTTCAAGGCGGGCACCGAGCACCGGGGAGCGTTGGTGCTCAGGGGCGAAGGTCTTTCTGCGGCCGTGGGCCCGCTCGATCCAAAGAAGGAGGGCAAGCCGCTCAAGGAGTGCAAACCACTGGACGACACTCCCGAGGCCGCCAGGACGGCCAACATCCTCAACCAGTTCTCGGACAAGGCGCGCGAGGCGCTCGGGGCCCATCCTCTCAATGAACAGCGTCTTGCCGAGGGCAAGCTGCCCGCCAACGCGCTGCTCATCCGCGGCGCGGGTGTCGTACCGCACATCCCCGACTTCGAGGAGCGGTTCGAGCTCAAGGCGGCCTGTATCTCGGGCGCTGCCTTCTATGCCGGTATCGCCCGGTCCATGGGCATGGACATCGTGAAGGTCAAGGGTGCCACCGGCGGGCTGGACACGGACGTGAGCGTCAAGATAGATGGGGCCTGCAAGCTTCTGGTCAAGGGCTACGACCTGGTGTTCGTGCACGTCAAGGCGACCGACAACCTCGGCCACGACGGGAAGGCCGTCGAGAAGGCGGAGATGATCGAACGCATCGACGACGCGCTGGACGAAATGCCCCCCGAGGGGACGCTCATCGTACTGACCGGCGACCACTCGACGCCGTGCGAGATGCGCGACCACTCGGCCGATCCCGTACCCATCGTCATGAGCGGTCCGGGTGTGCGCCCCGACGCGGTGGACTCGTTCGGGGAGAGGCCTGCAATGGCAGGCGGTCTGGGCCGTCTCAGAGGCATCGAGGTGATACCCACCATCCTGGGCATTACCGGACGTGCCAAGAAGTACGGTGCCTGAGGCGAGAACGCGTGCGTATCCTCTACCTCTCCGACATACACGGCAACCTCCTCCTCCTGCGTCGCGCGCTTGCGATCGCGCAGGAGAAGAAGGCCGACCTGGTGGTGCTCGGCGGCGACCTGTGCTGCCGGCTCGACCTCCACATAGTCGTGTCCGAGGGGGACGCGCACGTGCACTTCGACGAGGAGCTGGAGGACGGCGAGGATATCGAGGACCCGCAGGAGGTGGAGAGGTCCCTTTGGGAGCAGGGCATACCATGCATGGTGGTCGATGTGGAGGAGCTCGAGGCCTTGCAGGAGGAGCTTGCTGATCCCGAACTGGGGGCCGGTTTCTACGACGGGCTCCAGATGCAATCACTGCAATTGGTGGCCGACGCGATCAATGCATCGCCCGTACCCGTCGTGTGCATACCCGGTAACGATGATCCCGAAGGCACGGACGCCATGCTCAAGAAGCTGAAGGTGACCAGCCTCCACGGCCGTACCAAGCGCGTGAAGGGATACACCTTCGTCGGTTTCGGAGGTATCAATTTCACACCATTGCGGACCACCAACCTCGAGTTCGAGGAGCTGGAGCTGAGAGAACAGATCGTCAAGACGTCGAAGAAGGCCAAGCCGCCTGTCGTGCTCGTCGTCCACGCACCGCCGCTGAACACCAACCTCGACGAGGTGCCCTCGGGCAGGCACGTTGGGAGCTCGGGAGTGCGGGACGCGATCAAGGACGTGAAGCCCGTGCTCTCCCTGCACGGCCATATCCACGAATCGGTTGGGATGGACCGTATAGGTCCGACGATGTGCGTGAACACCGGCAGTTTCTACGAGGACGACCTGCTCTCGGCCGCCGTTATCGAGCTTTCGGGCAAGGACGTGAGCGTCAAGTTCCTGTCGGAGGAATGCGAGCCCGGGAAATGAGCCTTCCGGCCGGCAATCCCAAGCTTATTTAAAAGAACAACCTCTTTTGGTTGGAGGGAGTAGGTATGTCAGGTAGCGTCATCATCATCGACCGGTGCGGGGACATCTCGCTGACCTCGTCCGAGCCTGGGGGCATCTCTGTCATGGTCGAGGCCCTCCAGAGCAGGGATATCGAGGTCCGTATCTTCCGGGACAGGGAGTTCATCCAGACCGACCTCGACTGCGACTGCGTGTTCATCGCTTATCCCACGGCGTCCTTCACCGAGACCGAGATAACCGCGCTCCACCGCTACGTCAACGCCGGTGGCGGTCTCTTCCTCATCGGCGAGTGGGGGAACACATCGAACAACACCAGCATCCTCAACTCTATCGCGGAAAAGTACTCTGTCGCCTTCAATCCCGACCGCATCTGCGATCCGCAGTACTTCATCCGGGACGGTTTCCAGTCCAAGATCTACGATGTGAAGGTATTCAACCTGCGCCAGCACCCCATCACCCGCGGTGTGCGCGAGTTCCGCATCGTGGCCGCATGCTCTCTCAACGCCCCGTACGACAACGTCATCGCGTGGGCTTCCAAGGCCTCTTTCGGCGACCTCGACTTCGACTCGGAGCAGGACGCCTACGAGGCCGGACAGTACCTGCCCGTAATGGCCACCGTTGAGTACGGCCGGGGGCGTGTGGCGTTCATCGGCGACCTGTCGTTCATGTCCAACCAGCACATCCTGAACATGAACAATGGTCAGTTGCTCATGAACATCATCCTCTTCCTCATGAAGAAGCTCTAGGCTGGCCGGGATGGAGCTCCTCCTCCTTGGCACGGGCAACGCTTTCACTCCACAGGGCAGACTGTGGTCGGGAGCGCTCCTCGACGGCCGTCTCCTCCTCGACTGCCCGGCCACCACGCTCCCCCGCCTGCGCGAGCACGGAATAGATCCCTGTTGCATAGATGGCGTCGTTCTATCGCATGGGCACTTCGACCATATCGCCGGCCTGCCCTTCCTGCTCCTCGAGTACCGCTTCCGGACGCCGCGGGACGGGCCGCTGACAGTGGCCTGCCATCCGGGGACCTGGGCCGCGGTACAACGCCTCATCGAGCTCTCGTATCCCGGTACGTTCCCTCCCGACTTGCTGGAGGGGCTGTTGCTGCATCATCCGGGAAAGGAGGGTGCAGTTGCGGGCATCGATTTCCATCGCATGCCGGTCCACCACACGTCGCATCTGCCCTGCTGTGGCTACCGTCTGTCGTGCGGTCCGACGACGCTCGCCTATACGGGGGATACAGGCCCCGGACCCGAGCTCGACGCCCTTCTTGACGGTGCGGACGTGGCGCTCATCGAGGTGGGCGAGCGCGAACCGGTGGGCGGGCACTGCTGCCCGGCGACCATCCGGGAGCTGGCCGGTCGTTTCGGGAGCTGCCGCTTCCTGCTCACCCACGTGCACGAGGACGATGGTGCTCTGACCTCGCTGGAGGACCTGTCAAACGTCCACCTGCTCAGTGACGGGGAGCGTGTGCAGCTCTAGAACTTACCTGCCACCAGGTCGGCGGCGATCTTGCTCGCGCGTGAGGCCAGTTCTGCAGAGATCGTCCCATCTTCCACGGCCGCGCTCAGCTGCTCCTCGTTGACTATCTTGCGCTCACCTTCTTTCTCCACGACAGCGATGCCGAAGCTCACGTAGGACACGCCCTGCGGCCTGAGCTCGATGGGCGTACAGATAGTATGGTTGCGGAACGTCTCGTTCCCCTCCGGATCGAAGTAGATGGTGGGGAACGTCCATGCACCCTGTTGGATCTCCACTAGGGCAAGGTCGCCCACGTGGGTCGGGCCCATGAGCATGAGGTCGGTACCGTCGAACGAGCGCACGTCGACCTCCCACGCCCGGCGCTTGCCGGTGACGGTCAGCTCCTCGATCTCGATAGTGGCCCCCGGACGCAGCTTCTGCAGCGCACGGCGGAGTATGGCGGAAGCACCCCGCTCACCCTTCTCGCCCAGCTCCTCGATGACCTCGATGGCGAACCCCGCCTCGGGTCCGAGAGAGGACAGGAAGTGGTGGTGCGGTATGGTGGGCGTCGAGACCGCACGCAGCTCGTCCAGACCCTCCATGGCCTCATAGGGGAAGAGCACCTTGAGGAAGTCGTGGGGCGAGTACAGCAGACCCACCTCGTCGTCGCCTTCCATGAGCTGCTCGAGCCGCTCGAGGATCTCCCGCTTCTCGATGACCTCTTTCTCCAGCGTCTTCACGTTGGCGTTCTGTGCCTCGATCTTCCAGTGGATGCCCCAGCTCACGGGCCGGAGTGTCTCTCCCAGCTGGATGAGCACGTCGGACCGCTCGGGGTCCATGCCATCGGCCGCGGTGACGTCCGTCACCGATGAGAACACGAGGTGCCGGGACGGGACCGATATGGTCTGGCTGACGATGGGACGCAGCGGTGGACGCGGGACGTCAACGACCTGTATGATGGGCCGGTCGCCCTGCTCGAAGGACTGGTGTGTGAACTTGAACGGGAGGTAGCCTTCGCACACGTCCAGGTCCACGATAGCGCCCTCGTTGAGAAGATGGAGCACCTCGCCCCGGTAGATGTTGCCGATCTCGACGTAGTCGGTAGGGACGAGCGCACCGAGCCGGTCACGGATCGCGTTCGCGACCGCGTCCCGCTCCGGACCCACCACGGACACACCGCGGTGGCTGGGAAGATGATGTACTATGTTATCGCCCGGGCTCTCGGCCCCACCGGTCACGGGCGCGAACCCGGCATCGGTGAGTAGCCTAGTCAGCGGCGTCGAAAAGGCGCCGCTGAGCCTGACCCGCGGGACGTTCTTCCCTTTGTTCTTCGTCTTCCCTTTGCTCGGGCTCATGATGCATTTCCTCCCTTGTCCGTTCCTCGTGGCCCCCACTGACCTGGCGCCGCCCTTCGGCGGTGAGCTCCAGGTAATCGCCGTCCCAGCGGAGACGGTGTGAGCGGACGAGGACCTCGACGAGACGTCTTGCCTGGAACGCCTCGCCCACGACCCGGTTCTCGACCAGGAATCCCGCGGCCATGTCGCCGCGCACCCTCTTGGCCTGCTGGAACGCCTCCAGCGCCCGGACCATCCTGTCGGGCCGTCGTCGTCCGGCACCCAGCTCTTCTACGACCTGCTCGATATGCTTGTCCTCCTCCTCCACCTTCAGGCTGAGGGCCCTGAAGGACGGGCGGAGCTTGAGCACGATTAGGTCGGATAGGTCCTGGATGAAGGTCTCCAGATGTAGCGCGCGCCGTTCCCGCGACGAGAGCGCCCTGTCGAGCGCATCCGCGGCGGAGCGGAGCATACGGTCCTCGCGTTCCTGCTCTGAAAGGTCTCCGTCCAGCACGATGCCCCTCGGGAGCATGGCGTGAGAGGATATAAAAAGCTATCCCCACACCCCACGCCCACGGGTGTCCGTTATGCCAGACGACGCGATCGAACTACGGGTTGGAGAGATCCCAACGACCATGCAGCAGGACGTGGGGAGGGGGATAGTCCGCCTCGACACGAACACCATGGGCACGCTGGGGATCAGCCCCGGGGCCGTCGTGGAGATCGAGGGCAAGCGGACGACCGCCGCCATCGCGGACCGCGCCTACCCCAGCGACGTCGGTATGCGCATCGTCCGGATGGACGGTCTCACCCGGCGTAACGCAGGCACCACCATCGGCGACACCATCACGGTACGTGCGGCCGAGTTCAACGAAGCGGACCACATCAGCATCGCGCCCGCCCAGGAAGGCGTCACCGTGCGCATGCCCGGCGAGGTCGTGGCAAAGACGCTCATCGGCCGGTCCGCCGTCAAGGGCGACGTCATCGAGCTGCGCTCGCTGGCCGCTCCGCACCCGTCCCATCCTTTCGACGAGTTCTACGAGTTCCTCTCCGACGAGCTGGCGTTCGGCAGGCTCGGCATGGGCCAGTCACGCTTCATGGTCGTTAGCACGGCGCCCAAGGGCGTTGTGCGCATCACCGAGTCCACCAAGATCGAGGTGCTCCCCGAGGCCGCTGAGGTCGAGAGCGAGCGCATCCCCGAGGTTACCTACGAGGACATCGGCGGCCTATCCACGGAAGTGCGCCGGGTCCGCGAGATGATCGAGCTCCCGCTCAAGCATCCCGAGCTCTTCGAGCGCCTGGGCATCGATCCGCCCACGGGCGTGCTCCTGTACGGCCCTCCGGGCACCGGAAAGACCCTGCTCGCCAAGGCCGTGGCCAACGAGTCCAACGCCAACTTCGTGTCCATCAACGGTCCCGAGATCATGTCCAAGTACGTGGGCGAGGCCGAGAAACGGCTCCGCGAGCTGTTCGAGGAGGCGCAGAAGAACGCGCCCTCCATCATCTTCATCGACGAGATCGACGCCATCGCGCCCAAGCGCGAGGACGTGGTCGGCGGCGTGGAGGGCCGAGTGGTGGCCCAGATGCTGGCCTCCATGGACGGTATCAACTCCCGCGGCCAGGTCATCGTAATCGCGGCCACCAACCGCGAGACCGCCATGGACCCTGCGCTCCGCCGCGGGGGCCGGTTCGACCGCGAGATCGAGATCGGTGTCCCCGATCGCAAGGGCCGGAAAGAGGTCCTGCAGATCCACACCCGCAACATGCCGCTCGCCGAGGACGTTAGCCTCGACGAGATCGCCAACACCGCACACGGCTTTGTCGGCAGCGACCTCCAGGGACTGTGCAAGGAAGCGGCCATGAGCGCTCTGCGACGTATCCTCCCGGAGATCAACATCGACGACGACGAGCGACTGCCCCGCGAGGTGCTGGAGAAGCTCATCGTCAACCGGCAGGACTACGTCGAAGGCCTCAAGGTCGTCCGTCCGTCCGCCATGCGCGAGGTACTGGTCGAGGTACCGAACATCACGTGGGGCGACATCGGCGGCTGCGACGATATCAAACAGGAGCTGGTCGAGGCCGTGGAATGGCCGCTGAAGAACAAGGCGGCGTTCGACCGTCTGGGCATCAGGCCCCCCACGGGCATCCTCCTCTACGGTCCTCCGGGCACGGGAAAGACCCTGCTAGCAAAGGCCGTCTCCAACGAGAGCGAGGCCAACTTCATCCTGGTCAAGGGCCCCGAGGTGCTTTCCAAGTGGCTCGGTGAGTCCGAGAAGGCCATCCGCGAGATCTTCCGCAAGGCGCGCCAGGTGGCGCCCACGGTCGTGTTCTTCGACGAGCTCGACGCCATCGCATCATCGCGCGGCCAGGAGGGCTCGCACAAGGCAGAAGAACGCGTGGTCAACCAGATGCTCACCGAGATCGACGGACTGGAGGACCTCCAGGACGTCGTGATCATCGGCGCGACCAACCGCCCCGATATCATCGACCGCGGTCTCATGCGCGCGGGCCGGTTCGACCGCCACATCCTCGTTGGCGCTCCCGACGAGGCCGCCCGTCTCGAGATCCTGAAGGTGCACACCAAGGGCATGCCGCTGGCCAAGGACGTCGACCTCAAGAAGCTGGCGAAAGAGACCGAGAACTGCGTGGGCAGCGACCTCGAGTCCATCTGTCGCGAGGCCGCGATCTTTGCGCTCCGCAAGGACATGGAGGCCAAGGAGGTCAAATTGGCCCAGTTCGAGGAGGCCCGCGAGAAGGTGCACCCCTCCCTCACAAAGGAGGTCAAGAAGTTCTACGAGCTCGTGCAGAAGGCGCTCGCTGCTCCACAGATCAAGGAAGAGCCAGCAGACGACCTCTTCTACATGCGGTGAGGTAGTCGGCCGTGACGCGCCTGACGGTGCTGTACGACAACCGGGTAGCTCCCGGTGTATCTGACACGCTCCGCTGCGGGTGGGGCTTTTCCTGCCTGGCCGAGGAGTCCAGCGGGAAGGTGCTCTTCGACGCCGGGTTCGACGGAGGCATCCTGCTCGAGAACATGGCGACGCTCGGTATAGAGCCCCGGTCCGTCGACGCCGTGGTGCTGTCGCACACCCACTGGGACCATCTGGGCGGCCTGGCCCGGTTCCTCGAGTCCCGGGGGGATGTACCGCTGTACGTTCCCGAGGGCATCCCGCGCCATCTGCGCATCGAGCTTTCTAACCGCGCCGACGTGACGGTGACCGGGACGGAGGACGGCAGCAGGGTGGTTCCGGGCATCCGCACGACAGCTTCTATCGGGGACAAGCTGAAGGAGCAGGCGCTCGTGGTGGACGCCGGTAGCGGTGTGCTGGTGGTCACCGGCTGCTGTCATCCCGGGCTAGGTCCGACACTCGAGGCGGCGTCGCTCCACGGCCGCGTCAGGGGTATACTGGGCGGGCTGCACGAGGCGAAGGGGCCGGAGCAGCTTTCCGGTCTGTCACTGGTAGCACCGTGCCATTGCACGAAGGAACCGGACCGGTTCCCGGAGCTGTTCCCACGGGCATACCAGCAGGTGGGCGTGGGGAGCGTCGTTGCGGTGGAGACCGCGCCCGGCCGGTGACCGGGACTGTATCCCGTCGATCGGCCTATGCCCGGCCGAACTGCTTGGGTTCCGTGGCCGATGCCGAGCTCGCCACGTGGATGTACTCCTGCTCCTGGTACTCCGTGAGCGGTACGGCACCGACCGCGAACATCCAGGTGATCGGGTCCATCGTCACCGGGTCCGCGTCATCGACGAATAAGTTCAGCTCGCCGCCCGCCCTCAGCACCTGGGCGTTGAGCTTCTTATCGTCGGTGTGGAAGGCCTTGTAGTATCGCCCCGCAACGGGATCGTAGTCGTAGACGGTGAACGACACCTCCATGTCGGTGTTGGACATGCTCGTTTGGAGCAGGCCGACGATCTGGTTCTTGTTATCGGTGGATACCAGGGTGGAGAACTGGAGCGGGTCGGTGTACCCTCCACCCCAGTACATGTCCGCGCCGACACCGATCACCTTGATGGGCTGACCGGTCGTGGGATCGGCGACGGTGAGGTCCGACCTCATCTGCTGGCCCGCGATCTTGAGGGAGTTGACGTGGAACACCGTGCCCTGGTAGCCTTGATCGAAGTTGAAGACCTGTTCCATGTCACAGGTGTACATGTACTCCACGTTCGCAGGTGGTGCCTTCGCTTCCTCTCCGGGCGCGGCCGGGCTCAGGTACCCGCTGTTGATCACGATAGCGACAACGACGAGGCATACAGCCACCAGCGCGTACTTGGCATGTTCATCCATTCCCACGGTAATCATCTCACGCCGACCGCTCGTGGTCAACACATAAAAAACCGACCTCATCCCGCACCGTCCGTCCGGCGAGGTCGGGAGTTCCGTGAACGTTGAACGGGGGCCCCAAAAGGCCTCGGAATGAGGTCTTTTTTTCATCCAGCACCTATTTATGGCAGCCACACCATGACTTACCGTACGTATGGTCGACACCAGATACGTACTGGCTGCGGTCGGGCTCCTTATCCTCGGTGCTATCCTCTCCATCAACTGCACGACCGGAGTGGACGTCGCAGCGATCGGGAGCGACGACGCTAGCGTCGAGGTCATCGGCGGCAAGTACGAGCTGGAACTGTTCACAGCAGAGATAGGTCACGGCCCTGCTGCACGCGAGATCACACGGATGCGGTACACAGTGGGCAACCGCACCATCGTCCCCGACCAGACGCTCCCGCGCTCCATGCGCCCCGGCCTCGACTGGCTGCAGAGGAACACGCTGGAGGGCGACTATGTCCTTGCCTGGTGGGACTACGGTCATGCAATCCGCGCCTACGGCGAACGCGAGCCGGTGATCGATGCGCCCTCGAAGGAGCTTATGCCGCTGACGGTGTCCAAGTACATCGGGATGTCCGCGGACGACATTATCTGCCCCGACTGTGCGCCCCACGCGCTCGTCCGGGACGTGGCAAAAGCCCTGCTCACCGACGATCCCGCCGTTACTAGAAAGATCATGAAGTCCCACGGTGCACGGTACCTGTACATACACGCCGATGACGCCACCAAGGCGGACGCTTTCTTCATCGCAGCAGGACGTGAGCCGGGGCAGGTGAAGGGGACGGTCCTGGGCAAGGCGTTCGTCGGATCACGGCTCGACGGGTACTGGCTGGTGTACTCGGACGCCACGGTGCACATCTACGAGATCGCGTGAGCGCCTACGGCGGCTTTCTCATCTTTTCCCACTCAATATCATCGGTCCGGTATCCTGCCAGCCAGATTCTCTCTAATAGGTCCGCTCTTTCCGCGCTCGTAAGCTCCTGGCTCGACTCGGCCCAGTCCATCAGGTTATCCAGTTGGAACAGGAAATCATCCCTTTCTTTTTCAGTGAACCCCCACCCAACCTTATTACGCAACGTCATCTCGATGTATTGTAATTGCTGAATGTTCTCGAACTTGGTCCAGCTGTTCGCCGGAGGTGCCTGTTCCTGGTCCCGTGTACCCAGGCTCTTGAGGACGAGCACGTTGGACGCGAGCGACAGCACGGTGAGCACGAGGACGGTGCGGAGAAGGGTCCGGTCGTTCATGATGTGTGTGCGAGCGTTCGGTTTTTTATGTGCGATGCCGGCGGGGTCCGCGTCTACCGCCGCTACCGTCAGCTGTTCGCTTCCACGACCGTGCTCAGGTTATCGATTATCGATCGCAGCTGGACCTTTTCCACTTCATTGAGCTGTTTACTCGAGATGATCCTTTCTTTCAGGTCGTTCAGTTGGTCCAGGATATCATCCCTGTCGCCCTCGCTGATGTTCCCGTTGGAGATCAGCTGCTGCACACTGGACTTGATCTGCAGTATTTCGCGGAAGAAGGCTGCTGACGCGGCGCTGTTCGCCGGTGGCGCTATCTCCTGCTCCTGCGTGCCCAGGCTCTTGAGGACTAGCACGTTGGACGCGAGCGACAGCACTGCGAGCACGAGGACTGCGTGGAGAAGGGATCGGTCGTTCATGGTGTGTGTGCGAGCGTTCTGTTTTTTATGTGCGATGTCAGGATCAGCCCCGGAACCCCAGACCCCTGAGGAGGTCCCTGAGCTCCCAGATCACGGCCTTCACGTCCTCCTTCGAACGCTGGTCCATGACGAGCTCCCTCAGTTTGCGGGCGGTCTGGTCTAATTCGAGATGTACGGGCGATCTCGGAAGGTTATCGAGACGGTTCTCGAACTCGAACACCTCCATCAGGACCTCGTCGGTCCCGTTGTTGGTGAGGAGCATTCCCTCGTCGACCATGACCTCGATCTTGAACAGCATCCTCTCCAGATCTCCCACCATGTAGGGGAGGTAGTTCGCCGGCGGCGTCAATGCATCCTCGGAGGCCCTCAGGTCCTTGAGTACGAGCACGTTGGTCGCGAGCGACAGCACGGCGAGCACGAGGACGGCGCGAAGAAGGGAGCGGTCGTTCATGGTGCGGGTGTGGGCGGTACCCTTTTTATGTCCGACACCCCCGGGGAAGGCTTAAATACCCGGGTCCGGCGCGCGGTCTGTCAGGACGGAGTTCACATGGGATACTGCGCACTTACCGAGTACGGCGGCGAGGCCGTCAACATGATCCACGGCGACGGTTACGCCGAGTTCACCATGGACGCAGGCAAGTTCCTTGGCCTGTTCGGCAAGGGCATGGACGAGCAGGAGATCAACAAGGGCTACCGTTCGGCCGAGTTCGCCCTCGAGCTGGCCAACAAGGACCTGGGCCTCGACCTCGAGGTCGGTCACGACGAGCGCAATCCCATCTACATGAACTTCAAGTTCGAGCCCGCCGATCCCCCGGACGACCACTACATCCACACGGTCGCCAAGGGTACTATCCAGTACGAGCGCGGCGGTACCTTCAGCTCTGACAAGGTGAACGTGTCGGTCGAGTTCCGGCGCTCCAAGATGGACGAGGTGGCGTTCCACGACCTTGCGGCAGCGCTGGAGGACCGCGGGTTCGAGAACACCACCACCCCCATCTGGGTGTACGGCAGCTTCTCGTAGTGACGCCCGCTCCGGTAACGAGTGGTTTTTTATTGATTAGAGCCCTTCTGCGGTAGCGGTGGAAGGGAAGAAGGAGCCAAAGACCGAGCCTGAGCCCGAGTCTAGGTCAAAGCCTGATGCTAAGCCCGTGCCCAAGCCCCCGCCCGTGCCCGAGCCTGAACCCGAGCCCGGGGAGGATGTAGCAGGGCCGGACCGACCTCCGAAATGGAAGGAGGGCATGAGGAAGGGGTTCGTCATCGGGATCATTCTTTCACTGGTCTCCATCGGTGTCTTCGGCGAGAGCACGATACATCATCATATCAATGATCCCATCTGTACCTACCTGGGTTTCATCTCTGACTGTGATACCTGGGTCGGGTCCTGTCCCAGTGATACTTGTAGGTACGTTCTAAAGCCCCTCCTGCTGATCATCGAGTTCGCCCTGGTCGGCGCATTCCTTGGCTGGGCCCTCTACGAATTGAGCAGCACCGTCCTCCCCTCCTGGAAGAAGGGCATGGTCGTGTTCTTCGGGATCGGATGTGGCCTCTCGGTGTTCGATCCTCTCTACCTGTACTACCCGATCAAGAAGGTCATCGGTTACCTGGTCCTGTTCCCCGTCCTGGGAGCGTTCGTCGCCTGGCTCATTGAGAAGGAGTGGCGTCATGAAGCGAGCGATGTCACGGTGGGACCGGACTGGTTGAAGGGCCTCCTGCTCGGCATCGTTCTCGCCCTCGTGGCCACCATCGTTCTGTCCGAGACCCAGAATGACACCCATATCATGCAGGTACAGTTCACGCTCTATGTCCTCCCGAGCCCGCTGCTCTTCGCCTGCGCCAGCTGGCTCATCGGCAAGAAGTGGTACGACGGGGACCGGGGCGTTGTCGGTCAGGCGTTCTGGAAGAAGAGCCTGACGGCAGGTCTCGTGCTCGGTCTCCTTCTTGCGGTCATGCCCAGGGACAGCCTCTTGATCCTCGTCCTGCTGATGGATTCTCTGGTCTTCATACCATTCGCCATCATCGGATGCGGCACGGGCATCCTCTGCTTCGGGCACGGGGCCGAAGCGATCGTGTTCTACCTCGCACCGTTCACGCTCCCCGTCGGATGCGCCATGATCGGCGCGTTCGCCGGCTGGGTGTTCGACAAGTGGTACACCTGACCGCGGAAGAGGATCACGGATTTTCTACGGATACCGGTGGTATCACCGGTCGAGCCACGTGCGCACCGCACGTGAGAACAGCCGCTTCCTCCTCGGTCCTTGCGCTCATGCAAGCTCCTCCAGATGACGTTGGTGCTCGCCGTACTCCTCAAGGACGGACTTGATGAAGAGCGCGTCGTCGAAGGACGACCGCGCCCAGAGCACCTTGTGGTTGCGGGCGAGCGTCGCCCTGATCCTGATGGGCAGGTGGTTGATGATCGTCACCTCCACTTTTTTAGGGAGCTCGCCATATAAGCGCAGCAGCGCTTTCGTACCACTTTCGGATGAGGGCTCCTCCCGGAACAGGATGCCGATGTCGACGTCCGAGCGCCAGATAGCGGTGCCGTCGGCATAAGAGCCAAACAGCACGATGGCCAGTACATCTGGGAACACCTCGTCCTCCTGAATGGCGCACACGCTCTTATCGATGATGCGCTTGATCGTCTGCCCGGACTTGAGCTCTAGCTCGTCAGGCGCAAGTTCCCTGCACGCCGCGATGAACCTGAACTTCGCCCGGATGTCCCGTGAGAGACGGTTTCGCTCCGACTGGGTGAGCGGGAGGCCAAGAAGCTGCCTGCGGACGATGGCGATCTCCCGGGCACCGAGGACCTTTCGGGCCTCGGGTAGCTCGAGGAGGCGTTCAAGTCTCATTATAACCATTATTTAGGTTATTTTTCTATATATAGCTATCCCCGACGTATGGAGGAGGACCGTAGGACTACCGCCGGTCGTCACTGAAGCATATAGTTCGGTACGGACACTTCTATCACTAGGTGATCATAAGGCGAATGTATATAACTACGGATATACTATGAATATTGAGGCATTTTTATGACATCCGTTACGATCCGGTTCCATGGTGTGCAGGAGCAGATACTCGAGCGTATCCTGGAGAGCGGTATCGCGGAGACGAAGAGCGAGGCGATCCGGATGGCCGTGCTGAAGTTCGGCATGGATATGGGTCTCATATCGGACCTGACCGTGTTCCATACCATACAGGACGACTTGGAGTCCAGGAAGCAACCGATCCGGAGAGTGCTCGAGGATATCGAGCGGGTGAAGGATGAGACTACTGTTCGATAGCTCTGTCAAGAGCGTGTATCCGAGCGATTACTGAGTAGAGCCGTTTCATCGCTTCCCGGCAAGTCGCCCCAGCTCGTCGCCGGTCAGCCGGTACACGGTCCACTCGTCCATGGCCTTGGCCCCGATCGCCTCGTAGAAGTCGATGGCAGGCTTGTTCCAGTCCAGCACCCACCACTCCAGCCGCCCGCACCCCCTATCCACGGCAAGGGCTGCAAGGTGTGCGAGCAGTTTCTTCCCGAAACCCTTCCCGCGGTGGGCAGGCCGGACGTACAGGTCCTCGATGTAGAGGCCGTGACGACCGAGGAACGTGGAGTAGTTATGGAAGAACAGGGCGTGCCCCACGGGCTTTCCGTCGAGCTCGGCGATGACGACCTCGGCCTCCTTGCGGTCGAAGATGGAAGCTTCGATGGCCTCTACGTCGGCAACGACCTCGTGAAGGAGCTTCTCGTACTCGGCCAGCTCCCGGATGAACCCGAGGATGGTCGCGGCGTCGGTCCGTACCGCAGGCCTGATGGTGAACCCGTCGTCCATGGTGTGATGTGGGGATGTAATCAATAAGAAGTTACGGTCTTCGTTCGTTGCGCCCCTGAGCGCGTTCGGGGCGTCAGGTGGAGTTTGTGATTTCCTGCTTGGATTGGGTGGTGGGTTATGGATAATTTCTATTCAGCTATGTGTGAGCTAATGCTATTTAATTTCATAATATTCTTAAATGTAAATATATCTATACTCTTCATATTCAATAATGATGTGATTGGTTAAATTCGAAATTTATTAAAACAAGGTCTGGTCTGTTATTTCCTTACCCAAGGAAGGAAAGCAGGATGTGCAAAATGAACAGAAGTAACTTCCTTTTAGAAGTCAGTCTTCTCGTAATAATCCTTTTTTATGCTCCTGTGATTGTCGGAGGTCTTGAGACATCGGAGTCAATCTCCACTAACGGAGAAAACCAAAAGACTATATCATTGGACACATCTATCAACATATTATTCTCTCTTGAATGGGGGCGGGAAGGCAGGGACGATGGCGAATTCGATTTACCCATAGATGTCGCAGTTGATAATGAAGGGAGAGTCTACATCGCAGATGCAGACAATGACCGGATTCAAGTGTTCGATAATGAGGGAAGGTTCATTACTAAATGGGGTTCTCGGGGACGATCTCAAAGTGACTTATGGAATCCTCATAGTGTGGCTGTCGATAAGGATGGCAATGTCTATGTCGTAGACCAGATGAACGAACATGTTAAGGTCTTTAATCCCGAGGGTGCCTTGGAAAAGGTATGGGATCATGTCGAAATGAGACCTATGTACGTTGCTGTCGGACAAAATGATAGAATATATGTAGTCGAATTCATTAGTCATAGGATTAGGGTCTTTTCCCCGGATGGTACATTATTGCAGACATGGAACCGTGGAAGAGGGGTGAGTCGGTTGACTTATCCGCACGGGATTGCGGTTAATGGGAACGGTACTGCGTTTGTTGTTGATCGTAATGACCGTATTTTAGTATTCGATAAGAAAGGTAACTTCATAAGAGCAATGGGCCAGCCTGGCTCTGAAGACGGCGAATTCGAGACTATCCTTGATATTGCATTAGATAATAATGGGAATCTCTTCTTGGTTGATAAAGGAAATAGTCGGATTCAGGTGTTGGATCAGAACGGTACTTTTCTCATGAAATGGGGTATTCTTGGGAGTGAAGAAGGTGAGTTCAATTATCCTTCTGGAATAGCGATTGATAAGAATAACAATGTATACATAGCGGACAGGAAGAATTATCGTATCCAGAAGTTCATTCGAGTTAATACCGAGACCGATTGTTACACTGATAATGACTGTGCCCATGACAAGGAATGCATGAACGGAAGATGCATACCATTAGTCTGTGATGTCGATACGATAGCTTGTGATCACCAATGCATGAATCAAGAGGGTGGGCGCTGTTGTGATGGTGAGTGGCGTCATGATGTCGAGTGTTGTAGGAATGAGGAATGTAAAGGTGGCTTCTTATGCATCTCCAATACATGTATGAGGACTGGTTCTTTCTCACCAGAGGAAGCCAGTCCGTGGCTCCGGGATGTACTGGAGTTCAATCATTATGAGCTCTTACATGGCATCACAGATGGTTACGTCGCATTCTTACTTGCCCGCGAGCGTGATCAATCTCTTACCTATGGAAACAAGACTCGGATAATTATCCGTGTCGAACTGTTCAACGATGATCTCTTGTATCGGGTCATTGGAGAGGTATATGGAACAAACAGTATGGCCTTCACTCGCCCAGACCTCATTATACTCAATGATGAATGGGGACATATCCAGCGGATTATTCGTATGAACGACACAGTATTGACTCAGGAGCATGAATTGCGAATTGATAATACTACATCAGTGTCATCAGATGGATTACGGTTCTTACTGCATAGGCCAAAGAGAATAACTTACGTAGAGAGCGTGGCGCCATATAGGATTATCAAGAATATTCCACTCGAATTCGAATCCTACTTCTGCTCAAGTTATGGTAATATGGTCGCGGTGGTGCCCTTCAACGAAAGACGCGTTGATGTCTACAACAACACAAATCATTCTATGATACTGTCCTCGCCGGAATTCAATGAGGGACTCACGTCAGTACTCGTCCACGACAATCGTGCATATGGTGGTACACAAAAGGGACGTCTTGTAGCATGGAACCTTACAAGCGAATCTGGGGAGCGGGTGATGTCGGGGCATACAGGCGCTCTACAGGCACTTGTAGCTGACGATCTTTACGTGTACTCTGGTGGGGTTGATGGTGTTATCATCGTCCGTGAAACCGACACGCTTTTCGGACGCTTCAGACTGCGGGGTCACGAGGCGCCAGTAAAAGGAATCATTCCCCTAGGCGAACGAATTCTTACATTCGATAACACTACAATACGATTGTGGGAGCGACCGCGACGTCATAGCCCAACAGTCGTGACTCCGGCGATAAACATCACGCAAAGACCAATCCTGACCCCAAATGAGACTCTCGATCAGAATGTCACCGATGCCTTATCTATTAACGACGTCACGAGTCACCCTATAGAACGAGAATCCGTTTGCGGTGATGGTATGTGTGGTGACAGTGAGAGCTCTGAAGCATGTTGTCAGGATTGCGGCTGTTCTCCCGGAATGAAGTGCGTCGATGATGTCTGTAGAACATCCTCGGTACCAATATGGATCACACCAGATCCCGATGAGGGTATCCATACTGATTCGGAAGAATCCACTCACTCATCCGACCTAAGGCCCGCAGCGGGAACGATTAGTGTATTATTACTATTGGGAATTGTGGCAAGTTCGCAACTAATAATGAAGAAAGGATAGTGTAGTGGGAACTCCCTTGTACAAAAAGGATGTGTAGGATTGATACGTCTGCACTTCCGAACCCTCAGCAATCCTTATATACCGGCCATCGTGCCGCACGCATCCTCATGACGGTGAACGCTGGCGACCTGTCGTACGCCGACCTTATCGACAGTGCTGCTGACATGCTCACCGATATCGCGGACCATAACACCAGCAACTACCGCGAGTCCCCGACAGAGTATGCACTTGACGCCGTGCTCCGGTACGACGACCTTCCCACGTACGACACCGTGCTGAAGAGCCGGCCTGCCATAACGTCGGTGGCGTCCAGCCTCTACCATATCAAAGAGGACCACATCGGTTTCGACGACGATATCGACCGCAACTTCTACAGGCGGGTATCACGGATAGGTGTGGACGTGTTCGGCAGGCACCGTGACCTCTACGTCAAGCAGTCATGGGAAGGGCTCCACAAGGAAGCGATCGGGCTCGAGCTGTCCAACCTCCTTACCGATACGAACACGAAGTACGTGATCACCGACGACATGCTCGTGACCGAAGAGATCCAGGGCGATCCCAGCTACGGACGTGCCGTGGACGTTTCCGATCCGGGGTACGCGTACGAGTTCGGGAAATGGGAGGCCTTTGCCGAGCTGATGCACTTTTCCGACAGGCAGCCTGCCAACGTCCGCTGGGACGGGGAGCACCTGAACGATATCGATTACGGGCAGTTCATGTCGTACACGTTCAAGCACAGCCTTCCCGAACCGGATCCTTCAATGTCAGGACACGTGCGGGCGGGCAGGGACGATGCACGACGGACGATCGTCGAGAACATCAACAAGCACAGTTACAGGGTGAAGAGCCTGTTCACGGCCATGGTCGAGGACTATCACAACGGCGAGAGGAAATTGTGCTTCGGGACACCCGAGAAACAGTTACGAAGGATAGCCGACACGCTGCGCGGGTGGAAGTAGGGACTTCGGGCCGGATGGCTCAACTGAGACAGTCGCGGGGCCGTTCCCAGAACAGCCTGGTCGGTTCGCCGGTCCTGCACAGACCCTTCACGTTCGCAGGAGCCTCATCGATATCAATAGAGGACTCCTCATCCATAGAGGGGTCCATCTTGACCATGGGGCTCCCGGTCAGGCTCCCACGAACGTCGATGTCGGGGCAGGTGAACAGCTCGAGCCTATCGAAATCGAGGACCAGGGTGTCCATGGGATGGAGCAGTAACGGCCTGTTAGTAGTAGAGACCGATGAGATCACCACGTCACCGAGCACGTAGCTCATGAGCAGCTGTTCCGGGTCCTTTGCAGACACTACGTTGATGTACATCCTTTCGATCGTCTTCCCGGCCCCCGCCAGTTCGTAGAGGGGAAGCGTCGTCGAGTCGCTCAGCTTGGTGATGGTGAGCGGCCCGAACGCCATGGGGCAGGGGGGCGGGGTCGGCTCTGGTTTCTTGGTGGGTGCGGGGGCCACCCTGGTGATGGTGCCTTTGATGGTACCGGTCCCCGTGCTCTCCTCGGGCACCTCGTTGAACTTGTAGGTCCCGTCCCATCCCCCGTTCGAGCTCGACCCCGACGTCGTCGTATGGGTCGTCCCCGACACTCCGGTGGTCAGCATGGTCGATCCCTGGGTATGCAGTCCTATCGTTCCCTCGAACATGAGGCCTGTAAGGTCGACCGACACGGACGGGCCCGCATCGGGCGAGGAAAGCTCGGGCGGGGCCAGTGACAGGTCGACGGCGGCCGCCGCGATCCAGTTCCCGGACGTGGTGGACGTCCTGGTCGTCCTGTACGGGTGATCGAAGAAGTACTTGGCAGTACCCTTGATCCCCTGTATGTGAACGTACACGGCCGAGGGCAGGGACCCCTTTACCGGAGCGAGCACCGCAGAGTTGTCCGGTGCGGTGTTAGCGGGTGGTGCATCTGGCGCCGTGGTGCTGTCCGCAGAGCGGGTCTCGTTGAGCACCAGGCCGTTGGACACCAGCGAGAGCGCGGCGATGACAAGGACAATATGGAGGAGCGTGCGGTCGTTCATGATGCGTCACGACGGGGGGAAGGGATAAAAGCCTATTGACGAGCGTCGGCGCGTGGTCCTGAGCGCATCTGCCTATTTACCTGATACGCCCCTCGTGCTGGCCAGGACGTCGAGGGGACCGGCTCTCATGCTGTACGCTGGAGGATCTCACTGAAGTAACGACATGCACTCTTATCTTTTGGCGACGTGACACTTCCTAAGCATTTGCCTTGCCACTCGATCGACTTCGAGTAGCACGTCCTGTAACAACCGTTCACGTTCATAATTTCATCGAACGTGGGCTCGGCGAACGTGTAGCTCCTCTGTAGTCTATTGCAGATCTTGTTGCACCCCGAGTCAAAAAGGGTGTTCGCGGGCGGGAGCACGGGGTCCTCGGCAGCGACCGTGGTCTTCAGCTCCTTGAGCGTCAGGCCGTTGATGGCAAGCATCAGCAGGCAGAGCACGAGCACCACCCGGAGAAGCGTCTTATCGTTCATGGCCGGTACGTGCGATACGCATCGTTATAAAGGGATGTCAGGCCGTGCCGTGCCCATCTGATCCCTGGTCGAGCGTGTACCCGGTATATCCCGGCCTGCGCACCCCCGGTCATATACATAAAGGATAGTGCCCGGATCACCTGACCATGGATGATCGCACGTTGATACGTTTCGCGCTGGTGATGAGCGTTCTCGCGCTCGTGGCGAACGGGATAGTAATGAACAGACAGATGACACTTGTTAGCACCCTTGATGATGCGAGCGTGCAGCCACCATTGAATGATGCTTGCGCTTCTTACGATGTAACTCAATGTTTGGCTACAGAAAGATACTGTGAATGGGACTCTAGTCAAAGGAAATGCTATGATCATGGATGCCACAGATACAGAGCCTTGAGCGCAGAATGCCGTTCTGCTGAAGGATGTTACACAAAGTGCTTTTGTGATGGAGCATCATAACACCGGGACTGGTGACAAGACGGTCGGATCGGTCCTCTTGGACTAGGAAAGCAGTTGTGGGGACATTGGTGTTCATTCCAGCAAAAGCCGGCAATATCCCCACAACAGGTCCGTTAGGACAATGGATGGCCGGACCTCACGAACGTATAAAGGTTCCGGCTCCCGGCCGGCGCACCCCACTTCCTGAACTATAAGGTACTTGACCCCGGAGATCAGGTGAAGAGAAGGAGGTAGACCTTCTGCCGGTTCGAGAACGGTCTGTGACCCACGCTCTCGCTGGTCTCTCCCCGGAATTTTGAATGGCGACAATAACGTCTGCGTAGCTTGTCCTCGATCTCTTTGGACCTGTCGTTCGTACAATAATCCGTTAGTACTATGACCCTGTTGGCGCCTTCTTCTTTCTTTCGTTCTTCGGGCTTCTCGCCCCTGCCGATGTCAAAGCCCTTAACGCTCGCAGGTTTGATCTTGACCTCGATTATCCCTACACATTTTGCCAAAAGCAAGGTATTGTCCATTCGATCTGCTTCCCCCTTATACCTGGTCTTCCGTGAGCTGTATGGATTGTCTGTATCTCGCCATTGATATAGCTTGGCGATTGACGCCTCATGAGCTCTGCCGCGGACCGCTTTGCAGGGGGCCTCGTTCGTGTCCCTCTACGACACTCCAAGGACCATATCTAGATGATCCGTGCCACCGCGGGGACGCGACGGATGGCGGCGCTCGATCCCCAACTGAGCATCAACGTTCCTGCGAACACCACAGCGGCCTTATGGACCGCGTGAAGGTCGGCTGCGAGCATACCGTACTGGAGCCAGGACGAGAACACGTAGTGGAAGATGTAGATACCGTAGGCGTTGTCGCTGAGACTGTCCATGATACTGGTCCGCTGTTGCGCGAACCGGAGGAAGGCCCCGATGACGCCGAACACGACGGCCGCGCAGGAAACGGTGAACAGGAGATAGAACGGTTGGATGTTCACCCAGGCGATAATGCCCGCGAGCAGCCAGAGCCACCAGTATTTTGCGGGCGCGCTCTTGGACGTGAGCCAGGTGTCCTCAAGTCCGTAGGCACCCACCATGGTACCTGCAAGGAAGTACACCACGTAGAGAATGATACGACTGGTCTGGAAGTGGAAGGGACCGATGACCGTCCAATGGAACGCGCCGAAGACGGATGCCAGAGGGAGCCACGCGATGGTCGAGGCCAGGGTCAGGGTCCAGAAGAACGTCGTGGGACGGGCCATGATAAAGGCAGCCCGTGATCTGATGATATCGGCGGCGTGGGGCGCGAGCCGGTACAGTACGGCGGCAAGGACATTGAACGACAGCAGCACCCACAGGAACCAGAGGTGACCGTCCGTCCTGAAACCGGTCCTGGCCATGCCGGACCAGAACTCATAAAGACCGGCGCCCGGGCCGCGGGCTATCAGCTGCGCGGGGAATATGGCAAGGGGGATGAGCAATGGGACGCCGATGACGTACGGTATCCCGAGCCGGACGAGCCTGTCACGCAGGAACGACCGGGGCCCCTTGCGCTCGAGCGATCCCCACACGAACAGCCCCGAGACGAAGAACAGCAATGACATGAACCAGGTATCGTTGAACAATACTATCAGGTCGAAGCCGAGCCACTGTCGATCGTCATCGACCGGGTTGGTGTTCGCCACAGGGTCCACGGAATTGAACTCCATGAACGTGGTGTACGCAAGCGTGGAGTGATGGAGGACGACAAGGACTATTACGAACGCGCGAAGATAGTCGAAGGCCGGTATCCTTGATGTCATGTTCTCTTCACTCTCTTGCGGACCTCGGTCCTAATGGGCCACGGTCACGACGACGTGTCCCTTCTTGTGCCCGTTCTCGACATACCTGTGGCCCTCTACGATCTGGTCCAGCGTATAGGTCCTGTCTATGACGGTCCGTATCTTACCCGCCTCGACAAGCTCCTTGAGGAAGTCAAGGTCCTCGGTCTTTATGTCGTCGCCGGAATCCCAGTTGACGTTGAGATAGATGCCGGCCGGTCTGACAGCTTTCTTGGCTTGCGAGGACGAGAACTTGTCGACCGCGTCAAAGACCACATCGTAGGTCTCACCGCTCTTGGTGAAATCGTCCTTGGTGTAGTCGATGACCTTGTCGGCCCCAAGAGAGCTCACCATCTCCAGATTGGACGTGCTGCACACACCGGTGACCTCTGCCCCATAGTGCTTGGCGAGCTGTACCGCAAAGACACCAACGCTGCCGGAAGCGCCATAGATCAGGACCTCCTGTCCGCTCTTGATGTCCGCCTTCTTGAGAACGTTCAATGCCGTGATCCCACCGGTAGCGACGCCGGCGGCTGCTTCCTCATAGGTCATGTTGGCAGGTTTCCGGACCAGCAGTCCGTCCTCGGGCATACATTTGTACTCGGCATGACCGCCAAAAGCTTCTTTGCCCGGGTATAGCATCGCAAGAACGCTGTCACCTTTCGCAAAACGTGTTACGTCCTTGCCCACTGCTTCGATATCCCCGGCGAGCTCCATCCCCAGTACGGGTCTCCTTGGTCCCAGGACGCCCAGGTACAGTCGCGCAAAGAGCCATTGCCAGCGGGGGACGTCGAACCTTCGCATCCTCGTATCCCCCACGTGCACCGTTGTCGCGACTATCCTGATGAGCACCTCATCGTCCTTGGGAACGGGTTTGGGGACCTCTTCGATCTTCACGACCTCGGGCGGTCCGTACCTTCTGTAGACGGCGGCTTTCATGAGTCTCCTTCCTTGAATGGATGATCGTGTTTTTTAAGACTGTCCGAAAGCGTCATCTAACGGGCTCGGGCCCTGGCCGGCGGCGCGTCCTGCCCTCAGCCCCGCCGTCACTGCTCCACGGCCATGAAGTGGCCGCCCCTGCGCGAGTCGCCGGCGCCGGTGCGTCCCGTGGTCATGTGGACGCCGCCGAACCAGCGGTCGATACGGTCCCACTCGTTGACCTCGAACTTCCCCTTCAACTTCCCGACAGTGGCCGCGGGGAAGCCGGCCTCCATATTGAGGATACCGCCCTCGTAGTGCGCCCGGGGCGACTCCACGGACGTCGGTGCGTCCAGGCCGAACAGACCGTGGTTGAGCGACACCTGCACGATGGCGGTGATGATCCTGCTCGACCCACCGGTCCCCAGCACGCCGATGACCTCACCGTCAGAGAGCATCATCGACGGCGACATGGAAGAGGGCAGCCTTTTACCGACCGGGTTCGCCTGGCAGCCGTCGGGGTTCAGGTCGCTCTCGCCCAGCATGTTGTTGTAGAGCACGCCGGTGCCGGGGATGGTGTAGCCCGTGCTCTCGCCGCTGGTGGTCGTCAGCGACACGGCGTTGCCCTTGGCGTCGGTCACCGAGATCTGGGTTGTGTTGCCTGCCGACCGGGGCGGTTCGACGATCTTGGAAGTACCGGTAAAGCGGTCAAGGCACACTTCCGAGAGCACTTCTTCGGCAAGGTGCTTGTCGTGGACGTGGCCGTCCATCACCTCGCTGCGCATGGCGTCGGTGGCGGCCTGGCTCTGTGCGAGCAGCTCGATGTACTCCGGTGTTGCCGGGTCCATTCCCGAAAGACCGTTGCGCTCCATGAGCTTGAGCAGGAAGGCGATCCGAAGCCCGCCGATGGACGGGGGGGGCGTGGTGATGAGGTCGAAGCCCATGCACGATATCTCAAGGGGACTGCGCTCGATGGTCCGGTAGTGGTCGAGGTCGGCCGCTGTGATGAGGCCGGGTGCCTCCTCCATGTGCTTGAGGATGGGTGCGTAGAACTCGGTGGCAAGCGTCTCTCTCCAGTCTCCGGGACCGAACTTCGAAAGCAGACGTGCCAGCAGGGGGTTGGTGAGCAGCTCGCCCAGCTTCACGGTCTCTCCGTTACGGAAGAAGATCTTGCGGGCCTCTGCGCCAAGGCCCAGGAGGTCACGGAACAGGTAGAGGCATCTGGCCTGGAACGGTGTGATCACAACGCCCTCGCGCGCGACGCGTATCGCGGGCGCAAGGACGTCGTTCAACGGGAGCGTGCCCAGCTCCTCGTGGATGTGCAGGATGCCCGGGAGCACGCCCGGGAGCGCAGCTGATCCCATACCGACCAGATACGTCTCCAGCGCACCCTCGTAGTCGACCACGACCTCCTCGAACCCGGAGAATTCCAGCTCGTCAAGACCAAGGCCGGGCATGTCGGGGAAGAAGTCGAAGACACGGTTGCGGCCGCTCTCCCCCTCGTGCACGACGGCAAGACCTCCCCCGCCAAGACTGGTGAGGCCTGGCTCGGTGACACAGCTCACAGCGCTAGCTGCAAGTGCCGCGTCGACGGCGGTCCCTCCCTTGCGCAGCAGGCTCGCTCCCGCTTCGGAGGTGACCGGATGCCCCGAGCTGATGACGCCCCGCATGGACCAGAGAAAGCCGGGGGGGTTTATAAGGATTGGGGGCAGGCGGTCGGACAGGGTTCCAGTGTCTTATCTGGAGCTTGCCTGGATCCTTCTTCCCCTGTTCGAGCGGGACCGCCCGCTTCGTAGCTACTCCTCTTCGTACGTGATGAAAACGCGGAGCGTCCCGGTCGTGCCGATGTAATTGATCGACATGTTGACCAGGTTCTCCCGGCCGATCTTGTTGAGGAACTTCTCTGCCTCGGCAAGGGTCTTATCGTTCGAGCCAGGGAGTATACTGCCACCAAATCCGATAATCTTGATCATGTTGCCACCGTTTTCAGATGAGATACCGCACAGTTATATGAACCTTATGATAAGGGTAGCCAAGACCGTTCCTGTTCTCAGTTAACATTGTTAAGTCGATAATGCGGAGAAAAGATTATCCGATCCGGCCGATATCCGCGTTACCAGGACCGTCTTTCACGCTCTGACGCGATCGATCATGACTTCTACGCGGACGTCCCCCCTTCCAACAATATTCAAATAACTGAACCTCCTACAACTGCACTGGGAAGGTAAATGGTGGACGATCTATCGGTTTTCAAGTCCGACGAGGGGAAGTCCGACTACCTGGCCGCCTACGACCGCACGCTGGATACATGGCCCGTGCCCTACGAGTCACGGTTCATCGAGACCAGGTACGCGGACACGCACGTATTGATCTCCGGACCCGAGGACGGCGAGCCTCTGGTGCTCATGCACGGCAAGGGGGGCTCGGCCACCATGTGGGTGTCCAATATCGTGGGTCTGTCCTGCGATTACAGGGTCTACTGCATCGACATGCTGGGCGACGTTGGGAAGACCACGACGAAGGAGTTCTTCACCGACAGGGCCGGGTTCGCAGAGTGGCTCACAGAGGTCCTCGACGGGCTCGGGATCGACAAGGCCAACATGATGGGCCTCTCGATGGGCAGCTATCTTACCGCCTGCTACGCGCTGGAGCGGCCGGACCGACTGAAAAAGATCGTGCTGCTGGCCCCGGCGGCCACCTTCTCCCCCTTCAGCAGGGGGTTCACGCTCAAGGCGATTCTATCCAACGTGATCGGGTCCGATTATTTCATCAGGAAGTTCCTCCTGGCAATGAGCTCCACGGACAGCTACTTCGACGGCGAGATGATGTCACAGATGGTCCTTGGTCTGAGGTACGACCGGTTCAGTATGAAGTGGGGTCTTCCGGAGATCATGCCCGACGAGGAGCTGGCGGCCATTGCGGTGCCCACCCTGCTCATGGTCGGCGAGAAAGAGTCGGTCAACCGGTTAGCCCCGACCCGGGTCATCGAGCGGGCCGAGAAGCTGGTCCCGGGCATACAGACCAGGCTCGTCCCCGACGCGGTCCATATGCTCAACGAGGAGGCGCCGGCGATGGTCGAGAACGTGGTGCTGGCGTTCCTCGCACAGGACGAGTAGGTCTCTTTCTGCATTTAAAGTATGGATGCACTGGGACATGAGCTAGTAAAGGTGATCATCATGCAGGAGACCAAGGAACAGAACAAGTCGATGGTGAAGCGCTACTTCCAGGCCTGGAACAACAGGGACTTCAAGGCCATGAGGGAGATGCTGGCACCCGACTATCAGTTCACGCTTCTCACCAACCCTCCCAACACCATCTCCCGTGAGAAGATGCTGGGGTTCGCGCAGAGCATGACCCTGGGCATCCCCGACCTGAAGGTGAACATCCACCAGATGGTGGCCGAGGGCGACACTGTGGTGGTCAGGTCCACGCTCACCGGCACCCATGAGGGCGATTTCCAGGGACAGCCGGCCACAGGTAATAGGATCGAGGTCTCATCCATGTTCACCTGCCGCGTCAAGAACGGCCGCATCGTGGACGAGAAGGAGATCGTGGACACTCTCGGCTTCTCAGAGCAGCTCAAGCCGAAAGAGGAACGGCCCGAAGTATAAGGTCACCCGGAGACCGTCAGGTCCTGGTACCGGCTGTGGTCCTCGGGCTGCACCTTGTTCCCCTCACCGTCCAGATGGAACACCCGCACGACGAACCCGAACTCTCCCGTGGGGGCCGTGCTCGGTGTGAGCCTGTAGGCCTGCACGGTCTTCGAGGCGCCCGGGTCCAGGGTGAAGGTGAGGTCCTTCTCCTCAAGGGTCCACCCCGAGTTCTTGGTTACGACCACGAGCCCCTTGTTGCGGAGGAAGAAACCTGTGAGCACGAACGTGCCCGCTTCCGTGCCGTAGTTGGTCACCGTGGCCGAGAGCGTCCCCGGGCCGTTCAGGGTGTACTCCGTGGGGCCCCAGGTGTCGATCCGGGCGTACGGCCCTTCCCTGGTGGTCGCCATGGTGTTCATGACGTAGACCGCGACAAGGACGACCAGGATGAAGCCCCCGGCCACGAGCGGGTCCACGTAAAGCCCCTTCTTCTCGGGGGCGGGCGCCTTCACCGGTGTCTCCTTCACCTCCGCCTTCGGTGCGTGCACGGAGGGTCTGGCCTCGGGTGCCTTCTCGACCGGTGCCTCGACCTTCTCGGCTGTCGGTCCCTTCCCGGTAAGCTCTCCTAGTGCGCTGTGGTTGAGCACCACGAGGATGAGCCCCAGGGCGGCGAAGGTGCGGGCGAACTCACGAAGGTTACTGGTCCTCACGCTCAGAGGGCTGCCCAGGTCCTGCTCCTCGGCCGCAGCATTTGCCGCGTCGTAGTACAGGGCCCCGAGGATGCCCGGGACCAGCAGGAGCACACCGATGACGGCCAGCCCCCGTCGCAGCCGGGCGTTCTCTGCAGGAGGCCGCCCTAAAATGGCGCCCACGAGCATGAGCGGACCACCTATCACGTACCCCCGCGCACCTGCGACAGGGAACCAGAAGATGAACATCCCGATAAGGAGGATGACCACGCCCACGACAGCGCGGACGGCGTAGGTGAGGCCCATGGCGGACGTGTGCCCGACAGATGATAAAAAGGTTACATGCCGGGCTACGTGCCCCGTTCAGAGCGCTCACGCTGACCGGTAGGTCCTTATACGGACGTCCGCACTACGCGATGACCATCGAGACCTTGTCCTTCATGGACTTCAGGGTCTCTCCGAGCTTCTTCTGGCGAACACGCAGTCGGATGACGTCCTTCTTGACGTCCTCGAGGTCCGCTGCTGCCGAGATGGCGTCGCCCATGGAGAGCCGGATGCTCTCGTTCTCGGTCTTGACCACACGCATCTCCTTCTCGAACACTTCGAGGCGCCGCTCGACCTTGTGGACCACGTCGTCCATGAGGTCGGTCCCGCTACCGAGCGTCTTCTGGAACGCGCCGATCTTCTTGGCCAGCTCCTCGCCGGTGTACAGCACCTTCTGCTGGAGGCGGAACAGGTCGTCGATGCGCTTGTCGTGCTCGTCGATGGTCTTGCCGATCTCGCGGGAGCGCAGTGAGCCCAGCTCCAGGTCGTTGCGGTTGGCCAGCTTGGTGACGTCGCCCAGCGCCTTGGTGAGGGTGGTCATCGCCTCCTCGGCACGGTCGATACGCTTGAGCTCGCGCTCGTTCTTCGAGATGCGGCTCTCCACGCCGGTCACGAGCCGGCCGACCTTCCGGGTCATGGTGACCACGTTCTGGAAGTCGGCGCGCAGGGGGTCGAGGTTCTCGACCTTGAGCTCGAGCTTGGTGACCCTGGGCGGTAATGCGTTGAGCCCCTTGAACTGGTCCAGGAGCTTGGAAGATATGGCGATGAGGTCCTTGATCTGTGTGCCGTGCTCGTTGAGGTCCTCGCGGATGGCGGCGGTCTCCAGGCTGGTGGCGGCCTTGGACATGAACTCCTTGACCCGCATGAGGTCCTTGGAGATGGGGTCGATACCGTCGTTCTTGACGTCCTCGATCCGGTTGAGGGCCTCTACCTGGTTCGACTTGGTGAGCACCTCGACCGAGTTGAGCCGGTCGGTCAGCACCTTGGTGGAGTCGCCCAGCTGGTCCTCGATACGGGACACGCGTCCGACCAGCACCTCGCTGGTCCGTGACCTCTCGTCCAGCTCGGTGAGCTTGGAATCGACGCCGGAGAAGCGGTCGTCCATGATGGTGTTCATGGTGCCCATGCGCTCGCCAAGGCGGTTCTCGGCAGCGCTCATCCGGGCGTCCACGCGTTCTTCGAGGCGGTTGACGGAGTCGTCCACGTCCACGCCGAGCGAAGTCTCGAGCGCGGAGAGCTTGTCGCCCAGCGGTGAGATCTGGCTCTCCACCAGACCTTCCAGCCGGGTGAGGCGGGCCTCGAGGTCGGGCGTCGACTGGAGCTTCTTCTCCACGCCCTCGACCTTCTTGTTCAGGCCGCTGACCCAGGTCGAAAGCGGGTCGAGCTTGCCGTCCACACGCGATTCCAGGCGGGACATGGTCTTGTCGACATCGAGCGTGACCTTCTCCTTGATCATGGCCACGTCATCGCGGAGCGGGCTGACCTGCTTGTTCAGGCTGTCCTCCAGCGTGTCGACGCGCTTGGTGAGGTCGCTGAACGTGGCTGCCCGTTTCTCCAGAGCCTCCATACGCGCGCCGATGCGGGCGTCGATCCGTTCCTCGATGGAGCTCTGGGAGTGGGTGATTGCCTCGGGCACGAAGTCCTTGATGGACCCGGTGATCTCCTCGACGCGGGCGATCCGCTCCTCCAGGCCTTCCTGGACGTTGACGATACGCTCACCCAGCCCCTCCTGGACCGTGTCGATGCGGCCCGAGATGGGCTGCAGCTGGTTGTTCACCAGCTTCTCCAATAGCGTGATGCGGTCGCGCACCGCTGCGATGGACTCCTGACCCTTCTCGATGGGCTCGAGCCGGGTGACGACCTTCTTCTCGACCTTGGCCGATGACTTGTAGATCTCGATCTCCAGCGACTCGCGGAGCGAACGCAGCTCGTCAGAGATGGCCTTGATGGCGCCCTCGTTCTCCTGCGACGTGCGGCCCATCCGCTCTTCGACGGCCAGATAGTCCTCGGTGGACTTGAGCCCTTCCTGTTCGATCTTGACGAACCGGCCCTCGAGGTTGTTGAAACGCTCCACGAGAGCGGACGTCTTGTCCCCCTCGCTCAGCGCTTTGAGCAGTACCTGTCGCTGTTGGTTGGAGAACGCCTCGATGGCCTGGATGGCCTTGGAGAATGCGTGCATCTTATCCTCGATGGACAGGATTCTTTTATCGAGAGCAATATCAGGAACCACAGCTCTAACCCATTGGAAGATACCTACTCTTCCTTTATAAAATGTTGGGCGCGGCCGCCGTTTACTCTCCCTGACCGGTGAAGTAGAACCGCTCTGCCCAGGGTTTGGGGAGCTGGGCGACGTCCCGGTGGCTCATGCCGCCTGCCCACATACCAGGCGCGACGGCCTTCTGGGCACCTGCTGTGCTGTACAGCGACTCCATGAACGTGGCCCGTGCGCCCTGGTAGAGGAACGAGCGGTCCATGGCCGAGTAGAGACCCTCGTTGGGGTACTCGCTCAGGCTCTGCTGTTCCGCCTTCTCCTTGTAGTACTCGCCCGAGGCCTGGTCGTAGCCCCACTCCTTGGCCACACCGAGCTCGGACCCGTACTTGGCGTAGAAAGGCTCGGCACCCGCGGTGACCCAGTTGGCGAGCGTCTGCTCGGTGTCCTCGGTACCGCCCTCGCCGGGCTCGATCGTGATGACGGGCACGTCCTCGATGATGCCCTTGCTCTTGGCCTCCTTGAGCTTCTTCTTGATGTCGTCCATGAGGCCGGGGTGCTTCTGGGTGATGGCATCGCCCCGCGAACCCATGGCCACGTGCTGGTGAGCTGTCCCACCGTAGGCGTTCACGGGTCCACCAGAAACGTGGACGTTGAAGAGCGGAACGCCGGGGAGCTTTTCCCCGGTCTCGGGGTCGACCTCCGGCTTCTGCAGCTCCTCCATGAACTTGACCGGGTCCTTTCCGGTGGACGCGTGGAGGATGTCGTAGGTCATCCCGATGACCTTCTCCGGGTTCTTGATGCCCTTGCGCTTGGCGATCGCCCAGATCTGCTTGAGCGCCTTCTTGAAGTGGATGGGCTGGGAGAAGTACGGCGAACCCAGCACACCGGTGGCGAGGTTCGTCATCTCCATGTTCTCGAGGCCGATCTTGGTCTCGCCCTCGTTGAGCACGGACTTGATGTCCTCGTCGTCCAGAAGGATCTCGAAGGACTTGGTGAGCGTGGTGAGGAACGTCTTCTCGGTAATGGGCTTGTACCGCGCGTCGAACCCTCGAAGGCCGGGGTTCCACTTGTTGGCCTGCTCGCGCAGGTGCTTGAGCCCGGTCTTGCCGTCTTTCAGCAGGTAGTCCTCGACGAGGTCGGGGGTGAGATGGAGCTGGTTCACGTCGACTCCCTGGTCGTTGGCGATCTGCTCCTTGATAGAGGCCAGCTGCTTGCCCACGGTGTCGACGACGTTGTTATCGCCGCCGGGACCACCGCCTCCGCCACCGCCGCCCGCGCCGCCACCGAGGAAGGGTGCAAAAGCACGTTCCGCGTACGGCCGCACGTGTGCCGGCGAGGCGTCCTGGTAGGGTCCCCGGTCCGACAGGGCGGAACGGAACCCGGCCTTGGCCAGCGCCGTGATCTCGGCCTTCTTCTCCTCCTCGGAGAGCTTGGGGTTCTCGGCGATCTTGGCCGACATGTGAACGAAATTGTTGAAGTGCTCCTGGGCTATGGCCATGGGGAGATGGTTCTCCTTGGCCTCTTTGTAGAACCCGAAGAGCTGGGTCATACCCTGCAGGAACTTCATGTACAGCTCGATGCCCGTAGAGTAGATGGCTGCATCGACCTCTGCGGCCCCCTTGCCGAAGGCCTGTTCCAGGGTCCGGCGCATGTGCGCCTTACGCCAGGCTTCCATCTGCTTGAAGTACTGTGGAGTGTACCAGCCCACCCGCTCGGCGGTCTCGTTGCGCTGGCTCATTTCCGCCTCGCCGCCGCCGTACCATGGCGCGCGGGTCTCGGGCGTGAAGAGAACGGTGTCGAAGAAGGCATTGCCGCCCTGCATGGTGGTGGGATGGACGGTGACCACGTTGGCCTTGATATCCCGGGCATATAGAAGGGTGTGTTTCAGCTCCCGGATCGACTGCATTCTCTTGTTGGGCGTGGGCCAGGTAAGGTCCACCGATAGACCTGCGTGGACGGTGGCCTCGCCACCCATCTCCTCCACGATCTCGCGTACCTGCTGGCGCTGCCAGATCGGGACGTCCTCTGCCTTGGTGTCCTCCGGACCCTTTCCGGTCCACCGGAACATGCCGATTTCGGCGTTGACGACGCCCGTCTCGAAGGTCTTGCGCAACCGGTCGAGGATCATACCTTCCTCGGTCTTCGGAGTGACCGACGCCGACGGCCTTGTCGGCAGGTCCTTCATCCAGTTCTTGGCACGCTTCTTCAGCTCTTCGAAGCCCATCTGGGTTCACGTCCTTGTCTATCCGGTCCTTCTTATCCGTTCGTTCTGTTCTTTACAGTGGTACCTCCGCTAGATAAGGTTTGTGGTTCCTGGTCCTTAGACCGCCAGGTACTTGAAGACGCTCTCGTTGCGCATCTCGAAGTCGTGTCCACCGGACACCTGCGGGTTCTTCACGGGCTCCATCCACTTGAACGACTGGCTTTCTGTGTCGTACACGGGGGTGTATGGCTGGCGCTTGACGCGCACGCCGTCGTGGTAGTCGGAGTCCATGGCCGACCAGGACTTGCGGTCGGTGGGCCGGAGGTCCATATCCATCTCGGCGAAGTCGGCCGAGTAGCAGTTGATACCCTTCGCGACGGGCTCCCCCCAGGGGTTAAGGAGGTAAGACTCGCCTATACCGAGGTACACGCTCTGCTTGTCGCTGTCCTCGCTCACGGGCTGAGTGACCGTGACGAGGTCAAAGTAGTTGACCTGGATCTTGGCGCCATCCGGCGTTTCCATTTCGATGACTATGTCATCGGCCTTGTCGAGTTCGTCATCCTTGAGGACGCGGCCCTTGTCGTCCAGGGCGTAGGCCCTGGCGTTCTTGGCCTCTACGTACTTGCCGTCCTTGTTAGGCATGACAAAGTGACCGTTCTCTGCGACGTACTTGATACCGACCCCGTCCTTGGTGCCGGCGTAAAGGTTAGCGGTGACGTTACCCTCTAGGTAATCCTTGGGCTCGGCCCCGAAAAGGGCAGAGTAGGCGTTGTCCTTGTAGACGTCGTAGACGTTGCGAAGGAGAGAGAGAGGGCCACGGTAAATGGACTTCTGGATGTCGTTTGTAATAGGATCTGACCCCCCCCGCTCGCGGTCCATCTCCGCGCGGTACGAGTCAACCCATCCATCAAGGCCATCCATCATAATTTGTAACCCCCGTTCGTCACCAGACGATAGTAACATAGTGTCGTTTGTTCTTTATATAGTTTTCCTATTAACCCCCTTTTCGAACCAATCTAGTTATAATCTTCGCACCGATAAATACCTTTCCCATGGGTGGTATCGCATGAAGCTGGACGGATTTCTCGAATCTCGTATCAACGACCTCGGCCCGGATGATGTAGTTGAGATCATTGTGATCGTGCAGGGGGACCTGAGTATGGACGAGATAAGGCCTGCACTCTCCGAGTACGACGTCGTGGAGGAGTACCCCTTCAGCCGCTCGTTCCTTATTCGGGCCAACCGTGCAGCTATCCGTGCTCTCGAGGGCAAGGATTTCGTGGAGGCCATCAACGAGGCGTGACACTCTGTCACTCATTTCGTATCCTCTCATTATTCAGTTGCATTTAAAATTCGGAAGAATTGGCTGAATTGGGCTCTAAATCGGATGTGAACGGCGTATTAAGCTCTGGTTCTTTAAGGAGCGAGTCTAGATTTATAAACAACGAATCTCGCAGGCGAAGGACTTTTAAATCTAGGCTCTGACTAAGATTTGCTACGAGGGGAAAGCAATTTCCCCCTCACCCCCAGCAAGGAAGGAAATACTATGGCTAGAGAGGAGAAGGACGAATTATTGGGCCTCTTTTTCAAAAAGAAGGCTACAAAGATCTTTCTTTCGCTAAATGGAGGCGGTCCTCCCGTGCGCTACGTTCGTGCCATCTCGAAGTGCGCCGATACGGAGTACGCCCACACGCTGCGCGTCCTTCAACGGTTCCGGGAAATGGGGCTGGCTAGCACCATCAAGCTGGGTCGGACCAGGCTCTACGAGCCTACCGAAAAGGGTGAAGAGGTCGCTGACCTTATCGATAGTGTCATCGAGACCGCGGACGACCACGCCGAGCACAAGCACCACAACTAGCACCGCGTTCGGCGACAACGTACCTCTACCGTGGCAGGATCACCGTTGTCGTTATACTGCACTAGATCGGTGCGTTCAGATTGATGTCCCAGCCGAACTCCACGTCCCCCATGGCAGCGCCGGTCCTGTGGTCGGTCTCCGTGTAGGCTATCTTGATGGTACCGGGATTGAACCTGATCTCCTCGAGCATGCGGGGGCCGCTGCTGCTGGTTGCGGACATCACCACGTACGTGACAAAGACGTCCTTGAGCTCCATTCTGAAGTACACCGCCTTATCGGTCGTGGGCCGGGCCAATTCGATGACCACCTTCTCGACGTGACTTCCCTTGGTGGAGGCTTCGAAGAGCTTCACGCTGGACTTGTCAAGCCACTTGGTGATGATGACCTCGTGGATATCGGCCCTCTCGGAGGAGCGGGCGCCGCCGCTGCTGCGGGTACTGGCCTGTGACTGTGTTACGCCGAAGGTGAGGGCGTTTGCCTCGATCCATCCAGGATGATTGTGATCCGTCGACCCTCCCGGGATATCGGCGATCTGGACGAATATGTCGGCCCCGCCCCCAAATGAGCCACCCACGTTGGAGGGCGGGTTAAGGGGGTTGACCGACGCTTCCATCCCGCTCTCGCGGGCGGGTGCGCCGGAAACGGTACCTGCCATGTAGGCGAACAGCCCGAGGTTGAGCAGACACACGACGAGTATCAGATAGAGCAGCTTCTCGCTGGATGACATGAGTCCGCGGTGCGCGAGCATCCTTTATATGTCAGTCCGCCGGGGCTTCGGCGGGCCCGAACAGTGTTTCGCATACCTGAAGCCCCGACTCTGTCAGGAGCACTTCCTTGTGGAGGAGCCTGACCAGACCCTTCCTCTCCAGGGAGCGGAGCGTGGGTTGGAAGCGGACGAGCTCGAGCTCGGCTGCATGCGGGCCATGGAACCCGTCCGCGTCCTCGAGGCCTTGAGCGAGCTCTTTGAGCGAGATCGCGTGGAACTTGCTCCCGCGATAGGCCACCTCGATGAGCTCGAGCTCCTTTTCGGTGAGGTAGGTCTTGAGCACGTCGACCTCTTGGCCTTCGAGGCCGGCCTGCTCAAGATCCTCGATGATCGCCGTTCAGGCGACCCCCCACCTGTCTGTAGCGTCCATTGGTGGTCTACAGCTTGTCCGCGATGGCGCGGGCCACGTCGAGTGTCTTGGCGTCGCCCTTCATGTCGTAGGTGCGGACCTTGCCCTCCTTGATGACCTCGGCGATGGCCTTCTCCAGGCGCTCGGCCTTGTCGGACTCGTCGAGCCAGTCGAGCATCATCTTGGCCGTGAGGATCATGGCCAGAGGATTGACCTTGTACATGCCTGAGTACTTCGGGGCCGAGCCGTGCGTGGGCTCGAACACCGCGTAGTCGTCGCCGATGTTGCCCGAGCAGGCGAACCCGAGTCCGCCCACCAGCTGGCCGCACAGGTCGCTGATGATGTCGCCGAACATGTTGGAGGCCACCAGAACGCCGTAGTCGTGCGGGTTCTTGATCAGCCACATGCACTGGGCGTCGATGTTCGTCTCCCAGAGGTCGATACCGTCGAACTCCTTGGCGATCTTGCGTGCCTCGCGCACCATGAGACCGCTGGTCTCGCGGATGACGTTGGGCTTCTCCACGATGGTGACCGCCGGGTAGCCGTGGGTCTTGGCGTACTCGAAGGCGTTGCGAACGATGCGCTGGCAGCCCGCGCGGGTGAAGATCCGGCACGAGATGGCCAGGTCGTCGGCCGCCGTGTCGTCGAACCGGCCCATCTTGGCGTTGTTGTCCTTGAGCGCGCCGCGGACGCCGTCGGGCACGGGGTGGAACTCCACACCCGCGTACAATCCCTCGGTGTTCTCCCTGAACACGATCAGGTCGATCCCGTCCTTGAAGTTGAGGGGGTTGCCCTCGAAGGCCTTGCAGGGCCGTAGGTTGGTGTGCAGGTTGAACAGCTGGCGCAACCGCACGATGGGGCTGAAGTAGATCAGTCCCTTGCCCTGGAGCTCGGGGACGAGCTCCTTCTCTGCCTCCTCCTTCGGCTTGGACGTGATGGCGCCGAAGAGGCAGCAGTCGGTCTCTTTCAGGAGCTTGATGGTGCGCTCGGGGAGCGGATCGCCCTCCTTGCACCAGAACTCCCATCCGATGTCGCCGTAGGTGTACTCGGCGTCCAGGCCGAGCTTGTCCAGGACGATCATAGCCGCTTCCGTGACTTCCTTGCCGATGCCGTCGCCCGGCAGGACCGCGATTTTGTACTTTGCCATTTTGGTGTCCTCCTTATTCCGTTCCGAGTTTTTTCTTCAGGCTGGGGATAAGGCCCCCGGCCGTGATAATGTCCATGATGAAGGGTGGTAGGGGCTTGGCCCTGTACTCCTTCCCTGTAGTAAGGTCCCGCACCAGTCCGTCCTCCAGCACGACCTCTACCTCGTCGCCGGGGTTGAGCTCGTCGACCTCGGGCAGGGTGAGGATGGGCAGGCCCTGGTTGATGCAGTTGCGGAAATAGATACGGGCGAACGATTTAGCGATTATGGCGCCCACGCCCGCGTACTTGGGTGCGGTGACCGCCTGCTCGCGCGATGAGCCGCAGCCGAAGTTCTTGCCGGCCACGATGATGTCGCCCTGCTGGACGCCCTTGGCGAACTCCGGATCGGCGTCCTCCATTGCGTGCTTGGCCATATCGGCGGGCTCGGTGACCGTGTAGGTGTACTTGCCCGGGAAGATGACGTCCGTGTTGACATCGTCGCCAAAGCGCCATACGCGGCCCTTGACGTTCATGAGACCACCTCCCGTGGATCGGTGACCGCGCCCTTGAGAGCGGACGCCGCCACGGTGGCGGGCGATGCGAGGTAGATCTGGCCTTCCTTGCACCCCATCCGGCCCCTGAAGTTGCGGTTGGATGTGGAGATGGCGATCTCACCGGGAGCGAGCGCGCCCTGGTGAGCGCCCATGCAGGGCCCGCAGCCGGGATTGCACACGATCGCGCCGGACCGGGCCAGCTCGGCGAGCAGGCCGGAGTCCGAAGCGGCGATGTACTCCATGCGCGAGGCCGGGATGACCAGTAGCCGCACGTCCCGGTGGACCTCTTTGCCCTTGAGGATGGCGACAGCCTGTTCCAGGTCCTCAATGCGTCCGTTGGTGCAGGTGCCCAGCACGGCCTGGTTGATCTCGAGCCCGGCGATGTCAGACACGGGCTTCACGTTGTCGACCTTGTGCGGGCAGGCGATCTGCGGGACCAGTCCGGAAACGTCGAAGTGCACCTCGCGCTCGACCGTGGCGTCGGGGTCCGAGACCACGGGCTCGACCGGCTTGTCGGTGCGTCCTTTGAGGTAGGCGGCGGTCGTCGCGTCGGCGGGGACGATGCCCGCCTTGGCGTCCATCTCGACCGCCATGTTGGAGAGGACCATGCGGCTCGACTGTGTCATGCGCTCCACCGTGGGACCGGTGTACTCGGCGCACTTGTACGAACAGCCGTCGGCGCGGACTGTGCCGATGATGTTGAGGATGACGTCCTTGGCGCTGACCAGGGACGGGAGCTCGCCGTCGACGATCATGCGGACCGTCTCCGGGACCTTCATCCAGATCTCACCGGTCGCGTACACGGCGGCCATCTCGGTGCGTCCGATACCTGAGGAGAAGGCGCCCAGGGCGCCGTAGGTGGTGGTGTGGGAGTCGCTGCCCACGATGAGCATGCCAGGGAGGACGTGGCCGTTCTCCGGGACCACCTGGTGGCACACGCCGCCCTTGATGTCGTAGAAGTTGGTGATGCCCTGTTCCTTGACGAACTGGCGGGCCTCCTTGTGCTCGATGGCGTTCTTCTCGGCAGCCGCCGGCACGCAGTGATCGATAGGGACGATGATGCGCTCGGGGTCCCAGACCCGCTCCACGCCGATCTTCTTGAATATGCGCGAGATGGGTCCGGTGTTCTCGTGCGTCATGGCGAGGTCGACCCGTGCGTTAACGATGTCGCCCGCCGTAGCACCGGGTTGTCCGCCGGCGCGGGCAAGTATTTTCTCGGCTATCGTGTACCCCATATAGAGTCCCGCGGCACGGCAAAGTTTATACCTTTAATAATCTAATCAGGGGGCGTGACGGATGGTGGCACGGGCCACCGATCAAAAGGAGGCTGACACATGACCGACGATAAAAGGGCCTATATCGCATCACTCTTTCCAGAGCTCGAGCTGTTCGAGGACGACGACCTGCGCCAGCGCGTCATCGATGTGTGGGTGCGGGCCATGGAGAAGGGTGGCTGGGACGCCATCGACGAGATCCCCTTCACCAAGGCCGCACGGACCGACGCAACGCTGATATCGCACGTGAGGACGATAACACGGCTCGCTCATTCGTCCGCGGGCATACTCAACGAGCTCCACGGATACAACATCCCGCTCGACTGGATCCTTACCGGGGCGCTACTGCACGATGTTGGTAAGCTACTGGAGTACGAGCTCGTGGACGGCGAGTACCGCATCTGCAGCGATGGGAAGCTGGTGCGCCATCCCATAACCGGGGCATGGCTCGCGCTGGAGGCAGGGATACCGGCCGGTATCGTGCACACGATATCCAACCACTCGCACGAGGGCGATCACGTCCCTCGCAGCCAGGAGGGAGTGATAATCCACCACATGGACTTCACGCATTTCGAGGTCGTAAAGGCCCGGAACCGGGCAGAGGAGGCGAAGAAGTGATACGGATCGACAGGTTCCATGTGCTCCTGCTCGGCGTCGTGGTCCTCATGGCCACCGGGTCCATGACAGGGTTCGCCCAGAAGACCGACTCCTATATAGTGATCGGCGAGGAGGCCCAGCTGGGCGACCTGGTCGCGGCGCTCCATCTCGCTGAGGCCATGGGGATCCCGCTGCGGAACATCCTCATGGACTCCGACAACATCCCCGCGGCCCGACTCTTCCTTATCGGCGGGGGCAGCGTGAACAAGATGTCCGACGAGGTGGGGTACGATATGACCAGCTTCATCCTCCAGCCCGTGATAATCGAGACAAAGGAGTACAAGGGTCATATGGTGACCATCCTTGCCGGGTACGAGGCAGCGGACACGCGGAGCGCCGTAGAGGCCTATATCGACTCGGCCGCGGCCACTTAGTCCGTGGGTCGGGAGCGGGCCGTCTCTGAAACATTGATAAAGATTGCTCCCCTTCCGCGGCTCATGGCAGACGAGCGGATCACGTTCGTGCCGCGGGAGTGCCCGCACTGCGGCGAGAAACTCGCTGTAAAGTGGAGCGGTGTATGGGGCTACTACTGCGTTCGCGAGATGTTCTGGTGGGGCAAGATCGACGGGATGCCCGATGCGTCCGGTAAGAAGGCGGCCGCAAAACCGGCACCCAAGAAGAAGGCACCGCCCAAGAAGAAGGCACCGCCCAAGAAGAAGGCACCGCCCAAGAAGAAGGCGGCCCCCAAGAAGAAGTCCACGGCAAAGAAGTAAGCGGTCGGCGATAGCCATGCGGATCCGCATCGACAACGTTACTGCTGACAGTATTGCGCCGGCCCACCGAGTTCCACGTGAAGAGCTCGACGGTATCCGGGACAGGTTGCTGGACATACAGAAAGGTTTTAGGGCCGAGGCCGCGGCAGGACCGGACACACTTGTCCAGAACCTCCGCGCTTGGACAAAGAGCCATGCCCGGCAGGAGGACATCGACCGCGTCATCGAGGTCGCTGTGCTCGTGCGGGAACGGGCAGAGGCGTTCGTCACGGTGGGCATCGGCGGGTCCGACCTGGTGGGGCGCACCGTCCATGCCGTGCTCGACTCGTCACAGCACAACACACTCCCCCGGGAGGAGCGGGGCGGAGCACCGGAGATGTACTTCTGCGGTGACACCTTCGATCCGACCGAGCTCCATGATATCCTTCATACCCTGAGCGTACGGGGCATCCTGCTCAGGACCGTGTTCAACGTCATATCCAAGTCAGGCACGACGGCCGAGACCATCGCCGCGTTCCTCGTGATCCGCCAGCGGTTGCAGGAAGCGCTCGCAGCAGAGGGCCGGGACCCGGCCGATTACGCACAGCAGATGGTCGTGACCACAGGGCTCACCGAGGACTCGGCGCTCTTCCGGCTCGACAAGGAGCAGGCCCAGAAGTTCCTGGCACTGCTCCCCGTCCCCGACGGCGTCGGCGGGCGGTTCTCGTTCGGTAGTCCCGTGGGACTCCTTGCTCTTGGCGTGGGCACCGATGAGCGGAAGTGCACCGTCGACGAGCGCGTGGGCGAGGCCCGGCGCGGGATGCGCGATGCCGAGGCGGATGCCTATCTCGATCCGGGCGATGACCGCAACCTGGGCTTCCGCCTGGGTTCCATCACGTACCTTTCTATGCGCAAGGGGAAGTCCACGCTCGTGTTCTATCCGTACGCAAAGGTCCTGCGTAGCGTTGGTGACTGGTACACCCAGCTCCTCTCCGAGTCCATCCAGGAACGGGGCGAAGGCCAGAACATCATCGCCACCACCGGGCCCACCGGTAACCACTCCCTGCTCAACGGTATCATCAACGGTCCGCGCGACAAGCTGATGGTGTTCGTGAGGGTCGTGGAGCACGACCGGGACAAGGACATAGTGGTGCCCCGGGAGGAGATACTCGGTCCGACACTGGCGGCGCTTGGCGGGTTCCACCTCGGGATACTCCAGGACATATCGTTCGAAGGTACAGAGACCGACCTTCTGAACAACTCCGTGCCTACGTGCACCATCGAGATGCCTGTCGTGGACACCTATCACGTCTTCCGCCTGTTCTATGGCCTGGCCGTTGCCGTCGCCGTGGAGGGCGAGCTGCGGGAGCTGGGGCGGCTCACGTATGAGCAGTCCGCAGTGGACGGGTACAAACGGGAGTTCAAGCGCATCATCAGCGTCAGGTCCAGGGAGTGAATGGCGTCCGGTATCTGGCGAGGGTTGTCCCGCAACGGGAAGCTTGCCTCGGCAATAGCTATCGACCTCATCAACATGGTACCGCTCGTGATCTTCGAGCCGGCCGACCTTCTGGTGGCCGTCGCACAGTGGGACTACGTCTCCGACCTGCGGGGCGGTGGTACCGAGGACCCACTGGCCCTCCTCATGGGGCTCGAGGCCGTGCTTCCCGGACCGTTCGACATCACGCCGGTCTGCCTGCTGACCTTCCTGCGCACAGAAGGGCTGCCCGGAGCCGGACGGGCGGACATCCCACCGGACGCCGACGTCATCGACGTGGAGTACAAGGTACACGGTGATACTGTGGATGATGATGATACATGAGAGCCGACGAGAAAGGCCCCACGGCGTCGCCTTTCAAAAGGTATTTAAGGTATGAACGTCTGCGATATTATAGGCAATCGCACATGGTTGCAGAGGTCTGATCCGGTTTGGCCATACCCCTTGATCCTGTCCTTCTATGGGAGCTTCTCGGCATCCTGTTCCTGCTCTTCCTGTCCGCGCTTTTCTCGGGCTCGGAAACTGCCATCACGTCAGTGAGCCGGCTCCGCATCCAGGGATTGGCCAAGGAGGAGGATGACAAGCGGGCCAAGGTGCTCCTTCCTCTGGTGGAGAACCCATCGCGGATGCTCTCGGCCCTGCTCGTGGGCAACAATCTGGTGAACGTGGCCATGTCGGTGCTGGCAGCGGCCATTTTCTTCCAGCTGTTCCCATCCGGCGGGATGGCCCTTGCTACTATCACGCTCACCATCGTCATCCTCATCTTCGGCGAAATCACGCCCAAGACGTACGCTGCCAACAACGCGGAGAGGATGTCCCTGCGCATCGCACCCTTGGTCTCGCGATGGACCGACATCGCCTACCCCGTGGTGAGACTGCTCCTTCCACTGACAAACTGGCTCACCAAGATGCTCGGTGGGAACGTCGAGAACACGGAGGACCTGGTCACAGAGGCCGAGATCCGTCAGATGATCGACGTGGGTGAGAAGGAGGGCGTGCTCGAGGAGAACGAGCGGGAGATGATCGAGTCGATCTTCGAGTTCGGGGAAGCGAAGGCCAAGGAGGTCATGGTCCCCCGGCCGGACGTGATATTCGTGGACGTCAACGCCTCATTGGAGGTAGTGCTGGACACGGTGGTGACCAGCGGGTTCTCCCGTATCCCGGTGTACGAGGGTAGCGAGGACAATATCGTAGGTCTCGTGTACGCCAAGGACCTTCTGGAGCTGATGAACAAGAAGAACGGTTCGAAGAAGAAGGTCCGGATCCGCAAGCTCATGCGCCCGGCGCCGATCTTCCCCGAGACCAAGAAGATCGACGAGCTCCTGCGCGAGATGCAGCGCAAGAAGCAGCACATGGCCGTCATGGTGGACGAGTACGGCGACGTCGCCGGGATCGTCACCATCGAGGACATAATCGAGGAGATCGTGGGCGAGATCCGCGACGAGTTCGACCAGGAGGAGGAGCCGGTGGAGATCATCGACGAGTCGCACGCTCTCGTGGATGGCGCCCTGAACCTGGACGAGGTGAACGAGCGGTTCGACCTCGAGCTCGTAGAGGAGGACGCCGACACGCTGGCAGGCCTCGTGGTCGCCCTGTTCGGCAAGATACCCGAGGTGGGAGAGACGATCACCTGGTCGGACGAGCGGACCGAGGTGGAGTTCACCGTGGAGCAGATGGACCGCAACCGCATCGAGAGAGTGCGACTGGAGGTCACCAAGCGGGAGCCGGAGGATGAGGAAGGTGGAGAGGTCGTAGAGGAGTCCGCCCTCGTCTGAGCGTTCTTTCTACAGTCCCTTCATTGCCCGCTCCATGTCGTCCACAGGATTGACCTTGACGGGTCCGGCGACCTCTTTGGTCGTTGAGAGCTGCTTCTGACCGATACCTGTGAACGTGAGCAGCACGCTATCGCCCTTGTCCACGGTCCCGTCGTCGATGGCACGACGCAGGCCTGCGAGGCCGGACGTGCCGGTCGGTGAGGCGAAGTGGCCAGTGGCCCGGGCGCCCAGCCGCCAGGCGTCCATGAGCTCGTCCTCGCACACGATCAGGGCCTTCCCGCCGGTGCGGTACATCCCCGCGATGAGCTCGGCGCCCTCGTAGGTCTCTACGTCCAGGATGCCGTGGGCCACGCTCTCGGGCTCTTCCTTGGCCTCCCAGGGCTTGAGGTACTTCTCGCGGTGGTCGCACACCATGCACGTCACGTCCTTGATGGTCTTCGGAGCGGTCTCCATCACACGCTGGTAGGCGAGACGGAGCGGGTAGCAGGCCTCGGTCTGGACCGTGTGGAACGCGGGCACCGACTCCTTCGGGAGCAGGCCCAGCGCGATCGCGTCGTCGTAGGCGTTGAGGAACGCGTTTGCCAACAGACCGCCGCCCACCTGGACGAAGGCGTGGTCGAACCCGCGCCAGCCGGACTGCTCCATGGCCTCGAGGAACATCACCTTACCACCCTCCGCGACACCGAAGTTGTCGGGTCCCGCGCATGCGAGCGGGACGGCGCCCCGGCGGACGGCCTCCTTGAACATGTAGTAGGACGGGTCCCCGGCGACCCGCTCGTCCCAGGAGACGCTGTACACTTCCGACCCCCGCATGGTCAGCGGTGCGGTGCGTTCCTGGTCGGCCGAGCCCAGGAGGAACACCTTGATGGGCAGGCCGAAGAGGTTGGCCACGTACGACGCTGCATCGCCGGCGTTGCCGCAGGAGTAGTTGGCGAACACGATGGGCCTGGTGTCGCCGTTGCGTCGGCGGACCTGGGCCGTGTAGTTGGCGGCCGGGACGAGGTGATAGGGTTTGTGTGAGCCCGTCACGTAGTACATGGGGTACTTGATGAACACCTCGACGCCAAGCTGCTGGGAGAGCTTCTTTGCGTGCTCGAACGGTGTGGGGCCGAAGTTAGGGGCCACCAACGGCTCGTCGGGGAACACGGGCATGAGCTCTTTGTACACCTGGAACGAGTCGGTCGAGTGATGGCGCCGCCGGTCGATGATGTCGCGGGTGAGGGCGATGCGCTCGTAGTCGAAGGCGCAGCGCAGCTTCTCGCTGTTGTCACCGGTGTACCGCTCGGAGGTGGCGGGGTAGCGTTCGCCGGTGCGTGTGTTCTCGATGGTGAAGAGGGCGTCCTCGGCCATGGCGTTCTCCACCAATGCCGCTTTTTTTATTCCTGACGGAGAGGATGGCCGGAGGCGTCACCACTCGGCGATGACGTGCGAACGGAAGGTTTATATACGGCCTGAGGTGCTCCGTTTTACCGGCGAGAGTACCGTGGTATACCATCTCGAGACCATGGAATTAACCCTGGACAAACTCGACTGGGCAGAGGACCTGCACGTCGACCAGAGTTATATCGACCTCATGCGGGCCAGCGGAGGGCAATCCTCGGACGTGCACTTCCACGTCGTGTACAAGAACGACGGGCCCAGGTCGGATCCGGAGGTGATCGGGTACCTCACCACCCTCAGCGACAAGGAAGGTAAGGAGTCGCTGAGCCTCTATCGCGGTGCCGAGGGCACCGAGGAGTACGGCAAGACCGGCTCCCGCATCTCCGTCGTGGACGGGGACAAGGTGTTCCTCTACGACCGTGGAGAGAGTACCAATCCAGTTTCATCTTTCAAGACCGGTTCAGGTTCTGTTTACCTGCCGGATCCCTCCGCCGAGCTGGCGGGGGAGCTCTACCAGATCGATCACGAGGAGAAGGACACCACCCGGACACTGAGCCAGGAGCTCAGTGAGCTGGGTGCCGACGCGGGCTACCGGGACGCCCTCGCGTCGTTCTACGGCATCGAGGGCGATACCGCCCTCATGCGTCTGGACAAGGAAAAGGGCAAGCTGTTCGACTGCTGGCCCGAGTACATGGACCTGATGAAGAACGACAAGGAGTACCGGATGCTCAACATGGGCAACTACGTCGGCGGGTTCGCCGAGGGCGTGCTGGAGGGCGGGCTCACAGGTCTCATCTTCGAGCAGGGTGCTCTCTACAAGATGGCCGGGTTCACCGGTATCATGGCCAAGTTCTCGCCCAAGGTCCTGAAAATGATCTCCGCTCCTATCTGGGGCAAGAAGGTGGACGACGCCTCCGAAGGGACCGAGTCCCTGGAGAAGCTGCGGAAGGTGGAGCGGTACCGCGAGGCGCTGTTCTCCAACGCTCACGCCGCAGCGCTCGTGGCCATCCAGCCGCAGATCCTAGGCCCGATAGCCAGTGTCACGCCCGGAGGGGCAGCAGTAGCCTTCGGCGGTATATTCCTCGCAGAAGAGCTCACCGGCGGTATCAAGGACGCTGGCGGTCACAAGACCTCAGTAGCCATCCGCCGCGAGATCCTCTCCAAGTACGAGGATCAGGGCTACGACAAGAGGCTCTTCGAGCTCATCGGCCTGGAGGAGGCCATCGAGGGCGGCGTCCACATGGCCGGCTTCGGCGTGGGGCTCGCAGCCTCCATCATGGCCAAGGGGACCGTGTTCCCGTTATCGCTCGCTGCCATGGGCATGTACTTCGTGGGCAAGACCATGTGGACCTGCTACTCGCACAAGTCTGACACGCGGCTCGATATAATGTCGGAGGAGTTCATCCACACCGCCGACGGGCTCAAGTTCGACAACGGCTACGTCCTCGACTTCGCCTCCTACAGTACCGAAGAGGGCTTCGCGCCCATGGACAAGGAGGTGCGCATCGGTCACCAGCCTGAGCTGGGAGGCTCGTACGCCACCCTCGACGGTATCGAGGGCGACTGGGGCGTCATCATCAAGGAGCCCGAGACCGTGACCGACGAAGGTATCCGGTACAAGGAGAAGTTCTGGAACAAGAGCTTCATGCCCAAGCTCACCGGGAACCGCACCGTCAAGGAGAAGTGGGACATAAACAAGGACATCCTCATCTCCCGGGCCGGTGGCGCGGACGACCTCGGCTACATGGAGATGGACGACGGGACCGTGGTGTTCGGCACCGAGGGCTTCCGCAAGGCAGTCGAGGAGAAGGGCGTGCCCACCTACCGGGAGCAGCTCGAGGAAGAACTGGCCAAGTAGCATCCACGAACGCTCGCGCTAGTGCAGAAATCCTTAATCCAATACGAAGAGCGTCGCGCTACTGGTCGGGGACCATGTCCATGACGTCGCGGTGCCCGTAGCTGAAATCGAACGACCTACCTGAGCAGTATCCGAGCTTGCCGTCGATATGCTCGATGCGACCGAGGTCGTCGAAGGCGAACTTGAACGAGCTAGCTGAGCAGTATCCGAGCTTGCCCTGCATCTCTACGGTCCCGTCCTGCTCGTCGTAGTCGAACGTGAACTTGCTACCGCTGCAGTAACCGAGCTTGCCCTGCACTTCAACGACCCGGTCCTTGTCGTCGTGTGTGAGCTCGAACCCGTTGCCTGAGCAGTATCCGAGCTTGCCCTTGAGACCAGCGACCCGGCCGTCCGCGTCCTGCTCGAACTTGAACGAACTGCCCGAACAGTATCCGATCTTGCCCTTGAGCTCGTTGGGCATCCGCTCGTCACCGTCGTACGTGAACTTGAACGAGCTGCCTGAGCAGTATCCGAGCTTGCCCTTCAGCTCAACGAGCCTATCCTGGTCGTCGTACTTGAACTTGAACCTGTTCCCGCTGCAGTAACCGAGCTTGCCCCGCAGCTCCACGAGCCGGTCCTCGTCGTCGTAGTGGAACGTGAACTTGTTATCGCTGCAGTAGGCGAGCTTGCCCTTGAGCTTGGCGAGCTTGCCCTTCTCGTTGTACTTGAACGTGAACCTGCTACTGCTACAGTAGCCGAGCTTGCCATCGAGTGTGGCCATGAAGCCTTCAGGGAGCTCGTCGGCGCCCTTCTGGGTGAGACGTACATGATCTTCGCCCAGCGGTAGCCAGCCCTTGTGCTGGAAGGACAGGGACTCGATCTTGCTGTCGACGATGTGGTACGCGGAGTCGAGCTCCTCGACGGCCGCCTGCTTGGCGTTGCTGAGCGACTCGAGCGTAGTATGCGAGCTTTCCAGTGCCGTGTACTGGTCAGCGAAGAGCTCCTTGACGAGGGGGATGTGGTGGCGCCAGCGGGACATATCGTGCTCGACACCGCTCAGTTCGGCCGCAGCATCGTCGTACTCGGCCTGTGCTGTACTCCGCCTTCCCTCGAGGCGTTCGGCCTCGGCCTTCTGGGTGGCCAGATCGGTAGTGAGCTCCTGATAGCTGTCGGCGGACATGTTCTCTGCGAAACCCTCATCGATGAGGTGCTTCATGGTCGCAGTGTCAACATCGTCACGGGCGCCGGTGAGATAGCGGAGCGACTCGAGCTCCTCTTCGGAAAGACCTGAGCCCTCCTTGTAGGTGGCAAGACCGAAGAGGTCGGTGATGACACCGAAGAGCAGGAGGTTCTTTCCCGGTGAGGAGTTCTCGCCGTCGTCGTTCATGAGAATCGTCGGCCCGGGAGCCGGTATATAAAACTAACGGATGGAACCCGGCCGCAGGTGGACAAATGGTTATAAACGGGCGCCCCTGCCCCCAGCCACAACAGAGAGGATGATGATCATGGAAGAGCTCGAAGAGATCCACTATGCACATATCACCTACGACGTCCACTCCGACATCGTGCACGTCGTCCGCGAGATCGGAGGCGATTACCGGCAGGTCATCGACTTCCCACAGCGCGGGGAGGAGAGCGGGTTCGGAGAGTACCTCGAGGACCTGGCCGACGCCTCCGGGGCTGAGATCGATGTGGACCACTACCATGACCAGTGGGGTGCGAGCCGTCTCACCGGAGAAGGTGAGAAGGAAGGGTACACGATAGATCTCAAGGGCACGCACGACCAGATCAAGGAGTTCGTGGAGTCGGTCGGCCTGGACGGCTACGGTATGCCTTCCGACGCGGCCATCATCGCTAACTGGTGGCACCCGGTCAGGAGCTTCCGCGGGTTCGGTGATGTCATGCACGGTATCATCAGCCTCAAGGCCGAGATCGATGAGTATACCAAGGATGAGGTCCTCGAGGACGGCACCCGCGTGCGCACGGTCACCTATGAGTAGGCCTCTGGTGATGGGACGACCGTCAATATTACCTTTGATGTCGAACGCTAACGGGCCCATGTCGAAAGACAGTCCGTTCACCACGGAAAGGGGCGGTGTCGACTGCCCCTACGAGGTGTTCCTGAAGCCTCACGAGACCGCCCGCATCCTTCCAGAGGCGCTCCCCGAGCGGACATCCCTTCGGGCGGACCTGGAACGGGCGATGGTCTATGTGAATGGCCGTATCACCTATGTGAGCGACCTCGACAATTTCGGGAAGAAGGATTACTGGCAGTACCCCCGCGAGACCCTCGAGTCGGGGAAGGGCGACTGTGAGGACATGGCCCTACTGCTCGCCTCGCTCCTGATGGAGGCGGGGATCGACGACGTCCGGGTAGTTGTCGGTAACTACGAGCATGAACCGCATGCCTGGGTAGAGGTCAGGGGCAGAAGGGCGACATACATCCTCGACAGTGCCTTTGGTAAGATGTACACGGCACCCATGGGCAGCTACGTCCCCCACTGCTACGTCGATATGGAGGGCAGTACCAGCGCGTTCAGGAAGATGAAGGTCGTGAAGATCAATCCGAACGTCGCCCGGGCGTTCCTGATGCTACTTATCGCTCTAGGTATATGGATTTTCATCCAGGGCTCGTTCTTCAATGGCTTCATACTCATCGGTTTCTCGTCCCTCGTCCTGTACCAGCTCGGGACGGCAACAGAGTAGAACGGACCTACATGTCAAGTATCCGGGAGATGGTCTCGACGAGGACGGCGGGCTTGACCGGTTTCTCCAGGAACTCAACGGCCGCCGCGTTCTGCTTCTTGCTTGACTGGATCGCCTTGTCGAGGTAGTACTTGACGTTGATGCCCGTGTCCTCCGACGCAGCGCTGGCGAAAACGATAGGTATGTCCTTGTACGAACGATGACGTCGCATCTCGTTGAACACCTTGAGCCCACCCTTCTTGGGCATCATCAGGTCCAGGATGACGAGGTCCGGCGTCTCCTTCCCGAGGATCTTGAGGCCGGCCTGGCCGTCCTCGGCCATGACGACATCCACATCGAGCTTCTTGAGCACCGCCTTGAGAAGTGTCTTATCGTCCATGACCCGTCCTTCCCGGCACTAGTAATAAAAATACATCTCCCTGCCCCGGACCGCCCTCATGGTGCAGTGACTGCCTTGTCCATGAACTTCGTCTTGAACGCCTCGTACAGGTCCGGGAAGTATTCCACAGCGACGTAGATGACCGCGGTCAGGAACGCGATGATGATGAGCTTCTTGATCAATCCTCCGAGGCCCATGGATAGAGGTTACGTGCGCTGATCGGTTATGAAGCTTACCGTTACCGGGCGTGCTTGCGGTTGTTCTTCTGGATCTCTCGTGACAGCTTGCTGACCTTCTTCCAGAACGGATTGCGCTTGTTACTGAACCGTTTCTCGGACTTGGTGATGTTGTGGTCGATCTCCTTCTTCAGCTTGTGATAGCTGTCGAGCCGCTCCTGCGGGACCGTACCTTCTTCCACCGCCGCAAGGACCGTGCACCCCGGTTCTGACGTGTGCGTGCAGTCCCTGAACCTGCATCCTTCAGCCAGCATGTCTATGTCCGGGAACGCGCTCCTCAGGCCTTCTCCCGTGCACAGGAGCTGCACTTCACGCAGACCTGGTGTGTCGATGACGATCGCACCGTTGGGCAGGAGCATGAGGTTCTTGGACGTCGTCGTGTGTCGCCCCCTACCGTCATGGTCGCTCACCGATGATGTCCGTATCCGGTCCTCGCCCAGCAGGCGGTTGATGATGGTCGATTTACCAACGCCAGATGATCCCAGGAGTACGTATGTCCTTCCAGGGACGAACAGCTCTCTGATAGGATCGATACCGCTGTCGTCCAGTGCGCTTATCGCGAACACCAGGACATCTCCGAACAGGTCCCTGATGCTGGCGAGCACACCCTCGAGGTCCTTGCACAGGTCCGCCTTGTTCAGGACGATGACGAAGACGGCCCCGCTCTCACTTGCCAGGGTGACATATCGCTCGATCCTCCGGATGTTGAAGTCCTGGTCGAGGCCGTTCACTATGAGGATAGTGTCGATATTGGCCGCGATTACCTGTTGATCTGATCTTTTTCCTGCGACTTTCCTTGAGAACGTACT
>CAZFHY010000017.1:0-81576 GCA_964519305.1 Candidatus Undinarchaeota archaeon
GTTTCTTCTCAATCGCATCACACCTCAGTTTCATCTCATCAGGTTCAAATCCCGGACGGAACCCGTCCCATTCTTCAGTATGAGGCGTCCTCGCTTCCGCGCTATCCCGGAAGGAGTGTTTGACCTCCCACAAGCCCCCAGGATAGCCCTAGACGCCCGTTATACCACTGACCTTCGCAGTGTGTTGTATTTTCCTGAAAACGCCTCTATCTGGCACCAGACGCACAGGCTCCAGATGGGGAGAAATAGTGGACAAGCCCACTCGGGCGCTCAGACAGTATCGCTGCCGTTCCCCGCTATCTTGGCGAGTATCTGTAGCACCTTCGCCTTGTCCTTCGCCCCGTTCACGATGCCTTCTAGGACACCCGGCTGCTTGAGAAGCTCGTCGAATCCCTAGTCCAGCCCGCTCCTATCCTCGTTCAGTGCCAGGGCAGTTATCTGTACGCGCCTAACTTTCCCTTGGGCCTGTTCACGCCCACATAGCAGTCGTCGGAATCATTGTTGTTTGTTGAACTCTTCATCGGATCGGTCTGCAAAATTGTGTTCTAGCTCCTTCTTACGCTTCCCAAGGTAGATCGCAAGTCCACCGAACACCACAGATAGCACGAGGCCACCGTAGAACTTGATCTGAGCTCGGAGCATCCTGTCAGCGAGGGAGGATGCTGGGCTCTGAGGATTCTTACTCGGATTTGAAGCTAGGATTGCGCTCTGTTGAGCGTCCTCTATGAACTTAATTGCCGTCTCCTTGTAGGTCTCATTACCCGTCACGCGGTACGCTTCCGCATAGGCAATCACCATCCATGCCCAGTCCTTCATCGTGTCGCATGAGAAATCAGGATCCTGCTTGTCGACCTCAACATCCTGTCTTTCCAGAGCGCGCCCGTTAGGATTGCAGCTATACCTGATATTGGATGATAGGTGATGTTCGATCATCCTGCGGTACTCCTCCGCTTTCGTCGGATCTGAGGTACGCAATGACTCGTACGCCCGGAGCAGGGCCAGGGTCATCGCGGCATGGTCGAGAGGAGCGCTCCTGTACGTGGCTATGTCCTTCATCTCCCGTTCGGTCACATCCAGGAGAGATTTCGGCATCGATTTACAGACATCAGCAATCCTATGATCCCCATCCAACTCGAGATAAATCCGAAGTTGCGGGCTCCACTTCGTGCATGCATCGTTGACCTCCCACAATCCCTTGAGGTACACTGCCTTGGAGAACGTAGAGTATATCCGTCCCCTTGAGAACTGGAGGAGTATGACTTCACTTGTCTCGATTGCATTGCTTAAGAGACCCTCGGTCCTTTGATAATCCAGCCCATCGTCAAATTCAGGTTTGTTTAGGTCGTACCTATAGCCATACATTCTGGGCATCAATCCGAGCATCTGACCCGTGTCATCTACGGGGTCAGATGGAGATGTAAGGGGCATGTTCTCGGGCTCAATATCGTCCACATAGGTGACGTTGTTCGTTGCGTCGTACGTGTCCCACAGCGCAAGGAAGATCCCAATCCCCTCTTTCGAGGTCCCTGGTAACGTCTTGCTGAACGGTACGAAGTTTCGGATATGAGCCTCGGCGAGCATCCCGTAGGTCAGGTTGTCCGTGAGATGCTGGGCCCTCCAGAGCGCCTGAACGACATAGCCACGTGTCTGAAGATCGGTGCAGTTGTAGCCGCTGTACAGCGGATTGCATCGCTGGTCAATGATACCGAGAGCACCGGTCATCAGAACGAACAGTAATAGAACGGTGGTGATGGTGGTTGAAACAACATTAGATATCATGTATGTCCGTCACCCGTTGCGGGTACGAGGAGGGGTGTCTTCGCACCGTCGGCCTCCCCTTCAAATATCCACAGGGGAGCGATCACTCCTTCATTAATCTTTCCCCACGTCCCGACGCTGTATCCCAGCTCGATGCCATCGACCCTTACCTTCTGGGGAACCTTCTTTCGTCCAACGATCTCTCCATCGAGCAGTCTCTTGTACGCGTTCTCTGCCGGATTGATATCCACCATCCCGATAGTCTCTAGATCGTTCCAGCTCCTCGACACGCGCTCGAAGCTCCCGTCGGGTAGGATCGAGAACACGGTGACGGCGTCCTCGATGATCCTGGCGCCGTTGAGCACCCTGTGGAATCCAACATGAACTGCGCTCGTTGCGGTGTGTGTACCGTCGGTGCACCTGACATACCCGAAGCCGATAGTGTATTCACCCTCGGGCGGCATCCATCCCTGCCCCTCAAGGTACGTGCGCGCCGTGCGCACGGCCTGCTCCTTGTCGATTTTTATCCCGCTCCCGGGTTGACAGGGTGGTTCCTTGAACGTCATATTGTCGAGCGTGAACGATCCGGTCATTGGATTCATAGCGAGGAAGAGCGATTCGTCTTTCGAAATCGCCCGACACTTCATCTTCCCGTTCTCCTCGACACATCCCGACACGGAATCCGGGCCGAGGTCCGCTTCTTCCACCAGCTTGTCGAGATCCTCCTTCGTCCTTTCCTTCTGTTGTATCCTGTACACCATGGCACGGGATGGTCCCTTAGGAAAGGAGGCGTTCAACAGGACGGATGTCGCGGCAGCCTCACGTCCCTTCATAGTGGTTGAGCTGGGCGCAGATCCTACCAACGACCGCTCGAGCTTGATAGAGCTCATCTCGCTCCATCCGAGGGAGGCAACATACAATGACACTAATGCTAATATTACCATGGCTTCGGCAGTGGCCCTTGATCCCGTTCTGAGATTGTTCAATCGCATAATTATCACCACCAAATACTACTGCAATCGTACTCGGTCATCATGACAGTTCCGTTACCCTCCGGTTCTGTGCAGCTGCTACCCTGGCCATCGAGGTAGTCATCAAGGCACGTAGCATTCATATAAAGGGCTCGTGCGGTCTTGCCTGATCCATATGCCCAATAGCATGCACCTCTCCAGGACTGCCATACTGGATAGACTGGATTTAGAATCCCATCGTCTATCATATAATCGGCCCAATACCCGGCAAACACGTCACTATCCCCGACCTCAGTATCAAAACCCATTATCAGGTGAATACCGCTCATCGATTCACCCCACTCCTCCCAAGAGGTATCATTAAGTAGCAAACAAGTATCGAATCCGATGTATTTCAAATTTCCACCGCTTGAGGTACCTAATGACACATTCTCAGGATGTACATAACGTGTAGTCCGCTTAATGTTAGCCAAAGTAAGCTTCAAGAGCGCATCGTCCTTATTTACATGTCCACAATAGTAACTCAATGCAGATCCATCGACACCGAGGGTAAGGTCCTCTCCGTACGATGCGTTCGTACTATCTATGAAGTCCATCTCCCAGACATCGCGATCCTCCCATCTGTGCAGCCTCGTCCAGTTGGAATCATTGTCGTCTATCTCGTCCTCGAATGCGTCGGCACTATCGATGCACCCCGACAGTTCGACTGTCTCGTTACAATAACCGTCCAAGTTCTGGTCGCAGATGACCTCGAGTGTGTAGTTGCGTGGGTTTATGCTCTGCCGCTCCAAGGGATACCGGATCCAATAGAACTTGATACGCTTAGAAAATGGGGGAAAAGTTGTTGTATCATCCAAAGTCCATACCAATGTTGCTTCCTTTCCAGAGGCGGTGTCCTCCCAGTCGAAGACCTGGAAATCTATCCTGCGGTAATTCCCGTCCCGGACCTCGAGTGCATCCTGCCTCACATCCGACGGGAACTCGATCCTTGCACTGGCCGTCGTCCTGCCGCTCCACATCGTGTTCACCGAGACGGGTACTCTCCAGAACGAGGAATCCTTGTCTTTCGGGTCGATGTTCATGGTGAACGTCTTGTTCTGGTCTGTGAAGTTGGTACTATTAACGCGTAAGATAATCTGCTTATCTTCACCTATTCCAATCGCTTTAATCTTGAAAACCGCTATCGACTTGCTTTTTGGTCCAATAGTACCAAGTTGAACGAAGGTGTCGTTAGTCCAATTCCCCGTGACTGTCTTCGATGAGATAAATTCGAAGGTTGTGTGATTATACCCTTCATCGAGCGTTACCTGTACATCTTGATAGGAGTAAGTATCGTTTATGTTCCATACTCGGACTGCAAGCGTAAGATAGGTTGTTCGGGGAATTGGGTCATATTTACCCTCGGTGGGGGATGTCTCTATGGTATAGTCAACACCTACAGATAGATGAAAAATTAAGGCCGCGATTATTATCGTTGTAACGATTCTTCCCATGCTACTCACCTCCAACATCCCCCGTGCTCGTCTCTGGATCACCTATCGCCACCTCGATATTGACAGGGATCACTGAACCTGCAGTACCGTTCCCCATCAATCCCGCTTCATCCTTCATACGGAAGTGGATGTAATAGTCCTGCACCCAATCCAGGCTCGCTGTATTATTCGTCACCCACTCGGTGTTCCACACCGCCGAGCACGAGCGGTCCGTACTGTTGGAGTCCCAGCTGCGTATCCCGCGGTCTGCATAATTGGAGCTGGACCCCCCGCTGCCGGTGACGGAACCGGAGCCGGAGGATCCGGGCTCATACGCGTCTTCGTCGGTTGGTGCGCCCGCCCAGATGACATAGTGCTCGTCGTCCACGCCACCGTAGCGTGCATCGAGGGAGATTACCTTCGAGGTGGTTCCCGTGACGCCGTATCCGGACAGCGTCGACTCCACCCAATCAGCTGAGCTGATAGGGATGTCATTAATGTCGATGGTGCCATAGGCAGGCCTGTTGTTGTCCTCGAAATAGACGCGATATCCGTGTGAGTTGTAGTCGTAATCCCGCTGGCTCACGTTGTACGTTCGGGCCGGTTCGTTCCATGCGTTCCCCGATGAGCGCCAGATGAGATAGGTACTATCGTCCGTGACGGTCGCGTTGTACTGCCAGTACACCTCTCCCGATCCGTGCTCCTCGCGCAGGACGATTGCGTACTTCACATCGGACGTTAGCTCGATGAGCTCGTCGAACCTGACGGGCACCCATTCCTCGCACCCCGCGGCGCAGAGAGGGAGGTCCGACACGGGCACGCGCGCTTCCACGTATATGTTCTCCCGGGGCATGAAGTCCACGGGCCCATCTACGTAGACCTTGAGCGTGTGGATGCTGTCAGCAAGCCAGTCCGTCCCGTTCCAGTACCAGCCGAATATCCCGTCGCCGGCGCTACCGTACGCCCCCCACACGTACCTGTTGTCGTAATCCCCGCCGTCGAGCTCCTGCTTGAGGACGACGGTGTACCAGGTGCCTGCCGTCAGCGTTGGGGCTTCCTCATCGGTTATGTTGACGTAGAGCCATTGATAGCTCTCCGTGACGTCATCTTCATGGATGGTGCCGCGGGCAAGGTACGTACCCTCGACAGGCTGCCCAGTCGTCGGATTCGCCGCCCTGACCTCGACGGTCAGGTTGTTGGGGCTCCCGACCTTCTTGATGTACACGCCCGCCCTGTCGAGCTTGGTGCCGACCTTGGTATAGAACGTATTAGCGCCGTACCTCGTTCCATATACGTTCCCGTAATCCGTAGCGGTCGTGTAACTGTAGGCGAGGACGTCGGTGTCACCCGCCGTCCCCTGGATGCTAACTAGCAGGTCGCTACCGCCAGCCGAGGCGCTCCCGTGGAGCAGCAGCTCGACGCGGTCGACATAACCAGTTGAGTTGGGTGTGAACACCTGCCCGCGATACGATCTGTCCTTGATGACTGCCTCAGCGCTCGTGGTCGTTGAAGAGGAATCGAGCGTCCCGCCCGAGGGTGCGTCGGGATTACCGTCATAGTCGTCATCGTCGTGGAGGGATACGTAAAGCGCCGTGGGTGTGTTACTGTTCTTGTTGAACACCTTGAAGTTGTAGCTGTAATCGGACGCCGTCGTCCAGCTCCCACCAGAATCGGTCGTATAGAAGTAGTTGCCCCTCGTGTATACGTCCACTGTGTCCGAGGAGCGCCGCCAGTTGTACCGGTTGGACGAATCGCCACCGTCCTCGTCCTGGCGTATTACTATGGCATAGAGCTTGTGTGCGGAAAGCCAGCTGGTGGTGCTGTCGAACGTCGCTGTGATCCATCCGTACGATGTGTCGATGTCCGACACAGTGACATTCGCCGTCGCGAGCGTCGTATTCGTCATGTCCCCGCACTCTTCCGGGTTCTTGCAGTCGTCGTCATCGCGAGATATATTGCGTATCTCAACGATAAGGTTCCCGGTCGGTGAGCCCGTCTTGGACACTTCGAGGTCGACCTCGTGGGCTTTTATCCTGTTCTGTGGTCGGAACGCAGCGGCATGATACACACCGCTATAGATCCATGCACTCCCTGCGCCGTCCACGTCGTTCCCCTCGTCGATCCACCGGCCGTCCTCGTCGTTGTAGTAGGTGCGGAACGTCTGGTCGTAGTACTCCGTTCCAGAGTCGAAATCGGTCCATCCAGAGCCCGTGTCCTTGACCAGCTGCCCGCCCGAGTAGCTGTCCGACGCGGCGAACTTGTACCGCCACTTCATCGAGTTACTGTCGTTGGGGCAGTCCGGGCACTTCAGGACGACAGCGTACTTAGTGCCCAATGTGAGATACGGTGGATCCGGGAACACTACTTCGAACCAGGCCTCAGAGCTCGGTATCTCGGACCGGAGGAAGCTCCGCGACACCAGCGGTGCGCCCGTGGGGTATCCGCTCCCGTCGGTAGAATAGACCGAAACGTTTAGCTCGTGACTGCTGCCCGTACCGTACTCGTAGATGTAGAGTTCGACCTGGGGCAGGTACGCGGTCTCGCCCGGAGTGAAAGTCTGCCCGTAGTGTCGCGAACCGTAGACGGATGATGTGTGCGTGTAGCCCTCCTGTGACTGGTCTAGAACGGGGTAGAAACGTCTCAACTGAAGCATGACCTTCTCGGCGTTGTACACCCCCTTGCCGTTGGTGATTATGAAGGCACGATCGGCGTTGGCGTCAGTGTCGGACCACCCTGCACCGCCCGCGTTTGTAAGGAACTTCCCGCCCGTGTACGTGTCCGCCGCGGTGTCTGAGCCCCACCCAGACCACACTTCTGTATCGGCGTCTGCGACCTCGAGGACGATGCAGTACTGGCTCCCGCTCGTAAGCGATGCGGACAGCCCCGACGCTATGACCCACTGCGCCGAGGCGCCCACGTCGCCCGAACCTACACTTACCTTCGAGAGGAGGGAGTCGGGCTCGTCGTCGTCGTCCGTGTCAGAGTAGATACTGACGTTCAGCGACTCTGAGGGCGTCCCGTCCCGACTGAGGACGAGGGCGACACGGTCCATGGTGTACGTGCCACCGGCGGTGAACGATTGGGAGAGCTTCGTGTTGGCGCCGGATCCGGCGATCCACGCCCGGAACGCGCGGTCGTCGTTGTCGTACACATACCATGTCGATCCGCCGTTCGATGTGAAGAGGAAGTCGCCCTCGTCGTAGCAGTCCGCCCCGCCAGCGCAACCCCGCCACCGGTAGTGGTTGTCTGCATCCCCGCCACCGTTCTCGGTCTTGATGTAAACTACATATCCGTTCCCGGATGTGAGTGTATAAGGGCTCGCAAATGTGGCGTTCACCCAGCTGCCGTCGGTCGACGTGTCCGCCTTCGCGATGATCGTCGACGCCAGTAGCGAACCGGTGGGCTTGTGACTGCCGTCCGCTGCGTAAAGTCGCACCTCGAGGTCGTCCGATAGCGACGAGTACTCGTACCGTTTGATGTACATCTCCATCTTCAGGAGGTCGCCTGATGTCGTGGGCTCGAAGTACTGGCCCGCGTACCGGTTTCCGTAGGTAGATGCTCCAGACGAACTTGTGTCCGAGTCCTGCTTCACGTCAAGCTCGGCACCTCCTGCAGATGCGAAGTCCTGCTCATCGTCCGTCTCCGCGCTCTGGGTCTGATCTGCGCCAGCGACGAAGCTCTGTGTCAGTCTGTCGTGCAAGGAGGTGAGGGCGGTCTCGTCGGCGAGCGAGTCCACCTGTCCCTGGTCCTCGGTTATGGATGGGGCGGTCTCGGTGACGTTGTCCGAGGTCCAGTCAGATGTGCACGTCGTGTCCGAGGTAGAGATGCACCACTCGCACGTTCCGAACTGGATGGCGGTATCGTCCGATACCTCGGCGGAGAGTGTAACCGTGTCCTTCACCTGGGTCTCGGGCTCGTCCACTGTGACCGTGGGATCTGTCGTGTCAGCACAGACCGCAGGCACTGCGACCAATAATAGAAGACCTACTGCGATGATGGGAACCCACCTCCGGGACCGCGACATACCTATGGCTGGAAACGAATAACGTGCTGACATGACCTTTTCCCCCCTTTTCACACCTGCTGGACCGAACCCCTCTCACGAGAAGCTCTCGGGTGAAAGGGTTGGGCCGCCCGACCACTCTCCACTACGTCGATAGTCGATGTTTGGCGCGGGCGGCGCCCTTCCCCCCAGGTCGATAGACCTTACTGAATGTCCATGATATCTAGTCGCTTCGATATTAAATAATTATCTCAATATTCAAAAAATGTGCAAATTAAACGTATTCTTCGACAATTATCATTAAAATGCCGGTGTTTTACGAATTAGTGATAAAATCCATAATCCATATATAGTTGGAGCGCTCAATAATGAAAGGTATATTGGGGGGATAGGAAAAAACGACAATCGTCGTAGTATATCGAACGTTGTCAGGATAAGGGGGGATGAAATGATGACGGAATGCTGCGTATGCGGCGGATCGCTGGTGGAGGGGTGTACGTGCTCCGATCAGGGTAGTACGGTCGGGACCGTCAGGCCCACTTTCAGGGAGAGGCTGCCGAGAGAGATAGCGCTCGCAGGGCTCCATGCGAGGGCGATGGAACTGATAGGGCCGGACGTGCGAACAATCGCGGACCTCGGTTGCGGACAGGGACACCTTACTATGCATCTGCGGGGCACCTACGAAGTTGCCCCCTTCGATATCAACACAGACCAGTACAAGTTGAGATGGCCGCACGTCCGCAGGCTTGACCTCAACAGGGACCACATCCCCGCAAGGGAACTCGACTGCATCCTCTGCCTAGAGGTAATCGAGCATCTGGAGAATCCGTACAAGCTAGTCCGCGACTGCCACGCAGCACTGCGGGACGGAGGCGAGCTCATCATCTCCACTCCCAACCTCCACAGTTTGAAGTCGCGGTTGTTGTACCTGTTCACGGGCCGGTTCAATGCGTTCCAGGACATGGATCTGTACAGGAGCGGGCATATCAATCCCATCCAGTTCTGGGAACTCCAGCACATCCTCGATATCTGTGGTTTCGACATCGACACGGTGGATTGTCGCATGTACCGGCAACTCGTGATTGTCGTGAAGGCTACCAAGCGGAGTGGATGAGTGCGATTCATTGAGGATTATTGGATCATAATGGGGATGGAAATCGTCCTGATTGACGGCTGACCGTTCAATCAACTTGTACAAATGAGGGAAGGAAAATGGACTCGCCATTAAGAGGCAGGAGGAATCCAGCATCGCGGAGTGCGACTTGGGGGTGGTATGATGGGACACGAGACTAACGCGGCCGAAGCGGTGCATTGGTATCGTGACCATCCCGATTACTTCGTCCGTCACGTGGACCTTGCTCAAGAGCTGCACTCAAGCCGGTTCATCCGACTCGTGAACAGCTGCGGTGGTGGGCGCGTGTTGGACGTCGGCTGTGGTGCGGGGGGAGTGCTCGCAGCCTTGGACGGCGAGCGTGTGGGTGTGGACGTATCCCTCGTCGCATTGGCGATGGCGCGTGAGCGCGCTGGTGCCCTGGTAGTGGCGGGCGATGCATCCCACCTCCCGTTCGAGGACGGCAGCTTCGACGTTGTGTGCTCGAACTCCGTGCTCGAGCACCTGGTGGACCCGGCAGCAGCGCTGGGAGAGATGGTGCGGGTGGTGCGCCCGGGAGGATGCATCGTGGTGCGGACCAATAACGAGCTGCGACTTACCCGGATGAAGTCGCTGGAGGGGATCCGCGCTTTCCTGCACATCCTGTCGTCCACGCTCCACGGCAAGTTGCTAGTACACCGCTCAGAGGCCATGGACCACGGTTTCGAGACGGATGACGACGACCAGGTGTGCGATGTCAACAACCACTTTGTGTTCACCGTCCTGGCGCGGCTGCCGGTGGAGCTCGTGGTATTCCATCCCTTCGAAGCTGAGGAGCGGCTGCATGGTCCCAAACGTACATTGGTGCACGCGCTCACTCCGCTCTTCCGCCTCCCGGTGCTGCGCGATCTCTCGGGCGAGCTCACTCTCGTGGCCAGGCGTCCAGCGTTAACTTCACATTAGGCTATCTTTCCGGTCCGCCCGGTCGCTCAGACAGTATCGCTGCCGTTCCCCGCTATCTTGGCGAGTATCTGTAGCACCTTCGCCTTGTCCTTTGCCCCGTTCACGATTCCTTCTAGGACACCCGGTTGCTTGAGAAGCTCATCGAGTCCCTTGTCCAGCCCGCCCCTGTCCTCGTTCAGCGAGAGGGCGGCCTCGGTGTCGAGCGCGAACTGGCAGCGGTTGCAGTATCTCGCACCGGCGGGATTCCTCTCTCCGCACGAGGGGCACACGCGGGGCTCCGTTGGCACCTCCTCCTCGGCTATGCCATGCATACCAAGCATGGTCTTGTCCAAGTCCCGCCCGGATAGGTGGACGTAGGTCGCTGTCATGTCGCTTCCGGGAACCCAGCCGAAGTACTGGCACATCTGGGCCTCAGTCAGCTTGTTGGCAAGCTCGGTGGCCCGCGAGTGGCGGAAGTTGTGGGGATTGACCTTGGAGCGTGGGATTTTGGCGCGGTCGGCCCGCTTGCGGAGCATGGAGACGATGGCGGCATAGTTCATCGCCACGGCACCGCCCTTCTTCCCCTCCCTTGTTCTCCCGAGCTTCTCGACCTTGACCCACAAGTAGCAATCCCGGTTCTTCTCGGCAAGGGGGTGTACACGCAGCCATGTACGAAGGAATCCAACGCTATCGACGAGAGGAAGCCTCCGCGGCCCCGTCTTCCCCTCGGGGAGCAGCACGGACACATGGGAGCCGTTGAAGGTAACGTCCTTGACCCTCATGGACGCCAGCTCCGCAATCCGCGCTCCCGACTCGTACAGGACGGATATGAACGCCCTATCCCTCTCGTTCTGGCAGGCCCTTATGAGGGCTTCCACCTCTTCCCGTCTGAGGAGGTCCTCGGGGACCGTTCGCTTGTAGCTCTTGGGCGTCGTCTTGATGCACTTGGTGATGGCGGGGCGGTCCTCTCCGGTGAGGAACTTGTACATCTGTTTGATGGCGACCTTGTATCCCGTCTTGGTCCACTCCTTGTATCGGTCGGAGCGGTTGATGGCGATGGCCAGCGTCCTGATGTTATCCTCGGTAGCATCCTTGAAGGTGAACCCTTCGAGCCCCTCCTCATGGGCAATCTTGAGGAGGGCGCGGAAGGCGGAGATGTACTTTCGCACGCGGGAGGCGCTGAGCCCCCGGGCCTCGATGTCCTCGATGAAGGCGAGAATGGTGTCCTTGTTCTCCTGGGAGATGGCCGGATCACTCCTCAGCCGGGCGATAAAAGCCTCGGGCCGGTTCCATTGTCCGTAAAAGTCCCTTTGGCCTTCCATACAACACTTTAGTCGTTCCAGGTATAAAAAGATTCCCAAAAATAGTTGAGTAAAGAAATAGAGCCAAGGGAGGGATTTGAACCCCCATAAATTCGATCTGCAGTCGAACGCATAGCCGCTCTGCTACCTTGGCTCAGAAGGAAGGTTTCTTAGGCGGCTGGAAATAAAAAACTTATGTTCGGCGCAGCCAACAACATTTTAACCCTTGGTGTCCCTCCTTGCACCATGCGTGTGGCCGTTGTGGAGCCGCCGGGTGCCGTGGAGCGTGACCTCGCGTACGGCTGCTGGCATCGACGCAAGTGGGTGTCCTACCACTGGCCACCGCTCCATCTGGGCTATATCGCCGCCGTAGTACAGCGCTCAGGGCACGATGTTTCCCTCCTTGAGGCCAACGCACTGGGCACCGGGTCCATCGTCGACCGCATTGAGGCGCTCGCCCCTGATGTGATAATTGCGTCCACATCCACACGGACTTTCAGGGAGGACACATCGTTCCTCTCGGGTCTGAGGGACGATGCTTATCGTGTGCTGTTCGGCGATCTCTCCAGCGTCCGGCCTGACGCAGTGCTCACGGCATGCGACGTGGCCGTCGTGGGGGAGGCCGAGGCAGTGTTCCCCCAGCTCCTGCACTCGCTCGAGACCGGCAATGACGGTGCCGGTGTCACTGGCGTTCGTGTGAAGAGAAACGGGCGAACGACAGGATCGGGAAGGGGTGTCATCAAGGACCTGGACTCCCTACCGCTACCGGCACGACACCTTTTCGCGGGCGACTATACCAATCCCCTCGCGGTCCGAGCTCCCTTCACCACCGTGCTCGCCTCTCGTGGGTGCCCGCACGGGTGCACATTCTGCACAGCACGCATAGTCCAGGGACGGACCTTCCGTACACGCTCCCCCGCGAACATCGCCCTGGAGCTCGACCTCCTGGAGACTCACGGATACCGTGAGGTGTTCTTCCGGGACGAGAACATAGCACATGACAAGGCCTGGCTCCTCACCCTGGCCGACGACCTCGCCGTACGCGATATGACATGGATGGCGAACGCCCGGGCCGACGCTCTCGACGAGGACGTCGTGGACGCTATGGCTGACAGCGGTTGCCACCTGGTGAAGATCGGTGTTGAATCTGGCTCACAGCACGTGCTCGACTCGCTGGGCAAGGGTTCTCGCGTGGACGATGCACGACGTGCCGTCGCTCTGTGCAAGGACCGGGGCGTGTCCGTGCTGGCACATTTCCTATTGGGGGCGCCCGGCCAGACCGCGGCGGACCTCGGGCGGACCGCGGACTTCGCCTTGGAGCTAGAGTGCGACCTCGCCTCCTTCGACCTCCTCCTGCCCCTCCCCGGTACGGCGCTATTCGACCGACTCGCAGCGGACGGTATGATCTCGCTCGACGATGTCCTGGAGCTTCCCGCCACCGAGCTCGCAGCACGGTCCGCCGAGGCCACGGCCGCCGAACTTGAGGACGCCTACGCATCAGCGTTCCGACGGTTCTACCTCCGCCCGCAGCTAGTTGCACGGCACGCGCTCGCGGCAACATCACCTGAACGCGCTGCAGCCCTTGCCAGAGCGACCGGTCAGCTGTGGAGGGGCCTTATGTGAGCAGTGTCGTGGTCATCCCGGCTTTTGATGAGGAGGGATCCATCGGACCCGTCGTACGACGGGCGCTTTCGTTCGCGGACCGCGTCATAGTCGCTGATGACGGCTCGAAGGACGGCACGGTCGGCTGCGCACGGACGGCGGGTGCCGAGGTCCTCGTCCTACCTCATCGCGGGAAGGGCGCTGCGGTGAGGGTGGCTCTCGCCCACCTCCGTGACGAGGATTTCGATGGCACTACCGTTCTCATGGACGCGGATGGGGAGCACGAGCCCGCGGACATCCCCCGGTTCCTACGTGCGGTCGATGGAGGAAAGGACATTGTGATCGGACGGCGGCGTGTCCATCGTTCCCATGTACGAGCCTTCCTCAACCATCTTTCTTCGATATGCACAGGCATCCTTGCTGACGTGGACGCCCAGTGCGGTTTCCGTGCCCTCTCCCCCCGCGTCTTGGGCCTACCGCTCACGACCGATGGCTACGAGATCGAACTCGAGATGGTGCTCGCCTCCGTAGCGGAGGGCCTAGATATAGGCTCGCTGGACATAACCATGCGACCTTCCCGTCCCAGCAGGGTACGGCCCGGGGACATGGTCCGTATCAATGCCTTCTTCGATCGCTGGATCATCTCAAATATCCACAGGCTCCCGGTAAGCCCGGGGGAGCGGATCGTCCTTTCGCTAGGGGCGGCCGGAGGCCTGACGTTCTCCACCATCCTGGGGCGGCTCATGCTGTAAAGGTCCCGCGTGGGACATTCATTTTTAAAAGATGTAGCTCCGTCAATCATCAATAACGGGGAAGAATCCATGGCCAAAGTGACCAAAGGAAAGCAGCTCATCGGGGAGATGGAGCAGTCCAACCGTTTCTTCCTTGCTTTCGCCGTAGTGCTCGGTGCCCTCGCCCTGTACACAGTGCTCCCGTTCATCAACCTAATAGTCGCTTCGGCATTCCTCGCCTACCTGTTCAATCCGCTGGAAGAGATGCTGACAAAGCACCTACCATCCCGGAGATCCGCGGCATTCATCGTATCGGCGTTCATCAGCCTCGTTGCTATCATAGGTTTCGTCTACGCGATATTCATACTCCAGGAGGCCGTGGGAGCGGTCTCGGACCTCGTTGACAGGAGCCTACCCCGTCTCGAGGAAGCAGAGAGCGTGTACAAATCGGTGCTTGCCCGTCACGGTCTCGATCTCAGGGAGGAGGTCACAACCATGCTCAACGGTGTCCTCGACACCGCGAAGACCGGTCTCGTGGATCTAATCATCGGCCTGCCGACGTTGACGCTGACCTACATCCTCCTGATGTTCCTGACCTACTACTTCCTCATCGAGGGCGAGAAGCTCATCCAGACGATCGTCGAGCTCTTCCCCTGCCGACGACGGAACGCTGTGAAGAAGCTCATATCCGATACCGACAAGCTGGCCAGGGGCGTCATCTTCGGCCACTTCGCCGTCTCGATATTCCTGGGTACGGTGTCCTATCCGGCATACGTCCTCATCGGCGTCATCGATCCTGTCGCCTACGCCTTCATAACCACAGTGGTGGCGCTCATCCCCATCGTGGGTGGGGCGCTCGTCCCCGCCGTACTGTGCTTGTACAACCTCCTCCAGCTGCAGTTCACCCTCGCCGGATCCATGTTCCTCTTGTCAATAACCCTGACCGTGCTCAGCCAGATGGCCTACGCCTACGTCTCGCGGCGCACGTCGCATCTCCACCCCGGGCTCCTCATCCTCGGGATGATCTCGGGACCGTTCGTGTTCGACGCGGCCGGTTTCTTCGTGGGACCCATAATCCTGGGCGGCTTCGTCAACGTCATCAACGCCTACAGGGAGAACCTAGAGCTGATATGTGAGATCGACGAGCACGAGCACATGGAGACACCTCAGCATATCAAGAAATATGCGCGTGCCCACATTGACAAGAAATGAAAGGTCCTATGCGACCGCTTTCTCGACCTTCGGGATGTTCTTGATGTCAACACCCACGTACCAGTCCGGCCCTTGGTGTCGCAACTCGATGATACCGCGATCGTAGAGGTCCCGGAACGACTCCTTACCGATGGCCTTGCTGAACCGCGCCTCGTAGACGTGGTTGAGCTTCGAAGTGCTGATGAACTTGTACATCGGGTGCTCGGTCTCGATGTACTTGCGGACCCTACCGAACGACAGGTACACCCGTAGGATGTCCTTTTCCTCGACATTTAGGGCTTTCATCTAGGACGGAAATAGTCGCTCACGTTTAATAAGCTTTTTCACGTCGATGTCCCCACTTCGGGATAGATAACGAGCGGTGCTTTGGATCCGACAACAGAGGCGTTTCTAGCGTTCAGGGATCCAAATCGGCATGTTTTTTCCCTATGGGACATATTTTTGAGTTGTAGAGGGAGAACGAACTATTGTCAATTAGTTGCGGGCCCTGGATGGAGGGTCCCCTGCGAGATGATATGCTCCGATCGGTGAACGTGAGAACTGGCGAGACTGACTTGGCACGAGAGCGTCGTCGTGGCATATCCGGCGGTTGTACGTGACCTGATGGTAGGGATTCCCCTGCCCCGGTACGATGTTATGTAGGTCCGCGCCGATGCCCGTCAAAACCTTTATAGCCCTTCGGAAGGAGGGCCGTGGAGTGGCCGTGGAGAACGACGGCGAGGACCTGTCCGAGGGGACCGCATCGGCGGGACCGACGATCTCGTATCTCGAACGTCTGGAGGCGACACGGCCTGGCAGCTGGGTCATCCGCATCTGGGAGCGGCCACGGGGGAGGTGGCTGCTGCTCACCCTGCTCGGTATCGCCTACGGCATCGCCGGCTATGTGACGATAATGGGTGACTTCGGCGTCTCGACCTTCCTGGTGTACGCCTGGGACGTGGTGCCGGTGGTCGTCGGCTACCGGGTATCCCCTATGGCCGGTGCCTGGGTGGGGGCCACGGGCTCTTTGGCCACGGGCAGCATCCTGCTCCGTGACCTCTGGGGTTTCAGGGACTTCCACTTCTATCTAGCACCTGTGATCTTGGTGGCGGTCCTTGCGGGCGCTCTCTTGGGCGCCCTCCCCGCTCGGTACGCACCTGACATGGACCGACGCCGGTTCTTGCTGGTCCTGCTCGCGTGCTCCCTCGTCGTGGGGTTCACCGATGTGACCCCCGTGCTAGCAGCAAGGGTCATGGGCCGTGCACGCATCGTCAATCTCTGGGTATGGCCTCTCATGTCGTTGATGAGCTTTATCATGTACATCCTCATCGTGGCACCGCTCGCCCGGGGCCTCGTCAAGGACGACAGGATGGCGCTGGGTCGCGCCTTCTTAGTCATGGTGGTCGTCAGTCTCATAGGACTCATCCCATTCGAGGGTCCACAGATAGTGTCGCCGGAGCGGTTCGAGCCCTTCGTCGACCCGGCCCATCCGGTAGTGATCGACCTGGCCAGCGTGCTCGCCCCCGCCACCCTGACCCCGGCCGAGCGTATCAACGCGACCTACCGTTTCGTACGCGACAACATAACCTACATCGACGATCCGCCCATCGTCGGCGACTACCTCCAGCCTCCCGATGAGACCCTCGAGCGCGGATACGGCGACTGCGAGGACGTGTCCATCCTCCTGGTATCGCTCCTCCGCAGCGAAGGTTTCGATGCCTCGGTGGACGTGATCCCTGGCCACGCACGGGTTGCGCTCCGGTGGAACGGTTCTATACACGTGCTCGATGCCACGAGCGCCGATGAGTTCGAGTGCGGCGGCTAATCGTCGTCCTTCGCTCCGGCCGCGAGCTCGAGGAACGGAGCGGGATCCTTCGGGTTGATGACCAGCGCACGTGGCCATCCTTCCCGCCTCCGGACCACGATGCGGCCCGCGATCCCGGTGGAAAGGTAAAGCGTGCCACGTCGGTACGCACGCACATAGGATGGCAGGTCACCTAGACCCTTCTCTACCGAGGTGATGTCCTCAGAGGGTACATACAGGCGCAGGGGGCCGTACCACACTATCAGGTCACCCGCTTCATCGATGATGTAGCGGACGAAGATCGTAGAGAGGAGGAGGAAGATGATGGGGACCCAAAGGAGAAGGATGAGGGGTGTGAACAACGGCGGTAGGAACGTCCGCGCCTGCCACAGGAAGGTCGTGATATAGGTACAGGCCAGAACGTAGGCGGCCGAGGCGGTGGCGAACCGTCGGTCGATGGGGGGGCTATCGATCACCGTCATTATCCCGGTCCTCCGTCCGGTCAGCGAGCGTCCGGAAGAACCCGGCGAGACCGAAAGCCTCCTGGCGCGTGAGGAATGACTTGGCCAGCACCCTGCGGAGCACGAGCTGTATCTTATGAACGCGCTGCTCCGAGAACGCCAGTTCGTCCATGAGCGTGTCAGCGCTACGGAGGATTACCTCCTTCTCGTCGGCACCGGCGAGCTCGTATGGCGCCTCGTCGAGCTGGCGTCCGACCCAGAGCTCGTAGAGGATGACCGCTGCTGCCTGGGAGATGTTGAGAGTACCGTACTCGGGGCTTGCCGGGATGGTGACGACCAGCTCGCATCGCTCCAGCTCGTCAGCGTGGAGCCCTTCACCCTCCCGACCGAGCACGAGGGCCGTCCTCCCCTGAGCGCCCGCTAACCGCTCACCGAGCTGACGCGGACCGATATGGGACCGCCGGACGTTCCGCTCCGATGCGCGGATCGCCGTGGAACCCACCACCAGTTCACACCCCGAAACGGCCTCATCCCACGTCGCCACCGTGCGTGACGCGTCCAGGACCTCGACCGCGTGCTTGGCCCGCCGCCGTGCCTCGTCCCCTAGCTCGCACTGAGGATCGAGGAGCACGAGTTCGGATACACCGAAGTTCTTCATTAGACGACAGATTGCGCCGACGTTGCCCGCGGTCTGGGGCTGGACGAGCACGACAGTGAGGGACATGAGGGACCCGGAATATCAGGGTTCCTTGAACTTGCTGTACACATCAGCCAGGAAGCTCTCCCGCTCGAGGAACGGCCCGACCAGGTCCTCCACTCGCATCTTCTTCATGCACCGGGAGATGAGGTCGCGGGACACCTGCCGCTCGGGCGTGAGGTCGTACCGGGTGATTATGTCCAGTTCCTCGCCCACGCTCTTGGAGAAGCCCTTGAAGTCCTCCCCGGGGGTCTTGCTCCGGGCCCACACGCCTAGAAGCTCGAGTGCTTCGGTGATGGTCAGGTGCTCGTCGCCCACCAAGATACCGCGGTCGGCGATCCACTCCTTGGTGACCTTTTCCAGGGCTGCCTCCTGCATCATCACCTGGATGATGAAGAAGTCCTTGTTGCGCTCACCGATAGGCGTGAAGATCTCCAGGACCTCCTTCTGGGCGGCCACGGGCAGGATGTAGGCGTTCGACGCGAGCCGCAGGAAGGGGAACCTGCGCTTGCTATCGAAGCTCTCCATGACCTCGGACACCCGGGAAAGGAGCTTCTCACCGAACACTAGGAGGATGACGTTCTCGTCCATGGTGGAGAAGGGGGGATGAACCAATATAAAGCTACGGGTGGCCTGCCGGGTCGCACTCGAGCACCACCCGGACGGGACCTCCCGCGCGGAGCCGGGCCACCAGCTCGCGGGACAGGTCCTTTGCCGCTTTATCGGCACCGATCGCCAGCGTCCTCCCGCAGACGTACCCGCTACGGCGAACGACCATATCGGACAGGTCCTCGAAGCTGAGACCGGGAGCACCCGTCGCCGCAACGACATCGGAGACGTCGTCCGCCTCGATGGTGATACGCAGCCGCCCACCTGCCCGGAGCGCGTCCTTCAGTTCATCGTCCAGCCCAGGGAGCGAGCGGTCCATCGCCACGACCACGAAGCAGTCGCCGCGGGTCGTCACGGCCTCATCCGAGGTGAACGCGAGGGTGTTGTAGTGGGTGGAGAGGATGTTCGGATGCCCCTTCCCATGCAACACCTGGCGGACCGTCACGGACCGGCGGGTCCGCCAAACCTTTTTATGTCCTTGTGGGCACGCCCAACTCGATGAAGGTACATATCGAGGGTAAGCTGGCGCCCATGGCCCAGGTCGACCTCGATTCCGGCGAGCGTATCTACGCCCAGGCCGGTAGCCTTATGTTCAAGACCGGTTCCGTTGACATGGAGCCCACGGGCCGGGGTGAGGGTGCCAGCGGCATATTCAAGCGCCTGATCACCGCCGAGACCATCCTCTTCCTCGAGTTCAAAGGTCCGGGCACCGTGGGGCTCTCCCCCTTCTTCCCCGGTGAGATAAAAGAGGTAGTTCTCGGTGAGGGCGAGTCCATCCACGTCAACCGTGGCGCGTTCCTCTTCGCCGAGCGGTCCGTGAAGTACGACGTCGACTGGGTGAGTCGTGGATGGTGGCAGCGTGCCAAGATGGGCCTTCTGGGCGGCGAGGGGTTCTTCTTCCAGAAGCTCACAGGTCCCGGTCGCGCCTACCTCTATGTGTGCGGCGACATAGTGGAGACCGAGCTGGCCGCGGGCCAGACCGTCCAGGTGGAGCAGGGAGCACTGGTGTTCAAGGACGTCGAGGTAGGGTACGAGCTCGAGCGCGTCAAGGGACTGGGACGCATCATGTTCTCCGGGGCAGGTCTTTTCCTCGTCACGCTCTCCGGTCCGGGGAAGGTCGCTCTCCAGACCATGGACCTCAACCGGTTCGTCGGCCGCATCGTAGCACCCATCATCCGCTCGTAATCCCCGCTGCGAAAGGCTTTTCAATCATCAACGTACAAAGATGGACGAGCGCCCATGACCGACCAGACCGCTCAGACCGCTCAGACCGCCCAACCCCTTCCCGAGACGAAGGGCGGTGGGTTGAGCCTGCTTGACCTCATCGTCATCCTCATCGAGGTGGCTGGTGTCGCAGGGTTCGTGTACGTCGCGATGTGGCTCATGGGCGACTGCTACTCGTTCACCGTCGCCGGGTACAAGCTGAGCTGCTGTCCCTTTTCTTGCGGGTGAGCGCTCAAGGCAGGAGGAACGACATCTCCGTGGCGACCATGTCATCGGAGAGCTTCTCCAATCGCTCGATCGATCCCACGTCGTACCAGAACTCGTTGGTGAGATACCCGCGGACCTTCCCGCCTTCCTTGATGAGCTGTGGGATGAGATGTGCGTTCAGGTCCAGCACACCGTCCGGGTCCGTCCGCTTGTCGGCGAACGCTGCCGCACGCACGATGTAGACCCCGATGTTCACTGGCATATCGATCCGGGGCTTCTCCCGGAACCCATTGATCGTGGTCAGAGGCCCGTCCGTGTCGGTGACGTCCGCCACGCCCACGGGGACAGGGAAGTCCCTGGCCAGGGCGAGGGTCACATCGGCCCCTGCCTCCCGGTGGAGCGCCATCATCCTGCCCAGATCGATGTTCGAGAGGATGTCGCCGTAGAATATCACAACGTCCTCGTCCCCCGCGGCCAGTAGCGCGGGGAGCACGGCGTTGCCCGTGCCCTTGAGGTCCGGCTGGTCAAGATGGTAGCTCATGCGAGCCCCGAACCGCGAACCGTCCTCGAAGTAGTTAGTGATCTGCTCGGCGTGCGCCCCGACGAGCACGTTCACATCGCAGATACCATGGTGGCAAAGGAGCCTGACTATGTACTCCATCAGTGGTTTGCCCTGACGCCCCAGGGGCATCATGCATTTCTGGAAGTAGAACGATAAGGGCCGGAGACGGGTGCCTTCGCCGCCTGCGAGCACGATGGCCTTCATGCGTAGGGAAGGGCGGCCGAGTTTTAAATTCCTATGCAGACCTGTCGCGAGGCTCGCCGACCATCCATGGCCTGGTGCCCCGGAGATAGGCAAGGACCGCTAGCATGGTCAGGACGACCGCGAGGATGGCCGGTCGGGGAGAGTACCACCGTCGCGCGCGGAGCGCGTACACGGTACCGTCCAGTGAGCCGATAATGATGAGGCCGTCAGACATAGCAGGGGTGACGCTCGCGGGACCGACGGAACCGGTCCGGCCCTGCAGAGCCCCTGTCCGTGCACCGATCACGTGGAGCTCACCCAGCTTCGAGCTCGCATAGACGGTCCCGTCCGCGATTGCGGGGGGCGCGTCAACTGCGCACTCCATCTCGCGTTGCCACAGCTCGTCCCCCGTCGACGCATCGAGGGCGTACAGGATACCACCGCTCGAGCAGGAGTACACGATCCCGTCCGCCGCGGTAGTGGCGCCTGCGGCACCCGCCAGTTCGTGTTCCCATCGGAGCGCACCGGTGCCCATATCAAGAGCGTACACCCGCCCGTCCAACGAGCCTATGTAGACTGTCCCGTCCACTATCGTGGGCGAGAACCAGTTGGACCCCGAGGTCATGGTCCGCCAGAGCTCGCGACCGGTCCTTGCCTCATGGGCGTAGACGTACGCGTCGCTGGACCCGGCAACGACGGTCCCGCCGGCCACGGCGACGGGGGCACGAACGGGTCCGCCCATCAGAACGGTCCACCGCTGTGTACCGTTCCCCGGATCGAGAGCGAGGAGCCGGCCTGAGTTCGTGCTCACGTACACAGCGTCGTCGGTAGCCTGTGGCGCGGGCAGTTCCGAGGGTTCGTCGGTAAAGACCCTCCACCGACGCTCTCCCGTGCTCGCGTCCAGTGCATGCACGTGCATGTCCTGAGAACCGACGACAACGAGCCCGTCGGCAACAGCGGGCGAGGAATGGTGCAGGAATCCCTTGGTCCGGAACGTCCATATCGGCGTACCGGTGAACTTGTCGAGGGCATAGAGATGCTCATCCGCAGCGCCAACGTAGACGATGTTCCCTGCTACGACGGGCGTTGTGGTGACCGGGGCCCCCGTCCTGAACGTCCATGCCAGCTCTAGGTCGCTCCCGGGACCACCAGTGGTCGCTCCCGTGTTCCTCACGTCATTTCTGGGCACGGGCCAGTCCGCTGCGATAACGAAGGCCATGACGAGCAGTACCGTCAGGATGACGAGAATGCCACCGGACCTGTTCGCTCGCACCACAACACGCACTCGGCTCTGGAAACTATTTATGCTTGCACGTTGAGGTTCGGTACCGGAGGAGCGTTATGGCGAAAGCCGGGAGCACGGATGACGGAGCGTCCGGCGACGTCCGCCGCCGCCGTCTTCTGGCCCTGGCCAGCATCTTCGTCACCCTTCTCGCGGTCGAGCTTGTCGTGCGGATGATGCCGCCACCACAGATGCGCGATCCCATGAGCTCCTTCGCCCTGCGCTCGAGCAAGGACCCGCGACTCGGGAACGAGTTCGTCCCGAACAGCACGTTCGCCACCATCTACGATGGCGATCCGCGCGGTATCCTTCCCCCGGGCGGACGGGTCGAGTACCGGATCAACACCCTGGGCCTGCGTGGTCCCGAGCAATCAGTGATCGATGGAGCTGATGCGCGCCGGGTCCTGGTCCTCGGTGATTCGTTCGGCTTCGGTACGGGTGTGGCCCACGAGGGGACTCTCCCCGCACAGCTCGAGTCTGCCCTCCAGGAGCGCGCTCCCCCAGGGGTCCGTTACCAGTCGTTCAACGCCGGCGTTCCCGGTTACACGACCAGGCAGGAGCTCGCACAGCTCGAACGGTTCTCCCCCGTCGTACGCCCTCACGTTGTTGTCGTGGCCTACATGCTGAATGACGTCATGTCCGAGGAAGAAGCGCAGGCGGAGCTGCAGAACCTCTTCTTCGAGCGGATGGACATGACGGGCGGAGGGACGCCGAGCGCACTTGTGAACCTCATCAGCTACCGGTTCCGCAACAGGCTACACGGGGGAAGGATGAACGACATGTACCGCTCCTACTACACGGGTGACCGCCGCGAGGAATGGGAGCGGACGGCGAGGGCGTTCGCAGAGATGGCAGAGCACTGCAAGGAGCGCGACATCCATCTTGTCGTCGCGGTCTATCCGTTCCTCCACGAGTTCGACTCGTACCCATATCGCGACGTCCATGACATGATCGTCAGGACCTGCAAGGAACTGGGGATCGACGTGATAGACCTGCTACCTATGCTCGAGAAGTACGAGAATCGGGAGCTCTGGGTGCATCCCACTGATCCCCATCCCAACGCCCAGGCCCACGGTTATTCCGCCCAGGTCATAGCAGAAGTCATCGACGGGAAGCACGCGGCGTGACCGCCCCGGAGCACTTTTATTACTTGGCCTCCACAACGGACCATGGTCGATGAGAGGCTCGTGGTATCCGTGGTCCAGCCCGTTCTAGAGCGGGGCGGTGACCAGAACCTCTCCCGCATCGTGTCCCTTGTGAAGAAGGCCACCGCCACCGGGCGTACTGATGTCGTTGTGCTCCCCAACCACCTGACACGCTCGGCCCCCGTCTCCCTCCCCTGCGAGCTGACCGACGCGCTGGCCGACCTCGCGCGGGACAATCTCACAGCGATCGTGGGCGCTCTCCCGGAACGGACCGAAGAGTGTGCGTACAACACCGCATTCATCATCGGGAGCGATGGGCGGCTCATGGGCGTCCAGCGTAAGTTCATGCTCTCTCCTGTCGAGGCGTCTTCGTTGCGCCCGGCCCCTTCGGTGCGGGTGTTCGACACCGATGCCGCACGCTTCGGTGTCGTGGTCGGTGAGGACATCCTCTTCCCCGACTTCTCCCGGGTCGTCGGGCTCTCCGGGGCCGAGGTCGTGTTCTGTCCCTCCCTGGTCGCAGGCGAGCTCGTCCGCAGCCTGCGTACGGCCTGCTGCATCCGGGCGTTCGAGAACAGGATGTTCGTGGTGAACGCTAACGGCATCCCCGGCGAGGTCCGCACGACCAAGAGCCCCCGGGGACAGAGCACCATCGCCACACCGTACGTGGGCGACAACCTGCTGGCCAAGGGCCTTGCGAAGGAGGGCATCATCACCGCCGAGCTGGACCTGGCACGCTACCGTGAAGAGAAGGCCAGACCACCGGAGGCCCCCGGGAAACGCCGTGGACGGCGACGCAAGTACCGACTTGGACCGGACCCGCACAGGTGCCTTGAGCTTCTGGGCAGGGTGGGGCTCGAGCTAGAGGTCGAGATACGCTCGGTGAAAGGTGCGCCCGAGGAGTAGGGAAGGCCCCGGTGGGACCGGGACCATCCTACCCGTGACCGTTACCTGCGCTTGGCCGGCCCCTTGAGGGCCGTGAGGATACGCTTCCGCCTAGTGGCGGGTTTTTTCGCCCTCTTGGCGGTCCCAATGCGCTTGGCAAGGGCCTTGTTATCGAGGCAGTAGGCTGCCCATACTGCAAAATCGTTGAGGTCTTGTCGGAGGTGGTACTCGATGGCGTCATCGTCCACCCCCTCCACGAGCTCTGCGAACTCGTTGACGGTCCGCGCCCGGCCCACCTCCGTAGCGGGATCGGTGCGGAACACGAACTCTTGTCCTGGGGGTACGGCTTGTCGTCCCATTGTAGACTGAATGGGTCGTTTCATGGTTTAAAAAACTACTATTTTATTAATAGTTATTAGGTGTTACTTAGGGTTGCGATACTGATCCATAAGCCCGTTAATTTTGGCAATCGCGTACAACGTTTTTTCAGAAATTATCTGACAGGACCGCAGCAGGGTAACGTGCGGTATTATAAAGCATGAAACGAATTTCCTTGCGATGCGTTCTTTCAGGGGGATCGCTCACGGAGTAGCCCGTGCTCTCATCTCCACCGGGATGGTGAGCCACGGTATCCTGGGCGACTGCCAACGGGTGTACGGTGACCTTCTCGTGCTCACGGGCGGGGTCATCGGTCACAGGTTCGGTCACCCTGATAATCACGCGGAACCTGTTTCAGAGCTGCTCCCTGAGCGTTTCGAGGACTGAGCCCGACTCGCGGTCCCGCGCGTTGACCACCTCGGTGGTCCCGCCATGTACCGCAAGATCTCCCAAGAGCAGTGAGAGCAGCCGTACGGCGTTGCGGGGCGTGTCGTCCACTAGTCCCTCGCGCCCGCGCCGGCGGACGACCTCGTCGGCATGGTCGAGGAGCGCATCTCGGTCCGGTTCGGTCCCCTTTGGCAGGGCAGGGATGCGGACGACCGTCCCTCGCTCCCAGTCGACCCGTACCAGGGACGTCTCCACATCGATCTCGCGCGGTTCGAGAGCATCCACCATGTCCGCGTCCGGATCGCGATAGTCCCTGGCGAGCTCCGCCTCAAGGGCCGCGATGAGCCCGAGACCGCTCCGGAGCACGGCGATGTGGGCAGGTCCATCGATGGACCGTGCTGTCTCCACCACCCTGCGAAGGAACCGCTCCCTTAGCGGAGGGTCTGCCACGGTCTCACCGATGAAGGGTAGGGGCTCTCGCTCCCGTGCGGCGCACCGGTCGAGCCACTTATGGAGGAAGGGTAGGCCTTCGAGCGAGGCCACGCTGTCGAGCGCGGCACATACCTCGTCCTCACCGACCATGGGACCCTCACCTGTCCCCGGGCACCTGAACATGGAGACTCGCGGCCTCCCGTCCGGCGTGGCCCAGAGCCTGAAAGGGAAGAGCCTGCAGAGGAGAGGCCGGCCGTCGTGCACTCCGCACAGTGGTCCGTCGAGATGTGGGCATCGGAGCGAAGTGAGCGGGACGTAGGAACGGAAGAGCGGATGGGGGCTCGCCAGTCGCCGGAAGGGCACACGCTGCGCGTCCTGTTGCGTAAGGTAGAGCCCCGTGAGCTCGGCACAGCACTTCCCGCACCGGACGCACTCGTAGCGGCGCGGAGTGAAGGCCAGATCGGGTGCGGGTACGGTCCCCATCAGGATTGACCATGCATAAAAACCTTAAAAAGGTGGCCTCGCTCTTGAGGCCTGCTCATGGAGGAGTACGGTCGCATTTGGGAGCTTCCGGACATCGAGCCAAAGAAGGGATTCCGCTGGTGCTGGTGGTTCTGGCTGGTGTTCATCGACAACCCGGTCGACCCCGAGCGGCCCCGCCAGGTCATGATCCTGTGGAGCTTCAAGGACTCGCCGACCATAATCCACGACACTCACTACCACCCTGGCGAGGGAGTGGCACGTACCGCGGAGAAGGACAGCTTCCCCGGCGTCATCGCCGCCTGGTACTTCGACGGCGAGGAGATGGACCACGATTTCGCACTGGAGCAGGGTCCTGTCACGGTAGTACGTGAGCTCGACAAACCGGGGAACGGTCGCCTCTTCATCGACACGCCCACGGGCAACGACTACGTGTTCGAGGGCGCCCCTCGTGACTGGCGGCTGCGCATCAGGAACGAGAAGCACGACATGGACTACAACATCCGGCTGGAGGAACCCAACGAGTTCACCAGCCCCCTCTACCGTACCAAGCACTTCTTACGTGGACTGTTCATGTACAGCGTTGTCAAGCTCAACCGCTGCACGATGGAGGGCACGGTGGACGGCGAGAAGGTGACGGGCACGGCCTACCTCCAGCGCATAGGGATGAACAATCCCTGCCTCCCATGGTTCTGGGGCGTGCTGCACTTCGCCGACGGCTCGATCCTCAAGTACTTCTTCCCTCACGTCTCGACGGCCATCTTCCGTACCGACCCCGCCCAACGGATGCCGGGCCACGAGCGGTTGTGGTTCCCGGCAAAGCGCGAGATGGAGTTCTACCACGCGCCAACCGGCACCCTACACAACTTCAAGCGTGGGAACGTTGAGCGGCACGACCGCGAGAACGGGATGCCGGTGTTCGACATAACCTTCAGGTCGCCCACAAAGGACCTTACCGTCAGTATCGAGAGCTACGCTCACACCCACTGGCGCTTTCGGGGGAAGCATCCTCTCGTCCCTATAAACGACCTCTATTACAACGAGTACCCGGTCAAGGTCACCAATCTGTCATTCACCAGTGGGGGGCGCGAGGTGACCCTGGCGGACACGGGCCCGGGTGCGGGGAACGCCGAGCACACCTGGGGCGGGTTGTTCTGAGCGGGGCCGAAGTGCTCAATTTATAATGTTTAGGCCATGTGGTGACCATCGTGGCCAAAGAGCATCAGTTCAAGGAGATCGATATCGAGCTGCACATCTGCCTGCCCTGTCTGGATAAGGACAAGGTGCACGTGGAGTTCAGGGACGTCAAGGGCGAGGAGTGCCCCTTCTGCAAGGGCCCGCTCACACGCATAGGCCACACGCGCTCCCTTGACGGTGTGTACGAGCGCCTCTACATCTGCCCCGAGTGCAAGGAGTGCTACAAGGTGGACAACGACGGCGACTACCTTCACATGGGCAACGCCTTCACCGAGTGGTTCCTCAAGATCTTCGGCGGCCATGGCGAGAAGGTCAAATAGACAGGTGAGACCGCATGCCCCCGCCCCTGGAGGCCGACAAGGAGACCTGGGAGTTCGAGTGGAACCCCAAGCGGCGCTTCGAGGAGTACTGCAAGCTCATCGAGGATTATAATCTCCTCCGCAAGCGCAACAAGGAGCTCGAGGTCAAGTACGAGGAGATGAAGCAGCTCATGCTCGAGCTGCGTGAGCAGGTGGAGAAGGGATCCAAGGACCAGCGGAAGCTGTTCGACCGGCTCAACGCCATCAAGACCATCGCCACGCCCAAGGACGTGTAGGCGACCGTGCGCGAGTTCCGCTACGCGGGCTGGCGACGTGATTCCGTGTTCGTCCTGGTCATGGACGCCGTCATCCTCCCACCGCTCGTCGGCCTTTGGGGCGAGGTCCCCAAGACGCTGGGCGGAGTGCTCTTCTTGGTGATGATGACCACGTTCTTCGGCGGCCTCTGCTATGTTATAACCGACACGATCAGAAAGTACCGTGGGATGAGTCTCGTACTTGATGATGAGGCCGTCGCGCTCGTCCTGCCCGGACCGAACATTGCATTACTGAACGCCAGTGTGGACCTCCCACCCGGGCCGTGGCGTGTGCGCTTTACGGACATACGGACCGTCGAACGGACCTCTCGCTTGTGGTCGTCACGGAAAGCAGGCAAACTGGAGACCCTCCGTATCGTCGACCGGGAGGGCAACGTCCACGAGCTGTCCCGGCCCTTCGAGGACCGGATCGACGAGATGGTAACTGCCATCAAGGGCCGCCTTTGAACAACGGTCGCTGGCGGTGGGGTGCGCAGGTTCACAGGCCTGACGCCGGGGGAAGATCCCGGTCCTTCCTCATACCTTCCTGCCGATGATGCCCAGGTGGCCGGCAGCCCCGACTATCGACGGCTCGGTGCAGTAGCGCAGCTCCAGCTCGACGATGCGCTCGTACAGTTCCCGGTCCGCGAGCAGCCGCTGGGCGTCAGCCTTCCCGAGCTTGTCGGCGATGACGTGCATGCCGAACACATCAACGACCTCGAGTCCATGACGCCTGAAGAGCGCCTCGAGCTCCCCGACCCGGAAGTTGTGCTGCGGGAACTCCATGGGGAAACGTGTCCGTCCCGTGCGCTCAAGCCGGTCCAGTTCCTCGAGCCGCTGCTCACGCACGATCTCCACCATCTGATGGAAGAACGAGTCCACGGTGGCCATTACAGGCGCGCCGCGCTTCGCCACGCGGGATAGTTCGCCCATCGCCGCGTCCTTGTCTGTGCAGTAGGAGACGGGATCCCCCAGGGAGATGACGAGGTCGAAGGAGTCGTCGTCGAGCGTCCCCATGTCACAGATGTCCAGCTGGAGGATGGTGATCCTGTCCGCGAACCCGAGCGCCTCGACCTTCTTGCGCGCGACATCGAGCATCCCCGTGGAAAGGTCGGTGAGGATGACGTCGTACCCCTTCTGCACCAGCTCGATGGCGAACTCCCCGGTCCCCCCTCCTGCGTCCAGGGCACGACCGCCCTTCGGTGGGAGGAGGGGTCCGAGCCTCGACCACTCGACACGGCGGGCGATGTCCCAGTAGCGGTCGTCGTAGGTGTCGTCGTACGCAGCGGCCTGCTCGGAATGGGATTGGGCCGCAGGGGATTCTTCCATCACCACGCCCCCCTACAACCGTGCCCGCAGGGTGTACTGCCAGGGCAGGAGGCCCAGCTTGCGGTAGAACTGGACGGCGGGATTATCCTTGACCACGTTGATGGTGATCTCGGTGGCGCCCCGGGCACGGGCGTCGGCGATGAACGCGCGCACCAGGGCCGAGCCGATACCCCGGCCGCGAAGGGTGGGCTCGACGTAGAGCGAGTCCACGTGCGCCACCGTCCCGCGCCGCACTGGGTCGTTGGCGATGAGGTACCCGAAGACGTATCCCACATGCTTCCCGTCGTAGTCGGCCACGATGACGTTGCGGCAGTCCGTGTTCATGTGGCCACGTACGTGACGCTTGAACGTGGCCAGCGCGTCAAGGTCGGTGCGGGTGGTCTCGGAGTGGACCGGCAGCTCAGCGATGCGTTTCCACAGCCAGCTGATGAACTCGACATCGGTCTCCCGGCCGTATCGGAGCTGGACCCGTGGACGCTCAAGGGGAGCGCTCACCGTGGCGGCACAGATGTCCACGGAAGTATCCTCGTTCGCTGATCATTTATAAACATCCAATAGCGGCACGCCGCCCCCCGTCCGTACATAACGCATGACGACCTCAATCCTTCCATGGAGGAGATCGGGACCCGGGTCACCATCAAGCCGCACATGGTGCGGTGGTCGCTCGACGGCACCCTCACGTTCTCGTCCGGAGGTACCTACCCTGTGCGTGCCGGCTCCATACGCGAGATCAGGGAGGCCGTGGTCCGGCGCCAGGCCGAGGAGATGGAAGGGCTGGAAGAGCGACAGCGTGAGCTTCGGCGCGAGGAACTGCGCGCGTCCCGGCGACGACGGCGCGCCGCCCCGTAGGGTATAAAAATGTGAACGCGCTGCCCGCGCCACATGACGATCGATACGCAAGCGCTCATCAAGGGAATTCTCGATGGCACATACGCCGTCTCCATCCATGGACAGGGTTACGTCGGCATCCCCCTGGCGGCGCTGCTCGCGAAGCGGGGTGTGCGGGTCATCGGTGTCGACATCGACGCCTCCAAGGTTGACCGCCTCAACCGCGGTGAGTCGCCCGTGGACGAGCAGGACCCCAACTCTGTGCTCGAGCACGGCGCCGAGCGGTCGGAGCACAAGTGCGTCATCGACGGCATCGAGCTCTTCGTGTACAAGGGAGTGGTGTTCTGCCCCACATGTCTGCGCACCTACCGCATCACTGACGGTATCCCCGTCCTGACACAGGAGACCGTGGAGCTGCCCGCGCTGGCCACCGTGGACGACTACCTGAAGGAAGGATTGGCCGCGGGTAACTACCGCGCCACCCTGGACGCAGAGGGGGCCGTACGTGAGTCGAAGGTCCACATAATCACGGTCCCGACGTTCGCCGACTCCTACGAGCCGGTGCTCGCTGTGGCACGCGCCGTCGGCGGGTCGCTCGACGAGGACGGCCACGTGATCATCAACAAGTCCACGGTCCCCGTGGGTGCTACTGACGAGGCGGAGGCCATCATCCGCTCGCTCACCGACCATGAGTTCGGGATAGTGCATATGCAGGAGCGCATCGCCGAGGGCCGGGCGCTCAAGGAGTTCCAGGACATCCCCCGCACCGCCGGAACCCGTGATCCGGAGGCCGGGAAGGTCGCCAAGGCGCTGTTCGACAGCCTCGGTTCGCCGGTGTACCTCTTCGACGATCCGCGGATCACCGAGGCCAGCAAGATATTCGAGAACGCCTACCGCGACTGCAACATATCCATCGCTAACGCGTTCGCCATATACTGTGAGAAGAAGGGCCTGAGCGTGTACCAGGTCATCGCGGCGGCCAACACCAACATCAAGACCCGGATATTCCAGCCCGGGATGGTCGGCGGGCACTGTCTCCCCGAGGACACCTACTACGTGGCCGAACCCATCAAGGACCTCGAGACCAAGAACACCATCATGGCAGGCCGCAAGCTCAACGAGTGGGTCCCCGGCCACCTGGTCGACCTGCTGGAACAGGGTCTCAAGAAGACGGGCAAGGGGCTTGCGGGCACCACCGTGTGCATGCTGGGCCTGGCGTTCAAGGGGAACACCGATGACACGCGCGAGAGCGGAGCGCTAATCATCGCTGATATGCTGGCCAAGCGCGGTGTCAAGGTGCAGATCCATGATCCATGGGTGCCCGAGGCGGTCGTCGCTGAGCATGGTCGCCCCGTCGGTGTCGGCGAGGCGCTGAAGGCGGACGCTCTCCTGGTGGCCACCGAGCACACCCAGTTCTTCACCTTCCCCTACCGCGAGGCGTGGGCAAAGGTGGTCGTCGACGGTCGCAACATGGTGCCCCCCGAGGCACTGAAGGGCTCGGGCAAGGAGCTCTTGCGGTTCGGCGACGGGGCCCCCTGATACTACTGCTGGTCGTAACGAAGGCACTTAGCCGACGACAGCGTTCACAGGTATCGTGGACCCAGGCCGTCATGTATCGTATGTCGTCCTCCCCCGCACAAGATCCGTACCAACCGTGCACCATGTGACCACGCGTGCGCTGTCACGGCACGCGTCGGTTTTTCTGGTGGATATAAAAGCCCCTGATTGCTGGCCGGGTACGGGAGATACCATGCAGACCCTTGAAAGCCTCTTCTCGCGTTCAGCACGGATGATGAAGGGATCCGAGATCCGGGAGCTCCTCAAGCTCACCCAGCGGAAGGAGATCATATCCTTTGCCGGCGGCCTACCAAATCCGGACGCTTTCCCCATGGAGAACATCCACAAGATGATGGACCACGTGATGAAGAACCACGCCCGGGAGGCGCTCCAGTACGGGACCACCGAGGGTCACAACAAGCTGCGGCTCGCCCTGGTCCACGGGATGCAGCAGAACTACGACGTGACCACGGACGTCCACAACCTGGCGGTCACAACGGGCTCGCAGGAGGCGCTCTATCTCCTGAGCAAGGTGCTCCTCGATCCGGGCGACACCGTGCTCACCGCAGCGCCCACCTACATCGGCGCCACATCTACCTTCCTTGCGCAACAGGCCAACATCGACTGCATCCCGCTCGATGACCAGGGCGTCCGCGTCGATCTCCTCGAGGACAAGCTCGAGTGGATGGCACGCAATAAGAAGCTACCCAAGTTCGTCTACCTCATCCCCACGTTCCAGAACCCGTCCGGAGTGACCATCTCCCGCGAAAAGCGCAAGCAGATCTACGAGCTGGTGTGCCGCTACAACCTGCTCCTCGTCGAGGACGATCCGTACGGCCTGCTGCGGTACGACGGCGATCCCGTGCTCCCGATCAAGGCACGCGACACCGAGGACCGGGTCGTGTACCTGGGCACCTTCTCGAAGATCCTAGCGCCCGGGTTCCGCATCGCATGGACCTGCGGTCCGGCCGAGCTGCTCAACAAGATGACGCTCGCCAAGCAGGCGGTGGACCTCTGCTCCAACACCTTCGGCCAGTACATCGTGTACGAGGCGATCCACCACAACCTACTGTTCCCCCACATCTCGGAGATCAAGCGCATCTACAAGGAGAAGCGGGACGCCATGCTCGCCGCCATGACCGAGCACTTCCCCGACGTGGCCCGGTGGAACACGCCCGAGGGCGGGCTGTTCATCTGGGTGCGGCTGCCCCACTCGGTCAACACCCGGGACATGTTCCCCAAGGCGGTGGCCAACAACGTGGCTTATGTGGTGGGCCAGGCGTTCTACCCGGATGGTTCGGGCTCGAACACCATGCGCCTTAACTTCTCCCACTCGTCCAACGAGCAGATCTGGGAGGGCATCGAGCGGTTGTCCAACGTCATCCAGCAGGAGCTGGACAAGAAGATAGAGCCCGAGCTCATCCACGTGTACTAGGAGAAGAAAGGGAAGGGGGCGGTTCCCTGGCCGGGACGCCGCCCCCGTTCTTTCGCGGTTATTCCTGCTCTTTGAGCTCGACGGCCCGAGCGACGTTCTTTCCCCTGAAGCTCAGGATTGGATGGAAGATGTCGCCCATGTAATCAGGGGTCCCGTCGTACTTCTCCTTGACCTCGCGCAGGGCGCCCTCGATGCCGTTGACGTTCCCGTCCATGCTGAGGAAGAACCCGACGGTCTCGGAGGGGACATAGACACCGGGGTACCCTGTGGGGTACGTCCTGATGCGCTCGTTGGCCGACACCTCGATACCGTGCTTCTCTGAGAGCTCGGTGGCGTACGCGGCGAGCTCGTCCATGGTGCCCTCGGGCATGTCGGCGTTGTAGGCGACGTCGAGGTGGCCGTCCATGTCAGCTTCCTTTGCGATCACATACGAGGAGAGCCGGAAGCCCTTCCACGATGCGATGGGATGACCCGGGTCGATGGCCGGGTTGGACGGAATACCGTGCTCCTTGGTCTCCTGCACCAGGTACTCGGAGGCCGCCAGGACGTCCTTCTCGGACCCCTGGAACGTCACGCCCCTACCGTACTCGCCCACGCGCCGGGCCCAGAGCATTTCATGGTTGGCATTGACATCGTAGGTCGATTCGATATGGGATAAAGCCTGGTCAATGGCCTCGGAGCGGGCGTCGTAGCCCTCGCTGCCGGGACCACCATAGTACTCGAAGAGCGCTTCTGCATCCATGACGAGTCTCGGCCCCGCGAGCGCTTTTTATACAGAACTTTTGGTCTACCGACTGACAAACAGTGTCATGATTGGGGTGCCGTATGGCGTTATTGGCCCTACTCGCGGTCCTCGAGCTCGACGACCTTGGCGACGTTCTTGCCCCTGAAGCTCTTGAACGGGTGGAGGGGGTCGCTGAGGTACTGGGGCTTCTCGTCGAAGTGCTCTCTTGCCTCGCGCAGGGCCGACTCGACGCCGTCGATGTTCCCGTCGAGGCTGAGCCAGAAGCCGATCACCTTGGACGGGGGCGGGCAGGCCGGGTAGCCTCCATAGGCGGGTTCGTACCGGTTCTGTGCGGTGGCCTTGATACCGTGCTTCTCGGCGAGACCGGCGGCGTAGGTGCCCAGCTCTTCAAGCCTTGCCTCGGCGTTCTCGTCCGTGAAACCGGCGTCGAGGAAGACGTCAGCGCCCTTTTCCTTGTCTAGCACGTACGACGATAGTCTGAAGCCCTTCCACGCAGCGATGGGATGGCAGATGTCGAAGCATGAGTTCCACGGCATGTCGTAGCCCTTGGCCTTGGTCTCGTTCACCAGGTACTGCGTCGCCTCCAGGACGTCCTGCTCGCTGCCCCGGATCATGATCTTGCGGTCGGAGAACCCGGTGTACGGCAGGAGTACGTCCTGCTGCTTCACGTCGATGTCGTAGGAGCCGCGCGCTCCCTCGAGCGCGGTGTCGAGGTCACGGTCCAGGGTGTCGTACGCCTCCTGGTCGAGCCCCTGGATGTTGTAGTTCAGGATGACCTCGGCTTCCATGGTTCATTCCTCCCGTTCGAGTTCGACTACGCGTGCCACGTTCTTGCCCCTGAAGCTCCTGATCGGGTGGAGGATGTCGCCGAAGTACTCCGGCTTGTCCTCGAAATTCTCCCGGAGCTCACGTGTAGCGCCTTCAATGCCGTTGACGTCTCCGTCCAGGCTGAAGTAGAAACCGACGACCTCCGACGGGACCGCTACGGGTACGGGGGCCGCGACGGGGTAGACCTTTATGCGCTCCTCGACCTTGACATCGATGCCGTGCTTCTCGGCCAGCTCGGTGGCATAGGCGGAGAGGTCCTCCATCTTGGCCTCGGCCTCCTTGTCGCTGTAGCCGACGTCCAGGTGGCCAGTGAGACCCTCTTCCTTAGCGAGCACGTACGATGATAGCCTGAAACCCTTGTAGGCGGCGATGGGATGGAATGGATCGATGACCTTGTTCTCGGGCAACGGATGGCCGTTGTCCTTCATCTCGTTGACGATGTAGCCTGTGGCCTCCAGCAGGTCCTCCTGGGACCCTCGCAGGATGACCTCGCGGCCGTACGCTCCGACGTGCTGCGCCATCAAGGTGTTGTGCTGGGTCTCGATGTCGTAGCTCTTGTTCAGCTCGTCAAGGGTGCTGTTGATGTCCTCGTTTCGCTGGTTGTATTCATCGGTCGCACCGTAGAAATGAAGAATGACTTCCGCATCCATGGGATAACCTAGCTCAACAGGCGGTATATAAACCTTGTCATCACGAGGTAGTAACAAACTAAAAGGTCTCTGCCAAGAACGAGCGGGATATCGGCGGACGGTCCCGGGGGGGGCCGTCCGCCTGCTGGTGTGTAAGGGTTCGTTATTTCAGGGCGATAAGGATGTCACCGCCGTCCTTGTGGGTGTAGTGGCTGACACGAGCGCTGAACCCGGCGTCGCGGAACCCGGCGGCGGCCTCGTCCAGGGACTCGCTGTCCTTGTACGTGACCATGGCACGCTGGTAGGGGATGTCGGGGCAGAAGCTGTCCATACCCTTGAGGTAGCCCTTGGCCGCCTCGGCGATCTCGGAGAACCTCTCGGTGTCCGAGTGGGTAGGCTTACCGGCGTACTCGCTGTTCAGCTCCACGGTACCGCAGTTGGAATGGGGGTCGCGGTTATAGGCGCTACCGAACTCCTTCATGAGCGCCTCGTGCATGCCCATGTCGTCGGTTGTGACGACAGCACGCTGGACGAAGTAGGAAGGACCGGCATTATAGGAGGGCGCTTCGGCGTCCTTGAAGTGCTTGGCGAAAAAGCCAGGCTCATGATCCTTCACGTAAGCATCAAGTGTATCGCGGACGGCATCGTACTGCGACCCGCGGGCCACCATGCCATCGATGTATGCTGCGTCGATTTCCATGCGATCAGTCACCTACGAACCCTATGGTCCTTATATAGATTCCCTTGGGTTTGTCACCTGAGAGTGGTTACAGTTATGAACCCTTCATAACTACGGTCCCGGGAGGCAGGAAAAGGGCGTTAGGGGCCTCAGTTCCGCAGGCTCTTCACAGGAGCAGGGATGCGTCCGCCCCGTGCGATGAACGCCTTGGAGGCGAACTTTGAGACCGGCATGATTGTGGAACCGCCGAGCAGACCGCCAAAGGAGACCGTCTCGCCCGCCTTCTTTCCGGGTACGGGGATGAGCCGGCTCGCGGTGGTCTTGTTGTTGATGACCCCGATGGCCGCCTCGTCGGCGATGATGGCCGACAGGGTCTCTGCGGGAGTGTCGCCAGGGACGGCGATCATGTCCAGGCCCACCGAGCACACGGATGTCATGGCCTCGAGCTTCTCAAGGGTGAGCGCACCTTCTGCTGCGGCCTCGACCAGACCCGGATCCTCGCACACCGGGATGAAGGCCCCGGAGAGCCCGCCCACGTAGGACGTGGCCATGGCCCCGCCCTTCTTCACAGCGTCCGTGAGGAGCGCGAGCGCTGCAGTGCTGCCGGGAGCGCCCGCTCGCTGCAGGCCCATGGTCTCCAGGATCTCGCCAACGCTGTCACCGCGTGTAGGGCTGGGGGCCAGCGAGATATCGATGATGCCGAACTCCACGTCCAGACGTCCGGCCATCTCGCGGCCGATGAGCTCACCGACGCGGGTGATCTTGAAGGCCGTGCGCTTGACCTCTTCCGCGACTGCACCCAGGCTCCTGCCCTCAAGCTTATCGAGGGCAGCCTTGACGGTCCCGGGGCCGGAGATGCCCACGCTCACCACTGCCTCGGGTTCCTCTGCGCCATGGAACGCACCCGCCATGAAGGGATTGTCTGAAGGGGCGTTGGCGAACACGACGAGCTTGGCGCACCCGATACCACCGCTGTCAGCGGTACGTGCAGCGATATCCTTGATGAGCGCACCGATACGGAGCACGGCGTCCATGTTTATGCCCGCCTTGGTACTGGCCACGTTCACCGACGAGCACACACGCTCCGTGGACGCGAGGGCGGCCGGAAGGCTCTCGAGCAGCATACGGTCGGCGTCAGTGAATCCCTTCTCGACCAGCGCCGAGTAACCGCCGATGAAATCTATCCCTATACGCTTGGCCACATCGTCCATGGACCTGGCCACAGCGCAGCCGGCCTCCTCCGGATCGGCGTCCTTGAGCGGTGCCAGGAGGAAAGAGATGGGTGTGAGGGAGACGCGCTTGTTGACGATCGGGATGCCGTACCGCTCGGCGACGCCGTCGGCGGTGCCCACAAGGTTCCCCGCATAGCGGAGCACCTTCTCCTTGATCTTTGAGCACAGCGCGTCAAGGTCGGGATCGGCGCAGTCCATCACGTTGATACCCATGGTGACGGTGCGAACGTCCAGGTTCTGGACGCTGATCATTTCGATGGTCTCCATGATCTCTTCGGGTCTGTACATGGTGATCGCCCCCTAGACCCGGTGCATGAACTCGAAGATGTCGTGGTGCTGGATGTACACCTTGACGCCCAGCCGATCGGCCTCTTTCTCAAGTTCCTTCTTCAGTTCGGTGAGACCAAGATCGGAACTGGCGATATCAGCGAGCACGATCATCGCGAAGAACTCCTGCATGATCGTGGAGTTCAGGTCCTCGATGTTCACACCCTGTTGTGCCAGCACGTTGGTGATGCCGGCAACGATGCCTGTCCTGTCCTTACCCACGATCGTGATGATGACCTGCTCCTTGTCGCTCATGGACCCGGGAACGGACGGTCAGAGTTATAGGTTTGACGTGCAGGCACCGGTCCGTTGAAACCGGTTTCACCGTCCTGTTTTTAAGCTGTTTCTTACTTATACGGTAGCAGACGAGACCTGAACGGATGTGATACCATGACAAGAATCATCAACCTGTGCAACGACGGCTGCTGTCCCGTCATCGAGATCGGCGAGCATGAGGTGCGCATCGGCGAGGAAGGGAACCTTTGTACCCTCTCCCGCGACGAGTGGAACACCCTCGTACATAAGATCAAGAACGACGAGATATAGGTACCTGTGGGGCGGTGCCCTCGGGTATCGCCCCGTTCTCTCTTTCTTAGTGGATGGTCATTTACGGTACGATGCGCCTGACATGTCTCTATTAGGGATACCCCATCAGTAGAATCAGAAAAATCAGAAAAGTATAAATATTCAGAACCCCTAACTCTTTGGTATGTGCGGAGGGAACGATGAAGGTCAGTGCTGCGACGGCACCGGTGGTATCCTGGGAGGTTTCCAGGTCGATGCGGTCGTGAGCGTTGACGAGCGGGGCCAGATGGTGCTCCCCAAGGAGATACGACGCAAGGCCGAGCTCCAACCTGGTGACAAACTCGCCCTGGTCACGTGCGAGAAGGACGGTAAGATAACCTGCATAACCCTCATGAAGGTCGATGCACTGGCCGAGATGGTGCGCTCGAAGCTAGGGCCCGTGCTCAGGGAGGCCCTGGGCGACCAGTAGGGGGTGTGGATGATGGACGAGAACAAGATCAAGAGAACAGTACGAAAGGAGTACGGGAAGATCGCCGCTGAGGGGAGCTCGTGCTGCAGCTGTGGTTGTGACTGCGGTCCGGCTGCCGACTCAGCAAAGACGATCAGCGCCGGGATCGGCTACACTGACGACCAGATGGGCGCAGTACCGGAGGGCTCGAACCTGGGCCTGGGCTGTGGTAATCCGACTGCCTTGGGTGCGCTTGAGCCGGGACAGACCGTGCTGGACCTCGGTTCAGGAGCGGGCTTCGACTGCTTCCTTGCAGCGCGGAAGGTCGGTCCGGAAGGTCGGGTCATCGGTGTCGACATGACCCCTGAGATGCTGGAGCGGGCCCGAGAGAACGCACGGAAGGACGGGTTCGATAACGTGGAGTTCCGGATGGGTGAGATCGAGCACCTGCCGGTAGAGGACGCGTCCGTGGACGTGATAATTTCCAACTGCGTCATCAACCTCTCGCCGGACAAGGAGCAGGTGTTCCGCGAGGCCTTCAGGGTGCTCAGGCCGGGAGGACGGCTCTATATATCGGACATCGTGCTCCTCAAGCCGCTCCCTGAAGCGATCCTGAAGAGCGCAGGGGCCTACGTTGGATGCATCTCCGGTGCCATCCTCAAGGAAGACTACCTGTCGCAGGTCGGCGAGGCCGGGTTCGGGAGGATGGACGTGATCAAAGAGACCGTCTTCCCCATAGAGCTCATGCTCAACGATCCCACGGCCCAGGCCATCATCAGAGAACTTGAGCTGACGGAGGAGGAGCTGAAGGGGCTCGCCGGTACGGTCGTGAGCCTACAGTTCACGGCGGAGAAGGTCTAGAGGGCAGGCACCGCAGGGTTCAAAAGGCTTGGTATCCAGGTCATCGACATATGCCTCGTCATCCGTTCGTCAACGTCCGGATAGCCGGGTACTGCGGCCTCGCCGCCTTCGCGGTCGCATTCGCCTGCATCATGCTCGCCACCACCGCCTCGCCCTGGTTCTCATGGACTGAGAGCTGGCTGAGCGACCTTGGGGGGCCCGAGGGTGAGAACGTGGTCGTGGCCGGCAACCTCACCGCAGCGAACCTGTTCAACAACGGCATCATGCTGGCCTCGCTGCTGGGCCTAGGTCTCGTGGGCGGGCTCTGGGGGTACCCGGGGCTGGACAATCCATGGGGCCAGCGGGGGCTCATCCTCCTGGCGCTCGACCTGGTGGCCCTGTTCGGCGTAGGATTGTTCCCCATCTCGCCTGATGGATTGCACGATCTTGCCGCTGTACCATTTTTCATCCTCATCCCCGCATCGTTGCTCGCGCTCGCGAAGGGATTGGGTGATTCGGGTGATGACGAGCATGCCAGGACAATGGGCGTGCTGGGGGCGATAGCCCTCGTCACCGTGCCCCTCATCGAGGTAGTTCCGCAGCCATGGGGCAACAATGCGTTCATGGAGGCCATTCCCTCGCTAGCGCTGGGGATAGCGAGCGTGGTGTCCGGTCGGTGGCTGCTCGTTGTGAACGAGGACGACTAGGCCGGTTCCAACGCGGACCCGATTACACGACACAGCACATGGCCGAAGGGACCGCTCTGTTCATCAGCGCAGGTCTTCAACCAGGCTGCGAACCTCTCCTCCAGCACGGTGATGGGCGGCACGATCATCAATGCTCCGATGAGGGCCGAGGTCACGCCGATGGAGAGGGTGAGCCCCATGCGGTCCATGCCCGGGTTGTCCCCTATGGTCATGGCCATGAAGCCCATTATGGTCGTGATGGTGGTCACGGTGATAGCGCTCCCTACCGAGCGGTAGGTCTGGGCCATGGCCTCGGAGGACGGTAGCGTCTTTCGCAGCCCGTGGTAACGATGGGCAAGGTGGAGCGAGAAGTCGATACCAAGACCCATGATCATGCTGAACACGCTCGACGTTGCCATGGTCATGTGTATGCCCGCGTACCCCATGACGCCACGCACCCACACCATGCTGATCATCATCGGTGCAAGGCATACAAGGGCAAGGGCCGGTGAGCGGTAGATGAGGAACACGATCACCATGACGAAGATGAGACCCCACATGGTGGTCCTGGCCATATCACCGCCGATGAGCTTGCCGATGATCCGGCCGAAGGCGGGTCCACCGCTGTACGCCACGGTGATGTGCGATGGGAAGTTCATCTCTGCGACGTCACGCTCGATGGCGGTCATGAACTTCTCGTTCAGCGTCTGCTCGTTGCCTATGCTCGTGCCCACGGACATGAGCAGGATGTCCCGCTTCTTGTTGTAGTACCTGCCTAGCTTCCCACGGTCCTCGACGGCCTTGAGGAGCTCGCGCTCGTCGTAGGGGACGCGCTCACGCCCCGGGATGCGCCGCTCCTGGAACGCCTCCCAGGGATCGCCCACGCTGTCCACGTGCTCCTCCCTGGCGATGAACTGGGACATCCGATGGAGCTCTTCAAGGAACTCACGGTCCACCAGCGAGTCGGGTGCAGGGTACACGTCGTTGAGCTGGAACACGATGAAGGCCGACTCGGCACCCCCGAACTCGTTCTCGAATGAGTCCATGGAGCGGACCACGGAGAGGCTCTTGGGGGAGTCGGCGGACATGTCCGTGAGCGTCTTGACGTACTGTGCGCCGTTGGCCATGAACGCCGTGAACACGATGAGCACGACCATGGTGGTCACGGGCCAGGACTCGACCAGCGTCCCCACGGCCACGAAGAACCGGTCCAGGAACTGGACCCGGATAACCTCTACGGGTCCCTTGCGACCTTTCTCGGTGATGACCAGTAGTGCTACAAGTAGCACGAGCGAAGAGAGCATGCTGAAGAAGATGCCAAGTGCGAGGACGGTCCCCAGGTCCTGGATACCCGGCATCCGGCCCATCCTCATGGCCAGGAACCCGGCCATGGTGGTGGTGGCGGTGGCAAGCACAGCCATCCCAAGATCGGACAGGGTCTCCTCCACGGCCTCCTCTACCGACTTCCCTTCCTCACGCTCCTCCAGGTAGCGGTGGACCACGTGGATCCCGTAGTCGATGCCGATACCGATGAGCATGGCGCCGATCCCTACGGTGATGGTGGAGAGCGGGATGTCCAGCATCTCCATGAACCCGGCGGTCCAGATGACCGAGAGGATGATGGGGAGCATGGGGATGGCAGCTGTGGTCCCCGAGCGGAAGTAGAGGTAGAGCGTGATGAATACCAGGAGGAGGCTGTAACCGATTGAGTCCCGGGCACCGCCCACGAGCACGATCATCATCACACGCATCATCGATGGCCTGCCAGTGATCTCGACGCGGATTCCCATTGGGGGTTGGGCGAACTGGATGGCGTCCCTGACGCTGTCCTCGAACTTCTCAAGCCTCGTGGCGTCGACGCTCACGGCGCCGAAACCGAACACGACAGAACGTGTGTATGCTTTGTTGTAGAAACGTCCCAGAGAGCCCATCTGGTCGTGGAGCGCGATGGATCCCTCCATGGTCGTAGGGAAGGGACGGTGCCGGTCGATGATGGTCTTTGCGGCAGAGTCCGCCGACGACAGCTCCTTCACGTCCTCCAGCCGCTCGCCGAGCGCCCGTGTGAAAGTTAGCACCCGCGGATCGCGCATGTCACGCACAGCATCGGGCTCGTCAACTGAGTCGTCCAGCTCCAGAAGGAGGATGACCGTGTCCTGGTTCCCGTACTCGTTGGAGATGAACTGCATGGTCTGGAGAACGTCCAGGTCCTCGGGGATGAACTTGGTCATATCTGTCTCGAGCTTGAGCTTGATCGCGTGGGTGTAGACCACTCCGGTCGCCATGAGGAACACAGCCACCACGATGTACGGATGGCGGTAGATCTGGCGCCCCAGCCATCGCAATATCCTTTTCGCGACCATGGTCGGTGACCGTCCTCCGACGTTGTTACTTCTTCTTGTCGGTGTCGTCCGGCTTACGCGTCACGTAGTACACGAGACCACCGGCCAGGAGCACGACAGCTGCGATGGGAGCCAGCTGTGAGCTGAGGGGCGCATCCTCGCCGGCCATACGCCTGCCGCCTCCGGTGACGGCAAGGTTCTGGGTATCCTCGAACACGTACACGTTGGAATCGCCGATGTCACGGTCGCCGACCGCCCTGAGCTCGAAGGCGAGGCGGTAATCCTTGGGAGTCCCGTCGGTCTCGATCCTGCCCGCGAGCACGCCCACGGCGGTCTGGCCGGGAGCGATGTTGCCCAGATAGTCGCTCTTGGTCTCGAACACGAAGGGGACGTCGCCCTCCACGACCGCCTTGATCGATGCGGACTCGGCCTCCTCGCTACCGGTGTTCTGGACAGTGATCGTCAGCTCGAACTCGTCGCCCGGTCTGAGGGCCGAGGCTTTTAGCTCGCCTATGGAGAGCTTGGGCTTCTCGTTGACGATGAGGGTGTAGGTCTGCTGTCCGGTAAGGGCGGATCCTGCGGTGTCGGTGAACGTTAGGTCGATGGTGACGATGTAGTCGCCAGGCTTCGTGCCCTCGGGCACATCGAACCTGAACTGGGCAGAGTTGCTTGTGTCCTTGGCCACGTTGCCCAGGACCGAGCGACGGTTGCCGCCGAAGTCAAGGGCGTCGGACGTGGCGACGGCCACGACGTTCTTGGCCATCCCCGTGCCTACATTGTTGATGTCGATGGCGAGGAGCACATCGTCGTCACCGGGTCGCACCTTCTCGGGATCCACGGACGTGTCTCCAAGACGGAGCTCGGGCTTACCCTGGACGGAGAGGCCGATGATGGACTCGGCGGAGCTCTCGGTCCCCAGCGCATCCTCGTAGGCGAGCGCGGCGGTCAGCTGGTATGCGCCCTCGGGTGTCTTGGGCGCGGCGTACACCTGGACGGCTAGTCGTGCCTCAGCGTCAGATACCAGTTCACGAACGAGGTACTGCGACGAGCCCAGCGGGATGACGCCGTCCACGGTTACGGGCAGGCTCACTGAACCCACCATCTGGGCAGCGGAGGCCACCATGGCCATGGTCGGATCGGCCATCATCGCCTGTGCCGCACCTGCGCCACCGGCACCCTGCTCCTGGCTCTGGTACGCGCTCACCCGGGTGAGCGAGAAGCGCACGTTCTTGGCCACGGCACTACCGGCGTTGCGCAGTACGAAGACGAGGTCCTTGGTCTCGCCGGGCGTGAAGGTGTCAAGGCCCTCGATATCCGCGAGCTCGACGACCGGTTCTGTATTGTCGACGTGCAGGCCGAGCTGGAGCGTTGGATTGGTGGACCCGCTGTCGTCCTCGATGGTGATGGGGAGCGTGTAGAATCCCGATGCCCGGGCGCTGATCTGGAGCACGAGGTCGATGTAGGTAAGACGGCCGGGGAGCACATCGCCGAGGGCGAACACGTTCCCGGTCCCGCGGAGTGAGAAGAGCGTGGTGTCCTTGGAGCCTTCGGGCGTCGTCGCTACTGTCGCACGCACGTTCTCAGCGACCCCCTTTCCGGCGTTGCGGAGGGAGATGCGGAACTCGGTGGCGGTCCCTGACGGGATAGTGTCCGGGATGGTGGTATCGTCGATGACAACGAGCGGATCGGCCTCGATCTCGAGGGTGAGCTCGGTCTCTTCGCGCAGCTCGTCGCAGGTGGGATGGCAGGTGACTATGTCGAGCTTGTAGGTACCCTCCTGGGCCCCCTCGTCCACGTCGAGGTAGAAGTCCTTGTAGATGACCGGGCGGCCGATAACGTCACCGATGACCTCCACAGCGGGATGCCCCTCCCGTACTGAGAACGGATATTTTGGGTCCACGGCCAGGGTAAGGTCCTCCAGTGCCTTGTCGCCGCTGAACGTCAGCTTGAGCTTGAGGGTCATGGGCATACCCGGATTCAGCTCAGTGGGTTCGGTGGACACCTTAGTCACCGAAACGGCACCGTAGTCCTTGCCGGCGGCAGCGAGGCCGCACGGAGCGATAAGCATCGCGCAGAGCGCGAGGGTCAGTATCAGTAGGCTATCTTGTTCCATTGTAGGTCACTCCTTTTTCTCGAATAGTTCAGTTCTCGCTCGATAATGCCTTTTCTCCGGCCTCGATGGTCCGGAGGATCTCCCGAGGGTCCTGTCGGCTCATGCGCTCGAGCACGGACAATAGCGCGACGGCCTTGTCGATGAGCTCATCGATGTGACCACACATCTGCGCATTACCCTCCTTGTCGTAGGCGCCCCGGATATCTCTGAGATGCCCGATGGCGATTGTGATGGTGGGGATCGTCCTGAAGTGGATGGGTGTCATGAGGTCGGTGAGAGCGTGGCGACACACATAGTAACCGCGCCGGTCGCCCGGGACCTTGACCCTGTCCACGTCCACGAATTCGCCCATCCCTGACAGGATCTTGGACACCTTGGGGACGGAGAAGCCCGTGAGCTCGGCGAGATCCTCCTGGGAGAGGGGCTCGTCGGCGGCGAAGAGGACGCCGTACACGGTAGCACCGTCCCCAGGGTAGCCGATGGCCTGACCGATCCTCATGATAAGGTTCACGAATCCTCGGTCTGCCTCCGACAGCTCCATCAGGCGTGGCGGCGCACCACATGTTTTTAAGATTTTCCAATTTTGGAAAATTTCATAATGGTCAAGAAGAGGAGCGCCTCGAAGAAGGGCACGCGGAAGACCACACGGAAGCCTTCCTCGGATGTAGATAAGACCTCGGACGTCCGGGGCCCGACCTCTACCCCTGACGACCGCCTCGCCCGCGCCGTTCTCATTATCGCCGGTCTCGCCCTCCTCGTCGAGGGCTATGCGCTCGTGCGTCTCATGGCCATCACCGTGGCCGTCCCCGACCTGGCCGAGGTCGCTGCTTCCTTCGATAGCGCTGCACAGACCTCGTCGGCCATAACCGCCGCCATGGACGAGGTGGCCAAGAAGCTGGACGACCTGGAGGGAACAGCACGCACGCTTCCTGGTATGAGCTCGCTGGCAGCGGATATAACCCAGGTGAGCGGCAGGGTGCGCAAGGTGGGGAAGAGCACATCGGCGCTCGAGGGTGACCTGTCGGCGGCAGCCTCGTCGATGGCCGGTAGCGATTTCCGGTCGCTGGTGTCCCTGCACACCTTCCTTGTGGTGCAGACAATCGGCCTGATCCTCCTTCTAGTGGCCCTGCTACTGGACGCGGCCATCCGGCTCGGTGTGGTCGGTAGGGACGCTGGTCCTAGCCCCTGATCAGTCCCGAGAGAACGCGGTGCGCCGCAGGCCCGTCCACCTCGTCAACAACGAACAGGGTGTCCTCCCGGCAGGAGACGAACTCTGTGATGTTGATGCCCTCGCGCTCAAGGGCAGAGAGCAGGTAGGAGAGCACGAAGGGTGTATCCTCGAGCTCCATACCGGAGTGCAGGGCGATGAGCACCTGGCCGGTGCGCACCTGGTTCGACAGGGGGACGCTGAGCCACCTGCGTGGCATGTCGCTCTCGCGCAGGATGGACGTCCACCCGTGCGAGGTCCGGGTATGGGCGAGCACCGGAAGGTCCGGCTCGTCGTCGGTGAGCACCACGGCCATGCCGCTGCTGATCTCGAACCGCGAGCTGCGCAGCAACGCTTCTACCTTCTGGCGCCGCTGACGACGCTCAGCACGCACGGTCTCTGCTTGCCGTATGACCGCCTTCTTCACCGCCTCGAAGCTCCCGCCCACGTCCTCCTGGGCCAGCCGGGCAAGGGAGCTGTAGTTCACCACGCCCTGTCCAACGGCCTCCACCAGTGACGGTTTCTTCGCAAGCCAGATGCGTACCTTTTCCTGGACGCTCGCCATGTTGCGTCCTAAATGGGACAAGATTAATAAAACTAGGTACGAATGAGCCAGTATAGTTAAAAGGGCTCCCACATTTTTCCCAGCCCATGTATCCTCAAGACGTGGGCGCCGAGCGCAGGACGGTGGCGACCACGCTCAAGAAGTACGGGGCGGACACCAAGGCTCCCCTCTTCGACAAGATGCTCGCAAGCTCCTATCCGGCCCCAGGCTCGCTGGAGGTCATGATCTCGACCCTCTCCCAGCACGTATGAGCCGGGCCCGGGGAACGGGGGGATTGCGGGACACGGTACGGAACGGGGGAGGGTGGGGGCCCTCTCCCGATAATACCGGGTTCACTTCTCGCGGGCGAGCCGGTCCGCCCTCTCGAGGTCATCGGGATAGTCCACATCGACCAGCGTACCCTGCGGGAGCTCCACCTCGAGTAAGCGATCGGTGTGGCGACCTACGAGGTCGCGCATGGACTCGTCCTCTCCCAGCGCCAGGACCTCGTCCAGTAGCGAGCCGTCCACCAGCAGCGGATGGCCCCGTCTGCCCTCGTGCACCGGGACCGCGAGGAGCGCGTCGCTCTTGTGCCATGCCGCCACCAGTGCGTCGATGCAGGCCGAGTCGATGAGGGGCACATCGCCCAGCACCAGTAGCACGGCGTCGATGTCCGGGGCATGGGTGCGCACCTGGCGCACTCCCTGCTGGAAGGTGGTGAGCATCCCCTGCTCCCAGTCCTGGTTGACCACGCGGTCCACCTCCTCGTCGCGCAGCAGCGGGACAAGCTGGTCGGGATGGCAGCCGAGCACCACCACCGTGCCGTCGATGGACGAGCCCGTGCAGGCACCTACCACACGGCGGATGACGGGGACGCCGTCCAGGGGAGCTTGCAGCTTATTACAGCCCATCCTGGTGGAGGCTCCCGCTGCCAGCACCACGGCCCAGACGTGGCCCGTTCCCACGACCGTCGCCTACCGGCCCTTTATGGCCCGGACGATGCGCTCCTGGGTCACGGGCAGGTCGTTCACTCTGGCGCCGATGGCGTGGGAGATGGCGTTCGTAACCGCACCTGGCGCCGCCATGAGCGACGGTTCGCCGATGCCCTTGGCTCCGTGGGGTCCCCTGGGGTAGGGGTGTTCCACGATGATCGGTGTGATGACCGGTGCGTCCTTGGTGGTCGGTACGAGGTAGTCGTTGAGCCCGGGATTGAGGATCACGCCGTTCTCGGACACTAGGTCCTCCATCATGGCGTACCCCATGCCCTGGACCGCACCACCCTCGATCTGGCCCTCGACGGCCATGGGATTGACGGCCCGGCCCACGTCGTGGGCGGCCACGATGGAAAGGACGGTGACCTCGCCGGTCTCCATGTCCACCTCCACCTCGGCGATGTCGGTGGCCCATGAGTAGGTCACGTACAGCTCGCCCAGGCCTGTCTCCTCGTCCCAGCTGGTTGCCGGGGTCCGGAAGAATCCCGAAGCGGCCAGGTGGACAAGCTCCAGCCAGCACTGAAGGGCCAGCGCGTTGAAGGCCATGCCCTCGCCACCGCCCTTGGGCGTTACCTGTCCCTCAGCGAACTCGACCTCGTCGCACCCGAGCTTCTTGCAGGCCAGCTCGGCCATGCGTTCCCTAATCTGGCGGCAGCCGTCCATGACGGCCCGGCCTGACATCAGGGTGGAGCGTGAGGCTACCGTCGGTCCCGAGTCGGGGACCAGGGCTGTATCCACCTCGATCACGGTGATCCGGCCTACGTCGATGCCAAGCTCTTCAGCAGCGAACTGTGCCATCACGGTCTTATGTCCCTGGCCCATGTCGGTGGTGCCGACAGCGACCAGAACCGAGCCGTCGGCGTGGACCTGGACAAGAGCGCCCGACTTGTCGAGCACCTTACCGGTAGCGCCGAGACCGACGCCGTAGTAGATGGTGGCGCACCCGATACCGCGTCGCTTGCGGACGTCCAGTGGCTGCGCGTCGTACTCGGCCCGCTTGGCTCCCCACTCACTGGACAGGGTGGCCTCGTCGATGCACTCGGCGAACCCGCACGACTCCTCGATGAGGTGGTCGGTCATGGTGCGCTTGCCGATCCCGAGCGCGTTCTTCCTTCGGAGCTCGAGCGGGTCCATGCCCAGCTTATCGGCGATAGCGTCCATGTGTGTCTCGCCAGCGAAGATGATCTGGGGCGAGCCGAACCCGCGGTACGCACCGCAGGGCACCCGGTTGGTGAGCACGCCATAGCTGTCCACCTTGACGTTGGCCACGTCGTAGGCGCCGATGGCATGAGCGTTCCCTCGGAACAGCACGACCCCTGTGAGGGTGACGTACGCCCCGGCGTCGAGGATGTACTCGACCTCCTGGGCCACGATGGTGCCGTCCTTCATCACACCGGTCCTGAACTTGGACACGGATGGATGGCGCTTGGATGAGCACTGCAGGTCCTCCTCGCGGGTGTAGATGAGCTTGACGGGGCGGCCGGTGGCAAGTGCTGCGAAGCCGGCATACCCGGAGAGCAGGGACGGGTAATCCTCCTTACCGCCGAACCCGCCGCCGGTGACGGTCTGGATGACCCTGACCTTGGCCAGCGGGAGACCGAGGCCCTGGGCCACGCCGGTCTGCACGTAGAACGGGCACTGACACGTGGCGTAAACGGTCACCGATCCGTCGGCGTTGGGCACCACGGTGGCACCCTGGGGCTCGATGTAGGCGTGCTCCTGGTAGTTGGTGGAGTACTCGCCTTCCACGATGATGTCGGCCGTTTCCATGGCCTTGGCAGCATCGCCCTTCACGACGCGGAAGTGCGAGATTACGTTGTCGCGATCCTCCTGGACCTGATGCGCACCGTCCTTCATGGCCTCCACAGGGTGGAACACACCGGGAAGGTCCTCGTACTCGACGATGATGAGGCCCACGGCCTTCTCGGCGATGGCCCTGGTCCGTGCGGCCACCACGGCGATGGCCTCGCCATGGTAGCGTACGATGCCGTCGGCGAGGAACGGCTGGTCGTCCTCGACCACGTGGCAGGCGTTCTCGCCGGGGATGTCGTTTGCGGTGATGACCACCTCGACGCCCTCTAGCGCGCGTGCCGCGGATACGTCGAGACGCAGGATACGGGCGGAAGCCCGGGTACTGCGCAGAACCTTGGCGTGGAGCATGCCGGGGAACGATACGTCGTCGGCGAACCGTGCCTTACCGGTCACCTTCTCCACTGCGTCGATACGGGGGACGGGACGTCCGACGGCCATCAGCGACCACCTCCCTTCTTGAGGCGCTTCGCTGCTTCGAGCACCGCCTCCACGATCTTGACGTAGCCCGTGCACCTGCAAAGGTTGCCCGAGAGCGCTTCGCGCACGTCCTCCTCGGAGGGGTCGGGATTGCACCTGAGCAGTGCAAGCGATGTAAGTATGAGACCGGGGGTGCAGAAACCGCACTGTACGGCCCCTACATCGATGAAGGCCTGCTGGATGGGGTGGAGCCGGTCATCGCCGGCCACGCCCTCGATGGTGGTGACCTCGCGACCGCTGGTCTGGTGGGCGAAGATGAGGCAGGAGCAGACCGGCTCGCCGTCGAGGAGCACCGTACAAGCTCCGCACTCGCCGCTGGAGCAGCCCTCCTTGACCCCCGTGTAACCCAGCTCGCGGAGCAGGTCGAGCAGTCTGGTCTCACCGACCGGATCGACCGTGTGGTCACGGCCGTTGACCTTGAACGTGAACGACATCAGACCTCACCCCCCTGGGAGACGATGGCCTTCCTGAGTATGTCGCGGATGAGGGCGGCCACCATGGCGCGTCGGTACTCGTCGGAGCCGCGGACGTCGCAGATAGGGCACGCGTCCTGCCGGATGCGTTCCTCGGCGCTGGCGATTAGCTCGATGGCGGACCCTGTGTCGTGGGCGCATGCGCGTAGGTCGGCGCCTTCCAGCACCTCCTCCGTGGCGGCAGCGCGGACCGGTGTGGGGGCGACGGAGCCCATGGCGACACGGGCGGACACGACCAGACCGTCCATCACCGCGAGCCCCGCGGCCACGGACGTCACCGAGCAGCACAATGCCTTGCGCCTGCCCAGCTTGCGGGCCTCCTGGACGAACCCGGGCGGAGGGACCGGAACGATGACCTCTGCCAGCATTTCGTCCGGGCGGATGGCGGTCTTCCGGTTACCGATGAAGTACTCGTCAAGCGACACCTCGCGCTCGCCTTCCTTGGAGAGGAGCCTGACCTTGGACTCGAGCACCATCAGCGGCGGAGCCGTGTCGGCCGCCGGTGTCGCATAGGCGATGTTACCGGCCAGCGTCCCCCTGTTGCGGATGAGGGGCGATGCCATCTCGGCGATGATGTCCGTGAGGACAGGGCAGTGCTCGCGCAGCTCCTTCGAGTTCAGTACGTCCGTCAGGCTGGCGGTGGCGCCGATGCGGAATACGTCGCCGTCCCGCTTGACGTACCGCAGGCCGTCCACGGCCGTGAGGTCGATGAGCGTTGTCGCTGTGACGGTGCCCTTCTGCATGAGGAGGTAGAGGTCGGTGCCGCCAGCGATGCAACGGGCGTCCGCTCCCTTGTCGGCGAGCACCTCGAGCACGTCTTTGATAGTCGAGCAGTCTGCGAACGTGATGCCTTCCATGGGTCCCACGAGAAACGCGAACCGGTCAAAACAATTTATACCTTTCCAGATGGCCGCGGTTCAATCGTCAGCTGCCAGGAGGGTCGCAAGCTCCACTGCCTCTTTCGGTGTCCTTGCGGCCAGCACATAATCGTCCCGCCTGTCGTCGATGCGCTCGCCGCCCATGCGTTCGGCCCACCCGCCCGAAGTGACCAGGGCCACGATACGCTTGCCGTAGGCCCAAGCAAGACCCATCTCGGAAAGGGTACCGCACCCGCCGCCTACAGCGATAACGGCATCCCCGGACAGCGCTACGCAGGCGTTCCGGGCGAACCCGATACCCGTGCGCACCTTCACGTCCAGGAAAGCGTTGGCGTCGCTGTCGTCCTCGCCGGGGAGGATGCCCACGACCAGCCCCTCGGCGTCCTTGGCGCCCTGGGCAGCTGCCGCCATGACACCGCCGCGGCCGCCGCACACCAGGATATGCCCCTGCTTTGCGATCTCCTTTCCCAGCTGGCGGGCCAGGCGCAGGGCCCGTTCATCGGCGGCCTCGCCACCGATCACCGCGATCTGCATCCTACCACCCTCCGGACTGCCCGAGAGAGACCGAAGAGACCTTTCCCTTCCGCCCGAGCTTGATGATGGCGTACCTGCCGTCCTGGGCGGGACCAGGATTGACGACGACAGTCTCCCCCAGCTGGAACCGTCCCGGTGACTCGTGCACGTGGCCGCACACGACAAGGGCAGGAGATAGCTGCGAGATGGCGCGGTGCACCTCGTCCGAGCCGATGTCCTGACCACTGGGGAGCTGGGCGGCGCCCGTACCGCTCGGGGGTGCGTGGGTCACGAGCACAAGAGGCCCGTCCCTATCACTGGCCGCATGGAGGATGGTCCCCAGGTCCGGATGCCCCCCGCCGGCACCGGCGAAGGTGATGCCCTTCACTGCTGTCGACCTCCCGTTGATGCCCCACGCGCTCCCGTCGAGGGCCCGGATGACGTCCCCGAGGTCGCAGTTGCCCGGGATGGCGAGCACCTGCTTGTCACCCAGGGCGTCCATTGCCTCCTCCAGCTCGGAGACCGGGCCGAAGTTGGTGACGTCCCCCGCGAAGAGCACCAGATCGATCTCTTCCAGGGGCACGGCCTCCAGGATGTTCCGGAGACCGGGAAGATAGCCGTGGAGGTCCGCGATGGCGAGCAGTCTCACAGGTCCTCACCCAGGACCTCGAGGACACGATCAACCTGTTCGCCTGCAGTGCCTATGTACGATTCGGGCCTGAGAGCGGCCTTCACCTCGTCCTTGCTGATGGCGCCGCCGGCCCGTTCAACGACCGCGTCGGCGAAGTCGCCTGCGTCCTTTGCGGCCATGCGGACGAGCTCGTGCGCCTCCTGACGGTCCATGCCTTTTCCCACCAGCGCCGTCATCACGGCCTCGGCCATGTTGCGTCCGCCGGTGAGCGCGAGATTGCGCTTCACGGCCTTCTTGTCGATGGTGAGGCCGGCGAGCACGCCGGTCGTAAGGTCGAGTATGTAGTCGAGGAGGACACAGCACTCCGGTATGATGACCCGCTCCGGTGACGAATTGGTGAGGTCGCGCTCGTCCCAGAGGGGTACGTTCTCCAGCGAGGAGCAGCACAACCCCCGCACAACACGGGCCAGGCCGCATACCCTCTCTGCGTGGATGGGATTGCGCTTCTGCGGCATAGCGGAGCTACCCACCTGCCGATCTCCCGTGGGCTCGGCGACCTCGCCGATCTCGGTGCGCTGGAGCGTCCGGATCGCGACACACACCTTGTCCAGGGTGGCCGCCACAAGGGCGCAAAGGAGGAAGAACTCGGCGTACCTGTCCCGCTGGACCACCTGGGTGGACACCAGCACCGGCTCGAGCCCCAGCCGTTCCATCATCAGTTCCTGTACACGCCGGGCCTCGGGTCCCAGGGCCGCCTGGGTGCCCACAGCGCCGGTCATCTGGCCGACGAGCACCCGCTTGCGGCACTGTTCGAGACGCTCCCGGTGCCTGCGGACCTCGCATGCCCAAACCGCGAACCGAAGCCCGTAAGTGGTGGGGACGGCATGCTGACCATGGGTGCGGCCCACGCATACCAGGTCCCGGTTCCGTCGCGTCCGCTCGAGGAGCACGCTCTCCAGTCGTGCCAGGTCGTCACCGATGATATCGCACGCTTCCGTCAGCTGGAGTGCCGTGGCCGTGTCGAGGATGTCGCTCGAGGTTGCCCCCAAGTGCACCCACCGGCCGGCATCGCCCGCGGATTCCGAAAGGGCACGCACAAGGGCCACGACGTCGTGTCGTGTCTCGCGCTCGATCTCTTCGACGCGCTTGACGGTGACCTTCCCCGCGGCGATGGCTATGGCCTCGGCGTCCTTCTTCGGGATAGTGCCCACCTCGGCGTGCGCACGCACGAGCGCCACCTCGACATCGAGCAGCGCCCGGAGGCGCCGGTCAGGGGTGAACACGGTCCGCATGTGCTCGCGTCCGTATCGGAAATCGATGGGATGCACGGGCGGGAGGTCGGCCATACAACGGACCATCCGTGGAAGGCATAAAAATGTTTTGGCGGACGCGTCCGCCGTCCGGAGTTCCGAACGATATAAAAAACTTGGACAGCACAACATGTACGCAATGATGCGTGCAGAACGTGCATTCGTATCCTCAGTGATCCTCATCCTGGCGCTCGCTGCCATCGCTGGCTGCACCGGGGGGAGCGATGCTGATGACGATGGGACCAAGAAGGTCGGGATCGGGATCATCGCAGGCAACGTGACCGATACCAGCGGGGAGCCGCTCCCGGGAGCCGCCGTCACCTTCGCCAATCCCACGGGCTACAATGACACTATGTTCTCGAACGCCAAGGGATGGTTCCAGTTCGACGTCGCATCGCAGGACGGGCCCTACACGGGAACTGTCACCCTGCCCGACTACAAGACGTGGACGAAGGCCGATATAGTGGTCGAGAGGGACGAGATGACGATCGTCGAGGTAATCCTGCGGCCCGAGTAGAACAGGTCGCTCCCGAACGCAGGAGTCACCGTATCCGTTGCCACGGACGGTCACATCAGCTTGGACTTCTTGAGCAGGTGCTTCTTCCCGTAGTAGGTGAGCCTGCTGTGCAAGATGTCGTCCAGTTCATCTTTCTTGTGCCGCTCCTCGATCTCCCGATACTCCTTCTGCATCCTGAGGAAGTAGCGGACCAGGACCGGAGAAAGGGACGTTGTCACCAGCGAGAGGATGACGATGGACGTCAGCATGTCCTCGGAAAAGATACCCACCTCGCGTCCGAGCTGTGCTGTGGCTAGGGTGGTGGACAGCTGGGGGATGGTGGCCGAGCCCACAGCGAACGATTCGATGATCTCCCTGCCTGCGAGCATGGCACCTATGAAACCACTGATGATCTTGGAGAGGATGAGGCCCGCGATGATGAGCGCCGGGATGCGGATGCTGTCGGAGGACAGGATTACGGAGAAGTCGGTCTCCATCCCGATGAAGAAGAAGAAGATGGGCACGAACACGCCGTACCCCACGGTGTTGAACTTCTCCTCCATCCGCTTGTCAACGGCGGCCGAGCACGCGATGCCGGTGATGAAGGCAGCGATGATGAGGTGGAGCCCGAAGACCTCTGCGATGAACGTGACGAACAGGAGGGTGATGAAGATGAACCGGAACTTACGCTCGAAGACGTCCTCGTCCTCCTCATGGAACGAGGTGATGTACTTCTTGGTGAGCTTGGGCACGAAGTACAGCACGGTGAAGAGGAACAAGGAGATGAGCAGGAAGTAGGAGTAGGGATCGTTGACCTTGCCGGTCTGTGCGACGGTCTGGAGGATGAAGGTGAGCCCCACGAGGCTCAGGATGTCCTGGAGTACGACCGACGAGATGACCAGGCGCCCCAGATCGGTCTTGAACACGCCAAGTTCGATGAGCGTGGGCACGACGATGCCCACGGACGATGAGACGAAGAGCACGCCCAGAAGGTAGTTCGCTGGATACTCGAGGCCAAGGCCGCCGGCTATCCACATGCCCACGAAGAACGGTATCAGGCCGTTGAAGAACGAGATGGTCAGCGCTGAGCGGCCCACCTTCCTGACGACGTCCATCTTGATCTCAAGGCCGGCCGAGAACATCAGGAACAGAAGGCCGATGATCGAGAAGTCGTGAAGGGACTTGTCGATGGGGATCGCCTGCATCCCGTGGGGGCCCATGATATAGCCCAGTAAGATGAGGGCGACGGCGTAGGGGATGCCCATCCGCTTGAAGACCGAGGGACCGACGAGGGAGAAGAAGAGGATGAAGGTGAACAGGAGAATGAAATCCATGCCATATTGTAAGTGGTTTTTATCGTTTATAAGGAGTACTTTTTCCCGCGCAACGCGATCCCGTATCCCCGTCGCTCAGAGCAGCAGGTTCAGTAGCAGGAACATGAGGGAGATGACCGTCAGCGCGATGATGAACGCGCGGACCACGAGCGCGACACTGTCCTTCCCAAAGGATGCGATCAACAGGTTCGCGAGCAGTAGCAGCACCGCTACGACCAGGTACGTGATGAGGAGGATACCGCTCAATCCGTTCATGAAGAGCATGAGCGATGCGCGCAGGAACAGCCCGACATAGAACAGGAGGCTGATCAGGTTCATGAGGGAGCCCTTCATGGCCTCCGTGAACTCGCCATAGGTGAAGATGTATATCGTGAGGAGGGCCATCGATGACATGAGGAGCTCGATGGTGAAGAGCGTCGAGAACGCGGGCATTGTGATGGGGTAGCGCATCGGCAGGAGGCCGCTGGTCATGACGGCCAGGTTCCTCTCCAATGAGAGGAGGACCAGAAGCGTCAGGACGAGGCCCAGAAGCTTCAATATGTTCATCGCCGTTTCGGAAATTGCACCCATGACCGTTCGATATGAAAAGAGACGCTAACACATAAAACGTTACCCGCCCCGCGCCCGCTCGACCAAACGCTTAAGTCTTTACGTGCCGCGAGCCTCACAGGATGCGGGTACAGTTCGCTACATCGAACGAGCACAAGGTCACCGAGGCCCGTGGCATCCTGGCCGAGCTTGGCTGGGAGGTCGAGCGTGTTTCAATCGACTATCCTGAGATACGCAGTCCGTCGGTCGAGGACGTCGCCCTGGACGGTGCACGGTACGTGGCCGACAGGCTCGGTGGTCCGGTGATCGTCGAGGACACCGGTCTGTTCATTCGGGCGCTCAAGTGGTTCCCTGGCACCTACTCCAAGTACGTGCTCAACACCGTCGGCGTCCCCGGCGTGCTCCGACTCATGGAAGGTGTGGACGACCGGTACGCCGAGTTCCGGTGCGCCGTGGGCTTCTGCGAGCCCGGCGGTGAGCCCAAGGCGTTCGCTGGCGCCGTCCCTGGTACTATCAATCATGCACCCATCGGCGACGGTGGGTTCGGGTACGATCCAATATTCCTCCCAGAGGGCGATGGCAGGACCTATGCCCAGATGCCCGCGGAGGAGAAGAACGCAGTATCCCACAGAAGACGTGCACTGGCCGCTTTCGTGGCGTGGGCGCACGAGGAGATGCCCGGCAGGTAGATCACCATGGAAGGCGTGCTCCGCAAGCTCGAGGATCGGTGCGACTTCGCCGATGTGGGACGTTCCTTGGTTCGTTCTTCCTTCGTCGAGGCCAAGGACCGGCAGGTGCTCACCCTGGGCACGCTCGAGAGCGAGGGGTACGGTGTCCGTGTTCTCGTGAACGGGTGCTGGGGTTTCGCCTCAGTGAACTCAAAGGACCGGCTGGCAGATGCCGCGGAGCGCGCGCTCCGTCTGGCAAAAGCATCGGCGCGGTTCAACACCGTCACCGTGTCCTTGGACGAGTTCCCCGCCAGAAAGGTACGTCACAGCACCCCCTGGAGGGAGGACGTTCGCGACGTGTCCCTGGAGGAGAAGAAGGACCTCGTGTCCCGGATGGAAAAGGCCAGTTACATCGATGACGCGATCCGGACCACGTCGTCGCTATACAAGGACACCCATGTCGAGCGTACGTACCTCGACACCGCCGGCTCAGACGTCGAGAGCGCCGTACAGCGTGTATTCTTCCGTTCGGTTGTGAAAGGCCGACAAGGAGACCTGATCCAGGAGACCACGGACGGTCACGCCGACGTGGGCGGGTTCGAGGTGGCGCGTCGAGGTGGCAGCGAGACTATCCCGGTGCACGCGGCAGAGCGCGTGCTGCGCCTGTTGGATGCAAAAGCCGCGCCCGGGGGAACGTTCCCCGTGGTGATGAACCCGGAGCTCGTGGGTGTGTTCGTGCACGAGGCCGTGGGCCACGCATGCGAGGCGGACCTGGTCCTAGCTGGCACTTCCGCGTTCGCGGGACGTGAGGGCACCACGGTGGGTAGCGATCTGGTGACCATCGTCGACGATCCGACACTGCCCGGTTATGGCCACTACGAATACGATAGTGAAGGCATCGCCGGGGTCCGCACCGTCCTCATCGACGGAGGGACACTCATCGGTTTCATGAACTCGAGGGAGAGCGCGTCGCGTCTGAGCGTCGCGCCCAATGGCCACGGACGATCTGGTTCGTACTCACAACCGCCGATCGTCCGCATGAGCAACACCCACATGAGTGGAGGTGACCACGACCTCGAAGAGCTCTTCGAGGGCATCAAGCGCGGTGTGTACATGCGGGGCGAGTATGGTGGTGTTGTGAACACCACCTCGGGCGAGTTCCTCTTCAAGAGCAAGGAAGGCCAGCTCATCGAGAACGGTGAGCTGACCGAACCGCTTCGGGACGCCGCCATGACCGGCCAGGTGCGCGAGACGTTGCTCCACGTCAGCCGTGTGGGGAAGGACATGCGTCTGGTGCATAAGCCGGGTGCTTGTGGCAAGCAAGGTCAGCATATCCCGGTGGACCTGGGCGGGCCACATGTCAGGGTAGAGGAGGTGCGCGTCGGTGGATCCGTCTGAGCTCGTCGATGAGGTGGCACGGCGCCTGGACACGCCCTTCTTCGAGGTCGCCGTCGCCACGACAGGATCGACGACCCTTTCGACCGAGCGGGAGAGCATCCGCAACGCCGAGAGCAGTGAGAAGTTCGTCATCGAGGTGCGGGCCGCAGACGGCGGTCGCGTCGGGTACGCCCGGAGCGTCGGCGGGGAGGCCGATGCCACCATACGCAACGCCCTTGAAGCGCTACGGCTGTCCAGTGTGGACGAGCACTTCCCCGGCGTCACCGAAGTCGCGAAACTGCCGAAAGTGTCCGGGCTGTTCGACCCGAAGGTCTCAGACATGGGCCCTGAGAACCTCGCGGACACCCTGCGTGCTCTAATGGACGCTGCAGCATCGCCCAAGCTCGAAGTAGAGGAGGCTGCCATCTCGACGTCCGTGTCCACCTCGGCGTTCGCCAACTCGGCGGGTGTACGTGCTGAGGAACGGGCCACTATGTGGTCGGCCGCTCTGGTGCTCGCTGGCGGGAAAATGAACGTATGGGACTACGACGGTTCGCGTGCGCTAGACATCGATATCGAGGCGCTGGGCCGACGTGTCCGCGACCTGACCTTGGCCAGCATGAAACCCAAGAAGATCGAGTCGGGACGGTTCGATGCGGTGCTCAGCCAGCACACCGTCACCGAGCTGGTCTCCAACCTCTTGGCACCGGCGGTCAACGGTGATGTGGTCCAGCGGGGTGGTTCCCCTCTGGCCGAGCGTGTGGGTGAGGCAGTGGCGTCACATACGGTCACCATAACCGATGACGGGCTCCTGCCCGGTGGACTGGTGTCCCAGCTGTTCGATGCGGAAGGGACGCCGAGCCGCACGACCCCGTTGGTGACGAAAGGCGTGCTCAAAGGATTCCTCCACGACAACTACACATCGAGTAGGGGTGGTGTGGCAAGCACCGGCAACTGCTCGTCGCTCTCCATCCGGCCCTCCATCCACCCGAACAACATCGTGCTCGCACCAGGCACCCTCTCCACGGAAGGTCTCCTGAGCGAGATGGGCGACGGGCTACACATCGAGCTGCCCATGGGCGGGTTCACTGCGAACTCCTCCACCGGCGACTTCTCGGTCCAGGTGCTCGCCGGGTTCCTGGTGAAGGGTGGCGAGGTGATTCACGCTGTAAGGGACGCCATGCTCTCTGGTAACTTGTACGAAATGCTCGGGAACGTGGAGGCCGTGGGGAGCGAGGTGCGCCAGATATCCCATGTCGTGGCGCCACCGATACTGGTGCGGGACCTATCCCTGGTCTGCTAGCAGTTCATACCCCAAGGATCGGATTAAATAATCAGTTTACATAGGTGGATACCAGGAGATGGTGGTCATGGATCAAGAAACCAGCGCATACGTCGCAGTTCTTGCCACGATCATCCTCTGGAGCTCGGCTGCCGCGGTCGTCAAGACACTCATGTCGGACCTGCCATCCTACCTCGTCATGTTCTACGTGGCACTGTTCGCCGTCGCCGGCAACCTCGCGTTGGTGGTGCTCACCGGCCGGACGGAGCGGTTCTTCTCGTACAGCAGGAACGATCTGGCTGTTTTCGCCCTCATGGGCCTTTTAGGCAGCTACGGCTACTGCATGCTCTACTACAACGCGCTGGACATCGCGCCCGTGGTGGTGGTCAGCGTGGTCCAATACCTCTGGCCCATCATGACGGTGCTGTGGACCGCGGTCCTCCTAAAGGAGCGGCCCGGGCCCCGGGCGGTCACAGGGCTCACGATAAGTCTGACCGGTGTGATGATCGTCGCAACCGGGGGCGACCTGTCCGTGTTGTCCCTGGAACGGCTCATGGGACCTCTCATGGCGGCCGCGGCGGCAGTGTGCTACGGCCTGTTCTCGGCCATCGGCAAGCAGCGGGACGACGACAAGGTGTGCGCGATGGCGTGGTCCTTCATATTCTACCTGACTCTCATGGTACCCACGGTCCTTGTGTTGGTCCCGGGCGGGTTCGTTCTGCCAGGAGCAAGCACGCTCCTGGGCCTGGCGTGGATGGGAGTGGCCTGCTATGCCATCGGGTACAGCCTCTGGTTGTACGCACTGTCCAACGGGGATACAGCCTCCATCTCCAACATGACCTTCCTCGCCCCGTTCCTCTCGCTCATTTGGATACGCCTGCTCCTCAAGGAGCCGATCCCCTCGGCTGCCATCATCGGTCTTGTCGTCATAATCGTAGGTATCCTCGTGACGCGGAGCAGCAGGGTCCCTATCCCGGACGTTCCCTCCTCACGCATGCCCTCACCGGTGCCCGCGGCGGCGGTGACTTCTGACGAGACCTGAACCGCGGGGCCTGCCTTTTTATGTCCTGCCGCTCTATTAACCAATGTATGGACGGTGCTCGCTGGACCTTCGGTATCGACCGCGGAGGCACCTTCACCGACGTTGTGGCGGTGGCGCCCGACGGTACGCTCGTGACCGAGAAGCTCCTGTCAGAGGACCCGGGACGGTACGACGACGCCGCGGTGTTCGCCGTCCGCTCCATCCTTGGACTGGGGCCGGACGAGCCCGTTCCCACCGACAGGGTCGCATCCATCTCCATGGGCACCACCGTGGGCACCAACGCTCTCCTCGAGAGGACAGGGGCCCGTGTGTGTCTGGTCGCGTCACGCGGGTTCGGCGATGCGCTGGTCATCGGACATCAGGCACGGCCGGACATCTTCGCCCTGGAAATCCACAAGCCACGGTCCCTCTACGAGGACGTGGTCGAACTGGACGGGCGTATGGCCGCCGATGGTACGGAGCTCGCCCCCCTGGACACTGAGCAGATCGAGCGGGAACTGAGGAGCGTCCTTGAGCGGGGGGTCCGGTGCCTAGCGGTGGTCCTGCTCAACAGCTATCGCGACGACGCGCACGAACGGATGGTCGGCCAGGTGGCCCGCAGGCTCGGGTTCGAACAGGTGTCCTTGTCATCGGCCACCATGCGGGTCCAGAAGATGGTGGGTCGTGGTGACACCACCGTCGTCGACGCATATCTCAATCCCGTGCTCCACCGGTACGTGGAGCGGGTGCGCCACGACACCGGCGACGTCCCGCTCCGGTTCATGCGCTCCAGCGGGGGCCTGGTGGACGCCGAGAGCTTCACAGGCAAGGACGCTATCATCTCGGGACCTGCTGGCGGTGTGATCGCAGCATCCCAGGTCGCCGCGTCCCTGGGCATCGAACGTGTCATCGGTTTCGATATGGGCGGGACATCGACCGACGTATCCCGGTACGAGGGTGGTCGGTGCGAGAAGGTGTACGAGACCGAGACCGCCGGGGTCCGCATCCACGCGCCCATGGTGAACGTCGTGACGGTGGCGGCGGGCGGAGGATCCGTCCTGCACTTTGATGGCACTCGCCTGACGGTGGGTCCTGACAGCGCCGGGGCCGACCCGGGACCTGCCTGCTACCGTAACGGTGGGCCGCTCACCGTGACCGATGCCAACCTCATGCTCGGTCGCATCCTTCCCCACCACTTCCCACGGGTGTTCGGTCCGGGTCACGACCTGCCCCTCGATCCGGACATTGTCCGCAAGCAGTTCACCGGGCTGGCCGAGGAGGTACACCGGTCCACGGGGCGACGGATGACGCCCGAGGAGGTGGCCGAGGGCTACCTGCGCATCGCGAACGAGAACATGGTGCGCCCAATCAGGTCCATCTCGGTGGCCAAGGGGTTCGATCCGCGGGACCACGCGCTAATGTGCTTCGGCGGTGCCGGGGCGCAGCACGCCTGCGCTATCGCTCGCGAGCTGGGCATGGACCGCATCGTGCTCCACCCGCTGGCAGGGGTACTCTCGGCCTACGGGATGCTCCTGGCAGATGTGCTCCACGAGGACGCACGAGCCGTGCTCCTGCCCCTGGAGGACGCGTCCGCACAAACCATGGAGGACGTCTTTGCCGACATGGAGCGGGCGCTCGCCGGGTGTGTGGCGGCCGACGGCATCGGACCGGAACGGACCACCTGCCGGCGGTTCGCTGACGTACGGCCCCGGGGCGCCGATACCAGCGAGACCGTACCATATGACGGGATCGGTGCGTGCCGGGACACTTACTGCACCGTCTACCGGCGTCATTATGGTTTCGAGCCACCGGTCGACCAGCTAGAGGTGGTCACGCTCCGTGTGGAGGCTGTGGGCGAGCGGCCCAAACCCCCCGAGACCGAGAGCGAAGTGGTCCACCGTGAGCTGGGACCTGGCGACGCGTTGGAGGTCGCCCGCTCCTGCTTCCGTGGTGCATGGCACGACTCGCCCGTGTACCGGCGGAACGACCTGCATCCCGGCGACACGCTGCTCGGTCCTGCCATCGTGGTCGAGGATACGTCGACCATCGTTGTGGAGCCGGACTTCGCGGCCGTTGTGAACTCTCGGGGGCATGTGGAACTGCACCAGGTGGCACGGCCGCCCCGCGAGAAAGAAGGGACTGCGTGCGATCCGGTGCTATTGGAGGTGTTCTCCAATCTGTTCGCTTCGGCGGCGGAGCAGATGGGGAGCGCGCTCCAGCGAACGGCCCACTCGGTGAACATCAAAGAACGGCTCGACTTCTCCTGCGCGGTGTTCGACGCCAAGGGAGGGATGGTCGCCAGCGCCCATCACATCCCGGTCCACCTTGGCGCTATGGGCGCGTCGGTGCGCAACGTGCTGGCGGCCGTCGGAACCACCATGCGACAAGGCGATGTGTACGTCACGAACGATCCTTTCCATGGTGGATCGCACCTTCCGGACGTCACGGTGGTCACCCCAGTGTTCGCCGGTGACGGGCAGCTGCTCTTCCTCGTGGCCAGCAGGGGACATCATGCTGATATCGGCGGTACCACTCCCGGATCCATGCCACCGGACGCGACGTCACTGGAGCAGGAGGGTGTGGTGATCGAATGCTACCGGCTTGTTGCCGAGGGAAGGTTCGACGAACCAGGAATCACGCAGCTACTGTCGTCAGGGGCCTACCCCGCTCGTAACCTCCGCGAGCGGATGTCGGACCTAAAAGCACAGGTGGCAGCGAACGCCACGGGCGTGCGCGAACTACAGCGCCTGGTGACCGACCACGGGCTAGGGACGGTCCAGGCCTACATGGGCCATGTGCTGGCCCATGCCGAGACCGTGATGCGTCGCGCGATCGCCCGGCTCCCCGACGGCGCGCATACCGCTACTGACCGGCTCGACGATGGTACGGTGCTGCACGTGACAGTCACCGTCGACGGCGATGAGGCTGTTGTGGACTTCGACGGGACCGGGCCGCAGCATCCGGGGAACCTCAACGCCCCGTCGGCCGTGGCGATGGCCGCGGTGCTCTACGTGTTCCGTACCCTTGTGGACGAGGACGTACCGCTCAACGAGGGATGCCTGCGCCCACTGTCGGTCCGCATCCCTGAGGGCTGTGTGCTCAATCCCCGGCCGGGAGCGGCGGTGGCCGGTGGGAACGTCGAGACGTCCCAGCGGGTGGTGGACGTGCTCTACCGGGCGCTGGGGACCGTAGCGGCCAGCCAGGGCACCATGAACAACCTCACCTTCGGTCCCGAGGACGGCGGGTACGGCTATTACGAGACCATCGCCGGCGGGGCGGGTGCGGGGCCCGGGTTCAACGGGGCCAGCGCGGTCCATACCCACATGACCAACACCCGCATCACTGATCCCGAGGTGCTGGAGCAGCGGTATCCCGAGGTGCGCGTGGAGGCGTTCGCGGTCCGCAGGGGATCGGGAGGGGACGGTCGGTACCATGGCGGGGACGGCGTTGAGCGTCGGTTGCGGTTCCTGGCGCCGTGCCGGGTGTCCATCCTCTCCGAGCGACGGCAGTTCGCGCCCTATGGGCTCGCGGGGGGCGGGGACGGCGCTACCGGCGAGAACGTCCTTGTCCGCGCGGACGGCACCGAGGAACAGCTCGGCGGGCGGGCAAGCGTATCGGTCCTACCGGGCGACCAGCTGGTCGTCAGGACGCCGGGTGGCGGCGGCTGGGGCGAAACCATTTAATCCTCATCCTTCTCCTTACCGACATGGCCATCGAGATCCGCAAGCCGGGCGAGGGCGAGCTCGAAGAGCTCGGTATCGACGACTGGGGCACCTGGGAGTGCGCCGTGTCCGAGTTCCCTTGGGAGTACACCGACCGCGAGACCTGCTATCTTTTCGAAGGCGAGGTCACCGTCACAACCGACGATGGCGCGGTCACCTTCGGTGCCGGCGACCTTGTAGTGTTCCCCAAAGGACTTGTGTGCACCTGGAAGATCACCAAACCGGTCCGTAAGAAGTTCCGGTTCGGCTAACGCCGCCGCGCACGCGGTCCGCGAGCACATATAAAGCTTGGGCGAGCCCTGCGATACCCCATGCTCTCGCTGGTAGCGCTCGTCTCGCAGTTCCGAGGCAGCCAGCTCGAGACGCTACTGGCCACGACATGCCTGTTCCTCCTGCCAGCGCTGCTCGTCGCCGCCAGGCGCGAGTTCGCGACACTTATCCGGTATAGGACAAAGCGTGAGCTAGGAGCGCTCCTGCTGGTGCTCGCCCTTGCGCTGGGGCTGCGTGTGCACCCTCTGGCAGATCCCTTTCACCAACGTGTCTTTTTCGACGAGTGGGAGTACATGGTCAATGCACGGTCCATACTCCTTGACGGCAGCGCGTCCATCTGCGTCAAGGGCTCGCTCGAGAACTGTCAGGTGCAGGCCGTGTCGGCAAACAACAAGATAGGGTACACGGTGCTCCAGGCGTTCGCGTTCTCGCTCGGCGGTGTATCCGATGCGACCGCCATGTACGTCACGCTCTCTCTCTCGGTCGCGTCCGTCGCCCTGGCATGGATGCTTGCAGCTTCCCTCTTCCCTGGTGGAAGGTGGGCCCCGATCGCGGCCGCTGTGTTCATGGCGGTGCTCCCGCTCCATGTCCGGTACAGTACATGTGCCGCCACGGACTCGGTATCGCTGTTCTTCGGAGGTCTGGTGATGCTCGCGGCCCTGGCCGACGCCCGGGCGCCATCGCGGCGGACGATGTACCTCGTGGCCGTTGCCCTTGTATTGGCCGTGACCGTCCGGTACGAGAACGTACTGCTCATCGTCCCCCTCGCCCTGGTCCTGCGGTGGAGAAAGGCCGCTCGCGGTCCGGCCTCGATCGCATTGGTGCTGATAGCATTGTTCGTAACGGGCTATACATCGTCGATAGATATGGACGATGGCTCGCCCTTCGCCACATCGCTAAGCATCATAGGACGGAGCGTGCGCTCATCGGTCCCCTTCTGGCTGGGCTGGGACCATCACCCGCTCATCCTCACGGCCCTGATGCTCGTCGCCCTGTGGCGGGCGGACGGGGACCGGTCACACAGGTTCCTCCTGGCGTGGCTGATGGTGTTCGTAGTTCTTTACTCGATCCACGACTGGCCTATGGACATATGGGACCAGGACCGCCACCTCCTCCAGGGATACCTTCCAATCATCCTGCTCGCGGCCGCCGGTGTGGACGCGATGAGGGAGCTCATGGGCAAGGGAAGTGATCATCTTGTGGGGCTCGTGCTACTTGTTGCGGTCGCAAGTTCGATCTCGCTCCTGGTCTCCTGCCCTGGCCAGGGCTGTACTGACCACATCGTTCGCGAGCTCGAGTTCGCCCGAGCGTACCGCGATGTCCGGCCCGAGTGCATTATCGCCGCTCCGACACCCGTGTTCATCAACTGGGCATGGGGACGGCAGGCCGTATACTTCGAGCGCATGGAAGACATAGATGATATCCTAGCCCGGGGCGAGTGCGTGCTCCTTCATGAGAACCTCTACTGCGATCCATCGGAGCTGGGTCTGGCAATCGTGTACTCACGTATCCCGCGTGTGTGCGCGACCTACAACGAACGGTACAGCATCAGAACCCTTGCGGAGGACACGGCCAAGCCGTACCCGATCCGGCTCTCGGTGCTAGGGCCACGGCGAGCCATGGCCGCAGGGAGAGAGTGATTATGGTACCCATGTCATCGACGCGTGCTGGCGGCCCATCATCGGCCAGCGGGAGGGGACCGCATGGAGATCCTTAGAGCTAGCATTGTCGAATCCGGACTTGCCGGTGCGTGCTTCCTTGCTCTTCCGGCCCTCGTGGTCGTCTGCCGGCGCGAGCTGCGTGCCCTCATCCCAAACGCGTCCCGACGGGAGTTCGGGACGCTGGTGCTGGTGCTGCTGGTGGCACTCGCGATCCGCGTCAATCCGATGGCCGATCCCTTCCGCCATCGCGTGTACTTCGACGAATGGGAGTACCTTGAGAGCGCCCGGTCCGTCCTGCTCCACCACCGCGCTTTTATCTGCAACTGGAACGATCCGGGAGGATGCCTGGTAACGGCCAGGCCCTGTAGTAACAAGGTAGGTTATTCCGTCCTTCTGGCCGGTGCATTCTCGCTGTTCGGCACGTCCGATACGGTGGCGATGACGCTCACGCTCGTGCTCTCGCTCGCCTCCGTGGCGATGGCATGGCTCCTTGCGGCCATCATCGCACCGGAGAGCAGGACAGCCCCCCTGGCCGCCGCAGTGATCCTGGCGACGCTCCCGCTCCACGTCCGGTACGCGAGCAGCGCGGCCACTGATTCGGTATCCCTGTTCTTCGGGGGTTTGGCCGTACTCGTGGCCATAGCCGCGGGCCGATGCTCGAGCAAGCGGAGCCTCTACCTCGTAGCCGCCGCGCTCATCGCGGCGGTCAGCATCAGGTACGAGAACATCTTCCTGCTCTTCCCCGTGATGGTCGTGTTCGGACGCCGTACTCCGGACCTGGGCCCGTTCGCCATCGCTCTCGTGGTGTCGTTCAGCCTCATACTGGCCTGGGCATCCAACCTGGACGTCACTGGCACCACTCCCCTATCGATCGATCCATCCGTCGTTGCCGGAAGCATCAGGAGCTCGTTCCGCCTCTGGACAGGAGGATGCCACCATCCTATCATCCTCACAGCGCTGGCCCTCCTCGCTCTATACCGGCCGCCAAGGGACAGGGTCCGCACCCTGCTCGTAGCCTGGTTCGTACCCTTCATCCTGCTCTACACTGTCCATGATTGGCCGCTCGACATGTGGAACATGGACCGTCACATGCTCCAGGCGTACTTCCCGTTCGTGCTCCTCGCGTCTGCCGGCCTCGCAGCAATTGAGCGGTCCGCGGGCGACCTGGGGGCCCGCTTGGTCGCGTTGTTGATGACAGTGATCGTGGCCAGTTCGCTCTTGACCGCGTACGACTGTCCGGGGCTCGGGTGCATGAACCGACTTGAAAGAGAGGTGCGCTTCGCCCGCGAGCACCGTGGGATACGTCCCGATTGCATCATCGCCGCGCCCACTCCCACCTTCATCACATGGACATGGGAACGCGAGGCGATATACTTCGAGCGTATGGACGATGTACAGGTCCTCCTGGACCGGGGAACGTGCGTGCTCCTGTACGAGGACCTGTTCTGCAGCCCGGACGAGGTGCTCGAGAGCCAGAACGAGATGCCTGGAGTGTGCAATGCCTACTACCAGCGGTTCGGGGTCGAGCTTCTTGTAGAGGACACGGACGGCGCTTACCCCATCAGGTTGTCTGCCCTAGCGCCGAAAGAACCCTAAGAGCGAGATGCCTCGATTAGGCGGATTATCATGTCCTCGTAGCCGACGGACATGATATGGGCGCCAGCTGCCTTGGTCTTGCGGATCTCGGTCAGCAGGTCGCCGAAGAACTCGAGGTTGATCTTGTCATAGGCCTGTCGCTGCTGGTCGCTGGGGAGGTTACGGGCCTTGCGCAGCCGCTCCATGAGCTCATCGGGGATGGACACGCCCGGTACGCAGGCATCGAACCCCTCAGCGGCGTCGAACGAGCGCAGCGGGAGCAGACCGATGAGGATGGGGATTGTGACGCCCTTATCGTCCGCCATCTCTAGGAAGCGGTCGACGGTCTCCATGTCGAACACCGCCTGCGTCTGGACGAACCGCGCACCTGCGATCTGCTTTCGCACTAGCTTGAGCATCTCGGGCTCCATAGGAGCGGCGTTGGGATTCGCAGCGACGCCCACGAAGAACCGTGGCGGCCCGTCGATGAGGTTCCCTTCCAGGTCGCACCCCTCCTCGTCCATCCTGGACATCATGTCAACCAGCTGGGTCGAGTCCAGGTCGTACACGGGCATGGTGCCCGGGAGGTCGCCAAGGGACGTGTGGTCGCCCGTGATGGCAAGGACGTTGCGAAGTCCCAGGGCCCATGCGCCCAGGATGTCCGACTGGAGCGCTAACCGGTTGCGGTCCGAGCACCGGAGGTGGCACACGGTCTCGAGCCCGGTCTCGCGCTCTATGATGTGGGACGCGGCGATGCTGCTCAGCCGCCCCATGGACTGGCAGTTGTCGGGAACGTTGCACGCCACGACCGAGCCCTTGACCTTCCTGGCCGCTTTGATGAGCGGGATGATGTTGGTGGAGCGGGCGGGCTCCAGCTCACCGGTGAAGGTGAACCTACCCTCTGCAAGAGCGGCCGAGAGACCGCTGTCAATGGACCGTTCGGGGCTCATGTACCCTCGACCCCCGTTCGCGGGTGGCGTTCAGGTCGCCAATCCCGTGGTGGCTCTACGCGCATGAGCTGTCCTGCACGACCGAGCGCTGACAGGCGGCGCCAGATGAGCACCCATACGCAGGGGACTGCCTGTAGATCTACTTCGCACATCCCGTCGACCTGGCCGCCACAGGGGCCGTTGAGCAGACCCTTGGGGCATCTGGCAAGGGGGCACAGTCCTGCGGTGCGGTCAAGGAAGCAGTTACCGCAGGCGCGACAACCCTCAAGTACACGGTCCTCCTCCTCATCGCCCTTGTAACCGATGAGCAGGGTGTCCGCGGCCGGTAGGACGATGTGGTCGGGGAAGGCGGTCACCAGCGCCTGGAGCCCCGCTCCACAGGCCGTCGAGAGGATGACCTGATGCTTACCGGGGACCAGACGGTCACCGACGAGGGCTAGGTCGCACTGTCGTGGGACGGCGGTGACGTCGATGGTATAGTTTTCCTCGTCGGAGGCAAGTGACTCGGCCAGGGCTTCGGCCTCTTTGGTACCGCCGGTGCGATGCACGGCCGTACAGGCGTTGCACGCGACCACAAGGATGGACGTGGCGTCGCCCAGCATGTCCTTTAGCCTACGTTGTTCCTTGAGCCTGGTAAGGATCATGGCCGCTATACCGGCAGTCGTTGCAGGTATTTAAAGGTGAGGTGGCAGTCGGCCCGACGCACCCAAATCAATTTAATCACCGGTGCCATTCTATGGTCCACCCCTGGAGATCCCCCCATGCGCTCTGAGCCCATCATCGTGGCAGGCAGGACCTACCCGGTCCGGGTCCACCTGGAGAGCCGTCGCAACTGCCGGGTGTCCGTGGGGAAACGGGGAGTGATCATCCGCATGCCGCGGTGGATGCCCCGGGCGGATAAAGAGAGGCATCTGGAGGAGCTCCGGGCCTGGGCCGTCGAGCGCATCACCCGGGAACCCGAGCGGTTCGTCCCGCGAGTCGGACGCGAGTATCGCGACGGGCATGTTCTCCGTGCGGCCGGCGAGGAGTACATAGTCCGGTTCAATCTTGAGGAGCGGGTGACCTCTACAGGCCGCATCCGGGGGAACGAGCTCCACTTGCACCTTCCCTGGCGTCTTTCGACGGACGAGCTCAGGAAACGGAGCACTACGGTGATCAGCCGTCTGCTGGCGGACCGGCACCTGCCCCGTGTGAGGGACCTGGTCGACCGGCTCAATCGGGAGCATTTCCAGGCCGACGTCAACAAGGTTCGCCTCAAGCACCAGCGCTCACGATGGGGCTCCTGCTCCTCTCGCGGGAACATCAACCTCTCGACACGTCTTCTCATGGCGCCGCCAGGGGTGCTCGAGTACGTCATCATCCACGAGCTCGCCCACCTGAAGGTCCGTAGGCATGACCGCAAGTTCTGGCGACTGGTGGAGCAGGCAGTGCCCGATTACAAGGAGAAGGTGGCATGGCTGCGTGAGCACGGCCGCGAATGCGACCTCTAGATTGGACTAGAGCAGTGCAACGCGGTCTGGCGACGGACGGTACACCATCCCTTCGGCCATCAGCCGCTCCACTGCCTTGGCCAGCACGTTCTCTGGTATGCCCTTTCCCTCGGCGGCAGCAATGAGCTCGTCGAGCCCCACGTCACTCCCATTCCGGTTGATATGGGTGACGACCCAGCGTACAACGCGGCTCAATGCAGGTCCGACCGGCCCGGACTCTTCGCGCAGGACGTCCTCCGGCCCAGAGCGGGCATCGCGTGCGGACGGCCGTGTACCGCTCTTCACCCGGAACCGAGCATCCCTCTCCCGGACGGTCCACCCCGGTGGCTCAAGGATGGGCGACCGCTCGAGCCTGATGTCGAACCCACGGTCCAGCTTGGAGACGATCCCTTTCATCCGTCGCTCCCGTCCCTGGCTGGCCCAGGCGTACGCGACGTCCACCGTCCCCCGACTTATGAGGATGTCCACCGCGCCGGCGTGCTTGCGACCGGTGCGGCCACGTCGCTGGATGAGCCTGATCTCCGAGGGGATGGCTTCATAGAACACCACACGGTTCACGGCCGGTATGTCCAGCCCTTCCTCCGCGATCGATGTCGCGACCAGCACGTTGTGCTCGCCAGCTGCGAACTGTTGTACCCGTTCGGCCTGTTCGCTCTGGGAAAGACCGACAGAGCCCTCACGGCTCGCCTGGCCAACGAACCTGATAGGGCGCGCGCCAGGGACCTCTGTCAGAGCCTCGACGATGCGGTCGACCGTGTCCCTGAACTGGGCGAAAACGATGATGCGCGAGGCCGGCTCGCTGGCCAGCTCCTGCTCCACGAGATCAGCCAGCGCACCGAGCTTCGGATGGGGAACGTGCTCCCACCGCTTGGACAGGGCCACGAGCTCCTTGAAGCGGGGGTCCTGGCAGAGGCGCTGTGCGGTCTTTGAGGTCTTGCGCTCCATCTCCCCTAGGAAGCGTACGAGCACCGATATGTCCTGCGTGGTGAGCACCTCTAGAGCGTGCATGAGCGACATGGCCGTGGCCTGGAGCCCCAGCTGCCAGTACACCGGCCCCGTCTCCCCCGCGGCCAACCGCGCCTGGAGCTTGCGCCCCAGTTCGAGGATCTCACCCTTGGTGACACGTCCGCCCTTGCCGCGTGGCGGCCCGAGCACCTCCAGCCGGCGAAGACGTCCGATCACATCGTCCAGCAGGGACCGGATGATGTCCGCTAAGCGCTCGTAGTGGCGAGGGAGGTCCACATGATGGTACCGTTTCTCGATGGACTGGATGTAGGGGGCCACGTCCTCGTCCTCGTCGGAGCGGAACTCGATGGACTCGATGGAGAGCGCGTCGCAAAGGTCCTGGATACGTTCCCTGGTGCTCCCGGGTGATGCCGTCAGGCCCAGGATGCGCGGATCCGAGCAGGTGTCGATGTAGCGCCGGGCGATCTCCGTGTAGGCATAGCTGGCTCGTGCACGGTGTGCCTCGTCGAACACGACCAGTGCGCAGGTGGACAGGTCGTACCGACCGGCACGCAGGTCGTTGCGCACTGTCTGTGGTGTGGCGAAGACCACCTTTGACGCGTCCCACACGAGACGACGGACCGCCTGTGGTATCCTGCCTGTGAGCATGCCGACCGCCTCACTGGGGACGTCACTGTTCAGGAACTGGGTGAAAGAGCGCCTATGCTGGTCGACAAGGGGTACCGTGGGAGCGAGCACGAGCACTTTCCCCCAAGGGTAGCGCTCTAGACGCTCCACCGCTACCATGAGGCTGATGACCGTTTTTCCCAGGGCGGTCGGGAGGATGACGAGCGTGTTGCCCCGAGTGCAGCTGGCAGTGATGCTGCGCTGGTAGAGGCGGTCCTCGATAGTGCCACGCCTGAGCAGGCGGTGGTCCACATAAGCGAGAACTGGCACCTCCTCGGCCTCCATCGTGGATGGATGGTCGTGTAGCTATTAAGGTGTTATGGTGCTGCCATGCCGCTATTCTGAGAAAGAAGTCCGGGCGGGGTCGTCGAGCGACCCCGCCGTCGATACGCCAGGTCCTATCGGGAGTATCAGGTCCGGAGGGCCAGCTTGATGTCCTTGGCCATAACGGTCTTGCGACCGCTGTGGCGGGCGATCTGGTTCGCCTGGTCGGCGACCTCCATGGCATACTCCTCGAGGATCTCCTGCAAGGCCTGAACACCGCTAACAGCGACGCGCTTGGCGCCAGCGTTCTTCATTAGGCGTGCAACGGCAGCGAAAGGTAGTTCTGACATAATCTCACCGGCACCCAGTAACTGATTCCAATTTATAAGAATTTCCTTTTTCTCGCAAGAAAAACGCCGAATCGTGCCTCTTTTTCCAGAATACCCGCTCAGAACGTCCCGGGGGCTCACTGCTGGGGATAGCGTCGCCTCTGCTGCTGACCCATGCCCTGCTGTTGTTGCTGTTGGCCCATGCCCTGTTGTTGTTGTTGTTGGCCCATTCCGGCCTGCTGCTGTTGTTGAGGATAGCGCTGGCCGTACTGCTGCTGCTGGTAGCCGCGCTGGTAGTAGCCGGTCTGGGGGCGTCCCTGCATACCTGGTTGTTGTTGCTGCTGCTGCCCGCTGGGCTGTTGTGGCATGCCCGGTTGTTGCTGCATCCCGGGCTTCGGTGCCGCTCCTGCCTGCCCCCCTGCGGCCTGGGCGAGCTTGGCCTGGAACGCGTTCGCCGTTCCCGCCTCGCGCATGTAAGCGACGTAGCCGACGACGCCGAGGATGGACCCGAGGAGTACGAACACGACGGAGAACCGGATGACCTTCTGGAGAGTTGAGAGGTCCTCCGTGGGCGGTTTGATCGTGTTGGCTACGATGAAGTCGTTCTGTCGCGCGATCGCCTTGTTGATGGTGGCGAGGGCCAGATCGTAATCGCCTTCGAAATATTTCTCCTCTGCCTCATTAATCATCTTCTGGATCTCGAGACGGCCGTCCTCGTCCTCTACCTTCCCTATCCGGCTCTTTGCCTCTGAGAGCTTATACTCCACATCCTCTACCATGGTCTCGTTCACCTCGCCGGAGGGCTTCTTCGTGGGCTTCGGCGTGGAGCTGGCGCCGGGCGAGGCGGACGGTCCCCCGCTCGGATCGGGTGTGGGAGCGACGCTAGGTCCGGATGTGGGCGAGGCGCTGGGCTTGACCGAGGGCTTCGGTGTCGACGAGGCCGATGGTGTGACCGTGGCATTTGGGAGGGTTGTGGGTGTGGCGGTCGCGTTGGGAACGACCGTGGCGTTGGGCGAGATAGTAGCGTTGGGCGAGATCGTGGCGTTGGGCGTGACAGTTGCGTTTGGCGTGACCGTGGCGTTAGGGAGGGGTGTGGGCGTGGCTGATACCTGGGGTGCTTCAATGATTGTCGTTGTATTGTCGCACCCTTCGTTCTCCAGGGTGTCCCGACAGCACACCTTGATAGTCTGGTTGCCCGGAGGAAGGATCAGGATCCATGATGCAGAGGAGTCGGGCGAATCAATGGACGCGTTACCCTCGAGCATGGACGGAAGGGGAGCAGAGCCGTTGATGGTCACTGCGCACCGCTCCACGGGAAGGTAGGCGTCGGCGATGGACGTGACGTTGACGGTGAGGTTACCGGACACGGCCAGATCGAACGTCGGCGGGTCCAGGTCCCGCACGAACACCGTCGTATTGGTGACCGAGTCGTAATCGCTGGAGCAGTTGACCTTCGCTGTGATGTTGCCCGCCCCGCTGATGCTGAAAGAAAGGTAGGCAGAACCCTGCTTCTTGTCGCCATCGAGCATTTCAAGGATGGGGCCCTCGGTTCCGTTCTCGTACACGAGCCTACCGGAGCACGAGGCAGTATGCTTGCTCTTGTAGTCGGCATAGATCATCGCTGTTCGGTCGGTGATCGGCTCGATCGGGCGCACGGTGACGTTGATCGTACCGTTGAGGCCGAGCGCCTGGAACGTGCTGTTGTCGGTGACGTCCCAGCGGCCGCCCTCGTTTATGACCCATGCCCGTACTGAGATGTAGGCACCTGCCTTGAGATCGGCCTGGGCTATCGTGAAGGTGGCGTCGACGAGCCCGCTCTGTCCTGTAAGGTCCTTAGTGACGTTCTGGAACTCGCCCGTCGCGTTGTGCTCGAACACAGCGCTCTTGAGAGCTAGGGCATCCCCCGCCTTCACTTTGATATCGACGTCCTGGTCGGCCGTGGCACTGGCAGGTATGTCGCTGATGGTTATGTTCGGCTCTCCCGGGTACTGGAGCAGGGAGATGGTGGAGTTGTTATCACCAAGGACCCCCACCAGAACGTCGCCGTTGCTACCAAGGGCGATGGACGCGACGCGTTCGCCGGGCCATGTGCGGGTCGCCAGTTCGTTGAGGTCCTTGTCGAGCAGGACCAACTTGGCCCCCTCACCGGGCTTTCCTCCACCGGCCAGGAGCTCGATCTCATCGGAGGAGACCGCACCTGTGATAAGGTCGCCGAAGGTGGCGATGGAGAGCGGAGCGATATCGGTCACCGGTGTGAGAGGTGTGCCTGTGCCTGAGTACTTGGTGATGTCCGTGACGAGCACGTTCTGGTCCTGGATCCCCAGGATAATCTCCTTGAACCCGTACTCGGTCCCGATGGGGCCATCGTTGTCGATGATGTCGGAAGCTACGACTCTGCGGATATCGGTCCAGCTGGGATTGGTGACAGATTTGATCTCCTGGAAGTCCTGCAGCCCCCGCTGGAGGATCACCACCTTCGAGGTGTCTCCGTTGCTCAGTGCCACAACTACCTCCTTGGTGCCGATGGCCTCTTCGTAGAGGTTCTTGACATCGAGGTCCGTGACGGTGGTGTTCTCGTCCCAGGTCGTGAAGGGGATGCTGCCGTCGAAGAGCGCGAGTTCCTTGGTGAGGATCTTGAGGAAAGGTCGCTTCTCATCGGCCGCTTCTGGCAGGTAGTACCCGCCGACCAGGACCTCGAGTGTCGTGCTCGAGATCTCGATATCGGCTATGTGGAGGGCTGTCGCGTAGGTCATGCGTCCATCATGCGTCCAGTTCAGTTGCTTGACCACGGCGAGCTCCCGGTTGAACACGATCACCTGAGATGTGACGTTCGTCGGGTCGGTGGTGTTGTAGTTGAAGTTGGCCGTCACGACGATCTCCTTGAGGTCGTCACCGTCGAGATCGAGCACCTCCATGTCAGTGAACTGGTAACCCCGTCCTTCCAGGTCCCAGTTCGACAGAGCCTTGACGGTGGTGGAGGGGTCGGCCTCGTTAGCGAAGAAGATGAACGCCTTATCCTTGGTCCCCGCAGGAGATAATATGTGGCCGGCCATGATGATGGTGTCCGGTTCGCCAGGCCCCAAGGGGGTCTTGGCCACCTTGAGTATCTGGATGTCACCTGAGGACGTATCACCGGCGGTCTCGATGAGCGTGTATACGGAGAGGGCCGGTCGTAGGAGTAACAGTATGAGAACTGCCAGTACCAAGAGGCGGCCCCTCTTCATGTATACATTACCTCCTGTGTAGTATATATCCTTTACAGTACGACTTCTTAAGCCTCAATGATTTATAAAGCAGCCTTGGATTTCGGGGGAACGTTCGTCCTCCCTCTCCCCGTTCTTCTTTTCCTACGGACGCCTATCCTGCAACAGTGACCTCGCTGGCAGCGCTTTCTGCCGTGATCGCCAGATAAAGGGCCAGGATCAGGAGGAACTGGAACAGTCGTGCTCGGGCTCCTATACTAGAATAAATGGCTTGCAGGGCTTTAAAACCGCCACTCTTTTCTAGGGTTGTCGCCCCATGGTCGTTCATAGCGAAAAGAAAACGTATTTATAGTGCCTCTGGGGCACGGCGTCCTCGTGGACGCCGGGTATGATATCGTGCTTAGTGACTTCGACGGCACGATATACCATGATGGTGAGGTCGATCCTAAGGTCGTCGAGGCCTTTCGTCGGGAGCACGAGGAAGGACGACGTGTAGGGATCGTCACGGGTGCCGGCGTTAACCACGTTCTTGACAGCCTTGAGGAGACCGGTGCTACCGAAATGCTTCAGTACGTCGACTTCATCGCCACCCAGTCCGCTGCCGAGTTCCACACCCTCGAGAACGGTGAGGTGACCGAGAGCATCTATCTCGTGACCGACGAGGTCCGTGAGATGGTGGCCGACCTACACCCGAGGTTCGAGGAGATCTGCGGAGGGTCCACTTTCAACTGGGGTGGGTCCCTTGGTTACATGACCGGCGACGATATCGAGCGACGCGACAGCATCGCCGAAGAGCTCAGGAAAGAGTTCACACCTTACGGGCTCAAGGTGCAGACCTGGGCCACCGGTGTGGGCGTCTCACCGGTGACCAAGTACGACGGACTGGACCGGTACTTCACCGAGCATGAGGGTGAAATACCTGTGGCCCTCGCTCTTGGCGATAGCGAGAACGATGTTCCGCTATTCACCTTCGCGAAGGAGCACGGTGGGTACGCTGGCCAGGTGGGGAACGGCCGCGACCTTGATTTCACGGTCGACTACAAGGCGACGGCACACGCCGGTGCGGGAGTTGCCGAGATCATCGACCAATACCGCGATATGCCGGACGAGTACGCTCTCTAGAGCACCCGCCAGTGATTAACTATTTATACCGCCTTACCTGCCGAACCGGGCTGTCAGTCAGACGGTGATATGTCATGCGCGACCTGATCGATCGGTTCCTGGATTATGTCAAGGTGGAGACTACCTCGGACGAGGGGTCTGACACCTTCCCGAGCACCCCCGGGCAGAGGGTGCTGGGGCAGAAGCTGGTGGACGAGCTGCATGGGCTGGGCATCTCTGACGCGGCCATGGACGCCAACGGTTACGTGTTCGCCACGCTGTCGGGTAATCTCGATGACAACTCGGCCGCTCCCGTGGTGGGCTTCCTCGCTCATATGGACACGTCCGACGGTGCATCGGGCAAGGACGTGAAGCCCATCGTGCACCGCGACTACCAGGGTGGCGACATAGTGCTCCCCGGCGATCAGTCGGTGGTCATCACCGAGGCCGACAACCCGGACCTCGCCAACTACGTCGGCCAGGACATCATTACCGCCGACGGCACCACGCTCCTTGGCGCTGACGATAAAGCTGGTGTCGCCGAGATAATGACCGCCGTGGAGTATCTGCTCGCTCACCCGGAGATCAAGCATGGGGACATCCGTATCGGGTTCACTCCGGACGAAGAGATCGGCCAGGGGACCGACCACTTCGACGTGGCCGCCTTCGGAGCGGACGTGGCCTACACTATCGATGGAGGTCGTCTCGGTGAGCTGGAGAACGAGAACTTCAACGCCGCTACTGCCGTGTACACTATCAATGGCGTGAACGTCCACCCGGGCGATGCGTACGGCAAGATGAAGAACGCAGCCCTCATCACCGGCGAGCTCACTCAGATGCTACCCGCCGACGAGACACCCGCCACGACCCGCGACCGGGAGGGGTTCTTCCACCTCTACGAGATGAAGGCCGATGAGTCCGAGGGAACGCTCAAGTACCTCGTCAGGGACCATGACGCTGCGAGGTTCGAGGAACGTAAGGACCAGCTACAGCTGTACGCCGACTTCCTCAACGTCGTGCACGGTACCGGCACCGTCGAGCTCACTATCACCGACTCATACAAGAACATGAAAGAGGTGCTCGACCAGCACCCCGAGGCCACCGAGAACGCAGCTGTTGCCTACCGGAGGGCCGGAGTGGAGCCCGAGATCGTCCCGATCCGCGGAGGCACCGATGGTGCCCGCCTCTCGTTCATGGGGCTGCCCTGTCCGAACGTGTTCACCGGTGGTCACAACTACCACGGGAAGCTCGAGTACATCCCGGTCCAGTCCATGGAGAAGGCCGTTGATGTGATAGTCAACATCGCCGAGGTCTACGCCGAGGGCGTATAGGGCACCTTCCATACAGGATTAAAAGCACAAGCCTCCTTTCATAGGATGATGAGCGCTGACGTCAGGGGCCTGACATTTGTCACCGTTGTACTGGCGCTGGTCATGTTCTCAGGCTGTCAACAGGGACCTGCAGGACCTACCGGGCCGTCACCGTCGTCCATCCCGGCAGCGACCTCTGAGGCGGTCATATCACCGACGGTAGTGCCCACACAATCGCCGACCGTGGCCGCTCCCGTCGTCCGGGACATGTCCCCCGGAGAGCTGCAGAGCAAGCTCGAGGGCGGTGAGAACCCGTTCATGCTCAACGTCCTGGGGTACGATATCCCTCAGATACCGGGCACGGACCTCGCCATACCGCTGCAGAGGCTCGAGGGGCATCCCAAGCTCCCGGCACGGAAGGACGAGCACATAGTCGTGTACTGCCAGGCGGGAGTGACGAGCCGGACGGGCACTGACATCCTGCAACAGATGGGTTACACGAACATAACGAACCTCGACGGTGGTCTGGACGCCTGGGACCGCGAGTTCGCAGGGACCGAGTGGGCCAGTCGTTAGTCTTTTTTAAGGAAGCCACCCGCTACGAGGCGCTGCTTCGGATCGTTGAGCTGTGCTATAAGGAACCTGTCGTAAGCACGATAGGCGAGCTCCCTCGCGGTCGTCAGCGTGACCGTGCACGTGCTGCCCGGAGGCGCCTTGTCCGTCTCCTTACCATCGATCACGATACGTGCCACGGTGGCGGGCGAGGACTGGAGACCGACGAACAGGTGGACAGTATCTCGCGTGGCGAGCCTGGATGTGAAGGGCGAGAGCCGTGCTTCGATCTCGAACTTGTTACCGATGCTCTCCTGCGCCGATATGAGATAGCCCCGGTCGAAGTCCTTGGCCCGACCGCCCTTGAGACATAGGCCAACACGAGTCCCGGCAGGGGCCTTGTCCACGTCCTCGTCATTGCACTGGATGGAGCGTATCTCGACACCGAACTCCGGGGGGTAGACCATCATCGCGTCACGCTTGGCGATCACACCGCGGTCCACATGACCGAGGATGACGCACCCGACGCCCTTGACCGTGAAGAAGTGGTCCACAATGACCCGGGAGTGGTCATCGGCGAGCTTTGCACGGTCCTCCTTGGCCACGACGGTCAGCTCGGCAAGTCGCTCGTGGAGCAGGTCCATCCCTGAGAACGTAGTGGATGAGACCGGGACGATCCCCCAGTCCTCCATGGACGTCCCCTTGGCGACCGCGGACACCTTGTCGGCCAGCTCTGTCAGGGCGACAGGGAACGACTCGTCCGCGCGGGTGAGGACGAACAGACCGCGCTGCTTCTCGAGCAGGTCGAGCGCTACGATGCACTCGCCTGTCCGGGCCGTGAGGCCGGAGGATGGGACGCACACTATGACGATGTCGGCCATGTTCGCCGCCTGGACCAGGCTCTTGATCGATTCCGGGTACTTCTTCACGTCAACGAAGGTGAACACGCTGTCACCCTTTACGAGGTTGAAGAAGGTGATGTCCGAGTCGGTCCCCTTCTTTCCCAACCTCCCGGCGAGCGTTGAGACACCGACCCCTTCATCGCCCACAATGGCAACTGTCGTCATCGATACGAGCACGCGGCGAAAGAGGTAAAAACCTATTGCCGACGACCGCCCCTGCGCACGGACACCTAGAACAGTATGTGGAAGATGTACTCCGTGACCTCGACCTCTACGATGGCGGCCGTGAATAACATCACGAAAGCGCAGAGATAGGCCGGTGCTAGACGGGTCGCGACATCACGGGGACCCTCTGTAGCCTCCTTATCGACCAGTAGCCAGAAGACGGTACGCCACCAGGTGACGAACACCGCGGCTATCAGGAATATACCCGGGAGCTCGAGCACGCCGTGGGGTACGAGCAGGGGGATGGTCATAGGGAAAGGGAGGTCATCATCCCCGGCAACGACAGAGCCGACGACATACCCGTTGACCACCATCGACAGCAGGGGCATGAAGCAGGCGGCCGCGGCCATCATGGCCACGGCGACATAGGCGAGCCGACCGCGCTCCGCCATGGGACGATACCAATGAAAGACGCGGGCTACAAGGTAGAGCACCAGTCCCGGGAAAGTGAACGAGAATGATGACATCCCGAAGTTGTTGAGGAACAGGAAGATGTACGAGAGCTTGAACCCGCCATCCGCCGTCTCCTCGATGACATACTCGGCCAGGGGGGAGGCTTCCAGCAATGCGCGGATGGTGTCGAAGTCCACGGGCCATATGATCCCCACGATGGCCATCGCCATGAACAGGCCCGCGAGAGCGGCCCAGGTCCCGCGCAATCGCCGCACAGACCTGATCATCCTTGCAGGACCTGTACCGACTGCTGCGGCCAGCCCCATGAGCAGGGCACCAGCTGAAAGGACCGCGGCCCCTAGGCCGTGGACGGTCTTTATCATGAGCATGGTGATATCATCGGGACCGACGGGGCCGTTCCATACACGAGCTCCGATCGAATGATGGACGAGCAGGATCATGACCAATGCGACGATGGTCCTTATCCATCTGTCGACGGTCGCGTCCCCGCTGGTCGGCATCACCACAGCAAAGGGGGGGAGGCAAACGGTTTAATCTGCATTGGTCCGGGAGCCCTTAGAGTTATCACTCACCAGTGGTAAAATATATAAAGGGCAGATGGTTAGTCTCTTTCACTCGCCATGGAACTAGGAGATGCCTCTTTCGGGATCGGCCTCCACCACGACGAGTGCTACGCAGGCGCCGGGGCCGTTTACTCGGAAGCGTACCAGTTCTACCAGGCAACGCCGGTGAAGGACGGCATACTCCTCTACCCCCATCATGATCCCAACCTCGAGCAGGCCTACGTGCTCTCCCCCTACAAGACCGCACTTAACACCGGTGAGGTCGATAAGCAACGACAACTGGCGAGCGTGTTCCCCAGCGCTCAGTACCGCAACGACGTCCTCACCAAGTATACCGACCTCGTCATCACCGGTGGCGATGCACGGCACTGCATGGCGAACATGCTCGAAGAGCTCATCGAGAACAGCGACCGTGAAAGGGACATCTACCTGGTGTCCGATGTGATCTACGACTCCTGCCAGACCATGGACCGACAGCTCGAGAAGCAGACCGTTGCCGAGCGAATGTTCAACAACGGCTCCCATTACGGTGCCTTCGAGCAACTGAAGGTGCGCACACCCATCGACGTCTACGAGAGGGATGGGACGGTCACGCACATCGAAGGTGAGAAGGGCAGGCCAACGGTCCGGGTGCACGTGACGAGCATCGAGGACGTCATCGACAGATAGTCTCCGGACGGACCGGAGACGTAGCTTATTTAAGCCCGAACGCACTTCTTTCACTCACCTGGCGAGAGAGAGATGGTGCGAGACCTCAAAGAGGACCGTGAGCGGTTACTACGGTTCGGGCCGGGGGACAGCCCCGTCATCCTAAGTGTACCGCACGGTGGCACGACACCCGTCCCCGGGATCGAGGGGCGGCGTGGGAATCCGAAGATCCCCGGAGACTGGGAGTACTTCACAGAGATAGATGTGAACACGCTCCGGCTAGGGGAACTGGTGAGAGAGCGGATGGCCGAGCATGAGGTGATACCCTTCACGGTCATCACTATGGCTCACAGGCGCGATCTGGACATCAACCGTAGCTGGGACCACAATCTCCGCGGGTACGAGGCCGCGGGCGTACCGGAGGATGCGATACGACGAGCGAAACACGTGTTCGACGGTTACCATGACACGATATCCGAGTACATCGGCGATATCCGGGAGCGGTTCGGGCCCAACCTGGTAGAGAACTCGTTCCTCATCGACCTGCACGGGACACATCTTGCCAGCGGGGCCCAGATCGAGCTAGGTACTCTACATGGCGTGTCCGCCAAGATCGAGCTCGTCTACCCGGTCGCGTACACCGTGCCCACGCTCTGGGATGCTTTTGCACAAGCGGGCTTCACGCTCTCAGGGGAGCCGGTCCCCGAGGGAGAGGACCTAGAGGGTTGCTTCGTATCCGCACACCACGGGCGCTTGAACCCGGGCGGTCTAAACGCCGTGCTCATCGAGGTCGATATCAGCCTTCGTCAGGAGGACGAGCTCCCACGGACAGCAGCTCGCATCGGTGACGTTCTGGCAGGTTCCGTTCGCGCAGCGATAGCGCGTGCGGACGTCCAGTAAAAGAATGGGATGGCCGGGAGCGAAGAACTCTCCCGGCCTTTCCGTTGACGAGGTGGTTACTTCTTCTCGTCCTTCTTATCTTCCTCTTCCTCGGGCTCCTCTTCCTTCTTGTCTTCTTCTTCCTCTTCGTCGTCCTCTTCTTCCTCGGGCTCCTCTT
>CAZFHY010000017.1:81676-90273 GCA_964519305.1 Candidatus Undinarchaeota archaeon
GGCTCCTCTTCCTTCTTCTCATCCTTCTTGTCTTCTTCTTCCTCTCCGTCGTCCTCTTCTTCCTTCTCGGGCTCCTTACCCGCAGGAGCGCTGGTTATGAGGGCCAGGAGGGCCGCCACGACGCACAGACCGGCCGCGATGAGGAACGCCTGGTCATACACCTTGAGCGTGTCCTTCACGTACCCGCCGAGCATGGGGCCGAAGATCCCGGCCACGCCGTAGGAGGTGAACACCCAGCCGTAGTTGATGCCGATGTTCTTGGTGCCGAAGAAGTCGGCGGTGGCGGACGGGAAGAGGGCGAAGTTACCCCCGAAGTTGAAGCCCACGAGGCAGGCAACGCCCATGATGGCGTAGTATCCGGTCACCTGGGTGAGGCCGAACATGGCACCCGCCTGCAGCAGGAACATGATCATCATGGCCTTTGTGCGGCCGAGATTATCGGAGGCAGCGCCCCAGACGATGCGACCAAGTCCATTGAAGATGGAGAGCATCCCCACGATGGTGATGGCCTTGCCGCCAGCATCGGCGATGTTCCCTGCAGTGAGCACTTCCTGGGCGAATCCCTTGATATGGCCGATGGTCATGAGGCCGGCGGTGGCCCCGATGATGAACATGAACCAGAGCAGCCAGAACTGCTTTGTGCCCAGCATCTCTCCCCACTCGTAGCTGTACGAGGAAGGTGCGCCTGCTTTGGTAGCGGGCGGCTCCCATCCCTCGGGCTTGTAGCCCTCGGGCGGGTTCTGTAGCATCTGTGCGGCCAGGGTGACGACCACGAGGAATGTGATGCCGAAGTACAGGAACACGTTGTACAGGCCCGGATCGGGCGCAGTGGCGATCACGGGGATGAGCTTGGAGAATATGAACGCACCAGCACCGAAGCCCGCAACGGCCAGACCCGAGATGAGCCCCCTCTTGTCGGGGAACCACTTCACGAGAGCGGCGATGGGGCACACGTAGGCGAGACCGATACCAGCGCCACCGATGATACCATAGGTGAGCACTATCCAGCCTGTCGTCGGTGGAACGCCCAGACTAGCGAGTATGTAACCGATACCGTACAGGATACCACCTGCCGTGGCTACCTTGCGGGGTCCGGCCTTGTCCTGCCAGCGGCCCGCGAACACCATGACCACGGCGAACGTGGCGAGGCCCACGGAGAAGGGCAGCGATGCGTCCTGGTGGCTCCATGCGAAACCCGTTGTGAGCAGGCTCTTGATGGGGCTCCAGGCATAGATCACGCCCAGGCACAGCTGGATCGCGATAGCGGCGATAACGATGTTCCATCGGTTAGTTGTAGTCTCGCTTGACATTGGGTCAGCTCCGGCACGAAACCGCCCTGTCACCTTTAAAAATGTTCATTTGGGGTGTGGTGAATCTTTGGATATTAGCGGACCCATATGACTATGGATCCGGTTATTCGACCCTTTCTGATCCGGACCTTACGATGTATCCTCGCAGCCGTGGGTCGGGACGGCCTGCGCCAGAAGCGAGCCTATCACGCAGAGTGCGCCGGCCGCGAGGAACGCCCTGTCGTATACGAGCAGGGTGTCCTTCACCCACCCGCCGAGCATGGGGCCTGCGACACCGGCTATCCCGTAGGCGGTGATCACCCAGCCATAGTTCACTCCCAGGTTCTTGGTCCCGAATAGGTCAGCGGTGGCGGATGGGAAGAGCGCGAAGTTACCCCCGAAGTTGAATCCCACGAGGCAGGCGGCCGCAAGAACGGTGTTATAGGACGATGCTTGTGTGAGGGCGACCATGGCCCCGGCCTGTAGCAGGAACATGAGGCCCATAGCAGAGGGTCTTCCGAGCCGGTCCGAGGCAGCGCCCCACACGATACGGCCTAGTGCATTGAACACGGAGAGCATCCCCACGATGGTGAGGGCCTTGCCCGATGCGTCCGTGACGCCCTGTGCCTCCAGGACCTCCTGTGAGAAGCCTTTGACATGGCCGATGGTCATGAGGCCTGCGGTGGCACCGATGAAGAACATCACCCAGAGCAGCCAGAACAGCCGGGTGCGGAGCATCTGGCGCCAGGGGACATCGGGAGCAGCATGTGCCGCGGCCTCGCGCGGTGTCGGTACCCATCCCTCGGGATGATAGCCCTCGGGGGGATTACGGAGGAACTGTGCGCCCACGGTCACGACAACCAGAAAGATCGCTCCGAACCAGAGGAACACGTTGTAGATCCCGGGATCGGACGATGTCGCGAGCATGGGGATGAGCTTGGAGAATATGAACGCACCTGCACCGAAGCCCGCGACGGCAAGGCCCGAGATGAAACCTCTCTTGTCCGGGAACCATTTCACAAGGGCTGCGATCGGGCACACGTAAGCGAGCCCGATACCGGCGCCACCGATGATACCGTAGGAGGTCACGAGCCAGGTGAGCGAGGGTGGCCTGCCCAAGCTGGCGAGGAGGTAGCCGAGACCGTAGAGGATACCGCCAACAGTGGCCACGCGCCGTGGCCCGACCTTGTCCTGCCACCTGCCCGCGTACACCATGACCGCCGCATTGACCGCGAGAGCGACCGAGAACGGCAGGGATGCCGCCGCATGGCCCCAGCCGAACCCCGTGGTGAGCATGCTCTTGATGGGGCTCCATGCATAGACCACACCGAGACATAGCTGGATGGCGATGGCAGCGACCACGATGGTCCAGCGCTCGGGGATGTGACTGTGCGGCTTCGAGGCCACGGGGTCATGGCAGGGTAGCGCCTACTTATGAACTTTCCCCGGGGGTCGATGGGTGAAGCTTGAAAAAGCAAGAAGTACTCTGGAGTCAGTGCACATGGACCTCCAGCTCACAACAGAGCAACGACGTCTGCTGATACTCATCAATACGTACACGGCCCCACGGGACGATGGTTCCCCGGTCTGGCTCAAGGACCTGCCGTTGCGTGCAATGATGTACGACGGTATAGTCAAGAAGGTGTTCGATTGGGACTACTCGCCCACGTCGGTGTTCGTCCTGGGGAAGAGGCGTTTCATAAATATCAGCCAGGAGGGGGAGCACGACCTCATCGAGCTGCGGGAGGCGGGCCTGGTCGACAAGCTCCGCATAACCGCAGCTGACCACATACCTTCGAACGCCTACCGTTCCAGCGCTGAGGGGGCCGCGCTCGTGGCCGGTCTCCCCGAGAAGGACCGGAAGACCATCGAGGACCTCATCAAGTGCTTACGTTGCGAGAGCACGCGGGAGGTGCGTGTGACGTCCAGCGAAGCGTTCTACCTCTGTCAGGAGTGCGAGAGCACGGAGCACATCGGCCTGTTCAACATCGAGGACGTGGCGTATACTGCACGACCACATATTCCCAGGGTGCTGGGCGTGGTGACGTCGGAAGGTGAGGGCTGACCATGGAAATCATTGATGAGCTCGAAGAGCTCGTGTTCCTTGAGAATCCCCGCATCCTTGTGACGGAGTGGATCCCCTATGGCAGGAACCAGATACTGTCTCTAACGGACGGTCTTGAATCTGCGAAGGAGGTCAATGACTCCCTCTACACCACGACGATGGACGTCCCGGACAGGCTCCACACGCTGATAACCGGCCCCGTGCTCACCAAGCTCCAGATGAAGGAACACGACCCTGCGAGCTACCTGCGGTTCCATGCCAAGGTGTTCTATCCCGAGACCGTGCGCCAGGTGGAGGAGTTCGGAGTGCACGTGGACTGGACGGGGCGAATCATCTACGGTCTGGTCCTGGAGCAGGTCGAGAAGCGCAAGAAGCGACAGTCGCTGGACCATATATCGCGTGTGGTTGCCGATATCGTGCTCGATACGTCCACGATGATGGAGTCCATGCTCTCGGTGTTCCAGCGGGACGTCCTTGATACGATGTTCTTCGAGAACCCCAAGGAACGTAACAAGTTCGTGACCATAATGGCGGAGCGGATGACGCCCAAACGCAAGTCCCCCGCTGACTACCTTACTGAACGGCGTCTGAAGGGCGAGATCAATCAGGTAATCGAGAACGTGCTCAAGGCCGAGTCCCTGGGCGATGGTGAAGCTGTATTCCTGGGGACACAGGGCATCATCCTGATATCCCCCGAACCGGAAAGGTACGAAGAGGTGCTCTCGCTGGTCACCGGCCTTCAGGCCCTCGACATATTCCAGCGTAACATCCACACACGGGTGGGGGCGATCTGGGACGATATGCGCGAGACGCGTCGGCTCACAGAGGACGTCTCCGAGCTCGACATCCAGCGGGTGTCGGAGGCACAGCTCTCGCTATCCCAGATGAACGATCAGCTCCTGGCGATCGAGGAGTGTATCCGTTACATGGAGGACGCGTTGGAGTCGTTCAGCAGTGAGTGGAACGCGTTGCGGGAGCAGCGGGCCGCAGAGATAGTCCACCCCGGCATCTCTCGTCTGCTGGGCATGCTCGACATCGATAATACGCTCCATATAACCGGCCACAGGACACGTGGTATCAGCCGCACCCTCGTGGGTCTACAGAAGGAGGTGCGCGGTGTGAAGGAGCTGGCCTCTACCATCGGCGAGCGACAGATGCGCCACCTCAACGAGAACCTCCAGGAGAACATCGTCCAGATGGAGACAATGAGCCGGTCGTCCCAGCGCACCAGTGTGGCCATAAACATGCTCCAGCTCATCCTCGCAGGCTCACTAGCCTTCGACATACTCAAGACGCTCTCTGGTGATTACGAGAACACGGTGTTCAGCGCCGTCGCCCGTGAGAACCCGGTGGCATGGCTCGGGATCACATTACTTGTGTGGGTCGGTCTGGCGTCCATCTTCTTCAACATCATCAGACCCATCGAGAAACGACGGGAGAAAGGGTTGCACGCTCGTGTGAAGCTCAACGCACCCTTTGACAACGAGGCGTTGAAGTCCTTCCTCAGCACCCGGGAGATGCTCGTCCAGGAGTCGACATGGGACCTTCATCACCACGTGTTCAGACGATCGTGGAGCGAGCGCGGCGAGGGGTGGCGGAACAACGAAGTGACCATCCAGGTCGACTACGACGAGCTCACAGGACTCTTCCGGGACCTCGTCGTCAGCATACCCGCGCCCCAGTTCATCGACGAGAACGACGCGATCCAGATAGCACTGCTGGACCTGGTCACTGCCGACGTGCTGGAGCACAGGACACTGGAGGCCTTCCGGGAAGTATCGGGGCACAAGTGATCTTTGGTTTGGGGCCGGGAACGCCTGTGTTGGACGACCGTGAACAAGAAAGAAGAAATAGCTGCAGAGTCTACATATAACAGTGATCGAAGACATTAAGCAATGGGGGCCAAAGCAATGGGCCATAGTGGTGGTCATTGTGTGTATCCTTGCACCGGCTTCCGTTCTCATCTATCTACAGTTGACGGACTCGGCGACGATACCTGTGGTCGAGGAAGATACCAATCCTCCATGGCCGGATGACCTTCAGATCGTATCATCATTCCCATGTAATGAAGCATGTCAGATCAAGGATTATACTTGTCTCCAGGTAAAGAACAATGGTACTGACGAGGTGCGTATTAAGGACCTGGGCAGTGCTCAGGTAACCTATGACATTGGGGTCCCGTCGTTGGGTATGACCCCCATCAGTAATGATCTTATTAACGCTGCCTTCATTGGAGAAACGGATAATGGATCCTGTTGCCGCTTTTCGGAGATGGCGGGATCCGGTGAATGTGGGGCCTTGAAGAAGTCAATCTCGCCGAATGAATCCTTCATCATCGGTTTCTTCGGAACGTTCAAAGATGCTGATGGTCGTGAGAACAGGTTCACATATAGCAATGCAACCCAATCAAAGCTCACCATCCAGATAATCCTCCCCTCTGGATGGAAAGGCATCTATCAACTGAAGTAGAACATGGGTGTCCTAACTAGTGCTTTGCGGCGTTCGAATGCGTAATCGATAAATTATCACTGATACTTTGTATCAATAGACCGATAATCTGAGCTGATTGAAATGCCGGCTAAAAAGAACGAGATAGGGTATTGTGGTATCCACTGTGATGTCTGCATTCTTGGAAAAGGAGTTGCCAAGAAGCACGCTAAGAAGGTCCTTAAGGAGATGGATGAAATCGATCTGGATAGCTGGCAGGAAACCATGCCAAAGAAAGAGCCGTTCAATTATGATGATCTGAAGAAGGGATTGAAGTGGCTGATGACCCTGGACTGCAAAGGATGCCATGCTGGGGGCGGAGACCCTGAATGCAAGTTCAGGATATGCGGCAAGGAAAAAGGAGTAAGTAATTGCGGAGGGTGCTCCAAGTTACCGTGCGCCTACATGAAAACGGTGAAGAAAGACACCGGATTGGACATTGCAGCGAACTTCAAGAAAAAGAAATCCTAGCAAACGCGAATTGATTGGATCTAGTACATAATTCGGATGTCGCATAACGGCTGGGGACTTCAGATCGCGCCCCCGCAAGCTCCTCGGGTGCGAGGTTCAATACTGGAGATCGTGTACTCCTTGGAGGGCTGTGGGCGAGCGAGCGGAGCTCAGCGAGCCGCAAGCCCGATTGTTTGCTGACGTCGTTCTGGATTATCGATATCTATTCTGCACGATCGATCGGTCCATCTGCACCGCTCCAACCGCCGGCCGAACCCCGTGCATTCATTCGAATTGATTATGTCCGACATATTCCCTTGGTACACAAAACATATTTACCCACCGATTAAACTCCTCGCATTCTATCTCCTTGTCGTAGCACGAAGTGCACGGCTCCTGGCAGGTATCCATGTCAGCATCACACTGCTTCACACACGTGGTCCAGTCCACGGCGCAACCGCGGCACTTTCCATATCCATATTCGCCTCTTATCAACGTGTAGTCAGGTGGGTCCGGAAGCGCATCCTCAATCATTTCTTCTACGATCTTAGCGCACGGCTCCTTGCAGGTGTTCACTTCATTTCTGCAAGTCGTTTTGCAGGCTTGCCATGATTCAGAGCATGAAGCGCAGGGTTTCATGCATGCCTTGCGGTCACTCATACAATTGAAGCGACAATTAGCTTGTTGGCTTATGGTCTGACTAGTGTACGAGTTCGGCGGCGGCCCGCTGGTCGGCGTCATGAGCGCCTGGTTCTTGAGCTCGGTCAGGATGGACCCGTTGATAGCCAGCGAGACCACGGCGAGCACAAGCACAAGCTGGAGCAGCGTACGGTCGTTCATGGTGCTTCTCGGGGATGAAGTAATAAAAACCTGTTGAAGGGCATCGGCGCGTGGTCCCGAGCGCATCCGCACATTCCCAGTAGGAGCTTAAAGTCAATAAGCTCGTACGACCGATGTCAGCTAACGGATCAAGGACTCACAGACGCGGCCCCGCTAGGACTTCCCGGGCGAGGTATCGGTCACAAGTCTTCAGAAGATCCGGTGCCGTGTTGGTGGAGGGCCAGAAGAAATCTGACGGCCCGTAACCGCGAGTACGGTTGTTAGCTGACGTAAGTAAGAATTATCGATATTTATTCTTCAAATTCAAATCCAAACAAGAGCGCCGGCTTGCGATCATCCATGAACCCCACCTCGGGCATCAAGCCTTGAGCAGATACCGGTTCTCCGCTCGCTCGATCAGGTATCGAAGCAACGGTCGTGAGTGGTCCACAGGCAGCTTCGGGGGTTGCGATGTATAAAGGCCGCCTTGCAGATATCCCACTTCTCCCTGGCCAAGGGGCACGGATAGGTGCACGTGTCCCCCTTTCCCGGGCACTGCTCCACGCAGGCTTCCTGCTCATCGAAGCAGTGGAGGCATTCGCCAAAGGCCCCCGAGAAGTGCTCGGGAAGGAAGAAGAGCGTCGTGGCGCCTTCGAAGGGTTCTTTCGCTTCCAGGAATACCTCGTTACCGTCCGCCTTCTCGACCTCGATCCACTCGATGACGCCCTGTCTGCACGGCTCGAGGCAGGTATTCTTCGCCTCCCTGCACCCACGGAAGCAGGCGTTCTGCTCGGTCTTGCTGTCGGCGATGCACTGCTCCACCTGCTTCTCGCAGGCGGTCCGGTTGGCCTCGACATGCTGTTGAAGTTCCCAGCTGATCTCCTCGAGTAACTCGTCAGGGGTCATCTCATCCAGGAATCCCTGCTCCTCCCCCAGCCTCAGCGCCTCCTCGATCTGCTGCTCACGATACTTACGGGAGATCTCCTCGCAATCGTTCTCGCAGGGAGTGCACTCCTTGCAGCCGGACGTGATACCAATCCATGGGCACGCGATATCCCAGTCGTCTATTATACCCATGCAACTATGGCATTCTGGAGCGTTCGCCGGCGGCCCATCGGTCGTGGGCACGGCCGCCTGCCCCCGGAGCTCGCTCAGGGTGAAGCCGTTGATAGCCAGCGAGAGCGCGGCGATCACGAGGAAAAGATGGAGCAGGGAGCGGTCGTCCATGACTGCTCTCTAGGACGTGCAGGGATAAAAGCCTATGGACGGGCACCAGTGCGTGGTCCCGAGCGCATCCGCACATTCCCAGTAGGAGCTTAAAGTCAATAAGCTCGTACGACCGATGTCAGCTAACTAGTGCATATGCGAACCCCGGGTTCGCATAAGCTCCTGCTTGAGGGGGGTAACCGACATATGTCGCATATTCCTCACTCTAGACGTAATAAAAAACTAAAAGGGATTTGCTTACGAATGATCGTGGACGTCTA
>CAZFHY010000018.1:0-88802 GCA_964519305.1 Candidatus Undinarchaeota archaeon
GAGGGTGGGGTGCGCTCAACACCCGGCATGGACGGGCACTTCTCGGACTCGCTCACCTGTGACCTTCAATGCGTCATCGGCGAAAGACCTATAACCGTAAGGCTGTGGGATTGTCACACATGGGCGGTGATGCATCGGGACGTACCGGTAAGCTTATCGTCCTCCTCGCAGCACTGTTGCTCACCGGATGCACCGAGGTCGGCGAGCCCGTGACCGAACCGTTCGTTATTGAGCTCGGGAGCGCCCAGCGTGCCAACATCGATCTGCTCATGGGTGCGGGGGAGCTCACGGTCACCGGTGGGGCGAAAGCCCTTCTCGAAGCGGACGTGGTCTACAACATCCCCAGCTGGCGTCCGAACGTCACGTACAATGTCACGGGAGAAGCGGGGAACCTTGTCATGCGCCAGCCCGGTGCGGGGACCGTCGTCGGTGCTGGTAACTTCACCTACGAATGGGATGTGCGTGTGAACGAGAAGGTCCCCATGGACATGGTAGTCAGGACGAACAACGGAAAAGCCGTTCTTACCCTGGGGAACATCAACCTAGACACCCTTGACATCGACATAGGGGCCAGTGATGTGGAGCTGATCGTCAGGGGGAAGCCCCGTGTGAGGAGGATCGACCTTGACATGTCGACGGGTGACGCGATTGTCGACCTGAATGGGACATTCGGCCGGGACCTTGACGCCCACATCAAGGGTGGCGTTGGTGCCCTCCTCCTGAAGCTCCCAAGTGGGTACGGTGTCAACCTCGAGACCAAGGGGGGGCTTGGTACGATCACGCCGGTCGGGTTCCAGATGCGGGGCAATCGGTTCATGAACGACCGCTACGGTCGGCCTGACACGGACGTCAACCTCCGTGTTGCCATCGAGACGAACATAGGTGACATCACCGTCGAGATGATAGACACCAGTGATGGCGAGTACCTCTCGGACAATCCCGGGATGCGGAGGTGAAGCAACGATGCTCCGCATCGAAGAGGCATGCGAGGAGCACATACTTCCGATCGTAGAGGTCTGGAAGGAGTTCGTGGACCTTCACGCCGAACGTGACCCCCTCTTCACCCGGAGCCGCACCGGCCACGTCACATTCTCATCGTGGGTGCGCGAGCTGATAGCCTCCTCCGATGCCCAGGTGCTCGTGGCCCTTGAGGGCGAGGCCGTGGTCGGTTATACGCTCACGATGGCGAAGGAGTATCCTCCCGTTTACGAGCGTACGGCTTACGCCGAAGTCACGGACATGGCCGTTAGCCAAGGCCATCGCAGGCAGGGTATTGGCACGGCACTGTTGGGGCGCGTACGTGCGTGGTGTCGGGACCGGGGCCTCGACCGAATCGAGCTTCGGATGGTGCCATCGAATCCCATGGCCTCAGCGTTCTGGCGCAAGCATGGATTCCGGGACTATGTCCACGTGATGTACCGTGAGCTCAACGCCAAGGGCAGGATGGAGCAATGAGCGTCCCCGGTACCCTGACGCTTGAAGGTGAACGTGTACTTCTAAGACGGCCACGGGATACTGACGCCGCAGATATCTATGAGAACGTGAACAACGCCGCGGTCGTCAGATGGACCCTGCGCATCCCCTATCCGTACCCGCCGCAAGAGGCTCTCATGTTCATCCGGTCCTCGCGGTACCGCTGGCGAAAGGGATCGGGCTATGTCTTCGCCATCGTGTCCAAGGGCACCGGGCGTACTGTCGGCATCATAAGCCTCATGGACATGGACCATGAGCACCATTGCGCAGAGCTCGGCTATTGGTTGGGTGAACCGTACTGGGGACAGGGCTTGGCCACCGAGGCGGTGTCTCTCGTACTGCGATTCGCGTTCGACATGCTCGAACTGCATCGCGTGACGGCGAACGTTTTTTCAGAGAACAGTGCATCGTCCCGTGTGCTCGAGAAGAACGGTTTTCAGAAGGAAGGTGTCCGAAGGAAGGCCCGGTACAGGTTCGGCGAGTGGTACGATGAGGTCCTGTATGGCCTCCTTCGACAATAGGCTGACGCCTATCCGTGACGCATCAGTTTTTATTGTTGACATGACATACGCCCTTCATGGAGAAGATGCTCCGTATCCTGGTCGCTCTCCTCGTCGTGGGCGCTCTTGTCGCTATGGCCGGTTGCACCGGCGGCGATGCTTGTGCTGACGAGAAGGACCAGAACACTCGGAACAAGTGCTATCTCGACAAGGCGGTGGCCGACAAGACCCCCGACCTGTGTGAGAAGATCACGAGCAAGGACCTGCAGACGCAGTGTGCGGACCAGGCCAAATAGACCCGGCGAACACCTCTCAGGACCCGCCGTGTAGACCGCCTATTGAGTTCGAAGAATAGCCTCCGCGTCCAGTGCTATGTTGATATAAAGGATGCACTCCTGTCCATTTCTGATGGTCGTTACCGGTGAGGCCGGGACCGTAGCGGGTCGTGTCCCCTGGAAGAGTTCCTTTCGCGGAGCCGCGTTCACATGCATGTCCTGTGGTATATGCTGTGCTGTGTATCGCATCCAGGTGGACGATAGCGACATCGCGCGCATGTCGCTCGCGGACGACCAGGTGGCCGAGTGCGTGGGCGACCGCATCATCGCCCGCACACCAGAGGGCATGTGCATCTTCAACCGGGACAACCTCTGCAAGCGATACGAGGTCCGTCCCATCTCCTGTCGGACCTATCCACTGGATTTCGTCTTCCTCGGAAGAGGACGTGCTGTGGTGGACATGGTCTACTCATGTCCGTACGTGGGCATTGGAGAGACGTACAAACCTGAGCGGATAAACGCGACCATGATCGAGGACCTGGGGCTGAAACCCGATTTCTACGCGGCCATTGACGAGAGCTATGACCGTGTCAGGGCCGGGGTCGTCGAAGCCTTCGAGGGGAGTTGGCCTGAACCAGGAACGCTGGAGGTCGTGGACGCCGCTCTGATCGCCTGGGCAGTTGAGCGCGATGATCCCGTCTCTGCGCTCTTCGCTGGTACAGTTGCGTTATCACGTAGGTTCCCACCGGTTCCTGGTCCGGATCCCGTCAGAGAGGTGCTCATGTCTGTCGAGGTACACCCCCTGAACGAGGCGAAGCTGTCATGCGTCCGCTTCTACCTGGACACGGGCGTCAAGGCCATGACCCTGACCGATGGCAAGCTCGAAGTGTACTGCATGTCCGTGGAGGAGGACGGGCTGCACCTTGGCGACGACAGGATCCCGCTGGACACGCTCTGGTCGATGTCCTTCGACGAGGATGCGAGGGGACTTCTCGGTGATTTTCTCTCAGAGGTGTCCCGACGCGGTAAGACCCAGGCCCTTGTGCTGCGGGTGGGATCACGGCTCCTTGCTAAAGGGATCAGGCTGAATCCCGTTCAGCTACGCGGTGAACTTCTCTATTACACGGCAGCTTGTGCTTGTGCTGCGGCCTCCGCGTTCGCAGTGCGTCATGGCCATTCGAGTGTGGATCGGGGCGACATGCGAGATGGTATCGGGTACGCGGACGCTGTCGCGTACTACCTCGGCGAGGCAGATTGGGAGAGCCATCTGTGCGAGGACAACTGAGCCCGGGGAACTAGAGGACCTTCACCCTGCCAGGTTGAGGATGAACTGGAGGATGATGACGATCACCGTGATGATTATCACGTGCTCGGGCTTGATGGTGAGCACGCTCTTGTACTCATCGAAGTAGCGTACGAGCCCTCCGTAGCTGGCCGGGAGCTTTCCCCCCTTCTTCGCCATGTCCGTCCCGTGGCGGGAAACATTTAAATATCGACTACCAGAGGCCCAGCCATGGCTGGTGACGGTGAGCGAGATGACCGCACCTTCATGGCATTGCTCTTTGTCGCATTCGTGCTCTTCCTGTGGTTCAACAATCCGTCAAGGGTCAATCCGCCCATCGACACCCTAGAGAAGGCACTCAGGCTAGCAGGGGGACACGAGGAGCTGAACCGGTTCGCCTGGGACCATCAACCGGTCGCAGCTTTCGGGATTGGGCACCGTAAATCCAACCGGTTCGTGCTCGTGCTCATGTCCCGCTGCGTAGAGGGGATGTCCACGACCTGTAATGGCACGGCCATAAAGGCCGAGATCGATGCGTGGAAGGCGGAGGTCATATCCGTTCGGAAGGAGGTGATGTCCAACGCTCCCGGGATCAACGACACCTTCCCCCGGGCAGCGGACGTACTGGATCTTCCCATCGATACGCTCCCCGAGATTCTCAAGGCCGCTTCCGCCAGTGAACCCTTTCTGGGATTCATAGCTGACAATCCTCCCCCCTATGGATTCGTTCATCGGTGCAACGATACCTGTGCGCTCGTGGCCGGAGCTGACTGTTCTCTCGGTACCTGCGCCCACCTCTGGCGAATCGAGGTGGAGTCGAGCACAGGATCTGTGACCGCTTCGGCCGCGGTTGACCGTGAGTCAGCGACGAGCACCGACATACAAGGCGGCCGTGCGACCGTGTTCTCCCCTCCGCCCCCGGGCACAGGTTGAAAAAGCTTCACCTACACTTGATCTTTGTGTCCCCGGTCGGTTCCCTCGAAGGACTGAGGCGTAGGCTCGCATCACTGGACACCCAGCTTCGCGAGAATCCCGATGATATCGAGCTCCTGCGACATCGGGCTGACGTGCTCCGGCTCCTGGGTGAGGACCGTGGAGCGCTCGCCAGCCTGGACAGCATCCTCGAGCAGCGCCCGGACGACCTTCAGGCCCTTATCGTGAAGGCAGACCTTCTGGAGTCCTCGGGGGAACTGGAGGGTGCATTGGCGGCCCTCGAAGCTAGTGGTCTCGATGATGTGGACAATCTTCTGCGCCGGGCAGAGCTCAATCGTCAACTCGGTAGGATGGAGGTGTTCCATCGTCTTCTGGAGGAAGGATTGGCCGTACACCATCGTGATCCCCGGATCCGTGAGGTACGGTCGATCGCACTGGGTCCCGATGCGGTCGATGAGGTGAGCCTTGACGAGCTAGCTGGATTGATGAAGACGCTCTGGAGCATCGTGCGCGAGCGTCCGGGCGAACTCGATGTGCTGGAAGCACGGTTGGAACGCTGTCAGGTCTGGGACCCGCATCACCCCGGCATCGGTGACGACTTCGATCCTTGGTGCGCGACGGTCCGGCTCCTCAGGACGGAGAAACGCAAAACCGAGATCCGTCCTGTTGTACATGATGGTCTGGACTTCTGCGATGAGGTCCTACGGAGGTATCCTGACCAGAGCTTCGTGCTCAGGCTCAAGGGCAGGCTCCTGCTCGAGCTGGGATGGGCGGGGGATGCGCTCCACGCGTTCGAACGTGCCTTGGGAGTTGAACCCTTCGATGCCCAGGCCAGACGTGGCCGGGATCACGCGGCCGACATTATGGCAGGACTGCGTGATAACGAGAAGGTGTAGAGGGCGGCTCGGAACTCATAAGGATCCTCATCGAGCACTCAGATCCTGTTTCTTCCTCATCGCCGCCAGGTTTCCCAACCTCCCCTCTTCTTTATACATATTACTACCGGGCCACGGCGGCCGAGGGGGTGGCCGATGGACGCGGACCGGATGATCTTGAATAGGAAATGCCCCGGGGGTGGGTCCCCCGGGGTTGTTGTGCCTTGAGATGTGTTGGGGGGTACTCGACAATTTTCCGACAAATTGTCGGTAATATATTCTATAGACACAAGTTAATAAATCTATCGAATTACTTTTGGAAAACCGTTAAATACCATGAGCGACATTTTCCAAAAAGAATGGCAAAAGGACGCTCGTGCCGCATTCGGAACGATTGGCGGGTCACCATTCCTCCAGAACTACGCGAACGGTATGGCCTGCGTGTCGGGGACGAGATGCTGTTCATGGAGCAGGAGGGTTCGCTGGTGCTAATCCCGCTCCGACGTCACGACAGTCCTGCCGCTTTCCTACAGGGTGCGGTCCGGTTGGACGAGTCCGATCCACAGGCCACTATCAAGCGCCATGTCCTCGGTGACCTTGTGAAGGAGGACTGACCCGGTGGGGGACGATGAGCACGGCGTAAGGTTCCTGGATTCGGACGTGCTCATCGATACGATCACCGCTCATGCCGAGAGAGGCCCCACGGCCGCTCGGATCCTCAAGAGGCTCGAGGAGGGCGAACTCGTTCTCACCTCCACGCTCGTCCTGCTGGAGGTCGGATGGTTCCTTGAGGCCGTAGGGAAGGGCTCTGATGTGAAACGGGTGCTGGAGGCCATTCTATCGTTCAGGAACCTGGAGGTCGTGGAGCCAACTTCCAAGGACCTCGTACGCGCGAGCGAGCTGGCCCGTAACTACGAGCTCTCCCTATCCCAAGGCGTCAAGGCCGCGCTCATGCTCTCAAAAGGTGTGAACGAAGCCTATAGCAGGGACCGGGGGCTAGGACGGGTGGACCTGATCTCGACCGTTTTCTCCTGAGGGGCGCCAGGGGAGCATTATTTAAAGCATAGACACGTCGTCACCGCTATGCCAGGTCCCCGAGATGATCGTCGGCGCCATGATGATCGTCCGACCCTACCGCTCCCGCTCTCGCTCATTATGGGCTATGTTAACAAGGAAGTAGAGGTCTCACACTGGGAGGGGAAGTCCTTGGCGATGACGAAGGGGACCCTCAAGGCCTTTGACAGCGGCGGGAACGCTGTGGTCGAAGTGGACGGGAAGCAGGTGTGGCTGCGCGGGGCCACTGTCCAGAGCGTCACACTCCTGGAAAAGTGATCCGCGGTCACTATTTAACGCAGATTTAACACAACATTCTTCTGCTCCAGGAGGATCAGTCTTATCCTAGGGCTGACCAATGGATCTCGACCGATGTTTTAGGCAGACCGTTATTGGAGCCGGATGACGTCCAGGTTCCTTGGTGCCATAGTCTCGGACCGGACCTGCTTGTGGAGAGCACGGGCGAGGTCCTGACACTTGCTTGACTCGCCATGGTTGACGAGGATCCGCTGGGGCCGGGGCTTGATCCCGTAGACGAAGTTTACCAGCTGGTTGCGGTCCGAATGGGCCGAGAATCCGTCGACCGTATGGACCTCCATCTTCATCTTGAGAACTTGCCGTTTGCCCTGTACGATATCCATGGGGACCTCACGCCAACCGCGCTGGATCTTGTTACCGAGCGAGCCTTCGGCCTGGTAGTTGATGAAGATCATGCTGTTCTTCTCGTTGTCAGCGAGCGTCCGGAGGTACTCCACCGAGGGACCTCCCGTAAGCATACCGGATGTTGCCGTGATGATGCACGGCGGTCCGCCGACGACATCCCTGCGTTCCGCTTGTGAGCCCACGCGATTGAAGAGGTCGGAGAGGAAGGGATTGTGGTCGCGACGGAACACCAGATTGCGCACGCTCTCCGAAAGGAACTCGGGATAAGCGGTGTAGATGGCGGTCGCGTCCCAGACCATCCCATCAACGTAGACCTTCGCGTCCTTGGGGAGTTGGCCGTTCCGGAAGGCCGACTCGAGCAGCACCATTAGCTCTTGCGAGCGGCCCACACCAAGAACCGGCACGAGCACCTTACCACCGCGTTCGAGCGTCTTGTTCACCACTGAGAGAAGGAACTTCTCAGCGTTCTGTCGCGGGGGCTGGATGTCGTCCTTGAGACCGTACGTGCTCTCGATGATGAGCGTCTCGGCGCGGGGGAAGCAGGTCTGTGCAGAATCGAGCAGACGGGTCTTGGCGAACTTCAGGTCGCCGGTGTACACGACGTTGTACTGTCCGTTGCCGATGTGTAGGTGGCAGACCGCGCTGCCCAGGATATGGCCTGCGTTATGGAGGGTGAGACGGATGTCGGGCGTGATATCTGTGACCTCACCGTAGTTAAGGGTCACGGAGTGCTTGATGAACTCCTTGATATCGTTGGAGGAGTAGATGCTGTCCCCGTGCTCTCGGCTGGTGACGTCGATATAATCGATGTGGAGCAGGGTCATCATGTCCCTCGTGGGTGCCGTCGCGTAGACCGGACCCTCATATCCGAACTTGTACAGGTAGGGGACGAAACCGCCATGGTCCAAGTGAGCGTGGGTGACGACCACCGCGTCCAGCTCCTTGATATCGAACTCCGGAGCGTCCAGATGGGGGAAGCCCCTCTCGAACGAGGCAACGTTGACTCCGCAGTCCAGCAGCACCCGGGATTCGGGTGTCTGTAGTAGTAGGCATGAACGGCCCACCTCGCGGAACCCGCCGAGGGCGGAGATACGCACCCATGAGGTCTTCTTCGGCTCACCATAGATGCGATTACCCAGCTTGTTAAGGAAGCGTTTGCGGAACCGTGACTCATCACGTAGGGTGAGCCTGACGGTCTTGATGATTTCGGAATTGATGGCCGGGGTACGCTCGATAACCGGGGCCCAGAGTATCTTGCGCTTGATCTCCTTGAGCGTTTTGCCGCTCTTACCGATCACGAGCCCGGGCTTCTCCGCATCGATGATCACGCGGCCCATGAACAGCTCGAACGAGATGTCGTTGAGCCCTGCTTCCTTGGGGACCAGTTCTCGGATGATCCCTGCGGCAAGTTCGGGCTTCATGGAGATGGAGCTGTCCGGGCGCACCTCGATGCGTTTCTTGTACTTGCGGGCTAGGTCCTTGACCACGTTCCCTGCGTTGAGGAAGAACTCCGAGTTCTTCGTGTAGAGCACGATATAAGCGCCCTCGTAGAGCGTTTCGGAGATCATGGAGTCCTTCGGTAGGCCTTTCACTACCTTATCGATGATCGATGCCATTGGTGACACGTTCCAGGTGCTGCCGGTCTAGAGCCGGTCTATTCGAGCAGCTTCTTCACTTCGTCCTCAGGGACCTCTCTATAGCCATCCTTGTCGATGATGGCGATGATAAGACCCCACCCACCGGTGTAAACATCACGGGCGCGAGCCGACTTGAGGGACTTGACGCACAGCTTGACGCAGTCGTCGACGGGCATATCGTCCTTGTACTCTGCCTCCATGATACCCAGGGCCATCGGAGAACCTGAGCCAGAGCCAAAGTAACCCTCGCCGGTAGAGATACCGCCGATGGGATCGATGGAGTATATCTCTCCACCGTTCTGGGCGTCGTAACCACCCATGAGGAGCATGGTCATGAAGGGATAGTACCTCATCCCGTGCATAACGTTCGCGAGTAGAGTCGAGACGGCTTTGGGCGTCATTTCCCGTCCTCGCATGGTCTTGAATAGCGCTGACTCAGCGCGAAGTATACGAACCAGGTATTGGGCATCGCCGACCGTACCGGCGATGGTCATGCCGACGTGTTCGCCGATCTTGTGGATCTTTCGCTCCGCGCGCGACGATACGTAGAAGGCAGTGCTCTGTTTGTCGGCCGCGAGGACGACGCCGTCCTTGCTGATGCAAGCGACGGTAGTGGTCCCGGTCCGGACGACGTTCTCAACGTCCTTTGTGGAGATGGTATCTCTCATGAATGAACACCTCGGGATCAAGCCCAGAAGCGAGGCAGGGGAGGCAACTAAGCTGTATGATATAAAAAGGTTTCGCTGACGAAGACGCGACCTTATTTCAGAGGGAGCACGCGTGAGACGACCTCATGATTACGGAGGTGGTCCGATGCCACGGCAACGACATCCTCAAGCCCCACCTCATCGAGGCGCTGTTGGCGCAGGGTCCAACCGTTCTCTCCTAGAACGAGCTCGTCCCCCGCCATCCTCACAGCCATTTCCATGGGGCTCTCGAGCTCCCGGACGAGGACCAGGCCTACGTCGCTCTGGGGGACACGGCAATCGAGCTCGACCGGAGCGTTGTGCTCGGTGAGACCGTCGAGGGCCTCGATGCCCGGTTACGGGTGACAGAAGACGCTTGGGCAAGGGACTCGACGCTCCAGCCCATCCAGTACCTCGTCGGGGGACGGCTTGAATTCGTGTCCGGAATGACACGCCTGCACCCCGAGGTGCCCATAGAGTACTCGAAGAAGAACGCCTTCACGCTCAAGAACCGCGTCCCGCCGAGGATCGAGCTCTCAATCGTGGACCCGGGCACCGGCCTCGCCCTCGCTAGGGCGATCGATCCCATCAGGCTCACCCCATTCTCCAACGTCACACTGATTTTCGATGTCCGGAACTCTCAGCAGGGGTACGCGCACGAATGCCAGGGAAGGCTTACCCTACCGGCCGATGTACTCGATATTGTTAGCGGGAGCTATCCCATCCGACCCGGCAACAGGACGAAGCTGGGCGAGGAGTACTTCTTCGATATCGGAGACCTAGAAAAGAACAGTCGGAAGGAGATCCGTGCCCTGGGCGCCGTCAAGGCCGCGAGCGCAGGTGACCTCGACGCGAGCTTCACGGTCGTGAACTGCAAGGACGCGAACCGTCAGGTACAGGTCATCCCACCACGCAGTATAAAGCTCCGTGTGGAGAACGCCACGGTTGACATAATCCTCAACGGCGACCTAATGACCAAGGAGGGTGGTTTCAATCCAGGGGAGGAAGCCTCTTTCTATTTCGGTGCCATGAACCCGACACAGGCCCGTTTCGAGAAGTGCGTGCTGCGTGTAGGGAGGAGCGCGGACCTCAAATACACAAGGAGCTCGCTCCCCGTGATGTCGGGAGCGTCCGACCTCGAAGACCGGTTTGAGTTCGCGCTCGAGCCCAGCGCCGGATTATCCCTTGACTACGCTGTCCAGCTCCTCGAGCTGGACCATGGTTCGTCTATCAGGGTACGGACGACATGCCAGAGCGAGCGGTTCGGCAGCCTCAACTCCCGGCTCCTTTCTCTTAAAGTGAATAGGCGTCCGCGCGCTGCTCCTGTGAAGACGGGAATTCTGGGTAGGGGCCCTCTGGCGTCCATCACGGCCGATCCGCAGGTCCTCTTTCTTGTAGTGCTACTAATCCTTCTCATCGTGGCCCTCGTCGTGGTCCGCAGGAGGCGGCAGCAGGTGGACGAGGGGGAAGGGCTGGAAGAAGAGGAGGGGGACGAAGAGAAAAAGCCCGAACCGGACGACAGGATCGGCTCGGCGGTGTACTCGCTCCTCAAGCGCGTGAGCACGGGGAGGGTGGATACGAAGGGGGCCCAGAGCCCCTACGGCAAGGTCGCGGGCCGGGTCAAGGAGAGCACGGACGAGGCCGCTGAAGCGCCCCCGCTCATCGATCCGTACACCAAGTTCAAGCAGCAGCTGCTCGATGGTGGGTTCATCGACACCGAGGATCTCGAGGCCGGTATCCTCGATGACGAGGAGGTCGCGGCCGAGATCAACAGGCTCCTCAACCTATCAAAGGGTGAAGATGGGCCGTCGATCGGAGAGATGGCACCCAAGAACGGCAAGGCAGCGCCCCCGAAGCAGGAGAGGACAGAGGCCAAAATCCCGCCCGAACGAACGAGAGACATACGGCCGGAGGGCGAACGGGCACCTGCTGGTGGACCCGGTACCAAGGAGGGGCCGCAGGTGTCGAAGGACGACCATCTCGAGCATCACCTCCGTGACGAGGAGTCGCTGAAGCGTCAGGTACAGGCACTAGATTCGCTCCTTAAGGGGCAGATGAGGCCAGACGCCATGCCCGAACCTGGCACAAAGGCACCCTCTACGACGAAGTCCGAGCCGAAGGAGCCGCCGAAGAAGGCCGCATCTCCGTCAAAGAGCGAACCCAAGGTATCCGCACATCGCGCTCCCGCGGATGGCGATGACATCGAGAAGAAGCTCAAGTGGCTCGACGACACCCTTGAGTCGCACAGGAACGCGGATGACGAGTAGCAGCGTACGACCGCATCAGTACTTCTTGCTGATGTACGTGACCGGTGAGTCAGGTTTCCCGCAGATGATGCAGTTACCGGGCTGACGCATCTCCTTCTTGTGGGGGACGCCCAGGAATACTGCTTCGGTCATGCGCTCGATCTCTTCGGCACAGTCCATGCCCTCGCACCAGTGGATGGCAACGATACCCTTCTTCTCTTCCAGGAAGGTGGTGGCCTCGCGCAGCTCGTCCGAGGGTATGATGTGCTCCTCGAACTGCTTCTGTGCGTTGGCCATCAGGTCCTCGGACATATTATCGAAGGTCCCTCGCAGCCACTCGATGAGATTGTCCCGCGGGACGCTCTCTTTCTTCCTGTTGTCCCGGCGAACGGTCATCACCGCGTTCTTGGCCAGGTCCTTGGGTCCCAGCTCTAGTCGGAGGGGCACGCCACGCAGCTCCCAGTGGGCGTACTTCTCCCCGGCGCGCACGTCGTCCCGGTCGTCGAGCTTGACACGGAACCCTGCGTCCTTCAGCTCGGCCACCAGCTTGTGGCACGCCTCCAGCACAGACTCGCGTGAGTCGGAGAATATGATGGGTACGATGACGATTTGCTTGGGCGCCAGTGCCGGGGGCAGCACGATACCGCGGTCGTCGCCGTGGATCGATATGGCGGACGCCACCAGCCGCTCGGACATGCCGTAGCAGGTGATGTGTGCGTACTGCTCCTCTCCGGAATCGTCCTTGTATGTGACGTTGAACGGCTTGGAGAAGTTCTCGCCGAGGTTGTGGATGGTCCCTATCTGCAGAGTTCGCATGTCGGGGAAGAGCGTGTCGACACCGAGCGTGTACACGGCGCCAGGGAACTTGTCCCACTCGGGGCGCTTGTTGATGATGATCGGGAGGCACAGCTGGCGAGCGACCTTTTCCATGATCTCGATGTCCTCGGCCACCTGACGCTCCGCGTCGTCCCAGGATTCGTGGGCCGTGTGCGACTCGTAGAAGCTGATGAGCTCGCGCACTCGGATGATGGGCCTTGTGTGCTTGGTCTCGTACCTGAACGTGTTGACGATCTGGTAGATCTTGAGCGGCAGGTCGTTGTGCGAGCGCACCCACAGGGAGAACATGGGGTACATTACCGTCTCGGACGTGGGCCTGAGCAGGAGCCTGCGGTCTAGCTTGTTCAGTCCTGCGTGTGTGATCCAGAACACTTCGCTCTCGAAGCCCTTGATGTGATCGCCCTCCTTCTCGAAAGCGTCCTCGGGCACCAGGCAGGGGAACTGGACCTCGTCGTGATCGGTGGCGTCGACCTCCTTCCGGGTGATGTTCATTATGTTCCGGAGGATGCCGTACCCCCAGCCCTTCCAGACGAGGCATCCCTTGATCGGGTAACGGTCATCGACGATGTCTGCCTGCCGTAATACCTCGGGGTACCATTCCTGGAAGTCTGTCTTGGCGACGGTGAACTCCTCTGCCATACCCGCCCGGGGTAAGGTTGTTCTTTTTAAGTTTTCTTAGACGAGTCCTCCCAATGACGCGCGTGGGCGTGTTCTCTGACACCCATTTCGGTTACGACTTCGGCGGCCCCCGCGGTGAGGACCCATTCGTACAGGCAGCCGAAGCGATCGATGTGCTCATCGCGAAGAAATGCGGGCTCGTGCTCCACGCTGGCGACCTTTTCGATCGGCCCGTGCCCAAGCCCGACGTGCTCGGCGGAGCCATGCGCCTGTTCTCTCGTGCCGTGCTCGCCCGACGGAAGAGCAAGGTCAAGCTCATCGAGGCCGTGGGGAAGGACCGGGGGGACGTTACCGAAGAGATCGCACTGGCAGGCGTCCCGATCATCGCGATCCATGGGACACATGAGCGTCGCCCCAAGGGTCAGCTCAATCCCGTCCAGCTCCTGGAGAAGGCGGGATTCGTAATTGCGCTCCACTGCCAGTCCGTGCTCCTGGACATCGACGGTGTGCGGGTGGGCGTCCATGGCATGGGGGGTGTGCCCGAGCGGTACGCCCGTGACGTGCTCCGCAAGTGGGACCCCAAACCATTCGAAAAAGCTGTGAACATCCTCCTCCTTCATCAGAACCTGTCGCCTTACCTCTACACTGGCGACGAGCCCGGGCTGGAGAGCGAGGACCTCCCCAAAGGGTTCGACCTCATCGTGAACGGACACATCCACTGGGAGGTCCAGGACGCGCTCCCACACGGCGGTCAACTCCTGTGCCCCGGGAGCACCGTGCTCACGCAGCTGCGGGCCACCGAGCGGGACACGCCAAAGGCAGCCTTCACCATCGAGATGACAAAGAAGAAGGGCATGGGCGAGGTCCGTCGGCTACCTCTCGCGACACCGCGCCAGTTCATCCTCGAGACCGTCAAGGTCAAGGGCGCGGGACCGTCACAGGTCGTGAGCTCGGTGAAGAAGAAGATCGCCAAGGCGCTCAAGGGTGTGAAGGGCGACCGCATGCCCCTGGTGCGTGTCAAGATCGAGGGCACCCTCAAGGACGGCATCACGCCCCGGGACGTCCAGCTGGGCGAGATGCTGGAGGCCTTCGCCGGCAAGGCGCTGGTGAAGGTGGACAAGAAGCTGGCGGGCGCCGACATGGAACGCTCGAAGGCGCATCGGGCCGTGAAGCGCAAGGCAGCGACCCTGGACGAGCTGGCACGTGAAGTGCTGCGCACCCGGGCCAAGGAGATGGGCGTGAAGCTCGACGCCGATGCGGTGTTCGACCTCCTCCTGAAGGATGACGTGGACGGTATCATCGAGCTCGTGGAGGGCGAGGGTACGTGATCACCCGGGTCCGCCTACGGAACTGGAAGTGCCATGAGGACACAGTGCTCGTGTTCAGGCCGGGGACCAACGTCCTGGTCGGCTCCATGGGCTCGGGCAAGTCCAGTATCATTGACGCCATCACCTTCGCCCTCTTCGGCTCGCTCCCCAACATCCGCTCCCACAGGGTGCGCACCGACGATCTCATCATGTCCCGGCCGGCCCGGCGGCTGGAGGCCGAGGTCGAGGTGACCTTCGACCATCACGGTGCCGAGTACATGGTGAAGCGTGTCCTGGAGCGGGGGAAAGGCACCGCTTACTGCGAGCTGCGCAAGGACGGTACGCTCCTCGAGGCACCCAAGCCCACGCCCGTGACAGCACGCGTGGTCGAACTGCTGGGGATGGACATAGACCTGTTCCTCAACGCCGTGTACGCCGCTCAGAACGGCATCGACGAGTTCCTCACGCTGGGTAAGGGCCAGCGCATGGACCGGCTGGACGAACTACTGGGCATCAAGCGTCTCGAGGACGCCCGCTCGCTCCTGGTGAAGGTGATCACGCGGGTCCAGGACCGTGCCATGGACGGGAAGGCCCACGTGGCCGAGCTGGAGCGGTCGCTCGCCGCAGTGGACACCGATGCGCTCAAGAAGGAGGTGGCGGTCCTGATCAAGGAGGTCGACACGCTGGAGGCCGACGGCGAGAAGCTGGCCGAACGCGAGGCCGCAGCCCGGGCGGAGCTGGAGAAGCTCGACGAGCTGGCCAAGAAGCACGAGGACCTCGGTCGGGTACAGGCGGTGTTCGAGGGGAAGGAGGGACAGCTGGCCGAGCAGGAACGGACGTTGGCCGAGGAGGCCGGTGACCTTGCGGGACGTCCCAAGAACGAGCTCGAGTCGCTCCGTCACGAGACGGTCGATATAATCGCCCTGATGGAGCAGGACCGGGCCCGTCTGGCCGACCTCGGAGAGGAACGCGGGCGGTTGGAGGGCCGTGCGTCCCAGCTCCGGTCCCGTAGGAAGGAGCTTGAAGAACGGTTGGGCGACAAGAAGGGCAAGGCACCATCCGCAGAAGAGCTCGAGCGGTCGGTCACTGAGATGAGCGAGGCGCTGCGAAAGGAGCGTGCCCGGGGCGAGGACGTCCGGGTCAACATCGCCGCGCTCAGAGAAGAACTGAAGGCCATGGCGCAGCGCGCCACCGAGCTCAGGGAGAAGGCCGCGCGTGTCGTGGCGCTGAGAAAGGAGATACACGATCTGGGAGCAGAGGGCGATGTAGGTATCGTCGAGGGACGGCTCGAGGGCGTGAAGGAGGAGGTCCGTCATCTTCGTGACCAGACCGGGATGCTAAAAGCACGCATCCAGAACCTCGACCAGGCGGCCGCTGAACTGGAGACCGCCGGTGACGCTTGTCCCGTGTGCGACAATCCGCTCGCCGAGGAGAGGAAGGAAGGTCTCGTCGTGGAGAAGCGGCGCAAGGCAGCGCACGTGCGAAAGAACGCCAAGAAGCTCGGACAGCGGCTAGACGAGCGCGACCGCGAGGAGCGGCGCCTCGAGCGCACCGTCGAGCGTGTACGGACTATGCACAGGGACCTGGAATCCCTTGGCGCCGCGGAGGGGGAGCTATCGACCCTCGAGGAACGGATCGTTGCCGCCGAGAAAGAGGAGCTGATCCTCAAGGAGGACGCCGCCCGGCTCGAACCACTGCTGGAGGAGCACGAGAAACGCCTTGCTGATGCCGTGGAGCGACGCGATATGGAACGTGAACGCGAGAGAACGCGTGACGAGCTGGAGCGGGCCGCAAAGGAGCTCGCTGATGCCGGGGCATCCCTCAAGAAGGTCAAGAAGGAGATGACCGGAGTCCAGGAGCGCTTCTCGGAAGAGACACTTGCCGACGCGCGTGCACGGCTCGACCGCGCAAGGACGGCAGAACGCCACGCCGGCATCGCCGCAGAGCTCGCCGAGGTGCGGGGGAAGCTGGAGGCCAAGCGCAAGGAGCAGGCCGGTCTCTGCTACTCGGCCGACGACCACGCCAGCGTGCGGGAGACAACGGGCGGCCTGCGCGCCGAGAGCGAGGGGCTCCGGCGTGAGCTCGTGGCCAAGGGCGACCTCCTCCATGAGAAGCGTGGACGGTACGCACAGGCCGAGGCCAACCGGACGACGCTGGAGGGGCAGAAAGCGCGACTGGTCCGGCTGGACGCTGGCGGTGAGGACCTCACCCGCATCAAGGGCGCCCTCTCAGATACACAGACCATCATGCGTCGACAGATCGTCGAGGAGATCAATGGTGTGCTCGACCCTATGTGGAACACCCTCTATCCGTACGAGGACCTGGGAGGCATCCGGCTCCGCATCGGCGAGGAAGGCCGCGGCAGGGGCGACTACACCCTCGAACTGCAGGATTCGACCGACTCGTGGGTGACCGTGGACGGCATCGCCTCGGGCGGTGAGCGCTCAGTGGCCTGTCTCGCGCTCCGGGTAGCGTTCTCGCGCGTGCTCGCCCCCAACCTGTCCTGGCTGGTGTTCGACGAGCCCACCCACAACCTCGACCGACGCGGTGTGGAGGAGCTAGCCGAGACACTGCGCGACCGCCTTCCCGAGCTCTTCGACCAGGTGATCATCATCACACACGAGGAACAGATGGAGAACGCGATCACCGGCGCCTGCTACCGCATCTCCCGGGACAAGGCCGAGGACATGCCCGCGCAGGTCGAGGAGGTCTGAGCACGTGGCCGGCCCCGGCCTCCGGAAGGTCATGGAAGCATTGATCTCGGTCCCTATCCTCGTCTTTGGTATACGCATCCTCCGGGACATGCGACAGGCACCCACAGGAGAGAACATCAGCTACTTCGTTTTATGGGCCGTCCTCTCTTACGGATTCCTGTTGTGGTCGGCACGATATGGGCGTGAGAGGGCGGACATCGGCGAGGATGTGGAGGACGAGGTCTGAGACGCGGTGCGCTATCCCACGGTGAAGTCCGAGGATTCAGTGATACGCTTATTGGTGTCCTTGTCGTCGACGACGACAACCTTCATCCGGTAGTCGCCGGCCTCGACAGGTGACTGGAGCGATATCTTGTACACGCCCCAGTTGTCGGTACGCACGCACTTGCACATGCCGCAACTAGGGTCCATATCGCAGATGACCTCACCTTTACGGCACCCCGCCTCCCCAAGTTCCGACCGGACGCACAGGATTACCGCTCCCACCGCCGCGCTCTTCACTGGGCTCCCGTCCGACTTGGACACGGAACCCTCAATCGCAATGGGTTCGTCGGGGTAGTAGTACGACGAGACGATAAGCGGTGTCATCTCTATGGCCGGGCCGCTATCCATGCACCCCGTCAATAGCGCGAGCGTCGCCATCAGGACCGCGATGCAGAGGGCTCGCACAGTGTAACGAGTGCTGTCCATGTTACTGTTGACCATAGTTCCCCGATATGTATTCGGACCTATGAAATAAAAAACGACAGGTCCCGTCGCGTGCCGGTCCCGCTCCCGAAAGTTATCTAAAGGTTGATAGGCCAACATGGGCGGGGGATAGACCATGAAGGTCATTGAGGACTCGCCGCAGCGTCTCGTGTTCGAGGAGAGCAAGCTGCTCTTCGGTATCGGCATGGCCATTGCAGGCGCGGTACTGGGCATCGGATACGGCTTCTTTGGTTGGAAATCCTTCTGGGGACCTTCAAGGGAGTACGCGGCGATCGCGTTCAGCCCCATTTTCATAGTATACGGGCTGGTCTCGGCCACTTACCGCGAGCACCTTACGGTCGACGAAGTGGCGCGTACGGTCGCTACCGAACGTCGCAGCATCATCAAGCACGAGGAAGCGAGCTTCGACTTCAAGGAGGTCAAGAAGGTCATAATCAAGAAGGTCAACACACGGACCGGGTGGGTGACCGAGTCCACCGGTTACGAGGTCTACGTGAACGAGGTATGGCTGAGGAACCTTATTTTCAACACCGGCAAGAGGATCGATGCCCTGAAGGTGGCATCGCGCCTCGAGGACAAGACCGGTGCGACCGTCCTGGAATGGTGACGCGGTGCCTGACAATAATCTGTTAAAGGATACGTAATTTGGTGTGTTGAGGGCCCGAGCATGAGGATCGAGGACACGTCGGAACGGTTCGTTGCATCGAGCGACTGGAAGGACCGTGCCACGGGCCTCAAGGTGATGGCCGTCGCGGCCGTTCTCACATCCCCCATGGCCATCGTGATGGAGGGATACCTGAATACCTACGTGTACCTCCATACATTATTCGTGCTGATCCTTGTCCCTGCTCTACTGCTCTGGGTGTTCGGCATGATCATGTTCGTGGGTGGCGGCCAGCGCTTGGAGCTGGACCATGTGGCGCGGGAGCTGTGGATGAGCAGTCATTACGTCAAGAACGAGCCTGCACCCATCCCCTTCGACGATGTCAAGAAGATCATCCACTCGATCACCATCTACGACGACGGTGACGAGAACGGCCCCCCGTTCGCCCGGGACGAGGACCGCTACTATGAGCTCCATGTCAACCGCAAGCACGTGAACGACCTGGTCATCGGTACCGGTGACAGGGAAGTGGTCGAGCTCGTCCTCGGGAAACTGAAGTCCGCCACGGGCGCTACAGTCGAACGGAAGGTACGGTTCGACAGGTGAGGCTACCGTGCGCATAATCGAGGACACACCGGAGCATCTGGTGATCGGTAGTGGCCGTCTCGAGGGGTTCATGGGGTTCGGGTGGGCCGGGATCGTGTTCGTCCTTCTCGGCATCGGACTGACCTACGGGTCCATCTTCGACTGTATGGGGAGATACAGTCGCAACACCTGCATCGGCCTCGGACCGATCACGGACATTGGTTCGTTCGTCGTCGGGCTCGGTGGCACCGGGCTCGGCATCGCGTTCGTGGCCTGCTGGGAGCGTATCGATATCCGGTTCAACACCGGATTGATCGAGAGGTCGTCCTGGTCCTTCTTCGGCTCGTCCTCGAGCACACCGTCCCTCTCTGATGTCAACCGCGTCATCATCTCGCCATCGACCGGATCGTCGATCATGTTCGACGCATTCCCTGTATGGTCCCTCTTCCTCGATGGGGTTGGCGCACTGCTGTTGGACGAGACCGACGAGAAGCTCGTCGAGCACGTGGCCGGGCGCATCTCCACCTATACCCGGCATCCCGTGGAGCGGTCTTAGGGATAGGTCCTAGAGCGCCTTCTCCATCAGTACGGACGCACCCTTGTCCTGCACGACGTGGTAGCCTGATCTGTCATAGAGCCTCTTCGCCCGATTGTCCTTGAACACGGTGAGCTGTACACGCTCCTTTCCGACCTGTGCTGCACGCTCCTCGATCAGTCCCATGAGCTTGGTACCAAGCCCCTTTCCCCGGTACCGCCCGGAGACCTGAATGTTCTCCACGTAGAACGATGTAGGTTCCTCACGTACGGTGAAGTAAGCGATCCTTCGATTCCCCCGACGGACGATACGGGTACCTGTGAGGGAGAAGTCACTACGGAACGTTCCCGGCTCCCATCCTCCCCAGTTCCTGGTGAATAGAACTAGCATGTTGTGTTTCGTCAGTCGGTAGCAGAACCGGTAATCCTGCCGGGTAGCGGGCATGACCGAGAACTGCATCCTTCTGACCGTGATCCTCACGCTCGATCCAATATCGCTGATGTATAAGAACGTGTCGACTTGAGCGTGCACGACTTCCCCGAAGGAAAAGTACTTGAACCTCGATTGCGCTGTCCCCGACGTGACCGACGCCGCCATCACAATAGATGGACTGTCCAAGACCTTCGTCTCCCCCTCGCGGACGGTCACTGCGCTCCGTGACTTCTCGCTCTCCATCGACGGCGGCCAGATCTTCGGTCTGCTCGGTCCTAACGGCGCCGGGAAGACCACACTTGTGGACATCCTAGCCACCGTCCTCCTCCCCACGAGCGGGACGGCCTGCGTCCTGGGCCACGACGTGGTGCGCGAGACGGCTAAGGTGCGCGAGCGCATCGGCCTCTGTGTGGGCGGCGCCTCCTTCTTCTACAACCTTACTCCCCGCGAGATCCTTACCTACTACGGCAAGCTGTTCGATCTACCCTCATCCAGGCGCACCCGACGTATCGATGAGCTATTCGAGACGTTCGGGATCGCTGCCTTCGAGCACTCACGGTTCTCCAAGCTCTCCACGGGCATGAAGCAGAAGGTCGGCATCGCAAAGTCGCTGCTCAACGATCCCGAGATGTTATTCATGGACGAGCCCACCACCGGTCTCGACGTGGACGTTGCGCGCGAGGTGCGCGCCCACTTCACCCGACTCGTCGCAGAGGAAGGGAAGACCATCGTTCTCACTTCGCACCAGCTGTTCGAGGTCGAGGAGCTGTGCGCTACTATCGCCGTCATCAACGACGGGCGGAAGGTAGTTGAGGGCTCCATCGACGAGATCCGACGGGAACTGGGCTTCCCGGACACCATCCGCCTCATCGTCGAGGGCGACGTGGACATGGACGCTCTGCGCGCTCTTGCCGCAGTGAGGTCCGTGGACCGCGACGGTACCGAGGTGGTCCTGCGGTCCTCCAACGCCTTCGACACGGTGATGGACCTGGCCGGTCTTGTGAGGGAGAAACGCCTTCCTGTGGTGGACATGGAAGTGCGCAAGTCGTCTCTGGAGGAGATGTTCACGACGATCGTGCAGGGTGATGGCCGTGGTTGAGAGCGACTGGGCCTTCTTCTACAAGCACCGGCTCATCATGCGCCGGTCGCTGGCCGAGATGTCGTGGGTGCTCGTCTACCCCTTCATAACCCTGTTCTCCATCGGCATCCTCACCCGCTACATCGTCAGCGTCGAGGAGGCACACGATATCGGCGGCTTTATCCTGGTGGGCACCTTCGTGTGGACCTTCTACTCGCTGGTGCAGCGCGCCATGACCTACGGCGTGATGTTCGACATCTGGAACCGGTGTATCGTGCACATCATCATCGCCCCCCGGTTCGTACGCTCGTTCCTGGTGGGCAACGCTCTGTTCGGCGTGGCGTCGGCGGTGTTCACAACGGTGCTCACCGGCGCCTGCGCGTACGTTCTGTTCGGGTTCAACATCCTGGAGGCGGGCTGGATCCTTCCGCTGGCCCTGGGCATCATCACTCTTTACGCCGTGGCCGAGGGGCTGGTTATCGTGAGCTTCGTGCTCACCCGCGGGTACGAGTACGTGGCGCTGATCTGGCAGGTGGTGGGGGTGATCATGATCCTGTCCGGCGTGTACTACCCGGTCTCACTGTTCCCCCTCTGGCTCAAGGCGGCCTCCATGCTACTACCCCACACCCACGTGCTGGTGGCCATGCGCGCTGTGATGTTCCCGGCGCTAATGGACGCAGAGGTCAACGCCGTTAACCATCTCGGTTATGGGCTGCTGCTGGGTGTGCTCTACCTCGCCCTGGGGACGAGGCTGTTCTACCGGGCGCTGGACGAGTCGAGGACCACTGGCGCCATCACGGACCTGTAGGTAGTTAATGATCGTTCCCGGACCAATGGATGATATCGTGGTACTGTTGCTACCCGGTATTGATTAGGTGCGACTTGGATCAGCCATAGAGCATGAGTGTAAAGAGCTCTTGGCACCCTCCCCTTTCCCGGGGAATGTTGGTGACGCACTGATTGGTCTGTTCGAACACTTCATTCATGCATGCGGTTTCGCAACTCCCGCCTAGGTTAAGGTCGTTGCACAGATTCTTGCATCCGCTCACGGCATTAGCAGGGACACTCCGAGGTCCGGGACCTTCCTTGCCTATCTCTAGCATAACGAACACGTTCGCGACCAGCGATATCACGCTGATGGCGAGCACGGCGTAGATGAGGTTCCTGTCATCCATGGTCCTGCATTCATCGGTCCAAGTAATAAAACAATCGTCTTAGCCCACGGGCGCAATCACGGACCTGTAGGTAGTGGTGGATCCTTCCCCGGACCGGAGACCTGGTCCGTTGGCTTCTATCGTGTCGGTTAATGGTTTCTAGTACCCAGTATCATCGTAGGACCATACCTTCCGGCACATGGAGCATCCGGCCCTTCCCCTGGGATCGACCCTACCATGGCAGGCATTTGTGGCGTCGAGCGCTATACTCCTGCATTTGATCACACAGCTACTACCCAAGTTGAATTCAGAGCAGAGCCTCTTGCACCCGCTCACGGCGTTGGCCGGGGGGCTTGCGGGTTCGGGACCTTCCTTGCCTATCTCCAGCATGACGAATCCGTTCGCGACCAACGATATCACGCTGATGGCGAGCACGGCGTAGATGAGGTTCCTGTCATCCATGGTCCCCCTACCACCGCCCAACTAATAAAGACATAGTTACCGGTGAGCTGCCGATAACTATCTAAAGCCCCATGCACCTACCTCTGCTAGGAGTGTACCTGTATGGAGATTACCGAGGACACAAGCGAGCGGCTTGTAATATCATCCGATCCGTGGATGAACGCCATCGGTGTCGCCACGCTCCTCGCAGGTATCGTCCTTGCGATCATGGCTTTCCAGATCGTAACCGATCCTGACGCCACCATACGCGATTATCCGATCGTCTTCATCGGGATGGGCCTGCCCATCGCCGGTCTGTTCATGAGCGTCCACAAAGAGAGCATCGAGGTCGACATGACGGCCCGACAGCTCACCAAGCGCACGCGTGACCTGACGGGTACCGTGACGGTCGACGTCCCGCTCTCCATGGTCAGCTACGTCAACTGCTGGCCTGTCAGCGTCGAGAGCGGCAGCATAGCAGAGACCCTCTATCGCGTCTTCATCGGCACGCCCGAGGGCCGTGTAGTGCTGCTCGAGGATGCTGAAAGACCACTGGTCGAGAAGCTCGCTGCCCGGTTCGAGGCCGCCACGGACCTCGAGGTGGACTGGTCGCCCTGATGATGGGCATCCCGGGGTTGTTATTACTGGATAATAGTGACAATTTCCGTAAAGTTTATATACTCGGAATGACTACTATACACTGATGGGGGCCGGTCGTAAGGCTGCAGTTTTCGCTCACGCCCAGGACATGGACGGCGTGGCCTCGGCCGCCATCATGAGCCGTTACCTCGAGTCCCAGGGCAAGGAGGTCGAGGTCGACTTCATCAACTACGGCACGGTAAAAAAGGACGTCGAGCGGATGAAGGAGCTCGAGAACACCGACATATACGTCCTCGACTTCCACTTCGACGACCTAGAGAACTTCAAGGACCTGGACGAAGTGCTCGACCGCGGCAACAAGGTCGCCTACTGGGGCGACCATCATCCTTTATCACCAGAGCTGAAGACCGCACACGAGCAGTATGCGGCACTCACCGACCTTATCTCACCGAGCGAACGTTGCGCAGCAGAGATCGCGAAGGACCGGTACGCCCCCACTGATCCTATTTCGCAGAAGCTGGCGAAGTTCGCTCACGACCAGGACTTCTATGACAAGGAGATAGAAACAGCGAACAAGATGTCCGACCTGATCTCCTCGAACTACGACAAGCAGAAGCTCGTCGGTATGATGAAGACAGGCGAGACCTGGAACGATGAACTGGAACAGACATGGCAGAAGTACGACGACAAGCGGCAAGAAGGATACATCAAGATGGACGAGAAGGCAAAGGTATTCACCTACGGTGATTTGACGTGCGCCGTATCGATAAAGGAGCCATACCTCTCCGGGTCCGACGCAGGGAACCACCTTCTCGATAAGTACAACACGGACATGATAGCGGTCATGTCCCCCAGCGGCGTCATGTCGTTACGAAGAGCGGACGACTGCACCGTGGACCTTGGCGAGGTCGCCAAGATGTTCAACGGCGGCGGCCATGCATATGCGGCAGGCGCAAAGCTCGACTTCAAGGTAAAGACCGACGAGGCCTATGCACGAGCCCTGGAGACCATCGACGGGAGGTTGACCGAGTACTTCGGGTGATACCATGGCGTCGATACCTGAGAACGAGCGAGAAGCGGCGGTGTTCACACACTCCCGCGCCCTCGACGGTGTTGCCTCTGCTGCCATCCTTGCCCGGTACCTCGAGGGACAGGGCAGGGAAGTCAAGGTCGACTTCATCGACTATGTGACACAGTACGAGGATCTGGACCGGATGAGGACGCTGGGCGATACGGACATCTACATAGCCGACTTCGCGTTCGACGACGCCGAGCAGTATGCTGTCTTCGATGAGATCGAGGCCAATGGCAACCGCGTAGCCTACTGGAACGACCATCACCCCCACAAGGACGGCGTAAACGAGGCCATCACCCGCTATGCAGAGATCGCCGACCTGCGCGGTCCGCGGCCACACTGCGGCGCAGAGATAGCCCAGCAGCGCTACCTGCCCAACGACACAGTGGCACGAGAGCTTGCGGAGCTTGCCCATGACAACGACTTCTGGGAGCGCAACATCGAGAACGCCAACAAGCTGGCAGATGTGATCGCCTCGGGCTATGACAAGAACAAGCTCGTAAGTTATCTCAAGCACGGAGAGACCTGGAACCCAGAGCTGGAACAGGCGTGGAAGGCCTATGATACAAAGCGCAACGATGCTTACGACCGCCTTAGCGAGAAGGCCGAGGTCACGGAGTACGGCATGACATCGTGCGTGATATCCCTGGCCGACGAAATGCTGGCTACCTCCGACGCTGGAGACTACCTCCTCAACAAATACGATACAGAGATGTCCATCACCCTCTACCGCGACGGCCGGATGGCGTTCCGCCGGGCCGAGGGCGGGACCGTGGACCTCACCGAGGTCGCCCGGATGTTCGGTGGCGGCGGTCACCCGTACGCAGCGGGCGCTCATTTCGACGAGGAGATCCAGGACGATACGGCCTACGCGTACGCCCGTGACAAGGTGGACACGAAGCTCTCGGAATACTTCGCATACGGCCTGTAGACGCGGTCGCCCCTTCGGGAAAAGCAAAGCTTATATACCGCCTGTCGAGCCTCTCTTGTCACGGTGACCGAGATGATCTACGATTCGCCACATGTCACGGTGGAAACGACCTATGTCCCTCCCGGTGAGCGGGACGGGCTGGAGGACGGAGCCCCCATGACGCTGGACGGTTTCTGCTCCCAGCTGGCGGACACATACCGGACCGAGGCACGCGTTGCCGACGCGGCGTACGCCCTGACGGCCTGCATGACCGGCGACCGGCTCACGGCCACCGATCCGACGTCACACCGTGACCGCATGGTGCTCGGGCTGCGCAATAGCGCAAAGAAGCTCGACGACGCTGAGTTCCGCACCTTCCTCAACGGCTACATGGACAAGCTCGGGGTAAGAGACCGGAGAGAGTTCCTCAACTCCTACGAGTTCGGCAACATCCTCGAGGGCGCCGCCGGTGACGAGAGATCCGGTGTGTCCTATATGGCCGCCGCACAGCTGTGTTTGGCAGCGGAGAAGGACGAGGCGCTCCGGGACTCCCTCTACGATATGCGACTGTCCACGGACACCGAGAAGAACATCCGGTTCAAGACCCTTCTGGGTCGGGGGCTCGCACAGGCGGGCACGCTCTACGGCAGCGAGGACGCGCCCATGGTCGACAATGAGGCCACATCTTACCTGGGTCTGATCGAGGACATGGCGTCCTTCGATCCGGAGCGGATCGACGAGTACAAGGCCACCGTTGACGAGCTGCTGGGCGAGGGGCACGAGGCCCGGAACGTCTATCGCATCGACAACCGCATGGCAGTGGCCCGCGAGGTCACCGGATTCGTACGCGAGCTGGCCGCAGAGATGGGCGACGAGGAACGGGCGGCCACCGAAGCGGCGCTTCTCACTGCGGTGGACCACTTGTTCGTCGACCTGGCGGAGAAGGATCCCGTCAAGGCCTACGCCCTAAGGCGCGAGCTCATCTGAACGAGCGAGGACCGGCTCACACCGATATCGGTGTGTCATCGAAGTTCATCAATGCATGCGTCATGGCGTACGCCATGAAACAGGTCTTGCAGACCTGGATGTCCCGGACCCCGGTCGGAAGCTCCACGGACATGACTGCGACATCGTCCGTCTGGATCCCGCACTCGTCGCAACACGCATCGGTCATATTCGAGAGGAGTGCAATCATCGTTTTTAAAGGGTTGTTTACTCTAACGAGTATATCTTAAAGCCTATGTTCGAGGTGCTACAAGAGGAGTTCTTTGAGCACTTCCCGGCACTTGTCGAGATTAGCTAGGATGCATGATTCGCCGGGGCCGTGACCGACACCCTGGGTCCCGGGACCGAACGTCACGGCGGGGATGCCGGCGGCCGCGAACAGTGACGAGTCGACCCAGCCTCTAAAGAAGAACGGGTCCGCGTACCCGAGCACCTTGTCCGATGCGGCCATGACCTTACTGAAGAACGGATCATCTGTAGGTAGCAGATAGGGTCCCCGGTACTCGGCGGTACTGCACGGACCAAGCCCCTTGAGGCCAGCGACGACATCGTCCATGTCCTCGGTCGGCGACACGCGACGGTTGACCGTCACGTCAGCGCGGTCGGGGATCACGTTGTGGCGCACACCGCCTGAGAGCATGGTCACCGCCATCACGGGCAACGCCTCCATCCCCGAGTGGAGCGGGACCGGCTTGAGCTCAGCGGCCAGGCGCTCCACCTCGGCCACCAGATGTGCTGCCTTGTACAGGGCGTTGTCACCGCGCTCGGGGCGTGATGAGTGCGCTGCACGCCCCTCCAGGGCGAATTTGACGGCTACGTTGCCCTGACAGCCCGGAGAGACGTAGATGTGCTCGCCCACGGCCGTGGGCTCGAGTATAAGTGCAGTATCAGGCCGATGACGCTCAAGGAAATCGACAACACCGTCGACCTGTCCCTCCACCCCGCCCTCCTCGTTGGTGGAGAACGCGAGGATCACCGGTCGTGAAAGGTCCCAGTCTATGATGTCGAGCATCAGCGCAAGACCGCTCTTCATGTCCGAGACGCCAAGGCCGGTCATGACGCCGTCGGCCACCGTGGGCTTCCAGGGGTCCTGCTCCCAGCCCGACGCGGCCGGTACCGTGTCCAAATGGCCTGAAAGGCACAGACTCTCGCCCTTTTCGGGTCCGAGGAAAGCAGTGACGTTGTGCAGCTCATCCCGCTCGTAATTAACACCTGCACGCTCGAGCTTCTGGCAGACATAGTCTGCGATAGCTACCTCATTGCCGCTGATGGACTCGATAGCGACCAGCTCGGCGAGCGTACGATGCAGCGGCGGGAGGGACATGCTCCCGGGGAAGGAGCGAGATGATAAAAAACCTACTGCCTCAGCGCCTCGATGAGTGCCACGATGACCTCGTTGGCGCCCTCACCGAAGGTCTGCTTGGTCTGCATGTAGGAGGTGCCAGACTTGTCCAGGGCGGCCTTGAGGTTCTGTGTCTTCTCGCGCACGGACGCGTCCTCGTGGTTGTCGTTGGAGATGACCACACCGGTGCCCGAGTACTGGAGCGCTCCCAGGTCGTTCATGTTGTCGCCCATGTATACCATCTTTTCGGCCGGCATGCTGTACATCTCGGTCATGGTCTCCATGGCGTTGACCTTGGTGCAACCGGGGATAAGGAGCTCGAAAGCGTCGAAGTGCTGTGACTGGTACTCCTTGGGGATGCCCAAGCGGTCGGCGATCTCAGCAGCCTTGTTGAAGGCCTTCTGGCCTACCGTCTCCATGTGCTTCCCGTAGTAGGTCTCGTCGTCCATCCCGTCGGGACGAGCGGCCTTGACCGTGGGGCGTACCTCGTTGTCCTGCCAGTAAATGTCGTCGCCGCACTCCTTGCCTACCTCGACCTTGAACTGGTCGTACAGTGCCTTGATACCGGCGGGCGGCTGGGTGATCTTTTCCTTACCGGGAGTGGAGTATATGCCCTGATCGGCGACCTTGCCCTCCAGGTAGGAGGCGAAGTTACCGGAAGCGATAGAAAAGAAGCACTTCTCACCGGTCCGCTCCTCGTAGTCGGACATCTCCTGCACCAGCGTCTTTAGCAGGTACCCTGTGTCGTTGGAGAGCTTCTCCTCCTTGCCGCACAAGGTGAGGTTGTAGTCGGAGATGAGCGAACGGGGCTTCAGTTCCTTGAAGGTGTCCACCAGTTCCTGGTTCCAGTACTTACCGGCGACCTCCTGGTAGTTCCCTTTTTCGACGGGATCGAACTTCAGTTCATAGGACCGTACTACCGCACCGTCCTCTGCGCTAATGACCCCGTCATACATAATCGTATATAGTGCGTTCCGAGTATTTAAATGTTTCCTTTATCGTCACTATTCACCAGTAACAACAAGTAAGAACGATCACATCTGTTTCGCAATGAGCCGGTCCAGTTCGAGGATGAAGGCCTCAAGGACCTCCTCGTCGATGTAGGCCCCTGCTGCGATATCGTGGCCCCCGGACTGGCCTCCCCAGCGCTCGACAGCACCGCTTAGCGCTGCTGCGAGGTCGACGCCCGCACGGACCATACGCTGTGTGGTGCGCGCCGAGAGCTTGATCCGTCCGCCCGAGTCGCGGGCCGCGGCAAGGATTACGCGCTCGTGGTCTACCATACGCGAGCCCAGGCCCATACCGGCGATGATGCCGACAACGGTAGGTGAGATGGTCTCGGACTCGAACAGCTGGACATAGCGGCCGATGGGTGTCGCGCCCTTCTCACGCAGCTCGTCGAGGCCGGTACGAAGCTGCAGGCGGTGATAACGGAGCATAGCGCTCGCTTTTGCGTAATAACCCTCTTCCTGCAGGCAGACGCGAACACCGACGGCGGCAAGGCCCCAACGGCCGCAGGCGTTGAGGAGGGTTGAGTGTTCTGTGGCGTCGCGCATTTCTGTGCCCTTACGCCGCGTTGGGAGGACGTAGTACTCCTTGACCAGGGCCTCGATGCCCCACTGCGGAACGCGACGTTCGATGCAGAACCTGACCAGGGCGTCGCCAAGCTTGATCCGGTCCTCTTGCGAGAGGTCGTGATAGGTGAGCGCCCGGTCGTCCTCATCACGCGTGGGGATGCCCTCGGCATCAAGGAACGTGCGACAGGCGTCAACATCGTTGGAAAGTCCCGGGATGTACGGAGAGGACGCGTAGGAGAGCAGGACGGCTAATGGTCGCGTTTCGCGGCCGAAGAACGATATCCCACGTGTTGGTTCGACCGTGCCGTCCTTCTCACCGTCATCGACAGGGATACGGTTCATAGCCTCGAGTCGGCCTGTACGACGGTCCTGCATGTCGCCTACGGCACCTACGATGGCTATTGGGGCGGTCTCTCTCAGACCGGCCTCCCTGGCCACTAAGTAGGCCACAGTTGACCCCGAGCACTGAGAACCGCCGTCCACGCCGAAAAGCTGGGGATTGAGGTGCACTCCGTCGAGATCTACACCCGTCATGGGATGGTGATGGTCGAGCACTACTGCAGGGATGCCGAGTTTGGCGATAAGATCGAGCTGACCCGAGCCAAGATCGACGAACACGGCGAGGTCACGGTCCTTGGCGGCCCGTTCCACCTCGGGAAGCGTCTCTGCCGCGAGCTGGCGAAGGTGGACGCACTTCGGGTCCGTGCCGAATGAACGGAGAGAGTTGACAGCGATGGCCGCGGAGGTTATACCGTCGGCGTCGATGTGGCTTACCACGAGCGGGTTCTTGGCATTCTCCATTGCAGAGAGCGCCTCGCGGACCCGTGCGTCACGTGACTCCATGATGGTACCTTGTGAACGATCGGTTATACCCGTTCGCCCCTACTGGGCGCGGTATGCAAACCTATTTAAGGAATATGCGAACACGGGAGGAAGCGGGGGTACCCGAGCTGGCCAAAGGGGCCGGACTTAAGATCCGGTGGCTTAGGGCCTTCACGGGTTCGAAACCCGCGCCCCCGCACGTACGTGGGAGCAAGAGCGAAAGTCCCGTCCCCCGCACCAATGCCCCGATAGCTCAGCTGGCCAGAGCGCTTCCTTGGTAAGGAAGAAGTCCCGGATTCGAATTCCGGTCGGGGCTCTTACCTTTTTTTTTACCGGTCTAGGCTTTACGGCATGCGATAATGGTTGTATATACAACTTATGTTAAACAGTGATAATCCTAGCTTGACTAGTAATTCTTAGGACCGGTAGATGCCGGGCCACGGAGCCCTCCCCCAGGGTGTCTTGAATGACATATGATGAGCCCCATATCGCGAAACGGTTGGGCGTGGTGGTGGTGCTCACTATGGCCTTTTTATTCCTCCCCGCCAGTGCCACAGCCAGCCCCGTTCTGTTCGCGAGCCAGCTGTCCACCAGAGGTGCGCCACTGGTCAAATCGGTAGTGGGATGGTTGACGATCGAGTTCATGCTCGGGTTCATCACGGCTGTCGCCCTTGCAGCACTACGCAGGCAACGCACTAGAAAGAGCTGAGCTCACGGCTTCTTGAATTCTTCAGGCAGGCCGTCGTGGACGGTGAACCCGCGGGAACGGATGTCAGCGAGCACGTCGGCGGTCCTCTTCGCATCGACGAGGCCGCTGAGCATGTACACTGAACCCTGCTCCTGGACAACGGCGGTGACCATGTCGGTGTCGTAGTCGTTCTCGACCTCGAGATAGAGGTCATTGCTTGCGGCATTGTGGCGCTGGATGTCGTCGAAATACTCATCGACCATATCGCTCCCGAGCTCGAGGAGAAGGCTCCCGTGGAGGCGGAGCTCCTGTCCGTGGTAGTGGGAGGCCATGCCGGTGTACACGGCATCGAAGTGACCGGACTCCTCTGCCCTGGCACGCACTTCGGCCGCGAGCTCGAGGGCCTCGCCGGGCCCGAGGTTGGTCACCTCCGCGACGTACACGTCTGTGGCCGAGAGATAGGTGGCACGGGCCGTGAAATTGATCATGAGACCGTCGCCGCTGACATAGAGAACGGTGTCGTTATCGTCGGCGGCAGCATCGGCTATGAGGGTGTCGAAATCGTCCCCATAGTCCATGCAATATGGCGCGGGCGGGCCGCCTTTTAAGCTTTACTCACCCCTGTCGCGGTGGCACAGGTCCGTGAACGCCTCAACGATCCGCTCGTTGCGCACCTCGGGGTGGAAGAGCACGCCCCATATGGGCCTTTCGGTATGCCTGAACGCCTCCGCTCGTTCCTCGGTCCCTGCAAGGAGCCTGAAACCGGGCGGGAGGGAATGGCCGAGGTTGTGGAGGTGGTATGCTTCGAACGACCGTTCCTTGCCGAGCACCTTGTCCTCCTCCAGAACGGTGGTCGCCTGCATCCCGATGACCGGCCAGGGGGATACCACACCGCCATGTAGTGCTGCGATGAGCTGTGAGCCCGCACAGATGCCCAGCACTGGTGTCCGGACGTCACGGAGCCATTCGAGCTCACCGAGCAGCCCCTGCCATGCATGGTCCTTGATGGCCGTGCCGCAGAGAACGATGCCGTCAGCCGCCTTGGCGGCCGCAGAAGACAGATCGCTCACGTGGACGGTCCCTGCCATCTCCCCGTACTTCTCCACGATGGCCGATATCGGATGCACGAACTCGAACCGGGACAGAGAGCCCCGCTCGCCGCAAAGGTCGACGATGAGGATCATCTGTCCACCAGCTCCGCTTTCTCGATATGGAGCGTGCCGCTGTGGTCCGAATACTCCGTAGAGGTCCTGTCGATCCGGATGCGACGGTTGAACAGTGGGCAGTCGGTGACCAGGGTCTCCAGCTCCCCGCCCTCGCCCGAGGGATTGATCTGGTACTTATCCGCAAGCGATGCCAGCTGGTCCACCTCGGTCCCACCGATGGTCCGGCCGATCCACTCCTCGGTGAAGGGGTAGGCGAACACTCCCGTGACCACTACCTCGAAACCCTCGGACAGGAGGAGCCGCATATAGGTGAGCTGGTCGATCTGCCAGAGCGGATTGAAGCACCACAGGTCCAGCTCCCGGCAGATCCGCTGCACGCGGGTCGCCTGGTACACGGATGCGATTGCTCCCGTCACCACGCCCTCGATCCCGTGCTCCTCCCGGGCCCGTTCGATGGCCCGCTTCATGTCAGCGAGCTCAGCCTCCTTCTCGCCGGCGGTCTCCTGGACGATGAGCGGGATGCCCATGGCCTGGGCCTGGAGGGACGTGAGGTCGATGGCCGGTGTATGGAACATGTAGCTCTCGGGGTTTGCGGAGCGCAGGGTGATGAGGCATGCGACATCACCGTGCACGACAGCGCGATAGCAGGCGAACACCGAGTCCTTCCCGCCGGAGAACAGCACGCCTAGCTTCACGAGTGGGATTGGTACCGAATCCTTGAAAAGGTTACTGGCCGGACGCGTCCAGCTCGGCGAACACCCGGGCGAACAGCTCGTCCATGCCGATCAGGTCCATCTCCACCCGCTCGCGCATGGTGTTGTGGAAGCTGGGTGTTTCGAAGGTGTAGGCGAACGCGCCCTTGGCCGCCGAGTAGCCGTCGAAGCACATGGGCGTATCGCTCTTCTCGGGGAGCAGTCCGTCGTTCCCCATATCCTTGTCGGAGTGGATTAGGCGATAGCCCTCGCGCTCGATACGCTCGGCAGCGGCCCTACCGTAGTCCTTCACGGGGTCGATGATGACCTCGCCGTCCTCTCCCGGTTCGAACTGGACCACACCGAAACCATGGAAGATCTCCTCGTCCGTTTCATGGAGGTCGAATCCAAGCAGGTAGGGCACGTCGGCGGTCCGCTCCTCGACGCAGCTCTTCACCGCCCGCTCCTCCATCCAGGTCGCTTTTTCTCCGGAGTACCCACCGTTCATCGTATCGTATGGCCGGTTCTCCATAGGAAGGGCGTACATGTCGACGTTGACCACGGGGATGACGGTGACGCGGACGTTCTCCTTGAGCTGCTGTGCAAGTTCTGTATCTGACTCCAAGTAGCGGCGGGCGAAGGCCATTGCGGCCTCGGGACCGGCGGGCTCGGTGGCGTGGTGGCCTGCGACGACGAACACCTGGCCCTTGACCTCGCCCGTAGGATTGATGTCCAGCGCGTAGATGTCCGCCTTGTACTCGCTTGCGCCGATACGGACCATGTCAGCAGAACCGTAGGTGTCGGCGAGCTCTTTCATGCCCTCAACGTACCTGTCGGTGAGGCCGTAGTCCAGCTCCTCTTCGACATGGCAGTCTATGAGCGCGCCCATCCGTGGCAGTCCGCGTAGTGCCGCCGTATTTTAACCTTCGCTTGGGGAACGCTACACACTGCTCCCTGTGAACGGACAGTTACCGGTACCGCCCTTTTCGACGGTACCGTCCTGGTGGACGGACAGGTCGCAGTAGCAGTCCTCGCACCGGCCCCAGTGCACGTTGACGAGCCACGAGCCGTCAGGCTCCTCTATACCTGTGACACCGGACGTATCGAGGTCGCCCACCGCAGATTCCAGGTCGGGATAAGTGCCCCGTATTGCGTCGAGAACGTTGTCAGGGACGTCCGCATCCAGCGATCTTAGCGGGGATTCCGTGGGTGCCGGCGTGGCCGTGATGGTCCTGGTGGCGGGACAGTTACCATCCTTGGACTTCTCCACCGTACCGTTCTCATGGACCGTGAATATGCAGTAGCAGTCCTCGCAGAAGCCCCAGTGGACGTTCACGAACCAGACACCGGCGTCCTCCAGGGCGTTGACCGTGTCATCATTGAGCTCACCTGCGACATCGCGGAGGTCGGGGTACGAATCGAGGACCGCCCTAAGTACACCGGGCGGGATGTCACCAACGACGGGGATGGGCTGCAGTGGGGCCGGGGGCTCGGGCGATGCTGTCACGGTCGCGACAGGGGATGCCTCAGGCCCCCCATCGCCGCCCAAGCATCCGCAGACAAGAGCGAGCACGAGCAGAGCGCTTGCCAGGACCCGCGGACCGGTCATGCATGCTACATGACGAGGATGGTTTAAATCTCTTGGGCAGGGTCGGCGGACGCGGTGCGGTCCTCCGGGTATACGAGCCGGAACACCTTGACATCACCGCCGGGCGATGAGTGGACGAGCTCGACCTCGTCGGATCCCTTCCCGTCCAGGAAGAACAACCGGGTGAAGAGCATGTCTTGGGCTTTGTCCTCCATGTACACCAGGATGTCCTTGGTGATGACGACCGTCCCGGGGACGATCGTGGCGTTCTGTCGGTTCGGGACGTCCATGACCTTCGGGTTCCCTCCGAAGATATAGTTACCTAGGATGCCCTCGACGTCGGTATGGAACTCGCCGTCATCGGTGAGGTTGCCCAGGCGGATGACGGGGATGAAGCGGAACGACGTGTCCACCATTAGGTCTATCCGTGCCATCGGCTCTGTGACCGTCCCGTCCGGTCGCCTGAACGGTACATAGTTCATGAAGATGCCCGTCTGGCCACCATGGTCCTCTCCCGTCTCGAGCTTGTAGAGGTAGGTGAAACGGGTGCCGCACGATGGTCTGGTGCACTCGGGACCGGTCCGGTTGAAGTGGGCGACTGCGCATTCCTGGGGGATGCAGTCCTCTCCCACGCGCGAGACCCAGTAGAACTTGACCATGAGCCCCTTGTCGACAATGATATAGGCCGGACGGGAGCGGCCTTCGGTGTGGCGGTCGATGAACACATCACCCTCGCACTCGGGCGGAGTGCCCTTGTCGCAAGTGCGGAGAGAGAATAGCTCGTCGGCGTTGGTGCTCATCAGCATCCGACCCATGTCGACGTTCACAGGGGCGACGCTCTGCCCTTCCTGGGTCACGACGTCCCTGCCGGCCACGTTCTTGACCCAGCGGCCGTAGTCCCACCACGTGAACACGATGGCGTTCTCTTCCGTGTTGTTGCGCATGTAGAGGAGGGCGTCGAGCCATTCCTCCTCCGGTCCAAGGGGGCTGGGTCCCTGGTCAGCAGGACCGGGGGCCGTGGGCGACAGGTCGTCCTTCACAGTCCCGATGTAGAGCGTCAGGAGGATGATCGCGAGGATGCACGCGGCAAGGTCCCGGCGCATGGACCCCTCGTGAGAGGGATCGTTTAAATGTGTTCGGTGGACGCCCGGATACCGGCACGCCCCTCCCTATAGGGCTTAATTCTACGGACGACATCTCTTTGATATGGGGCCAGACCCACGTCCCGATCCCTTCGCGGGAAAGCGTCGCTCACGCTCGACATCCCGCTGTGTGCTATGCCGCGGTACGAAGAACCTCTGTGGGAAGCACCGGTGTCCTGTCATCGCCCGGGCAATGGCCCTGTCGCGTACCGAACTAAAGGTCGTGGGGACCGAGGTGGCCGGCTCGTCCCCGCCAGGGGTGTTCGTGGGACGGTACGGATATCCGAAGGTGAGCGTGGGGCCCATGCTCCCGCCCTACCACGGCGACACCGCGGTCCTGGACACGCCGGAGGAGTGGATGGGCCGCTCCATACAAGACATCATCAGGTTCCGGTACTCGCTCCTGCGGGGGACGACACCAGTCCCTGTGACCGATCCGGGTGGGAGCCGGCTCGTGACCGATCTTCAGGAAGTGGCCTTATCCTCAACACCCGTGGACGCCGAGGCCCGGTTCACCAAACGTCCTGGTGGGACCATCAAGCTGAGCGCCAACGTTCAGCCTTTCGGCCCATCGGCACCCCTCCGGTCATTCTCGGTATCACCAGGGACCGCCGACCAGCGGCTGGAAAGGTCGTTCGGGGACACTGACCTCAAGGCATCAGAGGCGGTCGCCGGACTCTACGACGGGGGTGTTCGGGTGAGCGCGATACAGCGTGCCCTGTCCATCGGTATGCTCGGTACCGGACGTCGGCGGAAGCTGGTCCCGACCCGGTGGAGCATCACAGCCACGGACTCGATCATCTCTGACACCCTGGTCGACAGGGTGAAGGATAATCCCACTATCGATGAGTTCAGGGTCCACACTTTCCACAACCTGGACAACATCTACACAGCGATACTCATGCCCGCCAATTGGGCGTTCGAGTGGACCGAGGCATGGCACCCGTCCTCTGCCTGGAACATGGCCGGGAAGCGCCCGGGGATGATCTCTGACAGTGAACCCTACGAGGGACGGACGACCTATCCTCACATAGGCGGATGTTATTTCAGCACCCGGCTGGCGGTGGCCGAGCATCTGGCGTCCGAGGGTAAGCAGGCCGCAGCGCTCGTGCTCCGTGAGATACATCCCGGCTACATCCTCCCCGTGGGGGTGTGGAACGTCAGGGAGAGCATCCGGGCGACCCTTCATCAACCCTATGAGGCCTTTGACGGGTTCGAGGGCGCTTTTGGCCATGCCCTGGACCAGCTCACCATCGCCCGGGAGCACTGGGTAGCGACCTGTGACCTGGTAAAGGATTCGCTCTACCAGAAGCGGCTCACCGACTACATGGGGGCGAGCGCCTGAGAAAGGACGTCCGGGTGAGGCCTCAGCGGTGCACGACTGCCCTCTCTGCGAGCGGGCTCCCTGGACTGCGGTACGCGCTCAATCCCTACCTGGGATGTGCCCATGCTTGTGCGTACTGCTATGCACCCGCCACCCTCCGACGGCCAAAGCTGACAATGACCTGGGGGCATGAGGTGTGCCCACGTAACAACATCATCGACGTGCTCGCACGTGATCTCAAGAAGCGGGAGCCCGGGCTCGTGGGCGTGGGGACTGTCACCGATCCCTACCAGCCTGCCGAGCACACCTATCGTCTCACCCGTGGATGCGTCTCGCTACTGGCTTCATCGGGATTCCCGTTCCAGGTCCATACCAAGTCCGATCTGGTGCTCCGCGACCTCGACCTGCTCGTCCGTGCTGGTGAGCGGGCGTCAGTGGGGATCACTGTCACAACGCTCGACAAGGACATCGCTGCCCGGATCGAGCCAGGGGCATCATCCCCTGCGAAAAGGGCGACCATCCTGCGACGATGTGCAGAGGAGGGTCTGGCTACATGGGTGTTCCTGGGCCCGGTCATCCCCGGGTTGAACGACTCACCGGCCTCGTTGCGGGCAGTCGTCGGCCTGGCAGCAGAGACAGGGTCCCATATCATGCTGGACCGGCTCAACCTGCGTCGGGGCGTGCTCGACCGTCTTCGACCTGTGATGCCGTCGTTCAGATCGGACGACCTGTCCCCGGCATGGTGGCAACGAGTGTTGATCACTGTATCCTCGGCCTGCAAGGAGGCAGGTCTGCCCTGGCGGTCAGCGTTCTGAGGGATGATCACCTGACGCTCGCGCGTCCCACTGCGGCCGCACCGTCCCGTTCCATGACCACGTCCCGTCCGTCGAACCTGAGGCCCCGTACGTCCACTGGCGCATGGACACGGAGGGTGATGAACCGCAGGTCGTCCGGGTACCCTTCGTGGACGACCTCACGACGGACATCAGCGATACCATCGTTAATCGAGCATGTGATCCGGGTGAGACTGTACTCCCCACGCTCGTAAGCAAGCGATCGGCCGTCGTCATCGTACAGATCGCACCTGGCCTCCCCCTCGGCGGGAGCGAACACATGGAGGGTGAGCTCGTCGCCCCGTTCCTTGGTGCTGGCGCCGTAATTACGGGCGGATATGATCGCTCCCTCTCTAGCGTATAGCGGGAGCGTGCCCAGTGGCGCGTACGCCACGACGTGACGGCCACCTTCATGGCGTTCGCCCGTCCACCAGTCGATCCAGGCACCCGCGGGCAGGTATACCAGCCTGTGCCGTCGGCCGGGTAGGTACACCGGGGCGACCAGGAGGTCGCGACCCCAGAGGAACTGGTCGTCGCACCTGAGCGTCTCGGGATCGTCCGGGTGTTCCACAAGGAGCGCCCGCATCACCGGTACTCCGGTGAGCGACGCCTCGCGGAAGCAGCCGTAGGTGTAGGGCAGGAGCTCGTACCGGAGGCGGATGTACCGTCGACAGATGTCCTCCGCTTCAGGGCCGAACGACCATGGGTCCTGGTCCTCCTTCTCTCTTGTGTGCGCACGGAAGAACGGACTGAAGGCGCCCAGCTGCGTCCAGCGAACGAAGAGCTCGGTGGAAGGATGGTAGTTGAACCCGCCAACGTCCGTGCCCACGAACGGAACGCCGGACAGGCCGAGGTTCAGGCACATGGGCATGGCCATGAGGAGGTGCTCCCAGATCGCACCGTTGTCGCCGGTCCACACCGCAGCATAGCGCTGTATACCGGTGAAACCCGCCCGTGTGAGCAGGAATGGCCGTTCATCGGGCCTGGCCTGCCTGAGCCCGTCCACGGTGGCCGCGGCCTCCCAGATAGCGTACATGTTATGGACGTCAGCATGGCTGCCCGCGGCGTGCACGATATCATCGGGGACCGTGTTGTGGGGTTTGTTGAAGGTGGCTGGCTCGTTCATGTCGTTCCAGACACCTCCCAGCCCCTGAGCGATCCAACGCGCGTTGAGCCCTGCCCACCACTCGCGCACGTCCTCCCGGCTGAAGTCCGGGAACCCGGCACGTTTCGGCCAGACCTTGCCCAGGTACACCTCACCATCGGGCGTCGTGCAGAAGTACCCGCGCTCGAGCCCCTCCACCCAGACCGGGTAGCGTACGCTCTTGGAGATACCGGGGTCCACGATCGTCACCAGGTCGAACCCCTCCTCTTTCAGGTCGGCGATGAGCCCCTCGGGATCAGGGAACTCCTTATGATCCCAGGTGAAGCACCGGTAGCGGTCCATGTAGTCTATGTCCAGCCATATGGCGTCACAGGGGACGTTCTTCTCTCGGAACGTCCGCGCGAGCTCACGCACACGCTCGGCCGGATGGTAGCTCCAGCGACACTGGTGATACCCGAGCGACCAGAGCGGCGGCAGGGGCATGTGGCCGGTGAGGTCGGCGAGGCGTCGGAGGACGTCCTTTACGGTGGGACCCTCGAGCACGAACAGGCATGCAGGTCCACCGGTCGCGCCGAAGGCGATATCGCCGTTCCCGCTCCTGTCCAGCACCATGGAGGTGCGCTGGACGTTGTCGAACAGGATGCCGAAGGCCCGCCCGCGACAGAGCACGATGATGAAAGGGTGCGACTGGTACAGCCTTCGCGTGGCCGATGTGTGGTCCCAGTTGGCATCCGTGTTCCAGTTCTCCAGCATCTCGCCGGTCTTGTCCAGGAAACCTGTGCGCTCCCCCCCGCCGTAGAACGACGAGCCACGCTCGACACGTCCGTCGATGGTGATGTGACCGTCGTCCTTGCGTGACGCACGCAGCTCCGTCAGGATGGGCCCGCCGCCGATGCGTGAAACGTCCACTCTGTCCTGGGCCCTATCTACGCTCACACGCAGGTCCTCGGTGGCGTACGCGGGCCCGGTGGAGAGCTTTTCCTCGGACGAAGGCACCTCGTCACCTGTGAGGACCACGGCGAAGGAGTCTGGCCCGTCCTCGCCGAACCGGATGCGGGTGATGCCCGTGGCCGGGAATGTGACCGACATGGGTGCCAGGGGCACGGGTGGTGATGTCTGACCTGGCTCGGACGTCCTGCCTGCCATACCCCCCGTCCATGGCCCATTCCTTTATATCTGGTATCGGAGCGGATGGAAAAGCGTCATAAACGATGAACGACTAGTATCATGTATGCAGGGATCCTCCCACGGCTCGCCCCGCGTCTGTATCCGCGACGGCCAGCAGTACTACAAGCACGACTGCGAGATGAAGAGATGCCTCGACATCGAGCGGTGCTGGCCTCCCGAGGACGGCTCTGAGAACCAGGGCGTCCAGCAGGGGATATTCCAGTTCTGAGCGGGACCTAGCAGCTCTTCATCCGGCGGGCGCTCTCCTCCAGCGCGGCTATGCCAGGGAGCACCCTTCCTTCAAGGAAGGACATGGAAGCCCCTCCTCCCGTGGAGACATGGGTGACCTTGTCGGCGAAGCCCATGCCCTCGATGGCCGACGCAGAGTCCCCACCACCGATGATGCTCACTGCCTCGGAACCGGCGACCGCTCTGGCCACGGACCGGGTGCCGTTCGCGAACCGCTCCCACTCGAACCGGCCCATGGGCCCGTTCCACACCACGGTGCGGGCGTCAGCGATGATGGATTCGTACTGTTCCATGGTCCTGGGACCGATGTCAAGCCCAATATCGGAATCGCCGATGTTGTCCACGTCGACGGCCTTTGCCGCTGCCTCGGGCTCCATATCGGCCGCCACGGTCGTGTCGACAGGTATGGTTATCTTGGGATCCGTGAGCAGTTCTCGTGCCAGATCGAGCTTGTCCTCCTCAACGAGGGACCTGCCGGTGGCCTTTCCCTGGGCCCGGAGGAACGTGTACATCATGGCGCCGCCGATGAGCAGGCGGTCCACCTTACCGAGCAGGTTGCGGATCACTTCGATCTTGTCGGATACCTTGACACCGCCCATGATCGCGACGAACGGACGCTCGGGTGCAGCGAGCGCGGCTCCCATGACGTCGAGCTCCTTCTGGACAAGGAGACCGGCTGCAGCGGGGAGCAGACGTGCTACGGCCTCCACCGACGCGTGCGCTCTGTGACAGGTGCCGAAAGCGTCGTTCACGTACACGTCACCGTACGAGGCCAGCTTGGCAGCGAAGGCTTCATCGTTGCCCTTCTCCTCGGCATGGAACCTGAGATTCTCCAGCACGACTATTCGGTCGTTGGGGATGTCCACATCGATACATTCGTCCAGCTTGGCCACGGACATGCCAAGGAGCTTGCCGAGCTGTGCGGCCACAGGGTCCATCCTGAGCGAGTCGACGACCTTTCCCTTGGGCTTACCAAGGTGACTGCACAGCACGACCTGCTTCGCATCACGTTCCAGGATGGTGCGGATGGTGGGCAGGGCAGCGCGGATGCGCTTGTCGTTGGACACCTCACCGTCGTCGGTGAGGGGGACATTGAAGTCGACGCGTACGAGCACACGCTTGTTCGCAAGGTCGAGGTCATCGAGGGTTAGGAACTCCATGGCCGATCGGTTGGCACGAGCAGGTTCGCGTTTAAAACCCTTTCCCTGGTGCGCGAGAGTGCCTGATGAAGGGTCGGGCCCGCGATTTCAGCAATGTTTATATACCGGCGACCCGGCCGAACGGTGCAGGATGGACGGGGAAGCGTTGTATCGGGAAGACATTGAGCTGGCGCTAGATAGCTACATGGACATCTACCATGAACGGGACCCGGCACCTCTTGAGCACAGGGACCTCGAGGACCACATCGTGTCCTACATCGAGCAATCGTATCATGAGCTAGCTGACAAGGAGGACGTGACCCTGAAGGTCTACCTGCCCGGTGTCGAGCGGGACGAGTCGATCGAGGGCACTATCACCGAGTCGATCCATAACTACTTCGAGTTCACTGAGCGGGAGGCGCGCAAGGAACTGCGCCACCATTACCTCAAATCCGCCGGATTGGCCGTAATGGGTGCAGGCCTCATTGCCGGGAGCGCTTTCGTACCAGTACTGGCCGGATTGGGCATCGGTGCATCGATCACTGCCGAGATCATCGGCGTAGGTGGCTGGGTGGGGGAGTGGAACGCTATCTCCAACATCCTGTTCGAGAGTGGGGATAAACGTGATACTGTGGCTATGTATGACCGTCTATCCGACGCTAAGGTCGAGTTCCTGTACGACTAGCCGTCCAGTTTCCTCGACCACTCATCGAGCTTCTCGCTGAGCACTTCTGAACTCTCGATGATCTTGTCCTGTGTGAGCTCGAAGTCGAATATCAGTGACTCGATACCCAGGATCGTCACTGCCAGGAGGGTCATGCAGAACACCATCGTGATGATGCCCCGGTTCACCTTCAGGACCGACATGAACTCATCCTGCACTAATGAACCCATGGGTACGTAGACTGCACAGATGAGGAAGGCAAGAACCAGGATGCCACTGACCGTCACGGCATATACACCTGAGATACGCTGTTTGCTCTTTACCATTGCCACCACTTGCATATCTCTTAGACCCTCAACCTTTATATGACTCATAGTTACGAACGACCGCCCCACGGTCTAGGAAAGGTTTTTATCCCTGCATGACCCTTCCCATAGTAACGGCCATGGCCACCTCGCACGGCCGGGTCAGGGGGCATAGTTCTGGATTCGAACGGATCCGATGGGAGAGGTCGGCTCATCCGTGAGCTCGGCGACCTTCGCAGACTCATCACCGAACTCGAGGAGGAGGAACTGCGTCGGACGACCACCGAGCGGGAGCTGGCCGCTAGCGAGAAACGGTACCGTTCCATCTTCGAGCTATCCCCCGAGACGATAGTAATGCTCGACCGGACTGGGAAAGTGCTCGACATCAACGAGCGTGTACAGCACCTGCTAGGGTATGCACCAGAAGAGGTAATCGGCAAGCGTCTCATCGCTCTCCCCTTCCTCACGAGGGAGAGCAAGCTCAAGGCCACCGCCCGGTTCGCTAAACGCATGAGCGGAAGGGAGGTCGGGCCTTACGAGCTCGAGTTCTTGACCAAGGACGGAAATCATGTCACAGGTCGCGTACAGGCGACACCCATCAAGGACGAGGAGGGAAGGATAACCGGTGACCTTGTGATGGTGTCCGATATCACGGCACGCAAGGACGCGGAGGAGCGCCGGTTGTATGACCGACGGTTGTACAAAGGTATCGCCGACAACACGCGGGACGGACTGGTGGTCATCATCGGTGGGAAGATCAGCTACGTCAACGACCGCGTCAAGCAGATACTCGGATACTCGAAGAGCGAACTGGAGGGCATGAACGGCCTGGACATCGCGCCTCCGGAGGAGCACGACCGCATGAAGGAATTCATGGGACGAGTGCTGCGAAAGGGAGCGCCCCCGGAGATGCTCGCGTTCTGGGCCGTGTGCAAGAACGGTGCACGACGTTATGTCCAGTACCGGTATTCCTCACTTCACCTTGGTGAGGGTGAGGACGGTTACCTCGTCGTTATCACGGACATCACCGAGCGCAAGCGTGCCGAGGATGAATTGGCGAAGAGCGAGGACCGGTTCAGCACCATATTCCATACAGCCCCTGTGTCTCTTTGGGAGGAGGACCTGAGCGAGGTCAAGGAAGCTGTCGATCGTGTCAAGGCATCGGGTGTGACGGATTTCCGCAGATATCTGGAGGGACATCCCGAGTTCATCCAGAAGGCCGCTGGGATGGTCAAGGTCGTCGACGTCAACGAGGCGACCCTCCGGATGTACGGTGCCAGAACGAAAGAGGAGCTTCTTGGTTCCCTGAACAAGGTGTTCACGCCCGAGTCGTTCGATGTATTCCGTGAGGAGCTCATAGCCATCGAGGGGGGGAAGACGTACTTCGAGGCCGAGGCGGTCAACAAGACCCTCCAGGGTAAGCGGATGGATATCATGATAACACTATCAATCCCATCGGGGACGACCGGATTCAATAGCCTGATCGTGGGCATCATCGACATCACAGCCCGCAAACACATGGAGCAGGAGCTCAAGGGGAGCCGTGCCCTATACAAGACCGTAACGGAGAGCACCAAGGACGGCCTGGTCCTCATCCGCGAGGGACATATGGTGTACGCCAACGACCAGGTCTGCGATATCCTAGGGTATTCACACGAGGAGCTCATGGGGCTCTCGGGCCTGGACATAGCGGTACCTGAGGAGCGGCCACGATTGATGGGATTCATGAAACGGATCCTCAGGGAGGGCGAACCGCCCGGGGAACTGGAGTTCTGGATCGTTAGGAAGGACGGTGAACGGCGTTGCATCCAGTACCGGTATTCACCTGTCGCTCCCGACGAGCAGGGAGCGGGATACCTCGTGCTCGTCACCGATGTCACAACGAGAAAGCATGCCGAGGATGAGCTCAACAGCTGGCTGTTGCTCGAGAAGGTCATCGCTGACATCTCATCCCGCTTCGTCGGCGTGTACGATATCGATGAGGCCATCAACGATACCCTCGAGGACATGGGGACCATGAGCGGCGCGGGTCGTGCCTACATGTTCCTTATCAGCGAGGACGGTACGACCATGGACAACACCCATGAATGGTGTGCTGAGGGCATCGCCTCGAGGAAGGTCGATCTCAAGGGCGTGCCTTCCTCTACCTTCCCATGGATCATGGGAACCCTCCGCCATGGCGAGGCCGTGCACATCCCCGACGTGGCGAGATTGCCTCCGAAAGCGAAGGGGGAGATGCGTGCCCTCGAGGAACAGGGTGTGAGGTCCCTCCTAGCGCTGCCCCTGATGGTCCACGGAAAGCTCGCGGGCTCCCTTGGACTGGATAATCTCGATGAGGGGGGTGAGTGGCACGAGGATATCCTTACTCTACTGAAAAGGACCTCGCGTGTCATCAGCAACGCCCTAGAGCGCCGTAATGCCGAGGAAGCGATCGTCATGAGCGAGCGGAAGTACCGCACTCTGGTCGAGACGCTACCTCAGCGAGTATTCCATAAAGACCTGGACTCGGTCTACATCTCGTGCAACGAGAGCTATGCCCGTGACATCGGTTTGTCTCCCGACGAGATCGCAGGGAAGACCGATTATGAGTTCTACCCGAAGACCTTGGCGGAGAAGTACAGGGCTGACGATAGACGCATCATGAAGAACGGGCGGATCGAGGAGCTCGAGGAGCGTTACATCAAGCACGGAAAGGAGATATGGGTGCGCACTGTCAAGGTCCCTGTCAAGGACGAGGACGGGAACGTCATCGGTGTGATGGGGGTGTTCTCGGACATTACCGACGAGAAGCGGGCCCGGGACGAACTACGAAGGGAGCACGAGCTTCTTTCCATTGTCGCTGAGACGACACCGGCCGCGATCGTGGTCGTCGACCGTAAGGGCCGCATAACGTTCGCCAATCCACGGGCCGAGGATGTCCTGGGCCTGAAGAAGGACGAGATCACCCAGCTGACCTACAATGCACCTGATTGGAAGATAACAGCGATCGACGGCACACCGCTCCCCGAGGAACAGCTCCCGTTCAGAGTGGTCCGCGACTCTAAAAGACCTCAATCGGGGATACTCCTTGCCATCGAGTGGCCCGGGGGCGAGCGCGTTGGTATCTCGGCGGACGGCGCACCGGTCATGGACGCATCGGGCGAGGTCGATGCAGTGGTGTTCGCCTTGAAGAACGTACCCCTCAAGCGACCGAGGTCGCGTAGAAAAAAGCATGTGGGCAAGAGCGATCCCGGGAAACAGAAAGGCCCTACGAGGTCCCGCTGACAGCTTTATTAAGCATGAAAGAGCATTTTGTGGTATGGTCCTCAAGAAGCTCTCCCGCCTTCTCGCACCCGAGGTTTTCAACGAACTCGAATCGCTCCGCTCACACAATGAACAGCTAGTGGTCATTCAGCGGTACAGTGACGTCGAGAAGACGAAGCTCCACGAAGAGAACCAGCTCCTTGCCCGGCGCCATGTAGAGACTAAACGGTTGCTAGCCGATATGATCGCAGGTTTCGAGGATATCTTCGAGCAACAGTTCATCTCGCAACGTGATGCCCTCCCGCCCGTCGAGCAGAACGAGTTCCCTGAGACGGCCGAGATCGAGAACGATGACGAGGATTGGCGTATCTAGACGGTTCGTGAACTCCTACCACAATCCTGGCGGAAAAAAATTCCTTTAGCCCGATTCTTCCTGAGGGGTCCAGAACTGGGCGTTCTCGGGCGTAGCTTGCTGTTCGCCACCTTGATAGGCCGTCTGGTCCGTGGCCGCCGGGACGAAGAAAGGACCGCCCGCAAATCCTTCCTGGGCGCCCGCTGCCGCGCCCTCGGTACCCCACGCGGCGGGTTGCTGCTGAGCTGCCGCCTCGTTCCCGGCCCATCCGGGTTCGGTAGGTGCGAACTGGAAACGCATGTCAGTGAGCTCATCCGATGAGCCGGATTTGTAGTACTGGGACATCAGCTCATCATCCTCTACCATCTCAGCGGCCTTACCCTTCTCGGGTTCGCCCTCCTGGATGCTCTTCACCAGCATCCCGACACCTGCGAGGAACAGGAGCAAGGGGGCGATCATCACTACCTTGACCATCAATGACGGATTAGTGTAATAGTAGTAGGTGATCTTGCCGAAGAGGTTGAATCCCGGTGCAACCGAGTCATAGCATGTCTGCATGTTCGACTCGTTCTCTATCATGGACTTGCAGGTCTGCATCCCGAGACGGGGAGTACTCTGGCCGATCACACCGGCGATGTTGGTTATGCAGGCGTCACGGAGCTCTGGATTGCGTACCTCGTCGCATGCGTCAAGCGCGCTCGGAGGGTACGACTTGACTGCGTCCTTGGAGACAGCTACGAAGCACGCGTCCCGCTCAGCAGCGTCCTTGATCGAAGCGCAACGGGACAGGTCATCGGCAGCGGCAGCCAAGAGAAGGACGAGAACTACTGTCAAAACTACCGTTTTGGATTTCATGGTCCTTCCACAATCCCGGGGGGAATTTATTCTCTATTAATGTATAATAGTCGTTCCTAGTATAAAAAGGTGCCCCGGGGGAATCCGCTCACTGCTGGTATTGGAAGCCTTCCATCTGTTGGGACGGATCAGTGATCTCGTCCGCCGCTCCGAAGGATATTTCGTTCCCGCCCAAGGACGAGCCGCCCTCGTACCAGAACTGCTGGAACTGGTCGCCTGTACCTCCGGGCGGAATGTACTCATCGTACATCATCTGGCGTTGCTCTTCGATCTCGGCCTCCTCGGAGGACTTCTTCATGGTGAACGCGATGTAGGCTACACCGAGGAGGAAGATCAGGAGCGGGATGGACATCACGCCCATGATGATGATGCTTGGGTCGGACCAGTAGAGGAAGCGGATGCGGCCAGTCCCGGAAAAATAGGGCGAGATACCATCGAAGCACTCGGCCTTGTCCTGCTCGAGATTGTCGCAGATCTCCAACGCTCCAGTCTGGTTCACCGATACGATGTACTTGACGATGGCGATGTTGCACCTGTCACGGGTAAGCGTGCTCTCGATCATTGCACATGCCGGAGGAGCTTCCTTGGGGAGCGTCGAGGCTATGATGGGGGCGACTTGGTAGTAGCATTGGTCCCGTTCCTCGGGGGAGGACTGTTTCGGGCACTCTTCGATGAAACGGTAGGAGAGGGCAGGTATCATTAGAATGAGCAAGATGGCCACGATAATCCTTCTGCTCATCCGTCTGATATGATGGCTAATCTTTATTAAGGCTAGGTCGAAGGCCGCTCACTCCGCGTCGTTAATGACACGTGCGATGGATACGACTGTGTTGTCCTCGCGTAGGTCGATGACCCTTACACCGCGGGCCTGTCGTCCTTGCTTTGAGACCTTCCCTGCTTCGAGCTTGATCGTGACGCCCTCGGACGTGATGACCAGGAACTGCTCGTCCTCGGCGAGGAAGCGCATCCCGACGAGCGTGTCCGAGCGCCCGAGCTTGATCGCGATGATGCCCTTGCCGCCGCGATGCTGGTGACGCAGCTGACCGGGCGCTACACGCTTACCCTTGCCCTCCGTGGTGACGAAGAGCACATGGCGCTCCTTGTCGACAAGGCCCATTGCCACGACCTTGTCGCCACGGGTGAGCTTCATGCCCCGGACCCCCTGCGATGCGCGGCCCTGGGCTCGGACCTCTGTCTCGGGGAAGCAGATCATCATGCCGTACTGGCTGGCGAGCACGACCTCCTGGTCGCCGTCGGTGAGGCGCACGTCCACGACGTCGTCGCCCTCTACCACATTGATGGCGCGCAGGCCCTGACGCTTGGAGCCGTACTCCTTGAGCTCCGTCTTCTTGATGCGGCCCTGGCGGGTTGCGAACACTAAGTGCATCCCCTCTTCATCGAAGTCCTTGACCCGTATCATGGCCGAGATGATCTCATTCTGGAGCTTGGGGATGACGTTAACGACGGACGTACCTTTGGCCTGACGGCCCAGTTCGGGGACCCGGTAGGCCTTCTCCAGGAACATCTGTCCGTTCTCAGTAAAGAACACCAGGAAATCGTGGGTTGAGCATACCAGGCATTCGGTGACGTAGTCCTCATCTCTCGTGGTCAGCGAGCCTTTGCCCACGCCGCCGCGACCCTGGACCCGGAAGGCGTCCACCTTCTGACGCTTTATGTAGCCCTGGGAGGTGATGGTGACGACCACGTCCTCCTCGGGGATGAGCGACTCAATATCGACATCGTCGATCTCGCCGGGGACGATCTCGGTCCGACGCTCGTCGCCGTACTTCTCCTTGAGCTCTACGAGTTCATCCTTGATAATGGCCAGCCGCTTCTTCTCGTCGGCGAGGATGGCCTCCAGCTCCTTTATGCGCTTGCGCAGTGCCTTGGCCTCGTCCTCCACCTTCTGCCGCTCCATACCGGTCAGGCGTGAGAGCTGCATGGAGAGGATGGCATTGGCCTGGATCTCGGAGAGCTTGAAGCCCTTCATGAGGCCGCTGCGTGCGGTGTCGACGTCCTTGGCCTTCCGGATGAGCTCGATGACCTTGTCGAGGTTCTTGAGGGCGATGAGCAGTCCTTCGAGTATGTGGAGGCGCGCTTTGGCCTTCTTGAGCTCGAACTGGCACCGTCGCGTGACAACGTCGAGGCGGTGGTTGATGAAGTGGCGGATCATCGCCTTGAGAGGGAGCCGTTTGGGCTCGTTGTCCACGAGCGCCACCGTGTTGACACCGAAGGTGGTCTGCATGGCCGTGTGCTTGAACAGCTGGTTCTGGACCACGTCGAGCTGTGCGTCGCGGGAGAGCTCGATGACGACACGCATTCCGCTCCTGTCCGATTCGTCACGGATATTCGAGATGCCGTTGATCTTCTTATGGTTGGCAAGCTCGGCCATCTTCTCTATGAGGTTGGCCTTGTTGACGTAGTAGGGGAGCTCGGTGATGATGATGGCATGGCGGCCCTTGCGGACCTCCTCTACCTGGGTGCGTGCCTTGACGATGATGCGCCCGCTGCCGTGCTCGTAGGCGTTGCGGATACCGGCCAGTCCCATGATGATGCCGCCAGTGGGGAAGTCGGGACCCTTGACTATCTGCATGATCTCGTCCAGTTCGACTTCCGGCTTGTCGATCACCAGCACGCATGCGTCCAGGATCTCGCGCAGGTTGTGCGGCGGGATGTTCGTGGCCATGCCCACGGCGATACCTGAGGAACCGTTGAGGAGGAGATTGGGAAGTATGGAGGGGAGCACGGTGGGCTCTTGGAGGCTGTCGTCGAAGTTGGGACGGAAGTCCACTGTCTCCTTGTCGATGTCCTTGAGCAGCTCGATGGCGAGCTTTGTGAGCCGAGCCTCAGTGTAACGCATGGCGGCGGCCCGGTCACCGTCGATGGAACCGAAGTTGCCGTGGCCGTCCACAAGGAGGTAGCGTAGGGAGAAGGGCTGGGCCATCCGGACCATGGTGTCGTAGACCGCTGTGTCGCCGTGGGGGTGGTACTTACCCAGCACCTCGCCCACTACGCGGGCTGACTTCTTGTGGGCCTTGTTCGGAGTGAGCCCGAGCTCCATCATGGCGAAGAGAATGCGCCGGTGCACGGGCTTGAGCCCGTCCCGGACATCGGGCAGCGCCCTGCCGACGATCACGCTCATGGCATAGTCGATATAGGACTTCTGCATCTCGTCCTCGATCTCGATATTGAGGGTCTTTGCCGAGACCGGGGCCGGCTTCGTATCCTTGCTCTTCTTCTTTGCCATGCTCGCTCCCTCAGATATCCAGGTTTACGACGAGCTTCGCGTGCTCCTCGATGAACTTGCGCCGTGGTTCGACATCGTCGCCCATGAGTATGGTGAAGATCTGGTCCGCTGCCACGGCGTCGTCGATGTTCACCTTGAGGAGGATTCGCGTCGCAGGGTCCATGGTGGTGGTCCAGAGCTGTTCGGGGTTCATCTCTCCGAGACCCTTGTAGCGCTGGATGCTCGATCCCTCGCCGACCTCCTTGAGCGCCTTGTCGAGCTCCTCGTCGTTGAAGGCGTAGATGCCCTTCTTCCCCTTCTTGACCTGGTAGAGGGGTGGTTGGGCGATGTACACGTGACCCTCATCGATAAGGGGGCGCATGTAGTTATAGAAGAACGTGAGCAGGAGGGTACGGATGTGCGAGCCGTCGACGTCCGCGTCGGTCATGATAATGATGCGCTCGTACCTGAGCTTGACGAGGTCGAAGTCCTCGTCGATGTTGGTGCCCAAGGCGGTGATCATTGCCTGGATCTCGTTGTTGGCCAGCACCTTGTCGAGGCGTGCCTTCTCCACGTTGATGATCTTACCCCGGAGGGGCAGGATGGCCTGGAAAGCGCGGTCCCGGGCCTGCTTGGCCGAGCCACCGGCGGAGTCACCCTCCACGATGTACAGCTCAGTGCCCTCCATCGCACGGGTCGAGCAGTCCGCGAGCTTGCCCGGCAGTGCCGTGCTCTCGAAGGCGCTCTTTCGCCGCGTCAGCTCCCGGGCTTTGCGGGCCGCCTTGCGGGCCTTGGCAGCGCTGAGGACCTTCATGATCAGCGATTTCGTGATCATGGGATTGGTCTCGAGGAAGTGGCCGAACTCGTCGGTCGTGACGGTGTCCACGATGCCCCGGACCTCGGTGTTACCGAGCTTGGTCTTGGTCTGACCCTCGAACTGTGGATCGGTTAGCTTGACGCTGATGACCGCCGTCAGACCCTCTCGGATGTCGTTCCCGCTGAGGTTCGGCGCGTCCTCCTTGAGCTGGCCGGTCTTGCGTGCGTATTTGTTGAACACCTTGGTGAGGGCCGAGCGGAATCCCACCAGGTGATAGCCGCCTTCCTTGGTATCGATGTTGTTGGCGAACGAGTAGACGTTATCGGCGTAGTCGGTGTTGTACTGGATGGCGCACTCAACTTCAACGTCATTCTCGCTCTTCTTGAAGTAGACAACGTTGTGGACAGGGGTCTTGTTCTCGTTGATGTACTCCACGAAGGAGGCGATGCCGCCCTCGTACTCGAATACCTGTGTGCGATTCGAACGCTCGTCATTGATCGTGATGTTGAGGCCCCTGTTGAGGAAAGCGAGCTCGCGCAGCCGGTGAGCGACGACATCGAACGAGATGACCGTTTCGTCGAAGATCTCGGTATCAGGCTTGAACCAGACCTTTGTCCCGGTATCCTCGGCCTCGCCGACGATCTTCACGTCGGCGGACGGCACACCGCGCGAGTAGCTCTGGCGATGTATCTGGCCATTTCGGCGCACCTCGACAACCAGCTGCTCAGAGAGCGCGTTCACGACCGAAACGCCCACGCCGTGCAGACCTCCGGAGACCTTGTAGCCCCCATCGCCGAACTTGGCGCCGGAGTGGAGCTTGGTCATAACGACCTCGAGAGCGGATTTATTCTCGGTGGGATGCATGTCCACAGGGATGCCGCGCCCGTTATCTGTGATCTCCACAGAGTCGCCGTTCTTGATGGTCACGACCACCTTGTCGCAGTGACCGGCGAGATGCTCATCGATACCGTTGTCCACCACCTCGAAGATGAGATGGTGAAGACCTGTGGTCCCCGTGCTCCCGACGTACATACCGGGCCGTTTCCTGACCGCCTTGAGCCCCTCAAGGACCTTGATCTTCGACGCATCGTAGGCCTTCGTCACAGGTATATTCGCGAGGAGTACCTTTTTAAGGATTTGCTAGCCGAAATTCGAGGGTTTACCCTGAGTGGCCAACTATTTTCGCAGAATATCGAGTCATTCTTCGCCGGTTACCGTAGAAGTGTGGTATGCAGTATCCAGGTGATCGCTGAGAGGGTGCTTTTAGGGCCCTGAGATGGGCATTTTATGCTCGAGTTCCGTCGTGAAGTCGGTCCAGATCATCGACCCCAAGAAGCTCCATCGCCGCTGCTGTGGCGGCTAGACGAGCAGTGGCCCGGGTGTGGCCTGCACCCACGACGACGACGTCATCGTGGCCGGGCTTCCTTCCCTTCAGGATCGAACGGAGCGTCCGTCGGTTAAAGTGGATGCCCTCGGGCATGACCTGTCCGCGACCGGGCTCCGTGACGAACACCGATGCACCACTACCGCCAGCTTCGATAGCGGCATCGTGCAGAGCGATAGTATCAAGAAGACGGTCCCGGGCACCGCGCACAACGATTAGGGCGTGACGCCCAGGTGCAGTGATACCGCTGGCATTGACGAGCACCGGCCCGTCGATGGCCGCACGCGTGACCGCATGACCCTTATCTGAGACCTCGTGGCCTGTTGATGAAGGGTGCGCGAGGCCTTTATCGACCAGTCGGGTTAGGAGCTTTCTCATATGCCCGCTCCCCAGCTCCATCTCATCGCCCAGACGTTTCCTCCCCGCGGCCTTGCGGGCCAGGAGGTGGAGCGCGAGATAGGCGTGGGCGGGGCAATCGTGGGGAGAGGGGCTCTTTACCATCTTGCAGAGCTCCCTAGAGGAGTACGGCGTAGCTGAGCGCCCCCGCGGCCGCTATGGCATAGCCAAGGAAGCCGCCGATGTCGTACCCGTCCTTGTCATCATGGTCGTGATCGTGGTCCTTCTTGTAGCCACGGTCGTCATCATCGTCATCGTGCTTGTGATCGTCGTCGTAGTCGTCCTTCGTCTTCTTCTTCTGTTCGGCTGCCGGGTGGGCGTGCTTGGATTGGGGATCGACCTCTTTCTTTTCGGACCCCTTCTTCTTCGACTTGCCCTTCGTTGACTTGCTGGGGCCGAAGAAATGCTTGTCGAGGGAATCGCCGACCTCCTCGTTGTACTTCTTCTTACCCTGCTCCTTTAGGACGTAGGATGAGTAACCCATGTGGTATCCGAGTCCGCTCGTGATGACATAGGCGCCTTTTATTCCGGGGAAGGCGGCCTCGAGAAGAGGCGTAGCGTGGATACCGGCGAGCATACCGAGTGTGCAGTATACGGTCCGCTCCCAGTACACTCCTAGATCCTCAGTAAAGAACTCTGACATCCTTCTCACCCGTTCTTCTGGGCCGGTTCATCCCACAATGTTTAAAAGTATTTCGTATTTCGTGGCCGCGGCCCCCATTCGCGAGAGTTTTGGGGTCTAATGGGCGATAAAACGGATAATCTGGCGGTTATTTGGTCAACGGGAGTATATGGTCGGTTATGGCCTCCTTATCGAAAGGATTATCCCGTACGTTATGCTGGTTCTGTCCACAATCCACTGTACAGAGCTAGAACTAATGGAATAGATGAGGGGGCATATCGCCCCCGTGTATCGACGTGCGCTCCGGTTTCAGATCTTGATCCTGTCGGTCATGCCCACGGACCCGAAGGCCTTCATGAACATAGCGGCACCGAAGTAGGCACGTGCCTCAAGGGCCTTGAGAGTATCGGGGTTCAGGGCGTGGAGCTCATCGAAGAACTGCTTGATGGCGAACTTCGAGTACTTGCCGAACACCTCGATATCCCGCGTCATACCCTTCTTGGCGGCCTCCTCGCTATAGGTGTCAAGGGTCCAGCTCCAGATCTTCTGGTACAGTTCGGGCTCGAACACTTCGAGGGTCTCCCAGACGATGTTCATCCAGAACGTACCCACGTTCCCCTTGAGGATGTGACCCTTGGGGAAGTCGCTGTTGATGAGCGGGAGGGGCGTTCCGGTGATGCCGTGCTGGGCGACCTTCACGTTCATGGGGGCGATGGCCTTAGCGATGTCCACCGTGCGGGGGATGTTGATGGTCACCTGCTCGATAGGATTGCCGTTCTCATCGTAGATGTTGCCGTGAGTAGAGCCGTTGGCGATGGCCAGGAGGTCAGGCTCGACACCGTTCTCCTTGAGCGCCTTGATGTAGGTGGCGGCCTCGTCCACTGTGGTGAGCACAAGTCCACTGGTGTCCTTCTTCCCCACCTCGCCGACCTCGCACTCCAGGCCGAAGTCCTTGGAGCCGTAGTGCTCGGCGATGAAGTGCGCGAGCTCCGTGGTCACGGCGATGTTCTTGGCAAGCTCCTCCAGGGTGGTCTTACCGTCGTGGTCGAATAGGTAGGATGCATCGATGGCGAACGAGGTGAAGCCGGCATCGATGTGGCCCTTGATGAGCTCCTTGGTGGCGGCAACGTCACCCGCGTCACCCTTCTTGAGGGTTATATGGTCAGCGTGGAGCGCCCAGAAGGGCCAACCGACCTCGTCGGCCACTTCCTTCACGGCGGTGGCGTAGGAAGCGGGAGAGTGGCCTGTGTAGCCGCGCTCTAGGTTGCACTCGCTACGGGCCAGCTCGAAGATAATAGGCGCTTTAAGGTCCTTTGCAGCGCGCAGGATGCCGCGTACTACGCCGGGCACGACGCGTGTGTTGGCGGCCATGATGATGGCCTTCTCGTTGATCAGGGACTGGATGATGCGGTTTCCGGGTTTGGGCGGGTTTGTCGCCATGGTAATCGTCTCCAATAGGTCTATCCTGTGTAACGCTCAACGAGCAAGGATTTTTAATTGCATCGGTCGGTGCGCGCCTCGACCGCAGGCGGTAGAGGCCCGCTCTACTCGACTGGAAAAAAAGAGGGGCGGGACCTTATAGGCCCCGCCCGCGTCCGTACGTCCGTCGTTCCGTTCCCCTTACTTCAGCTTGCCTTCCAAGTAGGCCTCGTACCCGCCCAGGTCCAGAAGTCCGTGACCCGAGAGGTTGAACACGATGACGCGTTCCTCGTTCGCCTCCTTGGCGGCCTTTGCCTCGCGGATGGCAGCGGCCACCGCGTGAGCGGTCTCCGGGGCGATAAGGATGCCCTCGCTCTTGGCGAAAATGTCACCAGCAAGGAACGCCTCCTTCTGCTCTACGGCGATCGCGTCGATGATCTTCTGATCGTTGAGGGCGCTGACGATGGGCGCGTCCCCGTGGTATCGCAGTCCGCCCGCGTAGATCGGCGGGGGCACGAAGTCGTGGCCCAGGCTGTTCATCTTGAGCAGCGGTGTCAGGCAGGCCGTATCCCCGTGATCGTACTTGTACGGGCCCTTGGTGAGGGTCGGTACGGTGGTCGGTTCCACACCGAGGAACCTCGTTCCCTTCATCTCCCCTCTCAGCGTCTTGCCCACGGATGGTAGCACGAACCCTCCGAAGTTGGATCCACCGCCGACGCACCCGATGAGCACGTCCGGTTTCTCGTCCGCCATCTTCAGCTGCGCGATCAGCTCCTGACCGATGACCGTCTGGTGCATTAGCACGTGGTTGAGCACCGAGCCGAGCGAGTAGCAGATATCCTCGTTCTTAGCGGCCGTCTCGACGGCCTCGCTGATGGCGATCCCCAGGCTCCCCGGGTGTTCCGGGTCCTTGGCGAGGAGGGCCTTGCCAGACTCCGTCTTCTGGCTCGGCGAGGCGTAGACGGTCGAGCCGTACATCTGCATGAGCGTCCGCCTGTAGGGCTTCTGCTGGTAGGAACAGCGCACCATGAACACCGTGCAGTCCAGGTTGAACATCGAGCATCCGAGCGAGAGCGCCGAGCCCCACTGGCCAGCGCCGGTCTCGGTGGCGATGCCCGATAGTCCGGCCTCGGCCGCGTAATAGGCCTGGGCGATGGCCGTGTTGGACTTGTGGCTCCCGGTGAGCGACACGTCCTCGCGCTTGAAGTAGATACGTGCGGGTGTGTTGAGCACCTTTTCGAGCCGTCTTGCCCGGTATAGCGGTGTGGGCCTGCCGTTCCGCAGGTACGCTGCTCGTACCTCGTCCGGGATGTCGATGTACCGTTCCTGGCTCACCTCCTGCTTGATGATCTCCATGGGGAAGATCGGTGCCAGCGCCTCGGGGCCGATGGGCTCGTTGGTAGCCGGATTCAGTGGCGGAGGCAACGGCTCCGGGAGGTCCGCCTGGATGTTGTAGTAACGCTTTGGTACGTCGTTCTCGTCAAGTATGAACCGTTCCTTTGCCATATCAATCCCCTCGAGATGATTTCTGTTAGTTCTCGCAGTAAAATGTACATTTGTGAACAAATATAAACTTATTCGTGCATTTATTATCTATGTGGTCAGCGGTTAGTGATCGGTTCAACGGACGCAGGGCACAGCTCAGGGTGGCGCGTGCGCTCTACGCCCGGGGGCTGGCCGTGAACGATGAGGGCCGTGTCCACACGAGCGGTGTCCCCGTCTCCCATGCCGGACTGGCCCGAACCATCGGTGTCGACCGCCGTGTCGTGGACCAGACCTGTCGCACCATCCTCGACGATACCATCCTCAGCGCCGTATTCCGGAACCTGCGTCCCCAGCCTGCACTGCGGGACGTGGCGTCACATCTAGGGCTGGTGGCCCTGCGCATCTCCCCGGACGATGCTGCGAAGCGGGGTCTGCTCTCGCGTATATCGACTGCCATCGCAGAGTTCGACGTTGGTATCCACCAGGCCATCGCCGAGGACCCTTCCTTCAACGAGGAGCCCTACCTACTTCTCGTGCTCGACAAGGAGCTTCCGGACGGGCTGGTCAAGCGACTGCGCCGTGTCGAGGGTGTGAGGAGCATCACGATCGTGTGAGCGCTCCCGGCCACCATCACTCTTTTAAACGTGTCCGTGCCAGCGGCAGCCCATGGACGCAGTCATGCTCTCGCTCCTTGCATCGTTCTTCTGGGGGACGACCGTTGTGGCCGAGAAGGTCATCGTCGACCTCGATGTCGACATCCGAACGCTCGCCTGCCTCAAGCACCTCATCGGGAGCGTTTGCTTCATGGCCTGGCTGATGGCGTCCTCGGGAGGACGGCAGCTCATCGTGCCCCGCGCAGCCTGGACCCCGCTCATGTACACGGCCGTGATCGGCTCGTTCCTAGGCTTCTGGTTCTACTTCAGCGCCCTGGAGCTCGAGGACTCTTCAAAAGTGGCCTTCATCTCATCGACTTACCCGCTCTTCGCCGTGCTCACAGCGCTTGTGGTCCTCAACGAGGACGTGAACTACACATTCCTGGCGGGTGGTGGCGGGCTCATCCTGACCGGTGTCTATATCATATCGCAGGCATGAGACTACTTGAGAAACTCCTCGAGCAGGATCATCGTCAGCATCAACACGGGACCATGCACTTATGGCTGGTATCGATAAAAAACCATCGTACACGGGACGCTGTCTATCCGACAGTGAAGTCCGAGGATTCGCTTATACGAGTCTTGGTGACCTTGTCATCGACAACGACCACCTTCATCTGGTAGTCGCCGGCCTCTACCGGTGACTTGAGCGACAGCTTGTACACGCCCCAGTTATCGGTACGAACGCACTTGCACATACCACACCGGGAATCGACCTCGCACACGATGTCACCTTTACGACAGCCCGCCTCCCCCATCTCCGATTGGATGCACAGGATGACGGCGCCAACGGACGCGTGCTTCACCGGTGAGCCGTCCGGTTTGGACACCGATCCCTCCATTACGATGGGCTCGTCAGGGTAGAAGTACGACGAGACGACCAGTGGCGTCATGGACATGGGCTGGGACTTGATGACCACGGCGAACATCAGGATGGACATCGTGAGCATGATCATCGAGTGTTTGAACCCTGCGATCACCGAGCCGTCGCCGATCTCACCGGCGATGAGGCCATTGTAGATACCCTCGATGTAGCACATGTTCATGAACAGGGTGCGGTAGCTGCCTGTGGTGAGCGCCTTCCCGCCTGTGGAACCGAACATGCTCGACAGACCCGAGGACTTCTGCATCACGAGCAGGGGTTTGAGGATGGTCGTGAGAGCGTAGATAATGATGAGGAAGATGATGTGGATAACGTACATGATCATGACCTGTGCCGACATCTTGGCCTTCTGCTCGGCCTCCAGGTCCTTGACCAGACGTGCGTCCTGTGCCACCGACTCCATGGTCTCGGCGACGTCACCACCCGAGCGGTATGCCTCGATGATGATACCCATCGACTGCTGGATGAACGATGACTGGTTGTTACGTTCAATGAACATCTCGATGACACGGGGGAACGGGATACCCCAGGAGAGCTGGGATGCCATGATCCGGACCTCGGGCGAGAGCGGTCCGTAATCGGTCTTGGCGGCGTTGGTCAGACCCTGTGGGATGGTCATACCGGACCGACGCGCTTCTGCGATATAACGCAGGAAGTTGGGCAGGGACTCCTCCATCTTGTGGATACGGGAGAACTCCTGGTACTGGACGAAAGCGTAGGGCCCGCCCATGGAGAGCACTCCTACGATGATGATCGATGCGAACGATTCGGCCCCCATGTCGGGGTCCGTGAACCGCATGAACACACCGTACATGATGATGCTCAGCCCGATGAACGCGGCGAAGATGACCACGAGCATCTGCTTGTCCTCGCGTATCTCAAGAAGCTTCTGACGCAGGCTCACGGGCACACCTCCTTGTACGGTAGCATCAGGTCCCTATATAGACTATACGTGTCGCGAGAATAAAAAACCATCGTTCCGGTGCCGCTCATGTCGACACCACCACATAGACGATGACGACGAAAGTGAGCGCCCCCAGGATGAGTATCTCGTATGTGCTGTCCGCCTTGGCCACAGGTGACATGGTCATGACCATGACGATGAATCCGTCCGCCGCTAGTGGCAACATTATCAACATGCCCTTCTGGAGGAGAGGCATGATGCTCCCCCCGCCCATGACCGTCATGACCGCAGACATGACCACGAAGAACACTGATCCTACGATGACGACGGTGATGTACATCTCCACCAACATCGAAAGCTGCTCTACGTAGGAGTCCAGTGATCGGCGGTACACGTTCATGTACTCGCGCGACTTCTCGTGGAGGAGGATCTTGAGGTCACCGCCCGTGGTGATCGTATCCTTGATATCCCACAGCAGGTCCTTGAACTGCTCGGACGCCTGGCGTCCGGAGGCGCGCTCCAGGGCGGTGGGTACGTCCATACCGAAGATCTCGATATCACGGGTGATGAGCTTTGCCTCCTGGCTCACGTCCCCGTACTGGTCGAACTTCGACATGATCTTGAAGATGTTCTGCGGCGGCATCCCTGATCCTGCCATTGTGGCCAGGTACGTCGTTGCGAACGGTAGGATGTTGTCGATGGACTTCTTCTTCCCAGCGACGATGATCGCTGGATAGACATAGAACATCGTAAGTACCGCCACGAACATGAACGTCCAACCGAACACCGCTCCGAACACGACGATGATGATCGTGTTAGGTGCGAATGGGTCCAGGAGGATCATCAGCACGCACGTGGGAACAAGAAGGAGGATGGGCAGGATCAGAGAGCTCATGATGGCCGCGGACACGTACTCCTCTGCCGTCAGACGGATGCTGGCCTTACGCAGGTCGTTGCGGATGTCGGTGAGCGACGAGCCGTACGACTCGACAAGGCTGCCGAACAGTGAGTATGAGAAACGAAGATACTCTTCCGCAAAGGTCATTAGACCTCACCGCGCGTCCATTGCCGGATCCTCTCGGGATCCACGTAGTAGGTCTCGATGAACTTCGATACACGCTCGAAGTCCGTGATGTTGTTGTCATTGAGCCATTCAATGAGCTTCGACCGTCTGTAGAGCTCGGCGAGGACCTCGTCCTTGGAGATACCGCGGTTGACCCTGACCTTCTCCATGACCACGCTCTCCTCGAGCGCGGCGATGTTGTCCTCGGTGGGGTCCCACTCGAACACGAACCGGGTGACTACCTCCTTGGTGTCCCCGTCCACGCCCGCTATCTCCACGAGCTGGTTGACGCGGCGCACATAGTGCTTGCCCAAACGTGCACGGATGAGGAACACGACGATGTCAAGGCTCTCGAGGAGCACCGCGGGAAGGTTGATCGGCTTTGTTGTGAGACGATTGATGAGCTTCTCCATGTTCTCTGCGTGGATGGTGCCCATCCCGGCGTGACCCGTGGACATGGCCTGGAACATGATGGCGGCCTCGTCGCCACGCACCTCCCCCACGAGGAGGTAATCAGGGCGCTGACGCAGTGCGGCCTTGAGCAGGTCGAACATCGATACTCCGCCCACACCATGCGAGCCCGCAGCGGCCCGTGCCACCTGGGGCAGCCAGTTGGGGTGGGGCAGACGCAGCTCTGCTGTGTCCTCGATAGAGACGATCTTCTGTTCGGGCTTGATGAAGAGAGAGATGGCGTTGAGCATGGTCGTCTTTCCCGTGGCTGTAGCTCCGGAAACGAGGACCGATTTGCTCCCCTCTACCGCGAGCCACAGGTAAGCGAGCACCTCGGGCGTCACCGTACCGGACCGCACCATCTTGATGGGCGTGACCGGCTCCTTCGAGAACTTACGGATGGTGAAGTTGGAACCGCGCTTGGATATATCGGTACCGAAGGTAGCCTGGACACGGCTCCCGTCGGGCAACGCTCCGTCGAGTAGAGGGTCGGCCACTGAGATGGCCCTGCCACACCGCTGGGAGAGCTTCATGACGAAGTTGTCCAACAGGTCCTTGCTCTCGAACTCTACCGACGTGGCGATCTCACCGAAGAGAGGATTGTTATGGGCGATAAAGACCGGGATGCTGTAGCCATCGCACGAGATGTCCTCAATAGCGGGATCATGGAGCAGGGGCTCGAGGTTGTTGAGCCCTATGAAGTCGCGGACGACGAAGTAGATGACCTTCTCCAGCTGGTCGGGAGAAAGAACGTAGCCGAAGTAGTTCAGGAACTCGTACACCTTGTTGACGAGGAACTCTTGCTGGAACGCGCCCCCACCCTCGAAGTTGACGTCCATGCGTTCCTGGAGCTTCACTTGGATCTCCTTGAACACCTGTTCCTCCTCGGGCGACATCTGGGGCTCGATGACCGTGTAGACCAGCGATTTGGTCTGCTGGTTGTAGCGGATATTGGCCCACGTCAGGGTGCGCTCCGGGTTCAGAGGGCTCTGCATGAGCGGGTACGTCTGGTTGACGTTCCTTAGCTCCTGGGATTCCTCCTCTTTCGCCCGCTGGATCTCCTCGAACTTGTCCTCCAGCCCGAGCTCGGCCATCTCCTCCAGGGTGAGGAGCTTGATGCCCGCCTGTTTGTCAGAGGCTCCTGGCCGCCTCTTGGACGCGACCTTCACTTCGCCCCCGCCACCACCGCCGCTCGCTTGCTGGCGCATGGCGCGCATCTCTTCGAGGAGCGCTTCCTGCTGGAAGCCGAACTCCTCGATGAGCCCTTCATCACTTCCGCCGCTCCTGGGAGCGGGTGCCGGCATGGAGTCCATGCGCTGGAGGATCTTGAGGATAGCGGCCTCGACAGCGGGGCTCGATACCCCGCCACCTCCGCCGCCGGTCACGATGACCGGTGCCGGTGCGACATCGACGTTCACGGGATTGATCGAGGCACGTATGACGCGTTTCCTGTCGCGATGGCTCTTCCTTCTAATGAGCGAGAGTTTACCCTTCACGATCCCATCAACGATGCGCTTCTTCTTTTTCACGGCCGCATCCGCCCTCGTAGCCAGCGAGAACCGCGTGGCTACTGCATCTCTTCAATACATAATGCGTTATATACTTTATCGGACCCGATCATGCGGTACGGCTTGAAGAGACGTACTACCATCTTTCTTCCGCTGGGGAAAGCTATGGGGAATATCTCACCATAGAAATCGCTAGTCGGCGACTCTTCCTTCCAGCTCTTACAATTACAGCAGGAGACGTTAACGTCCTCAAGACCGGTGACTAGTACGTCCTTGCGCGCCTTGCCCGGGATCTTGACGGACACGACGATGGCCTTCTTCCGCCGGTCGTGGGACACGTGCATCAGATAGGGCTCGTTCGCGAGCATCTCGGGGATGTCGAGGCGCAGCTCTGAGACTGCGATGGGGTCCGGTGTCGGCGATTTCAGGTGTTTGCCCGATTCGTATACGATGAGGATCGCCGAGGCGGTGTAGTCCGCGATCTCTTCGATGTACCGCTCTATCAGGATCGTGACGACCTTCTCGTTCGTGAATGAGAACACAGTCGCTACCATCCCGAGCACCATGACACCGGCGCCGAAGGTCAGGACAGCCTCAATGATGAGCTGCTGTCCACGCTCATGTGTGAGTATACGGGAACGTGGCCCACGCGGCCGGCGGACGGAGCGTCGGCGGTTCACCATCACAGTGACCTAGTCCAGGGATACCTCTACGGTAATCTCCTTGGTCGTCCATTGCTCACCTGGCTTTGGCGGCAAGGTCTTGTCGAACCGATAACGGATCGTGATGGTATGCGAGCCCGCCGGAGCGAGAGTGATCTGTCCGGGCTTGAGCTTGATGTCGTAGGCGATGTTGTCCTGCGAGTCGTAGATGGGCCGGCACTTGATACGGATGATCGCGCGTCGGTTCTGTGAGGGGCTCAGCGAGCGGGCGATGATCACGCACGGCTTGCTCTTACCCTTCATGCCCATCTTATCGACATAACCTGAGAGGAGCCGAAGACCGATGGCGACCAGGTCGCCGGTGTTCAGCTCGGCCACCTGCCACTTGGTGTCCCCGACCGTGACACGGTCGTTCTTGGTCTTCCAAGCGCCCTGGCATCCGTTCTCGCTCTCCTCGAGCGCGTCGTTCTTCCACGGGACCATACAGGAATAGGACTGTCGGCCAGTGTCGCACACGAGAGCACGGTACTCGTTCGACTCGATGGTGATGATGTTGTCAGATACACCGAAGTAGCTGGGGCCTCCAAGCTCCTTGCAGCTGGTGAAATAGGGGACGTACTCGCCGTTCCCTGTAGGATCGAACGCCTTCCAGAACTCCCATGAGTCCATGCCCTTGCACTGTGCATCACGCGATGACTTCTTCTGATCATCGCCCTGATGCCCCATGTTGTAACACCAGGCTGTCACGAACTTCGCGTTCTCCTGCAACGGTAGTTCTGTCCCGGTCAGCGGGACCCAGGCCGTTGACGCGAGCATGGGGATGTTGGTCTCGATCTCGTACTGGAGCACGTACTCGCCGGTACCCTCCTCGGTTATGAGCTTGAGGACTCCGCGGTCGTACTCTACCGGCACGACCTTCTGCTGCTTCTGCATGGCGGCGTTCTCCACACCGTCATTGATCGACGATAGCATCTCCTTGGCGTACTCGATGCGACGCTGGTCTGTCGCTTTTTGCATGATGGGCTGTGCCCAGATATAGGTACCTGCCACGGCGGCCAGCAGGATGCCCGTGATGAGCACTGCCGACATAATGTTGACTTGACCCCGCGTCCACCGTGCCATAGGACCTACCTCCCTCGACGACCGGCCCTTTGTGATTCCTTTTCCAAGCTCTCGAGCTTCTGGAGACCCTTCTCGACCTCACCGAGCTTACCCAGTTCGCCCGAGATGACCTTGAGACTGTTGATGAGTGCAGCGTTCTGCTCGATGACCTTGTCCATCTTCTCATCGGCAACACCGCTGCCGCCGCCGCCTCCGCCGCCGCCACGGTAGCTACCGCCCTCGCCGGCGAGTTCGGCCTCGGTGGCCTCGCCCAGGATCTCTACGAGCTTGTCCATAGAGGTCACGAGCCTGTCGATGCGGTCGGTGGTGCGAGAGAGCTTGCTCACAAGATCACCGTGAAGGCGTACCATGTCATCGACGATCTTCTGGTTCATCTTCAGGATGTCCACGATTTCGTTGACGAGGAACGCAGTGGAGCCGCCTTCTTTGTTCTTCTTGAGATCTGCGATCTCCTTCTCCATCCTTCGGATGGGTGTTAGTGGGATGAGCTCGTATTCAGCTTGATCAGCCATGATAATCACGTCTCCGGTCCGCTCTCTTAGTTGAGAACTAGGGGTTCGTAGTATTTATAATTTTGTTGACGCAAAAACATTTAATATGCGCCCCGGTGGGCGTGACAGTCATGCTCACAGGCACCGCCCCGGGCGGTGCTCCATCAAATCACACTCCGCTGCGTTATCGCGGCGTCATCCATCACTTCCTGAATGCTCCTGAGGTGAACCCAAGATGAGTCTAATCGATGTTCTGAGTTCAATCCATCCCGCAGACCGCGTTCTCGTCGTTTTTACCGGCGATGCTGACGGCTGTACCTCGGCCTCGCTCTTCAGCCTGTTCCTAGAGAGCGTCGGCACGGCCTACACCATATACACTCCGGAAAACGGCGATCCCCGGATCACGCTGTCGCTGGTAGAAAAGGCCCGTGACTACGACTACACCGTGGTGCTCGATATCGCCCACCGTCCACGAGATGTCTATGAGGAGCTCGCGAAGGTGACCAAGGTGATCGTCATCGACCACCATCTGGACAGCGAACCGTTCGATGTCCCGGACGTCGTGTACTACAATCCCACCGTCACCGAGGGACGGAAGGCCCCCGTGGCCTATCTGGTCTACGAGCTCATCAACGAGTTGGGCGAGTTCGAGCGCTTCTGCTGGATCTGCCTGCTGGGCGTAGCCGGCGACAAGGAACAGGACCGGTTCCCCGAGCTCGTAGAGGAGACATTCACGCGGTTCCCTAACCTACGGGGAGGTCCCTCGTACGGCGACTTCGCCATGACACGCTTCCTCATCGGAATCATCGCCTGCGGGCGTGCATACGCTGGCGGCAAGGGTGCGGTGCTGGCGGTGGAGGTGCTCAACCATGCCGGGAAGAACGAGTCACCAGAGATGGTCGTATCCGGCCCCCCTGGCGCAGCCGAGCTCTTCCACTACCGGCTGAGCACGAACCGAGTGGTACGCAACCTCGTGGACGTCCACGATAAGCATGCCACTTTCGTTCCTGACAAGGCCCTCATCTACTATCCCATCGAGTCCACACTATACATCCAGAACTACCTGGCCGGTATCATCAGGGCCAGGCGCCCCGAGTGGGTCTGCACGGTCGTGAACACCGCCCTCGAAGAGGACGCTGCGTTGGTGGAGCTGCGCACGGGAAGGGAAGGGATGAACCTCCGGGACCTGGCCACCGCTGCCATCAAGGGTATCGACGGGGCCGACGCATCGGGACACCCCGAAGCGGCCCATGCTAGGATACCTGCCACCGCGATAGATGTGTTCCGCGAGAACCTCACAGAGGCCCTGGCCTCGGTCGAGCCACCATCGGACGTGGGGTCCGACAGCTGGCGGCGAAGGCCACGACGGCCGAGACGTCCCGGGGAGCCCGAGAGGTACGGAGCCCCCGAAAAGGAGGCATCGACCGATAAGGCCGAGAGCTCCGATGAGAAGAAGACCGATACCCCGGAACCCAGTGAGGAAGTGACGCCTCCCCCTGCCGTTGAAGATGCCCCGGAAGAGGCCCCTGCCGCCGCGCCCGATGCGCCGGGACCGGAGTAGGATATTTGTCGGAGGTCGGCATCCCTGGACACGGACGAGCCTGAGGCGATCGTGACCGCACAGGACGAGGACGACGAGGTCTGGGATTCCTATCCCTTGGGACATGTCCTTACCTCGAACCTCCTAACGTTCATCGTCGTGGGCGTTGCTTACATCGGGATGAAGCCGATGGCCGATGGCCTTGTAGCCGATGTCTACCTGGCCGTGTTCATCTTCGATTATCTTGTCCTCGCCCCATTACTCAGATGTCGTAAATGCCCCTACTTCGGCTCGCGATGCAGCAGCGGGCGAGGATGGCTCGCTTCGAAGTTCTTCTATCCAAAGACCGGGGAGCATGGTTCGGGCGACATGCTCGCAGCCCTGCACTGGACGGTATGGTTCCAGGTGTTCCCGGCGCTCGCCCTTCTCTACCTAGTTGTGGACGAGTTCTCGGACCGTAGAGCAGCGTTCATGGCGATGTTCCTGCTCCTCCAGTTCGTATGGTCACGGGCGCGGTTGCAGCTCAGTTGCCTGCACTGTCGCGAGCGGGAGACTTGCCCCGTCTCGCCCTACTCCGAGATGTGATGTGACGGATCACTCGCTGTCCGCGAGCTCGATCTTGATTCCTTCGAAGTGCTCGAGCGTCTGATGGATCACACAGCTCTCAGCGGTCCTTAGCACAGCACGCTCACGCTTTCCGAGCTCCACTCCGGGTGGCATGGCGATGGTGGCCTTGATGTCCGTGAGCATGTACTTCCCCTTGGTGGGCGACTCTTTCTTACCGTAGCTCACGGTCACTGTCATCCCGGTGATGTCGATCCCGGCGCTGTTGCAGTAGCCCTTGATGAACGCAGTGATGCAGGTGCCCAGCGACGCGGCGAACGTGGGGAGGGGCAACATGGCCCGTCCGTCACCACCCCATGCACGAGGCAGGTCGACGAGCAAGGTATGCTCTCCCTGCCGGGCCTCCATCAACCCGTCCTCCTTCAGTTCCACCACGACATCGGACATCTCGATCAATCCTGTTCAATCCGCCGGTCCTTTTCTACCTTGCCTTGTGCAGCAGGTTTGTCCGGATCACGACCGACGATCCCATGCTCTTCAGCGATCCTGTTCATCCTGTGGAGAACACCCTCGAGCGTCTGGAACTCGCGCCGGGTGATCCCTGTCCTCCCTGATAGGTTCATCAGGGTCCGAAGGATCCGTGGCTCGTTCTCAGGGCGAAGGAACCCGATGCGGTACAGGGTGCGCCGGCCAAGGTCCATCAGTCGATCCTGGTCGGCGGCGGGAACGTATCGCGGGACCTTATCCCGGTCGGTCGTGACCGAGTTGCACCATACCTCGTAGAGCATCACGACGACGGCATGGGACAGGTTGAGGGAATGGAAGTCCGGGTCCGCAGGTATGGCGACCACGGCATGGCAGACATCGGTCTCCGCCTCGGTGAGGCCTGTCCGCTCGCATCCGAACAGCAGGGCAACGCGGTTGGAAACCATCTGGCCCGTCGCCTCTTCTGCGAAGCTGTTGGCGGTGATGGTCCGCCGGTTGCGGTGCGCACGACCGGCCGTCCCGTACACGAAGGCACAATCAGCGATCGCCTCCTCCAGCGTGTCGACGAACCGCACCCGGTCCAGAAGCCATGAGGCGCCTACTGCACGCTTCTCGGCCTTTTCCCTGTCGAACCAGTCCATGCCCACAACGGTGAGGTGCCGTGCTCCGAAGTTGCCCATGGCACGGGCGCAGGACCCCACGTTCCCGCTCTCACGGGGCCGGACAAGCACCACCTCGAGATTGTCCAGATGTGCAGGGGCCGCGATGGAACTCTCAGGGAGGATGTCCTCGCGTACCTTGGGCGGTCGCTTGTGTGTCATGGTGGAGCTAGGCGCAACCGTGTGCGGCCTTGCACGCGTCCTCGCCATCCCCGTAGCATAGCAGCTCGCAGCCTCGTGCGTGGCCCCATGCGGAGCAGTCGGTCTCGGCAGCGAAGGGTGCGCGGACCTCGGAATCAGAGATGCCGCCCCTGTTCTTTAGGAACACCATGCAGTCGCACTTGGTGAGGTCCTTGTCGGCGAGGTACTCTTCCTCGGTGAGCACGCGTGTGTCACCAGGCATGACGATGCGCGTCGCGAGCACGCCCATCGGGTGCTCGGTCTCGGGCACAGTCTCCCAGTCGCTGTACATCCAGCTCTTGCACGCGTCGGCAAGTGCGCTGTCAGCTGCTGTGTTACCAACGTCGGCCGCAGCTGCCAGGTCCGCTGCCCGGCCCGTCGGGACCGGGGTGGGCTCGGGCACCTCGGGAGCGGGCGTGGCCTCACCCTCGGACGGCTCGTCCGGAGCAGGGGTCGCAGCGGGCTCCGCGGTCGCTACCGGGGCCGCACCGGCCTTTTCCAGCTGGGCGTCGATGACCGAGGCGAAGCTGTCGAACGGCTGGGCACCGGCCAGCATCAGGCCGTTGATGAAGAACGCGGGCGTTCCGGATACACCGTACTCCCTTCCGGCGGCCATGTCGGCGTCGATCTCGGCCTTCATGGCGTTGTTGTCGAGGCAGGTGTTGAACCGGTCCATATCAAGGCCCAGGTCCTCTGCGTAGCCCTTCAACGTGGCGACGGAGACATCGGCCTGGTTGGCGAAGATCTTGTCATGGATCTCCCAGAACTTGCCCTGCTCGTCGGCGCACTCCCCGGCCTCATGGGCCTGTTGCGCGTCGGGGTGGAGCGCTGCGAGCGGGAAGTCGCGGAAAACGACCCTGACCTGGTCACCGTAAGCATCGACGATCTGGTCGACGGTGTCGGCCCCGCGCTTGCAGAACGGGCACTGGAAGTCCGTGAACTCGATGATGGTGACGGGCGCGTCCTCGGGACCCTTGCTCGGGTCGTCGTCCACGGACGGCGGTTCGAGGTACCGGCCGGCACCGGTGGCACCGGGCACGATACTGAGCCACTCGCCCTTGTCCTCCAGCATGTCCTTGAGCTTGGCGTAGTTATGGCTGGTCGTGAGCTCTTCCTTGGGGAAGAGATAGGACGGGACCACCTTGAGCTTGAGGTCCTTCACCATGGCATCTCCTTCCTCAGACGAGATGTCGACGATCCGGCTGGTCGCCTTGGGGAACAGCTGTGTCTTGAGGATGTTCAGGATCTGGCTCGGGTCGCACGAGTCGCATTCCTTATCGTTCAGGATCACGATCTCCATGGCAGGGTCCTCGTCCGTTGGTCGCTGACCTCCGATCATCATGTCTATGGTGTCCCTGAATACCTCGATGGGCTGCGCGCCCTGGATGGCCTCCTCCATGATGCTGCCATCCTCGGCCTTGCCTTGGATGAAGAACGCGGGAGTACCGGAAACGCCACGGGACTGGCCTTCTGTGAAGTCCTCCATTATGATGCTCTCTTTGATCCCGCTGTCGTAGCACTCGTTGAACTCGTCCATGTCGAGGCCCATATTGGTGGCGTATCCCTTGATGTCACTGTCGCCGAGCGCCTTGGAGTTCTCGAAGAGCACGTTGTACATATCCTCGAACTTGCCCTGGTCGCGGGCGCACTCGGAGGCTTCTGCGGCCTTCTGTGCGTAGGGATGGAAGCTGAGGGGGAAGTGCTTGAAGATGTGCTTGACCTTGCTCCCGTACTCCTTCTTGATCTGCTCGATCGTGGGATGGGCCCTTCCGCAGAATGGGCACTCGAAGTCGGAGAACTCGATGATGGTCACCAAGGCCGTTCCTTCGTCAACGTCGGGAGCGGGCGTGGGGGCGACCTTCGTCGGTTCAGGAATAGATGTCGGAGTGATAGTGGCTGCCGGAGCTGTCGCCTGGGGTGCTTTCACGACGGCCGCGATGATCGAGACGTCTACACCGAGGATACCGAGACCCTCGGCCACCTCGGTCTCTGAGAGACCTCGTGCGCGCATGTCGTTGGCGAGGTTCTGCACCTGCAGGAGGGAGATCCCTCCATCGGTGGCGACGGGCTGGAGGGCGAGACCTCCGCCCTTGAATCCCAACACGCCGATGACGAGGATGACAGCTAGCAGTAGGGACGTGATGATCCACGGGTCCGTGGCCGACTCCCGTCGTGCGAGCGCTTCGTCCATATCGTCGAGCCGTTCCTCGACGGCAAGGAGCTCCTCCTCGATCTCAGCGATCTCTTTCTTTGTGAACTTCTTTGTAGGCATGAGCGTTCCCGTGGCCCGGTCGAGGACGAAGGTTTAAAGGTGTTTCGACAAGGTGCCAGCACGGGTACCCGTTAACCGAACATAGGGGGGTTGGTCGATGGGATATGTCGATAATACCGCCTGATCCTCGCACGGCTCCCGTTCAATTGAACTAGATGACGTGTGGACGGCCCACTTGCCCCCAGACCCTTACTTTTCGGTCCAGTGGATGTAGGGGTCAAGGTAGTCCCGGGGCTTACTGCCGGAGAGGTTGAACCGCTCGACCTTACCGAACCCGTCGCTGCGCACGTCCACCAGACCGTAATCGCCGGCTGACACCGGTCCAGGATTGAAATGGAACTCGCGGAGCCATCGTCCCGTGGAGAGGTCCTTGCCTGACCAGTCCACACACCCGGCCGCCTCGTGGATGTCACCCGCCACGACCTGCTTGATGCCGAGGTCGAAAAGCACGTGGGCGAGCTCGGGATTCCCCGTATGCTCGAGGAGCGGTTGCGCGAGCCATCGGCGGACCAGCGTCTCGGCCAACGGTCCCACGACCTTGGTCCCTGCGTGGAAGATGTGGCCTTCAACTTCGACGTCCTCGGAGCACACTGCTCGTAGTGCAACGTCGATGGCATGGACGCCAGGGAGCTGCGGTGGATTGTGGACCATGACCAAGGCCCTTCGTGGGTTCTGTACCAGGCTCTTGAGGTCAGCGGGATCGGAGACCCAGAAGCGCCGGTCACCACCCTGGTAGAGTCCCGTCGCGGTCCCCGCACGCACACGGAACCCGCTAGCGTAGTACTTGGAGCCGGGGAGGAACGCCAGTTCCATGCCCTTGGCAGTGAACGTACGATCGAACGTGCTGGCATCGCATAGGTTCGAGTGCTCCTTCTGTGCTTCTGCGAACGCGGCCTTGTAGGGCGCGTACTCCTCGTAGTTGCCAGGGATGACGAACACGGTGCCCGGGAACGCGCTGAGGTTCTCAAGTCCGTCCAGGATCTGCCGGTGCTGGACCGCCTCGGACCCGCCCATGTGTCCCGGGAGGTCGCCCAGGTACGCAAGAACGTCGCAGTCGCGATCGTCCAGGGCCAGGGCCGCTTCTCGCTCGTGCCCTGACGCATGTGAATCCGTGACGATGCCGATCCTTAGCGACACCATGACAGTGCCCTCAACGGACGTATATGATAAAAGCTTGGCGTTCTGGCCGGGTGCCGGGAGCTCTCAGTTCTCCTCGAGCCACAGGTCCACGGCAATGCTTACGAGCGCGGACTGACGGTAGAGCCTTGCCATTTCCACCAATGGATCACCCTGTTTGAGGTAAGAGGCGAGATGGTGACGCTCGGTGAAGGCTGAATATATCCGCGAAGAGTCGACGGCCTGGGACCCGTCGGGGTTCAACCGGGCACCGGACACGATGAACACACCGCGAAGCTCGTTGTAGAGGCCCATGACGCGCTCGAAGCTCTCAGCGGTCTGGGCCACGCGCGGGGCATCGGGGAGCGGCACGCCATCGGAAGTGACCACCGTGTCGTACAGCGCTGCAAGGCCTCGGAGCGCCTTACGGTTGGCCCGGAAGAAGGCGGCCACGCGCTGCGCGATGCGGGGATCGTAGGGCATGCGGGCCAGCCTGCCCACCGAGCCGAGAGGGACGCCCATGCCCACGCGCGGTGTGCAGTCATGGACGCGCGGGACACCGTCCCAATCGTCCATTAGCTCGCCGTGGACCGCCTCCTGTAGCAGGATGCGTGAGAACGTGTCGGGAAGCACACGGTCGGGGAACTCACGCAGCTGGTAGAGGTTGAAGAGGGCCCGGGCGTGCTCGCACGCCTCCGGGTCCGGTGGGGCGAAGTACACGCCCTTGCCCGAGCCGGCCATGCCGTTCTTGAACACGAGAAGGTCGATGCCCTCGTCACCGCCCCAACTATCCACCACCTTGTCAAGGCGGGAGTGGTCCACCGTCGCGGACCGGGGCATGGCGATGGGGAGGCCTGTTTCACGGGAGAACCGGGCTACGATCTCCATGACCTCCCACTTACGGTCGGCCAGGGACTCGCACCTGCGTTCGGGGAAGAGCACACCGCTCTCGCCCTTTTTAGGCGCGGGGGGCAGCGGGCCACCGAACACAGCGCACACGTCGTACACCTTCCCGTCCAGCTCAAATCCGTGCTCGGCGGGATAGAAGTCGGGCGGGTCCATGGTCAGGGCGACGTCAGGGAACAGTCCCATCGCCAGAGCGAGCCGTGCGATGTTCACCGTCTCGAACCCGAGGTCGTCGCGGTGACGTCCGTGGACGAGGAGGATGTTGCGCGGGGGGCGGTCGTTCTGTGTCTTGAAACGCTTCCAGAGCGTGAGGAGAAGGGCACGGGCCTGGTCCTCCATGGGGCCCTTATGCATACAGCTCCATCCCTGGGCCTTGTTGTTGAAATCGCCCTTGAACAGCCAGCGACCGTTGCTGTGGATATGGTCTAGCCTGACGTTCATGGCATGGGCGAACGGCAGCTGGTCGCCCTCGAGCGCGCCTACGGTGGCTTCCAGGCTATCGTTCCTCAGGAACGCCCGATAGAACGATTCGTACCGCTCCACGCGGGAGCCGAGGGAGGGTAGCTCGTCCAGCACAGCTGTCACTGCCACTCGTGAAGTGTCCATCTCCGCCCGGGCCACATCGAACTCATCACCCTTGGCCGCGGAGCGCATGACACGCCAGGTCTCCGCCATGGACCAGAAATGGTCGGCGTCCTTGGATAGCTGTGAGCAGAACTGTGCTGGTACGTCAAGGCTCAGTCCTTCTAGACTCGAACAGACAGGTCGCTCCATGGGCGCCAGCACGGACGCCATATTGCTTTATATGGGTAGCGTCAGCGTCCGAAAGAAGGAAAAAAGGTCGGGGGCCCAGCGATGCCAAGCCCCCGGGGGAAGGAATCCAAAAGAGCATGATATGGTATGGAAGGTCACTGGTCTTTTTCTCAACGATGATGGACCGCTTCACGCGGTCCGGGTCTCACACTGTCTCTAGAATAGCATAGCTGATTATTAAGGTTTCCCTTTAGCGTCGGCGACCTACTTGCGCAGCTCCTCTTCAATGAGCCGTCGCTGTACAGCGACCGAGACCTGGTTCACGAAGGTCTCGACCAGGTCGGCGTCCTTGAGCGTGTTATCTCCCCTGAGCACGAACGTGACCGAGCCGAACAGCCGGTCCTCACGGACCAATCCCATCCCGTACATCTGGCCCATGTTGATGAGCTTCTCGATCTTGGTGCACACCTGCTTCGGGACAGACTCGCAGGAGAGCTCATGCAGACCACCTTCTATGATCTGTAGCGTTCCCTCCTTCAACCCATCCCTCGCGGAGGGGATAATGGGGATGATCATCCCTTCCGGTTCGCGCCCGAGGAGCTCGGTCAGCTTGCGAGCCTTCTTTCCTAGCCCGAGAGCCACTCGGCAGGTGAAGCTCTCGCTCTCGTCGTCGTACGAGTTGATGAACACGACGCTGTCGCCTACAAGCTCGTTGAGCTGTTCACCGATGTACCTCCAGATGTCGTCCTCGGGACCGAGCTGCACGAAGCCCATGGCCGTCCGCGAGAGGAACTCGAGACCGTTCTTGGCGTCCTCGAGCTCAGCAGTCCGCTCCTTGACGACGTTCTCCAGGGTCCTGCGGAAGTCATGGAGCTCCTTCTCGATGATCTTCCGCTCGGTGATGTCCCTCAGGCTCGAGATCTCCCCGACTACCTTACCATCCTTCCGGACAGAGGACGCGGAGATCTCCACAGTGAGCCTCGTGCCCTTCTTGGTCTTGATGTCCACCTCATAGGGCGGAATATTCTTACCCAGCATTCTCTTCTTGAAGTTGGCGACGATGCGGGCGAGGCTCGTCGGAGGGAAAATGCCTAGGTCTTGGATCCGTTTTCCGATGAGGTCTTCTTCGGTGAATCCGGAGATGTCGGTCACGGCCTTATTCATTCTGATGAGCTTGCCCGTGGAGTCGAGCAGTACCAGCGCGTCTATTGTGCTTTCGAAGATGGAAGTGAGCTGGTGTTCGTTCTCTTTTAAAGCTTCCTCGGCCTTCTTGCGTTCTATAACGTTCCCCAGGAGCTTCGCGATAGCATTGATTAGCTTCCGCTCCTCTGTAAGGAATGAACCCTCATCGAGATAGGGCATCTTCTTGAGATAGTGTACTTCGACGAGACCGCCCTTCTTACCAGAGATAATTATGTCGGCAGACTGCATCCACCTGCTCTTCTTGTAGTTCTTGGTGGTGAATTCCTGCCCCCCTAGCACGATGCGTGCACAGGTGATGTCGGGATACTGCCAGGCAGGCGGGAGCACTTCAACGACCATCTGGAGTAATTCGTGCAACGTTAAGTCTGCCCTGCTGAATAACTGCGTGATCGTGTAGAGACCGGTCTGCTCCTTGACGCGCTCACCCAGATCGTGCAAGCGCTGCTCCAGTTCTTCCTCGGCCTTTTTTCGCTCGGTGATGTCCCGCACATAGATGTTGACGTACCCTGCCTTGGGCACCGGAGCGAATTCGAATGAATAGGTCTTATCACTATAAACGAAATCCTCAGAGATCGTCTTGTTCTTCTTGAGAGACGTCTCTACGAGCTCGTACCATCGCTCGCACAGTGTCCGTTTCCCGACCTTGCATCCGCATATATTGAAAAGGGCCTTGCTCGCATCGTTCGCATATAGGAGCACCCCCCCCTTTGCTATCCGCATCACCGGATTGGGGTTCTCTGATGGGAAGCGCGAGAGGTTCCGGATCTCCTCCTCGGCCTTCTTGCGCTCGGTGATGTCCTGCGCATAGACATTGACGTAACCTGCCTTGGGCACCGGAGCGAACACGAATGAGAATGTAGTGGTACCGTACACCATGTCAAGTGTCATGGTCTTATTCTTTTGGAGGCACTCCTTCGAGGACTGGATCCATTCCTTGCACTTCACCGGTCGACCGACCACACCCCCGCATAGCTCCAGCAGGGGGCTAGCACCATCGTTCGCATAGATAAGCGTGCATTCCTTGGAAATGCGCAGAACGGGATTGGGATTTTCTGATGGGAAGCGCGATAGGTTCCTGATCTTCTCCTCCGCCCTCCGACGCTCGGACACGTCGCGCATGATGTTCACGGTCCCCGTGATCCGGTCACCTTTCCTGACGAACCTCGTCCCTACCTCGAGCGTGATGGTAGAGCCGTCCTTGCAGGTTATGTCAACGTCATTGAACTCGTCGAGCTCGCCCGTCTCGATGGCCTTCTTGAAGAGCGTGGCAAGTCGGGGCAGGTCGGTCGCTCTCAGGGCCCCCAGCTTAAGGAAGCTCCTCCCGATGACCTCCTCGGGATCGTATCCCGTCAGATCCTTGAGACGGTCGTTGACATCTACGACAAGACCGCTCGTATCAACGAATAGAACGATGTCGTTGGAGTTCTCGAAGATGGTGCGGAACTTCTCCTCTGAATCACGCACCCGTTGCTCGCTCTTCGTCCGCTCGGTGATGTCGTGGGCGATGGTGAACGTGTAGCTCTCGCTCCCGACCTCGAGTTTACGCACTGTCGTCTCCAGTGTGACATAGTTACCGCGGAGCGTCTTGATGCGGTACTCAAGGTCAGTGATCTCGCTCTCTCCCATGCGCCAGGAGCGCCACGCGTCACGTACCGTCGTCTGGTCGTTTGGATGGATCAGCTCGGCAGGGTTCTCGAGCATCTCGGGCTTGTAGCCCAGCACCTGCTCCCACATGGGGTTGGCCCACGTGACCTTTCCGTTCTCGTCAGCTATGCTGATGAGGTCGTGGGCGTTGTCGAACATCACCTTGAAACGCTCCTCGCTCATCTTCATATCGCGGAACAGGAGCTCGTATGGTCTGCGGAGCCCGGTCTCGACGATGGCCTTGTAGATTAAGTAGAAGGACACGAGCTTTAGGAGGTGGCCGACGAGGTTGGCAGGGCCGTAGGGATCGGAGTACAGGGTGAACGCCAGCTCCTCGGCAACGGTCACTAGTAAGGCCGCAACGAGGAGTCGGTACACGTCCTGCTCAAACGTGAACCGTCGTTTCCGGAGCGTGAGCACAGCACCGATAAGGACCGTGCAGATGACGTACTCAGAATAGACCTTGAAGGGTGTGAGCCCCTGTCCTTCCACGAAACAGTCGGGGAACACGCCCCAGACGAAGATCGAAGTTAGCAGAAGGCCGGTGACAACAGCGTACCCGGCGAACAGAGCTCGTGGGTAGGACGACCTCCCGATGGACCGGGCGGCCACGAATATGGAGACGGCCTCGAGGTACCGGGCAGCGATCCACAGCTGGGTGGGAAGGTTGGCACCTGCGTCAGGGAACACGCCCATGCCCTTGTAGGCGAGGGTGTGGACCATGTCCAGACCACCGACGAAGAGGTAGGCGGTCCCGAGTAAGAGCATGAACGAGTTCTCGGATATGGAACGGGTGTTCCAGGCGACCATGAAGATGCCCGCCGCAACAGCGATGGAGAACATCTCGGTCAGGCTGTGGAAGAGGAGGTAGTTCTGTGTCCCCAGAATGTAAAGCCCAGTGAGCACGGCGAGCCAGAGTACATGCTCAAGGCTAGGCCTGAACATGACATCGTCCTCTGCTGCCACCGCACTACAATTCGGGAGGAGCTTTAAAAATTGTTCAGTCTATCTTGCGCTGACACGGCACCCCGTTCCATCTAAGACCTTCTCCCGGATTCGTGTTTGGTCAGCAGTGAGCGATCCTCAGCTCTGGCCCTCTATCGGTGTGGACAGTCCGATGCCTCCCTTCCAGATATCGTAGGCGAGCAGTTCCACGGGCGTCCGCGTGGCGCGCATCTTCACGATGTCCATGGCACGCTCCCGGCGAGCATAGGTTTAAGAGCAGTGCGTCTATGGTCGATCTCGGTCTCTCAGGCCGGGAAGTACGTAACATCATGACCTACGATGTATCGGAACTCCACAGGCTATGTGACACGGCAGCCGAGGCGGCCCGTCTCGCAGGATCCATCATGCGTTCTTCGTTCGAGGGCGATTTCTCGTTCCACGAGAAGAGCTCGTTCAAGGAGCTCGTGTCCGATGTGGACGTGAGATGCCAGGAGAGTGTCGTGGGGCACGTGCTCGAGGCCTTCCCTGATCACGCCGTCCTTGGCGAGGAGTCGGAGGAGCACTTCGACTGGCGGATTTGCGATGGGACCGTCTGGATCATCGATCCGATCGATGGTACTACTAACTATGTAAACGGTATCCCGTTCTGCTGTGTGTCCGTAGCGGCCGCTCGCAAAGGCAAGGTCGTCGCAGGGGCGATCCTAGACCCGTTCCGGGACGAGCTGTTCACCGCCGTACGTACCGATGGAGCACGCCTCAATGGCCAGCCTATCCACGTATCGAAGTGCAGGAACCTCGCTGATGGTGTCGTTGCCACGGAGATACACTACGCTCTCCTTCGGAAACGGACCGGCCAGTTCAGCAGGTTCCCCCGTGTCGGCCGTTCGGTCAGGTCCGTCCGCGTGATGGGCTCAGCAGCGCTGGCCATGGCGTACGTCGCCCGGGGCCGCCTGGACGCTTACTGGACTACCAACCTCAGCCCATGGGACACAGCGGCGGCCCAGCTCCTAGTGGAGGAGGCGGGCGGCCGTGTCACAGATATTGGCGGGAACGCGTACTACCCGCGGAACGGCCCGGTCCTCGCCTCCAACGGCCGGGTCCATAAGAAACTGCTCGCCATCGTCCACTGACCGCCCAAGGGAACCTATATAATGGCCTCCCGGAGGCGCGTTCTTGGTCAATAGCCATGGAGCTCGAGTACACCGGTATCATCCAGACCAGTAACATGATGCTCATGTCGGTGAAGCAGGTGGGCGAGGGGCCCTACCAGACCAGCATGAGCATACCGGGCGCCGGTTATTCGTACGAGAGCGCCAGGCCTGCCACGGCCGTGGGCTACTCGGTCGGTGACGAGAAGCACACGATCTCCATGGACCCCGGCCGGTTCCTTGAACCCTTCTATGAAAAGGCTACTGTGCGACAGTCCGTCACCGCAGACACCTACGACAAGATGTCTGGCCGTGTCCTTGGCCCGATCCGCGGTACGCTCGACGTGGAAGCGACAGCTCCTGAAGGTTACGGCGACGGGACGCATATGGAGCTGGACCTGACCCCTGTGATAGAGCTCGCCCGCGACGATGAGTATGTCGCCCAGCGGCTCGCCGGTCCGTACGCTGATGGTCTGACAGGTCCCGTGCGCTCGCTGCGCTTAGAGGGCACGATCCCCGATGAGGTCAATGATGCCTACGCTGATGTACTACGCACACAGTCGCCATCGAGCGTCGAGACGCTCATAGAGACCCTCGACCTCCACAGGGGCAGCATCGCCCTCTCCGGACTCCACCTCGAGTGGGAGGAGCAGGGGGACGCGTCGAGCATCGGATTCCAGCCCGAGAAATGAGGTGGTCTGCTCCGCCCGTCCGGGTACGGGATGGTCCATCCGCACCCAAGACAACCTTTAAAATGCGGACATCGAGGCGCCCTTTCCATAGGTGAAAACCAATGGAGCTCGAATACACAGGCATCATCCGTGACGATAGCATGATCCTCATGGGCGTACGCCAGAACGGCGAAGGCCCTTACGAGACCAGCATGACCATCCCCGGGATGTGCAAGGAATACTCGTCTGACAAGCAGCTCACCTGCGTATCCTACACCACCGGTGGCGAGGACAAGCAGCTCAGAGTAGCCCTCGACGAGATCCCAGGGGAGTACGACAAGATGACCATGCGCCACGAGGTTGAGGTGGCCAAGTACGAAACATCCGGTAAGATGAGCGGTCCCGTGAACGGCACCGTGGACATCACCACGGACCTCGAGGCCGACGCGGCCTCGCTCTACACCCTGGACCTCATGCCCATCCGCGACTACGCGTTAGGCATGGTCGGACCGGACGAGGGCGTTCCCTCCATCACCGCATACACGGTCGAGGGGCAGTTCACCGACGAGGTCGTGAGCGCGTACGAGGCCTTCCTGGCCGACAGGAACGAGACCACCTTCGAGGGTTTCGTTCGCCAGAGCATGCTCGACGAGGAAAACACCAGGGCATCCCGCATCCACCTCGAGTGGGAGGAACAGGGCGACATCTCGCCCATCGGCTTCGGCCCTCTGCACGAGTAAAGGCTACGGCCGATACGGATTGTGAAGGGCGTCCCTGAGCGCTAAGGGGCGCCCATTCACACCTTTTTTTTTCTATCTAACTAACGTGGATAGCGCTTTCTGCTGAGAGTGCTAATGCAAACGACTTAATGTCCGACGATCACGTCGTCTCCGAGATCTCGGAGTAGAAGTCCGAGAGCCTTTCGGGGAGATTGTCCACGTTGTCGAGCACGCAGTAGTTACCGTGCCCGAACATGGTCTCCAGGTACTCGCCGCCACGGCTGTCGATTGCCATGGCGTAGGACTGGATGCCCATGTTGTGGCCCTCCTCGATGGCCTTGCGGATGTCGTTGAACACGTAATCCTTGCCCTGCTTGTTGGGCGAGTCGCTGTAGTCGTTGGGCTCGCCGTCGGTGAGGTAGAGGAATATCTTGGTGCGGGCGTCGGTCTGGTCGAGCTGGGCCATGGCGTGGCGCATGGCGGGGCCCATCTTGGTCATCGAACCGGGCTGCATGCCCTCGATGCGTCCGTGGGTGATCCCGTTGTACTCCTCGTCGAAGGACTTGACGCGGTAGACGCGGACGTCGTCCTTGCCCGAGGTGTCGAACCCGTAGATGGAGAACTGGTCTCCGAGGTTCTCGAGCGCCTCGCTCATGAGTATCATGGATTCCTTCGACTTCTTGATGATGTTGCCGTAGGTGGAACCGCTCTGGTCGACAAGGATGCACACGGCCACGTCGCGGCCCTGCTTCCTCGACTCCTCGAAGATCTTGTCGTCCATGCCGTGGCCCGTGGCCCGCTTGTCGCCCCACGCGTCGGTGTAGGCGTCCATGTCCACGTCGGATCCCTCGGGGAGACGGCGCTCCTTCTCGAGGTGGGCCGGCTTGAGCTCGGACATGGTGTCGATGATCTGGCGCCTGATAGAGTCCATGTCCCTGATGGTGGTCTGATAGAACTCGGTGGAGGCCTTCTCGCGGATGATCTCTTTTACGGTGCAGAACTCATAGAGGTAGTCGTTGAGGGTGGAATCCCACTCGTCGTACTTGAACTCCTCGATGACCTCGTTGCGGTCCGTCGGGTCGCCGCCACCGCCCTGGTCGGGATCGGGGGGCGCATCGCTGCCGCCCTGCGGCTGACCGCCGCCGCCCTGCTGCTGGTCGTCACCGTCGCCGTCCTGCTGGTCATCGCCCTGGTCGTCGCCGTCGCCACCGCCGCCGCCGTTCTGGTCGTCGCCCTCGTCGTCTCCGGACTCTCCGCCGCCGCCCTGGCCATCCTGTGGCTCGCCGTCGCCGGATTGTCCTCCGCCCTCGCCCTCCTGTGGCTCGCCGTCGCCGCCGTGGTCGCCCACGTCGTCTCCCGGCTGCTGGTCCTGAGGCTCGGTGAGCTGAGGGAATAGGTTTGTGACTATGTCGTAGACCTTGCGCGTGGCACCCCAGGTGCCGTACACGTCGCTGGGCTCGGCCTCGGTCTTGTAGATGTCGTAGCACTCGTCGAAGGGTGCCTGGTACTGGGGATCGATCGGGGTGATGGTCGTGCCCATCTTGACCTTCTGGAGGAGCGCGGACATGAACTGCTGCCCCGGGTCCATCGCTTCAGGTCCCTCGAGCGGCTTCATGATGTACGCTGCGTTGGTGAGGTCCAGCTCCTCGGCTATGAGGCCTCCGTACTCGTCGCGGAGGTTGTGTTCGATACGACCGTCCTCGAGCATGTTCCAGATGTGCTTGGCCAGGCCCTGCTTCTCGTACTCCTTCACGGCTTCCTTGATCTCGACTGCAAAGGAGTCGTACTTGATGTGGGACATCTCGTGGTCCATGAGGCCCCAGTAGAGCATGCGGTTCTGGTCGTTGTCCGTGTACTTGTCCACACGCTTGGGGATGAAGATGGTCTTGTTATCGGTATAGGCGATAGCGCTGCCCTTGACGATGTCAACGCCCACGGGCTTCTCGAGGATGCCGCCCACCCACTTGCCCGCAGGACCCTGGATGTCCTCGAAGGCCACGTAGTGGTACTTCTCCTTGAGATCGTCCATGAAGCCGCGGGTGAGCCCGAGCTTGAAGAACTTCTCAGCGGCCGATACGCCCTGCTCCTTGTAGACGTCCAGGCCCTTCTCGGCCCAGTCCTGGAGGACACGGCCGTCGAACTCCTTGAGGATTACCCCGAAGTTCTCGATGAAGGCCTTGGCGAGCTTCGTGTCGACAGCCTCCACCTTCTGCTCGGCCTGGTAGACCGCAGCGAGCTGCTGGGGGTCCTTGACGGACTCCATGGAAGTGATCGTGTTGTTGAGGTAGTTGCGCATCTCCGAGCTGTAGTCCTCGGAGAGCTTCTCGCCCAGTCCCAGCACGAAGTCCTTGATCATATCTGGGAACTTGGAGAGGCGCCCGAGCTCCTTGAGGTCGTCGATGGCCGCTGACTTGTTGCGCTCGAAGATGGTGGCATGGTAGTCGAAGAACCGGTCACGGTCCTCGGGCTTGACAGAGCGGAAGAACGTCTCGGTGTTCTTGAGAAGGTCCTCCTTGGTGCTCCTGGAGGTGGAACTGTCCAGCTCGCCCTTCCAGGTGAGGTAGTCGGGCGCCGACATCTCGGCGAGGAAGGGGATCGAACGCACGAAGGCGCCGTAGGTAGCGACGTCGATGGCGTTCGAGTAGGAGTAGTAACCATACCCGGAGCCGGTGCTGGAGAAGTCGTCGTCGTTGATGGTGGTACCCTCGCGGACGAACTGCTTGAGCGTGCGGTCGTTCAGTTTCTCCAGAGCGCGACCGTTCTCAAGGATAGCTCGTGCGAAGCTGGCACGCTTCTTCTCGGTGGCCATGGTGGCCATCTCGAACAGGCGCCCCTTGTCGGTCACCTTCTCCAGGAGCTTGGCATCCATGTGGTAAGGCGCGTACTCGTCCTTGCTGGAGACCTCGTTGAGCTTGTAGGCGAGAGTGTTGAGGGTGTCGAGCTCTTCCTTTTCGAGGAAGGGGGTGAAAGTAGCGGCCTTGGTAACAACCGTCTCTACGAGCTTCTCGTTAGCCTTCCTGCTGATACCATCCACGGCGTGGAGGTACTTGTCCTGTCCCTCCTGTTCGAGAGCAGCGAGCTCGTCACGGGTTTTGTAGAGGACGGCCTTACGGGCATCGTCCGTGGTGAGCCTGAGAGCGATATCCTTCCAGACCTCGAACGCGTCGGGTCTGAGGAGGTTGGTGATCCCACCGGTGTGGGCGAAGTAGCGCTCGCCGACATAGCTGTCACCTGCGAGGCGCTTGTCCATGAGCTCCTTGCCGAAGGCCGCCCAGGCCTCGAGTTTCTCGTAGCCCTGCTCGGGATCGTACTGCTCCTGCAGCTGGTTGAAGAACTCGGCTGAAGCGAGCTTGTCCGTCTCCGCGAGCTCACGGGTGAGCTCGAAGGCCTTGGTGGTGCTCTTGCCCTCGAGGGTCGGTAGCACCTTCTTGGAGTTGTCGAAGAACTTTAGGGCTGCAGGATCGCCAGCGTAAGTGTTGGCGGTCTTCACCCAGTCGAACATGAATGGTTGACCGAGCTGATCGATGAGCTCCTTGGTCCGGTCGAAGTACTTGGGCTTGAGCTGGTCGTCCAGTCCCTTGCCAACGGCGATCCACTTCCGCACGTCCTTGAGGGAGCGGTCCTTGAAGTAGTCGTGGCTTGAGAGGACCTCCTTTGCGGCATCACCCTCGCCCTCCTCCACGGCATGATCGACCATGCGGAAGAGCTTACCCCGCTTGTGCCCGTCGTAGGAGCGGACAAAGGTCTGCGTCCTGTCGAGCACACGGTCGGCGACGTCGGTGTCCTTCTCTGCGATGCGGTTGGCCATCTCGCCGATCTGGGTGATCGTCTTGGCGTTGGCGTCGCTCAGGGACGTCTTGGTCTTGTCTACGAACTTCGCCGGGTCGTAGTATGATGCCCCGACCTCTGCCCAGGCGTTGAGGGTAGATGCCTTGGCCTCCTCTATATATTGGCCGGCCTTGTAGGTAGCAGCGCCCATGGCCTCGTTCTGCTGGGCCACGTCCTTGACGATACCAAGGACCTTATCGCGGTCCTTGACCTGCCTGAGCACGGAGTACGAGTCGTCGAAGTATCGCTTTCGCACCTCCGGGTCGGAGAACGAGTCAGCGGTCTCCTCCCAGGCAGCGACGGTCGCGGCCTCCTCGACCACGCTCCGGACATCGCCGGAAGCGTTCATGAAGGAGTAGGCCAGCGGCTTGCTGTCCTGGTAGTAAGACTCCATGCCCTCGATGACGTGCTCACGCACGTCCTCGTCGAGGCGCTTGAATGTATTGGCGGCCTTGGTGAAGAACTGGCTGCGAGCAAGCTTGAACGAGCCATCATCGTAATCCTTGCCCATGGCGTAGATCCTGTCGTTCTGCTCATCGCTGAGGTTGCTGAACAGGTCGTCAGCGTTTGTGAAGTAGGACTTACCATCAGCTGGCTTGTCGGCAGCGAGCTCCGCGGCCCGACCGAAGACTGTGACGTACGAGTCAGGGTCCACCTTGTCCACGAACGAGTCGATGGATTTGGCCATCGTCGATACATCGGACTTGTCCACGGTGGAGATGAAGGACGCGAGCTCGCGGTGGGCGGGTGCGAGCTGTTCACCCCGCTCGGCGAACTTCGTCCACATATCAGTGAAGTTCGAGACCTGGTAGCTGTAGTCAGGCTTCTCCATGAACTCAAGGAGCTTGTCCCGTGCCTCGCTGTCGTCGAAGTGGGTGAACACGTCCTTGGTCTTGTCGATGAACTTCTCCGCGTTCCACCGGTTGAGCCGCTCGAGCTTGTCCGCGACAGCGTTCCATTTGGTGAGCTGTTCGTCGGAGAGCCCCAATTCGGAGAGGTCGGGGCGTGCGAGCGGTTCCGTGGTGGTGGCGGAGGTATCCATCGTCAGACCTGTGTCGTGCTCGGTTCCTTACTGGGTCTGAGCGACCATCTCTTCGGCCAGCTCTTCCTGGGCGACCTCGCCGCGGTTGTACTGCCCTTCGATGACGTCCACTTGCCGCATGATCGCCTCGCGCACGTCGGTGTAGTCGGGCAGCGGCTCCGTGATGACGCTGACGATGCCCATCTGGCACGCGTCGTGGAAGGTGTAGCCCTGGTCCATGAGTTCGGCCGTAGCGATGAGGGTGCGGGTACCAGCCCCCTCTTTCAGCTCCTTCATCTTGCGTGTGAACACACCGATCTCGACGAGCATCTGGGACTCCTTCATGTCAACGTTGCCTTCGTGGGCGACGATCTGGGTCTCGAGCTCGGCCTGAGGTGACTTCATATCGCGAGCATAGTCGATGTCTACGGCCATGAAGCGCTGCTGTAGCGAGGGTTTTAGCTGGGTGCGCTGGTAGCCGGGATTGTAAGCTGAGACGAAGTAGAAGTCGTCAGCGGCGTGCACGATCTCTCCACCTTTCTTCTCCAGGGTGATCTTGCGCTGGTGGTCGGTGGCCTCGTTGACCTTAGAGAGCACGTCCTTGCGCGCCTCGGCGATCTCGTCCAGGTAGAACACGCCACCGTGTCGCGCGGCCAGGGTCAGCGGACCATCCTGCCACTTGATCTCATCGCCCTTTACGATGTAGCGACCGATGAGGTCGTTGGACGACAGGTCCTCATTCCCGATAGCATAGAACATGGGCTGACCCGTCTTGTAACAGAAGTGCTCGATAAGACGTGTCTTGCCGCACCCGGTAGGTCCCTTGAGCATCATTGGCTTCTTGGACGCATATGCGTCCATGAGCACGTCGAGCTCGTTCACATCGACCTGGTTTCCGTCCACTACCTTGTGGTATGCGTTGACCGGCAGGTAGTACGGCTCCTTGGTGATCTTGTAATCGTCGATGTTGACCTCGTCCGGTGTCCCAAGATTGAGGTCGACCTCTTCTCCGGTGTCCAGGTACTTTGCGTGCACCTCGTTGGACCCGTTGTCGATACCCTCGATCTTCAACTCTCGTGCCCTACCGGTGTTCTCGTCATAGATTTTGAGAGTCTCACCGACAGGGATAGTGATATCCTCGCTGATTTCTCCGTACATCGTCAGTACCCCACCTTCCCTAGTTGATAGGGAGGGTAGCCGTCTCTGGCCCGGTTGTCGACTTATAAACTTTCCCTTTCGTTGTCCCTCCGAAGGTACGAATATCGTATCCATTTTGGGTCCGGGCGGCCGGGCGTCATCCCTATAAAGCTAGACGGTCCTCTGGTCCTGAGCACCATGCCCACTGTACTCGTGCTCTGTTTCGACAGCCAGGTGCGTCTCCTTAGGGATTTCTTCGAGCATGATGACACCTATGACGTGATCATCGATCCGAAGTCAGCAGTTGAGCGCGATGGTGTGGGGGCCTACGTCGAGCGGGTCGCACAGAAGATACGGTCGGGGCAGCTTCAGGTCGACGGTATCGCGGCCACGACCGAGGACCTGGCGTTCGTGGCGTCCGTCATCGCAAGTAAGGCGGGCCTGGCTGGACCCACTCCTGACGCGGTGTTCGCCTGCCAGAACAAGCTCCTGCAACGGAATCTCCAACGTGAGTGCGCTCCTGAGGCCACACCGGACTTCTTCCTGGCGCGCGACTGGCTCGCCGGCGAGGTCCCGGGCGTGCGGTTCCCGCTCTTCGTCAAGCCGGTGACCTCGGCGCTATCCTTCTACTCCCATCAGGCCGAGGATACGAGCGAGCTCAGGCGGATCATACGCGAGGGGCACGATATCGTTCCTTCGGGCAACCGGCTCACTGCCGAGGTCATCGAGCTCGGCTACATCGACCATCCGTGGGCACCCCTTCATAATGAACTGTTATGTGAGCGCGTGGTCACTGGGACACAGGTCACTGTGGACGGCTATGTGCAGGGGGGACGGGTCGTCCTTCTGGGGACGACCCTATCTGTGTTCGTCCCGGGGACGATCAGCTTCTCCCGTTTCGACTTCCCCCATCGGTTCGGCCCGGAGATTGACTCACGGATCACCGATGTCGTCCGGCGAGTGGTGGGTCACATAGGCTTGGATGACACCCTGTTCAACATGGAGCTCATGGTGGACGAGGAAACGGGTGGGATCAAGATCATCGAGCTCAATACCCGGCTATCGTTCCAGTTCGTCCCCCTCATCGAGTGGGTGCGTGGAATAAGCCCTCTCCGTATCATGTGCGACATCGCCGTGGGGCGGGATACGGAAGGAGTGGCCACGGAAGGGGCCGGCCCATTTTCTATAGCGAGCTCATGCGTCCTCCGCACCCGTGAGGACCAATGGGTGCTCGATGTACCCTCATCAGAGGACGTGGCGGACATCGAGGCGGAGCGCTCCAATGTGCGCGTCTTTCCCGTGGTGGCAACGGGAACGCGTCTTTCGGACTACCGGCAGGACCCACATACCTTTAGATACTGCCTGGTGGATATAGCTGGCGAGGACCTCGAAGAGATCGCCAGCACACTACCTGTCGTGAAGGACCGGCTTGGATTCCGGTTCGCGCCGGTTCAGCAATCCCCTGCCTTACCGATCAAGAAAGAAAAAAGGTAGTGGGGTCCGGCAAAGCCGGACCCCGGGGGGAAGGAAATCCAAAAAGCATCACACGATTGCCGCCAATTCTCGCCTCGCTGCCACCCCCGCATTACCGAGAGTACCACTCCTTTACGAGATATAATGGCTTTTTCTAAAGATAACCATTATGAAAAGAATCCTGAAAAACATTGAAAACTTAACGTTGTTACGATGAACTCCCTTCAAGGAGCTGCCATCCACGCTCGCTCAATTCCACGACCTTGTTCCTGCCCTTGTCCCGCTGGACAAGATGGCCGGCCCTCACGAGCTGGTTGACCCGCTTGCGCACGGTCGGTTGACTGATGCCGAGCTCGTTGCCGAGTTCTGTGTTCGATGGTTTTAGCCCTAGCCTGTTCTGTTTGTACACGAACCTTACTAGCTCTAGAAGGTCCTCGGGGAGTGTTGATCTGAGACGGGTGCTGATCTCGAGACCCTCCTTCTCAAGGAACCTGAGCTCCCGTTGACCTGTCGTGGAGGGATCCAGGGACGTGATTGTGATATGGCCGCCGAGGTAGGTGAGTTCCCGCAACCGCTCCAGGAGAGTGAGCGTTTCATCGAATCCGTTCTTGAGAACGAGGTAGTCGAGCCGGTCGATGAGCACGATACTGTGTTGGGGCAGGATCTCGACCATATGTTCGATATTCTCACCCCGCGGGACCATCCCATGCTCACCCGACCGCTCGGCGAGCCAGTGGAATGTGTACTCACCGGGGACAGTCTCCCGGAACTCTGCCTCGGGAGTGCGTGAGACCGCGATACCGCGGTAGCCTGCGCGCAGCGCATCACTGAACGCCTCGATGCAAAGAAGGGGCGCTTCCTCCTGAACGAGATAGAGGCGACCTTCTTCAAGTGTATAGCGCATGAGCTGACGCTTCATCCGCTCATCCTCGGCCTTGCGCTCAGTGATGTCCTCCCCGGAACTGAGCGTGCCGATGATGACGCCGTCTTTGTCCCGGAGGAGCGTATTGTACCACCGGATGATGCGCTCATCCCCCTTCTTCGTAACGATGGGATTCTCGTAGCTCTCTATTCCATCGATCTTCCCATCTACGAGCCGCTGGAACACCGTGCTCGTGACTTCACGCATGCGGTCCGGTATGACCGTGACGAACCAGTTCTTACCGACGATCTCCTCCCGTTGATAACCAAGGATCTCGCATCCCTTTCGATTGATGAGGTTGACCTTACCGTCCTGGTCAAGGGCCACGATTATGACGCCAGCGATGTCTAGGTAGAGCTGTGCCCTGTCCCTTTCACGGAGCAGTTCTTGCTCCGCCTCTAGACGTGCGATGACGTCGCCCATCTGGGTAGCGATGGACTCCAAAGCGGTCCGCGCTGAGAGCGGAATGGTCTTATTGGAATGTGAGGCCATGTTCATGCAGGCGATTACATCGCCCTCGTGGAGGATAGGGAGGATGGAGATGGCCTTGAGCCCTTCTCGTTTCCGTATGTCCCCGACAGACAGGTCCAGCTCCCCGTATGATGTATGGACCGGCCGTCCCTCCTTGATCAATCCCGTCTGTGGGGTGTCGGATCCGTAGTGTTTCGCGGAGGAAACGAAAGCCCGCCCCAGGCCCGTGCTGTACACGAGGTCGAGCCCCCCGGTCTTACTGTCAATAAGGTAGAGCCCGCCCGCGTCCATCTTGGAAGCACGCATCGCAGCGTCCAGACACAGGACGGCCGCGTCCTGGATGTTCGAGACAGCGCTCAGTGACCGGCCGAGGTCGCGCTGGATGAGGGAGAGGGCCTCTGCCCGCTTGCGCTCGGCCACTTCCCGCTCCAGTTCTATGGTCTTGGCCTGCAGATCGGCAACGCGCTCGTCCACAAGCTGCTGGAGGTGGTCCCGGTTGTGCTCCAGTTCCTGTTCGGCCTTCTTTCGCTCGGTGATGTCACGCTGGACCGAGATGGAATGGAGCACGTCCCCGTCCTTGTTCCGGACGACGTCGGCGCTCAGGATGATGGTCCGCTTCCGGCCCTTCTTCGTGATTATCGTCATCTCCTCGTCACGGAGCTTTCCTGTCCTCTTCCATTTCCCAAAGAGCTGCTTCATCCTCGGAAGTGATTCGGGAGCATAGATGGTCTGGACAGGTTTCCCAACGAGCTCGCTCTTTTGGAAACCGAGTGTGGCGAGAGCGGCCTTGTTCACATCAAGTATCCGGCCGTCGGGAGAGATCATGTAGCAGTACTCGGGCTCGTTCTCGAAGAACAGACGGAACCGCTCTTCGCTCTCTCGTAAGGCCGCTTCGGCATTCCTACGTTCGGTGATGTCCCGGAGTATGCCCACCGCGCCGATGACCTTTCCATCTTCCCTAACCAGATGGTTGCTCGCTTCTACATGAACGGTGGTACCGTCCTTGCGGATGAGCTCGAGGTTTGTCAGGGGAGTCTCCTTCCCGTTCTGGATGGCGCTCTTGATCAGTCCTGCGACGTGTGGGATACCCCTGGCACTCAGTACTCCGACCTTGAGCACGTTCCGGCCGATGACCTCTTTCTGCGTGTAACCGAGCAACTCTTCTACACTCGGATTCACATCGATGATTGTGCCAGTCCGGTCGATGAACACTACCATATCGTTGATGCTCCCGCAGATCTCCTCGTGGAGCTGTAACAGAACGCTCCCGGGTGTGAACTGGGAGCTGGACGTGTCCTTGTTCTTCTTCGAAGGCATCGGATCCCCCTTGGTATCGGGCATTAGGGCTAATCTTGAAAAGGTTATTGAAAAACGCTGAAACACGCAGGACCCGTCATGGCCGGTCAGCGTCCGACGTGACCTGCCGGACTATGAAATGCTCGTTCATAGGAAGCCCTGGATATTACTAGGACTAGGGTGGATGCTTCAGATGTCCTGCGACCGGTTATGGACTTACTAGATCTCACCGATCTCCTTGAACTTCTCAAGGAGCTTGTCGAAGGCCTCGCGGACGTCCTCGA
>CAZFHY010000019.1:0-74761 GCA_964519305.1 Candidatus Undinarchaeota archaeon
TCATCTTCGTTTATCAAAACGAGCCTTTCAAGAACGAACTGTCAAACCCGGGTGAGCACCGTGCTGGAGTAGGGGGCCGACATGCTGGAGTCGGCCACCGTTCCCCAGTTAGTATGGTCGGTGACCGAGCAGTCGTTTGGGTTGTTGGGGGCGTAGGTGTAGACCTCGATGGTATCCCAGGATCTGTCATAGGTGACCGAGGTGGTCTCCGTCGCGCACGCTTGGGATGCAGCAAGGGCAGGGGCGGACAGCAGTGCTACCATGGCCAGAAGAAAGACCGTCACCCCCGGTGTCGTCCATCCTCGTCCGTGCGTCGTGCGCCCTTGCCGTACCATCTCACTCATCACCTTTCACTTTTCAAAACTAAAGCTATGCCTTATTACGATTACTAGGTGGATAGTTCTTAAACCTATCGAGCCACATCGCCCGACCGAAACCTTTTTGACAGTTGGTACAGGAAGTGACCGACCGACGAGGACCAGTGGTGTAGCCTGGATAGCATGGGGGCCTCCGGAGCCTCAGATCGCGGGTTCGAATCCTGCCTGGTCCATAGGGGGGCGTGCCCTGTGGGGTGCGCCCTCTGAACCTTTCTCATAACGGTCAAACTAAGAAAAAAAGGATTGACTGAAAGTCGATACGGCGGCGGGGCCTCTAGAGCCCCTCGATGTTGTCCTTCCACTCGTCGAGCTTCTCCACGATGGCGTCGGAGGTCTCGACGACGTGGTCCTGGGTGAGCTCGAACACGTTGATCATGGAGGACATGCCCAGGGCAGTGACGGCCAGGAGGGTCATGGCGGCCACAATCCCCATGATCAAGTTACTGACACGCAGGTCATGGAGGAACGTGTCCACCGTGTACGGTCCGCGGGGCACGTACGCTGAGGCGATGAGGGCGGCAAGGAGGATGAATCCTACAGCCGTGATGGAATAGACCTTGGACATGCTCGTCCTTCGTGCCATTTTCGTCATGTTGGAAATTGCCTTGATTATTTAAAAAACAAACCCTCTCGCGCCCGCCGGAAAAGTGTATATAGGTACACTGCTATAATCTATCCTTGGTGGGGCTGGGGTGAGCGGGGATGGTCTGGCGAGTCAACGATTGAGCCTTGCTCTCCTAGTTATACTTCTACTGCTCACTCCCGTCCAGGCCGGATGCCGTCGGGGCCAGGACTTCCGCGGAGTATCCCAGCAGGTCGAGTACCGCGACGGGAGCATGTGGTGCACGAACCTCTGGTACCGTTATAACAACGGTCACTGGGAGGTGAAGGGCAAGGGCCTCTCGAGCAGCTACAACGACGTGGGCAGCAGCTTCGTCCGGCGCAAGGAAAGCGACATGTGCGACATCTACAAGCGCATAACCCGAGCGCTGCGGTACACTGATTTCGAGGCGGGCGCCCGTGTCCTCTGGAGAACGATGCACGGCGAGGATGGTGACGATGATGTCATCATCTACAACGACTTCCGTGGGAAGGAGATGGAGGTCGACGACGACACGGTCCTCGCTGAGGGGGGGTTCCGGGGTATGATCGGACGCAGCCTCAGGGCTTGCCCGAAGCCAACGCCCACACCGGCCCCAACACCCAAACCCCCTCCTGAACCCACACCCAAGCCGACCCCCACACCTACTCCGAAGCCAACGCCCACACCCACGCCCCGTCCTCCCGCCCGTCACCGTCTGGCCATCGCTGATGGGTACAACCAGGGAATCCCTCACGATCCCCCCGACGGCGCCGGCGGAGTGTCGCCCGACGATATCCGGGGGCTCGATATAGGCTCCATGACAGCACCTCCATCCAGTCCCGTCCAGCTCGGTGCACCGGAGGTACCGTGCACGGGTCAGACGTACGACAACATGGCGGACTATCTCGATGCCATGGCGGCCACCTATGAGGCGCTCGCCGTCCATTACACCGCCATCGCCGCTAATCTGGTCGTAGTGGAGGATGGGCTGCGCCAGCAGTGCGATATGTGCTCGAAGGCCCTCGGAAGCGTGAAAGGGCTCGGTTTCGGTCCGTGCGATCCTGCCCTCACGGGCGAGGGGCTCACCGCGGCCGCGGTCGCAGCGAACACGACGCTCGGTCCGTCCCTCTGCCACAGGGCCGCCGAGCGGTGGTGTGAGCCCCGGGCGCTCAAGGAATGCTTACCAGAGGGAGCTGGCGTGACCGAGGGGCCGACACCGCTGCCCCCGTCAACGGAGCAGGCGGGTGATAAGCTCCTCCTCCCCATCCCGGGGATGAAGCAGGACCAGGACAAGAGCTATGCTTCGGACACGGGGATGGACGCCCATGTCTCGACAGGCACACCCATCCAGGCGGTGGCGGACGGGGCCATCATCTATAGCGAGGAGGGACACACGCCCTGGAACCGACCACCGGACACGCCCAACAGTATCCTCATCAGGCTCGATAAACCGGTCACCTTCAAAGGCAAGACCTACTATTTCGTATGGTACACGCACCTCGCAAGCTTGGCCTTCAAGGTGAAGGACCGCGGCGAGGAACGGCCTATCCGCCGTGGCGAGCGGCTCGGTACGACCGGTATCGGGAACAAGGTCCCCCACCTCCATTTCGGGATCATCGTCCACCGCAGCCAGGGGCCGGGCCTCTTCATGAAGCCCGAGGACATCCACGAGTACTACTGGGGCTCGGCGAGCTCGCCCGCAACCGATCGAACAGGGGCAGGTGTAGCCGGCGAGGGGTATCCTGCATGCTGCCTCGACCAGACCTTCGACAAGGCAACGAACAAGATCGTCGAGGAGCGATGGAACGTGTATACAAGTACCGGTCAGTTCCTGGACAAGGACTGCGTCCAGGTCCAGGCGGCGTTCGAACGGGCGGACCGGTACCACCGCTACACCAAGAAGACACTCGACGAGTGCAAGGCGCAATGCGGGAACGCGGACGGCGCCCGATGCTGTGGGCTCCACTGCTTCGAAGGCTTCCGGTGCGACACATCCAAGTCATACCCTTACAATTGTGTGGCCTTGGCCACACCCACGCCGGTACCGACCGCAACGCCCACGCCTGCCTCCGGAGCGTCACCTACGCCAAAGCCCACACCGCTCCCCGCACCGGAACCGATCATGGATCCGCTACCCGTGCCTGAGCGCGTCCGCTCGAGCGTCCATGTGGCGGCAGCCTTACGCTGTCCTCTTTGCGTGGCCATCCCCTGTGCCTATGCCGTGGCCTGTGAAGTGGGCACCGCGTCGTCCGGCGAGCGGTGCGACACCCGTGGTTCCTGCGGCGACATAATCCGGGCCGGAGCAGCGACAGGCCTCAGTGGGGGCTACACGTGCACCGCCGATCCAGAGAAGGGCGATCCCTGCTGCATCAAGGAAGGAGCGACCTGTCCATCCTCGTGCAGCGCGTGCAAGATCGTACGGGCCTCCGTGGTGACGGCCAGCTCCCGTACGGTGGTGACCCTGCCAACGTCCCTTGCCATGTGCCAGCGCGTCTTCGCTGACCTCAAGGACGCGTGCACTGTGGACGGTTCCGACGTCATCACCGGAAAGACGCTGGACCCGTGCGTCACGCGGGACCGAGTGACCGCCGTCAGGGAGAAGCTGGAGGAGCTCGTTACCAACCTGGGCACTGCTGCCCGCGAGCTGAGGTCCATGGCCCAGGGCGTGCGTGGATCGCTCCGCAACGGCGTGGCTCCCGACGGGACGGAGGGCCAGGTGGAGCGTATGATGGACGCGCTCTCGGGAGAAGGCTGGGATGGTGCGTCCGTAACAGCGTTCCAGCACGATCTCACAAGGATCGTCACCCTTGCTGGCGGCCCCCTGTTCCGGGACGTGGGAGGGGCTGCGCCCGCACCGGGCTCCGGTGGGGCTGGGGCTCCTGGTTCGTGGCATGACGCCTCCGCACCTTACACACCCACAGAGGGGACCGGGCTCCGGTCCGAGGCCAGCACTGCTGCCGGGGAGGAGATTAAGCGCGCGGTCGTGCGATACCGCGGCGGTGACGAATGGGCCACGTTCTGTGGTCGGTACGCCCGGACGGCGGGAAGGTATCCCGTGGACACATCGGCCATCGAGTCCAAGGCACCCGGAGTGGGATGCGGGGGTACCCTGGGCAGGTGCGAGTCCGCGCTCGAGGCCGGTGCCAACGTAGCAATGGGCAACAGTGATCGATGGTCGACAACACATCTGGAGGCCTTGCAGGCCTTGGCCGGTCTTGACACAGCGAAGCTCTTCATAGACGCCCGGGAGTGCTTCAGGTACGCCACGACGGACCCTCCGGACGGTCCGGAAGGCACCGACGATGGGAGTGGGGAACCGGCACCCGGTCAGTGCTCGGAGGGCTGTGCCCTATGCTTCGGTTCACGGGACTCGCACTGCCACCCTGAGCTCAGCCTGTGCGTGTGCCGCACCGCGAGCGGCCGACATATCATCGACCTCGGCTGCACACCTGGCCCGGGTGAGGACGACCTGGCGCTCGCCAGGGAGTGCTGTGCAGTGGAGAGGTCCGGCTCTTCGCGGGAGGAGAATGAGGACGAGGGTGTGCTCGTGCTGCGCGAGGGCGCTACCGGTTCTGATGCCGACCATGCTGTGTGCCAGAGCCCGGCAGAGGCGGCGAGAGCCACATTCGACGTGTGCGATAGTAAGAGCTCGCCGACGGGACTATGCTGCCTCGACGGGCTCAAGGAGAGCCCGGTCGGGAAGGATGAATGCAAGGAGCGGCTGAACCTCACCTGTGAGGAGGAGTGCCTGAAGGTCCACGCTAACGACACCCGTGCAGCCCGCCGGTGCGTCCGCAACTGTACCATCCCCGACGACGGGACCGGACCGTCACCAACACCCGACGGGCCATCACCCCCGTCCGATGAAGCAGATAACAAGACCTTGGAGTGCAAGCAGGCGTGCCTTCGGGACAACGACGATGACGTCACGGCGGCACTAGCCTGCATGCGGGGCTGCGGGGGCGACCTCGACTGCGAGGACACATGCGCCAAGGAGCGGACGGACCCCGTGCTCCTGAGGCCCTGTCTCGAGGCCTGCGTCGGCTGGGGCGACGGCTCGGCGAACGTCACATGCGAGGAGGGCTGTGTCATCAAGTTCGGAGCAGGCTCTACCAACGCCGAGACATGCATCAGCAGATGTGGCGAGGTGGACGTGACCTGTGAGGAACAGTGCCTGCGCGACGGCGATGAGCTCGCCGTATCAGGGGAAGAGCGGAACGGATGGGTCCGCTCCTGCCTCGTTGGGTGCGGGAAGTCCCCCGGATGTATGGACGTTTGTCGCGAGCGGTTCCTGGAAGACGAGGCCGCACGCCGGTCGTGCGAGGTCGCCTGTGAGCCGCCCAACAGCACCGTCACCTGCATCGAGAACTGCACGGCCTCGGGCGGGGACGAGCACGAGTGCGTCCGGCTCTGTAAAGCACTGGCCCCTGACGTCACCGTATCCGAGGTGGCGCTCATACGTGGGACGACGCCCGCCCGGACATTCCTCGTCAACGAGACAGTCCGGGTCCATGCCAGGGTGAACAACACGGGCAACTACACCTTCGCTGGCCGGGCCATCGTCCAGATGCGCATCATCGGCAATTGTGATTGTCCGACCTGCCCTGAGGACTATGCGTGCGGGTGCGCGTGCGAAGAGGAGGTCAGGACACTCCGCGAGCTATCGGTCCCCGGTCTTACACCGGGCAAGGGTATCGCCTATCTGTCCGATCCGATGACGCTCGAGCCGTCACTGGCGAACAAGACGGTTCAGGTCCGTGTGGAGGTCGTTGGCCCCGACACAACGACAGTAGCAATTGGTGAAGGTCCGCTGGTTCACATAGTAGAGATGGGTGACGTTTCGGTCACGCACGCCGCGTTCATAGAGACCGCCGAGGGTGCCGAGGTGACAGCAGGACATCCAGGCATGGACGTCTCGGGCAGGGTACGCTTCTCGACCCGCTTGTTCCCCGTGCTTGTGGAGGCCTACACGATCATCGGCGACAACCAGGAGCTGATGGGGACAAGGAACGCGCTCATGGTGGAGCGGCCAGGAGCGACCGCGCTCCGGTGCGAGGGCGGCGACCTTGCTAGGATCGAGAAGAGCGGTCTGGGAAGATGTGCCCCCTACCGGTCTTTTGTAGAGCGGGAGCTCGAGACGTTCGAACTCCAGGGGCGCATCGATCCGCTGATGGTCATGGCCCTTATGATGCAGGAGTCCTCGTGCAATCCCGACGTGAACTGCGGGGGCATCATGCAGGTCGATCATCCATGCCGGGTGGAGAAGGATTCGCCGCTCTATTGCGCGTGCAAGGGCGACGCGGAGCTCGGTATCAACCTCGGGACACAGCACCTGCGCGACCGACTGGACCGCGCCGTGCTCCGGGGCGCTGCCGAGGAGGAGGCGCTCACCTTCGTGCTCTTCGGCTATAACCGCGGCATGGCTGCCATGGACGACGCCATCAAGAACAGGAAAGCGGGCGCTACGGTGTTCGAGGCAATGATGGGCTCATGCGAGAAGTGGTACGGGCCGGGGACGACCTGGGACAACACCGACTACTATTGCCGGCGCCGGGGGATGGGCCCCCACTACCCCGAGATCGTGTTCGAACGGTTCAGAAAGGCCTGCGGGGAGATCGGTGGGACGGTCACCGAGGGCGGAGGCACCGTCACGGACCTCGAGGTGCTCACCAAACCCCTGTCGCTAATCGATGACCACCTGGGATGGGTGCTACATCTCGGAGTACGCCTGAGCGACGGCGGTGGCCGAACGCTCGCAGAGACCGTACTGGACGAGCAGGGGTTCGATCCCGGCCGGTGCGAGGGACGGGCCATGACTACCTGGTGCGTTCAGGAACGGGCCCGGGTGCGGCTAGGGTACCCCCAGGCCTACCTTGAGGTGCGCAGACCCATAGTCCATATCAAGGAGGCGGTCTTCCTCGACATCGACGGTCTGGCAACGGCACGGGCGGGTGACGGTGAACAGGTCACCTATGAGATAACGCTCGAGAACCGGGAGCCTGTCCTGTTCTCCGGCACCATGACGGTAGTGGCCCGATGGCCGGATGGCTCGAACGTCACCGGTTCCTCGGTCCATCGCATCGTCGACGGTCTGGAGCGGGGGAAGCCGCTCACCCTCGGTTCCTCACCATTCCCTGCCTTCGAGGACCCGGCCGGGGGTGATACCATGACCATCCGCGTGACCGTCCGGGATAATAAGGGGCGGATATGGCTCGACGAGGACGTGGACCCCGCGCTCTTCCCATTCTCCACGCTCACGCGGCGGGAGGATGAAGTGGATGATGTGACGGATGGACGGCGACGCGACATCGAGACTACCTTCATCGTCGGTAACTGCCGGCTCGAGGTGCTCTGCGAAGGTTGCCTGCCCACGTGTGAGCTGCATATCGACCGCGCCACCTGCGGCCTGGTCACCCGTAGATGCGGGTGCACATGTGAGACCGGAGGTGCATGAAGGGTGCGCGATGTGCTCAGGACCGGACGTGCGACAGTAGCACTAATTGTCTTGCTGATAGCTCTCGCTCATGCTGGAACCCCTGTCGCGTCCGCGGTCACGGAGGACGTGGACATCTCATCGCTGGCGGTCCAGAAGGCGGACGTGGTATTCTCACTGCCTCCCGAGGACGCCGCAGCCCTCGATGATGCGGACCTCGCGGCCAGGTGCATCACAGCAGTGCCATCGCTCACCTGCCGTCCCGAGAGGGACGGTGCCTCAGGTCGCATCACGTTCGACGTGTCAGGAGGACCGGCCTTCGGGCTCGAGGAGCTCACTTGGCGCGATGGAACCGACGGTACCGATATTCGTCTCAAGCTCTCCTTCGAGTACCGCCCCGTCCAGTTCGCCATGGCCCCGGGGCTCCTGGCGGACCGGCGGACCCTTACCATCCGTTACCCGTCCCACCAGGCTATCGTGGATGACCTGCGGGACATGCCCACCTTCTCGACCTTCATCCTGTCCGGCCCCGAGGGGATGCTCGACCTGCCCGACGAAGTAGAGGCGCGGGCACGGGACCTCGTCATCGGCGATGCTCTCCTTATCCCACAGCTCCTGGGCGACCTGTGCATCGCTGCAGTAGTTCGCGAAGGCGAGTCCCGGCCATTACTGAGCGCTCTCTCGTCGGGATGTGCGCCCTTCCCCCTCACCACGACAGGGCTGATCACGGGCGATGATGTCGAGCTGATCGTGGTATCGGCCCGGACCGGCGGTGACGATATCGAGCTCACCTCGTCACGTGTCCCCCTCTCCCTCGAACAGCCGGACATCGTGGTAGCGGTTCGACCGGACGGTGATGTCGTGACCGCGCCCGCTTTCGACGTTGACGTTCGTGTCGACGGCCCCGTGGACGCGTGCGAGGTCTCGCTGGTGGACCTTGAAGGGAACAGGAGGGAGCACCTCTCGCTCACCACTTGCGGCAGGGTCAGGCTGAGCACAGCGAAGCTCGAACCGGGGCGCTACCTGGTACGCGCCAGGGCCACGCGCGGAGAGCTCGAAGGGATAGGCACAGCTGTTGTGACCTTCGTCGCCACCCGGACCGAGGGAGTAGTGTTCACGACCGACAAGGACGTGTACGCGGCAGGCGAAACCGTGTCGGTGTACCCCGAGAGGGAGGGGGACGTCTGTGAGGTGACTATCTCGGACATGGAGGGTGGCACCGTCACACGGACGAGCGCTGGCGGCTGCGCACCGGCCCAGCTCGCACTGGACGAGGCGCTCGAGCCCGGTACATACGAAGTGCGCACCGAGCTGTTCCAGGGAGGTGCAGTGGTGGCCACCGGTGTCAAGACCGTGGAGGTCGTAGACTGGCAGCCGCGACGGGGCAGCGTCCACTCCACCCTGTGCTTCGGCGGTTCACTGCCCGTCCTCGACACCAGCATCCCGTGCATCGGACCGCGTATGATGTGTCATCCGACCTCCGAATCCATCCCGCTCTGTCTGTGCTTCGATGCTGACGGACGCCCCCGTGACGTGTGCGAATACCGCGATACATGTGTCCCGGACCAGGGTGCCGACGCCAGCGTCTGCAAGCGTCCCCCGTCGACGATGTCCCCCTTCACCGTGATCCGTTCCCGTGGTAGGTGCGTGGCGAAGCGCGGTCTGGAGACGCTCTCCTGCGTCGAGGTGGGCGAACTGTGCACGGGCACGTGCGTGTGTCTGGACCCGTCGGACCGTGCACTATCTCCCTGCACCGCGGGACAGGCATGCACGCTGACAGGCTGCCGCGATCCGGCTTTCGTGTTCGAGGTCAAGGGATTCGACCCCATCCATGTGCGCACCGGAGCGGTGGCTGAGGAGATACGGCTCACATGGAAGGGGATCGTGAAGGTGGGCGAACGTCTCGATGACAGACGCGTGCGCGAGGGATTGACCGCGTCCGCTTTCCTGGGCGGCACCGGTGGTACCGCGCCCGAGACTTCGTTCGACGCAGCACGGAACGAGTGGACCTTCACCTCTGGCTTCACGCACCACCTCGAGCCCGGGCGGTACGACGCCTTCCTCATGTTGAGCGTGGGGGATGACATGCTCCTTGTGCGCAGGCCCTTCGAGGTGTGGTACCCGCTGGAGAAGAGCGAGCTCGATATGGAGGTCGTGTCCGCGAAACCACGTCGCCTCTCCCTATCGGACGTGGAGCAGGGAGCGACCGTCCAGCTGAACGTGCGCATATCCGATGGTTCTGGGAGCCCAGTGCCCTTCGTGCCCGCGTCGGCCATGACCGTGACCGTGGGCGACGAGGGGAGCGGGGTGCGCGCGGACGTGACCTCTGCCGGGTACGACCGCCACACCGGCCTCTGGACCGTGGTTGTGTACCTCCGGGGCGTTTCGACCATGTCCGATCACCTCACCCTGTCTGTGGGCCACCTCGGCCGGACAGGCCAGGCACGGACCCGGCTCGATATACTCGAGCGCATCCCCCTCTCGATGGACATAATCCGGGTGGAACCGGGGACGCAGGAGGACCCGTTGTTCCTGCTCCTGGCAGGCCTCGGGTTCGACATGGACGTGCTCATGGACCTGGAGGGCGGTGACCGGATATCCGCCGACAGCTTCACCGTCATGGTGGGCGACCACGACGTGAGCGAGGCGGTCTCCTACGTCTACAGGACGAGCGTCGGCGTCCGACTCCACCTGTCCAGTGCCCGCCTCTGCCCCACGCCCGACCGGCCCATGCCACTTGACGTTGTGGTGACCGTCCGGGACGCGGCCACCGGTGAGGAAGCGTCCGCCACGTCACGCATAAGGCTCTCCGGGAATCCCGGTAACTGGCGGTCGCTGGAGGGGGTGAGCTGCTGATGCGCTCGCGTCCGTGGACGGGTATCGGCCGGCGACGGGGCCAGGTCAGTCATATCGCACTACTCGGCATTTCCCTGGCCGTGCTGATCATCGTGTTCCTCTTCCTCCGCTGGGGACGGGCGGAGCGCGAGGCGCGGACCATCGCCAGGGCAGGGATCGCGGCCGTTGACGATGCACGGGACCTCGCCGAGATAGTGGAGAGCGCCCTGCGCGATGCTGTGGAGGAGGCTACCTACGAGCTCGGCCGCCATGGTGGCTATACATCTGCGACCCTCCCGGGACCCGCGGTCGGTGAGCGTCCCGTGTTCTTCCTAGGTGGACGGATGATACTCTTCCCATCGGTGCGGGTCATGGAACAGCTGCTGGGCCAGGAGGCGACACGACGGTTCGGGGCACGGCTCGATGGCGTGCGCGCGGAGGCGAACGGTACCATCTCGTTCGGCGCTCCACTGGTAACTGTCAAGCTCAATGAGAACTCGGTGGAGGCGTCGCTGGAGCTGACCTACACACTGGACGCCGAGGGGGGGACCACGCGCTCCGTGGAGGATATGAACGTCATCCTCGATCTCAGGCTGCAGGCCCTCTGGTCGCGGGCGAAGGCCTATCTCGAGGCCTATGCGCGGGAGCGTTACATGGAACGGGCACTGCTGTCAGGCATCATCAACGACGAGCGCATCCCGAGCCCGCCGGGAGGTCCGGGAGAGACCATGTCGTGCAGGAAGCGAAAGGTCCTGGCGACCTCGGGCGGGATGGCTGAACCCTTCTCGGAGAACGCCCGGCTCTCCGTGGCCCGCGAGCTCCAGCGGATACGAGAGGCGGCCGTCGACGAACGAGAGATCGAGTGGTCCATGCGCCTGGCCTCGGAACGTGTCAACATGACCTTCCTGGCCAATCCCGGTACACCCCTGAAGAGCAATGAATCCATCGAGTACATAGCCGTTCCCATCCCCTTCATCGACCGACGTGGCGACGTCGATCCCATGTGTCTCAGTCGCTATAACGTGAGCTATACCGCACGGTACCCTGTGATGATGACCGTGCGCGACCTCCGACCGGCGGCAAGGGGCGCCCGGACCGGAGGGAGACCGCTGGAGTTCGTGTTCGTGCTCGAACCATTCCTGGCGGGCGTCGATCCCTTCGCCCGGCTCGGTGAGATATTCCCGCCCTCAGTGGATGACCTGTGCACACCCCACGGACAGTGCGAGATGGAGCTTGCGGTCACCGGGCCGAACGACGTGCCCGTGGACGGTCGGGCGTGGCTGGACACGTGCGTGTACGGTTTCGAGAAGGGCAAGCTCGAACGGACACCGGTCCCCTGCGGAGAGCGGACCCTCATCGTCGAGGCATTGCTCCCGCCCGGTCTCGGTCGCTATGTCGAGCGCGTGGACGTGGACGGGCTCCTATCTCGCCGCATCCAGCTAGGCGCACGTGGAAGGGTTCACGGCCGTGTGTACGTCAACGACCGTGTATGGTGCCCCGATTCGAAACGGGTGAAGGCCGAGGGCGAGCGCTCTCTCGGATTCGTTGAGGGAGTCCCACCACGCGCCGTCCACCTCCATCTCGTCCCCCTGGACGGGACCTTGGCGCTCGAGCTGTCCGCGGTCGCTGACGAGGAGGCAAGGTACACCTTCCCCGAGGTGGACGCCGGTTCGTACATGCTGCTGGCCCTCCCCTCCACCGATGCCGCTAACAGGCCGGCGTACAAGGTACGCTCCCGTGGCCAGGTCGTGACCGTCGGGGCCGGTGACCTCGAGGTGCCCGTTGAGATGTACCCTCTCATCCCGGTCCACACGAGCAGGGGCTACGAGTACGTCACTCGGGTCGAGGACTGCTGAGCAGGCTCACAGCGCGAACCGTTCTGTGACCACCTGAACGTCAGGTACACCGAGCTCGGCCAGCGTCGTCCTGAGCGCGTCCATCATTGGCGGTGGACCGCAGATGAAGTAGGTTGCGGTTGTAAGCTCCTCGACCTCGTCCTTAAGGACGGTGACGTCGACAAAGCCGTTGCGCATCCCCTCGACCTTCTCCTGGGATAGGATGTGGACCACGCGCAGCCAGTCGGAACCACGCTCGATGGCGGCCAGTTCCCCGAGGAAGGCGATGTCGCCCTGGCTCCGGTTGGCGTAGAGCAGCAGAGTCCGCGGTTGTGTCCTCCCTTGCTCCTGCATGGCGCGTAGCATGCTCATCAGGGGCGTGATGCCGATACCACCGGCGATGAGAACGAACGGGCCGGGCATGTCCTTGTTGGAGAACACACCGTAGGGGCCTTCGACATGGGCCGTGTCCCGTCTCCCGACCTTGCCGAGAAGGCTGGTGAAGTCGCCCGACTCCTTGATCGAGAACGAGATGGCGTCAGCGCCCGGGGCAGAGGCGATGGTGAAGGGGTGCTCCTCCACAGGGATGTCCTCGGACGTGAACGTGAGGAAGGCGAACTGTCCCGGTTCGTGGTCGAGGACGGCACTCTCCACCGGCCGGAGGGTGATAGTGTGGACGTCATGGGTCTCGAGCTTGTTGGTGACCACCTCATACTCACTGCCCGTAAACGTCATGCGCCGGACCACGTACCGGTACACTACCGCTCCAACGGACACCGCGGTCAAGAGCAGCCACCATGTGTAGAGTGGGCGTCCGTTCTTGATGTCTGAACCGAGGACGAGGCTATGGTAGAGCCCGATTGCGGCCAGGAGATAGGTGAGGAGATGGACGATGCGCCAGCGCTCGTACAAGAGCCCCAGCTGCTTGCGCTTGAGCACGCTGATCCAGATGATGCCTATGACCACGGCACCGATAACACCGCCCAGGATGTCGGTGCCGTACATGGTGTAAGGGGCTGTGATATCCCCCTTCAGGAGCTCCCTGATGAAGAGGAGAAGGGGGTGGACGATGACGAACAGCGCGATGAGCTTGGCGTTCACAGAATGCCAGCGCATGATGCGGTCGAGACCGATGCCCCGTTCCAGAGAACGCCAGCGGGAGGCCAGCACGAGCTGGATGGCGATGGCGGTGAGGGCAAGTGTGCCCGCTGCCTGCCCGAGGCTGTAGACGGATGGAGGAGCGGGCTGGGGCAGCACGGTAATGACCACCCCCGCTATCATGAGGCACACATAGAGCAGCTTGAGCGTGGCCGCCTTGTGATCGTCACGGAGCATGTATAGGTCGAGGACATGAAAGCTCATATATCTGAGCAGCGTGTCAGGGCCCATGGAGCCTGTCGTACGCCCTTTCAGAGAAGAGGACATCCCTCATCTGGTTGAGGTTCTCAAGCTCAATGGACAGTACGACTACCCTGAGGTGGATGGGCCTGAGGCCATGAGGCGAGTGGCTGCGTGCGAGGCCGCCATATTCCTGGTGGCCGAGGCCGACGGTCGGCCCTGTGGGCTCCTCCGGGCGGTGGACGACGGATCCCGGGCACTCATCCACTTGCTTTCAATCCATCCCGAAGACCAGGGCAAAGGTATAGGGAGCGCACTCGTGGACGCGGCCGTGGCCGGACTACGGGAAGGGGGCACGCCTACGGTCAGCGTCACGGTCAGCGAGAAGAGTGCTGGATTCTGGGAGAAACAGGATTTCATGCTCCTGCCCGTGTCCCTCATGCTCAGGGAGCTGAAAGGATGAGGCGTGCCGACCGTGAGGTCACTGACGAGAGCGAGCTCGTGTCCATCCTTGAACGCGCGACGGTATGTCGGCTCGGGATGTGCGCGGACGGTGAACCGTACGTGGTCCCTCTGAACTTCGCTCACGTCGATGGCCGCCTCTACTTCCATTCCGCGACCGAGGGGAAGAAGCTCGATATAATCCGGAGGAACAAGAAGGTCTGCTTCGAGGTGGACGTGGACACCGAGGTGGTCCCCGCCCCGAGCCCGTGCGGGTGGGGGATGCGATACACGAGCGTCATCGGGTCCGGGGCAGCATCAATCATCGAAGATCCTGACGAGAAACGCTCGGCGCTCGATGCTATCATGGCACATTATGGCGGTCATGGGGCCGATTACCCCGAGCCCATGCTCCGCAAGGTCGCGATCATCAGGGTGGACATCGAGCGTATGACGGGAAAAAGGTCAAAGGCAGAGGAACGCTAGATGGATGATCACGCTCGACTATGGACTGTCCCGGAAATCGACCCGAAATGGTCGATGCGCTGGTACTGGTGGTTCTGGCTCGTGTTCCTGGACGATCCCATCGCCACGGACCATCCCCGCCAGCTCATGGTGCTGTGGACGCACAAGGAAACAGCGACCTTGTTCAACGACATGCTAGTCCGGACGGAGGACGGTATCACCCGGGGGCCGGGGCGCGAATCCTTTCCCGGTGTGGTCGCTGCCTGGTACTTCGACGGAGAGCGCATGGACCCCGAGCTGACCTTCGAGCGGGGGACCATTACAGCAGAGCACGAAGGTGACGATCCTGGTAATGGACGCCTCTCCCTCGTGCCCAATGACGGTACCGAGTGTTCGTTCTCAGGACGACCGGGGGACTGGCGTGTGCGGCTCCTCAACGAGAAGGCCGACGTTGATCTGGCCATACGCCTCGACGAGCCCTCATCGTTCAATAGACCGTCCTACACCCGGAACCGGATCGTAGCAAATAGGTTCATGTACACTGCCCTGGAGCTAAATCGCTGCACGGCCGAGGGGAGCATCGACGACGAACGTGTGACGGGCACCGCGTATTTCCAGCGCATAGGTCTAAACAGTCCCATGGGACCCTGGTACTGGGGCGTGTTCCACTTTTCCGATGGCTCGGTGCTCAAGTACTTCTTCCCTCACGTTTCCACCAGCGTATTCCACCACGGTCCTGATGAGAGGTTACCATGGCATGAGAGGCGGGTGTTACCGGTAAGGCGACAGGCGGAGTTCTACCACGCACCAACGGACACCACTCACAAGTTCTCGGGCGGCACCGTGGAAAAGGGGCTGGACACTGATGGGCACCCCACATGGAAGTTGCGCGTCCATGAAGGAAAGACAAGACTCGATGTGGACCTTGCGACCTATGCTCGCGCAGTCTGGCGCTTTCGCCCCCAGCGGGCACGCACTCCGCTCAACGACATGTACTACAACGAGTACCCCACCCGCGTCACCGCTTTCTCTCTCAACGGACCAGATGGTCGGCTCACCCTGGACGACATCGGACCCGGGATAGGTAACACGGAGCACAACTGGGGCGGGCTGGTGTAAGAGTCTCACGTCCCCGGGGAAACCTTTTTATCCCACATCGGTCCCCGTCCCTTTCGGATGGTGCTACGTATGCCCGCTTGGTTCACTTTTGCCCTGATAGCCATGCTACTTTGGGGGTTGTGGGGGATATTCCCCAAGCTCGCTACCAACCACATAGACCCGAGGAGCGTCCTTGTGTTCGAGGGTGTTGGCCGGTTCGTTGTGACCCTTGTGGTCCTGGCCATGATAGGGTTCCGACCGGAAATGAAAGTTGAAGGTGTGTCGTACGCCTTTCTTGGTGGGCTGATCGGGAGCATCGGTGCCGTGTTCTTCTTCTACGCTGTCAGTCAGGGCAAGGCTTCCGTCGTCGTGACAACGACCGCGCTCTACCCGCTGATAACCATCTTGGCCTCGTACCCGCTCCTGGGCGAGGTACCGTCAACACGACAGGGTATCGGGATGGTGTTCGCGATGATCGCCCTCGTGCTGTTCTCGGTGGAGGCCTAGGCGTCCGGATCACCAGATGCCGGGAACTAGCAGGTATGGCACCTTCCTCGTATACTCCTTGTACCCGTCAAGGTTCTCTTGGAGGAACGCGTCCTCCTTGGCCGTGCGGAGGATGATGACGGCGATGGCGAGCATGCCCGGGACGAGAGCTATCGCAGAACCAAAGAACAGGGGGACGCCGAACAGGGCAGGAAGGCTCCCGGCGTAGCCCGGATGTCGGACGTATGAATAGGGGCCCGAGTCGATGACCTGATGGTCGCGTTCCTTCTGGATGCGGACAAAGACCTCGAAGAACCGGTTCTCGCCCATGGCCCAGGTCCCGACGGCGAACCCGATGGTGTAGAGGACGAAACCGAGCGGTGCGAGGTACGGATCGAGCAGCGTCCATTGTGGCACCCAGGCGACAGTCCACCCGTAGCGCCCGATGTCCAATCCGACGACCAGTGGCTGTAGGCGGGCCCCGAGGAGCATGAAGAGTGGCATGAGCCACCTGTCCCAGGGCTCGGACTCCTGACGGTTCCCGAACCGGTGGGTCACCATGCCCGGATTGTGCCGGTAGAAAAACGCCATGCTGGCGAACGTGTACACGAACATTATGCCCAGGAACTGCCAACCTCTGAGGATGTCCGTGTGGCCGGCACCGACGAACAGGAGCGCTGCCGTCAGGCCCACCGAGAAGACGCTGATGGCAAGCATCTTCATCGTGGCACGGACAAGCCCTTCTTCCTTCCCTTCGTCCGAAGCACGTTCCTTCTTGCTCGTAGTAATCACCCCAGTTATGATCCCATGGCTCGGTATCCTTATTCCACTGACTGAGCTGCAATCCCCTGTTCCAGCACCCGCTAGGTAACTACTCCTCGCCGAACAAGTGCTTGAGCGGTCGGATGTAGAACACCAGCCCCAGGACGATGAACACCCACCAGTAGGGCATGATCTGGATGTGGAAGTAGGCCCCAACCGGTAGCCCGAAGCAGAACGCCGCAGCCTTTATCAGCCGGACGTCGATGAAGTCCAGCTTTGTCACCTTGTAGTCCAGCCACTCGTGCCATCCCATGTCCTTGGGGTTCTTCTTCGTGGGTTCGATCGTGTCCTTGATTTCTTCTTCAGCCATGATGTATCACCTTACCCGAACATGTCCTTGAGAGGCCGGATGTAGAACAGCACTGCCAGGACCACCAGTGGGATCCAGTAGGGCGTGATGTACGTGGGGAAGTGCGCCCCCACCACAAGCCCGAGGAGGAACACGGCCCACCCGATGAGCTTCATGTCGATATAGTCAAGCTTCGTCACCTTGAAGTCCAGCCACTCGTGCCAGCCCATGTCCTTGGGATCCTTCTTCGTGGATTCGATAATTTCCTTTGATTCTTCTTCTGCCATAGTGCATCATCTCCTTTTCGCTACTTTCTCAAGCTCTCCACGGGGTGGAGCTGGGCCGCCTGCCACGCGGGCATTACCCCCGACAGGCTGCCGGTGAGGAACGAGAAGCCAAGTGCTGTGCCGATGAGACCTGGTGTGATGTAGAGGTGGAGGATGAAGCCGGCGGCCCCGGCTCCCGCCTGGGCGAGGAGGGCGAACGAAAGCCCCACGGCCACCCCCAGAAGCCCCCCCACGAGTCCCAGAAGGCCCGACTCGATAAGGAAGATGGCGAGGATGTCGCCGTTGCGGGCGCCCACGGCCTTGAGTATACCGATCTCCCGCTGGCGCTCCATCACCGATGTGTACATGGTGTTCATGATGCCGATGCCCCCCACCACCAGGGCGATGGAGGCAACACCAACGAACAGCACCTGGATGGCGAGCATGATCCCTCCCATGAGGTCCATCATCTGGTTGGCGGTCTGGACCGAGAAGTCCGCCTGGCCCCGGAAGTCCTCCAGCTCCTCCTTGATGTCCTCGGCCACCTTGGCGGGATCGAGGCCGGGGCGGACAATGGCTATGACATTGGACACCTCCTCGGGCTTGTCCATGAGCACCCGTGCCATGTCCTTGGTGATGTAGACCTGGGCGTCGTCCTGGGAGTTTCCCATGCTCTCGAGTATCCCGACGACCTTGAAACGGTGGCCCTCCACAACAATGTTGGAGCGCAGGGGCACCGGTTTGTCGAAGAAGCCCTCGGCGATCCTGGAGCCTATGACTATGTTGGAGCGGTCGGCGGGATTGAGCATCCGTCCCGCCGACACATCAAAGCCCATTCGGTGGAAGAAGAACTCTATGTCCTTTGCGTCGATACCGAGGAGGAAGGTGATGTACTTCTCCTGGCCGTGCTCGAGGTTGGCGGCGCCCGAGAGCATACCGAACGCCCGGTCCACGCCCCGGACCCGGTCCACCACCTTGATGTCGCGCTCGGTGAGCGCCCCCGCGGAGACACCGAAGCTTCCCATCCCCCCCTCACCTGTGAGGATCATCACCATGTCGGTCCCCATGCGCTCGAACTGCTCGTCCATGTAGCCCTCCAGCCCCTTGGTGATGGAGATAAGGCTCACGACTGCCGCCACGGCGATGAACACCCCCAGGACGGTCAGCCAGGAGCGAAGCCCCCGCCTAGTCAGGTTCCGTACCGCGATGATGAAGTATTCGCCAATCATGATTATCCCTCACTCGTATCTCAACGCCTCCACGGGATGGAGGTTCGCTGCTTGCATGGCCGGGAGCACCCCCGAGAGGCTCCCCACCAGGAAGGAGAACCCGATGGAGCCGATCCACAGGTGGATCCCCAGGTCCGGCTGCATGGCCGAGATGCCCGCAGCCGTTGCCCCGATGCCCATGAGCAGACCCAGGCCCGCGCCCACCATGCATCCCAGGATGCCGCCCACGGTGCCCAGCATCCCCGACTCGATGAGGAAGATAGCAAGTATGTCGCCGTTGCGTGCGCCCACGGCCTTGAGTATGCCGATCTCCTGGGTGCGCTCCAGGACGGAGGTGTACATGGTGTTCATGATACCGATGCCGCCCACCACCAGGGAGATGGCCGCCATCCCCACGATGAGGCCCTGCATGGCCAGCATGGCGCCGGCCACCATCTCTGCCATGCCGGCCATGGTATTGACCGCAAAATCCTCCTTGCCCCGGTGGTCCTCCAGCTCCTCCTTGATCTTGTCGGCCACCTTCTGGGGGTCGAACCCCTTCTTGGGCCTCACGTAGATCATGGAGATCTCATCCCCCACCCCCAGGACCTCCTTGCCCTTGTCCCAGGGGACGAAGAAGTTGGAGTTGTCCTCCTTGTTCCCGAAGTCCTCCATGACCCCCACCACGGTGAAGGTGTGGCCGCGGACGTCCACCTTGCTGCGCAGGCGGACGGGCTTGTCGAACTTGTCCAGGGTGTACTCCAGGCCCACGACGGCCGCGTCGCGGTCCGACTTCAGAAGGTCCCTGCCCTGCTCCACCTGAAACCCGAACCCCTTCCCGATGATGCCGTCCATGAGATGGTTGGGGGTGACCACGAAGTAGCCCCGTTCCTCCTGTCCACCATGCTCGAAGGTAACCACCGTGAATATGAAGGGCGCCGCGTAGTCCACCCCACGCACCCGCTCGATGACCTTTACGTCCTTTGAGGTCATGGGCTCGATGGCCAACCCGCCCGCGCCCATGGTGCCGCCCACGCCGGGCAGGACCATGATCAGGTCGTACCCGATCTTGGAGTAGGCCTCGTCCATGTAGTTCTGGAGCCCGGCGCCCATGGACACCAGGGATACGACCGCGGCGATGCCGATGAAGATGCCGAGCACGGTGAGGAACGACCGGGTCCCGCGACTGCGCAGGTTCCTGAACGCGATGCGGAAGTAGTCTGCGATCATGGTCTCACCTCACTCATAGCGCAGCGCCTCCACGGGATGGAGGTTCGCTGCTTGCATGGCCGGGAGCAGCCCCGACGCGCTCCCCACGATGAACGAGAACGAGATGGCGCCGATCCACAGGTGGATCCCCAGGTCGGGCTGCATGGCCGAGATGCCCGCGGATCTGGCGCCGATGCCCATGAGCAGCCCCAGGCCAACGCCCACCATGCATCCCAGGATGCCGCCCACGGTGCCCAGAAGCCCCGATTCGATGAGAAAGATCATCATGATGTCGCCGTTGCGGGCGCCCACGGCCTTGAGTATGCCGATCTCCTGGGTTCGCTCCAGGACGGAGGTATACATGGTGTTCATGATGCCGATACCGCCCACCACCAGGGAGATGGCGGCCATGCCGATGATCAGGCCCTGGACGGCAAGCATGGCGCCCATGACCATGGCGCTCATGGTGGCCAGCGTGTTGACCGCAAAATCCTCCTTACCCCGGTGGTCCTCCAGCTCCTCGCGGATGTCTGCGGCCACCTTGTCCACGTCGAACCCCTTCTTTGCGGTCGCGTAGATCATGGAGACCTCGTCCCCCACGCCCAGGACCTCCTTGCCCTTGTCCCAGGGGACGTAGATGGTGGAGTCCTTCTGCACGGCCCCGATGGCCTCCAGAAGGCCCACGACCTTGAAGTCGTGACCGCGGACGGTGAGCTTGCTGTGCATGGTAACGGGCTTGTCGTACATGTCGCCCACGAACTCGGTCCCGATGATGACCACGTCCCGGTCACTGGTCCGCAAGGGGCGACCCTGGGTCACGTAGTACCCGAACATCTTGCCCACCACATCGTCCGTGATGTGGTTGGGGATGACGCCGATGAATCCCTTCCGCTCCTGGCCCGCATGCTCGATGGTCACCAGGGACATGATCATCGGCATGACCAGGTCCACGCCGCGCACCCGCTCGATGATCTTGACATCCTTGCTGGTGAACGGCTCGATGGACAACCCCCCGGCGCCCATGGTACCACCCACGCCGGGCAGGATCATGATCTTGTCGTACCCCACCTTCGAGTAGGCATCGTCCATGAAGTTCCGGAGCCCGGTGCCCATGGAGATCAGGGAGACCACGGCGGCGATACCGATGAAGATACCGAGCACTGTGAGGAACGACCGGGTCCCACGACTGCGCAGGTTCCGGAACGCTATTCGGAAGTACTCGGTGAACACGGTATCACTTCCCTACCATGGTCCTGTGCCCTCCCGGGCAGGGGCTCACTTGGAGCCCCTGCGCCAGAAGAAGCGGTACGCGCCGTACAGGCCACCCACGAACACCAAAAGGCCCACTACCAGACCGACGACCATGCCGGTCCCCATGGTGAACTCGAGCCCAAGGCGCTGGATGTCCTCCGGACCATAGATGGTCAGCTCGATATCCTCCTTCAGGGTGTAGCTCTTCCTGCTCGAATCCTGGTACTCCACGGTGACCGGGAGCGCAAGCTTCCCGGGCGCAGCATCAGCCTTGACCTTGAGCTCGAACTCCGCCGTCTCGAAGTCGTCGGAGTCCATCTTGCCCACGTAGATCCGGTCCGAGGACAGGACCTCCAGGACGTCGGTGGGGGCCACATTGACCGTCAGGAACTTGATGTTCTCAGTGCCCTTGTTCACGAAGTTCAGGGTCACGGTCCCCTTCTGGCCAGCCTTGTACAGCGGCGACTTCTCCAGGCCGATCTGGATGCGCGGCACCTCGCCGGTGAGCTCACCCACGGGGTCGCCCGCCTTGTAGAGGCGCAGGGGCACGTGCTTCTCTTCCGTGTACTGGTGGTTCTGGGTGTCGCTGAACCTCAGCTGGAGCTTGAGGTCGGATGTTGCTCCGGCGAACTCCTCGGGCACATGGATCGAGTAGGTGATTGTGTTCTTCGCATTGGCAGCCAGGCTCTCGATGAACGTCGTGGGCGAGGAGAGGATCTTCACGCCCGCTGGTACCAGGAGCTGGGCCACCAAGGACCGTGCCTCTTCGGCGCCGGTGTTGAGCACCTCGATGGACACGTCCTGGGTTGTTCCCTTCTTGAAAAGGTCGGGGGAGGATACCCGCAGGTCGAGCCCGGGCTTGGAGCCCACCACTACGGTGACGATCCCCATCCTGGTGAAGCGCTTGCCCAGGCTGTCCAGGTAGGCGATGCCCACGGGAATCTTGTAGATGCCCGGTGCGGCTGTCCCGGCAGCGGTGATGTCGAACTGCACGGTGCCCTCGGCACCGGGCGCGAGGCTGTCGAGCACGCGCTCCGCCGACGACTGGCTCGTGGCGAAGGGGATGGTGGTCGCCGACAGGTCGAGGCCCACGGTGATGCTGCGCAGGGGCACGTCCGAGGCGCTCTTCAGGGTGAGATAGACAGTGGCGTCCCCGCCCGGAGGGATGCGAACCGGGTCGGTGGTTGTCCCTGCAACGAGCAGGTCGCGTCCGACCGCCTTCCGCACGTTCAATGCGAGCTCGAGGTTCTTTGTGGTCGTAGCGCCTTTGCTCTTGTAGGTGAGGGTTATCGGGAGGATATAGATGCCGTCCGCACCATCACCGATCCCCAGGGAGAGGCGCACCTTCTTTGTGGACCGGGGGCCCATGTCCCCGAGCCATCGGTTCGTCCCTGCGTTAAGGAGATAGAAGAGGCTGGTGTCCGTGGAGCCTTTGGGCGTGGTGCTGATGTCCAGTTGCACGTCCTGGGCCTTCCCGAGACCGGTATTTTCAAGGGTAAGGGCCGCTGTGGCGGTCCCACCCGGAGCGAGTTGCTCGGGTGTGAGGGCGATCTCCTTGAGCGTGAAGTCCGCACCAGACTCCACGTCGATGCTCACCTTATGGATGGTCACTTCCTCGCCCTCGGTGCACGTGTCGGGGCACGCGGCGATCTCGAGCTCGTAGGTGTCCTCCGGTGCGTCCTCGGCCACGATGACCAGGAACTTGCGGTACACCTCTGTCTTGGGCGCGAGACTACCGATATGGAACGATTCGCTCTCACCCGGTTTCATTGTGAACGGGTACTTAGGCCGCACCTCGAGCACAAGGTTATCTGCCGTGTTCTGAGCGTAGTTGTCCACCTTGATGCTCACCTCCACCTGTCGTCCGGGCTCGGCGGGCACAGGTTCATAGCTCAATCCGAGAACGCGGATGTTCGGATCCGTCGGGAGGAAGTCGGCCCCGGCCGAAAGGGCTAGAATCAGGGCGCACACGATACCGGCTGCGATCTTTTTGTCAGTCATGATTTCTCACCTTTCTTCGTATCTGTTTTCCTTTTCTTCTTCTTTTTCTCCTCTTTTTCTGCTATCACGTCATGGTCCTCATTGTATTTCAGACGGTCGACGATAGCGCCGTCCAGGAGATAGACGATCCGCTTCGCGTATTTCGCGAGGTGGTCGTCGTGGGTCACCATGATGATGGTCTTGCCCTCCTTGTGGAGCTTGGCGAGCATGTTCATGATGTCCCGTCCCATCTTTGAGTCCACGTTCCCGGTGGGCTCATCAGCGAGTATGATATCTGGATCGTTGCACAGCGCACGGGCGATGGCCACGCGCTGCTGCTGGCCTCCTGACAGCTCCGATGGCAGATGGTCTACGCGGTTACCCAGTTCCATCTTCTCTAACAGTTCGGAGGCCCGCTCGAATCGTTCGTCCGAGCTGTATCCCTGGAACACCATGGGCAGCATGACGTTCTCCAGGGCGGTGAGCCCCGGGATGAGATTGAACTGCTGGAATATGAACCCGATCTTCTGCCCGCGGATCTGGGCGAGGTCGCTCTCGTCCAGCTCGGCGATGTCCTGTCCTTCCAGGAGGATGGTGCCGTCAGTGGGCACGTCAAGGCAACCCACCATGTTCATGGCGGTGCTCTTTCCCGAACCCGAGGGCCCCATGATGGCCACGAACTCTCCCTGGTGGATGACTATGTCGATCCCGCGAAGGGCATGGACGGCAGCGTCGCCCTCACCGTAGACCTTCGTGACCCCTTTGAGGACAAGGAGTGTTGTCCCCTGGTCTCTGTTGGTTTTCTCGTCCTTGGCCATGGTCTCACCTTCTTCGTTCACTTATCTCCTCAGGGCCACGTAGCTCGTTTCCCTAGGGATGCCGTGCTTCTTCTCAAGGAGCTCGAAGACGTCATCGAAGATCTCGAGGGTTTTTGAATACTCCTGCTCGAGCTTGCGCAGTGCGGAGATCCGGTACTCCAGGTCGGCCAGCTCCTCGGGCGAGGCCTTCAGATTCTTCGCGTTCTCCTTCAGCACTTCGAATTCATTGGCGGCCTTGCTCACCGTGGCCCTGAGTGCGACGCACATGACAGGTAACCTCGTCAGGAAGATGAGCATGGCCTTTCCCAGCTCGAGGGTCATCACCGAGAAGTACAGCTTCTTGCTCCCGGGTCGGGTTTCCTGGTGGACCTTGTTGAGCCCCACGAGAATCTTGAGGTTGGTGGAGAGGGAAGAGAGGCTGTAGCCCGTGCGCTCTGCAAGCTCCTGCATGGTGAGGGGTTCGGGGGAGAAGATAAGGGTGAACATGATCCTGGCAAAGATAGGGGACATTCCCATGGGGGCCATCATCGGCGTGACTACTGCCAAGATCCCCTCCTCGATGCCCTTGATCTCCGATACGAGCGTTTTCCCTGCCATGACATTCCCTGGATCTTCGGATTATTTATTATTTACTGTATTTTTAGTACATTCCGAATTTAAATAATTTTAGTATATATCGAAAATACCGAATATCGCTCATTGGACACCATCATCACGTCTCCTGCTCCGTTTCCAGCTTGAGGATGAACCTTCCCAGGAGGCCCATGAGGCGCTCCATGAGCTGATAGTCGTTCTCTAATCCCCTGACCAGGTTCATTCGTTCCTCAAGGGCCCGACCTGTCTTGGCGGAAGCGTTAGCGTCATTGGCCATCTGGGCCGCGGCCTCGTACTCCTGCCTGATGCGGGGGAGGTGCTCGAGCATGACCTTCACCTCCCGTTCGTATCCTATCTTGAGCATGCTCATGAGGACCTCGTGGAGCTGCTTGGACCGGATAGATACGTACACCTTCTTGCTACCCGGCCTCGTCTCGCGCCGGGCGACGCCCATCCCGTCCATGATGCGTACGTTCCTGCTGAGTGTCGGGAGGCTGTACTTCGTTCGTTCTGAGAGCTCCTGCATGGATAGTGGGCCTTCGGCAAGGAATAGCTCGGCCATGATCCTGCCGGGAGCAGCGGGGAGACCGAAGCTCATGGTGACGTCGATGAAGAGCTTCACGAACTCCTCGTCAGCGGCACGGATATGGGTATCGATATCGGATTCTGCTGGCTCGACCATATTGGGTTACTTATAGGCGCCCTTACTATTTATATATTTCTTAAATATGAAAAATAAGACCTAGAAGAAATGGTATGTGATTCATCTCACTTTTGTTACAAAAAAAAATCGATAGATAGCGGCCTCGTCTGGCTGGTTTCGTAAGGTTTTTAAGCGCCACAGGATAATATAACTATCGAGTGGTAACTAGGTGTTGCCACGGCAGGTGTTCATCGTGATAGGGCGAACCTCGTGGACAGTGCTATTCGCACTGACTATGCTAATGCTCCTCGTCGTGGGGAACGGAGAGGGCACAGGGTCCGGTACGGGGCAATCCCAGAACACTGCGGACAATGCAGTGGACTTCTCGCAGTTCTTCAGCGAGAGCGAACAGGAGATGCTCGAGACCAACGAGGAACTGGAGGCAGTAAGGGCCAACCTCTTGCTCGCCATTTCGGAGTGTTCTGCCAAGGAGGAGGAACGTCTCCAGGCGTGGCAGACGCTAGAGCAGAAGCGCGTGATCATGGAGCAGCGTCAGGAGGTCCTCGGTCAGCGGACGGAAGTGCGTGTCGAGAAGGAGACGGTGCGCGACGACAAGCAGACTGACTTAGATGGGAAACAGGCAGCGCTCAATGCATGTGAGGACTGCTCTTGTGGTGAGGGCGAGACCGATTGCAGCTGTGATTGTAGCAGTGAGCGGAGCGCACGTGATAATGCCCAGACGGAGCTCAACACGGCACAGACCGAGCTCGACGATGCCATCGATCTTGAGACCACCGCCCAGGATAACTTCGACACTGCCGATACCGAGCACACGACGGCCGAGACCGAGTTCACCGCGTCTGCTGAGTGTGCCGACGGAGCCTGCCTTGTTCAGGGCGACCTCGAAGGTGTTGACCTCCGCCAGGGTGGATGCAGCGAGGGTCCTTGTGTGTCCTTCTCCACCGATGACGCAACGATCACCAGTAGCGTCGAATCGCAAGTGGGGGAGGATCCGGAGATTATCGAGACAACGACGGATGCCGAGTTGGAGGTGGCCTTCACCGACATGGAGGTGGCCTTCACCGATATGGACGCCCCGGAAGCGATGACCACCGACTTCGACGCAGCAGCAGGCGACTTCCTGATAGACGGTGCGAACCGACTTGAAGACCTAATAATCTACTCGGAGACCATGGCAGAGGCCTATAACGAACTGGGGATCGCCATGGGGGAGGACAACGAGGAGCTCACGGCCTATCTCGAGGGAAAGGACCCCCTGGGCCTCACTCCCGCCGAGCTCGAGGACCTGTTCACGTTCGTGATGGATACGAAGGACGAGCTCCCTGTCGACGACAACCACTTCTTCGACGCCATGCGCTATCTCTCTAGCGAGGAGGGCGAGCTCTTCCTCGCTGACGTAGAGGAAAAATCACTGGCCGGCACGATCAGCGGTCTGAACATGGACAAGGAAACGCTCGAGAGCGTCATCGACGATCTTCAGGAGGAGAAGGAGTTCTATCAAATGCTCCTGTTCTGGGCCATGGAACCGGAGGACATCGCCTGGGTTCTGGAGGAGATCGCGCTAATAGAGGGGTTCCAGGACGCTCTCAGGAGTGAGGTCACCCGGATCGACTCGGAGATGGTGGAGCTCAACGAACAGCGCGAGAAGGCAGAGGCGGATAGGACGGCCATCAAGGAGAGCCTCGAAGCGGCCGAGGCGAAGGCAGCAACCGCTAGGAACGCCCTCAACAAGTGTAATACGGACGGGTGTGACGAGAACACGGTGGCCGCACTACAACTGGACCTACAGCAGGCCGAAGAGGAAAGGAACCTCTTGCAGACCCAGCTCGAGGAGACGAACACGTTGCTCGAGGAGCTGGACGCTAAAGGTGGCGCGCTCGAGGAGGAGAAAGAGAGCCTCGAGACCACCGTGAACACATTCGACGACATCATCGAGGGCGAGGATGTGGACCCCGATGCGCTCACCACTCTGGTGGACATCACAAAGAACAAGGCGACGGAGACTGTCGATACGATCGATGAACAGATCGATCTGAAGAAGGACGAGCAGGGTCAGATCACCATCACGATCGACCAGAGCCAGAACGATCTGGAGGACAAGCAGGCCCAGACCGAGAAGGAGCGGCAGGAGCTCGCGCAGCGGCAGCTCGAAGAGGCTCAGAAGAGGGAGCAGGAGCTTAAGCAGACAAAGACCGAGCTCTCAACGGGCCTCACAGCAGCAGAGGAAAAGCTTGCTTATATCGAGGAACAGCTCAAGGCAGCGACCGAGGAGGGGGACAAGAAGACTCTGGAGGACCTCAAGCAACAGGTCATCAAGGAACGCGAGGAGCTGGAAAGCCAGCTCGGGGAGATAGCCGACCAGATCGATCAGGCGCGGGGCCGTCGTCATGAGCTCGAGGACAAGTACGGGGTAGGCAATCCCGAACAGCGGGCCGCTGAGAGCCATATCGACGAGGTGAAGGTCCAAGAAAATCAGCTCGAAAAGAATCACGAGCGGCTCACCACCGACATCAAGGAGAAGGAGCAGGTGCTCGCGACCATCGAGGAGCAGCTCAAGGGGGCCTCCACTGACGAGGAACGGAAGCAGCTCGAGGAGCAGAAGGCGATCGTGCTCAATGAGCGCGACCAGCTGTCCACCCAGCTCGAGGACGTAAAACAGGAACTCGAACAGGCCGCAACGCAGCGTCAGGAGCTCGAGAAGAAGTACGAGGAGCAGTACGGAGCAGCTCCGCCGGAGGCCGAGCCCAAGACCGCTGATAAAACGGAGGAGAAGCCCGGGACGGTGGAGGAGGCGACCGGTGCTTTCGAGTCGGTCATCGAGAACATCGAGCAGGCCGGCGTGGGGATCGAGGGCGAGGAAGCCGTGACCGAGGCCCCTCCCAACGCCAATCCGAACGTCGAGTTCCTCAACGCTGTTACGGAGACTCTGGAACGGGTGGGCCAGTCAGCGGCCAATGAAGAACGTGACGAGGATGAACCGGAGGGACCTCCGGAATCCAAGCCGCCGAAGAAGGAGAAAAAGAAGTCGGAACCCGTGATAATCCCTCCGCCAGTAGCCTCCTACGTGGACCCATTCCCCGCGCAGTACAGCCCTATCGGGACCATGTCCGTCATCGAGGAGCCGCTCGTTGCCGTAGCGGCCGCACAGCCCCCGTCACCGCCCTCTACCTCGGCGCCCGTGACCCCTGCAGGCCCGGTCCAACCGTCGCAGCCCGGAGAGGTCGTGACGGCACCGCGCCAGCTCGATCCAGTGGATGCGGCCGACCTCGCGGCCGTGTTCGTGGACGGGGAACAGCTCGAAACGCCGGACGGCGCCACTATTCTCGTGGACTCGACGACCAACGAGGTGTACAAGGTGACCCAGGAGGGAGTGGAGACCACGGGGACCGACCAGCTCCACATCCAGGAACGGGTGGACCCGCTCACCGGCGATACCGAGTACTATGCTGTCGTGGGCAACGTCACCGATGAGAACTCCACCCTTGATGATATCGCAGAAGGGAACGCGACCGACATAGCCGAGGAGGCCATCATCGAGATCCGCTACCTGGACGATGCCAAGAACGTCCTGTTCATAGGTCCGCGATGCCAGATGACCAACCTCACGGACGTAGATGTGCGTGTGGTGACCCTCAACGATACTGTCATCAATGCAACCAAGAACGAGACCAATGCAACCGTGATGCTGCTGGACATCTCGTGCGTCCCCGCAGTGACCATGGACGAGGACGATCCTGAGGCGAATGTCGTCACCTTCCTTGAGGAGATGGAGTGCTTCGGTGCCGAAGTGGGGCGATGCCTGGACATCGAACTGTACATGGTGGTCATAGGTAAGGACGAGAACCTCTGGGAGGTCCAGTGCATCGAGAAGCTCTATTCAGGGATCGAATGATGGTGCGGCCGATAGCGGTCATAGGTGTCCTAATAATCCTCACATCGTCACTGGTGCTCGCCGAACCGGGCTTCGCACGGGTCAACCTCAGTCAGTCAGCGGGTAAGGTCTGTCCCGGACAAATGATATCCCTGACCGTGGACATCACTAACGAGCTCAACACGGCAGCATTGTTCACCGTAGATGTCAGGTTCTCGCTACCGGGCCGCTCGGTGCGAGTGAACGAGATGGTTAATATCGGGACGGGCGAGACCTATAATCACCCTGTGACCGCCAAGCTCCACAAGATTGATCCCGGCATCTATCCGATTACGGTGACCGTTTCCACGGACATAGCTCGGGGGACCGTGATCGTGGAAGGCGCGTTGGACGTTGTCGCCTGCACGGACGAACCGCCCGCGTCCGAGCGCCCTGCTGCCCCGGGCGCATATAGCGGAACCCTCTCGGCCAGCATTATCGGACTTTTCGTGCTCCTCATGCTGGGCGTCGTGATACGCGTACGTCGTAACGGACCACAGGCCGTCCAGCCTCCCGTCTACCAGGGCTACTACAACCAGCCGGTCTATCGGCGGCCTTACTGATCATGACGAGGACTGTGCATCGCTCCCTTCGAGCGATTCAACGGTCTCCTCTAGGACCTCTAGCGGATCCTTGCCCTTGATTCGCGCGACCTTATCCCTGAGAACGGCGATCCTCTTCTCGAACCTTCCATGTTCCTCGATATCGAAGGGGAATAGGTCCTCCTCTGCCTCGTCAAGGCGCGCAAGGAGACTGGGCTTAAGGGCGGGATCATGTTCCTTGATGTCCTTCTCGATGGCTTTAAGGAGCTCGGTCATGATACGCACGTTGGGCGTCTCGATATAGGTGCGTTTCTCGTGCTTTCGTTTGCGTGGCTGGTGATGTCGGTGGGCTCGTGGTGGCATGTACACCATCCTGAGGTCGTACGCGCTGGAGAGCCGGGACATGAGGCCGATGATGCGTCCCAGGCGCCGGTCCACATCCTCCACGATATGGAAACGTTTCCGATTTACGGTGAGGGTGTCAGCGATGGACCGCAGGTCATCCACGAGGCTCTCGGCCCGTGGACGGTCCTGGCATGTGCGGACCTGACGCTCGAACTTCGCGAGGTCGCGATCGACATGCGCGAGGACAGATTCCTGGGTAGAAAGTTCGAGCGGGAGGTCTGTGGTATCGACCCCTACCGATGCCAGCATGTTCAGGAGTCCGGTATGGACCTGCATGACCTCCTTCCGTGCTTCAGCGTTCTCTTCACCGGTGAGCGAGCGCTCGATGTCGTACAGGTCGCGAAGGAGCTCCCGGGCGAGATCGACCTTCGGGATGTAACGCGCAGTGTCTATACAGCGTTCTAAACGCTGTCTGAGTTCTGGCGTGAGCACCGAGGCATCGAGCCTTGCACTGGACCGGCCCTTCTTCTCAGTGGCGTGTTCCTTGTCCGTTCCACCCTCGAGCGCCTCGACACGCGAGAGGATGGCGTCCTGCTGCGAACCCATCCGCTCGAGCTGTGAGAACATCTCCTTCTGCTGGGCGAGCAGCTTCCGGAGCAGTTCGGCCTCCTCCATCGCATCGAGCCTTGAAGGGTAATTTTTTAAATACCTCCCGCCACATCAGAAATCACATCCTTGTGGGGACATAGTGTAGCTAGGCAGCACGGTGGGCTCCAGAATCCATTCACGGCTGTGGAAACCCGCAAACTAGGGTTCAAATCCCTATGTCCCCACTCCTTTATCCTTCCCTGTCCGAACACTTTTTAACGCTTCAGGCTTTCGTCCAGCGCCCATGTCCATCGAGGAGGAGTTCGGTGTCAAGATAGTCGCTGAGAGCGCAATGTGCCCTATCTGCGGCAAGGATGACGTTGTGGTCTCAAAGCGCGAGCACAAGGGCGGGGACCTTGAGGGCGTGACGGAGATATTCAACCATTGTCGCTCGTGCTCGTATCGCGCCTCCGATGTGTTCCCTTCAGCGGGAGGTGAACCCAAACGCTATACTTTCCGCGTACGTTCAAACAAGGATCTCGATGTACGTGTTGTGAAGTCCTCCACCGCGACCGTGCACATCCCCGAGCTCGGGGTTGATATTGAGCCGGGACCCGCGTCCAAGGGGTATATCACCAACGTGGAGGGCGTGCTCGAGCGGGTGAAGGAAGCGATACACATGGCCCGGTCCTGGGAGACGACGGACGAGGGAAGGGCGCGCTGCGACGAGAAGCTCGCCACCATCGATGCGTTGATCGATGGGAGCTCCTTCACACCCTTCCGTCTGATCCTTGAGGATATATTCGGCAACTGCCTCATCATCTCGAAGAAGGCCAAGGCCGCGACCCTATCACCTGAAGAGATAGATCGGATCGTCACACAGGGATGAGAAAGGGGTGCGCCCGGCCCCCTGTGGACCGGGCGAGCTTAGAAGGGCGTCTCACCAGTTCTCGGCAAGGAGCTGGAAGTGTGCTTGCGGATGGGCGCAGGCAGGGCACTCCTCGGGAGCCTCAGGCCCCTCGTGGACGAACCCGCAGTTGTTGCACTTCCACTTCACCGGCCGGTCCTTCTTGAACACTGTGCCGTTCTCGATGTTCGCAAGGAGGCCTAGATAGCGCTTCTCATGCTGCTTCTCGGCGATAGCGATGGACCTCATGACCGTGGCGATCTCGGGGAATCCCTCCTCATCTGCGATGTCGGCGAACTCCGGGTACATGGATGTGTACTCATGGTTCTCACCGGCAGCGGATGCCTTGAGGTTCTCGGCGGTCGAGCCGATGATGCCTGCAGGGAACGCACCGGTGATCTCGACCTCGCCCCCCTTGAGGAACTTGAAGAGCTTCTTCGCATGCTCCCTCTCGTTATCGGCCGTCTCCAGGAATACGTTCTGGATCTGGACAAAGCCCTCCTTCTTGGCCTTGGAGGCAAAGAAACCGTAGCGGTTCCGTGCCTGGGACTCGCCAGCGAATGCTGTGAGTATGTTCTTTTCGGTCCTTGTTCCTTTCAGTTCAGGCATTTTCTGTTCACCTTCGCATATGGGATTTTGGTCACTACCTCAGATCGTCGTCATCCACAGGCCGTGGACGGTGCAGTGCTCACGCACCGCGATGATCTTCTCGCCGGTGCAGTCGCAGAACAGGGCCTCAGGTGCCTGTCCTGGCTTCAGGAACACGATATGTGTAGCTATATCAGTGACGAGCTCGATCCACTCGATGAAGTGGTTCTCCTCCATGGGATGGGTCACCGAGCCCACGATCACCTTCAGACCGCCGTCGGTCGTCTCGATGACGGGGAGGTGCTTCTCCATGCCTTGGTCCTCTTTCTTCTCCTCGAGTAGAATCATCTTGCGGGCGCAGCACACGAGCTCTCCCCCGCTGGCGTGTACGACCTCGATGATGTTACCGCACACGTCGCATTTGTAGACTTCCAGCCTCTTGGTCATTTCATATCAACCTCTTGCACACTTTTCTAGGCCCGTTTAAGCGGTGTCCGCCGGAGGGTGGGGTGTATCACAGTGATCGCAGTCATGATCGCAGTTCGCGTGCACGGGGAGCACAGTCCCTTCTCCATTGCGTGTCCTGTAGTCCTTGATGGCCGCGTGAAGGGCATCAGCAGCGAGGTTCGAGCAGTGCATCTTCTTTGGCGGGAGCCCGTCCAGCTCGTCCGCCACGTCCTGACGCGTGATCTTCATGGCCTCTTCGATGTTCATGCCCTTGGCCAGCTCGGTGACCATGCTGCTCGTGGCGATGGCAGAACCGCACCCGAAGGTCCGGAACTTGATCTCTGTGATGATGTCGTTATTCACGGTGATGAATATCTCCATGAGGTCGCCGCAGACCGGATTACCGACCTTACCGTACCCATCGGCGTCCTCGATGACACCGACGTTGCGGGGATTCATGAAGTGCTCCATTACCTTCTTGCTGTAGCCGACTTGTGTCATGTGACCACGTCCTCATAACGGGGATAGGTTTCTTAATCTTTCGACAGTGTTCCGGGCGGAGTCGACCACCGCGGGCACCTGCTCCATGGTGTTGGACCGCCCGAGGGTGAGCACCATGGAACCATGCGCTTGCTCATGCTTGAGCCCGATGGCAAGGAGTACATGGGACGCCTCCAGAGTGCGCGAGGTACAGGCCGAACCGGTGGCCATAGCGATGCCGTACATGTCCATGCACAGCAGGATGCTCTCGCCCTCGATCCGACCGAACCGGAAACTAGCATGATGGGGCAATCGTCTCTCGGGATGGCCGGTAAGATGGGAGTCCTCGATGGCGAGGATGCCCTTGATGAGCGCATCCCGGACGCCCCGAAGCCGTTCGCTCTCCCCGGTCATCTCGTTCTGGATTAGGCGAGCCGCTTCGCCCATGCCCGCAATGGCGAACACGTTCTCTGTACCAGAGCGGAGACCCTCTTCCTGTCCGCCCCCGGGGAGCACCGTCTGCAGCTTCACACCAGGTGCTACATAGAGGGCACCTGCCCCCGGTGGGCCACCTAATGTGTTCCCAGAGAGCGTGAGCAGGTCGATGCCGTCCCTCTGGACGTCAATGGGGATGCGCCCCGCCGTTGCGGTGGCGTCCACATGAAGGTACCTGCCCTTCTCATGGACTATCGTGGACACCTCCTTGATGGGCTGGATAGTACCGATCTCGTTGTTGGCGTACATGACCGATGTCACTATTGTAGCGTCGGTCAATAGACCTTCCAGCGCTCCTAGGTCGATGAGCCCGGTACCGTCCACCGGGGCGAGGGCCAGCTCGAATCCCTGCTTGGCCAGGTCCTTCATAGGATTGAGCACGGAGATGTGCTCGATAGCGCTGGCCACAACGGCCTTTCCCTTGTTCATGTTCCGGAGAGCGGTCCCCCTTATGGCGAGGTTGTTCGCCTCGGTGGCACCGCTCGTGAAGATGATCTTGCCCTTCTCATCTGCATTGATCAGGGTGGCGATCCGTTCCCGTGCGTCCTCCACCGCCTGCTTGGTACCGAGACCGTCCGAGTGCAGGGAGGATGGGTTCCCGACGTCCTCTACGAGGTATCTCTGGGCGAAGGCGAGGACCCGCGGGTCCACTGGTGTCGCCGAGCCGTTGTCCAAGTAGATACGGTCCATCTCAATCCCCCCGTCTAGAACCACATGGTCGCGCCAGCGTCCAAGGCAAGGTCGTTGAGGGTGGCGGCCCCGACGATCTTTACACCGTCACGCAACTCCGCCTTCTCCCAGCCGAGCATCCGCTTTGACGCTTCACAGACATAGACTGTGATCCCCATCTCGATGGTCTTTGCGAGCATCTCGCCCACGCTGGGAAAGTCACCGATCTTGATCTTCTCGGCCTCACCGGGGACAAGCACCCGTAAAGACGTCCCGAGGTAGTACACGATAGGTTCAAGGTCCATTGCCTTTGCTGTCTGTGCCAGGACCAGAGGTGAATACTGTCTCTCGGGAGCATCGCTCGTCTGGACATAGAGGATCGATTTCTCGTTCTTCATCGTTCCGGTCTCCTTGGTGGTCCGATCCACCAACAGTATTATATACGCGAAAACTATAAATACTTTATTGTACTAATTACAATGTAGGAATCAGAACAAATCCTGTTATTGGAGGACACGGTATAATGACCGATGATGCGATAGAACGTGGTGTGAGACTTCTCAGGGACCATGGATTGAAGGTGACACCACAGAGGCTCGAGATACTTCGCTACCTTGAGGAACATTGCATTCATCCTACTGCGGACGAGATCTACAATGCCCTGAAGGAACGCAATCCTTCTCTCTCGAAGACGACCGTTTACAATACACTTGAGACTATGCACAAGCAGAAGCTCGTCGATGTGCTGATGATATCGGAGTCCGAACGCCGATACGACCTCGCACATGGCTCACACCATCATTTCATGTGCCATGTGTGCGGTAGGATCCTCGACATCGATATCGCATGCCCACACTGCAACCGGATCATCAACGGTGAGCACCAGGTCGACGAGGTCCACGGTTACTTCAAAGGTGTCTGCAGCGAGTGCTTGACCAAGGAAGAAAAAAGACAATAAAGGGGAAATGAACCATGGAGACCACCGAGATCAAACCAGGAGTATACTGGGTCGGCGCCATCGACTGGGACATCAGGAACTTCCACGGATACCTGACCCAGCGGGGGACCACCTACAACGCTTACCTAATCATTGACGAGAAGGTCGTGCTGGTCGACACGGTCAAGGCCCACCTGGCCGATGAGATGCTCGCGCGTATCCGTGCGATCATCGATCCGACCAAAATCGACTACATAGTATCCAATCACGTAGAGATGGACCACTCCGGCTCCATCTCGGCCGTACTGGAGCACGCTCCGGGCGCGAAGGTCATCACCTCGGTCATGGGTGCCAAAGGCCTCAAGCGACACTATAAGACCGACTGGGACCTCAAGGTCGTCAAGAGCGGCGACACCCTTTCTATCGGGAAGCGGACCCTCGCCTTCGTCCACGTCCCCATGGTCCACTGGCCGGACTCCATGGTCACCTACATCCCCGAGGACCGTCTCCTGCTCCCCAACGACGGGTTCGGTCAGCATATCGCCTCGAGTGAAAGGTTCGATGACGAGCTCGACTGGGGTATCCTGCAGGAAGAGGCGGCCAAGTACTACGCGAACATCGTCCTTCTCTTCGGCGCCAACGTCCAGAAGGCCATGGAGGCCCTTGGCGGGCTCGATATCGACATGATAGCACCGAGCCATGGTATAATCTGGCGCTCACACATTCCCGACATCCTCGCAGAGTACCAGAAATGGTCGACCCATGTCACTGAAGAATGCGCGGTCGTCGTGTACGACTCAATGTGGGGCTCGACCCAGAGGATGGCGCACGCTCTCGGGGACGGGCTTCGCGAGACAGGAGTACATGTCCACCTCCACAATCTCAAACACACCCACATATCCGATGTGATGACCAATGTCCTCACCGCAAAGTTGGTCTGCATCGGCTCACCCACGCTCAACAATGGCATACTCCCTACAGTGGGGGCGTTCCTCACCTATGTGAAGGGTCTTCGTCCTGAGAAACGGTTAGGGTTCGCCTTCGGCTCCTATGGCTGGGGCGGTCAGGCCGTCAAGGAGATCGAGTCCATCATGGACGGGCTCAAATGGGAGCGGCCCGAGAACGGGATCCGTATCGCGTACATCCCTGACGAGGATGAGCTGGACGCGGTGCGGGAGACCGGCCGAGCCCTCGGAAAACAGCTAAGAAAATGATGTAAGATAATGTTTAGGAGGAATCGATATGACTGACATAACCGTGTACTCAACGCCGACCTGCCCCTATTGCAAGATGGTCAAGGAGTTCCTGAACGAGAAAGGGGTAGAGTTCAAGGAGATCGATGTATCGACCGATCGCGATGCTGTCAAGACGATGGTCGAGAAGTCAGGCCAGATGGGAGTACCCCAGATCGAGATCAACGACAAGATCATCGTGGGATTCAACAAAGAAGCACTAGAGAGGGAACTTGAGAGTGAATGACGTAATCATCGTGGGCGCTGGTCCCGCCGGGATAACCGCGGCCGTGTACGCCGCTCGGAAGAGGATGAGAACGCTGGTCCTCACCAAGAACATCGGTGGACAAGCAGCCCTCTCAGGAGAGGTCGAGAACTACACCGGCTTCCAGTTGATCACCGGGATGGAGCTGGCCCAGAAGTTCGAGGAGCAGCTCAAGGGCTTCGATGTCGAGGTCCGGACCGACGTGGAAGCGTCATGCATCACGAAGAAGGGCGACCATCTCCTGGTCAATACGCCCTCCGGCGAGCTTGCGGCCCGTACCGTGATCCTCGCCACGGGGCGCCGTCCCCGGGAGCTCAATGTACCAGGCGAGCAGGAGTTCCGCAACCGGGGCGTGACCTGGTGCGCCACATGCGATGCGCCCCTGTTCAGTGGCATGGACGTCGCGGTCATCGGTGGAGGGAACTCCGCCATGGATGCTGCGCTCCAGCTGGACGCGATCGCGAACAAGGTATACCTGGTCAACAAGAACGACGACCTTGCGGGTGACGAGATCATGAAGGAGAAGCTATTAGCCTCCGAGAAGGTCGAGCTCATCAATCTGGCTGAGACGAAGGAGATCATCGGTGATACCTTCGTGACCAATCTCAGGATCCTCGTGGACGGCGAGGAGCGCCTGTTGGCGGTCGGGGGCGTGTTCATCGAGATCGGCTCCGTGCCCGTCAACGCTCCGGCCTGCGAAGCCGAGAAGAACGAGTGGGGTGAGGTCATCGTCAACGAGCGGTGCGAGACCAACGTCCCCGGACTGTTCGCCGCAGGTGATGTCACGAACATACCGGAGAAACAGATAATCGCGGCCGCCGGTCAGGGATGTATCGCTCTACTGTCCGCGTTCAAGTACCTATCGACGCATCAATTCGAAAACGGAAAGAAATGAGATATGAATGACGGAGTGCTCAAAATGTTATCAGAAAGGATGCAAGAGGCCTTGAATAAGCAGGTGAACGCAGAGCTATACTCCTCGTACCTGTACCTGTCCATGTCGGCCTACTTCTCAGCCAAGAACCTACCGGGATTCGCCAGCTGGATGAAATGTCAGGCACAGGAAGAGGTCGTGCATGCCATGAAGATACACAAGCATGTGCTCGGGCGGGGCGGGAGAGCGATCCTTTTACCAATCGAAGGACCACCCACTGAGTGGGAATCACCTCGTGCCGTGTTCGAAGCGACCTATTCACACGAGCAGAAGGTCACGGGGCTCATCAACGGTCTCGTCGACCGGGCAAAAGAGGAAAATGATCCCACAACGGTGGACTTTCTCCAGTGGTTCGTCGAGGAACAGGAAGAGGAAGAGGAATCCGCCAGTGGGGTGCTCGAGAAGGTTAAGCTCGCAGGGGACGATGCAGGCCTGCTCATGCTCGACCAGGAGTTGGCCAAGCGGGGTTTCACGCTCCCAGCGACCAAGGACTAGAAATGAGGTGAGTTACCATGAATGACGAAATTGCCATTTGGGAAATGATGACCAAGGACCATGCCATGATCGAGGGGCTCCTCAACGGCTTGAGAGTGTCCTTCGGGAAGGGTCCTGAGGAGATCAAGGAAGCGTTCGAGAGGTTCCAGTGGAAGCTAGAGCTGCACTTCTTCACAGAGGAGCGTGCAATATTCACGATCCTCAGGAAAAAGGGTGACAAGACCTCGGAAATGCTCGACGACATACTCCAGGAGCACGAGGTCATCCTCGGGATGCTCGGGGATCTGGGTGCGGACATCGCCGCGGACAATCCCGTGGACATCTCGCAGTTCGTGGCCAAGCTGGTCAAGCACCGGACGTTCGAGGACGATGTGCTCTACCCCGCGCTGGATAAGGAGCTTTCGAGCACGCAGAAGGAGTTCATAGCCCGTCGCATCAGAACCCTCCCGTGAACGGAGATGAGCAACTTGGACGACCCTGATGAAGAGCATCCGAAGGAAGAAGAGGGGCCGGCTAACAGTCCCCAGGTAGTGCTATCTGACGATGCACCTACCTGTGCTACTCCCAGTTGTCCCCTCTGTCGTCGGGACACCTTGTTCTTCATAATCCTTGGTTTCGCTCTCGTGATGACCGGCCAGAAGGACCTTATGCTAGCGGGGTATGTGATCATACTGGCAGCATATGCTCTGGCGTTCCTGGGCATCAATCTTCCCGATCCATTCCGGGCACAGACGCAGGTCGCTACTTCGGATGGACCGGAGGCGGATGAATGACCAAGGACGTGTTCACGTTCCTCGTCGGTGGAAAGATGAGCGAGTACAAGTAAAGACATTTAGAACTCACAGGAGATGAAATGACCATGCAGAAGTTCCAGTGTACAGTGTGCGGTTATGTATACGATCCCGAGCAGGGCGATCCGGAGAACGACGTAGAGCCGGGAACGGTCTTTGAGGACCTCCCCAACGACTGGGTGTGCCCCGTTTGTGGTGTGGAGAAGGACCAGTTCGAGCCGTTATAGGCTCCGGTCTAAGGAGCGTTCCCATGACGGACGACGAAATAACTCCTGCCAAGGAGCTGGACTGCGTGGGGCTCTATTGTCCTATGCCCATCGCCCAGACAAAGGAGGCCATAGAGACCGTCGGAGTTGGCGAAGTGCTGATGGTGGAGGCCGACGATCCAGCTGCAGAGGAGGACATCACACGCTGGGCGAAACGTACCGGTCACGAACTGTTGAAGTTCGAGCGTGCTGGCTCGATAATGACCTTCTACATCAAGCGTACGAAGTGACCGGAGGACACAGCTTACGCTAGGACCGGTGATTCGCCGGAAGAGGGAGTCTTATCTACTCCTATTCCCAGGTCATGACGCGTTCATAGTGGTTGTAGTACCCGTTATGGGTTTCCTCGAGTTCTATGAGCTCTGCTTTGACCTTGTGTTCCTTGATAACTCCCTTGGTCGCGAAGTACGACTTCGTGGACTCGATAGGGTGGAGGATGGAACCGAAGTGCGTCTTGTCCGGAGTGCCATAGCCCATGTCCTTGATGGCCACGATGCACTCTTCCAGAGCTTCCTTGTCTCCGCCGAACTGAACGCGAGCTCCCTCGGTGAAGGTGCGGAGGTTGTAGACGCCGCCGTGTTCGCCGTAGTGCTCCAATGATGCGTTCCACTCGGGGTGGTCCGAGAAGAGTCCCGCAACGTCGGCCTCGAAGGTGTCCTCGGGCCGCTTGTCGTACACGGTGTTGTAGTCGTACAGGCCGACCATGGTGTACCCGCGGTCATGCTCCCTCTCGATATAGTCGAACTCGATATCCATGATTATTACCAAGCCGGCATGCCTGTTATGGAGTATAAATACGTTTCGTATATATTTTCTGGACAGGGTCAATATTCCAGGTGACCGGATGCTGACATCCCAGGATGGTCGATTCGTGGATTGTCCGAAATTTTCTTGGCGAGCGTCATGATTAGGTTTATAATTCTTGTACAAGGGATGTCTGATAGAGGTGGAAACCATCGACGAGTACGAGCTCCTCAAACGGATGCATAACTACGGAGTGGTCAGCAGGCATAATGCCAAGACGGTGCAGGAACTCGTCGGTATGATGAACCTAGATGAGGAGGAGATCAAGGGACTTCTCGAGCGACTCATCGAATTCAGCTACGTCCATACCATATCCTCTGATGACGTAGCACGGTATTACGTGACAGGTCCGGGAATCATCACCGTGTGTTCATTCTTTACCTGAGGGCGGAGAGACCATGCAGACGAACATCGAACGTGCGCTCGTGCTCACCTGGGAGTACCCTCCCAAAGTCGTCGGTTCCATCGCCCCACATTGCGAATCGCTAGCCCGGGGTCTGGCCAGGAAGAAGGTGGCCGTTGACGTGGTGACCTTTGATCACTGGGCAGAGGGTATCACCAAGGGAACGGGTAAGGACCGGGGTATCACAGTCCATCGCGCAGCCAATCCCATCTCACCATGTACCAGTACGCTCACATGGGCGCTCACCGCGGGCGTCGAGCTCGAACGACTCGCAGCCGACGTGATCCACTCCGTCAAGGGCAAGGTGGACATAATCCATGCTCACGACTGGGCGTCCATCCCCGCAGCTGTGGCCTTACGCCACGAGTTCGAGGTCCCGATGGTGCTCACGCTTCATTCCACAGAGACGCATCGCAGCGGGAAGGTGTTCACTCCGTACCTCGACGCGATCCGTAAGATCGAGTGGCAGGGGACCTTCGAGGCCGAGACGGTCATCGTCGACACCGAGCAGATGCGCGAGGAAGTGGTCGAGGAGTACCAGATACCCGAACGCAAGGTGCACGTTGTCGAGCCGGGGAAGCGTGGTTGGATCAATGTCCTACTGAAGCAGTACCGGGAGGCCATGCCATGAGCCCTGCGAAGAAGGCCGCGCCCAAGCAGCAGAAGACGGCGAAGAAGCGGGACCGGCCTCTTACTGTGCTCCATCTCTGCTGGGAGTACCCTCCCCGGAGCGTTGGCGGGCTCGCGGCCCACGTGCACGATCTTTCACGTGCACTGGTAAAGAAGGACATCGAGGTCCATGTGGTCACCTGCGGATTCCCCGGGACTAAGGACTACGAGCATTACGAGAACGTCCACGTTCACCGGTTCGATGCTTACACAATCCCGTCCGAGGACTTCCTTGGGTGGGCCTTACAGATGAACCTCTACAAGCGGATGAAGGCGGCCGATGTCATCCATAACCTCGATGGCGAGGTGGATATCATCCACGCGCATGACTGGCTCTCAGGACCCGCTGCCATCGCGCTCAAGAACGCCTTCCGCATCCCCCTTGTATCGACCATCCACGCCACCGAGCACGGCCGGCGGCAGGGGATCCATGATCCCTTCCAGCAGATGATTCACGACATCGAGGGCTGGCTCTCATACAACTCCTGGCGCGTCATCGTGTGCTCGAAGTACATGGAGGACGAAGTATCTACGGTGTTCGGTCAGCCTCGTGAGAAGCTCGACATAATCCCCAACGGCGTTGACTACAAGAAGTTCGACCTTGAGTTCGACGCCCACGCCATCAAATCCCAGTTCGCTATGCCCCATGAGCGTATCGTGCTCTATGTGGGACGCATGGTGCACGAGAAGGGTCTCGGCGTGCTCGTTGGATCGATCCCGCGGGTGCTTGAGTCCTGCCCTGACGCGAAGTTCGTGCTAGTGGGCAGCGGTTACATGAAGAGCCGTGTCAAACAGCTCGCCTGGGACATGGGCGTGGGTGATAAGACCCTCATCCCCGGCTATCTGGACGAGGAGGTCCTACTAGGCCTGTACAATATCGCTGACGTGGCGGTGTTCCCGTCCTTGTACGAACCTTTCGGTATCGTGGCCTTGGAAGGAATGGCGGCTAGGACCCCGACCGTGGTGACCGACACCGGCGGGCTCGGGGAGATAGTCGATCACGACGAGACGGGCGTGAAGGTCTGGGTTGACAACTCGGAATCCCTGGCCTGGGGCATCTCTCACGTGCTCAATGATTCGGCGCTCTCCAAGAAGCTCGGAAAGCAAGGGCGTCACAAGGTAGAGACTGTCTACAACTGGGAGGTCATCGCCGACCAGACAATCGACGTGTACCGTCGGGTTATGGCCGATTACACGAAGGGGCGCTGGAAACCCGGGTTCAAGCCGGGTGTACGGTAAGGCCTAGACCTTAGTACAATAATCCTTGAACTTAGTTCGAACTCTGTCGGATAAAAAGGGAGGGGCGCCCGAAGGCGCCCCCGGTATTCTATCGACGACCCTAGACCGGACCTGAGCCGCACGTGTACTCGTTGGGGAAACAACTGTGGGGCGCAGAGTCGCCCTCACACCACTTGCAGTCAGCCAGCTCCATGCAGGTTGCATCAGTGATGGCATTATAGCAATCGGGGTGGTCGTCGCCCCCCGTGTCATCCATAAGGCACTCACCGGTGTCGTCCTTGCAGTAGTTACCGTCAGGACATCCGCAATCCATACAGCAGCCGAACTGGTCCTCCCAGGGATCGCAGCTGTTATTCTTATTGCAGCTGCAGTCGTCGTGGCAGTTATCTTTGTTCTCGCCCGTGTCGTAGTCGCAGATACCGTCGCCGCAGTGGTCGTCGGTGTGATCTCCACCCGAGCTCATGTCACACCAGGGCGGATCCGTCATGCCGGGGCCGGGACTGATGCAGTTGGCGGGTGCGTTGGGGTCCACCCACTCGTCCGGCAGGTCCTGGTACATGTCAGGGCACGGCTGGTCGAGGTCGACGCGGCATGCGTCCATACCCTCTGAGGACTGGCAGCACTTGTAGCCGCTCGGGCCGCCTTGGTCGTCACCGCTGTCGGACCGACACATATCGTAGTCGCAGAACTGTTCGGACGGACAACCACAGTCCTGTTGGCAGGAACCGCAGTTCTCGCCTTCATGGCCGCGGCAGTCGCCGTCACCGCAGTGACCCTGTTGGCTCCCGCTATCCTCGGGCTTGCAGATGTTCGATCCTTGGTCGCACCAGTGGTCCGCAGGGCAGCCGCAGTCCTTGCAGCAGTCGGAGGAGCCCTCCTGTCCGTTGCACATACCATCGCCGCAGTAAGGATCGTACCCGCCGCTGCTGCCGCCACAGTCGTACTCGCAGAAGCCCTCGCACTCTGAGTAGCTCCGACCCATCTCGTTGATGCACTTATTCTTGCACTGCTCGCACTGGTCGCCCGAGGGCTGCTCAGTGCCGCCGCTACCATCGCTGTTGGACTGCCAGTAGCGCTCGGACATCTCGTTGAACCTCTGTTCGAGGTCCCGCTGGAGCCTGTCCCAATCGCGACCGTCGGACTCGAGCGCCTTCATGCGCATCTCCTCGTAGTACAGCTCGAGCTGCTTGAGGAGGGCCTGATCGTGGTACCGCACGTCCTCGCGCATTTGGGTGAGGTCCCTGGACTTCCACAGGAGCCACTGCATTCGCCAGAACTGGAAGCGGTAGCCCTCCCAATCGCGCTCGAAGCGTTCCATAACGCGACCGGGATCGTAAGCACCGTCGAGCTCGCCGCGGAACTCTTCGGCGCGAGCCTTCATATCGAGCAGGATGCGGTTCAGCTCCTGGGTACCGGGCACGTTCTCGTACTCCATCCGGTCGACCTCGTCCTCGAATCCTTGGAGCTCGTTCTTGAGGCCGCTGAGGCGCTCGAGCATCCATAGGCTCTCCTGGAACTGGTCGAACTCGCGCTGGAACGGCTCGAAGTGGCGCCAGATATCCCTGACACCGTCCATATCGCTCGCAAGTGCGTCCAGCTTGTGCTGAAGCTCGCGGAACTTCGTCTTGGCACTGCTCACGTCCACGCCATCGTACTCCATACGCTCGAGCTGGTCCTGGATGTCCTGGAAGCGGCGCTTGTAGTCATTGGTCATTCGCTGTGCCTCAAGCCCCTGGAACACGGAGTTCTCGAATTCACTGACGCGGCGGTTGAACAGTTCCTGCTCACGCCAGATGCGGTCCATCTGCTCCGTGGCCCTCAACTTGTTCTTGAACTCGTCAAGCTCGTACCAGAGGCTCTTGAGCCCACGACGGGCCTCGGATGTATCGATTTCGTCGTACTCCATGTCCTCAAGGCGCTGTTCCATGTCCCTGAACCTGCGCTCGAACTCGCGGGGGATGGTTGCGATGGCACGGCGCTGTTCGAGGGCGTTGATCTTGCGCTCGAACTGGTGGATGATCGTGTCCCATCTACCGCCTTCCATCTCCTGCACCTCGCGAACGACGTTCCGCAGCTCGGCCCGAAGGTCGGCGAGCTCCTCATATAGGTCGTCCACGCGGATACCGTTGTACTCATCGTCACGGAGCTGGTCCTCCATATTGCGCAGGCGGTCCTCGAGGCCGCCAAGCCATCGGCGGGACTCGAACTCGCGCTCGAGTCTGTCGATTTCACGGTGGAACCGCTCGAGGGCGCGACCGAGCCGGTGGCCCTGGATGCCTGCGTTGCGCATTTCGTCAATACCCTCGCGGATATCCTCGATAGCATAGCGGTACGGCTTGGTGTCGACACCGTCATACTCGGCCTCCTCAAGGCGCTGTTCGACATTGTTGAGCCGGTTCTCGAGATCTATGAAGGCGCCGCTCATATCGATCTGTTCTCTGATGTACCAGAGCTTCTCGAACATCCGCTCAGCACGGCGGAAATCGCCCTGCTTGGCAAGACCCTCGATGGTGCGGAGCACCTCCTCGTAATCCCTGCGGAGGTCCTCGACGAAGTCGGGGACCTTGAAGCCGCTGTAGCTGGCGTCCTCGAAGCGCCTGTCGAGATCTTCCAGGAACCGGTAGGCGTCCTCGATCTGCTCGTTGAAATGGCGCCATTGCATGAACGACTCGAACTCGCGGTGGAGCCGTTCCATCCTGTGGCGGCACTTACCCATGATGCGGTCGAACTCGTGCGGATTGCGCACATTGCGCATCTCGTCCATGGCATTGTCGAAGCACAGAGCGACGTCCTTGAGCTTGGTCTCCATATCAGAGACGTCGAAGCCCTCGTAGGCCATCATGTCAAGTTCTTCGAACATGCGGTACAAGTTATCCTCGATCATGGTACGCTCGTAGAAGAAGTGCACAAGGGGCATCTTCTCCATAGCGTTGCGGAAGACCTTCTCGGCCGCTCTGGCCTTACCGTTCATAGCGAGCTCGATGGCCTTGTCGATACCACCTTCGATCTCGTCCAGAAGAGCGTTTAAGCGCCCTCCCTCCTCGCCGGGGAGCTCTTCAGCACGGATGCGCATATCCTCGAGCTCATACCGGATGTGCTCCTGCTCACGCAGGAAGTCAAAGTACATTCGCACCTCGTCAAGGGCGCGGTGGAGGCCGCCGAAGCGCTTCTCGATCTTGCCCAGGAGCTTACCTGCCGACTTGAACTTGCCGGCCTCGATATCGTCCTGTGCCTCTATGATCATGTCCTCGATCTCGTTGAAGATGGACAGAGCGGGGCCTATGTCGATACCGTTGGCCACCATCTCCTCGACCTCCCATGAGACATCCTGGTAGTGTCGGATGATGCCCTCCAGGTGACCGCGGATATGGATCTCCTCGATAACAGCCCAGGCATTTCCCATCTCCTTCCAGGCATTATCAATGTCGCCGCTCGCAGCGGCACTGTACGACTGGTAGAGATAGTCTTCTGCCAAGCTTATGAGATAGAGCATCTCCTCGATGTCCGCTCCCATCATCTCCATCTCGAAGAGACGTTCCTGTGCCTCCTCGAGCTGGTCGTAGGCGTTCTCGAGCTCGTCCTCGAAAGCAAAGCCTTCGGGTTCCAAGGCTCGCTGGAACGCGCGATTGATGAATTTGTGCACTCTGCGGGTGAATCCCTCGAAGCGGTGCTGGATGTCCATTATATGACCGATATCGCCGCTGTCCTCAGCTTCAGCGAGCTCGTTCTGGATGTCCTGGAGCTCCTCAAGGAGACGGGAGAGCTCGATGCGGAACCTGCCCACATCTGTGCCACCCTCCTCCAGCTCGTTCAGAGACTCGTCGAAATCGGTGATATCAAGATCGAGCTCCATGATGCCGAGCGAGGTCTCCAGACGCGATACGAGCATGTTGGCCTCCTCAGCGAGGTAGTCGACCTCTTCGAGCTTACCCTCGAGGATGAGCTTCTGTGCATCGTCGATGAGGAGGCGTAGTTCCTCGATGATCGCCTCCTCGACGGAGAGATCGTAGCCCGCACCCTTGAGCTCATCGACCTTCTCAGCAAGACCTTCGATGTATTGCTTACCATCGTTCAGGTCGTCCTGATAGCGCTGGTTGTCCTTCTTACGGTCCAGTTGCTCTCGGATCTCCAATACCTGCTCCCAACCCTCAGGACCGCTACCTGCCTCCTTGAGCGCACCGAGCAGGTCCTGTAGGTCACCGAGGTCGACGTTCTCGTCCTCGGCCTCTTCGAACTCGTACTGAAGACTCTTGAGAGCGGAGTCGAACTGATGGTTCTCCACCTCGGAGGACACATCCTGCTCATCGCTACCGAGCTGGGCCCTACCGATGAGCTTCTCGATCTCGCCCACCTTGAGCTTGATCTCCTTACCCGCGTGCTTGAAGGCGTCGATGTCCTTCCCTTCTAGGGCGTAGAACTCAGCGTCCCTCCCTAACCGCTGGACGGCCTTGAGGAGGTAGCGCATTTTCTTGTCCTCGCCAAACTCCTTCTCGAAGGACTCGGCCTTCTCTTCAAGAGCGCTAATGAGGTTCTTAATATCCCCAAGTTCCTTACGGACGTCGTTCTTCTCGGAACCCACCAGCTCTTCGATGCGTTCGGCCCGGCGGTCCTTGTCAAGGCTGGAGACGATCGCCCACTCGCCCTGTGAAGCGAGGTCCTGGGCCAGACGTGCCTGGCGGAAGCCCTCTACATACTTCTCGCCCTCCAGTGCTTCCTGGGCTCTGGTCAGAGCAGCGTCTGCCTTGTCGATGAAATCGAGGGCCTTCTTTAGAACGCCCGCCTCGATTGTGATATCGTCCTTGTAATTAGCGATGAGCACCCGCATCTCGCCGATAACGACCTCGGCACGGCCAGCCTCATCGAGAGCCTTCTTGGCTAGCTGGAGTCGTTCAAGCTCTCTCTCAAGAGCGCTGATCTTGGAAGCGAGGTCCTTGGCCTTCTTAGCGTACTTGTCCTTGGCCTTGCGGACCTGTTCTGCCACGGCAGCTACGGGGTCCTCTTCCTCCACATGCTGGATGGCGTCCTCGGTGACGTTCTGCTCCTTGAAGCGCTCCACGAGCTCTTCTGAGAGACCGCTGTCACCGACAACGATGATATCGGTGATGTTGTAGTTGCGGACGAAGTCGGCCAGTTCCTTGGCCTTGCTGGTGTCAGAGATAACGAACACGACCGTGTCCTCAGCGTCCGCGGGCATCTTGAGGATGTCCGCATAGTTATCCTCTGTGACGATGATGCGTGCCGTAGTGATGCCTTCGATCTCGGTAAGCTTGCTCTTGATATGACCGAGGATGCGGTCGAGGGTCTTATCGATGGAGGATCCGGTCACCTTCGTCAAGCTAGGACCGATGGATTCCACAGCGGAGGTGAGGTTCTCGGAAGGATTGGTACCGACAAGCACCACGTTCGAGACATTGAGGTCGGTGAGGAGCGATGCCGCATCGACGGATAGCGCGTCGCAGGGTGTGAGCAGGATAGGGGCTCCATACATCCGTGCGAGGGACAACGATGCAGCCAGCTGCTTGTATTCCTCACCTACGGAGTATATGTTATCACAAACTAGAACAGCATCGTTTGTACCTGTGGAGAACCAGAAGTACATACCGATGCTCGCGGCCGTACCATAGCGGGTCATGTCCCAGATACGCTCGGTGGTGAAGCCGATCTCAGTAAGTTTCTTCTCGACGTCCTCACTGATGACGGCGGGTCCACCTATGATATAGACCGTCTTGGGAGCGAGGTCCCGCAACGTGGCCTCCACCGCTTCAGAGAGCTCGTTCTCGTCAGTGACGATTACCGGCGCTCCGATCTTGTTCGCAGCGGCCGCTGCAACAACGGAATCAGGGTAGTTCACCGTGGTGGTGAGGAACACCGCGTCCACGGACTCTTCTGCCATGGCCAAGCTGGCCATGAGCACAGTCAATATCAGTACAAAACGCAATCCTCTATACATAGCCTTCGCCTCCAATTAACTTGACTTCCCGGTTTAGAACTCATTCGGTATGACATTTATAGGTTTCGTTCTCCTTTTGAAGGATATAGACAATCTATACACGTCGATATTTCTTCTGGAACGTGACAAGGGGATGAGGTTATCTGAATGGATAGAATGGGACCGAGCGTGGATGATGTGATGTCCCATCTAGAGGAATACGAGTTCTCCACCTTTCAACTCGGCACGACCAGCCTCCATGACAAGGACTCATTTGTACAAGCTATCACTGAGAGGTTCGGTGCCACCTTCGCCGAGAAGCACCCCGATCTCACGATCGTGCTTGGATCAGGTACCATGGAGATTATGACACGTCCACTGTTCGTGTACGGGCGGTACTTCAAGACCTCACGAGAGATCCCACAGACGAGATGGCCTTGTCGCGTATGTAAGGGCGCTGGTTGTCCACGCTGCGATGGTACGGGAAAAATGTATCAGGAGAGCGTCGAGGAGATACTGGGCGCCCCCCTCCTGACAGCTACCGGCGGGACGGGAACCCGGCTCCACGGTTGTGGTCGTGAGGACATCGACGCGCGGATGCTCGGGTCAGGAAGGCCATTCGTAATAGAGGTGCTCAATCCGCGCTGCCGCACAATCGACCTGCCAGAGATTACGCACGAGAAGGCGGGTTTCATGTTCCTCAGTTTCTGCGAAAAGGGCGTTTCAAGGATGCTGAAATCTTGTGCAGCGTTCAAACGTTATAGGGCGAAGGTAACACTTGAGAGCGAGGTGGACGATCTGCACCTCAAGAGGGTACATGATCTATGTGGCGTCCGGATCGACCAACGGACGCCGAACCGTGTTCTCCACCGTCGAAAGGACTTGAAGCGTGGTCGAGCGATAGCGGGTATAGTATGTCGTCGCAGTGGGCCTATGGAGCTGGAGCTCGAGCTCGTTGTTGCTTCGGGTTTCTATGTAAAGGAATTCGTTTCCGGCGATGGGGGGAGGAGCACGCCATCCCTTGCAGAGGTCTTGGACGTCGGGTGTACATGTACACGCCTCGATGTATTGGCCGTGTTCGATCCCACGCTGCTCGATCTCATTAGAGAGACGGGTATGTCGGGTAGCGATCCTCATGAAGGTGCTCAAATGGTGGGTATGACGCTGTCGTGCGGCTGTGATCCTAAGATCCAGCTTGAGCGCATGTTCACTGTTGATGAGCTTCCCACGGTAATGGATGCGCTCTCATATGGCGCCACCGCGGACGCCTCCTTGACGCTCACCTGCACTGACGATGACTTTTAATTAGATGAGAGCTACTGCTCAGGCTATGGATGAGGCTCACGAGTCACTCGAGGACATCCTCAATAAGCGTCGCAAGATGGCAAATCGTCTACAGGACGCCATAGCTGGCAGGGAGGATCCAGGGCTCCACCCCGGTGGTCCAGCTCCTGATGAGGAGGATGAACCCACTCCTCAGGCTACGAGCGACCTACATCCCCCCTCTGCAACTCCGTTATCATCACCCTCACGTACCACTGGCCCTGCGATCTTTGACGAGGGTCTTCCGAGCATGAAGCGGGCCCCGAAGGGTGACGACACCTTCCCTGAGCCAGTAGATCCTTCCAAGGGTGATGATAGCTTCCCTGAAGGCCCGGGCTCCGTAAAGGGTGACGATAGCTTCCCTGATGTTTCCGGTCCGATAAAGGGTGACGACCTTTTTCCCGAACCGACCTCAGTACCCACTGACGACGGATTCCTCCCTGAGGCGGAGCCAGATTCATCCGCTACCGACGACGGATTCCTCCCTGAGGCGGAGCCAGATTCATCCGCTACCGACGATGGATTCCTCCCTGAGGCGGAGGAAGAGCCCGAGCCCTTAGAGGAAGAGCCCGAGCCCGTAGAGGAAGAGCCTGAGCCTGTAGAGGAAGAGCCCGAGCCCGTAGAGGAAGAGCCTGAGCCCGTAGAGGAAGAGCCTGAGCCTCTCCCTATCCTCGGACCGGAGCCTGTAGAGGAAGAGCCCGAGCCTCTCCCTATCCTCGGACCGGAGCCTGCAGAGGAAGAGCCCGAGCCTCTCCCCGTCCTCGGACCGGAGCCTGTAGAGGAAGAGCCCGAGCCCATCACTCTGCCCTTTCATGATGATGAGGAACGTGTTATTCCCTCACGTGAGCCTGTAGAGGCACCTTCCGAGGAGGAACCGGTTTCCGAGCCAAGTGAACCATCTCTGCGTGCAGTCCCTCTTGAGGAACCGCCAACTCGTTTCGAGCCTGAGACTATACCTGAGCCAGTGCACACGGGGGTCTCGAACTTGGAGAAGGAGGTCCGTTCTTTGAGCGAAAGTCTTGACGGTCTCCTTCGCGACCGCCAACGGTTCCCTAACAGCGAGGTATTCTATAACGTCCTTAACGAGGCGTCTAACGGTCTGAAGGACTCACTTGACCTGTTACGCTGATCACGAGAGTCTGCGGTCATGACTCGCTGAGGACCTCGTAGAGCTCTCGGTTCAGAACGACACGGTTGACCTTACCGAGCCGCTCTTTTGCGATGATGCCCTTGTTCTCGAGGTTCTTGAGGATACGGTGGGTCTTGACCTTGTTTAGGTTAGGGAGATGAGATAGCTCATACTGTTGGACCTTTCCTCCGTTCTCGAGGATCGTGTCCACTACCTTGCGCTCAAGGGGATTGAGGAACTTGAGGATGATACGTGTGTTCTTCTGAAGGACTGTTTCCTTGTGAACAATCCGGTCGGCCATGATGTAATAGACCACGGTCCCTACGAAGAGCCCGATAAATGCGAAGAAAGGAATCAAATAATAACCGTGGAGCCATGGTTGAGCTCCGAACCGTTCCTCGAGATACTCCTTGATTTCATCTTTCGACATGCGGTCGATGGCATCCGGAGTGAGACGGGCCGCGGTCCGTTCCTGATGCTGGAGATTGAAGTAGAAACTTACCGATATGACGAGGAGGGCAAAGGAGACTATAAGGCCGATGGCCAGTACCTTGTTCTTGTTACCCTCGGAATCCACATACCTCAGAAAGGGCGACAGGTTTTTAACCGTTTCTTGGACGTTCTAGTCAACGGTTTCGTGCTCCTGAAACCAATATATACCCGATAATCGATAGTTTCAATAACTTGGATATATAGTTTCATCATGAGGATTTTATTGTGATCAGCGAGAACCGAGGATGAGAGACATGAAAGAAGTGATCGCACTATTATTGGTAGTAGCGCTAACGGGCACGTTCCTCATGGCCATCGCGCCGGACGCTCCTTCTCCGGTATTAGTCCCAGACAAGGCCCCACCAGCATCCCCCTTGGAGTTGGAGGGTCCGCCGGTGCCTGTGGAGCGAACAGCAATCGAGCCTGGTGTTAGAACGCTCGGGTGTACCGGAGATTGTGCGAGCTGTCCATTTGCCGATGGGGATGGCGGTTGTCCTCACGAAAAAGAAGATACTGGATGCAAACATGAGGACGCGGGGGAAGAGCACGTAGTAGAGATCCGCGGTCGTGATATGAAGTCGATGACCGTTCGTGAGATTGCGGTGCTCTGGGGCATCGATCCGAAAAAGCTGTTGGATGCCACAGTACAGCGGTTCGGGCTCCTCGGCGACCACTCTACCGAAAGTACATTGGATGATCTTCGGGCAGAACGGCGGTTCCCTCCTGCGGACGTGAAGACGATCGCAGATGGAATAGCGTGGGAAGCCCCGGCCCCAGAGGTCATAACAGAGCCCGCCGTGCCCCATAACTGCGGTGGCTGCCCCTACGCATCAGCGGGAGGGGGCTGCGCGCTCGCTAGAGATGAACCCCCTGAAGATGTAGAACCCAAAGACCAGTACGGGGGTTGTCCTATAGGGATGGTCAACGACCCGTACCCCGGCGACTGTGGTCAATACGTGGATTCCGACCGGAACGGGTATTGTGATTTAAGCGAATATGCCATATAGGAGGTGGGGATGACCACCGTCCCTTCCACTGTACAGGTGTGAAGCTTATGAATCGGACCGACATCAACTACATAGTCGACGTTACCATGGCGGTGTTCTTCCTCCTGAGCTTCACCACCGGTCTCATCAAGTTCCCTGCCATCCTCGTTTACGTACTGCAGGTGTATGGTACCCTCCCCATGTACAAGATAACCTGGGTGCACGACTACAGCGGGCTCGCTTTCGGCACCCTCGGTGTGATCCATCTGCTACTGCATTGGGATTGGCTCGTAGCGATGACGCGACGAAAGCTGGGTACAACGAAACGGGAGACTAAAGAGTAAAGCGATCGATGGGCCTGAGAAGGACGCACCACGAGAAAGCTTTTAATATCCGCTTAATCTCCCAGCCGCCATGGCCCATTGTGCCGAGTGCGGCAAGGATGTCACCATGCCTTACCGGTGCAAGTTCTGCGGCCAGCATTTCTGCGATGACCATCGACTACCCGAGAACCATGGCTGTACTGGTCTGGAGGAGTACAAACGCAAACGTCGTGAGGGTCGCACAGATCCCGTAAAGGCCCGAAAGAAAGGAGAGAAGCACGACTCGCATATCATCTACACACCCTCACAGGTGCGACATGAGGTCGTGATGGGGTCACTGGATGCCTTCCGTGTAACTAACCGGGCCCTTGTCCCAAAGATAGTCGGACTGTGCGTTGCCGTGTTCGCACTTCAGATCCTGCTCGGTGCATGGTTCACCCGAGCCTTCATGCTCTATCCCATATACGCGTTCTCGCAGCCCTGGACACTTTTCACACATATGCTCCTCCACGCGAGCATCGGTCACATATTCTTCAACATGTGGATCCTGTACATATTCGGGACTCGTCTTGAACAGGATATCGGAAGCGAGACATTCATCACGATCTTCCTTCTTGCAGGTCTCTCTGGAGGACTGGCCTATGTCGTATTGAATCCCGGCTCAGCAGTCCCTGCCCTGGGCGCGAGCGGTGCGATCTATGGTGTGTTCGGTTGTCTTGCGATCCTGCGACCGAACCTTACAGTGCTCATCCAGTTCCTCATACCCATGCGGCTCATCCATGCTGCCATTCTCTACGCGGCCATCGACCTGATGCAGTTCGGGTCCGCTGACAACGTGGGCCATGCAGCTCATCTGGCGGGCATCCTGGTGGGCTTCGCGGCGGGCAAGTACCTGCGCGACCACGGTGTGCACTGACCTTTCGGCCTTTTACAAAGTTGGGTATCGACCCTAAGAAAATCCTTTCTTATTTAAACCGGGAAAACAAAGAGAGTAGTGGGCATAATGGCCAAGGACATTGTGGGGGAGGACACGTCATCTGATGTGCCGAAGGACGATTCCGTCCAGAAGGATGAGGTCCCCACCAAGAAGCCGGACAGGGAGGAACCCTCATCCAAAAAGGACGCGCCAGCCCCCAAGGACGAGGGCCGCGGACCTGAGGACGAAGGCCACGGTCCCGAAGGAGAACTTCCCGTCCCACCTCCGAAGACCTGGGGCCAGTGGTTCCACGCCGAGCTCCTAGACCTGGAAAAGACAGTTGCTGCGCTCCTGGTGACCGCTCTCGTGGTCGTTGCGTTCAATGGTCTAACTGGTATGTCGAAATCATCTTCCGAAGTTATGATGACGGACCGTGCGAGGTCCGACTATGTCGCCGAACCGCCCCCGCCTCCTGCGCCGACGGCTGACCCTAACACTAAGGGTCTAAAGGGACCCGCTCCGACGATGGAAGTGCAAGGGGGTGGGGGGGAGACAGCTGATACCGGTTCCGAGATGGCAGAACCCGATCCATCTCTCGACATGGGCCTTGAGGGACGCGAAACAGATCCGGCGCCGGTCAAAGTCGAGGGCGCCGACGATTATGAAGGTGCGGTAGGTGCTTCTGGTGGCGGGAGTAACACCGAGGGTTCTGCCACAGGACCCGCATTAGACCGAGCTGACGCAGCTCCTCCATCTCTTCAGGAGCCGGATGAGGATCAGGAGGGACCGGACTCCATACCACAATCCCAGGACAAGCCCGCCGCAGCAGCACCGGACAAAGGAGAAAAGAGCAGCGTTTCGAACACCCTCCGTAACATGCTCGACCTAAAGGACATAGCAGAGATATTCATAATCGTGCGTGCATTCTTCCTCCTGAACGTCCGACGTCTCTTGGGGGCACAGCCCGCCTCGCCCTATCCCGCGTCCAATGTCGGAGCTCAGGGGTATCCCCAACAAGGATACGGCTACCAGCAGTACGGTGCACAGGGGGGCTACCAGGGTCAAGCGGGCATGTACAAGGGACAAGGCTACGGACAGCAACAGGTGTACCAGGGGCAGCAGTACCCCGCCCAGCAGCGCCCCTATCGCCAGTACTGATCCTTGAGGGATAGGTACTTAAACGGCGGCCGGTATCCTCTTTCCGATGGAGGTCGCCCTCTCGGCCATGGATGTCGCCCGGGCGTTCCACGTGCTATTCCTGGCAGGAGTCGCCGTGGGGCTCGTGGCCGTGCTCGTTGCAGAGCTTATCCCGTCCGTGTACGATCCCGTCGTATCCCCTGCCTTATTCGTCCTGGGTGTAATAGTCCTCTCGTTCCCTCCCCTGCTGATCTACTTCCTCATGCGGGGGCTCGCACGGAACCTATTGGTCGTGAACACCTACGTTCTAATATCGTTCTTCTTCTCACGGCTACGTCTATCCATCGCGTTCATGGTAGGGACGACCGTAGCGACCATCGTGCTCTGTGTCCTCTACCCCCAGCAGGGATTACCCTATGCGCTCTTCGGTGCGGGAGTGGGGATCATTGGTACACTGACGCTCCTCTGGAACGAGATGGTCTCTCCGGAATGAGCCTGTGGTCACTCATCCCGGTCGAGGACGTAGTGTGTGAACACGCGCTCGAGAGACGGGTAGAGCAGACGGGTCTCCACGATCTGGGCCTTCGCCTTCTTCACGGCCTTGCGTACGTCCTCCTCCTCTCCACGGGGTACACGTACGGCGAAGTCTCGGGGACCGACCCGACGAGCGTCCTTCAGGCTAGGGACCTCGCCGCGATAGGTCACCTCCACTCGCTGGTCCTTCTCGATGCGACGCTTGAGCTCGCCCGGAGCCCCTGTCACGAGCACGCGACCGCGGTCGATGATGGCCACCCGGTCGCACAGCTTGTCCGCTTCCGTGAGGTCGTGTGTGCACAGGAGGATGGTCTTCCCTTCTGACTGCAGGTCCACGACCAGCTCATGCATGGTGGCGCGGGTGAGGGGATCGAGACCGGATGTGGGCTCGTCCAGGAAAAGGATATGGGGATCATTTATCACGGCTCGCGCGAGGGCGACACGTCGGGCCATGCCCTTGGACAGGGTCGAGATCCGACTGTCCATGAGCTCTTCCAGCCTGAAGCGCTCGGAGAGCACCTCCAGACGAGCTTCGACATCGATGGGATAGAAACCGCCCATGAACCGCAGGAACTCGCCGGCGGTCATGGCGCCGTACATAGCTGTCACCTCGGGAAGATAACCGATGCGCTCCTTTACCCGGATAGGTTCATCCGTCACGTCGATGCCGTCAACGAACGCACCCCCGGATGTGGGCATGATGAGGCCGGTGAGCACCTTGATGAGGGTCGTCTTGCCAGCACCATTCGGTCCCAGGAGCCCCACGACCTCTCCCTTCTCCACCGACAGGGATACGCCTCGGAGCGCAGTTGTCGCTCCGTACGTCCTCACAAGCTCCGTGGTCTCGATCGCAGGTGCCGCCATCCTGAGCCGCTCCTTAGTTGAACATTTATATCGCTTTTGCCCCGAAAGCCCTGTGTGAGAGCTCGACATGTGGCACGCATGGAGTTCTCCCTCCTTCGGGGAGAGGGTCCGCTCTTCATCAGCGTGATCGTGCTCCCGCTGGCCGCTTTTATGTTGTACTCCGCGTTCCAGACGGTGCTCCTCTCGGAGGAACATCTCCAGGTCTCGGCAGCCTTCAAGGGATTCATCCCCGTGGCGGTGTACTCGAACAACGATAATATCGTAATTCAAGCGCTCACGAACTTCACACGGTTCGAACTGGTCCACGCTCGCGATCCGGAGCATGCACTTGCCATGGTAACACGTCGTCAGGTATGCATGGCCGTTGTGTTAAAGGATTTCTACGTGGCCGTCAACCACACAGGGACCGTCCTGATATTTCCCGACATGACCAATCCCAAGACAAAGCTGGCATTACGTGACCTCATTGATATAGTGAGGACCATCGCTCGTCCGGTGGTCAGGGAGAACCTGAGGTTCGCAGTAGAAGTGGAGGCACCCATCGCCATCGAGACAGTCTACCCTGATGATTATGCGGATGCCCGGAACCGCCCGCTCACTGCCGGGGACACAACTGAGGAGCAAGGACCGACCGATACAGGGACGGGAGCAGAGGCGGCCGAGAGCGATGGCAGGCTCGCTGAGGAGTCCATCCCTCTCAATGTAATCTTTGTGATCTCCGCGTTCCTTGTCGGTGCTTTCCTAATCAGCGGTATGTGCGCTATGTCCTTGGCCAACGAACGTGTGCGACGCCAGGGGGAGTTCCTTTTCTCAGCCCCTCTAGAAGCAAGTGATGTGCTTTTGGGAAAGGTAGCTCCCTATGCCGGGCTCATTATCTACATGATGGTCGCTGTATCCGGCTACCTGGCATGGTCCGGTCTGATATCCAATCCCGTTCTCTCATTTGCGTTTCTGGGTGTGGTCGGTGCGTTACCGCTGGCCATCGCCTGTCTCATCGGGACCGTGGCCGCTTCGTTCCACCAGCTGACATTCCTCCTGACATTCTCGTACTTCCTTCTGTTCCTGGTGTTCGTGCTCCCAGCATTGCTGGTTAAGCTCACACTGGCATCCTTCATTTCCCCTGTGACCGTGCTAATCCTTCTTGCCCTAAAGGCCCCCTTGATCCCGATGCGGGTGGCGATCTCTTTAGCGCCTTCCCTCGTCACCATTTTTGTCACCATGGCGGCCACCAAGGTGCTCTTCACGGCCGAGCACCTTCTGTATGAAGCGCCATCCCTCTTGACCGTCGTCCTCTCCCTGGCCGACGCCGCCCTTGCCCGTTTCAGGGGATGGGTCGGAGAGGTGATAGTGTTCCCCTTCATTGTCGCGGTGGCCGTGTTCCCTCTGGTTTTCATCATCGAGCTAGTTACCCTTTTCATCCTCTTCTCGCTCTTTTCATCCCTTACGATGTTCACTCTCTTCCTTACCGTACCCATATGGGCACTTGCCGAAGAGGTGGCCAAGTCAGCAGGCGTGTTCATTCTGGCCTACAGGAGGTCCGAGATACGTTCACCCCTTGCCTTCGCAGCGATGGGTGCTGCCGCAGGACTGGGCTTCTTCGCGGCGGAGAAGACACTGAACCTCCTCCTATTGGCCAATGCCGTCACCCTGGACCGCTACTTGTTGGGGATTGTGCTAGTCGCAACGACCATATCCGCGGCCATACAGGCCGGCTGTTCGGCCATCTACGGGCTCGGGATCTACTTCCTCGTACGAAGACGTAACGCGATTGCGTTCGCAGCGTTCTTCTTCCTTGCAGTCGCAATCCATCTAGTTGCTGACGTGATCATAATCTCACGCTCGCTGGGGGTGATGGGATGGGGCTGACGTTGCGTCATACCGGCCGCATGGTCAGACGTGAGCTATACGCCCTCCTCGGGGAGCGCACATACGTGCTAATGGTGCTGGTCCAGCTGCTAATGGTGTGCTCGGCACTGTTCTTTGCTGTCGGGTACTCGGTCATATTCTCTTCGTTAACAGGCCAGTCACATGTCTTTCCCGACCGAACCCTGGCCATCGGCTTCTATACTACCGATTTCTATAACGAGATCCTCGATGTGCTCAGCGCACGGAAGGAGTTGAGGGTCATAAAGATGCCGAGCGAAGCGGTCACCCTTGAGGCCGTGCGGGACGGTACCCTCGTGGGCGCCGTCATCGTACGCGACGAGTTCCGCTATGCATACCAGAGCGGCGACCGGATGCGTATATTCTGGGTGACGGAGCCAGGGAACCTACTTGGTGCCTATGCCTCACGCTCTGTGGCAGATGTACTGACCGAGTACGGACGGACGATTGGTAGGGACAGAGCGCGGAAGCAAGGGCTCGTGTACGATCCCATCCTGGTCGCAGAAATGGAGGACAGTATTCACGTGAAGCCAGATGCCATCTACCCGAATCCTGCGCTCGTCTCCGGCGGGGTTATGCAGGGGGCGTTCGAGATAACCTATACTCTGGTAATCCCTCTCCTCCTTCTCTTCTCCCTGATGATCGCCACATCGGTCGTCATGGACTCCATCACCGAGGAGCTTGAGGGCGGTACACTAGCCAACGTTCTAGTGAGCCCGGTGTCAACCCACGCCATCGTGCTGGCAAAGACGATGCCCATCATCATCCTCACACTCTTCCAGATATTGGTCTGGACCGCGATCCTCCGTCTCCAGGGCATCATGGTGGAGAACGTGTCAGTAGTCTTCCTTTACCTTGTCCTTGTGCTGCTCGTGTTCACGGGGATGGGCGTCGTGGCCGCGGCCGTTACCAAGCGACGTCGCTCATCCCACGCGCTCTATTCGCTCTTCCTCTTGGTGTTCGTGTACTTCACCTTCGTTGGAGGGAGCTATGCCGAGTACTCTCCGGCCAACGTCATCACCGCGATAATATCAAATCCCGTGGTGCTCCCAGCGGTATGGGGGCGTATCACACTCATGGCCGCGCTCGCAGTGGTCGTGTACGGGGGGAGCTTTACTGTGTTCCGGCGGTCGGTGATAGACTAGACCTAGTTCTTGCGCTGCATGTCCGGGTCCCCGGCCTCTTCGGCCGCGGCCACGACCCGGTCCTGGTAGGCCTTGACAAGCAGGAGGGCCATCCCCAGCATCATGGCCCCGTAGCCCAGCCCGATGCCCAGTGGCACCTCCTTGTCCTCGTCCTTATCCTCGAACATCATGAACATCGGACCCACGGTGAGCACCACAAGCCCGATGAGGAACAGCCCGATACCTAGAGTTTTCAGTATGTCCATGAGATCAGTCTCCAGTCCTCTGTTAATTCTTACGCTGCATATCCTCGTCGCCGGCTTCCTCGGCGTCGGCCACAAGTCGGTCCTGGTAAGCTTTGACGAGCAGGAGAGCCATCCCGCTCACGATGGCGAGATTGCCGAGGCTGATGCCCACATGCTTATCAGAATCCTGGAAATTCAGGTACGTCGGGAGGATGATGAGCACCACTAACCCTATGAGGAACAGCCCGGTCCCTAGCGCCTGCAGTGTGTCCATGATGGCTCCCTCCGTTCAGGTCTATCTGACCGTCACTGCGGTGCCGTATGCCAGCATCTCGGCGGCGCCTGCGGCGACCATGCTGGTAGTGAAGCGCACGTTCACCACAGCGTTGGCGCCCAGTCGATCTGCGTCCTCGAGCATGCGCTTGAGGGCTTGTTCCCGCGTTTCGGCCAGCATCTCCGTGTACTCGGTCATCTCCCCGCCCACGAGATTGCGCAGGCCGGCCATGATGTCCTTACCGATCCACTTGGCCCTAATGGTCGATCCACGCACGAGGCCAAGTACCTCGGTGATCTCCTTTCCGGGTATAGTCTCAGTATTTACGACTTGTATCTTCATCGTTATCATCCTCCTCCTCAGCGTTCTTACGGTCCCTCATCGCCGCAGTGAGCATTACTATCAGGCCCAAGACCAGCGCCGTGAGCCCGAGGCCGATGGCCGCCGGAGTGTCATCCGCGAACAGAGCGACCGTGAGGAACATGTAAAGCGGATAGGCAAGAAGCATGAGCATCCCTCCACCGAACAGCACCAGCCCTGCTCGTTGGATGGGATCGTCCGGGGGTGAAATACGCCCTCCAGATGTCGCGCTCGTGACTGTGAGCCGCTTCCCCGTGTCCAAGTAGGCGAGCACGTTGGTGGCCCTCACACCCTCGTCAGTCAGATCATATCGTTTCTGATCGTCCTGATCAAGGAGTTTCCGCATCTTTCCCAGGTGGAACGAGAGCTTCGAGGTCTCGATGTCAGCATGGCGCACCAGTGTGGAGAACGACACAGGACCATGCTCCGCAATGAACCGTAGTAGCTTACATCGAAGTGGATTGTCCAGCGCCGCGAGCACCTCGTCGGTTCCCATGCAATTATCCTAAGGTCGTCCCGGTTTAAATCAACATATGCATGGGAAACTCGACCCTACCCGGTCAATTATAGTTGACGAAGGGCTTTCAGTACAACGTTATCCAAGTCAATTACGATAGGACTGATTCTCCTGCGCGACGTAAGCGCTCAGCACCGAGGAGCTTCTCAAGAGCGTCGCGAGTGAGCTTGGGATCCGACTTACCACCGGAAGCCTTCATGACCATTCCGACCAGGAAGTTCAGGGAGTTGACCTTACCCTCAAGGTAGTCGTCAACGGCTTTCGGTTGCTCCTCGATGGCCTGCCGGGCCATCCGGGTGAGCTGGTCCTCGCCAGCGATACGCCCGAGGCCCAATCGGCCGATGAGCTGGCGGATGGAGCGTGGTTCAGCTGCCAGCCACTCAAAGAGCCGGCGAGCGGTGAGGTCGGTGATCGTGCCGTCGCGAAAGAGCTCGAGCACCTCCACTATCTCGTCCGCTGTTATGGTAGTCTCGCTCAGACGCATGTTGTTATAGTTAAGCACGCGCCGCAACTCGTCCTTGAGCCAGGCCGCGGCAGTGACCGGATCCGTGCGCTTAGCGACCTTCTCGAACAGGTCCGCGACCTCCAGATCGAGGACCAGGACCGAGGCGGTGTACGGATCCAGACCGTACCGCTTGACGAAACGTGACTCCTTCTCGGTGGGGCGCTCGGGAAGACCTTCCTCTAACCGTGTTACGAGGGCGTTGTCGATGACCAACGGTGGGACATCAGGATCGGGTATGAAGCGGTAATCGGCGGCCCCCTCCTTCTTACGTAGAGGAATGGTGATCATCTTTGCTTCGTCCCAGTGACGGGTCTCTCGCACGATGCGTTTACCGAACCGCTGGAACCTGCGATGACGCCGGATCTCGCTATCCAGGGCGCGGTACACACCTTTGAAGGAGTTTATGTTCTTCACCTCGACGCGGGTCCCATCGCCAACGGAGACGTTCGCGTCACAGCGCATGCTCCCTGGCTCATCACGGGCCACTCCCAGGTAGCTCAGTGCCAGTGATAGGGCTCGGAGGAAATCACGGGCCTCCTGTGGTGTGCTCATGTCCGGATCGGTGACGATCTCCACAAGCGGTATGCCAGAGCGGTTATAATCCACCTGACCGTCCCGAAGCTCGTACCGGCCAGGGTCCTCCTCTAGGTGGACCTCACGGATGCGAACCGAGGCGAACCTGCCGTTCTCCCCCACGGGGAGGGATGTGCGCTGGTAATTAGAGGGGAGATCGGGATAGAAGTAATGTTTGCGCAACACCCGGATATCCTCGCCCTTGATCACCCTGCAGCCTATGAAGAGGGCGATACGGACGATCGAGTCCAGCGCCGTGGCGTTGAGGCCGTTCGGCTTTGATCCGGGTTGTGCCGTGCATACAGGGCAGATGTTGGAATTGGATTCGGCATCCCGATAGTCCGTGGGGCAAGAACAGAATAGCTTGGTATTGGTCTTGAGCTGCACGTGGACCTCCAGGCCGATGCGAACCCGCTCCTGCGGTTCCTTTTTCGCATCCTTGCCCTTCTTGTCGCTCATCGACCACCCTCCAGCGCCGACATGGCACGCACGAGCGTACCTTCGTCGAAGGGTCTACCATGGAGCTGTACTGCCGTAGGGAGGCCCTTATGTTCGCCCACGGGCACCGTTCCAGCGCATACTCCGGCAAGATTCGCAGAAACGGTCATGATGTCCATGAGGTACATGGCAACGGGGTCGTCCACGAGTTCGCCGAGCTTCCATGGGAGGCAGGGCATTACGGCCCCAAGGAGCACGTCCGTCTTCTCTAGCCTGTCGAGGAACTCCTGACGGAGGACCGACCGTGCTCGCAGCGCTCGCGTGTACCAGGCGTCCCGGTGCTCGCGCATGGTGACGTAGGTCCCGAGCAGGACACGACGCTTCACCTCTCTGCCGAAGGCCTGGGAGCGCGTGCAGCTCACTGAGGCCTCCAAGCCATCAAGGTCGGCATCCCCGCGATGGCCGTATCGGAAACCATCGAACTTGGCCATTGCCGAAGAGAACTCGGAGAACATGACGATGTAGTACATGGGCACAGCGTACCGGACCGATGGGATAGTGAGCTCAACGAGCTCGGCACCTTTCTTCTCAAGACGACGGCCGGCATCCTTGATAGCCCGTGCTACTGGGGCGTCCACACCATCGATGAACTCCTTAACCAATCCCACACGGAGGCCATCGGCATCCCCTGTGGCCGCGGCAGTGTAGTCAGCTCCGGGCTCGCTCGTTACACAGTCCGCAGGATCGGCACCGGACAGTACCGAGAGGAGCAGAGCGGCCCCGAACACATCGGGGGCCACGGGGCCGGGGCCTTCCAGGCTCATGGCCATGTCGCTCATACCATATCGCGAGACCAATCCGTATGTGGGCTTGATACCTACAGCACCGCAGAATGCGGCAGGGCAACGAATGGACCCGCCCGTGTCCGTTCCAACGGAGAGGTCCGCAAGACCGCCCCCGACAGAGGCGCAGGAGCCCGAGGACGAACCGCCCGGAACACGCTTCGGATCACGAGGATTGAGTGTGGGGCCGAAGGCAGACGTCTCCCCTGAGGAGCCGCAGGCGAACTCGTCCATGTTCGCCTTGCCCAGGATTATGGCCCCCGCGTCACGGATTAGCTTAGTAGCAGTGGCATCGTAAGGTGCCACGTAGTCGGCGAGCATGCGCGAGGCGCAGGTCATCTGCAGTCCGCGGACGGCAATGTTATCCTTCAGCGAGATACCGAGACCTGCCATTAGGCCGGGATCGCGTCCTGCCGTGATGGTTTTATCGATAGCGGCGGCAGCAGCGCGTGCGCCCCGCTCGTCCACAGTTATGTAGGCGTTGAGCTCACTCGCCTTGATGGCTTCCAAAAGCCCCTCGACACGTTCCACTGCGGTGACGGAACCATTGCGTACTGCCTCTAGCCGCTCACGCGTCCCATCGACCACTGTACAGCCCTCTAAAGGTTCTTGGGGACAACGACGTGTCCGGCGGTGAACCGCGGGACCTGACCCCGGATGTCCTCTACACCCTTGAAACGGTTCGGTTCGCCATCATCACGGATGGCATTGCGACGCCCGCTCACCTCGTGAGTCTCCTTGGTGACGTCCTCCCCGATCCCCTCTAGTGTGGAGAACTGACTAAGGATGGCCAGGAGGTCCCGTTGAATGGTGGCACGCTCCTCGTCATCGAGAGCTAGACGTGAAAGGGTTGCGATTTTGTCCAGGTCAAGCTCGATGTCGGGCGCGGGCACGGCGGGGCGCACGATGGCATCACTTAAAAACATTCCGGCGCCCTTTGGGATCGTGACACCGCTCGAGTACGTGGCGCTTGGTCTCTTCTTATTGGACCTCGTGCTCGATGGGCTTACCACCAAGGTAGTGTTCATTCTAGGACGGGAGCGACTTGAGGGTGATGAGAGCGGACTTCTCCATCTCGAACGGAATCCTATCGCGCGTAGACTCATGGGTCTGGCGGGTGTGGACCGCATGCTAGTGGCCTCCCGTGTGCTGGGCGCAGTGGCCGCAGTGGCGCTCGTTTCATTGAACGAGTCCACGTTCCTGCTAGGTCTGGCAGCAGCATATGCAATAGTGCCGGTATGGAACCTCACGGTCATCCTCCATTATCTGGACGAACCGGAGTACCTCAAGACGCGTGTGCCGCTCGGAGTACACATACGCTGGTGCATACGATGCGCTGCGGGCGATTAAAACGGTACGTTTAAATGCCCTCGTGTCATACATCCACATTCAATGGGGCAGAAAGGGGTCGCCATCGGTTTCATCGACCGCCTGAACAAGAAGGTGCGAAAGACTAAGGACTATCGCGAAGGAATGATCGAGAACAAGAAGTCAGCTGAGGACACGGCCGCGTTGCTGAACGTCCTCCGAGAGCTTGACGAGGACGAGTGAGCACTCCGAGGCGGGGAGTCCATCGTGGTGCTCGACGAGACCACTCTGCGCGCACGTGCCCATGCATACTTCGTTGCATGTGCCATGAGCCCAAAGAACGAAGGTCTGTGCACATCTACCTTCGATGCCCTTCTTAGGTCCTTCCTACAGAGCGAGGAGCGCGATGAGATCTTGCGGGCGGTCATTGTCACCATCAACACCTACGTGGACAGTGCTTCTGAGCATGACTCGATTACATCCAATCTACCACCACGCGAGCTTCTGCACGACCATCTCCAGGAAGCACTTGAGGTCCATGAGCGGGAGATTCTGGACGATGATGACTGGGACAACCTGCTCCTCTTTCTCGAAGCGAAGCTCTTCCATGCTAACATACCTATGAGCCCAGCTCTCCAGTCCCATTCTAACCTTGACCTGATGCAGATCGACCCTCTGATGTTCGAGCTCGAACATCTATTCTAGTAGGCCTCTCCCGACACCACGAAATCACTATCAGCTAGTACCGAGCAGTCCTTACAGAGATTGGGGCGGGCGGCCCGTTGCGCAACAGGAATAAAAAACTGAGGGCAACAGGGTACAGTAAGGAAGGTGGATGACCGTGAGGGATCTGGACCGGCCGTTCGAAAACACGCTCGAGCTCATAGGGGCCACACCGATGGTGAGGCTGAAGAACGTATCTAAGGACATAAAAGCCGAGATTTGGGCTAAGCTGGAGTTCTTCAATCCTAGTGGGAGCATCAAGGACAGGATCGCTTTGAGGATGCTCGAAGATGCCGAGAATACCGGACGGATATCGCCCGGCGACACGATCGTTGAACCCACGTCAGGAAACACGGGGATATCTCTTGCCTTCGTGTGTGCGTTGAAGGGCTATAACATGGTCGCTGTGATGCCTGATGCCGTTAGCATGGAGCGGAGGACGATAGTCGGGCTCTTCGGTGGTTCGGTCGAGCTCGTAACCTGCTTGAACAGGGAGAAGGGTGTCACAAAAGAGGACATGGAAGAGGTCGTTAGGCGGGCCCATGAACTCGCAGAGAGCCTTCCCAATGCCGTCATGCTCGACCAGTTCACGAACGCAAACAATCCTCACGCGCACGCTGACACGACCGCTTCCGAGATAGTGCTCCAGACTAAAGGTCGTTTCAGCTCGTTCGTCGCTGCATGCGGGACCGGTGGGACGTTCTCGGGTGTAGCACGGTCGCTCAAAGAAAATTATCCCGATGTCCGTTGTGTGGTGGTTGAGCCCCATGGTTCGGCCGTCCTGTCGGGCTGCGAGCCCGGGCACCACCTGATCCAGGGTATTGGTGAAGGTTTCATCCCAGCGGTCATGGACATGGACCTTGTCGATGATATCGTGCAAGTAAGTGATAAGGATGCGATAGCGACCATGCGTCGCCTATGGAGGGAAGAGGGCATCATGGCGGGTATATCTGCAGGTGCCAACGTGTTCGCCTCGTTAAAGATAGGAGAGCATCTGAGCGAGGGCGACATCATCGTGACAGTCATACCCGACAACGGTATGAGATACCTCTCGACGACCGAGGTCCTTGAGGGTTGCTGATACCGCTGGGCGGATTGATTGGGACCGCGGCTTGTTTGCTTAGGCGGTCCTGACGTTCGCCGCGTCCTCAAGCTTCAGTTCCTTGACGACCCATTCACGCAGCTTGAACTTCTGCACCTTACCCGATGCGGTCATGGGATACTCCTTCACGAAGAAGAAGTACTTGGGTACCTTATGGCGGGCGATGCGGTCCATAGAGTACTCTCGCAGCTCGGCCTCGGTCACTTCCTGACCATCGGCGGTCATTATGGCGCAGGCCACCTGTTCACCGTACTTGACGTCCGGTACACCGAACACCTGTACATCCTTGACCTTGTCGTGAGTGTGGTAGAACTCCTCGATCTCCCGGGGGAAGATGTTCTCACCGCCACGGATTATCATGTTCTTGATCCGGCCTGTGATCTTGCAGTAACCTGCATCGTCCATGGTGGCGAGGTCGCCCGTGTGGAGCCAACCTTCAGCGTCAATAGCTTTAGCCGTAGCCTCCTCCATGTTGTAGTACCCTTTCATGACCAGATATCCCCGCGTGCACAGTTCGCCCTGGACACCACAGGGGACGTTCATACCGCTCTCCGGGTCCACTATCTTGACGTCCACGTCCGGAAGGGCCCGTCCGACCGTCTCCACGCGCAATTCGACAGGGTCCTTAGTGCGCGTCTGTGTGATGACAGGTGACGCCTCGGTCTGACCGTAGGCGATGGTTATCTCGGTCATGTTCATCTCATCCATGACGCGCTTCATGACCTCGATGGGGCAGGGTGCCCCGGCCATGATGCCCGTCCGTAATGATGAGACGTCGTACTTGGTGAAGTCCGGGTGGTTGAGCTCCATGATGAACATGGTAGGTACACCAAGCAGGATGGTGCATCGCCCCTTGGACACGGCCTCGAGCACCTCCTTGGGATTGAAAGCAATGATGGGCACCATCGTGGCGGCATAGCATACGCAGTTGAGCGTGGCCAGCACGCACCCGAAACAGTGGAAGAACGGGACAGGGATGCACATGCGCTCCTGTCCCTCCTTGAGGTCCATGCAGGCGCCCACGTTGTAGGCATTGTTGACGATGTTGAAGTGGGTGAGCATCACGCCCTTGGGGAATCCCGTGGTGCCTGACGTGTACTGCATGTTGATGGTCTCGTCCGGATCGCAGCTGGACTGGACAGCGGACAGTTCCTCGTCAGTGACCTCCTTCCCGAGCTCCTCGAGGATTGAGAAGTTGAACATGCCGTCCGGAGTCCCATCGCCGATGTACAGGACGTTCTTGAGGTGCGGGAGCTTGCTGCAGGAGAGCCCCCCGGGCTCAGAGCCTTTCAGCTCCGGGGTCACCATGTAGGCGGTCTCGATGTAGTCGCAGTCACGGAATCTGTCTATAAGGAAGAGGGTGGTCGCATCGGACTGCTTGAGGATGTACTCGAGCTCGTGTGCCTTATAGTTCGTGTTGACCGTGACCAGGACAGCCCCGATCTTACCGGTCGCGAACTGGAGGATGACCCACTCCGGTACGTTCGTGGCCCAGATTGCCACATGGTCACCTTTCTTTATACCCAGTCGCAGCAGGCCTTTGGCCACAGCGTTACACTTCTCGCGGAACTGGGCGTACGTGTAGCTCAGGTCCCGGTCCACGTAGAACAAGGCTTCTGTGTCCGGGAAATTAGCGGCGGTCCTGTCCAGCAGGTCACCAACGGTGATCTTCATTTGTTCGGTCATGATACGTCCCCTCTCTGACGGGCGGCGAGGACGTGAGAACACTTTTAAAATTCCCCCGCGGGCCGCGCCATGCGGTCCCACGGCAGCCCTGCAAAACCTTTTTAACCATCGCCCTGGCAGCTCGCTACAGGTGAAATACATGCGCATCATCATGCTCGGCCCCCCCGGGGCAGGAAAAGGTACCTATGCCAAGCGGCTCGTCAAGAGGTTCGGCATCCCCCAGATATCCACGGGCGATATCCTCCGCGCTGCGGTTAAGGAGGGTTCGGAACTTGGGAAGAAGGCCAAGTCATTCATGGACTCGGGTTCTCTTGTCCCTGACGACCTCGTCATGGACATAATCCGTGACAGGATATCTCAGGACGACTGCAGGCCAGGCTTCATCTTCGATGGCTTCCCCCGCACCATCCCTCAGGCTGAGTCGCTCAGTGTGCTCCTGAAGGAGCTGAACATCGGGCTCGACGCAGTGGTCAATGTGGACCTTGCTGATGAGATCCTTGTCCGGAGGCTTACCAGCCGCAGGACATGCGCCAAGTGCGGTGAGATCTTCAACGTGCTATCCATGCCCCCCAAGGTCGAGGGAGTGTGTGACAAGTGCGATGGAGAGCTGATGCAGCGGGACGATGAGAAGGAGGATACTATCCGACACCGACTCGAGGTGTATAAGGAGGAGACGTACCCTCTTATTGCCTTTTACAAGGATTCCGGATTGCTCAAGAGCATCGCACCTGAGGCTGACGGATCGGTCGAGGCCAACGTGGCCGCGATCCTTAAAGCACTCGGTATTGAGTGAACAATGGGAGCCGCGTCCCCCGTTATGGGGGGCGCGGGACCGACATCTGTCGGACGAATCTTTAAAAACGATCAGCGTTCCTTACTCATCCACCCCCCCCGGTGGTTTCAATGGAACGATTCAACGAGCTATACCTCCGTTTCAAGCCCGAGATAACACTTGCGGCCGTTGTCCTTGTGTTCAGTACACTGCTATCCCTTTCCTTCCATATGGGCACGGATGTCGCTGCCCTGGAGACGGGAATGGTGGCGCATGCCCCCCCCGAAATACAGGAGCAGCCCCCTGCGGCCCCTGCCCCCGTGGTCCAGACACCGACCGATCCGGTCATCATCGAGCCGGCCCCGCCTACGGAGCAACCGGTCGAGGAACTGACCGAACCTGTCGAGGATGCTGTGCCAGTAGATGAGGTCGCTGCGGCCACACCTGCCCCGGATATCGACACCGATGCCGAGGACGCCGACGTGCTCGTCACCGAGGCCGTGTACGGCACCATCGATGGTGACTCGATAACCGTCGACCGAAGTGATGGTAAGGTGCGTATCAGGAACGATGGTACCCGTGACCGCATCTGGGACATCAATCTCTACATAGAGGACCAGGATAAGACGTCGTTCGAGGTAGATGTCATGCACGTACCCGAGCTCAAGCCCGGGGCGCAGGAGGAGCTTCCCTACGATGTGACCCTCGATAAGAGCCCAATCCTCGTAACGGAGACATACGACGCGGACGCCGACATGAAGGGCACACAGGCCTACATGGTGTATGGTGACGATACGACCTTCGAGCTCACCATAACTCTCACGAATCCCCAGGAGTTCTCCCTGGAGGTCGACCTAACCAAGCCCGCTCCGGAGGGTATGACCTCGGTGCGGCTCGACGCCTCGTCTGGTGAAGCTCAATACGACGAAGAGACACACCTGTTCACATGGAAAGGATCACTTGAGCCCGCTGAGACCGTCGAGCTCATCCTGGCCGGGAAGGTCAGCGTTGACAATGAGGAAGTGTTCACCATGGAACCCGGCACACTGTCGGTCACGGCGGACGACCTTTTCTCCCACATGAAGCTTGTCCGGAGCGAGGGGATGTCCTCCAACCGGTTCGCCATCGACAAGAGACAGGATGCCAAGAACTCCGACAAGTGGTACGTTACCGTATTCCTCAAGAACCTCTCCGAGTTCGACTGCCGAGTGAACCAGGTGGACATCCACGAGAACGGGATGGAGGCCGGTCTCCTCGAGCGGTTCATGCCTGACGAGCTCCTTGAGCCCGGGGCTACGTGGGAGGCGGACTTCGTCGTCCAGTCGGCGGATGTCCCTGCTCTCGGTCACAGGACCAGTATCACGATGCTCCCGGGCATTGTTACGCGCCAGAAGGGCGAGTTCAAGTTCGGCGGGCTCGAGGTCGATGTAGCACGTGCTGCCATCAGCAAGGAGATCGATCGCGCTGTCCTCAAGCTCGGTGAAAAGGAGAAAGTAGGCGTTGTCATATTCGTTGAGAGCCTGGGGCCAGCACCCATCCACTCGATAACCGTGGAGGACGAGGTCCCCGCCGGGTTCGACATCCGTGATATCAAGGTGGAGTTCGAGGACCACACGATCCGCAAGGACATAACCTCGGACACGACACGAAAGAAGGGGGACGGTACGATAACCTTCATCGTGGACGACATCGCCGATGCCTTCGGTAAGGACATGGAGCGTGGTGATTTCTTCGAGATCACTTACGAGCTAGTCTCTACGGAGGCCATCGAGGGTACGTACGAGACCGATGTCTGGGGCCACGCGAACACTGATCCCGCCGGCACGCCCATCCCCCTGGAAGCGGTGGAGGACGTACCGCTCATGAAGGTCACCAAGGGCCTTCAGGGCATCTTCATGAGCAAGGACCTTGTCTCCACGCTGCGGGACGATGAGATCAAGTTCGTCATCTACATGAAGAACAAGGGTCACGTCCCGATGGAGGATCTTGTCGTCCGGGACCTGTTCCCTGATGGATTCGATCTTGTCAGCTCTTCCGAGGAGTACGAGATAGTCCACACGACGGAGAAGGGAGTGGTCGCACAGTGGACCGTGGACCGGCTTGAGGTGGACGCTGAGCACGAGCTCACGTACGTCCTCCGAGGTTCGGGGGACTACAGTATCTCTGATGCTGTGGTCATGATCGGGGGATAGGGCCTAGCCCTTTCCCCCCTTTCCCTTCTTCTTCTTCTTCTTCCCCCCTTTCTTCAGCAGCTCCTCTACCCGCTTCTTGGTACCTTCGTTAAGGGTAGCTGGCTTGATGAGCTCCTCAGCAGGCTTTACCTCGAAGGGTGACTTAGGTTTAGTACCGTACTTCTTGAGGAAGTCAGCGATGCTCACGGTTATGTCCTGAGCGCATACCTCGCACAACTTCGCTATCCTGTTATCGTGAGCGATGATGCGCACCTGCTTCCGCTTCTTGCATACAGAGCAAATGCCTTCCTCGAATTGGAGGGATATCCCGGCCATAGTAACTCACCGCCTTCAGTGAAAAGCTTAAGTGTTTATCAGCCGGTCCCGTTCATCAATGGGCGCAGGCTTTATCGAGGTGTCACTCAAGCCCAAGAGCGAGAGCCGGTTCTTCCAGGACTTCCGGTCACGTGTTAAGAACCTATTCTTCGTTGCGGGAAAGTACGACCTGTTCGTGGAGGTGAACATCCGGGACATGTCAGAGCTCCTCGACTTCCTTCATGAGGTCCAGCATCAGGAGTACGTGATACGTTCACGAGTGTCCTTGGTGCTCAAGGTGCTCAAGGATGAGGAACAGATCCTCCAGGACCTTTCCGAGGAGGAGAAGGACGGTCAGTTCAACGACTCGATCCACGCGTTCATCGGTATCCATTCAAAGGACGGTGGTGCGGCCGAGACCGTCAAGGACCTTCCCGGCATCAAGCGCTTATTCACCATCCGCGGCCATCATGAGATGCTCGCCTACCTCAAGTGCGCGAACATGTCGGACGTGCTGCATAACCTAATGGAGATACGTACCAAGCACGCGGTTCGCGATACGCAGACGTATTTCATACTTCGAGCAGAGCGGGCACCGCAATTCGTCTAGTCGGACCGCTCACCGGCGGTACATGACCGTGTATGTGAATTCTGCCTTGCCACGGTTTGGGACATGAACTGAGAACTCTACTGATGTCGGCTTCTTATCGTAGGATGCGTCCGATGTGACCACGGACCAGTCGCCGCTGTGGTGCTCCACGACGCTCACTTCGACCTCAGTGTGCTTCTGGTTTGTGAACTTGATACGATAGCTCTCGCGGTAAGCAGTGTCGGTGAGGTTCATGTGCTCCAGAACAGTGCGCTCAACTCTGATATCGGGCTCGTTCCGCACAAGGAACCGGATGGCTTCGTTTCGTGGTGTATGGATCAGGGCGTGTTCGTTCAGGTAATGGAGGGCTCCGTCATCTTTTGTGATGTATACGCGGGCCCTGCCCGCCGGGAGGGGATTTCCGAGCCCGGACTCCTCGGTGTTGGAGAACTCGACCATGGCGCCCACCTTTCCTGGACTGATGATGTGGTCGTAGAGGTAACCAGTGGTCACCCGTACATCGTCGGCAGCGGCGAGCGCGACCTGGCGGGTCATAAGGGCAGGGAGAGTGACCGTCCGGGGGAGCTCATAGACATGGTACTCGGAAGCTGACTCAGTGGGTGCACCCTCGGTGTGGACGAGGTTGATACGGGCGCTCGTGAAGGCCGCACCGCATCGGTTATCGATGGACGCCCATGAGGCCAGGTCGAGGCTCGTGCCGTCATCACCCTCTTTCACTATGACCACATACTCGCCCTTCCAGGAAAGACCGGTCGTGCTGTAAGTGAGCTCGGTGAGATGCTCGCCCTCCTGACCGTTCCTCAGCCGGAGCACGAGCGCCGGGCTTGAGATAATGGCCCCTGCATTGGTAGAGAACGTCATGCGTCCAACATCATCCCGTGCAACCAGTGTAAGCTCGTCACCAGTTCCATCGAGCGCTAAGTAGTTGCCGTTCGCTGACACGAGACGCCCGGTAAGCTCCTCACCATTGGCGTAGACCGTGATATTCTTGCCTACCGAACGCTCCAGCAGTCCATCGGTAGTCGCTAGATCGTGACGGAAGGCCTGGTCCTGCACCATGAACGTCCCAGGGGCTGATATCGACGAGAAGTGGACGGATGTAGGGTCCATGAACGAGGAAACGTCGCGGAAACGGACCTCATTGATGTTCGCCTTGAGAGGGATCGTGCGCCGGTCGCGGACGAGCGCGAGTCCGTCATCGTACAGGGTGAGAGCGATACCTGACTCCAGTTCACCGTTATCAGCAAGGTGGAGTGTCGCAGGGGGCGCGTCCAGGCCGTTCATAGGCCTGATCGGCAAGGTGACCATGACCAGGGCCGCAGTCGTGATGATGGCTAGAAGGATGGCCGTACGGCTCATTGCCATAGGGGGCCGTGAGGCCGGTAAACTTTAAGTGCGTTTAGGCATCCCGCTCACGACCACGGAGGGGGCGAGGTGAGGACCGTAATAAAGCAATTCCGGACGCGGACCGTGATTCGGGGGGTAATTCGGCCGTTCCTTCTCATCCTCATCATGTGTCTGATGTGCTTGTGCTTCGGCCCACGACGCCCTCCGCCGGGCGCCACGCCTTCCCCTACACCGGACCTTCCGCCGACCATTGTGGACGTGGATTCCCAGACGCCATCAGAGCCCCTGACCCATCGTGTTGACGTGCCTGTGGGCTATGAGCCAGAGGATCGTGCTGTCGTAGATTCCCGGTCACCCTCTGCAACAGGCGAGGGGGATGAGCTCGTGGAGGTCCCATCACCAATGGTCAACGCTTCCGAGCCTGCGCTCGTTGAATCAAAACACAATGGCGTGTGAGCGTTACCCGCTCACGCCTTCTTCTTGGAACGCTTCTTGGACTTGCCGACGGTAGGTTCTTTTTCCTTATGGGATTCGTTCGCGTCCAAGAGGGCGGTTTGTGCAACGGCCTGGTCCCGCCACATGGTCAGGTCCCGTTTCTCACGAAGCGACTTGCCATAGATCTCTACGGCGTTCGCAAAGGCCCCTAGGATGATCGGACCGATGAAGAATCCGGTGATGCCGTACACGAAGGGTCCTGAGATCATCCCCAGTAGAAGGTAGAACGGGTGAAGGGTATCGGTCTTCCTGGACACCCATGCGTACATCATCTGGCTGACGATCGTGAGGATGACGGCAAGGAGAAGGAGCTCGATTCCTGTGCGCCACTCGAAGGAAGCGAAGTTGAAGAGGGCGAGCACGAAGGGGACCAGGGATCCACCGATGATGGGGACTAGGGCAATTATGGTCGTCACCACGGCCAGAAGGAGGGGATCGCCGTAGCCGATGGCCACGTAACCGGGGAATGACACTACACCGATGAGGAACGAGAGCGAAAAGTGGGAGAAGATCACCCCACGTGCCATGCGGTCCGTCTCTCCGAGGAATTCCTGCACCATGCCGACCTTCTCAGAGGGGAACATGAGCACAATGCCGAGAATGGCGTTCTCCCCATCAAGGAGGAAGTAGTAGGTCAGGAACATTATCAGCAAGAGGGCGAAGAATAGACTGGAGAGCTCGGAGAGGGACCCGAGTATGTTCTGTGTAACGGCCTCCGAAGACACGGCCTCACTGATGTACTCGCCGATCTTGATGGTAGTCACGTTGATACCTAGATTGGCCCCGGTCCGCATCTCGACGGTATCGATGAGCCCATTGGCCTTACCGAGAAGCTCCTCTTTGTTTCCCTCGTAGAATTCGGAACCGTGCTGGAAGATCTGGTTGAGGATGAAGATGGAGTAGACGAACATGATGAGCCCGGCCACGCTGATGAAGACGGCGATGAAGAAGATGGAGATGTCCCGCTTCCCGACCTTGCTTGAGAAGGCCTTCTCAAGAGGGTGGAATAGATAGGCCAGGAAGGCGGATGCCAGTACCAGATTGAAGAACGGGTAGACTGTGTAGAACGAGACGAGCCCGAGCACGATGCAAAGGGCGAGGAAGAAGGTGACGTTCCCTGACGCGCGCGCGACCTCCTTGTCCAGCGCCTCCCGCTGAAGCTGGGCGTCATCGTAGTTCTCGTGGATGGCCGAGGCGACCTCATCGCTGGTAGGGGATTCCACCGAGGAGGCTATGGTCTTCAAGCTTTTTTAACCTGAGTGTGATTCTCGGGGGAAAAGGGAGAAGGCCGGAGCAATGCCCCGGCCTCCGTTCTTACTGCTCAGCCGTTGATGTTGGGCATACTGCTGTCTTTACAGAATCCGTCGCTCTCATCACATGTCTTTCCGTCGTCGCAACCACAGTCCTGGCAGCAGAAACCATTGGACTTCTCAAATTCGTCGCACTCCTGATCAGGGCACTTCTGCTCACCGCCATCGGGGGAGGTACCGCCATCTGACTTACAGACGCCGTTATCGCAGTGCTCTCCGTCGCCGCATAACTGGTCGCAGTCAGGGCACATGCAATCTTCGTTGGAGTCGCATGTACCGTCGCCGCAGTATGGGTCATTCTGGATGGGCTGACACTTACCGTCGATGCACTCATGGTCGCTGAGCTGACATCCACAGTCCTGGCAGCAGAAGTTGCTGGACGTCTTCTCGGAGTCGTCGCACTGGTCGTCGCCGCAGATCGGATCATTGTAGATGGGTTCGCACTTACCGTTTATGCACTCACGGTCGCTGAGTTGACATCCACAGTCCTCGCAGCAGTAGCTTTCCTGCTCCTTCTCGGGGAATTCGC
>CAZFHY010000019.1:74861-83648 GCA_964519305.1 Candidatus Undinarchaeota archaeon
TGACATCCACAGTCCTCGCAGCAGTAGCTTTCCTGCTCCTTCTCGGGGAATTCGCACAGATTGTCGCCACAGATAGGCTCGGACTGACCGCAGTCAGGGATTGATTCATGCTTGCAGACACCCCCTGCCTGGGCATCACAGAAGTCGTCCGTGCACGGATCGTTGTCGTTGCAGTACTTGTTCGCGCAGGGGTCCTGTTCGCACAGGTCGACACAGTCCTTCTTGCACTGCTCCTCGGGTAGGTTGTCCTCGTACACGCAGTACCATATGCAGTTGCCGCAGTCGTCGCCTGCCGGCGGTTTGGGCGGCTTCTGGATGTCCCCGCATACACAGTTACCACTAGAATCACATGTCGGGTCTACGCACTTTAGGTGAGCACAGTCGGCGTCGCTCTGGCAACCGCCGGGTCCCTGGGGTTTGCAGTCCTCAGCGCAGGTCTCGGGCGACTCGGGGCACGGGCAGCCGATGGACGTGCATACGAACTCGTCGCACTTGCCGTTCCCGCACAGGTCTTCACATCCCGGTTCGGGATCCTGCTGCTTGCACTTCTCCTCGAAGAACTTCCACTCGTCGATCTGCCTACCATCGGAGAAGACACAAACACCGAACTCGTTTCCGGCAGAGTCCTTCCGGATGTCCACCTTGCCACCGTGCTCTTCGCAGCAGACGGAAGCGGGATTCGGCATACCAACGATGGGCTCCTCGGGCCCTAGACACGGCATGATGCAGTCCCAGTCGCCGTTGCACCTGTTCTTGATATCGCACTCGCACTTCCTGATGCAGCGGTCGTGGCCATCGGGGCACGTCTCCATGATGCATATCTCGACCGGGTCCACAGGCATGGTTGTCGGTGGCGGGAGACCGGGCTCGAAGCCCATGCACTTCTCGACGCACTGGTAGTCGCCCTTGCACTCGACGAAGCACTTACACTTTTGCGTGCAGTGTTCCTGCTCCGAGGAGGGTGCGTACCGGCACTCATGCTCTATGCACTGCTTGACCATTGTCTCCGGATCATCTGGCATGGGCGGTTCATCCTCGACCTTCTCACAACAGACCTCCTCTTCGAACTTGCAGGGTAGGGGTGCACCGTAGGTGCCCGGTGGGCAGCCCTTGGCATAGTGAGCGCAGAAGGTTCCCGGCACTTGGCCGCATTCCTTCTCCTGTTCGAACCGTGGCATGCAGCACTTCTCGCTGCGGGAGTTGCAGGGGGCGTCGACATCCTGCATGTCCGGCGGGCACGGGTCCTGCCAGTAGAGGCAGATGCCGTTGTGCTGCTGACAGGGCGACATCTCCCAGGAATCCCCGGGGCCGATGTCTCCTTCCATAGGCCTGCATCCGCGCTCATCGGCGTTAGGGCTGCCGATGTCGCACACGGGCAGCTCGGGTAGGTCGCACGGGCAGTCTATCTTGCACTGGCAGTCCTCACCGACGGTGTAGTCGCACACGCCATCGCCGCAGAATCCTTCGTCGGCCTGACCGCCGATTCTACAGATATCGCCGCACTTCTCCTTGCACTCCTCGGGGGGGAGGTTGTGTAGCTTGCACTTCTGCTTGCACTCATCGCAGGGATCGAAGTCGATGGGTGGCATCGGCATGGGGAACGGTCCGGGCATTATCCCGGGCGGCATATCGGGCTTCCCGATGAACCGCTCCATGCAGGCCCGCATACAGAAGCCACGATCGATACTACGCTCGTGGCGGCACTTATCCTCGCAGATGCGACCGGGATCGTCGGGCTTGTCATCGCGGATGTTATCAAGGAACCTGTCGCTCGGACCGCACACGCAACCGCCATCGAAGCAGCGGGGAGTGTCCTGACCTATCATCATGGGACATATGAGGTCGCTACAATCGCCATCCCGGCGACATTCCTTTTCTTCCTCGCGCCCCTCACGCTCCTTGCCCATGCACTTGGACACACAGAGCTTCTTCTCGGAAACGTCGCGGGCGTCAGCACACTTCTTCTTGATACAGTACTCCAGAAGGCGCTTGGCCTTATCGCCCGAGTCGCGCCTCTCCTCCATACACCTGTCCATGCATTCGTAGCGATCGCGGCCCTTCTTCTCCTTACAGGCGTTCTGGCACCGGCCCACGCCCTCATCGCCGATTATGTTATCGGACTTCTCCTCAGCGCAGTCGTACACGAACTCCTTGACCTTGTGCTCGCAGACATCCTCGCACTTGCGCTTGCACAGGCCCTTCGAGTAACGCGTCACTTCCTTGCACTCCTTGACCACCTTGCACTTCTCCTCGCCCGCCGTGGTTTCCTCGCACTTCTTCGTGACACGACAGACCTCCTCTATGACCTCGTCGCCCTCACCACAGTTACCGAGACATGAGTCGAAACAGAGGCCGCGGATTTGGTGGGCCTCCTTCATGCACTGGCGCTTGACATCCTCGCGCTCCCCGCGGGCCATGAGCTCGGCCTCGCAGGACATATGACATTCATCGCGGTCGATACCTGATTCCACCTCGCACTTGAAATGACATACCTCCATAGCGAACCGCGGATCGGTGAAGAAGCGCTCACCGACGCACGAGGGCACGCACTCCTTCAGTTCAGTACGACACTTCTCGTCGCCCATGTCCTCGCACTTACGGAAACACATGTTAGCGTCTTCATGACATTCATTGGCGAACTTGTCGACATCCTGGAAGCACTCATCGACGGCTCGACGGCCCTCTTCATCGATCTCGTCGCACTTGAGATAGCAGTACTCGGCCTCGTAAGGATCCTCGATAATGTCACACTCTTCGAAGCAGCGGCCGATGATCTCATCGAACGCGTACTGCTTGTCGATCTGATCCTCACAGCGTCGTCGGAGCTTATCAGTGCCCTCTTCGCAACGTCGCGCGAGACCCTCGCATCGCTGACCACAATCCCCGATGCGTCGCATGCAGCGGTCCATGCCGCCCATGCACTTGTCGCGGCACATCATGATGCGGTCCTCGAACACGGCCTCTTTTCGGTGTGATTCGAGCTCCTGCTTGAAGTTGATGAGGCCTTCCTTGTCGTCCTTGCCCTTCTGCATGGTGAGCGCAACACACTTTTGGAGGTTCTTCTTGATGTTAGATGCCAGAGTCTTGACCTTGGAGTAATCGTTCGCTTTGAAGGCCTCCTCGCCCTCTATGTAGAGTTGTTCGGCCTTGTCGACCAGCTCGCCGCAGTCCTCTGCGAGCAGTCCGGCTTCCTCGGCACGGTCGTAGAACTCTCCGAACTTATCCAGCTCGCGGTGGAACTGCTCTACGAACTTGTCCATATTTCTGCTCTCACGGTCAAGGAAGCCCTCGACGACCTCGCGCTTCCGCTCGACATCGGCGCCGTAGAAGTCGTTGGCGCCCTCATAGCTGGCGCTCTTTGCGAGGTTGAACGCTTTCTTTATGAGTTGGAGTGCGCGGACATAGTCGTCCACGTTGTTGGAGCCCTCGGCAGCGTCGAACGCCTCCTTGGCCTCAGTGATTATCTTCTTTGCATCCTCAAGAACCTTCTTAGCCTCCGCGAGGTTCTCGATCTGATCATCGTTCTCAGCTTCCGCTTCGAGCGATATGAGGTAGCCATCCGCTTCGTCAAGCAGGGCAGTGGCCTTCTCGAGCTCAGCAGCGACGCGCTTTGCGATCTGCGCACGCTTCTCAAGGAGCTTCTCCTGTGTCTTCTTGAGCTCGTTCACGCGCTTCTGTTTCCACTTGGCCTTGTTGCGCTCGACGAAGTCCACGAGCTTCTTCTCAATGTTGGCCGTTGAGAGGGCTTCGACATGAATGCCCTCCGTAAGGAGGAGTTGGGCTGCGACCTTGCTGACGAGCTCGGGGATACCAACGACCTTGACGTTCTTGATCTCGTTCGTCTTTACGAACTCGATGACATCAGGGATCTCGCTCTCGTCGGAGATTATCTTGCGAGCGGACGCCTCGGCAGTGGTGGGCATTGAGATTGCCGACACATAGTCGTTCGCACCTGTCGCGATGACCACGAGGTTCTCGATGACGTTCTCTTTCTTGAGCTCTTCAAATGCCTTGTCCTCGAGCTTCTTGATGACCTCCTTTTCGTCCTCGCCGGAGATGACCTCGATCTCGATACCGAGGTTCTTGAGCTCCGCAGTGACGTTCTCACCGAACCGCGTTCCTACGAGGTAGACCTTGAGAATACCAAGTTCGTTGAGGGCATCGCTCGTTTCGGCAGAGAGCGCGTCCCCCGATGTGAGCAGAACGGGGAGTTTTTTTGCTGATGCAAGGCCCTTTGCCATGCTCAATTGCATATGCTCAAATCCTTCGGACCCATCGGCATCCCCGATGATGTCGTATACGAGCACGGCCTCTTCAGCGCCTTCCTGCCACATATAGGTAGCGAACTCTGCGGCAGTGCCGTATCTGGACACACCCCAGGTACGGATGACCTCGAAGCCGTCTTTATTGAGCGCATCTTCGATATCGGTCGAGATGACAGAACTGCCACCTACGAGTATGATCTTCTGTGGCTGTGTATCGCTCAGGAACTTAGCCACTTCCTCTGGCAGCTCATCGGCGGGCGTCAGAAGAACGGGGATACCTGCTTTATCAGATCCCGCACCTGCTATAATAGCATCTGGGTAGTTGTCCCTGGTCGCCAGGATAACGGCGTCCAGCTCTCCTCCCGATTGGGAGGTACACAGCACGGCCATTACAAGCATGATGGCCATGTACATTCGGAGGTTACGCGGAGGTACCATGGCCTCATACTCTGTCTGGAACGGTATATAAAACCTCCTCGGAACCGTTCCTGTAACGAATTTCGTAAAGGTGTTGATGCTGTAAAATTCAGAAAGAAGGGATATTAATGTTCCAGATGGTTCCCCGCCAAAGATATGGGAGATATGTGGGAAATAGACGGTGAATATTGCGTTTAATAACCTTTGATAAGGTTTCGTGCGAAATTATCGCACGTTACGATTTACTGACCAGGGTGGATGTGTCCAACTGGCTCGTGCGAGCGGCCTCTTCGAGGTTCTCTTCAGAATCCCGGGGGCTCCAGAGTGAGGTAGAAATAAATCGACACAGCAATGATTAGGAGACCTGTCCCGACAACAAGAATCTCATGAATCATAATTATCCCCCGTTATGTCAATCATCCGAGTAAGTTTATACAACCTATGTATATACTCTATGGACCCTCGGTCCAGATCATAGCTAGAAACGTGATGTTTTTCAACCTTTGGACCGGGGGATGGGTATGACGTGGTGGGGCCATGATTCCTGATGTAGTAATCGAGGATGTGACCGTGGGCCTTCTTAGGAGGGCCGCAGTGGACCTCCCTACGGACGTAGAACAGAGCCTTCGGGAAGCAGAGGGCAATGAGCGCGACCCTCTAGCTAAAGGAGAGCTCAGGTGCGTGCTGGACAACACAATCGCTGCAAGGGAGGATGGAGTGCCGCTCTGTCAGGATACCGGACTACCTGTGTTCTTTATATTACTCGGAGCCCACGCACGTACCGCTGACCTCCCCGGCGCGATTAAACGCGGAGTAGAGAGGGCAACGGATGAACTTCCCTTGCGCCCGAACGCAGTCCATCCGATATCCCGCAATAACACAGGGACCAATACTGGCCGGGGCATACCGCACCTCATAATCGAACTAGTTCCAGGACGCGATGATGTGGAGCTTTGGGCCCTTCCCAAGGGGGCCGGTTCGGAGAACATGAGCGCGCTAGCAATGCTCAATCCAGATGAGGGGGAAGAAGGTGTTGAGCGGTTCGTGGTCGACACCGTTCTCACAGCGGGGGGGCGACCATGCCCACCGACCGTTGTAGGAGTCGGTATCGGTGGGTGCGCTGACGAAGCGCTGATTCTAGCTAGACGAGCGCTCCTTCGTACTATCGGGACCCCCCATGATGATCCGGAAATGGCTAAGTTCGAGCATCGATGTCAAGAGCGGCTGAACGCTTCTGGGATTGGACCCATGGGTCTTGGTGGCGATACCACCGTCCTTGCAGTCCACGCTCTTACTGCCTGCTGCCACACAGCTTCGCTACCTGTAGGTGTCGTGGTCCAGTGCTGGGCCGACCGACGCGCCGGCGCCCGCATAAATGCTGATGGTGGCGTAGTGGAGCTCACGGGGGGTCCGACACAGTGAATGAACGTGAAGTCATTCGGCTCAATGCTCCTTTGACCAGGGGCGATGTCTCACTTCTCAAGGCGGGTGACCGCATTCTTCTGTCAGGTACAGTAGTGACGGCCCGGGACCGGGCCCATCGACGCATCATCGAAACACTGAATAGTGGGAATGCTCTCCCTGTGGACCTTACTGGTGGTGTTTTATTCCATTGTGGACCTCTTGTCAGGAAGGATGGTCCGGGATGGCATGTGGTCTCTGCAGGCCCCACGACATCAGCCCGACTGGATAATCTGACGCCGGAGGTCATTCGCAGGTGCGGTGTGCGAGCTATTATCGGCAAGGGGGGGATGGGTTCCGGGACAGCGGCCGCATTGCGAGATGACACTTGCGTGTACCTCGCCATGACCGGTGGTGCTGCCGCTCTCGGTGCCCGAGCAGTACGTCGTGTCCGCGAGGTCCAATGGCTCGACCTCGGGATGCCCGAGGCACTCTGGGTCCTGGAGGTTGAGGACCTAGGTCCACTCACCGTTGCTATGGACGCACATGGTGGCAACCTCTACAACAGGGAGACAGGAGCACTCGGTAAATAGAGTCCTGAGCGGGTTGACTCCACGTAGTCCCTTCAAGTTCTGCCCGCTCCTGCATATGATGCTTTTTTATTTCATTGGGGACATATAAGAAAGCATGGTAGAAGAGCGGACCACACTGACCACCGGGTACGGCGTGATAATGGCCCTTGTGCTCCTGGCAACGATCATACTTACTTATAATTTCGTACAGGCTCAGGGATTCGGGCGTCTGGGGGTCGGAGGGAGCAGTGAGGAGCGTATGTTCTCATTGGCTTTTGTGTTCCTCCTCTCGTCGCTCATCGGTCTCACTCTTGGTTTCGTGACCCTGTTCTACAAGATGGACCGCATCCGCCTCGATCTCGTCGAGAGTCAGTCCGGAATCGCGGAGCGACTGGAGATGATCGCAGAGACGCTTGCCCCCGAGGACGTGAGTGAGGAGGCGGAGAAGGAGCCTAAGAGAACCTCAAAGCAGAAGGAGGAATAGGCGCGTGTTCGAGGCTCGGCGTCGGCTTAACCGGTATGCTTTCTTCGTGGAGATAGTGGTCGTACTCGTACTGGCCGCCTACATCTCAACCCGGTTCTTCGGTGCTGCAGGATCGAGCCCTTCGATGGCCATTAGCCAGATGTATGATCAGACTCTTGAGGTGTCGTTCCTCCTCATGTTCCTCACTCTCATCACTGCGGTCCTTGGAATGGCGACGGTGTACTATAAGGTGGACACTCTCGATCTAGATTTACTTGAGGGGAGGGCCAAGATGTTCTATGCTCTCGACCACGTCCTTGTCAGCGCCCGTACTCGGCGCGAACGTAGATAAGGTCTCATTTTACTCTTTCAATGGCGCTTATGACGCTGTTTTCAGAGAAGTAGATGGGATATCGCTCGACCAAGAATGGACGTTTTTTGCACGTCGCGTACTACCGAGAAACACGCGTATCTTTTTAAGAGTGGCTGCGCCATTTGAACGTGGCCTTCCATGGTGACGAATATGAACCGGGCGGGCAGGGGAAAGACATCTTCGTCGAAGAGCGTTTCTGACGAAGGGAAAGGAGAGTCGAAGGTGCCCAATGAGAATCCTAAGCCGAAACTTTCACGGTCCGAGGCCCTTGCTAAAGCTCGTGAGGCTGCAGCCCGGAAGGATTGGAAAGCAGCCGCAGAACTGTTCGTTCAAGCACAGGAATGGCTCCAAGCGGCCACAGCACTCGAGAAATCGAAATCATGGATAAGGGCGGCCGAGGCTTGGAAAAAGATGGGCGCCTGGGACGATGCTGGCAGGTGCTTTACCAAAGCGGGCGAACACCTTAAGGCAGCAGAAGCGCTGGAAAAAGCAGAGAAGTACAGTTATGCCGCCGAATCCTATCGCTTGGCGGGACAGCCGTCTAAAGCGGCTCGCCTTTGGATGATGCAGGGGGACCCCTGTAAAGCACTTACCCTTTACAAGCAGGGCGGAGATCCTGCCGGGAGCGGCCAATGCTATGCAGCTCTAGGCCAATGGAAGGATGCAGCGTCTCATTACGAGGATGGTGAGAGGTGGATCGAGGCCGCTCGGTGTTGGGAACGCGTAGGTGAGCACCAGAAGGCCATCGATGACTACCTCAAGGGGGGCGACGCTATAGGAGCGACCTGGGCAAAGAAGCGCCTGGAGATGAAACGAGGTACCAGTGGGAAAGCAGCACCTGCAAAGAAGACCGCTCCAAAGAAACCGCAAGAACAATCCTCGCCTAGACGATCGAAAAAAAAGCTCCCACCAAGAGAGCATGAGGTAGAATCCAAGAGTGAGCCTAAGGCGGATACGAAGGCTGCTACTAAGAAGGCTGATATGCTCAAGAAGGAGCCCAAACCTGCAGAGGTAGATAAACCCGACAAGGAGAAGTCCCCCGGAGGGGATAGAGCTCCTGAAGCAGAGAAATCCCTCGAAGAAAAAACCGTTCGACAAACGAAGGTCGATGATATCCTCAAGGATATCGAACAGGATGAAGGGGGAGCTCCTAGTGACGAGGAGCCCGTTGAAGTAGATAGCCCCCGGAAGAAGACAAAGTTCCAGCGGCTCCGGGATAGGCTCTGGCCTGTCAGAGGAAAGGCTGTGGCCTCTGAATCAGATGAATCTCCCGAAAAGGAAGAGCCCCTCCCCGAA
>CAZFHY010000020.1:0-21732 GCA_964519305.1 Candidatus Undinarchaeota archaeon
ATCAGAAATCGCTTTTATCATGAATCGAATCGTGAAATGTCAAACCCGGGCTGGCCCTGAAATATAAAAAGAACCTGAGGTTATTAATAGCATTACGGTCTTATCGTTAATGCGAGAATAGGTGGTCTTTCGATGAAGCGCGCTCATCGTTTTAACAGGAACACAAAAGGTCAGGCAGGACCCATCCTTCTGGTACTCGGACTTGTCATCGGCCTCATGGTGGTATCGTTCGTCGGGAAATATATCAAGGATACTGCCGGTCAGGCCATGACAAAGGGCAAGCAGGAGAGCGATCAGCTCCACAAGGTCATTTCCGGACGACTGGAGATATCATCGATCTACCCGACCGAGGATGTTCTGAAGAATGGATTCTGCGGTACGGCTGCGAACAATCTGTGCGAGCTCACAACCACGAGCCCCAACGCCGCCAAGCTCGTGCTCCAGATCAAGAACTCGGGCGACAACACCATCCGCGCCTCACAACTCTGGGGAATGCGCCTGTACGTCAACGAAGCTCCCCTAGCGAACGCCACTGACTGGGGCATCACGAAGGGCTTCAACACACCCTGGAATCCCAAGGACACAAAGACCGTCGCCATGAACATCGACTGTGCAAAGCTCGCGGAACGACCTGACGGCCTCATGAGCATCAGGATCATGCCATCGGTGGGAAGCCTCGCGACGGCAGACATCACCTGCGAAGCTTGTTGCCAGCGTCAGTCCAGCCACCACGCTGAGTGCCTAGAACTCTGTAAGTAGGTAGTCGATCCTCACGAGGGTGTCTCGAATGACAGCACCGCCCGTAGGAACTCCTCTCTGCTCGCGCCCCAGTGGAGCACGTTCCCTTGAACATCATCGATGACCACTGGCCCCGTCCTCGAGGTGCGGCAGCATCGAGTGATGAACGGACCATCAGGATCGGAAAGCCGTTCATGTGGACAGATTGTCACGGTCCTGACGTCCTTGGCTCCGAACGTTTCGAGGATGTCCCTGCCGAGAACGCACCCGAAGGCGACAGTATCACGGGGTGGGAGCGAGGCGACGGTCTCCCTGTCGCACTGGTCGAAGAAAAGGACACTGCGTCCGTGGAGCTCTAACTGGTCCGCTGCAACGGAGCAGGGGAGTACGACCGTGCCCTCGGAGGCTTTCAGTGCCTCATCGGCCAGGTCACACAGGTGGAGCTCGAACTGCACTGGGAGCAAGTGCTCAGTCTCTTTGATGAAGCGGATGAGCCGGGTGGGCTCGGGGGGAATTATGTCGTACACGTGGATTACCGAGAGCGAGGTGCGCAGGTCCACGAACATCACATGGTCCGTACGGCCGAATAGCACAGTCACAGGGGCGCCCGAGCCATCGACGGCAGCCAGCACGTGAAAGGCATCGTGCACCTCCACATCCGCTGTCACGACAGCCGTGTCGTCCCATCCGGCCAGGCACGTCACCCGCTCGACGGGTTGAAGGGTGCCATCGGCACCAGCCTCACGCACAAGCTGGAACACGCACGCCCGTTCGCGGCCCTCGGTCGTGACGACGACGAAGTCGGTGCGGAAGAACGCCAGGTCGGCGGAGAGCCTATCGGCCAGTTCGTCCTCAGGAAGGGATTGTGGGACGGTCTTGTGGGCCACATGCTTGCAGTGCGTTGGGATGTACACGATGTCCACCCCGCCGGGACCGGCGGACGGTGGTTGAGAAGGGGGAACAGACATAAATCTTGGCCCCTTCGAAGGAGCCATGGGCCAGGCAGGAGGTGGCTGAGGAATGGCTGGTGAGCCCGAGACCGTCGAGGGGTGGATGCATCTCGGGAACGATGTGAGGGAGCATGGTGACCTGCGTCGGGCCATCATGTGCTACGTTAAGGCCGTCGAGATGGAACCTAACAACGTGAACATCCATAACATCCTCGCCCTGGCCTTCCTCGAGGACGGTGCCATCGACCAGGCCGCTAAGGCGTTCAATAACGTGCTCAAGCTCGATCCCGAGAACGTGATGGCCCTCACCAACCTCGGCGTCGTGCTCCACCGGATGGGGCGAGTTGATGAGGCCATTGAGGCCTTTGCTAAAGCATTGAAGGCGGAGCCGGGACATGCCGAGGCCCTCAACAACCTAGCGGTCATAATTGCTGACAAGGGCGACATCGACAAGGCCATCGACATGCTCAAGGGGGCTGTCAAATCGGATCCCAAGTACGTCGAGGGGTGGTACAATCTCGCCGTGTTCCTCGAGCGCAAGAGTGCGCTGCAGGATGCGGAACAAGCAGCACGGAAGGCAATCTCGCTGGACCACGACCATGTCAAGGCGCAATACATCCTCGGCGTCGTGCTCTCCGATATGGGGAGGACCGATCCTGCTATCGAGGCGTTCACCCAGGTTCTCAAGCTGGCCCCGGAAATGGGTAGGGCCTGGTACAAGCTGGGTATCCTGCAGTCGCGCAGAGAACGACACGAAGAGGCGATCGGATGCTACGACAGGGCCCTCAGGTACGACCCGAACGACGCGGACGCCTGGCTCAACCTGGGAGCGGCCTATCACCTGAACCATCTCTACGATAAAGCGATCGACTCCTATATCAAGGCGATCAACCTAAGACCCGACCTTCACGAGGCCTGGTTCAACAAGGGCACCGCCTACCTCACGAAGGGTCATGAGGACAAGGCCATCGAGGACTTCAAGCGAGCGCTCTCGATCAAGCCCGACTATGTGGACGCCCTGGTCAATCTGGGGGTCGTTCTGCGCAGGCGTGGCAACATCGACCAGGCACGTGCCCTATTCCTCAAGGCGCTGGACATCCAGCCCGATAACGAGCAGGCCAACCGCAACATCATGGAGCTGGAGGGATCCTGACCATCGCTAGAGAGTATCCCCTGTACGGGGTGGCCCTCCTGGATATGGATGGCACCCTCATGGATTCGGGGGAGGCACATTTCGTCTCCTGGAAGGCGGCGTTCGAGGCCAACGGTCATCCATTCACCCACGAGCAATGGAACGTTCTGTTCGGAAGGACAGCGAACGACTTCTTCGATCTGGTGATGCCCGGCTCCTCATCCGCTGAGCGTGCGGCCATATTGGATGAAAAGCGCCGCCTATTCCTTGGTGATGCGGTACGGAGTGTGCAGCTCTGTCCGGGAGTAAGAGAGCTGTTCGCTGTGTTCGCAGAACAGCATATCGCACCATATATAGTATCATCGTCCTCCAAGGCCAATGTCGAGGCCATGCTGCATATGCACGGATTCGACCTGCCCTCGGTGCACGCCGCCGACGTCGAGCGGGGGAAGCCTGCTCCGGACATTTTCCTGCTTGCTCTGGAGCGAGCTCGTAACGATGGTAACACGGGACGCGCGCTAGTACTGGAGGACTCGCCTTCGGGTGTCCGCGCAGGTGTGGCCGCCGGAATCGACACATATGGTGTGCTCACCGGTGGGTTCCATGAGAAGGAGCTCGTGGCGGCCGGCGCCCGGAAAGTGTTCCCGGACGCCGACGGCCTTGCGCGGGCCCTGCGCGAGGGATGAGTCTCACTCGTCCTCTTCGGCCATCTCCTCGAGCTTTTCGAAGATGATCCGGCGACGTCGGGTCAGGAGCAGGGAGTAGCCCATGGCCACGCATCCGATCGCCAGTAGGACCGGACCGAGGATGCCGCTCCTGCGAGAGGCACTGGCCGTCAGGTCAGGCGGGGCACTCCGTTCCTCCTTCGCCTTCGCGACGAAGCTCTCCTCTTCGACGGCCGCTCCCTTATCGGTCTCGACGGCCATGTCTTCGCTGACAGCAGCGGCACGAGGTGCTCCGGCGGCCATCATCGTAGGCTGTGGAGCGGGCATATCGGCATCGGCCAGTTCCGGTCCCGGTATTCGCTCGACCGGTGGCTCTTCTCCAAGGGTCGTACCGCCACCACCCCCGGTCATGATCTGACGGTCCTCGCGCGGTGCTTCTTGCACCGTCTTTATGCGCGCGGGCTCCACCGCCCGGTCCATCGGCATGACGCCCTCGAAGGCAGGGCCGAAGGGAGCGATGAGGTTCTGGATCCCCCCTGCCATCACCAGGAAACCGATGAGGAACACGACCGATACATCGCTTATGAACGGTAGTAGGATGCGCGATCCTTCATTTGATAGGGTGTAGAAAACGAATTTCCTACCTGGTTGCTTGTCCTTTTCCACTAATCCGACCCGCTCCAGGACCTGCAAGTGCTCCTTGACCGTTGTCACATGCTTCCCGAGAGCGCGGGCGAGGTCCGACAGGATGATCCCGTGGTGGTCCTTGAGCGCATGTAGGATGTCCCTCCGGGTTCCGGATGACAGCGCCTTCATCAATGATGCGTCAAGCCTCATCGTCCTTTTTCACCTCAGTAGGATACCGTGGTCGGGCAGGGATCACTCTACGCCTGATCCCATCTCGCTTAGGTCCGTTGTATTGGATATCCTTTTTATCCTTGTACCTAAGGCGGGTGTCGCGACGTCGAGGAGCACGTGACAGGTGAGAAAGCAGCCGTAAGCGAGTGCTGCGTCGTCAGGAACATCATCATTGGCCGCAATGCGCTGAAGGAGCTCGATTGTAGCGTCCATTTCCATAGTTATCCTTTGTCTCTGGGAACTTAAAAAGCCCCAAAGGTTGGTTTGGTCACCGCCCTAGAAAACGTGTTCACTGGCGAGTGAGGATTCCTATACGATAATTATCTATTCGGGACCGAGCACCTCGACCTTGATGTCGCTGGGATTCGGATTGCACCAGTGCCGGTCCGGGCACGCCGACAGGCCGACGGTCACATCACGCTCCGCACGCAGCACGACATAATCGCCCTTCTCTGCGGTCTTGTGGATCGTGAGCGCCATGTCCTCGTCCACGAACATGAAGAACGTGGCCGTGGGAGGGAGGGATGCCAGCGGGATGTCCAAGACACCAGAGAGCATGTCGCGGCAGCCATCGAGCTCGCCCTCGTAAATTTTCGAGCGACAGCCGGGGAAGAGCAGGTCATGTGGCGCCTCAGTGTGGTTCTCCACAAGAGTGAGCACCGCTTCGCCAGTCCCGTCGTAGAGCGCCATGTCCAGGTCCAGTGTTGACACGAGCTTCGGGAAATCGAACCTTTTCAGCCCGTTCAGGTCCCGACTGAGCGCCTGATTGAAGTCCTTGAAGCAGAGGTCGACAACCTGACCACCCTCGAGGGTGGTGATCCTCAGCCGCTGACCCTTGGTAAGCTTGAATGCACGGGTCGTACCGTGCGCCAGGACCACGTCCTCTCCCATGGAGGGAGGCCCTCGGTTAATATTTTTAAATGCCACCTTTCGGCCGGCCTGAAAATAACATTGAAAAACCTTTTTCTTCTTCCGAGAACCGGAGAACTGAAATGGGTGACGCGGACGATGGAAAAATCAGGGTGCGCGAGACCAGTACGGAGCCGGACACCCAAGAAGAACCGAGACCAGAAAAGGCTACACGGGACGGCAAATCCGACACACGCATCGAAGACTTGAGGAATAGCCTCGATGAGCAGGCGCGCGAAAGCAAAGAACAGCTCGACCGGCTAGTTCGTGTCCAGGCCGACTTCGATAACTTCCGCAAGCGTGTCGAACGCGATCGGGAGGAGTCCGTCAAGACCGCTGCCGAGGGCCTCATACGCAGGATCCTCGATGTGGTCGACAATCTTGAGCGTGCGATCGAGCACATGCGGTCCGACGAGCGTGCGCATGAGCACACTCGTGGCGTGGAGATGATCAAGGACCAGCTCTTTGGTGTGCTCACCGTAGAAGGCCTCAAGGAGATGGAGTGCCTCGAAGAACCTTTCAATCCACTCTACCATGAGGCCATAGCTCGTGAGACTGTAGAAGGTATCGATGCGGAGACTATCTCGGAGGTGTTCCAGAAGGGCTACATCCTCAAGGGCAGGGTCATCCGCCACGCTCGCGTCAAGGTATCCGTACCGGGGTCCTCAGGAGACGGGTCCGGTAAAGAGAAATCATCGACTAATCCTAACGAATCACAGAAGAAAGACAAGGAGGAATGAACATGGCTTCGGATAAAATCATAGGAATCGACCTCGGAACCACCTTCTCCGCTATGGCGGTGATGGAGGGCGGCAAGGCGACCATCATCCCCAACGCTGAAGGGGAGCGCACCACGGCCTCCGTGGTGGCGTTCACAAAGGATAAAGAGCGCCTGGTGGGGAGCATCGCCCGCCGACAGGCCATCGTGAATCCCGACCACACGGTGTACTCGATCAAGCGTGAGATGGGCACTAAGCACACAGTGAAGATCGACGACAAGAAGTACACACCGCAGGAGATATCCGCAATCATCCTTCAGAAGCTCAAGAAGGATGCTGAGGCATATATCGGACAGCCCGTATCTCAAGTTGTACTCACCGTGCCTGCCTACTTCAACGACTCGCAGCGCCAAGCGACCAAGGACGCTGGCAAGATCGCCGGCCTAGAGGTCCTGCGCATCATCAACGAGCCAACAGCGGCCGCACTCGCATACGGTCTTGACAAGGAGGGCACTCAGACCGTGCTCATCTTCGACCTGGGCGGTGGCACCTTCGATGTGTCGATCCTCGAGATCGGTGACGAGCTCTACGAGGTCAAGGCCACGAGCGGCAACACACGTCTGGGCGGCGATGACTTCGATGAGCGCGTCATGAACTGGCTGGCCGACGAGTTCAAGAAGCAGGAGGGTATCGACCTGCGCAAGGACAAGCAGGCCCTCCAGCGGCTCAAGGAAGCCGGGGAAAAGGCCAAGATCGAGCTGTCGAACGTCACGCAGACTACCGTGAACCTCCCGTTCATCACTGCTAATCAGGACGGCCCCAAGCACCTCAACATCACCCTCACCCGGGCGACGTTCGAGAAGCTCGTTGACGACCTCCTAGAGAAGACCATGGAGCCGATAAACGCTGCCCTCAAGGACGCGGAGATGACCGAAAAGGACATCGACAAGATCCTGTTGGTAGGCGGTTCCACACGCATCCCCAAGGTGCAGGAGCTGATCAAGAAACGTCTGAAAAAGGATCCGTCCAAGGAGATCAATCCCGATGAGGTCGTCGCCATGGGCGCCGCTCTTCAGGGAGGAGTTCTCTCTGGCGATGTCAAGGACATAGTCCTTCTCGACGTCTCACCGCTCACCCTGGGTATCGAGACGCTAGGGGGTGTCCGGACACCGCTCATCGAGCGTAACACCACCATCCCCGTCACCAAGTCGGAGATCTTCTCCACGGCGGCAGACAACCAGACCAGTGTGGAGATCCACGTGCTCCAGGGAGAGCGCCCCATGGCGGGTGATAATATGACATTGGGCAAGTTCCACCTCGTAGGCATTCCGCCCGCACCCAGGGGTATGCCTCAGATCGAGGTCACCTTCGATATTGACGCCAACGGTATCGTCAACGTCTCTGCCAAGGACCTGGGGACTGGTCGGGAGCAGAAGATCACGATCACTGCCTCGACGAACCTTTCCAAAGATGAGGTGGACAACATGGTGTCCGAGTCCAAGGAATACGCGTCCCAGGACCAGGAGCGTAAGGAGAAGGTCGACCTTATCAACGAGTGCGACTCCCTCGGATACTCCATGGAGAAGACCCTCACTGATCTAGGTGACAAGGTGGACGCGGCCAAGAAGGAATCGGTAACTAAGGTCATCGAGGAACTGCGTCAGGCCGTCAAGGACGAGGACGTGGCCAAGATGAAGGAGCTGAAGGACAAGCTGATGCAGGAAATGCATCAGATCTCGTCTGAGCTCTATCAGCAGGGAGCACCGGGCGCCGGCGCCCCCCCTCCGCCCGGAGGCGATCCGGGGGCCTACGGCAACAACGTCAATCCCGACGATGTTGTGGACGCCGACTACGAGGTAAAGGACTAGGTCCGTCCCCCTGTGGGGCGGCCCGGGAACCATGTGAACGGACGTGGCCAAAAAGAACAAGCGGGACTATTATGAGGTGCTGGGCGTCCCACGCTCAGCCTCCAAAGAGGAGATCAAGAAGTCGTTCCGCCAGCTCGCCCGCAAGCATCACCCGGATGTGAACCCTGAGGATCCGGAGGGTGCTGCCGAGCGGTTCAAGGAAGTGCGTGAGGCCTACGAGGTGCTCTCCAAGGACGAGAAGCGTGCCAGGTACGACAGGTTCGGGCATGCCGGTGTCGGCGGCCGCAGTGGTGCGGGAGGATTCGACTTCGGCGGGTTCGAGGACATCTTCGCTGGTTTCGGGGACATATTCAACGTGGGAGGGTTCGGTGGACGACGACGTCCGACCGGTCCCGTACGTGGGAACGACCTGAGGTACGACCTGGAGGTCACCTTCGAGGAGGCCGCGGCAGGGCTCGAGACGACCATCCACGTACCCCGTCACAAAGAGTGCACTACCTGCAACGGTACTGGTGCAAAGCCAGGCACCGAGAAGCGTCGATGCACGCAATGCAATGGCACGGGTAAGGTGGAGAACCGCCGACAGGCAGGATTCACGACTTTCGTGTCCGTTTCGGCCTGCCCGACCTGTCGTGGGGCCGGTGAGGTCGTTGACGATCCGTGCACCGAATGTGGGGGCGACGGCACCGTACAGGTAAAAGAGACAATCGATATCAAGATACCTCCCGGTGTGGACACAGGTTCGCACCTCCGGGTGCCGGGTCGTGGTGAGGCAGGTCATCGAGGGGGGCCCACCGGCGACCTCTACGTTGTAATCCACATCCGCGCCCACGACTTCTTCCAGCGGGACGGTTTTGATATCTACTGTTCGATCCCCATCACGTTCGCTCTGGCGTCCCTTGGAGGGGAGACTCGGGTCCCCACCCTGGACGGGGACGCTATCATCAAGGTCCCGGCCGGAACACAGAGCGGTCAGGTATTCTCCATGAAGGGAAAGGGCTTCCCACACCTACGCGGGGGTGGGCGGGGTGACCAGTACGTAAAAGTAGGTGTCACAGTACCTCAGAAGATTTCCCCCACCCAGCGTCGCAAGCTCCGCCAGTTCGCGGCCTCTATGGGATGGGAGGCAGATGGCGTGATCTCCGAGGACGGGCTCGATGATGCAGTTCGTATCGAGGCCGAACCGACCGATGGCGAGAGGAAGGGTTTCTTCGAACGGATCTTCGGCGGTTGGGGCGGCGGAGCGGACGAGAGATCGGACGAAACGGCCTAATAGAACTCCTTGGGGCGCCGTTCTGCGCACAATCCTACCACTTATGGTACGAAGTGTCAGCGAACCGGAAGTGACGGATCAGCCCCAGAGCTCGTAGGCGGGATCGCCTTCCTCGCCATCTATGGCCTCGATGGCCTCCTTCTCGGGTGAGACGTTCCCGTAGAGGTCGAGCTGGTGGGTACCGCTGTCGTACTCTCGTGCGCGCACGTACCCGAACACACCCTTTTTGAGGGCGTTCTGGTTCAGGTAGGTGGTGGTCTCCCATTCGCGCTCGTTGAAGGTGACGTGGGTCTCCCGTTCACGGCGGTTCTCCCGTATCTGGAGGCTGCCCATGTCGATGCAGTAGCCACCCCCGTCCATCTTGGTGAGCTTGATCTCCTCGCCGTCGATCTTCACACCGTTCTCGAGCTGCTCGTAGTCGAGGGTGCGCCTGTAGCCGTTCTCCTTCTTGAGCTTGACCTCCTTGCGGTCCAGGTCGAAGAATAGCTCGAAGTCATCCTTCCAGGCCCGCACCTCGCACCCGTAGGCGTGGGTGTGGCCCGACACCGAGAGCAGCGGGCGGATCTCGTCGGTGAAGGCGCGCAGCTCGCTCTCGTAGTTGTTGCGGAAGCGGTGGTAACCGGTTCCCTTGGGCGGGGCGTGGCTGACCACGATGGTGTCCTTACCCTGGCTCCCGGAGTCCTTTGCCAGCTTGTAGCCGTCATCGAGCCATCCGCGGATGATGTCGTTCTCGTGATGGCCAGGCGTGTGGGGGTACTGGGTGGGGCCCTCGCCGCCCATGGCGACGAACGAGTAGCCACCGGCCTTCCGGTGGTCGCCCACGACGTAGTCGACGTTATCGAACTTGTTGCACACCTTCTCCACGACCTCCATGCGGTCGTGATTGCCGTGGATGGTGTACACGGGCTTCCCGACGGCGTTCAGCTTCTCGAACGCATAATCGAGGTGCTTCTCCTCCCAGAACGGTGTGTCGTAATCGGTGTAGTCACCAGCGGTCACGATTGCATCGACTTCAAGCTCCTTTGCCTTGTCATCGATGTCCTGGAAGTATCTATCGAGCTCCTGGCGGTTAGAACGGGGTCGGTCGCGGACGTGCACGTCAGTAACAAAGAGCATCTTGACGTCCTTTGTCACGCCCTGATCTGTCGGCCCGTAATCCTCGAACATGGTATATCACGCTGTAGCGCAGGAGTTACTACTCTATAGTAGTTTCAGCTATATAAACCTTTTCCTTTTCGGCCTCAATCGTCGCACGTAGCCCCTCTTCGAGGGTGGTCCGGGCTACGAATTCCAGACATTTCTTCGCGGATCCCACATCGGCCTTGCTCTCTTGGATGTCCCCTGGGCGGGGCGGACCATGCTTCACAGCTACAGGATCGTCAAGGGAAGCGTTCACGGCCATAGCGAGGTCGTTTACCGTCACCGGCGCTCCGGGTGCGATATTGAAGGCCCGACCAGGGTAGTCCGCGGTCCGCTCCAGTGCGGTCACAAAGGCGTCGCATACGTCGCTCACGTACACAAGTTCACGGGTCTGCGTACCATCGCCGTGCACCTTCATCGATTCGCCAGCGAGCCCTGCTGACACGAACGCCGGCACAACTGCGGCGTACTCGGAGTCTGCCCGTTGCCGGGGACCGTACACGTTGAAAAGCCTCAGTGAGATGCCCATAAGTCCACGTTCCAATCCGAACATGCGCACCAGGGACTCAGCTGCGAGCTTGGAGGTGCCGTAGGGAGAGAGGGGACGCACGGGTGAGTCCTCTGACAGCGGAGGCGGCGTATCACCGTACACGGCGGCCGATGAGGCAAAGACAAATGATGTAATCCCGGCATCAGCAGCGTCCTCGAGCACTGCCAGCGTGCCTCTGACGTTCGCGTCGAAGGTCGCCCAAGGGTCCTTCATGGAGGCGGCCACGCTCACGTCTGCAGCGAGGTGTACAACGCCATCAACCTTTCGGAACTCTCGCGATGTTGCGTCTCGGACATCCATATCATAGAGCGTCACTCGCTCCTCGGGGAGGGGATTGAGGTTCTCGAGACTGCCTGTGGAGAGGTCATCGATCACCAATACCTCTTTGGCACCACGCTGGAGCAATGCCCCTACAAGATGGGAGCCGATGAACCCGGCCCCACCGGTAACCAGGATACGCGCCCCGTCAACCTGCATGGAAAACGTGACCGAGTGGCATTTAAATGGTTTTGCTGCGACCTCCGATACGTGAAGGGCACGGAAAATGAACGGGCTCGTATCTGTGCGGTGGTAGCCGCCGATACGGTCGATGCGATGGTGGACCGGGCCATGGAGGCAGTAGAGGACGCCGACCTCGTTGAGTTCCGTATCGACCATCTTATCTCTCTTGAGCAGCTTGATGGACTGAAGGAGTACGCCGCTCTCCCGGCGATCCTGACCCTCCGGTCCGCTACACAGGGCGGAAAGAGTGAACTGACAGGGGACGCGCGTCGGACGGTCCTGGAGCGCATTATACATCTCGGACCGGCGTACATCGACCTTGAGTTCGGGAACGGTGACAATGAGCTGATTGCGACCGCCAAGGACGCTGGAGTGGGCACCATCCTCTCTTTCCACGACTTCGAGGGTACTCCCGAAGGGATCTCGGACATCGCTCAGGAGATGGCGGGCACTGATGCCGACATCATCAAGCTGGTCACCACTGCTGGCTCATGGAGGGACGAGCTCGCGTTGCTGACGCTTGATCAACGATACACCGAGCGAGGAATCGTCGCCTTCTGCATGGGCGAACTCGGCGTGCTATCCCGCGTTCTCTGTCCACTAATCGGTGGGCGGTTCACATATGCCTTCGCGGGCAGGAGTACGGCCAATGGCCAGATTTCGTTATCAGAGCTACGAAATATGTTTAATAACGCTCATTTGTACGGCGAATAACGTAGAAATATATACAATCCTACCGGAAGGTATTTATACCATACCGTGCTAGACTATAGCATAATCATTCCCGGAGCAGGACCATATGATTGCGTATACAAGAGGAAAGGTATTGGTACCGATCTTTATTATTGCGCGCAATCATGCCTGCATGCGCTGGTTGTAGCGCAAGGGGATGATGAAAACAACGCCGCGATTGTTTTTTGACCCTCTTTCTAAGACGCCATACGGCTAACAGTCGTTCCCGTCGCGGCGTTGGGGGCGCACGCGCCGATATCCGAACTCCACGAGATAACCGAGAACACGACAAGGACGACACAAGGAGGTAATGACTATGTCACTTGAAGAGACCATGGAACTTATCATAAACGTCATGCAATTCGCTGACTCGTGGGAGAGCCGCCGCGCTCAGGCCCCGGAGGAACAGGCCAGTGCCCCGCTCTTCCTCGCATACGAAGGAATGCTCTCCTGAGCAGACACACACCATCAACGACACAAGAGGAACAGATCATGTCAATGGAAGAGACTATGGAGCTGATCATCGACGTAATGCAGTTCGCCGACTCATGGGAGAGCCAGCGATACAATGAGGACACGCCGATGGCCGAGACTCCTCTCCTACTCGCCTATGAGGGCTTGCTCACCTAGGCGAGTTATGTTCATGTGCCGGGGCGGGACTCCCCTCCTTCCCCTCCCCGCCCCGAGCACTCCCTATGCGGTGGTCCGTGCGACCACACCGGACCGCCGCACCTCTTTCTCGGGCTTGGTCGGGCACCGACCCCTTAATAAAGATTGGCCCCATCCTCCTTTTCAGGATGCATGAGGTGTCCAAGGTCGCTAGGGCTTGGCTTGTCGTGTTTACGGCGGTCGCACTCATCCTTACCCTAGCAGTTGCAGATGACGTTCTTGTTGAGTGCGAGGACCTGCAGGGGCGTGATTTCGACCAGTGCGTCAGGGACGCGATCGCGACCATCCCGCTAAACCTGTCCAAGGAGATGCTCGGTTCCTGCGCGACCGTCCAGGACGAGTACCTCAGGGCAGAGTGTATAGCCATCATCGCGTATCGCCTCCTCCCCGTCGACGCGAACCGTGCACTCGACGCATGCAACTCGATCGAATCGGAGGAGCATCGGAGCGCATGCCTCGGCCTCATCGCTGCTCGACGTGCGGAGAACGATCCTGCTCTTGTCGCACAGGAGAGCGCACGACTGCCCTCCGATGAGGCCCGCATCTGGCTTGTGGCGCTCCTTCGCGATTACACTGACAGACATGGCGCTGCCAAAGGGCTCGGGTTGTGCACAACCTTCGCTCCCTCGCTCCAGCGTTATTGTGTCGACCTGAGCGTATCCTGGCTGAACACGTCCCACGCAGATCTGTGCGAGGGGATCCAGTTTCCGGACTTGAAACGACGATGCAGGGCGCGAACATCGGGGGACCTCTTATCCGAGCCCCAAGCTGATGGCACGACCTTCGCTGTTTTCGTACTCCTGATCGTCTCTGTTGGAACACTCGGGATAATGCACATCGAGGTCAAGCACTACTACTGATCATCCCTCGAGGGAACCAACCGGCCTTCCCGGTCGATGACACCCTCCCTGATGCGTGTTGACGAGATACGTACGCGATCATCGGCCATCACGAACTCGATTGTGACTATGTCCATGGGCGGCAGGCCGTTGCTCTGTCGCTGCTCGTTGATGCCAATGGCGATGGGCTCCGTCTCAGGTGATACCACCAAAGCATCTATCACAGGATCAGTTGCCGTCGGTCCAGCCGTATCGGTAAGGACGATAATCTCGGCCCGCTCATCGAGCCCGCTGGAGGAAAGGAACACTTCCACGGCCTTTCTGCGCGCTTCGAGTCCCTCGAGTTGTTGGCCTGCTCGTTTCCGACCGAGCATCTCTTCTGCAGTTATCCCGATTAGTACGTGGTCGCCGAGGTCGAAGGCCTTTCTGAGGATCGCCTCGTGGCCTCGATGGAACCGGTCGAAGGTCCCTCCAACCGCCACACGGGCGTATCGGCGCACCATGTGTCACGAGAAGTCGGGGAGATTTTAAAAAACGTGGGGCGGCCGGACCGGCCGGTTCACGTCGGAGGGAAAGCGTCCAGCGGACCTCGGGAACCACTACGTCGTTTCCCCTTAGCCTTACCGCTCCGCCAGATGAAGACGTATCTTGAGGGCACTCCACCCTCAGCGCCCATATGCAGCCCACAGGCCGTGCACACGCGCCCCTGGAGGCGCCGCTTCCCGAACAGGTCCTTGCCCCATCGGGCATGGAGATTGGCTCCGCAGCAAGGGCAGCTGTCCAGTTCGGTCTCGTCCCCCTGGCGCAGTTCCACCTGCACCTCGACCTGCGGGATCCGCAAGGCGATGCGTCGGAGTCGCCCCCCACCTACGGCGTAGGCTGAGTCGAGGTCACGGAGTCGCGCTGCCACCATCTGGGCAAGCTTCCGCTGGGAATGTATCACACCATGGGAACGGAGGACCTCTATGATGGCCCAGGACACTATATCATCGGACGGCTTGCGCACGGTGGGAGGTTCCCCACCTATACATTTAATCCTTGCGGACAGGCACGTTCGACTAGGCCCCGACCAAGGTCTCGTAGAGGTCGATGATGCCTGCTCCGTACTCGTGATCGTTGTACTCGGCAGGCTGTCGTGCCCCTCCCTTCATAGCGCCCATGATGTCGTCAGGCGTCATGCTCGTGTCCTTGCCCTTGAGCAGAGCGGCCGCACCGGCTGCGTGCGGAGACGCGAACGAAGTACCGGACCCAAGCCGGTAGCCACCACCCACCTTGGGCAGGGTGACCTTCTCCCCTGGTGCCATGAGGTCGAGACCGGTCGTCTCCCCGTAGCATGAGAACGAGGACCGTTTCTCGCCACTGTTCACCGAGCCGACGCTTAGGTTCCAGTCGTAGGCCGAGGGATAGTGCCAGATGTGGTCGGTACCGTAGTTACCAGATGAGCACGCCACCGTGATGCCCGCATCGTGCACACGCTTGTACACTTCCTTCTCTGCAGAGCTTTCCCGGCCATACCTCCCGAACGAGCAGTTGATCACGTCCACGCCAAGGTCCATGGCCTTGTCGATGCCCTTGAGCGTGGTCGAGAACTTCGTGTCCGAGGCATTTGTCCCGAACACCTTGATCGAGTAGACCTCTACGTCAGGAGCGACCTGTGCCACCAGGCCCGCAGTGCCTGTGCCGTGACCGTGCGTATCGCGCACGTTGTCAGAATCATCGAGCACGTTGTAGCCGTGGACGTCCATACCGTTAAAGACCTCATGGGAAAAGTCGCATCCCGTATCGACGACAGCTACTTTCACTCCGGCCCCGGTATAACCTGCTTCGTGGGCCTCTTGCACTCGGAGCATATCGAGGTTCCATCCGGACTCCGGTACGTCCGTCGGTTCATCGGGCTGCTCCTCAAGCTCCTCGAGGTGAACGTCGAAGTCCTCCACTACCATTCCGTAGGCCTTGAGGGCGGTGTCGTCCTCAGCCCGTACCAGGGCGGCCCGCAGGTGGGTATAGGTCTCGACGATTTTCGCACCCGTGGTCTCGATCTCCTTAAAGGATTTTGAGGCCACACCATCTCTCGCAAGGACGATATATTCTCGCACCATACTGTCCCGGTCCCAGCGAGAATCTGCGGGTCAGCCGGTATATAATCTTTTCCATAAGACGTCAGGACACCATCCCCGCAAGTGTCCCCGCGACCGATGGAAAAGCCACTTCGACACCGCCGCGCTTGTGCGGTAGGAAGTATGCACGCTCCCGGTCCACGATGAGGATGTCGGCTTCCCCCTCGACCTGACGCACCGTGACTGGTATACGCTCTGATACCTCGTTGAGCGTCCGTCGGAACTTCTTCTCCGTCCCGTTGGCATTGAGCAGGATGAGCTCACGCTTGGCCGAGCGCATCATGTCCCGGAGGCGGCCCCGGGCGACCTCCTTCATGGTGTGGTACCACACGCCTGCCGTTTCAGGGGACTCACGGGACATCGATCCGGCCCGCTGGACGAAGTCGTGCTTGAGCTCGTCCTTCTCCCGTCGCCGGACCTCAAGGAGGCGTTCGATGCACAAGTGCGGCTCCTCGGCCCGGTAGACGAAGGGGGAGCGGACCGAGCGGGTAACGAAGCCGATGGACTCCAGGCCTCTGGCCGCCTCGTAGCACTTATTGCTCGGAATGTCGCCATATCTGGCGATGCGTGATGCCGTCAGGTCGCCGTACCTCAGGAGGGTGAGGTACACACGCGCCTGGTACGTTGTGAGCCCTAGCTCGTTCAGGTTCGCGATGAGCTGCTTCATGAATGGAGTTTCGTTCGTCGACGCTTAAACGCCTGACAGGGGCAGGGTTCCGGCAATGAGTGTTAAGTGGAACGTTCCATCGACGGCTTAAGAAGGTTGCTCTTCCGGAGCGCCCTCAATGAGCCGGCGTGGACGGTCGACCACCATCCTCGCAAGCTCGTCCTCGGGAACCCCGGCCACGGCCAGCTCTTGGCAATACCGGGCGAGCGCGTCGGGGGAAAGGGGATTCCCGACCTGCCCGGTGTCGCTGACCAACACCCACTTGGCGTCGGGCAACGCTGCTACAGCGCTGGCCACTTGCGCGGGAGTCGTGGCGCGAGCAAGCGGCGACACGGAGTAGTAGGAGAGCTCGAACCAGGTCCGGTCATCGATGAGCTCCCGGACCTCGTCGATGGAGAGCGAGGGAACTGTGAAGAACACGTGGTCAACGAGCAGCTGTAGGGATGGTCGCTCCTCACGTGCGTAGCCGTGGATGGCCAAGACCTCCCGAGGTGAAAGGTGTCCGGTAGCGAGGACGGCGCCCCGGTCGGCCACCAGGTCTATGACAGTGCGCGCTTCGGGCAGTAGTTCGCCTGAACGGTCGAGCACTGTAAGGCCCTTTCCAGCGCCGAGAGAAGCATGGCTCGCATGGGCTGACGACATGGCCTTTCCAGCGAACCGCTCGACATGGTGCCTTGCATGTATGGTAGGTAGCCAGACGATGCGTCCGCCGAGGGCAAGAGCGCACTCTACGGTGGATGGGTTCAGGCCACCTGTGAAGTTGTTGAGCGTGACGCCCCCGTACACCTCGATGTCCGTGTACCGCTCACGAGCGAGCGCTGCGACCTCGACGCTGCTCCCGTGGTGGGACTTGAGCACGACGCCCCCCATACCGGCGTCCCTGCACAATCGGACCAGCTCGAACGCATCGGCGGCACGCGGGAAGAGGCTGGGGGCCGCATGGACATGGATGTCCCACGCGCCCTCCAACAGGCCTTTCACGCACGCATCCCTCCTTGCAGGACCAATCGCTCGAAGTTCCTGAGCAGCTGTCCGGAGCTCTCCATACCGGGGAGGTCCTCGGCGTTCTCGAGATGCAGCTGTGAGCCGTAGACCGGCCGCGTGCTGTGCCGCATCAGCGCCACGGGACAGAGCTCGGTGCTGGCGAGGAGCACGAAGCTCTCGGGCAGGGTGATCGTATCCCGGTGATGGGCACAGGACATGAAGCTGGGCTTCCCCTCACGGTCCTCGAGCTCAACATCAGTGAAGAGCGGGTCCTGGACGCCTTCCTCTGTCACGAACACAGGGTAGAGACCGAGCGGTTCGGCATCATTACGTCGGAGGTCGGCACCGAATAGGAGCCCAATCACCTGATGACCCCCACAGATACCGATGAGGGGGACCTCTAAGTCGGAAATCCAGCCGAAGTTATCATGCACTGCCTCCCGTGTATGCGAAGGATCAGTAACGGGCTGGCCGGACAGCACGATGCCGTCGACATCATCGAGAGCACGAACGTCGGACCAGTGGACAACGGACACGGGGCTGGCGAACGCTCTGCGGAACGGCTCGACGTACCGGAGCTCATGCTTGTCGAAGGCAAGGTTCACCACGATGATGCCCGTCCGATTCGCCACGGACCGGCCAGCCCCCGTTCACGGTTATATGTGTTATCTTGCCCCCCGTGACACACCATACCATGGAAACCCTTATTAACCACCTGTCGTGCCGGGCATCGTGATGCGGGACGTGGACACGCTCCTTGATGAGATGGACTCCCACGACTGGGACGCCGTCAAGGACTACTCCCATCCCGGGTACGAGGCCGCGGCCCCGAAGCGGTTCAAGGAGGACATCGAGCGGTACGGCCTAGAGCTGAACGGCTCGGTCCTCGACGTGTGCTCCGGTCCGGTGTCACTTGCCTCCGTGTACGACGATGTGGTGGCCACCGATATAGATCCGAGCATGGTCAAGAACATGCGCGAGCATGGGACCCGGGCGATCATCGCCGACATGCGCGACCTGCCCTTCGATCCCGACTCATTCGACTACGCGGTGAGCTTCTGGCCGCCAATGGCCATATACGAGGACAAGGCCCAAGGCGTAGAGGACTTCATCGAGGACCTCTTCACCATCGCACGTGAAAAAGTGATCCTCCAGTCGTCACCCATGTCACGCTACCTTCCGGAGCGGTTCAACGACTATCTCGAGTCCAGCGACGGGCGGATGATCGTGTACGATGTGGCCGCTTATAAACAGGACATGGCTGCAGAAGAAGCGCTGAACGACGTCTACGGAATGGTCGCTTGATAGAAGAACCACTCAATTCGTTTAGAGCAGTTACTACCACTCCCACCTCGTAAAACATGCGTTTTTCAGAAAAATTTATATTCGGGGACAGCCACAGAACCCGCGGGACGGATAGGGGTACGTACGAATGGTACCGTTACTAAGAGCCAGGAGAGGATGCGGAGGCCTCCCCATAGACGAGGCCTTCTACGTAATCCTCATCCTCATCTTCGTGTTCGGTTACGAACCCTATGACGCCATGATGCTCACGGGGCGCATCGGCTACTGGACCTTCGTATCATTGGTAGGCCCCTTGGTCCTGTTCCTTCTATTCTTCCTCTCCTACGACGGCGGGCCCATCGGCGGCGAGCGGGAGGACTGGTGGGCACCGTACGCAAGCCAGGTCAACCATCGCATGGGGATCGAGCGTCTTAACGCCATGAACTTCGGCGGTCAGGACCATGACCACCATCACGGCTGCTCGCACAACCATTAGGTGACTGGCCCCCCGGACCCCGGGGAAACGTTTTTAAACCCGTTCTAGCTCTGGCCATTCACTCCCCCCAGGAGGAAGGAACCACCGTGAGGCTGTTACAGAGCAAACGTGGCCAGGGCGTCGCAGGTCCCGTGGACGAGATCCTTTTATTCGTCCTCATCCTGATCTTCGTGTTCGGCTACTCACCGATGGAGGCTATGTCACTCACGGGACGCATCAGCTACTGGGTGTTCGTGCTGTTCCTGGCCCCGATCGCGGCCGTGTTCCTTTCGCACCTACTCTTCGATCCCGAGCCCATCGGCGGCGACCACGACCATTGGTGGGACGGTTACGCGCGACAGGTGCACGTGACGGCCGGTACCGAGAACCTCAACAAGCTCACCATCACCGAGGCGAGACACCCCGACCATCACTATGCCTATCGCACCCTATAGGTCGTCGTCCGAAAGCTATTTAACCCCCGTCAGGATATCTTCTAGTGGGAGATGGGTGTAACGCGAGACCTGCTTCGTGCACGGAGAGGGCACGGCCCCGCCGGGCCTTTCGACGAGATCGTTCTATTCATCCTTATCCTCATTCTAGTATTCGGCTACACACCGCTGGAGGCCCTGAACCTCACAGGGGAGATCAGCTACTGGACCTTCGTCGCGATCGTCGCGCCCATATGCCTCCTCTTCGTCGCCTACCTGGCGTACGACTCTGAGCCTATCGGCGGCGAGCGGGACGATTGGTGGGATTCGTACGCGAGCCAGGTGAACCAGCGACACGGGATCGAGCGCATCAACAAGGTGACGCTCACCGAGGGCAGCAAGCACCATGAGTGTGACGACGATCATCATCACCACTGATAACTTGGCCCGAGGTCGTCCTGAATTGCGCGTTTCACCCGCCTGATATCTTTCCCGAGCAGATCGCCCGTTGGGAATGTTCACCAACGGCCCCCAGCACATCGTAGGTCACCCGTACCTTCGATGTGTACTGGCTACCCCCATGGAGGTCCGTGGCGCCGTTGCCCACGTCCTCTACAGAGAACATGACTTGCGAGGACTCCATCACGAGCTGTGCCTGGCAACCGCTCGTAGGATCGCCCTCGATATTATAGAAAGAGCAATCGATACCACGCTCCGACCACTTCACCTCGGTACCGTCGGGATACTCGACGAACATATCGGTCACCCGGATCACCCCTACCACCGTGTTGAGCAGGTGGAGGTCGAACCGGCTCTCGCGGTCGTTCCCGTCCGGATCGTCGATGGGGAGGTTCCATGTCCCGGGCTCGCGGGTGGCCACGAGGAGATGGTCCTTGTATTGGAGCCGGTCGAATCCCACGCACGACGTCTTCATGTAGGAGAGCGGATTGAAGAAGCCCATGGAGTAGAGTGCGGCGCTAGCGATGGCGATGATGAGGAACGCCCACCCATATGTCCCAAGGAATTCCATCCCGGCCTGACCGGATGAAGAACGGACAAGCCGATACCGGGCTACCACAGAAGAGGAGATATCGCTCTTCGACTATATAGGTAACGTATAGGGCATAAGGACGTGTACATCACACGATGTCCAGGTCGTTGATGTGCCAGTTCGAGGTCCAGATGTGTTCTGCGGTCCACGAACCGCTGTCATAGTGGTGGACATGGACCTTCTTGTCCTTGCCCGCGGAGATTATGTCGCCGTCGCCGTCGTTGTCGACGTCATAGGCGTTCACCGAGATGGCGTACACCGAACCGGTGGCCTGATAGATGATGCTCTGCTGGAAGCTGGAGGCACCGCCCAGGTTACGGTGGAAGAGCACACGCTTGGCCTCGTCACCGGTCACGATATCGAGCTGGCCGTCCTCGTCCACGTCGGTCACGTCCAGCGTCCGGATGTTCCCTCCAAGAGTGGCGAGGGTAGTGCTGCTCCACGAGGAGCCTCCTCCGCCGTTGGAGATGTAGTAAAGCTGTTTGTTCTTGCCGCCAGCAACGATATCGATCCCGTTCTGGCCGTTCAGGTCGCCTATGTCGACGGCGTAGATGTCCTTGGTGTAGTGAGCAACCAGGGTCGATGTCCACGAGCCGGACCCGCCGGGGTTTATATGGACATAGACGTCCCCCTTGTTGTCCCCGGTGACTATGTCCAGGTCACCGTCACCGTCCACATCGCCTTGTGTGATGTCGTTGTAGGCCCGTGGCGCCAGTTGTGCCACCGTGACCGGGTCCCAGGTCGTGCCCTGGTGGTCTGCGTTGAGGAAGAGTAACACGTTCCCGCCCTCGTCAGCATAGGCTATGTCGGCATAGTTATCACCATCGTAGTCGAACACCGAGATGGCGCTCACCGCCGATGGCAGGCTATCCCACATGGTCGTGGTCCACGAGGTGCCCCAGCCGTACGAGGTGTCCTTGTGTAGGTATAGCTTCTTGGTGGATGAGCCCGATACTATGTCCCGGTAGCCGTCACCGTCGAAGTCACCGGTGGCCACGGCCTTGATGATGTTGTTGGGTGAGTCGACGAGAGTCTCCTCCCACACAGTGCCATCGCCGTTGACGTTCCGGAGGACGTTGACCTTGCCACCGGTGTCCACGGTGACGATTCCGACTGCACCGACGGGCGCAGGCGTTGGCCGGGGCGTGGCGGTCGGGGTTGGCGTAGGCGTCGGGGTTGG
>CAZFHY010000020.1:21832-58565 GCA_964519305.1 Candidatus Undinarchaeota archaeon
GGTGTGGGGGCTCCCGAGCCCGGAGGCGTGTCCCCTTGAGAAATTGGCCAGGCTGCGCTCTGGATATCAGAGTACGGATAGAACGCGTCAACCTGCCATAGTGTCTCGAGGGTTATCGGATCGTACCCGTAGAGGACAGGGTTATGGAATATGCAGAGCATGAGGCTACCGTCGCCCAGCATCTCGAGCCCGACGGTATTGGCCGGCAGCTCGGTGGTGACCACGGTAATCGTACCGGTATCGGGATCATAGGCGGAAAGTGTGGTATCAAGGCTGAGGTATAGAAGGCTCCCATCGTTGTTCCACGCGAGCCCGTCCACGACCTCGCTGGAGGCATGGACGAGGGTGCCGGAACCTGTGTCAGGATCTATCCGGATTAGGCCGTTCCCGTCGGACCAACCGTACAGGAATCCGTCGGATGGGTGGAACGAGATGCCCTCTATGTCCTGGAATCCGATATCCCCCACGGAGGTTAGATCGCCGGTCTGTCCGTCCACCAGATAGAGATGCGCGTTCTGCCCGTTGGGGCTGGAGGCCGCGTAGAGCTGGTCGGTATCCGCACGGATGTCGATACCTTCGATGTCCTTGTCCGAATGTGTGAAGCCTAGCGGTGAGATTGAACCGGTCTCAAGGTCCACGGTAAGGAACTCCGAGTCGGACTGCCCCTGATCGTGCACGGCGTAGACATAGCCACCCACGGGATCGACACCGGGGACGGGCGTCGCGGTCGGGGTGGGTGTAGGCGTCGGTGTGGGCGTGGGTGTTGCCGATGGGTCCGGCGTAGGTGTGGGTGTAGGCTCGGGCGTAGGTGTGGGTGTCGGGGTAGGTGTGGGTGTCGGTGTGGGCGTTGGGAGGGGTGTATCGTCAGGATCGTCGCTCATGACCCACCATGAAATCTTGTTGACGATCTCGCCTGCGGCGGCGATGTCTTGGTCGCCGTCGCCATCGATGTCGGCGGCGTGGACGGAGAGAGCGCCGTCGAAAGAGTGGACGATATAGTGCTGGACCCAGACCGACCCCCTGTTCTCGTACCAGCTGATGGAGCCGTCGTTGTACTGCGCGATGACGAGGTCGAGATCGCCGTCGCCATTGATATCCGCAGCATAGATGCTGGTAACATGCTCGAAGTTGCCGTCGACGACGTGCTCGAGCCATCCTGCACCGTTCTCCCACCAGAGGAGCTCAGCGTCGTCGTAGGCGGCGCCGATGATATCCAGGTCGCTGTCGCCGTCAAGGTCGGCTGCATGGACCGCCGACGCGCCACCGAAGTTGTCCTTGATGACATGCTTGGTCCAACCACTGCCTGTGTTCTCCCACATTGCTATCTCGTTCTCGGTGTAGCCGGCGCCGAGCACGTCTATGTCACCGTCGCCATCGATATCGGCCCCATACACGTCACGGGCACCGCCGAACGATGCGGCCACAGGATGCTTCGTCCAGCCGTTCCCGGTGTTCTCGTACCATGCGATCTCCGAGGCCATGGCGCCGGCTGCGAGCAAGTCTATGTCGTTGTCGCCGTCCATGTCCTCAGCATGAACTGCCCGTGCACCATCAAGGGTGGCCACTGTATGCTTGGTCCAGCCTGGTGGGTCCGCACCATCGTTCTCCCACCAAGCGACCTCGTCACCCGTGAAGGCAGCCCCTGCAACGTCGAGGTCACCGTCATCGTCCAGGTCGGCCGCGATGGCGTCCCGCACGCCCATGAACGCGGCATCGATGACGTGCTCTGTGAACCCTGATGCCCCGCCGAGATTTTCCCACCAGCCTATAGTGTCGACATCGAACCCTGCTCCGAGCACGTCCACGTCACCGTCTTCATCGATGTCGGCCGCATACACCGCTGTGGCCCCACCGAAGGATGACTCAAGGTTGTACTCTTGGACAGGGAACGGGTAGCCCAACGGGGAGCGGTCCATCCCACCGAGCTCTATCTTCCCCGCGCAGATGGCCGTTTCTGTCTGGCCTTCTAGCTCACCGAACGTATCGTAGGTGACCGACACCTTCGCCCTGTAGACGTTCCCGCCGAGCAGGTCGAGAGTACCTGCACCGACGTCCTCGATCCGGATGGTCGTGACCTCTGCCTCGGTGACGTTCACTTTCGCACAACCCGAAGAGGTGCTGTTGCCCTGGTTGAAGGTCTGGCAGGCATATCCCTTCTCGGTCCAGCGCTGGAACACACCTTCGGGAAACTCCACGAGCACCTCATTGATCGTCACTTGTCTCCCCATCCCGTTCCGGAGGCGGAGGTGGAAGAGGCTCTCGCGGTCGTCACCATCGAGGTCGTCGTCGGGGATGTTGAAGAGACCCGGCTCGCGCCGCGCCCCCAGAAGGTGGTCGTGATAATGGAGCTTCTGGAAACCGAGACATGAACTCTTCACATAGGTCCCCGGATTGAGGAATCCCATGGAGTACATGGCCCCGCCGGCGATGACAATAACGAGGAAGAGCCAGCCGTAGGTCATGAGGAATTCCATCGATCCCTGACCTCGCCGGCTTCTGGAAATCATCCACATACCCCTCTCAAGACATCCATCCATATGAACCCAATTATGGCTCTTTCCAATAATTAGTCCTGTTATCCTTTAATGCTTTGTACATAGGTTGTATATACAATAATTACATCTATACGAGAGTGATAGTATTTACTGTTCTGAAGGACCACTGAAGAACCCGAGGACACCCTATTCAGGAGAATGCTATCCCTTGTTAGATCACTTTGAGCGTCAGGATGAACCGAGAGGTAGTCCATACGTTCGTGGTCGACCAGGCGCCCCCGCCGTTCCTGATGAGGGTGATCTTCTTGTCCTTGCCGCCCGAGACGACGTCCAGATCATCGTCGCCGTCCACGTCGGCCACGTCAAGGGCATAGACACGGTTCCCGGCAGTGTAGATGATGGACGATGACCAGCCCCCACCACCAGCCGTGTGGAGCGTGACCTTGTTGCCCTCGTCACCGGACACAATGTCCATGTCGGTGTCCCCATCCATGTCAACCGCCTGGAGGGCTCTGACCAGTCCGGTGAGGGTTCGCTCGACCGACCCGCCCCACCCGGTGCCTTGACCATCATTGTTGGTGAACAGGTGGACCTGGTTATCCAGACCCGCGATGACGTCGACGTCGCCGTCACCGTCCATGTCCGCCATGTCCAGCCCGTAGACATTCTCAGTTCCGGAACCGAGCGTAAGTTCGGTTCTGGCCCATACACCGGAGGTACCAGGATTATGGAGCACGAACACCTCCTCGGTGTTGTCACCCACCGCGATGTCCAGGTCGCCGTCACCGTTCAAGTCCCCGACGGCCACCGAGTAGAACCGCCGGGACGTCTCCCACAGCGTGTCACGCGGCCAGTCACCGCTATCACCGCCCTGGTTGGAGTAGAGGTACACCTCGCCGCCGTAGTCGACAGTCACTATATCCTTGTCCCCGTCGCCGTCCATGTCCGCGATAGCAACGGCCTGCACATCGGATGGCCGTGGCGACCAGGAGATGATTGACCAGGATGAGCCCTCGCCGCCCGAAGTGTCGGTGTAATGGTGGAACCGCTTCTGGTCGGCCGCTGCCGCGATGTCGATGTTCCCGTCGCCGTTGATATCGCCGGTGGTTACGATCTTCACACCGTTGCCCGTGTTCTGGACCTCGGTCGCTTCCCACACGGTACCGTCATCGTTGGCGTTCCGGTGCACCATCACCTTGCCAGCTTCGTCGCCGGACACGATGCCCAGGGCGCCCTCTTGCGGTGGCGCGGGGGTCGCCGTAGGTTCCGGCGACGGTGTGGGTGTCGGCTCCGGCGTGGGCTCGACGGTCGGCTCGGGCGTGGGCTCCGGCGTCGGGGTAGGCGTTGGCGACGGTACGTACTGGTAGGTGATGGTGTTCTGCGCCGGAGTGGAGGTGAGCACGATGTAGTCGGACCAGTAGTGGACCGCACCGACACGGACGCGGGCCATCACCGCCTGGCCCACAATGCCCACGAACGATATCTCGCCATCGGTGCCACACCAGTCGCCCTGGTCCATCTCCACCTGGGCCTCGGTGTACAGCTCGACGTAGGCGTTCATGGGATCGCCCGCCTCGTCGAGCACGGTGACGGTGAGAGTGACGGTGCTCACGGCCGGTAGGACGATGGAGACCGAGTTCTGCGAGGGGTCCGATGAGAGTGTGACATAGTCGCTCCAGTACTCCGTTCCGTAGTAGCGGACCTTGGCGCCCACAGATGTGTTCACTGGGCCGATGAAGGTGACCTCGCCATCTGCATAGGTCCACTCCTCCTGGTCCATGGTGGTGCCCTCCTCGGTGTAGGCCCAGGTAAGGACGTTCACAGGATCGCCGTTGGCGTCGGTCACGGTGACGTTCCACCCCACCTCTGTCGGGTCAGGGAGATTGAGCGTGAGCACGTTCTGGGACGGATCCGTACCGAGGATGAGGGCGTCGGTGAAGTAGTAGACTCCATAGTAGCGCGCCCGGGCCATCACGGAGGTCCCGATGCTCGCTTCGTAGGTGACGTTGCCGTCCGCGCCCGTCCATCCGGCGAACCCGAGGTAGGTCCCGTCCTCGAGGTAGGCCCATACCGGGACGTTGACCGGATCGGCGTTGTGGTCGCTAAAGACCGCTGTGAGCTGTGAGGTAGTCACTGTGTCCACGGTGTCGGTGATGACGTTGGCGCTGGCGTTGGCGGTGACGGTGAGCAGGTCGGTCCACTGGTACTGACCGTAGACACCGATCCGTGCCTTCACGACCGCGCCCACCTCCGCGCTGAAGCTGACCTCGCCGGTGACGTCGGTCCAACCTGTCTGCTCCAGGTACACGTCGTCCTCGGAGTACGCCCAGACCTGGTACTCGACGGGGTCCCCGTTCTCATCGGTGAGCTGGACGGTGAACTGGGCCTCGGTGATGTCCGGAAGGGTGTACGTGAGCACGTTCTGTGACGGGTCCGTCCCGAGGGTGATGACAGAGCTCCAGTAGGTGGCTCCCTGATACTGGACACGTGCCTTGACAGTGCTGCTCGAGCTCCCGTCGAACGTGATATTACCGTCCGCGCCCGTCCAACCCGACTGGTCCAGATACACTCCATCGGACGAGTAGGCCCAGACCTGGATGTTCGTGGGATTGCTGTTAGCATCGGTGATGGAGACAGTGAACTGGGTGGGGATGATCTCTGGTGCGTAGAACACGATCTGGTTATCGTTCGGTGTGTCGGTTAGGTTGATCCAGTCCGTCCAGTAGTAGTCGCCATGGTAGCGTAGCTTGGCCTTCACCCGCGAGCCCACCGTGGACTCGAAGGTGACGGCACCGTCGGACCCGGTGCGGCCCGACTGGTCGAGCCCGTTGTACTCCCATTCGCCCTCATAGCCCTCCGGACGCTCCGACTCCTTGTAACCCCATACCGGTACGTTCACCTTACGGCCCTCGAAGCTGTAGACGGTGATCGTGAACGCCACCAGGTCGAGCACCGGGAGCTGGTAGGAGACGGTGTTCTGGGCAGGCGTCGCGGTGAGGTTGATGCACGGCGTCCACAGGTACTCGCCGTCGTACAGGATGCGACCGCAAACGAGGCCGCCGATGGGCGCCGTGAAGGTTATGTTCCCGTCGGCACCGGTGTCGCCCGACTGGTCCAGATAGCCCCGGGCCTCGTTGTAGGCCCAGGCCGGCACGTCCACCGGATCGCCGTAGATATCGTGAACGGAAACCGTCCACTCGACCTCCGGCATCTCGGGCAGCTGGTACGATATCGTGTTGGACTGGCCGTCCGCTACCAGTTCGAGAGGATCGGTCCAGAACTCGTACCCGTTATCCCGTATCTTGACCTTGACTCCCTGGTCCACGAAGCCCGAGAAGGTGCGGTCGCCGTCACCCCCGGTCCGCCCTGTCTGGTCCATGTACTCCCCGTCCTCGGTGTATGCCCAGACACGGTCGTTCACCGGCAGACCGTTCGAGTCACGGACGGACACGGTGAACGTCGTCCCCTGCAACTGTGGCAGGTCGACGGTGATGACGTTGAGCGAAGGGTCAGAGCGGACAGTGGCCACGTCGCTCCAGAAGTACATACCGTAGTACCTCACGCGCACCTTGATCGCGAGATCGACCCAGGAGAAGAAGGTGGTGTTCCCATCGGCGCCGGTCCACGAGCTCATGTCCAGATAGGTCCCGTCCTCGGTGTACAACCACACGGGGAGGTCCATTGGGATTCCGTTGTGGTCGAGAACGGTCACCGTGACCGCAACCTCGGTGATCCCTGGTAGTGTGTACTCGAGGACGTTCCCCGAGGGATCGGAAGTTAGGTTGACGGTGTCGGTCCAGTACTCGTAACCCCCGGCGCGTACCATGGCCTTCACTTCGTCACCGACGTTCCCGATGAAGGCGAACTGGCCGTCGCTGCCCGTCCACGCGGACTGTTCGAGGTACTCCCCCGTCCCGGAATACATCCACACGCGGACGTTGGCGGGATCGCCGCTGCCATCGCGCACGGTGAGGGTCGCCATGGTGACGTTTTCCATGGTGTAGGAGATGAGGTTCTGGGACGTGTCCGCGTCGAGGGTGATGATCGGTGTCCAGTAGTACTTGCCGAAGAGGACGAGCCGCACCTTGACATCCTGGCCGACCGCCCCCTGGAAGGTGGCGTTCCCGTCGAATCCTGTATACGCGGACTGCCCCATGTACACGGGAGTACCGTACTCATCGACAGTGTAGGCCCAAGCCTCCACGTCCAGCGGATCGCCGGTCGAGCCAGCGATGGACACTGAGAAGTCGACAACTGTGCTGTTGGGGAGGGTGTACGTGACGACGTTCTGGGACGCGTTGGCGGAAATGGTGAGCGGATCGGTCCACAGGTATTCACCGAGGTAGCGGACCTTGACCTTCACCTCCTGACCGACCATTGCTTGGAGGCTCAGGTTACCGTCGCTCCCCGTGGAGCCGGACTGATCTAGGTAGACCGTGCCGTTGTCGGTGCTGTAGGCCCAGACGGGTACATCGGTGGGATCACCGTCGGCGTCGACGACCGAGACGGTGAACGACGTCACGTTCATCGTGTTGAGGGGCACGATGGCAATGATAACGTTGAGGGCGAGGTCTACCGTGACATCCACCTGGTCCGTGTAGAAGTACTGCCCGTAGACACGGTACTTGGCCAGCGCGAGGTGACCCAGGTCGGTGTAGAACGTGATGTTCCCATCGGCACCGGTCCAGCCCGACTGCCCTAGGTAGATGAGCGATCCGATCCGGTAGCCCCAGACCGGGAGATTGAGAGGCGTGCCCGTGTCGTCCATGATGTGGACCGTGAAGGCGCCCCGGTCGATATAGACGACCAGAGAGTCCTCGTCGCAAGCACCGTTGGGATCGCACACGGTGAGCGTCGCGTGATAGTTACCTGAGACCGTGTAAGCATGGGTCGGTGTGGCCCCAGTGCCGCTGCTACCGTCACCGAAGTTCCATGAATAGGTCAGTACGCCACCCTCGGGATCGTAGGAGCCCGATGCGTCGAACTGGACGCTCTCGAAGCGTCGTGCGAATAGGTCTGGCCCGGCATCGGCCACAGGGAGGTTGTCCAGGTCAGCAAAGCGCCCTGTGCACACCATGACCTCGCTATGGTCTGCTACACCATGAATATGGTCGTAGTTGATACGCACACGGGCCGAATATGGCCGGCCTACTCGGAGGAGGTTGCCATAGTCACCGACCATGCTGACGATGCCCCGCTTCGCCTCGGCGATCTGGAAGTAGTCATCGCCCAGGCGCCAGCTGTCCTGCTCGGGCCACGAAACGTCGATACTGGTCACGTTGATGGGACGTCCGGCCCCGTTGAAGAGATGGAGCTGGAACCGTCCGTTGTCGCCGAACACGTGGTCCCGGTAATGGATCTGTTGACCACCGGTGCACGATCCCTTCTGGTAGTTACCCCAGTCGAAGAAGCCGAACGAGTGTAGGGCTGCCCCGGCGATGACGATCACCAAGAGCATGAGCCCGTAGGTGAACAGGAACTCCATAGCGTCCTGAGCGCGTTCGCTCCGGACCAGCCTGTGGCCACGTCCATGACCAAGCCTGCGGACTCTATAGCTCAGGCTCACGGTAGTATATAGTCATTCATACTATTAATGGGGAGGTTATAGGCAGTATATATCATATATGCGCTGATTGCCGTGGACCGCGATCGCGGTATCCTTTTATTGCTAGCCCTGCTCGACCACCCCATGGCGACGAGCGGACCAGCGCTCCAGTATGGTGAGATGACTATCGAGGGGTTCTTGCCACAGGATGCAGAGGTCAGACTTCTGCGTCCCATGTCATGCGAAACACCCGTCGAGGACCCATCGTTGGCGCTGTCTCGAGCGCTCGACGAACCGCTAGGGACACCGCCGCTGCGGGAGATGGTCGCGCGACACTATCGGCCGGGGCGGTCCGTGGTGGTGCTCGTCGATGACAACACACGCCCGAACCAGCATACCCGCCTCCTCCTCCCACCTATCCGCGACGCGCTCATCGGGTACGGTGTTACCGAGGACGACCTCCAGGTCCTGGTCGCCTCCGGCACCCATCGACCACCCACTGAGGAAGAGGTGGCCCGCAAGATCCTCACACCCGAACTTGCCCGCGAATTCCACGGGAGGGTGTTCGTCCATGACTGCGACCGGGACAACGAGCGCGTCGGTACAACCCGGTCCGGGACACCCGTCTGGCTCGACCGTCGTCTGCTCGCGGCCTCCCTGATCATCCCACTCACCGATAGCGAGTTCCATTATTTCGCCGGCCAGGCGGGGACCGTGAAGTCCATCTGCCCCGGGACCGCTGGACGGGAGACCATCCAAGTGAACCACGCCCGGATGTTCCATCCTGAGCACGGATTCGTACCAGAGTGTCGGCTCGCCAATATCAAGGACAATCCCGTCTTCCAGGATATCATGGACATCGCCCGCATGGCAGCTGAGCGAGTGCCCGTCTTCGGCGTGGATGCGGTAATGGACTGCGGTCACATCGTGCACCTCGCGGCCGGGGAGCTGAGCGCTCTACACTCCGCTGCTACGCCCGTGCTCGAGGGATTGCGGGTGGTCGATGTGGAACGACCTGGAGACATCGTTGTTGTGTCCGCGGCAGCCCAAGGCATCAACCTCTATCAGGCCGTAAAGGCGGTCCACTGTGGCTGGAACGCGGTGCGCAAGGACGGTCGCGGGCGTATAGTGGTGATAGCTCCTTGCTCGGACGGTGTCGGGAACGAGGCGTTCCGTGACACCATGTCGGCCGTCACGGATCTCCCGCCCCGCGAAGCGATGCGCAAGGTGATCATCGAACGGTGCGGGCCTGATGTGTTCCGCATCGGGAACCAGAAGCCGGTGGACCTGTTGCGCACGATCGACACCGTAGGGGAGGAGAGCGTCAACATGCTCACCGAGATGGATCCTCAAAAGCTCAAGAGCGTGTTCCGGCTGGTAGCCATCCCGGCGGGAGGCGATCCTGCAGCGGCCCTGCGAAAAGCGCTCGAAAAGTTCGCTATCGAGCACGAACGACCGCTCATTTATCTGCTGGAGGATCCGTCGGTACTGGTTCGGGTAACTCCATGAACTTGTCCTTCCACAGCTCCTGACGCCGGGCCTCCAGGAGGTTGTTCTCCTTGCCCAGGAACTCTGCGGCGGTCATCACCCGCTCGTCCTCCCATACAGAGGTGAGCTTCGAGCGGAACTCCAACTGGCGGACCGCGTGGTGGTCGAGCACAAGCTTCTTCACACGCGTCTCGTCCAGGATCCGACGCAATCCCTTCTCCGCATCCTCAAGGAGGTGCGTCTTGAGCTTCCCGGCCACGTAGAACCGGGGGCCACCCACGACAAGCATGGTGGGATCCCGGTCGAGGATCCATTGGAGGGATGCCTCCTCAGTGGGACCTTGTACGTCCGATGTATGGACGAACGAGCCCTCCTTGGACCTTACGTTGGTCATGAGCACGTACCCTCGCCGGGTGCGCTTCGTACCGTGGGGTACAGCGGGGCTCATCTCGACAGTGCAGCCGGTCAACTTGTACTTCTGGCCGTCACCGAACTCCATCTGCCTGGTCATGCTCCTCAACCGGTTGATGAAGAAGGGCGCATGCACCATCTTCTGGCTGCGGTTGATGTTCTCTTTGGGGTGCTTGACGATGACCCGTTTCTGACTATAGTAGTTGGAGTTAGGACCATAATGGTCGTGATGGAAGTGGGAGACTATGATGGTGTCCGCTTCAGTGGCGACCTCGTCGATGCGCTCGGCGAATGCTGTGAGGGCGTCCATCTCGGGGCTCGTGGGCGGCAGCCCGAACCGGGTCCTGGCCAGGCAGGCACCAGGGTCCACGACGATCCGGTGCTCACCAGCGCGCACGAGGGTGCACATGGAACGCACGCCCATCGAGTCGAAGGCGATAGGAACGACCTCGAAAACCACGGTCTACTCTCGAACGTCAATCCACTTAAAGATTATCAAAAGGGTTCGGCGCCCGGAGTGCTAGTTACTTAAGGTTTGGAGGGGTGGCCACGGCCAGGTGTTCCCTGTGCCCGGCTACGTTATCGACACATCGGCGCTCATCGCCAAGGGCGCGGACCGCGTGCTCGACACGACGGACGGAGGGGCGATCGAGCTGATCATCCCGGCCGCCGTCGTGCATGAGCTCGAGGAGGAGGCAAAGGCCGACCACCCGTCCGGATGGGTCGGCCTGGAAGAGGTCAAGCGGCTCGTGGCATTGCACGGTGAGGGACGGCTAGCGCTCAAGCTCTCATCGGGCGAAGAGCTCCATGGCCGCATTGGCCGGACCCAGTCCGACCGCGCAGCCCGCCAGCTCGCAAAGGATGAGAAGGCGGCCCTGGTCACGGCCAGTCGGGTCCAGGAGGCGCTCGCCCAAGCGCAGGGGATCACCGTGGTCAAGGTGGGTGGCGCGAGCGACGAACACCTGAAGGTGGAGGGGCTCTTCAGCGAGGATACCATGTCGGTCCACCTGCGCGAGGGTGTGCGTCCGCTCGCCAAGCGTGGTCGTCCAGGGGCAGTGCAGCTCGAATCGTTGGGGGAAGAACCTCTCACGCGAGCACAGGTCATGGAGTACATCGTCGACACCCTCGAGCGGTCCCGCCGTTCACCGGAGGGGTTCGTGGAGATCGAGGCCACGGGAGCGACCGTGGTCCAGTACGGGAACCTGCGAATCGGTATCGCCATCCCACCCTTCGCTGACGGTGTGGAGATGACGGTCGTACGCCCTATAGCGCGGCCGGCCCTGGAGGCCTACGAGCTCGCGCCCGAACTGCTCGAGCGACTGGAAGCACGTGCCGAGGGGGTCATCATCGCCGGTTCACCGGGTGCAGGGAAGTCCACCTTCGCCTGTGCACTGGCCGAACTGTACGCTGCCAACGACAAGGTAGTCAAGACCATGGAGTCCCCCCGCGACCTGCAGGTAGGGCCCGATGTGTCCCAGTACGGTCCGCTGAACGGTTCCTTCGAGCGCACTGCTGACATCCTCCTGCTCCTTCGGCCCGACTATACAATCTTCGACGAGCTGCGTCGCACCGACGACTTCCGCATCTTCGCGGACCTGCGTATGGCAGGTGTCGGGATGATCGGAGTGACCCACTCCTCCTCGGCAATCGATGCCATCCAGCGGTTCATAGGTCGAGTGGAGCTGGGCATGCTCCCCCAGATCATCGACACGGTCGTCTTCGTCCGCGACGGGTTCGTTGACGAGGTGTACGACGTCAAGATGGCGATCAAGGTCCCCCACGGAATGACCGAGTCGGACCTCGCCCGGCCCGTTATAGTCGTCAGCGACTTCTTTTCCAAGGAGCCGAGGTTCGAGATCTATACGTTCGGCGACGAGACGGCAGTGGTCCCCGTCCGGTCCATGGCACCCAAGGACATCGCCCGGCTCAGGGACCGGATCGTTCGGCTGGTGGGTCGACAGGCAGGCTCGACACGGAGCGTGCGTGTGGAAGTGCTCTCCGAGCGGCGTGCGGCCGTGTACGTACCCGACGACCAGGTATCAAGGATCATCGGCCAACGAGGCAAGACGATCGCAGCGCTGGAGCGGGCTGTCGGCATCCGTCTCGACGTGCGCGCCCTTGGTGAGGCGCCCCGTGCGTCCAGACCACCCATCTCGAAAGGTGCCCTTCGCTTCCGGCTCATGGAGGGGAAGCGTAACTATGTGTTCGATCTCGGCGGACGGATGTCAGGGGTGACCGTGGACCTGCGTGCCGGCGGCGAGACGGTGACGACCATGGTCGCCGACCGTAAGGGCAAGGTCAAGATACCTGTGCGGAGTCCCGAGGGCAAGCGCCTCAAGCAGGCCGTCGAGGCAGGGGAGCCGGTCGAGGTCGTGGGCTCGCTCGCGTAAGGGTCATTTATATACCTTGAACGTGGGTAGTCACCCAGTGAAAAAGATACAGGAGTCCATCGGGAGGGCCGCGGTGAACGTGGCCAAGGAGGTCTCGGCCGACGCGATCGTGTCCTTAGAGCGTCCCGATGCTCCCGTCCCAACGGACACCTTCGAGGAGTTCAAGAAACGCCTGATGAGCATCCTTGCCCCACCAAAGACCCCGGTGCGTGTAGTGATGTTCAAGAAGTCCCGGCGTGGGGCGGTCAACTACCGGCGACGTGGTGAGTTCGTCATCGAGGTGAAGGCCTCGCCCATCGAAGGCGCCATCTTCATCAAGGAAGCTGTGATGGGCATCATCCGCGAGGGCTGGCTCAAGGAGGGTGACCGCATCGTGAGCGTGGGCGACAGCTCGCTCGGTGTTGGCTATTCAGGCCTCCTGTTCCTCTTCGATATCGACCGTACCTTCTTCGAGATGTCAGTGCTCGAACTGGACAAGAACGTGGGTAGCGACGTTCTGGAAACGGTTATCGCGCTGGCCAAGGAGGTCGGGAAGGAGGGCCGCGAGGGTCGCCAGATCGGAACAGCCTTCATCGTCGGTGACTCGGACTCCGTCCTCAAGCGCTCCCGACAACTTATCATCAATCCATTCTCCGGGTATGCAGAAGAGCATCGGAACATCACCGACCCGGAACTTAAAGAGACAATCAAGGAGTTCGCCCAGCTCGACGGCGTCTTCATCATCGGTTCGGACGGGACAATCCACGCCGCCGGTGCTTATTTAAACATTGACCCGGAAGGGGTCGGCGTCCCCTCGGGGCTCGGCTCACGCCATCTGGCTTGCGCCGCAATCACCAAGAACACCAAGGCCATCGCCGTAGCGGTGTCCCAGAGCGGAGGAATAATCAGGGTGTTCAAGCAGGGCGAGATGGTGATGGAAGAGAAGCCCGATTGAGGGAACAACGTGGGCTCGTGGCCTAGTCTGGATAGGGCGGCGGCCTCCTAAGCCGTAGACCGCGGGTTCAAATCCTGCCGGGCCCATGGGAGGGGTTCTTCCCCTCCCGAATCTCGCTCCTTAGAGATAAGGTTCTTCAAGGTTACCCGTCACATCAGTTATCACTGGTAGGTCATATGACCATGAACACCGTTCTGGGCCTCTTCTGGGGATCTGATGAAAAAGAGGAGAAGGAGGAATCCTTCGGCCCCGAGCTCATCGAGCTTGAGCGGACGGTGCTGATGAAGGGTATGGACACCAAGGTCACAGTCTCCATCACGAACCTATCCAAGATGTGGCTCGAGGACCTCCGGGTGAAGCTCGAAGTACCGGCCGGTTTCCAGGACAAGTACAAGAACTGCGATATCGAGCTCGGCGACGTCAGGCCCAAGGACACTGTAACGAACAAGGTCACCCTTCATCCGACCGGCTGCATAACAGGCAGACTGAGCGGTACCGTGACCTTCACCGTCGTCGGCGGAAGGCTGGGCACGGTCGACATCCCCCCCAAGGTGATCGGCTCGTGCACACCATATCTCACGAGCATCCTCGTCAACGAGCAAGAGTTCGCCGAGATGACGAGCAGACTTGAGCACGTTGGCGAAGAGGTCGATGTCAAGAGCATCGACGATGCTGTCGGCTCACTTAAGAAGGGGCTCGTCAAGCTCAATATGGTGTCATCCAGAAGGGAGGAAGAGCCCTCTCAAGCGACGCTCTCGTTCTCGGGCAGGGAGGAGATTACCAACTACAAGATCTTCATCACAATCCTGTTGACCGAGAGCGACAAGGGAGGCACGGCCACCATCACCGCGTGGTGCAAGGACCTTGACATGGCGTGCGTTCTCTGTGGCGAGGTCAGATATATGATCGAACAGGTCTGAGCCGGCCTTCGCTATAAGACGGGTTCACGCGCGCTTTCCGTTGGGCTCTGAGACGAATCCCTTCTCCTCGCACATTCGCACCACGTGGATGACGGCCCAGTGCTCCTCCTCGGAGAGGTCGCGCTCCTCCTCGATAACGAACCGGTGGAGCCCGGCTATACCATCATACGCGGTCCCAAGCCCCCGGCGATGGAAGAGCTCGAGCACATGGCTCGAGAGCGCGTACCCGACGGCATGGTCATGGCCTTCGACAACCGACAGCTTGCGCCCAGCCACGCTCCGGAGCACGTCCTCGATCAAAGCGGTCGATTCTTTTACGTCATCCATGACCATGTCCCTTTGGATGAACAGGTGCGCAGGCTTTTTAACCTTGGTGCCTTCCGACCAGCGAGGGCCCGAGAATGGTACTGTCTAAGAAGGACCAGGAGATGATCGAGCGCCAGAACCGTCGCGTGTTCGACCGACGGCTCAACATGCGAAAGAAGAACGCTCTTGTATGCTCTCGATGCGGCAAGACATTCCCTCTAGGCCGTAAGGCGGCGTTCAACAACCACATCAAGAGCTGCCGGGGGAACAAGGGGATACCCGAGCTGGAGATATAGAACAAGCCCATTCCCGGTGACAGAGAGCCCAAAGGAACCTTTTTATACCGCCTTCTGTCGCGGCCACAATCACCATGGTGAAAGAGGCGCATAAGGAAGGATCCACTCACCCTCTTCCTATGCTTGAGTTCACGGACAATACCTACGCCGAGCTCGTGGAAGAGCTCGTGGATGACGACACCCTCATCGTCACCGGCTCCCACGGCTATCCCCTCCTGAAGGAGCTGGGCCAGGCCGTGGAGGTGCGGGACAACTCATATCACAATGTGGAGCGTGCCCAGGACGAGTACGAGTACTCCAAGGTGGTCGCGTTCGGCGGGTGCACGTCCCTTGACATGGGAAGGGCGATAGCGGCCGGTAAAGAGCTGATAGTGATCCCCGCATCCCTCTCCACGTGCGGAATCGCTGCAGCCAAGAGCATCATCAACTACGACGGTGTCGACAAGGCTGAGCGGACGACCACACCAACGAAAGTGATCGTGAGCATCCCGTCGATGCTCGACACCGATCCAGAGCGCCTGGAGCGCCTCTCACGGTCCGGGTTCGGCGACTATCTTGCCAACATAAGCGCCTCCATCGACGTCCAGTACAGGGCTGGTGACCTCTCCATGGACGCCATCCGCAACAACGTCCCCGGCAACTTCGAGGCGATGGAGTGGGTGGTCGATAACTTCGACGGGTACAACGAGGAGTGCCTGCAGCATCTGGCCAACTATACCCACAACGGTGCCGTGGCGGTCATCGTGCGGGGCAACAACTCCCTCAGCGCCGGTGGCGAGCACAAGCTCTACTACCACATGATGGAGCAGCACGACCGCTACCACGGAGCTCCCCTCAAGCCCACCCACGGCGAGATGGTGGCCGCAGGAACCCTTGTGGCCGCCAAGGTCCTTGCGGAGGAGACGAACCAGCAAGCACTCTACGACAACCTGTGTAATGCCTACACCAAGCTAGGCCTCCCCACCGACTATGACGGACTCTCGGCCATCGGGATCGAGCGGGACCACCTCGTCCAGGGGCTTGGAGCCATCACGGACACCGACACCTACATGGGTGCTCATTTCGCCCAGGGCGACTATGCGGTCCTGGACCGGGTGTTTGGTGGGTAGGGGATCCAGATAATATCCCCGGTAAGCAAAGGTCACGCTTTACCCGTTCTACGACGAGGGCTGATCCAGATAAAGCCGCTTGTACGGGATGACCACCTGGAGCTCCTCGCCCACGAGATCGCTCACAAGCAGGTTCACCGTTGGGCCATGGTTGACACCGGGAGCATTGACGACCTGGCGGGGCGTAACGCCTTCCGCTGGCTGTGAGAGGTCCACCTCCGCACGGAAGAAACCGAGCCAGTTGCCACCCAGCTCCGCCTCCTCGGCGAGCAAGCCATCGCTCCTGACGGTCTGCACCAGTTCCACGAACTCGTGACGTTTCTCACCGTCGTTCTTGAGCTCGTCGCGGGTGTAATCGTGACGCTCGCCATCGTATGTAAGCGATATGGTCTCAGCTGCATCGCCATCGAGCACCGTGAGCCAGTCGGTGACAGCGGTCGTGCTCGCGGCCTGACCGTTTCTCACGTCCTTGGCGGCCCGGCCCATGACAAGGTAGGGCGACACCCGGAACCCGATGTTCCGGTCGGGGAGCGTGACGGCCAGGTTCCCGGTGCCGTTCACGTCATCATCCTCCAGCCGGCCGAGCAGGTAGCCCTTCTCGTCGCTGGAGAGACTGTCGGTAGATATGTTGTCGAGCACGTTCTTGAACAGGGATACCGTATCCTTCGTGCGCGGATTGCTGTTCTGGCCGATAGGCCCCGTCGCCGGATTATCCTGGTCGGCGAAGTACATCATGTCCATGTAGATCTCTGTTTCCGGCGATGCGCCGGCGATGGCCGCGTCCACGACCTTTGCGAGGAGTGTTGCGTCCTTTTCCGGCCCGAGTTTGCGGTACTGCATCGTCTGGATGGACATGGAAACTGCGAACTTCCCGGAATAACCTGCGGCCATTTCGAGCTGGTTCAGACCATGCTCGTCAGCGACGACCTCGTCGCCATCAAGCTGGTAGTGAACACCTGATGTTATTATCTTAGAGCTCTTCCCGGTGGCATCGTACACCGACATCGTGAAGTCACCGATGCCCTCACCGGTCTCGTACCGGAGGTGACCGGGCTCGCTGTCCCTGAAGGTCTCCACCAGCACTCCCTCGTAGGTGTTCCCCTGCACGGGGACCCCGGTGTACGCCGATGCCTGACCTAGAGCTGTCATGAACTTCTCGGTCTGGTCCCAGCGTGCCGTGGCGATCTTTGGGAGCGAGGATGCGTGACATCCCGGGCACTTCTGCTGGCAGCCACGTTGCGGGTACACGCCATGGAGATTTCCTACGAGCGAGGAAAGTTCATCGTCAGAGAAATCCTTGAACACCTCATGGGCCACTGCATAGTCTTCACCGGTACCCTCTGCAAGGTCATACACGGTCAGCATCACCCTGTGGACCAATCCTGTGGTGAACGGATTCGACGGCAAGTCGCATGAGCTTGGTGGCCGTGCGCACGCCCGAGGTGTACTTCGATACGTTCCCCGAGCTCATCCGTTCTCCCTTGAGCTCAGGCTGTGCGAGATGGTCGTCCACGACCCACATGAGGCCAGTTGCGCCGCCCCCGTAACTGTTCGCGACAGCGCTGACAGCGGCGAGCTCCATCTCGACGGCGTCGTAGCCCTCGTTGACGAGCTGTGTTAGCCGGTCGGGTGTCTCCTCCCGTACCCACGAGCAGGTGTCGTAGATCGTGGCGCTCTTGAGCGTGATGTCCTGTGCGGTCGCGGACGCGAGGAGAGCATCGTTGAGCTCGTCGCTCACCGACGTTGTAGAACCATAAATGTCGGGGATGGGTGAGCGGGTACCCACATCGCCCGTAGCGTGGATGATGTCACCGGAGTCGAGCCCATCGGTAAGGCCACCGACGTTGCCTATGTATGTGAAGTTACGGGCACCTCCGCGACAGAGCGCGTCGGTAAGCATGGCCGCATGCTCCTGGCCCATGGGTGCCGATACGATGCCCATGGTCGTGCCCTTGTACGATATGATCTTGTGTGAATCCGAGAAGGACCGCTCCACATTCGCTCCGTAGGGGACGGTGAAGGCGTCACCGTAGACCATTATGTAGTCAGTGGGGAGGTCGATGTCGTCGAGGGAGGGTGTCTCCCGGGCCCGTCCCTTGGGGAGGATAGAGGTCAGTGTGTCCACGGCATCGAAGCAGGCGTCCTGGTAGCGTGGCGGGACGTGCCGGGCGATTCCGTTGAGCGCACGTGTGAGCAGTGAGGTCGGCGGCGTTGAACTGCCGTACAGACCCTGGGAAGTGACGTACCGGGCGACGGCCGCGTCCCGTGCCTCGGGATCGGAGATGGTCTCGAAGTAGCCCGCATGAGCTGGATCGATCGCTCCGGCCTCATCGGTCCCTTCAGGTAGCTCGTACATCATCATACCCTCACTACAGCGCCTTCCTCGGCAGCATCGTTGGTGTGTGCTAGTAGATGCGGGAGCTCGACCTGTAGGTCGTACTCTCCGCCCAGGGTGAACATGATCCGGTCATTACCGGACTTGTGCATGAACTTCTCGACGAGGTAGGGCTTCGCCCGGTAGCGGCTTTCCTGCTCGATCTCGTCCATGCGCGAGCCGAACCACACCTTCCGGAACTTCCCTCCCTTGAGACGCGCGTCCACGAAGTTAAGGATGAACTCGTCGTCGAACGCGAACTCGTCCCTGAGGTAGGTGGCGATCCGTGTCTCGGACCAGCCTTCATCCTTCCGAAGCTTCATGGCGAGAGCGTCTGTGGTCTGGTTGATACGCTGGTTTTGGACCATCCTGGCGATACCGGGTCGCTCGCCCGCGTCCATGAGCTGGTAGGCCACATCCATCGCCACGAGCTCCTCAAGCCATTCAGAGCGATCGTACAACGCCGCGTGGGTGCCCTCGTGGGCTAGGACATAGTCAACGGTGGCGGCGTCAGCAGCATGCTCGGTCTTCACGTATACCTCGGTCTCACACCTCCCCTTCCGCTGATTGGCGTACCTAGTGTAGCCGTCACGGTCGATGTCGGCGAAGTCTAGGTTGTCGGTGGAATAGGTATAGTGATGGCCGAAGTGGGCATTGACCAGGGAGAACACGCGCTCACCCTCGCATCTGAGCTCGTGGGTAGACATGATTGCATCGGTGCATCCGGCTGCCGTCCGGTACTGCTGAACACCATACCGGAGGTCACGAGCGATCTCATCGGTCGTGATGAAGTCCGTCCCGATGGAGTCGGCGAGGTCCTGCATTGTTAATCACTCGCAAGTGGTGACTTGCCGGACCCAACATCCCTTTTTATACTCTCCGTTGGGGACCTAGAAACGAGGAATCCGGGTGCCTAGAACGCACCCAAGAGGTATACGATCCCTGCAGAGAGTAGAACTGCAAGGACGAACATCTCTAGAATGGAACGATAGGTCGAAAGAGGGAAACCCAGGAACAACTTTTCCTGATCGTCCTCGTTCTCCCCCATTCTAGACGGCGTGGAGTGCTTAACAGCTTTAAGGTTTTCCTTGGTCGGGCACGCGCCAAGCTCCATCAAATGATGCTGCCATCATCCGCCCCCCATCTCCCATTCGTGAAAGCATCGTTCCTCGCAGCTCGACAGGCCGTCCCCACACGGTCGGGTGCATGCACTACGCCCGGAATCGCACTGTCCATTGCATGAAGCATACTGGGTATCGCACTGTGCCCCGCAGGATGACCGTGTGGCGTCGCACGGAGCGATGCATCCGGCCTCCTCTTCGCGGCATGTATCGAGGCACGCCTCGTTACCAGGAAAGAGTGATCCCAAATCATCGTCAACAATATCATCCGGGATACCATCACCAACATCCGGTATTTCATCACCAATATCCGCATAATCATCGAATGGGTCGCCCCAGGGAGCCCAATTGCCCGGCGCCGGTCCCCCGGTCGCCGCCCGGGATCCCTGGTGCTGGACCGCGCGCAGAGTGTACCCGTTGAGCACCATGGAGAGCACCGCCAGCGTCATCGCGGTGTAGAGGAGCGTGCGCTCGTCCATCGCAGGTCTACTCTCCGTGCTTCTCGATGAGCTCGATCACGTCGGGGAAGTCGATGCCCAGCTTCTTCACCGTTTCGAGGGTGGGCACGCCGTTGTTGTCCCATCCACGGCGCAGGTAAACCGCGTCCTTGAGCTTCTCGTACCGCTCCTCGCGGAACTTGCGCAGGATGGCGATCTTCTCCTCGGTGGACTTGCCTTCGATGTCGACCTCGTGAGTCTCTGTGAGCTGCTTGTCGTACCGTTCCTGGCGGGACTCGTACTCGATGGGGAGCACCGGGCCCACGGACCGGTATGGGATGTCGTCGTGCTTACGTTTACCGAACCCGAGCTTGAGGTTGAACAGCCGCTGGAAGTTGTACACCGGCTCGCTCATGGCGATGAGGTCCTCGGACTTGGACTTCCGGCCGGTCACGGCGGAGAAGTACTTGGCATACCACTCCACGTGCTTCATGACCTTGGCGGGCTCGTCGGTATCCTTGTTGTCCTCGGGCACGATGTCGTTCCAAGGCAGCTTGCACAGCCCGTTGAGACCGAACCACGTGCGCCACATGGGGAACCAGTGGAGCGCCTCGGCCTTCTGCTCGAAGGTGGGCATGAAGTTGTGCACCATGTCCAGGAAGATTAGCCAGGCCTCGTCGTGCTGGGGTCCCTTGAGCGCAAGACCGTACCCGCCCTGCTGGGCCAAAGACTCCTTGGTCATGTACTCGCTGAACTCCAGACCCTTGGCCTCCATCCCGATGTCCTGCATGAGGACGGGATCGGCCCCGAACTTCTTTGCGAATATCTCCTTCATCTTGCGGATGCCCTGGCCAACGATGACACCGAAGCCCTCGTCGCGGGCCATCTGATGTAAAAGCTCCAGTGCAGCAAGGCGGTTGCCGAACTTCAGCTCCAGTCCGCCGGTGTGCTCGGTGGTGATGAGACCCAGCTCATAGCACTCGAAGGCGAACGCCGCCCCAGTGCCGTAGGAGATCGTGTCGATGCCGTAGGTGTCGCAGTAGAAGTTGATCTCGACAACGGTATGGGGATCGAAGATGCCCAGGTTGGAGCCGCAGCCCGCGATGGTCTCGTACTCTGGACCGTCCACGAAAACCTTCTTCCCGGCGTAGGGGCCGGTGAGAGGAACGAAGTCCTTGACACCGTGGGCGCAGGCGACCGTGCACCCCTTCCAGCACCCGTCATACCCTTTATCGAAGAGTCGGCGGTACACCTCGGCCCCGAGGTTGGCGGCCTCGGGATGCTTGCCGTAGCGGTAGTTATGGGTGGGCAGGAGGTCGAAGTCGTCCATGATGGTGACCAGGTGTGTGGTACCCAGGATGGCCATCTCGTTCTGCTTGGGATCAAGCTCCTTGATCTCCTTGGAGTGGAGCTTGGCGACCTCCTTGAGCGCGTCGATGTCGGCCGGGGCGTTCGTGTCGACCTTGACCGGGTCCCAGCGGGCGACGATGGCCTTCAGACCCTTGTTCGCGAACACGGTACCGATACCGCCACGACCTGCCTGCTTGTAGCGGGCGATCTTGCGCGCCATGTCGTACCAGGAGAAGTTGAGGCACCCGATGAGCGTGTTCTTGGCCCCCGTGCCCGCGGTGACGACAGAGATGGTCTGGGGCTTGTCCCCGCCGAAGTGCTCGGTGAGGATCGCAGAGATCTCGTGTGCCTCCTCGGGAAGGTCGGGGATGCTCAGGACCTTGATCACGCCCTCGATGCCATCGATAAGGACCACGGTGTCCTCCATGCCCTTGCCGGCGACCTCGAGTGCGTCGAATCCGCTGAACTTGAGGAACGGGCCGAAGTAGCCACCTACGTTCGAGTCGATGATAGAGCCAGTGGTCGGCGAGATGGTTGTGACGATGCTCTTGCCCGAGCCAGGGTAGACGGGCGTGCCGCCCAGAGGACCGGCCGCGATGCAGATCTCGTTCTCCGGCGAATCCCACTTGGTGTCGCCAGTGACCGCGTTCCACAGCAGCCATAGATCGAATCCCTTGCCGCCGATGAACGTCTTCTTCATGTTCTTGTCGACGGGCTTGACCTTGATCTCGTAGTCCGATATGTTCACGTACAGCGTTTGATCGGCATAACCGCGCTCGATTGCGGGCCGCTCGTAGGTGATGGATGCAAGCTCCTGGATGCTGAGTTTCGTCATGGTACCACGTTCCTTTCGCGCGTCGATGGTCCGAGCGCAGGGATGTAGGAGGCTCCATGAGGAGAATGTTTTAAACGTAACTTTCGGGCCGTGGGAGCGGAGTGCACGGGCGAAGACGCGTGCTCACTTGTCCTTGATGAGCCCAAGCTCCTTCTTCATCGTGTAATGGCGCACCCAGTCGCCGCCAGGGACCTGAGGGAGGTCGTCCACCTTCTTCCCGGGCATGACGTACATACCGACGTTCTCCAGTTCACCCTCTTCCGTGTCCACGACGAACCGCTGCCGCTTGTAGCCGTAGTCACGTTCCATCCGGTCGAGGGTGCAGGCCGCCTCCTTGTTATGGACCTCGTACAGCTCTACCACGATGCTGTCCTCGGGTTCTCCGGTCTTGTAGGCGATGGGGAACTTGCCGACATCGCGCATGGCATAGCCGGAGAGGCGCCCCCCGCCCAGGAACGTAGCGTTCTGGTCCAGTTCGAAGGCCTCGTGGTTGTACTCACCCGCCCTGAGGGTACCGTAGATCAGCATGAGGTCGCCGGACGGCTCGAATCCCTCGATCAACGGCTGCTCGTCCCATTCTATCGATGCCATCTCCGGACGGCGGTACGAGTCGACGATGGAAAGTGCGCGGTCGATGGGCCCGTCATACATGGATCGTCACTTAATCGTGGTGACGACTGGACTGTGTATAAAAAGGTTGCCTTGAGGCACATGTCGGGCTCACTCCCGGGACGAGAAGCATCTCTTCCTGGAAAAACGCACCCAGTCGCCGAATGGCACGGACGGGCGGCCATCCAGTCTTTCTTCGCTCATTATGTAGATAGTACCTTCGATTATCCTGCCGTCCACCTCGACGGTCACCTCGACACGATCGTACCCCGCCCCACGCTCCAAGGCATCGACGCGTTCGCTCACTGCAGGGTCATGGACACGATAGGCCTCGACAACTATGCCGTCCGAGGACCCGTCCGAAGAATGGATGGCAGGGAAGGGCCCCAGCGAGCGCATGGTCCATCCCGCAAGCCGTGAAGTGCCCAGATAGGTGGCGCCCCGGTCAAGACCGCACCTGTCGTGGTTCGGCTCGCCACGGCGCAGGGTGCCGTAAACGATCAATACCGGACCGTCACCCGCTCCCTCATCCGCCGTCCCCATGGCGTCAGGAGAGGGATCCCGTCCTTTTAGGTCTTTGGGATGTTCCGTACCCGTAATTGTTCCCATTCATGTCGTGCGGCCGAGCACCTCGCGGACCTGTTCGTCCGCTGACAGCCCGGCCAGGTGATCTGCGACCGTGCCATGCTCGAGGACATGCTCTACCGGCGCCAGTACCGTGCCCCGCTCGCCCAATATTGTGAGCCCCTCCCGCGCGTAGGGAAGCAGCCGGCGCACCCAGTCATCGACCCGGGCCTCGTTCAGCACAGTACCGTCCGGTGACCAGTTCGCGTTCATGCCGTCCAGATAGGCAGCTTCTGTATACCTGTCGCAGCTACCGCGCTCCAGCGGAGCGTCGAGCATTTGGGCCATCGGATCATCAGGATGCTCGAATGTATAGTAGAGCAATCCCAGCTGAAATCCCGAAAGCGCGGAGGCAACGTCGGTCATGGAGTGGACCACGTCCCCGTCCTCGTTCGTCAAGGCAAGAGGTGTGTCCATCCCACGCACCTCCACCATGTACGCCCCGTCACGGTGGCGCAAGCGGACGTTCGTCAGGACGCGATGCGGATCACCGTTCTCCAGCAGCTCGAGCTCCGGTTCCCTTCCGTCGAGCTCCCGGGCCCACGCGAAGTAGTCGTCGACCTCCTCGATGTCGGGACCGCTGCCGATGACATCTCGGCCGGTAACCATGTCGCGGGTAATCGCCCTGTAGAATAGCTGACGTGCGTTGTGGTAGTCCTCAGGACGCTCCCACCCGGCATCTCCGAGGAGCTGGGCCATCTCTCCAGAGAGCAGAGAGCCCGGGCTCGTCGAGCCGAGCGCGTTGGTAAGCGGGTGGAGCTTGCGCAGCACCCGGTATGCCGTGGCTGTCCTATCCTCGTCGTTGGCGAAAGAGCACGTGAACTGGAACCCCTTGATCGTTGAGAATCCCACATACCAGGGATTGTCCACACCGTCCCCGCCGCGTTCGCTGAGCACGTCCCCGGTCTCGTAGCGGTGCACATCACCGGAGTACGTGGCCTGGGGGAAGAGGGCGCCCCCTGTATAGGACGTCAGTCCCCCCAGACCGTCCACGGCCTGGCTGGAATAGGCCGCGAGCTCTGTGATTGCACCGGTCACCGGAACGGGAACCGTCCCGATCTCCACCATCGCGTGACCGACCTCGGTGGAGTAGTCGTAAGGCAGTCCGTCCCGGTTGAGCCTGAGAGCATACGTGTTGAGCGGTTCGCCCGCAAGGGTCGTTCGCGGTGAGAAGGTAGTGGTGTCGACGGCTTCGAGCTCGAGCTCATAGCCGACAAGGTCATCCGTATATCTACCTAGGGAGTCGCTTTTCGCACTCCCCCCTTTCTGCGTCTATCGTTAACATGACGCTGTATCTTGGCGGATATGTTTAAATAGGTTTCGTTTATCGCTAATATCTAGTACTAAACCTACGATAATCGTAGCTCCACAGATACTGCATGAGGTTATTTAAATCCGCCCGCCCCCTTCCGTCCACGTGTCCATTCCGGTCTATCTGGCGCCCATGTGCAATGTGACCGACATCGCCTACCGTCAGCTGTGTCGTGAGCACGCCAAGGTCACGACCTGCCTGGACATGGTCAGCGCACGGGGACTGCTCACACGCGATGAGACGCCTCCCCTCCTGCCGGGCGACGGAGTGCAACTTCTGGGGGATGATCCGCAATATCTCGTTCCAGCGGCTCTCCGGTTCCCGGACGCGGCCTTCATCGACCTCAACGTGGGATGCTCGGTGCGCAAGGTCGTGCGCAAGGGACAGGGCTCGGCCATGCTCAAGGACCTTGTGAACCTCCGCCGGTGCATCGAAGCACTGGTGGACGCATGCCCGCAGCCTGTGACGGTCAAGATACGTACCGGTTGGGACAGGGATATGCTGAAGGACACGGCCGATGCCCTCAACGGCCTGGACATCGCTCGGGTGACGGTCCATGGCCGCACGGCGGTCCAGAACTACAGCTTGCCCTCCAATGGGCAGGCAATCGCTAAGGCCGTCGACCTCTTCGATGTCCCCGTGGTCGGCAATGGCGATGTCGTCTCGTTCGAGAGCGCAAAACGCATGGTCGAGGGAACCGGGTGCCAGGGCGTGATGGTCGGACGCGCGGCCATCAATGATCCGCTCGTCCTCCGCGATATCGAGCGCGGCGAGGACACGCGGAGGTCACCAGAGGAACGAATCGCTCTCTTCGAAGAGTACACTGGACTGGTTGAGCGTTACGGTAACGTACGGTTCCCCCAGGTGCGCCAGCATGCGGTATCGTTGTGCCGGAGCATGCCCGGGGCGGCGAAGAAACGGATGGCGATCATTCACAGCAGGGACGTAGAGCAGGTTCTCGCCGTGCTTAAAGAATAACTAAGTCCCATTCAGGACAATTATGAGTGATTCCGGTACATCCGGGCCAGCACCCTTTTAACCGTTCCTCACCTCCGCGGACCCACACGATAACCGAACTGGTGAACATCATGGTACAGAAGAAAGAGAAAGTGATCCTGGCCTACAGTGGCGGTCTGGACACTTCAGTGATACTCAAGTGGCTCGTGAACAAGGGTTTCGACGTCATCGCCTACTGCGCTGACGTGGGGCAGGATGACGACTTCGAGGCCGTCAAGCAGAAGGCGCTCGCCACCGGGGCCTCCAAGGTCTACATCGAGGACCTCAAGGAGGAGTTCGTGGTGGACTACATATTGCCCGCTGTCCAGGGGAACGCCATATACGAGGGACGCTACCTTCTGGGAACGTCCCTGGCCCGCCCACCCACGGCCAAGCGTCAGATCGAGATCGCCTGGAAGGAGGGCGCAAAATACGTCTCCCACGGCGCCACGGGAAAGGGCAACGACCAGGTGCGCTTCGAGCTCACGTTCCTGGCCCTGGACCCGGACATCACCATCCTCTCCCCGTGGAAGGATCCCGAGTTCCTCGCCCAGTTCAAGGGGCGCAGCGACCTCCTCGACTATGCCAAGGAGCACGGTATCGACGTGACCGTTTCCAAGAAGAAGCCCTACAGCGAGGACGATAACCTGCTGCACATCTCTCACGAGGCAGGTGTGCTGGAGGACCCGGACTACCGCCCGCCCGAGCACGTGTTCTCCAAGAGCGTGTCCCCCAAGGACGCCCCCGATAAGGAGACCACAATCCAGATCCACTTCAAGGATGGCAAGCCGGTCAAGGTCGTGAATCTGGACGACGGGACCCAGAAGGAGGGTGCACTGGCGCTGTTCACGTATCTAAATGAGCTGGGCTCCGCCAACGGAATCGGACGCCTCGACATGGTGGAGAACCGCTTCATCGGTATCAAATCCCGCGGTGTGTACGAGACGCCTGGCGGTACCATCCTCTGGGAGGCCCACAGGGACCTTGAGGGCCTTGCCATGGACAAGGAGGTCATGCACCTCAGGGACACGCTGGCCCCTAAGTTCGCGGACCTCATCTACAACGGGTTCTGGTACTCGCCGGAGATGGACTTCCTCCTCTGTGCCATCGAGAAGAGCCAGGAGGCCATCGACGGGATCGTCACCCTCACCCTCTACAAGGGGAACGTGATGGTCGTCGGCCGCTCGTCACCGACCTCGCTCTACGACGAGGACCTCTCCAGCATGGAGGTGGAGGGCGGGTACGACGCCACCGATGCCAAAGGGTTTATCAATATCAACGCCATCCGCCTAAAAGCACACCATCTGGTGCTGCACAAGAAGAAGCCTTACGGGTGGCGCAACCCGAAACACTTCGGTTGAGGACATGGCCAAGTTGTGGGACAAGGGCGGAGCGCTGGATGCGCGTGTGGAAGCGTTCACTGTCGGTGACGACCCCCAGCTCGACCAGCGCCTCGTCCCCCACGACTGTCAGGCCTCCATCGCGCATGTTCGCACACTTGGCAAAGCCGGAGTGCTCAAGGACGATGATGTCGGAAAGCTCACAGCAGAGCTCGAGCATATCATAGAGCTCCACGCCGCCGGCGACTTCCCCATACCTCCCGAGCTCGAGGACTGCCACACCGCCATCGAGCACCACCTCACCCAGACGCTCGGCGACCTGGGGAAGAAGGTGCACACTGGCCGCTCGCGCAACGACCAGGTGCTGGCTGCGCTCCACATCTACTACGACGAAGAGCTCGGTGCGGTCAACGGACTAATTTGCGAGCTCGTGGCAGCCCTGACCGAATTGGCGGGACAGCACGGCGACGTACCCATCCCGGGCCATACCCACACCCGCAAGGCCATGCCCTCGTCAGTGGACTACTGGGCCAAGGGGTTCATCGGTGCCCTCGCCGACGATATGACGGTCCTGTGCCCGGTGAGGGCGCTCGCCCAACGTTCCCCGCTGGGGACCGGCGCCGGTTACGGTGTACCGCTGGAGCTCGACAAGGAGTTCACGGCCAAGGAGATGGGATTCATGCATGTAATGGAGAACGGCGTCCACGCCCAGCTCTCCCGCGGGAAGCTGGCGGCAGGCATCCTCCACGCCCTATCCCAAGTGACGGCCACGCTCAACGCCATGGCCAGCGACCTCATCCTCTTCAGCATGCCGGCGTTCGGGTTCTTCCAACTCCCTGAGGAGATGACCACCGGTAGTTCCATCATGCCCCAGAAGAAGAACCCGGACGTACTGGAGCTGGTACGCGCCAGCCATCACAAGGTGGTCGCAAGGGAGCACGAGGTCCAGGGTATCTGCTCGAACCTCATCTCCGGCTACCACCGCGACTACCAGCTCACTAAAGGGCCGGTTCTCACGGGTATCGACACTACAAAGGACTGCCTGGCCATCATGGCCGCGGTCATCCAGGGGCTGGTAGTGGACGAGGAGAACTGTCAGAAGGCCATGACCGACGAGCTGTTCGCCACAGAAGAGGTCTACAAGCTCGTCAAGGAAGGTGTCCCGTTCAGGGACGCGTATAAGCAGGTCAGTCGCCGTTATTGATGGACTCCCGCGCGAGGATGGGATTCTCCTGGGCTTCGGTCTCGGCTCGTCGCTGCTGCATTTCCGTATAGAAGTGCTCGAAATCCCCACGAAGGGAGTTCTTACGCTCGATGACCGCGTCGATGAAGTCCTGGGCCTTTACGTAGGTCGAGTCGGTGCTGTTGAACGCATGCAGGCTCTTCTCCCGCTCGATGGCGTATGGGCGGAGGATCTCCTCTATCTCCCGGTCGGGGATGGCCTCGATGGCATCGATTACCTCCTCGGCAGCATCGAAGTCCACATCGCACTCGCCCTCGAGGTAGGTGGTCCACATATCGTTGTAGATGGGTGTCCACCCCTTGGGGGTGTCGTACAGGTGAGAGAGCCTGTCTTTGCCGTAGAACCGGAACGCCTGCCCCTTGTCTATGGCATGGTATTGACCGTCCCGGCCGACTAGGAAGTTCTTGTGATGTGTGTCGAAGTTGCCGATGAACCAGTCGAACACCTGGTTCTTCACCAGGAAGTCCGTCTTGTCCTTCCCGAAGTAGCCCTCTTCCGACCACTTGGGGTTGGGGAAGGTGCTATTGTTCTCCACGAACTCCTGGGATGAGCCAGTGGTACAGAAAGGACCACCCTCACCGTTCAGGATCAGGAAGTTACCGTACTTGGTATGGGGGACAGTGATATCCTCCATACCGGGCCGATGCGCGAGGTCGTACACGGCGGCCTCCCCCATGGCAAGGAACCGGTCATCATCGCTCAACGCACCCTTGACGACCCACTCGGTATCGTCCTTCAGGTCCCTGGCAAGGTAGAGATCGCAGGCGCTCTCGCCGACCTTCATGCGCTCCGGCGTCGGGAGGAGCGTATAGCATCCCTGGACACCTCGTCCGGTCCCGGTGAGGTAGTCGCCGATTGTCTGGGACAGTGGTTCGGTGTCAATCTCATCGGCATAGGGGCGAAGAAGTTCGTCCACCGGTGCCGGAGCGTAGGCCGAGACCATAGGGATTGATGATAGTCAGTCAGGTGATTAATATAGTTTACCACGGGGCAGTGACACCCTTGCGACCCTCACTTCTTGATATGGACCTCGATCGTATCCCCGTCACCCACCGGATGGTCCAGACCGACCTTCTGACCGGGGAACCTGGAGGTGCCCCACATGCGGGCGAAGGTGAAGCGTTTGACCATGTCCTTGTGGATGCGGATGGCGACGTCCCGGACCGTTGAATCAGCAGGCAGCGTGATGGGCTTCTCCACTCGCTTCTTACCGGGCGACTTCGTGTACACCCTGATGAGCCCGAGGTGGGCCCACACACCATCCCGTACCCGCTCCATCCCCTCACCTTTCACGGGGGATGCAGGGATGATCGTCAGATGTGGGAAGGCCTTCTTCAGTTCTTCGAACCCATCGCTGGAGCCTGAAAGGTCCCCCTTCGTGACCACCACCACCAGTTTCTGGTACTGGATGCGTTTATCCATCACCCTCTCTACGTCCAGGACCGTGGCCTTGCCCACGATGCGCACGGTCGCGCAGTGGATGTTACGTGCCTGGAAGGCCTGTCGTATCTCGGCGGGATCCCCGTCGAGGTACTTCTCCCCCAGGATCTCGATGCCGCCCCTTGAGCCCACTTCGACCTTCACAGGGGGCGCAGGTCGGTCGGTGATGATGCCACCTGACGTCAGCTCCTCGACGATGAGCTCCAGGGTGCCCACGGGATCGTCGATCGCATCGATCACGGCGACTATCATGTCGGAGTTGCGCACCAGACCAAGGAAGGAACGCCCGTTCTCCGTATCGCGCCAGTCCTCCATGACCGCCGGGATCTCGACCAGCTGCACCTGGGCCTGGCCGCAGGGCATCATGGCTACAACTGGGAGGGCTGTGGTGAAGGGGTAGTCGGCCACCTCGGCGTTGGCGTTGGTGAGAAGGTTGAGCAGGGCAGACTTGCCCGCATTGGGGAGACCGATCACTGCCACTTGTGCCGCACCTTCTTTGCGCACCGAGATAGAGAACCGCTTACCGGCAGAAGCGGCCTTTTCCTCCATGTCACGCATGCGGGCCAGCTTACGCTTCCAGGTCATCCTCAGTTTCTCGGTCCCCTTGTGCTTGGGGATGATCGAGAGTATGTTCATGATGGCCTTCATCTTCTCCTTGGTGCTCGTGGCCTCATCGTAGGCGTTCGAGGCCGAGATGAACCCTGGTGGGAGATTGGTCGGCATGGTCCGGATGATGAGAAAGGTGAAAGCAGATTAAAGCCTTTCGCCGGGGCGATGGCAAGATCGCCTATTATACCCTAATCCAAAGGGAGGGTATAAATACGGATTGTCTCAGCAGAGTGGTAACAGAATGGGGCCTGTACGCTCTAGGTGATGATCATGTCATACGTCATCGATCTTGCTGATATCACGGAGAACGACCGTGAGCTCGTGGGAGGTAAGGCCTACAACCTGGCCAAGCTCATCCATCTGGGTATCAACGTGCCCGAGGGTTTCACTGTCACTACCGAGGCTTACGAGGACACGGTAGGACAGAATCCCGCCATCCACGATAGCATCGATAAGCTCCGATCCGACCGATACACCCTCCGTTCTCTCGTCGATTTCTCCGAGAACCTCTATGAACAGTTCCAGCAGGCAGACATGCGCTCTGACGTGCGGGACGCGATCACTACTGCCTACAACAACCTCGGCGGCAAGGTCGCCATCCGCTCCTCCGGCTCGGCCGAGGACCTTGAGAAGTTCGCCTTCGCGGGCCAGCACGATTCCTACCTCAACATCGAAGGGGCGGACGCGGTCATCGCCAAGACCGCGGCCTGTCAGGGCTCGCTCTACACGCCTCGGGCCATCCGCTACCGCAGCGAGAACGGGTTCGGCCAGCACGTCTCCATGGGGGTAGTTGTCCAGCATCAGATCAACGCGACCGCTGCCGGCACGCTCTTCACCAAGGACGTGGACAGCGGCGACGACGTCGTCATCATCGATGCGAATTACGGACTCGGCGAGTCGGTCGTTTCCGGCAAGGTCACACCTGATGAGTTCATAGTCGATCCGATCACCGGTGATATCACCGAACGTTACATCGACGCTAAAGCGAAGATGTGCGTGTTCGCTGACGACGGGACCGAGTACGTGCCCGTGCCCGCCGATAAGCAGGACAAGCAGTGTATTACCGATGAACAGGTCAAGGAGCTCACCCGGATCGCCAAGCTCATCAAGGAGGATTACGGCCAGGACATGGACATCGAGTGGGCCATCGAGGGCGACACCATCTACATAACACAGGCCCGCGCTCTCACTGTCAAGGACGAGGACCGGGACTTCGTGGTCCACGAGGTACCAACCGATGCCAACGTGCTCTACGACCTGGACCGCAGTCACCGGGTTTGGGGCGGGCTCGCTCATGGCGAGGTACGCATCGTGGAGAAACCCTCAGATGTCCCGGACGACCTCGAGAACTACGTCCTCGTGGCCCGGGAGACCACCCCTGACATGACCTCGCTAATCTACAACGAGGACTCCAGCGGCGAACGTATGCTCCGCGCCGTTGCCATGATCACCGAGGAGGGCGGCAAGACCTGTCACGCCGCCATCACCGCCCGCGAGAACGGTATCCCCACTCTCGTGGGTGTCAAGGACGTCACCCGTGATCTCAAGGACGGGATGGACGTCTACGTTGACGCCAGTGCAGGTGCGATCTATACTCTGGAGGAGGATGCTTAAAATGGGATGGAGAGGACCGGCGGGGGACTGGGTTCCCGATACGCTCACACCGATCAACGGCGACGAGGCCGCACAGGTCATCATGTCGCTGCACCCTACCAAGGAGGGCCGGCTGAACGCCCAGAAGGTGGGCGGGCGCCGGGGTCGGCGCGGACAGCACGCTGCTCCCGGGGGCGCCAACGAGGCAGCCACCATGGAGAAGGTCATGGAGGAGATGACACGGGCCCGTCCTTTGGGCGCTCACGCTTACATCATCCGCACTCTCGGCATCTACCCCATCGATTCTAGTTCAACCAACATCAGCGTGCGCGACAACGGTTATCTTACTACCTGGTTCAACGACATGCGCAACGCCGACGTGTACGAGCGCGTGGTCGGAAAGGGCTCCGAGTTCATCGATCCCGAGGGCAAGCTCGCCGAGGAGCTTGACATCCTCCACGACGCCGGCATCGCCAAGAAGGAGGTCCGCTACCGGACCCTGGACAAGTCATACAAGGGCCTGCTCGGCGATATCAAAGATCAGCAATCCAAGCTCAGCGGCCTTGAGGGCGACAAGGAGGAGATCGAGCAGACCGCCGCGTACCTGGAGGCTCAGCAGGAGTGGGAGAAGCTCTCAGCCGATCGGAAGGCGAACCAGGAGGAGCTGGACAGCCGCCTGGACAAGATCAATGAGATGCGCACCGAGCTCCAGTCGGTGGTGTACGACCGCAACCACGCCGAGAAGGTGCTGGCCGCCCGCGACCAGATGCTCGACGCTGGCGGCTCGGTCTCCCTCCTGGGCCGCGGAAAGGAGTACGTCAAGATCCTCGAGACGGAAGGGGTTCTGGAGAATACCTCGTTCGGCGGGCGGAAGCTCGACGAGCAGGGTGTCCACCGGTACCAGCGCATGCTCGACAACGCCAAGGGACGGCAGGACATGCTCAAGGGCGAGATCTCCAGCAAGGAGGAGAAGGCCCTGCCCTACCAACTTACGATCCGGGACGAGAGCGCCCGGATGGAGGAGCTGAACCGCACCATCAAGGCATACGAGGAGAAGCTCAAGGGCGTCGAGGGGAAGCTGAGCGACGAGATGCTCCAGCTCCGCGGATTCCAGAACGCTGCGAGCGTGTACCGCGACATACTCCAGGAGGTCGGCAACGACGGCATCAGCCCGCGGGCCGATGGCTTCAAGGTGCTCGACCAGTACGGGCTCGTGGAGCCCTCGCGCACCGCGTACAACCTCGATCCCCAGCAGTCGCCGGGTGCCAAGCGCATCGAGGCTCTCAAGCAGATCGAGGCCTGGAACGGCGGCTCCACCGACGGCCTCTGCCTCATCGGCGAGGAGTATTTCAACCTCAACAAGGGTACCTGGAAGAATCCTGGCGGCATCGAGCACGTCTACGTCTGGGCGCTGTGCAAGGGCGGTAACTGGTACTATCACGAGACCGATTACGGTCACAATATGTGGAGCAATCCCGGCCAGGTCCTGGCCTATAAGGTGGTGGTGGACGGCAAGGATGTCGATCCCGCCGACCTCAACGATATCGCCGAGCAGATCTACGACATCGCTCACCGCATCGGCCGACACGAGAACGATGTGGACCGGTACGCATCCCAGCACTCGGGACACAGGGGGGACATGAAGTTCCTTTGAGGTGATCATCATGGACGCAGAATACCTTGACGCATTCCAAACGGTCCTGGAGGCCGACTACTCAGGCCCCGGTCTGGCCGACTCCTACCGGACCATCGATGAGAAGCTCGACCTCCTTGTGAAGGACGCGCCCAACCGCGCTCTCAAGGACTACTTCACTGAGCTCCACTCCGAGGTCGGTGCCTATCACGATGGTTTCCGCGACATCACCCGCAAGTACACGGACCTCCGCGAGGACCTGGACGAGCGGTGCGAGCCCGGGAACGTCCACAAGGGCGTGCAGGTGGCCACCCCTCTGGGTATGGCTACCTACGGCTTCATCACTGGTCTGGCAGGCGGCCCTCTCGTCGCCTTCCTGACCGGAGGATTGGGTCTCGTGGCCGGCTATCTCACGGACATGTACGTGGTGGACGGCGTCGGAAACGTCGCCCTCAATGCCACTGAGAAGGGTAAGCTGAGCTCGCTAGAGAGCGAGCACCGCCCTGCTATAGATACGAAGCTCGCCGAGGGGCAGCGGCTGTACGAGGCTTTCGAGGAGGCTTACTTCTTCGACAAGATCGAGCCGACATCCCTGAGCGAGGACGGTAACTGAGAATGTACGCCGCCGACCTCGACCTGGCAACGGACGCCTACGGGCACGCCCAGGACGCGGACGGCTACGCTCAGTCCGAGGACCTATCCGCCAAGAACACCGCCGGTATAGTCCTGGCCGCCGCTGGCTTCGGCCTCATGGGGCTCATCAAGATCGCCCAGCACGGCCACGACATGGACGAGCAGGCAGAGCAGGTGGCGACGCGGTACGATTCCGTATCCCCTGACCAGGCCGAGTACGTCATGCGCAAGGTCGCCGGTTCCTTCGCCATCGACAACGATCCCGCCGAGCTGGCCCAGCAGACCCACAAGATCATCGGCCAGGCCACTGGCCATGGCTACAGCGGGAACCAGCTCACATTCCTCCTCGACTACTGCGCCGACAAGGGCATGGAGGTGGACGACGCTATCACCTACATGACCGGTGACCAGGCCACGGACATCCTCCACACGGTCTACACCGAGACGGCCCCCCAGACGATCCTCGACGCTGTAAAGAGTGCGTCCAAGGTCGGTTCCGCTGAAGAGGCCCAGGCCTTCGCCGACCAGATGACCGAGAAGCTCATCGCCGACGGATACACACGAACGCCCGAGGAGATGGCCCGGTTCATCAAAGGTATCGGTGACGCTGCCGATACCAAAGCGACCGCAACCGAGCTCATCGCGGCCTACAGCACCCTCTCCGGGGCCGCGGAACAGGCCGATGTCGGGTTCGACGAAGTACTGACGGTCCTGGACCAGATCGACTACAGCGAGGACTGCTCGGGCGACACAGTCCCCAACCTGGCCGAGGGCACCGCCCGCCTCCTGACCACTGCCAAGCAGTACGGGATCGCAACGGACGACATCACGGCCACCATCAAGAGCCTTGATTACCACGCCGACACCAGCGAGACCGCCGAGGAACTGATGAGCGGTACCCAGCGTATCCTGGAGGCCCGCGGGGAGCACGGTGCGTCCCACGACCAGGCCATCACCTTCGTGAAGAAGCTCGACTATTACGCCGACAAGAGCACCAAGGCCGACGAACTGGGCGAGGGCGCTGCCAAGCTCATCGAGGCATGCGACACGTACGACGTCACCCACGACCAGGCCATCACTCTCTTCCAGAAGCTCGACTACTACGCCGATAAGAGCACCAGAGCATACGAGCTGGCGGACGGCGCCATCAAGCTCATCGAGACCTGTGACAAGTACGACGTGTCCCACGACCAGGCCATCAAGCTCTTCCAGAAGCTCGACTACTGGGCTGACTCCAGCACAAAGGCCCACGAACTGGCGGACGGTACCGTGAAGGTCATAGAGGCGTGCGACAAGTACGACGTCTCCCAGGACGATGCCCTTACGCTGTTCAAGAAGCTCGATTACTACTCTGATGACAGCTCCAAGGCAAGCGAGCTAGGCGAAGGGACCGCACGGCTTATTGCTGGTATGTCCCAGCACAAGACCTCCCTCGACACGGTACTCGGGCTCATCAAGGACGCCGACAGGGCCGCCAGTGGTCAGGACGCTATAGAGGTCGCTGACGAGACCATCAGACGGATGACGGGGGCGCAGTGAACGTGGTGTACGATCTCGACCTTGACACGGAGGCCTACGGGCGCGCGGACGCGGCCGACGGTTACTCCCAGGCCGAGGACCTCTCCTCCAAGAACACCGCTGGTGTCGTGCTGACCGCCGTGGGTTTCGGTCTCTTCGGTCTCATCAGGCTCACCCAGCACAGCAATGAGATGGACACCGAAGCCGAGCAGGTTGCGGCCAAGTACACCAAGGTCTCACCGGACCAGGCCGAGTACGTCATGGACCGCATCTCAGGATCGTTCTCCATCGACGATGATCCTGCCGAGCTGGCCCAGCGCACCGATGAGCTCTTCTCGACGTTCACCTCGCATGGCTACTCCGGTAACCATGTCACCTTCCTCCTCGACTACTCGATGGACAAGGGCATGTCGGTCGACGAGGCCGTCACCTACATGACTGCAAAGGCGCCCACTGAGGTGCTCCATACCGTCTATATGGAGGCCGGTGAGAAGATCATCACCGACGCCATCACCCGCAGCGCATCCAATGTGGACTCGCTGGAGGACGCCACTGCATTCTCGCACACGCTCATCGACAAGATGGTCCAGCAGGACTACCTCCAGACACCGCAGAACATGGCGAACCTCATCTCCAACGTTGCCCGGTACGCCGATGTCAAGCCATCCAGCGGCGAGCTCATAGAAGCGGTGACCACCCTGGGCGCTGCCGGTGCACGGGACGGGTTCACCCTCAGTGAGGCCGTGAACGTGCTCACCACCCTGGACGGTAAGAAGGACACCGGTACCGACGGTGCAGCCTCGCTCGTGGAGAACTCCGTCAAGGTCATGGATGCGGCTCACGAGAACGGCGTGTCCCCCAACGACGCAGTCGCGCTTATCTACGACGTGGATCGGTTCGAGGACATGGGGAGCGACACGGCCACCCGCCTGGCCGAGAACTCCGTCAAGCTCATGGAAGGCATGAAGGAGTACGGCCTCTCCAAGGGCGATGTCACACAGGTGCTGGATGCCGTGAAGTGGGACGACACCAGCTGCTCGTCCGACGTCACGACCACCGAGGCGCTGCGGATCATGCAGGGCATGAAGGAGTACGGCATCTCCCGCACTGACGCCGTGGAGGTCATCCGTGGTGTGGACGGGTTCGAGGACCACGGGAACCAGTCCGCCACC
>CAZFHY010000020.1:58665-81560 GCA_964519305.1 Candidatus Undinarchaeota archaeon
GGAGGTCATCCGTGGTGTGGACGGGTTCGAGGACCACGGGAACCAGTCCGCCACCGCTCTTGTCACCCAGTCGCTCCAGGTGATGAAGGGCATGCACGAGCACGACGTCTCCCGCACGGACGCCGTGGAGCTCCTACGCGCAGTGGACAGCTTCGAGGACCATGGTGTATCAGGGACTACTCTTGCTACCGAGACCGTCCGCTTCATGCAGGGCATGGAGCAGTACGGGATTGGCCGCACCGACGCCGTGGAGCTCATGCGCGCCGTGGACGGGTTCGAGGACCACGGGAACCAGTCCGCCACCTCCCTCGTTACCGAGACCGTCCGGCTCATGGAGGGTATGGAGAAGTACGACGTCTCGCGCTCGGACGCCATCGAGCTCATGCGCGCCGTGGACAGCTACGAGGATCACGGCAACACATCCGGCACCGTCATGGTCACCGAGTCGGTCCGGCTCATGGAGGCCATGAAGGAGTACGGTGCCTCCCGCACAGACGCAGTCGAGCTCATGCGCACTCTAGACAGCAGCGAGGAGCGTGGCTCGGACAGCGCAACATCCCTCACGGATTCCACCATCAAGCTCATCAAGGTCATGAAGGAGACGGAAACCTCCCGTTCCAAGGCCATCGAGTACATCGGTATCGCCGACAAGGTCAACAGCAGCCAGAGCGCAATATCTCTCGCGGACGAGACGGTGAAGGCGCTGCGGGCACGGGAGTGACGACGGTGTACGAGCTGGACCTGACGGACGCTGGCTACGGCTCCACAGATGGTGCCGACGGCTACGCCCGGGCCGAGGATCTCTCCTCAAAGAACAAGGCCGGCGTCGTGCTTACGGCGCTCGGGTTCGGGCTGTTCGGTCTCATCAAGGTCGCTGAGCATGGCAACGAGATGGACGCTGAAGCCGAGCAGGTGGCCGGTAAGTACGATGGTGTCTCTGCCGACCAGGCCGAGTACGTCATGCGACGTGTCGCAGGCTCCTTCGCCATCGACGACGATCCCACCGAGCTCGCGCGGACGGCCGACAAGGTGCTAGAGAGCGCCACTGAGCACGGCTACACCGGCAGCCACACCGGCTTCCTCCTCGACTACTGCATGGACAAGGGCATGGACGTGGACAGTGCCATAGGGTACATGACCGGTGGTGAGGTCACGGACGTGCTCACCACGGCCTACACAGAGGTGGGCCAGCAGGTCATCGTGGACGCCATCACCAGCAATGCGTCGAAGGTCGCGTCCGCCGAAGAGGCGACGGCCTTCTCCCGCGAGCTCATCGGTCGGCTCGTCCAGGAGGACCATCTTCCAACACCAAAGGACGTGGCCGGGCTCATCGGCAACATCGCCCGGTACGCCGACACCACACCCACCAGCACCGAGCTCATCGAGGCGGTGAGCGTGCTGGGCAACACGAGCGCTGCCACGGGCATTCCCATCGACAAGGTGGGGCAAGTGCTCCAGAACCTCGACTACCACAAGGACACCGGCTCCGACGGGGCCATCGCGCTCGCCAAGGCCACCGCACAGGTTGTCGACGCGGCTCACGAGAACGGCGTATCCATCGACGACGTGAAGGACCTCATATACAAGGTGGACCATTACGAGGACACGGGCGATGACACCACCGACATCCTCGCCAACAACACGGTCAAGCTTATCGAGGGCATGAAGGCCTACGACGTGTCACGCAGCGAGCTCTCCGACATCATGTGGTCAGTTGACCGTAACAACGACACTGGCGGACAGACCGCCGACACAGTTGTGGCCGACACGCTCCGCATCGCCAAGAGCATGCACGAGAACGGTATCAGTGAGGACGACGCCACCGACCTCATCTGGAAGGTCGACAGGTACGAGGACACAGGCGGACAGACGAGCGGTCAGGTAGTAGACGCAACAGTCAAGCTAATGGACGCTATGAAACGCAACAGCGTGTCCAAGAGCGATGTATCCGACCTCATGTGGGCCGTCGACAGGTACGAGGACACTGGTGGTCAGACCGGAGCGGACGTGGTGGACGCGACCGTGAAGCTCATGGACGCCATGGAGCGGGACGGTGTGTCCGAGGACGATGTCACCGACATCATGTACGCCGTGGACCGTTACGAGAACACCGGGGGCCAGACCGGCGTCGATGTGGTGGCCGAGACGGTCAAGCTCATGGACGCCATGAAGACCTACGGCGGCTCCGAGGACGACGTCACCGACCTTATGTACACCGTGGACCGGTACGAGGACACAGGCGGCGACACAGGTACCACCGTGGCGGACAACACCATCAGGCTCATGGAGGCCGCCCACAACAAGGGCCTGAGCCTCGACCGGATGGAGGAACTGGTCAGAGAGGCAGACCACGGCACCTCGGGCCAGACGTCCACCCAAGTGGTCGATGAAGTGCTCAAGCGTCTGTAGACATCAGAGGGCCCTGAAGGCGTCCCGCAGTTTCAGCGCGTCCCCCTCGATACTGGGGCTCTCGCAGATTAGCATACCGGTTACACCATACTCCTTCATCACCGAGAGGAGCTCGCGCCAGCGGAGGTCCGAGTCGGCCAGGTCCACGTGACGACGCTCGCCCTTGGCCGTGTACTCGATGCCCGCCACGTGCATGTGCATGTCCTTGAGCGCTTCCTTCCCGAGCACGTCCTCGACACGGGTCAGGACGGCGCGGAACTCCTCGGACGTGTTCACCTTCCCCCCGCTCCTTGCATGGAGATGTGACCAGTCGATGGTGGGCCGGACCTGCTCTATCTCGGCGCTGAGTGCTAGCAGTTCCTCCAGCCCCGCGAACTGCGACGGCTTGCCCGTCGTCTCGGGGCGGACCCAGATAGGATTCCCCTCGTCCTGGAGGACGTGGACGATACCCTTCAACCGGTCGCGCACCGCCGCGTACACAGTATCTGCAGGCCGCCCCTGATAGAAGGCGGCGTGGAAGGTACACGAGTACGCACCGCAGGCATGGGCCGTCCGCGCTGTGGCCAGCACCCTCTCCACCGAGGCGCTCGTCTTCGCAGGGTCCTTGGAGAACAGGTTGATGTAATAGGGGCCGTGGGCCGTCAGCGTCAGTCCGAGCCGCTGTGCCTTATCCCGTACAGCGACGGGGTCCTCTGCCATCCGGACGCCACGGACGAACTCCAACTCCATCCCGTCCAGTCCGAGCTCGACGAGCCGGTCGAGACCTGCCGCCCGGGTCCGGGCATGTGACGATGTAGGGCTGCCGGCGGTACCGAAGAGCAGACGGTCCATGCCCGGGCCGTCCCGCGCCCAGCTTTAAACAGGTTTGGTCGAGCTCGCTTCGCGGAAGCCCGCTACCTCGTACAAGGCCAGCGAGTAGTCGAGCCCTGGCTCTTCATGGACTGTCCTGAGGACGTAGTCGACGTGCATGCGCCTGCAAGATCGTGCGCGTTCCGGGAACTGGTAGAGGTAGGCCTCGTCGCAGAACACGTTCTCGTAGAAGTACAGACAGGTCCCGTTCTGAACGTAGTCGCGGATCTCGTCGGCAAGCGAGACGTGGACGACACGCCGGTCCCATGCGTTGTTCACGAAGAAGGGCAGCTGTGTCACGACCAGACACCCGGTGGACACCTGGCCCCTGACCTGTTCGGCGAAGGCCACCTCGCGCACCAGGGGACGGTCGCACCCCTGGCAGATATCGTAGAGCCCGGACGTCTGCCAGAGGAGCACGGCGCACAAGGCCACCGCAAGGGCAGGGTATCGACGAGCGATCTCGACACCGCCCATCCCCGCTAGTAGCAGGAAGGGCAGGTAGCTGGGGAGCATGTGACGGTCCTGGTCCCCCTCGCCGAGGTAGAGGTTCTGGACCGTGAACAGCGCTACGAACACCATGAACCAGGTGATGAACAATAGGCGCCGTCCCGTTCCTTTGATACTGGCAAGGCCTGCCAGCGCCATAAGGAAGATGACGGGACTATGATGCGCCTCACCCACCCACCAACGTGCCTGAATGTCGATGTTCTGACCGTTGAAGCCGCCGAAGGAGACCCTGCCCGTCTTGGCCAGGAGAGAGGGCGCTGCCAGCAGAGTTACCACCAAGGGGACTATCACGATGGCGGCAGCCTTCCTCGAGGGGCCGAGGGAGAGGAATAGTAGCACTGGGGCGAGCAGGAGGAGGTTCTCCGGCCGGACCGTCCCGGCATAGGTGAGCGCGAGAACACCGGCCCAGAACGCTCGTCGCGAGCGCGTGACGCGATACGCCCCGAGGAGGGCGAACACCAGGGCGACGAAGAAGAGAGATGTCACGTCAGACGAGCGGGTCGTGGCGTACCTTACATGGAGAGGAAGGAGCGACAGGAGCACGGCTGATGCTGCTGCAGCGTCCTCGTCGCGGAGCACGTAGAGTCCGACTACGAAGAGCAGGGGGACGGTGAGCACTGACAGCGCGAGCGATACCCACTCACCCCCACCAAAGGGTCCGATGGCACCGGTCGCCATGGCCACGAGCATGGGATACCCCGCCGAGTCGGACATGGGCCAGCGCAGGATGCACTGTGCCGCGCTCCCCTGTGCACAGATCGCGCCCCGGTGGTCGAGGAGGAGGAACTTGGCCACCTCTGAGTACTGCCACTCGTCAAAGAACACCATCGGTCGGAAAGGATCGATAGAGAGTCTAAGGATCAGAGCGACGACCGTAGCAGCGAGGACAATCTTACGGTTCCGGTCACGAGTGCGTCCGATCCGCCTGGCCACGATATGGAGCGTCGGTACGAGGAGCGGGACGAGCAGGAGCAGCAGAAGATAGAGAAGGCCGTACTCGACCGCCGAGCCCTTGATCTGAGAGACCGAGAACAAGAACACGGAGGCCATGGACATCACCAATCTTTAAAGCTGTTCGAGTCGCGGGCGGTATCTCAATCGTTCTCGAGGTAGACCTCGACAACGTTCCCGTCATCGTCAAGCATACGGACCTTCTCCAGCCGCTCCTCCACGGGTCTCTCCTCCGGGACAGGAGGGGGCGGCGGGGGCGGAGCATAGTACGACTGGGCGTACATGTTCGCGTAGTAGGACTCATAGGTAGCGAGGTTGGTCTCCGGTTCGTCCTCGACGACGTGGGGCGTCTCGACCTGTCTGAGCTTCAGGAAGAGTATAAGGAACAATGCAAAGAGAACGAAGATCACCACTCCGATGGCCCCTGCTACCATAGGGCGGGTCTCGATGAGGACGTGCACGCTGGACCTTACATCGATCCAGGGTAGGAGGCGGTTCAGGCACATCGACCGCCGGTCCTCATCGGCAAGCGACCTGCATGCGGTCATCCCCTTCTCGGGTTCGTTCTTGGCGACCTCGATGGCGGTCAGTCGAAGACAGCCGTCCCGGCGTCCGCTGTCGCTGATGTCGCGGCACATCGACAGTGCCTCTTCCGCATCGTCCCACGCCGTGTAGGGAGCGAGCCTGGACAGGCACCGGTCACGCTCAGGGCCTTCCTCTTCCAGGTCGCACTCCAGCATCTCCGGAGCAGGAGGGCGTTCGGCCGTCGGTGTGATGCAGCCGGCGAGCAGCAGCGCGGCCAGGATAATGACGAGCGCTGTGAGAGAACGCATGGTCATTCAATTAAGCCTGGTTCATCCATTAAATGCGTATTCCTTGCACATGCGGCAGAACAGGCGGTGGATACGCGTGTCGTCGGTGAGCTCTGGGTGGAAGGCGAGTCCCAGGACGTTCTTGCGCTGGATGGCCACGATACGTCCGTCGAACATGGCCAACGGCCGGGTGTCACCCCACACGCGCTCCACGGCGGGCGCGCGGATGAAAACACCGTGACAGGTGCCCACGCCCTCGAGCTCCAGCTCGGCCTCGAAGCTCTCGCGCTGGCGGCCGAACGCGTTCCGGTTCACTTCGGCCTCCAGCAACCCCATGAGCTGTTGACCTGTGTGAGCGACCTGTTCACCGCCCGAGGCGGATATGATGATGAGGCCCGCGCAGGTGCCCATGATCGGTAGCCCGGCCTGGCCCAGGTCCCTGAGTGGACCGAACATCCCTCGCTCCTGGAGGAGGTCGGAGATGGTCGTGGACTCGCCACCAGGCAGTATCACGCCGGTTATGTCATCGAGCCCGGCGAGCGTACGCAGCCAGAACACCTCGCCGTCGATACCCTCCTCACGGAGGGCCTGCTCGGACATGGTTATATGTTCCGAGACGGCCCCCTGGAGCCCGACTACACCGATGCGCATGCCTTCATACGCCCCGCGCTTGGAGCCGCTGGTCGTCTGAAAGCGTGGACATCTCGATGCCCTTCATGGGCTCGCCGAGCCCCTTGGCGGCCTTGGCGATCTCTTCAGGCTCATCGAAATGGTTCACGGCCTCAACGATCGCTCTGGCAAATCGAGGCGGATCATCGGACTTGAATATACCGCTCCCCACGAACACACCATCAGCGCCCATCTGCATCATCAGCGCAGCATCTGCTGGTGTTGCGATGCCGCCCGCGGCGAAGTTGACCACGGGGAGCCGGCCGAGCTTGGCGGTCTCCTTCACAAGGGAGATAGGGACGCCGTACTCACGGGCCTTGCGAGCAAGGAACTCGTTGTCCTGTCCGCTCAGCGCACGTAACTCGTCGGCGATCTGGCGGGTGTGGCGTACGGCCTCGACAACGTTACCGGTTCCTGCCTCGCCCTTGGTCCGGATCATGGCAGCACCCTCGTTGATACGTCGGAGCGCCTCGCCCAGGTCACGGGCGCCACACACGAACGGCACGGTGAACCCGGACTTATCGACGTGGTTGTTCATGTCCGCGGGGGTGAGCACCTCCGATTCATCGATCATGTCCACGCCGAGCGTCTCCAGAATCTGCGCCTCGACGAAATGGCCGATGCGGCACTTCGCCATGACGGGGATGGTCACGGCATCGACGATGGCCTCGACCTTTGCAGGATCGGGCATCCGGGCGACACCGCCCTGCGCTCGCACGTCCGCGGGAACGCGCTCGAGCGCCATGACAGCGACGGCACCGGCCTTCTCTGCCACCAGGGCCTGCTCGGCATTGGTGACGTCCATGATGACGCCGCCTTTCTGCATCTTAGCGAATCCTCGCTTGAGACGATCTGAACCGTGGACTATCTCGGGGATCATGTCGGCTGGTCATTTGACCAAAGGTTTTAAGGCTTCTCGTGAGGGCCGATGGGCCCATCATCCACGTTTCAGCTGTACCAGAAGGGCTGGCAGCTTGGACACATTCTCGATAATATGGTCGGCACCGGCGCCCTCCAGATCCTCGCGCGAAGCATAGCCCGAGAGCACTCCGATTGTCGTGATCCCGGCGTTGCGCCCGGCCAGGATGTCGAGGGTACTGTCCCCCACCATCACAGCAGGTCCGCCGCCCAGAGCGCCGATGATCAGCTCGACGCCGTCGGCGAGCGGTTTTGGCGGTGCGTCCTCTCGTGTGATGACCGTCTCGAAGAAGGTGCGGAGGTCCAGCCGCTCGAGGCAGCGGTCCACAGCAGGACGGCAGTTACGGGAGAGGACGGCCATGCGCAGGCCACGGTAGCGGAGCTCCTCCAGCGCCCCCCGCGTACCAGGGATCGGGCTCGCGTTGTCCGCAGCGGCCACCTCCGTCTCCTCGAGCCGCGCATGGAGCGTTCGGCCGAGCTCGGGATCGCCCAGTGCAGCAGCACCCAGTGCGATCTTCTCCACTATACCGAACTCATCGGACACGTCCACGCCACGCTCGGTGAAGATGGTGTCTATCTCGCGCTTTATACCGTCCAGGTTCAATCGTCCAGCGGTGAGCGTTCCGTCGAGGTCGAAGATGACTATCAAGAGGACCGCTCACCACAACGGAGCTTATAACGGTTTTGTTCAGTACCGCCCGTACACGTTCGCGTACCCGCCGCGGCCCGCGTAGTACGAGCTCCCCTGGTAGGCGGGGTACTGGTACCCGTAATAGCCGGCCTGGGCCATGGCGGTAGCTTGTTGCTGCTGCTGGAGAGCCGCCTGCTGTGCGATCGCCCTGCTCCTGGTGAAGAGCGCCAGACCCATGATGAGGACTATGATGACCAGCACGATCCCGATGAGGAAGCTCATACTGGAACCTCCCCCGTCGTCCGTGCCACCGCCCGCCGTGGCGGTTGCCGTCGCGGTCGCGGTCCCGCTGGCCTCGGGACCTTCGGACGGTTCCGCGCTCGCCGTCGCCCCTTCGGCAACGCAGTCCTTCACGACGATGACTATCTCGCGTTTAACGGTGAACTGGGGCGAAATCGCAGGATAGGCCACGAGGGGGAGCGAGTACCGGCCCGGATCTAGTCCGAGGGGTGGTGTTAGATCGTACCGATGGTCCACGTACTCGGCTGCACCCAAGGACACCTTGTAAGGGTTCTTCTTCTGGTAGAGTCCATGGGGATCATCGAGCTTGACAACGAAGATGGCAGGGTCCTTGAGGAGGCTCTCGTACTTGGCAACGACGCTGATCGTTTCTCCCCGACACCCCGACTGCTCGGGATTCTCAACAACGAGATTGAGGATCTCGAGGGAGGATCCCATGACGAGGAGGAGCGCAAGCACGACTGATCCCATCCTCTTCATCGACATAGGAGCATTCCCCCTTATAGGTTGTGATAATGGAGTGTTGAAACTATAAATAGACACAGGCGGCTCGCCGTGAAACCTATTTAAACGAAGTAAGCCACTCCAAATGCCCAGTGTACTCCCGGGTCCGTCTCGTCGGCGTCCTTCTTCTTATAGCGCTCACGCTCCCCTGTATTGCTGTTGGGAAGGAGGGCCGCGTCTATGATGCGTACAAGATGCGTATCGACGTGATGCCGAACGGCACATGTCGGGAGACCATCGACATCCATCTTCGCAATACCGGCGACGAGCCGCTCCGCAACGCCTTCTTCACGGTAGTCCGTGACGTCCAGGATATCGAGGTCACCGGTATCGGCGAGGACATCTCATGGACCGTCGCCGAGAACGAGTGGATCAAGCTCGTGAACATAACCTTCACCTATCCCGTGCTCCCGGACAAGGACCGTCATTATACCATCTCATTCACAACCGATCAGTTCGTACGGCGGGAAAAGGACGACCTTGAGTTCCGAACGACCTATAATCCGTCAACGCCCATCACGGACTTCAGTCTCACCGTATCGCTCCCGTCCGGTTATGTCCTTCCCGTGGGCGGGATGGCGGCTCAGACGCATTCCGTTCTGTTCCCGCCAGCAGAGCTCAAGACCGACGGACAGCACCTTCTCCTCGTATGGAGCCGTACCAACGTTACTGCTGATGACAGCATTGGTGTGTTCGCCCGGTTCACACGCCCGAAGGAAGAGGTCAAAGAGGCATGCTATCCCATCACCCCTCAAGGTATCGCGGTCGGTATCCTCCTTGGAGGGGTACTGTTCTTCTTTGGTAGATGGGCCACACAGAAACGGCCCTCCGTCCTATCTGTTTTCACAGAGGACGAGCAGGCGGTCGTCGAGGTCTTGATACACGCCGGTGGGCGACTCAAACAGCGCGACCTGCTGGTAAAGCTCGACATCTCCAAGTCCAAGCTCAGTCGTCTTGTCATGGACCTCGAGTCACGGGGCGTGCTCCGCAAGGAGCGCATGGGCAACACGAACCGCCTCGTCCTCCGCGATGACCTCAAGCGCGCACGGATCGATAAGAAGGAACATGAAGCGACCGATGTCGGTTCCTGAAAGCTATTTAATACTTGGAGCCCGTAGATGCGTAGAGGTAGTGATATGAGTAGACACGGTCTGCTGGTGTTCCGCGGTGCTACTGCACTGCTCCTCACACTCCTCTGTCTCGCCTCAGGATACAAAGGTTACCTCGTCGCGGACAGTATCCTTGAATCGGTGGAGGTGCTAAATTTCAAGCACGCCATCATCTCTGTGGATTACGACATGAGCCCGTCGCCCGGATACGTGGACGAGCTCGATGAGCTGGCGCTCCAGACGCGCTTTGATTTGTTCGACCATACCTACTCGACGATCACGAAACAGGAGGAACTGGTGAGGTTCACCATGGGAGAGGTACCCCGTATCAGTTTCAATACGTTCACGATCGAAGGAGAGAGCCTTGAGGTCGAGTTCACGCTCCACTACCGGCCAAAACAGTTCGACCTCATCCCTGGTGTGTTCACCTACGGCAGGAAGCTGCGTATCACATATCCTTCTCTCTATACATTACGGGTGGCCAACGTCACAGATCTCACACTGGAATCGAACTTCACCCTGGCAGGGCGCTTGGTGGACATGGAGGCCTTCGCCCTAAAGTCGTCCGATCAGGGCGACCACATCGTTGGTGACACAATCGGCATCGAGAAGATAGGTGAGGTTTCCGGTAGCCTCAAGTTCTGCATCGCGGCACTCACGGAACGAGGAGATGACCGACCGGTCGCCAAGGCCTTTGGATCGTCCTGCGAGAAGCTCGTGATCCCCACCGATGGTTCCATGGACGCCGTTCTCTATGATCTCCATATAATCGGCGTTCGCGGTGACGCCATGGGATATATCAAACAGGAGTTCAGGCTGGCCGAACCCCCCCTGGCGATACGTCTCGTACCAGAGCGGACATCCGTCCGTCTCGGGACCGGTCTCGCACTGGACGTCCACCCGGCACAGCCTTTGGAAGGATGCACGGTGAACGTCTATGATTCGTTCTGGACCAAGAAGAACACCCTGGACCTCCAGACATGCACGAACGTGGTCGTGGGTACGTCCACATCGTGGGCGCCCGGCACTTACCTCGTGGAAGTAGAGGGCTATCACCAGGGACTTGTCGGCCGTGCTACCGCCCGTTTCGAACTGATCGGGGTCGGCGGAATTATGCCCGCGGACACGAAGACCGACAAGGATGTGTACAAGGCGGGCGAGGATGTCTCACTCTATACTGACGCCCCGGGCGATATCTGCAGCGTCCAGGTTTTCAACCAAGACGGTATCAAAGTGATGGAGGAGGAGTCGCTCGGATGTGGCAATGCCGAGCTAAGCCTCGATCCATCGCTCGATCCGGGGGCCTACACGATCCAGACCACGGCATACCGCGACAATCAGAACGTCGGCGGTTCGGTTAACATGATCGAGGTTTCGGAGTGGCGACCCCAGCTCCGCACACCGCAGTCAGAAGTGTGCGAGGGCGGTTCCATGCATGTTCTCGGCGCCACCCTCCCGTGCATCCAAACAGGACAGACCTGCACTCCTTCATCCTCCGACATCCCACTTTGCCTCTGCTTCGATAAGGAGACAGGTGACGTCCTTGACGTGTGCGAATACGGAAGATACTGTAGCCCTACCGATTGCACCGAGCAGCGTATCAAGAGCCCGTTCATCATCATCGAGACCGATGGAGAGTGCATGGCCAAGAGCGGTCTCCAGACGCTCTCATGCATCGACATCGGTGAGGTATGCATGGGTACCTGCGTCTGCCTCGGCAAGGATAAGAATCCCGAGGCCACCTGCGTTATCGGTGAGATGTGCGCCACTGAAGGATGTGCCCCGTCCAACCTCGAGTTCTCGCTCATCGATCTCGAACCCCGTCATATCAGATCGGACGTGCTCCTGACGGATGGGGTTAACGTCATATGGCGCGGGAACATCAGGTACGAGGGGGCGCTTCTCGAGGAGGGAGCTCTCGCTGACCTCAATGTGAACGCGTCACTCCACGTACTGGATGCCTCCAGTGCACCCACCATCAAGCGTGTGCACGACGATCAGGCCGGTGGCTGGACGATCGAGGCATCCTTCATAGCGGACCTGCCTCCCGGAGAGTACGAGGTCTTCATCGTGATCGAGTACAAGGGCAACATCCATGTCATTCGTCGACCGTTCGAGGTATGGTACCCCGAGGACGAGTCGTTCCTGCGTGTGAGCCAGCACGATATCGAACCTGACAAGGTGCGTCCCAAAGACTTCGAGATCGGTTTCCCTCTACAAACCGATGTGGTCGTCCAGGATCTCAACGGAAGGTCCGTGGTGAACCTACCCAAGAAAGCCTTCAACATCACTTTCGGAGAGCTCGCACCCGCAAGCTTCACACCGACGTACAACAAGCTATCGGACCGCTGGCAGCTGTCGACGACGTTCATGGACACGCTCCTCTTCACCTGGGATGATGTACCTGGCCCAGACAATGGAAAAGTGCGGAGCTATCTGCGACGCACGTTCGGTGAGGACTGGATGGAGCATGCCGATATCTCCAAGAGCAGTGATGAACGGACCATCACCATGGCATCCGGTAACGATTGGCTCGAGTTCGCCCTGGACGGGAACAATATCAAGGCCACGGTCCGGACGGACGACGGAGAGGGCCATGAGCTTGCCGTCCGTGAAGAGATGGATCGCCTGATCGTATACACCGCACTTCCTACCGAACAAGCCATCTCCGTAGCGATCGAGCACCTCGGGCGCAGCGGGAACTCGAAGGAGCCAATCGAGGTGACGGACTACGTTCCACTCGACTTCAGGATACAGCGAGCTAGTCCGGGTAACGACAATGAGCCGCTCATCCATTATCTGGCCGTGATGGGCTTCAATCTCGACATATTCCTTCAGATCAAGGGGACCATCGATGTCTCCGAACGTAACTTCCATGTGTTCATCGGGGAACGGAACGTTACAGAGAACCTGGCCTATCTTGTCAGCACGACATCAGGTGTCAGGCTGCATCTTTCTGACATCTCTCTATGCCCTCATCCACCGAACGGCGGTAGCACGGTGGAGCTGCTCGTTGAGATCCATACCCCACAAGGAGTCATCGAATCGAAGCGGACGGACCTCCAAGTGAAGTCCAATCCCGGTCGATACGTGGTGGGATGCACATGAGCCGAAAAATGACACGAGGACAGATTGCCCTCTTTGGCATCATGGCCTTGGCTTTCGTGGTCATCTTCGTGCTCTATACGATGTTCTCTGGACAGAAGACGGAATCGGAGGTACGTCGACAGGAGATACAATCGGAAACGGTCCGCAAGGAGCTCGAGTCCGTGCAGTCCTCTCTGGAGCGCTTCCTCGAAGCCGCTATCCACGAGGCAGCGGAGGAGATGGCCGCGCACGGAGGTTATACCAAGGAGAACCATCCGCCGCTCAGCCATCTGGGCGTCCCCTACTGGTTCTATGAGGGGAATATCGTTAACATCCCGACAAACAAGGTCATGGAACAGATGATGGTACAGGAGATCGAGCGCAATGTCAAGGACCGTGTCCTTGAACTGCAGAAGAGCCTGCGCAGGGACCTCTATTCCTTCGGGTTCCCAAAGGCGAACGTCACCCTCCTGGACAACTCAATCACGGCACGAATGAGCCTTCCGGTCCGCATCAGAGCAGAGGGTGAGGAAGTCAAGACCGATATCGATTTCGATGTCAACGTACCGCTCCGGCTCAAGTTCCTGCACGACATCGCAGTATTCTATGTTCAGAGCTATATCGATGCCCGGACCATGGAGGACTCAATCTTCGACAGCATCACTTCAGACCCGCGCATCCCCAAACCGGGAGGTGACTGCTGTAAGGGCATCCCCTCATGCGATGCAGATGCCCGATACGAGATTAGTGTGATATCGACCGATGGGAATCCCCTCTCAAAGCATGGGGACCTCATCGAACCGTTCCGTGAGCATTCCCGACTGGCCGTGGCTAACGAGATGCGTCGTGTAAGGAAGGCCGACTTCAGTCCGGTTGAGACGTTCACCGGGATGGAACAAGCGGATATCGAGAAGGTCATGGAGTTCGTGGAGTGGACCTTCGACCTGTATGAGAACGAGTTCAAGTTCTCCTTCATCGCCAATGAGGACAAGCCTGATTACCGGTCCACCGACACAGTGCACTTCTTCAGGCTCGGACCCTTCGGCCTGTCACCTTCGGGCGATTGTACGGGCGGGTACAAGATGAACTATTCCATCCACTTCCCCGTAAAGATCATCCTTCGTGATCTCCTGCCTTCTGCAAAAGTGGTCGGCGCCGCCGGGACATCGTCCGAGATCAAGCCACTGGAGTTCAAGTTCTACATGGAACCATATCTACAGAAACTGTCCGCAGCGACAAACGAGTCGGTCTCAGCACCCAAGTTCATCGAGGACCAGTGTCAGGGCGCCTGCGCCCTTACAGTGGACCTCGACCCCCCTGCGATGGAAGGGTTGCTCCGGATCGACTCCTGTCGCTATCCTTCTAACGATGTTGAAATGAGCTATTCCTCGGGAACTACCTGGGAGGGAGTCCCATGCGGCGTCCATGACATCGTGTTCGAGGCAGACGGGACCGAGTACGCGAGATCGAGCCTGAAAGAGAAGATCGAGGCTTCAAGTCATGTCACCCTCCCCGTACGTAAGTTCGGCTCCATTTCGAGCCGTGTGATCATGAAGAACTACGTCTACTGTGTGTCATCTCAGACAATTGATGAACGGGAACCGATACCTCTCGGCTATGTCGATGGGAGACCGCCGGCGTACATCGAAGTGTACCTCTTCCCCATGGACACTACCCTTGGGGACGTCGTCAGTGCAATAACCGACGAGGACGGAAAGATCGAATTCCCAACCGTGAACCCCGGTAAGTACCTACTGCTCGCGGTCTCGTCCAAGGATAGCTCGGACCGCGCCATCTACTCGGTCCTTCCGAAGGGCATGATCCTCGATGTGGACGAGGGTACGAGCTCGCTCCCGGACATCGCGATGAAACCAATCACGGTGGAGCTCGACCGGAACGGGATATACCACAATGTAGCATCCCGTGATGAGAACTGTTGAAACGGATATATTTCCGCCTATTTGTACAATAGAGCAATAATTTTATTATTGGGACGACTTGGGACAACTTCCGCCTGATTAATGGGGCGAGCAATCTGAATGAACTATCGTGGCCCGTTGTCCCAAGCCGTTGCGAGAAATCGTTTTAAACGCCATAAGCAGAGTATATTACAGGGGTTTATCAATGGGATTCAGTACCAATCGAACAAGACATACCTACGCACTATTCATGGCGTTCGTGCTCTGTGCGCTTCTCACATTGGCGACGAGCACCGCAGAGGACGACATGGGTGCGTTCATTTGTGAAGAGACAATCGAAGACACGCATCTGAGTATCTTCTGCTATCATACGGAGACCGCCTCTACGATCGGTATCTTCGTCAAGGTGGACGACGCATTTATCGCGGATTTCCTTTGCGATAAATCCAAGTTAACGTCCGACGAGACTCCAGAAGCGGATTATTGCTGGAGTTCCACGATCGGGAGAGCCACCGTAAAGATACCATTCACTGCGTACGACGGTAAGCTCGGTAAGCTGAAACTATTTGGCGACCGTGCGGGGAACGCCCCCGACTCTTCCTTGAGCAATCTCAAGACCTATTCATTCGATATTACGAAACCAGAGGAAACTGCGGAAGAAGAGGAGACAACCCCTGAATCCCCGACACCCCCGCAGAACATTGAAGCCTATACGAGCAGGTGCACGGACAAGGTCTTCATCGGTAAGGAATTCACCTATACGTCCGGTAATCCCACTGAAAGGGAAAGAGCAAAGGAGGAAGCCCTTCAATATGCCAGGGACCACTGCCCCGACTACTGCAAGAAGGGACGACTGGCGGTTTTCGATTACGGGACCGATCCCCCCTACTTCAAGGGACTTCAGGCCTGCTACGACCCCCGTATCTGGGAACCCGCTGGCGGCATTGACAGGGACGACTCGAAGGGGACGGATGACGCGGCCCTCGCCGAGGTCAGTGCAAAAGAGATAGAGAGTTGTAAGGCTCTATGCGAGCAGGTCTATTCAGACAAGGCTGCTACATTGTTCACGCCTTTGATCATGAACTTCCAGCGAAAGGAGGATGTCAACGGCCCCATCAGGTTCGGGTGCTTGTGCCAGTTCCGATCATGCTCCTGCTGTCACATCCCCGGTAACGATAACTACCCCTATCGCTGGGTCAAGGATGTGGGCACATGCACCGGGGACACTTCAAATAAATACGGCCCCGGCCACACCGTCGATCCCAATCTCTGTACGGACGCACCTTTCCACGAGGATAATGAAGGGACATGCGCATTGCCCCGTGCTGTGAAGCCCGACTGTCTCCACTGCTGCAACAAGGGGACCTCGGATGATCCTGTGTACGACTGGTTGCCTACATCATGTGCTGCAGATGGGTACACGGATGCCGCATCCAGGATGGACTGCTGCGAGACCCAATCCAGTGACGGTCTGTCGTGCACCACGTGGAAAGATGCCTCGGGATGCAACGTCATCGAGGATCCTGACACCTACACCCTCAAAGGGAAGGTATGTTGCAGGGCCCACGGTGACACCTATGCATGGCTGGACATCGATCCGGACGCCGGTATCACCTGCCCGCTATCGGAACGGGCTGCAGATCAATCATTATGTGGTCCCAGTGACGACAGTATGGCGTGCTGTGTGCTCAGGAAGGACGACAACACGGCCGATTTCCAATTAATGAGCCGAGAGGAATGCGCTACCAAGCTCGAGGGCGAGACGGGGGTCATGTTCTCCTCGGAGTACTGTGAGCTAGACATCACGGGTACATGTCAGGGTGACCAGGACCTGCCGAAGGTCTATCTAGCGGCCATTTATGCCGACGACTGCAAGGACGGCTCTGACGAGCGCAAGATAGAGTGTTATCAGGGTGGATCCGGTTCTACCTGCGAGACAGTTGAGGGTCAGAACCTCGCCTCCAAGGTGGATCCCGACGAGAAGGCCGAGCTCCGCATCACAGGTGGTAAGAAGGATGATAACGATTGTCAGGTCACGCTGGTCATGAGCTTGACCGAGCCATCAGATAATGCGGTCCCGGAGTCAGGTATCTGCGATGGTGCCCGCACGTTCGGTGGACACTGTTACAAGATGACCGATAAGCTGGAATGGCCCGCTGCGAAATCGAAGTGCGAGGCGTGGAACGCTCATCTCGTGACCATCGACGATGCGCTGGAGAACGAGTTCATCAAGAAGACGTTCGCTGAGAACCTCTGGATCGGTTACAATGACCGTGAGCAAGAAGGGCGATATGTCTGGACTACGGATCCGGCGACCGGTGACCTACCCGCAGTCTGTAGCGACGGCTACTTCTACAATGGTCACTGCTACAAACCCATATCGAACACCGATTGGGACGACGCAAAGACCACGTGCGAAGCATGGGGTGGTTACCTCGCGACCATCGAGGATGCGGACGAGAACAAGTATATCATGGACCAGTTCAATCAATATACATACAAGTGGATCGGCCTGAACGACAAGACCACTGAGGGCACATGGGCATGGTCACACGGTGCATCAGATTATCGGAACTGGAAGAACGGCGAACCGAACGACCATGATGGCAACGAAGACTGCATTGAGTTAAAGGGAGCGGGCAAGTGGAACGACGCGAAGTGCACGAACAAGCATGGTGCGATCTGCGAGTCCGACGGACCCCCGAACACGAACAGGCTCTATTCGAACTGGAACAATCACGAGCCGAACAACTGGGGACGCAACGAGGACTGTAGCCAGATCTATACCTCCGGTCTCTGGAACGACAACAATTGCGACCATGATTTCAAGGCTCTCTGCGAGTCGGAGGATGGTGGTGATCCCGGCTATGTCCTGCGGGTGTTCTTCGCGAACGAAGATGTGAAGGCCGATCAGTACGATGTCGATCCATACACCATGACGATCGCCTATCTCAGGCTCCTGGAGCACCGGCCATCCGCGGAGAAAGGATGCCTCGGGTGCAAGGTCAAGCATGTATACGATGGCGGATTCAGCGATCCGAACGATGATGATACGACCACCAATGGTATGAAGTATGAAGTGTGCATCTCACCGGATCCCGATCTAACCAGTGGTTGTGACAGGGATGCCTGTATCACGCAACTCGAGGGCTTCCTTGGTGATGAGCTCATCAGTATCGAAGCTGGAGCCGCGGACAACCTCAGGATATTCAAGGTCAAGAGCTCGATCCTTAAAATCGGCGAATGTTCCTTGGACCAGGACGTCATTGGCGAGGATATAGACCACATCACGATAACTGACTATGAAGGTGATGCCGAGCAGAAGACGATCGCCAACAGGCTCGACAAGATCAAGTGCAAAGAGGGTGGCATCCCGGCCAAGAACAACTTCGCGGACTACCTCAAGGAAGTGAAGACCTTCCAGGAAGGTGCCCACGAGTTCTACACCGACCTGCACGCCAACCTCATCACGATGCTGGACGCTCTGGAGAAGCAGTGCGACTCATGCAACACTGCGCTCACGGATTTCCTTGGCACTGGTTACACTGCCTCTGAGAGCACGGGGCAGCAGCAAATCCCCTCGGGTGTTAAGATCAATATCGACGATGTGGAGATCGAGTTCACCTTCGGCACGGCCGTCGACCTGGACGACCTGCCAGACAAGGACTCCGAGGACAACGACTTCAACTGCAAGACGGCATTGAAGAACAAGGGCTATCAGAACTTAGTGTTCTTCCGGACCAAGAACACGAACGATGTCAAGGGATACATGAACAAGAGCAGTACATCAATTCACATCGACCTTGCTCCGGGTGGCACTGATTCGGGCGTCGCTTCAACCGGTTGCGACTTCACGCGTGACTCCTATGCCTGGATCACATCCGATCCCCCCAGTAGCACCTCCACAGATGTCCCGTCGGTCTGCAGCCCCGGTGAGTTCTGTGCATGCGATGCGGACCTCGGTCTGGAGACCTATATCACAGAGGACTTCGTAGCCAGTGACGCGTTCGGCCCCGGACTCTGTCATAGGGGCGTCCAGGAGATCTGCCTAAAGGACAGCCTGACCTTTTGCCCCGCACGGGAAAGCGATATCACGGCCCGAAGTGAGGAGCTAGCCACTGCGATGGGATGCCCCGTCTGCATCCAGATACCGTGCGTTGCAGGAGTGAAAGTATGGGATGGAAATACAGGCAGCTTGACCTGTGATTCGAACGAGATGAACGAGGAGGACGACGGTACAGAAGGGAGTTGTTGTGACACTGATGCTACCGATCCTGACAAGTACGTCTGTTCAGCGCCCGCTGTACCTGACGCGTCCAAGGACCTTGGGTACGCAGGAGCGACGAGCAACTGCGCCCTCCCGACCGTTACCGATGACTGTCGTAAGTGCACAAATCCCTGTGACGACGGCTGCTGCGGCTACTGCACCAACGATGAGACCGATACGAAGTCCGGTGTGCTCGAGGTCAAGTACCGCACCAACGTCGCCATCGTTCCCGCCAAGCTCGTGGAATGTCAGCAGCAGGTCTCCGACCTCAAGGACCTGTGCACGGTTGACGGCGCCGAGGACCTGTACGACGGGATCAAGGCCGGCCCGTGTCGCACGCGGGACACCGTCCAGAACGTCGTCACCACGCTCAAGAGCCTCATGGACAAGCTTGCGGAGGGGATCGTCGCCATCGACGCCCTCATCGTGGAGTACGACGGATCCACGACAGAGGATGGGAACGTAGTGAGCGATAAACTCTCTACCCTGAATGAAAAAATTTCCGATATCGCTAACACCGGCGCATCCGATTTGTTCCGCAAGAACCTCAAGAACTCGGTCGCCATGGTCGACAGGATCATCACGGACACTGATGACAAGAACGAGCAGGGTACGGTGACACAGTACCAGGGCATCGAGTCGATCGGGGCAGGGACCGCGGACTGGAAGTTCAAGGACGAATGCCCCGGCATCATCGACCGGTACCTAGAGCTCGGCTACTCGGGCGACTGTGCTTACAAACCCAAATACCATCTGCCCGAGGAGCGCGACGCGCTAATCGAACCGTTCTATGAGAATGTACTACAGTACCTCACTGGCCAGCCTGCGAGTTCAGGCCCTCAGCCCTATGCCCGGGACTCCCGGTGCATCATCGACAGCACCATCACCAGCGACAAGCCGATCGGCCGGTGCGAGATGGGCGGAACCGAGGACAAGACCATCGACGACCAGCAGTTCGATGACTGGGGCACGAAGCAGGACACTGCGCTGAGCAAGCTCAACGCTATCGACTCTTCGACCACACCAATCCAAGACAACACGCTCCTCTACGAGATCCACCAGTCGTGCATGTCCTATACGACGACGGGCGGTCAGACCATCACACCTGACACGGACGACGACGTCGATACCGACACGGACACCGACACGGATACTGATACGGACACAGATACGGATACGGACACCACCACGATGGGTGTCGGCCAAGGGTGCAACAGGAACAGCGACTGCCCCTCGGGCAACTGTATTAACAGCATCTGTTGCGCGAACGGTAAGTACTGCTGTCTTTTCGACAGTCAATGCTCGATGTTCGGTACCGACGCCAAGTGCGATTCGAACACATTCTACTGTCGTATGACCGTCGGTGGCAGTGCATGTCCGTGCGCCGCGAAGATGGACGATGGTGGCGACTGTGACAATAACGATGAGTGCAAGAGCTCGAACTGTAGGAACAACATCTGCTGCAAGCGTCACGAGCAGTGCTGCGATGGCCCGCAACACTGCGCGACGTCCTCCGGACGGATATGTGGTGGGGATAACTACTGTATAACCGATCCGGACTACATCGAGGACGGTTCCTTAGACAACGGTGATCCTTGCACGGACCCGAACCACTGCTTCAGCCGTAACTGCAAGAACGGTATTTGTTGCTCGACCCTCGGTGTATGCTGCTCGTCGAACTCCCACTGCCTCGAGAACCTGGGCGAGGTGTGCGACCAGTCGCTCCATTTCTGCATCACTCCCGAACCGACGCCTCCTGAAGAGGACCCGAGCACCGATGAGTACTGCGCTGCGTTCTGTCGCAACTCGTGCGATCCCAGCTACAGCGAAGGCCGGTGCCATGTAGAGCTCGGGTACTGCGTCTGCAACATAGGTTTCGGGTGGAAGGGTACGAGCCAGAAGTGCGATCCTCCAGAACTGCCCGCTGACGTGAAGAACAAGATGCTCGCGTGCTGCAACAACCTCTTTGACTTCGATCCTGACACGCCGGGCCTGCCGATCTTCGATGTCCCATCCAATCCATCGTGCGCAAGCGCCGGGGTCTTCGGTGATGGGAAGGTGCACTTCGACAAGTGCAGATCCAAGTACTCGGAGCTGAACAATTACTGCTGTTTCCAGGGCGAGAGGGAACTACCGCTCACCGAGAAGTGCTACAACATGGACCAGTACGCGACATGCAGAAGGGCCTGTCAGGACATCTACCCGTCGAACGTGGACGCGTGCGAGACCGCATGCAAGGAAGCGAACATCGACTGCGAGAAGGCCTGCCTCGAACCGCCCATCCCACAGGACACTGCAACCCGCCTCAAGTGCATGAAGGGCGGGATCACCAGCATGCCTGATTGTGGGGCCAACGATAAGGTGTACAATAAGATAATCGGGTGCTTCCAACGTAGCCCCAGCACGTATTCCTTCGACGAGAACGTCAAGTGCGCACAAGCCATGAAAGGGATGCTACCGCGGTTCACCATATCGAAACTGGGGGTCTACAAGGACGATATCGCCCAGACCACGGTCTATGGCGGTGACGTGGCGGCCGTGAAGGCCGACATCACCAATGCGGGCGCTCTGTTCTTCAGTGGACGGGTCACGTTCGGAGTGATCGTACTGCCACCATGTCCCGAAGAAGGATGCAACGAGGAGGACTACATCGAGTACTTCACCCTCGGTACGAACCCGATGGACAACACGATCGACCTCCTCCCTGCGGCCACGGTCGCTCTGGAGAGCGAGCCATTCGACATTGATCCGTCCTGGATAGGTAACGAGATATGGGTCATACTGGGCGTTCGTGACATTTCAGGTGCCATCGGTGATTATGACTCGGCGACGGGCGTCAAAGTGCTCAAGATGGGCGTCATCGCACCAACGGATGCGTTCTTCAACGATGAGCGGATCATCACAGCTTACCCGTTCCAGGAAGTGACCGGTCACGTGAAGCTCGTGTCCGAGTACTTCCCGCTCAAGGCCGAGGTCTACCTGACCGACACGAACAACCGCGAGATCGAGGGCACTCGTGTAGCGCACGAGTTCTCGGCCAAGATCTCGGATGAGGTCATCATAAAGACCAATGCGTTCACGGTGCCCAAAGAGTACGCCTACTTCGGCAACATCCTGCGCATCGGGTTCGAGGCCTTCGACAAGGAAGACCAGCTCGTGGCAAAGTCCATCCTCTCCACACCGGTGATCTGCGAGACATGTCCGGAAGACTACATCAACGTCCAGATGCAGTATCCCGACGCCTACCTGAAGGTCGAGAACCCAGAGCTCAAGGTGACCAGCGCGAACTTCATCGACGCGGACGGCGAGCACATCCCAGCGACAGGTCTCTACCAGAGACGGGACGTCAGGGCCCAGGTCACGGTGCGCAACTCTGTGGACGTGGTCTTCGATGGGACCGTGAAGGTGACCGTACTGGACGAGTCGGGGACCGCGATAACGGCCACCACAGCGGACCTCAAGGACAATACGCTGGCCAAGGACGGCAAGTACACGATCACGACCGACGCCTTCCTTGCCGAGGAGGGACACTCGTACAAGACTCTGGTGCACGCGATCGCGGACGATGTGGACTGGTTCAAGCGGCAGCTGTCGCGGATCACCTATCCGTACGCGGTGCTGGACGTCCAGGACCTATCCACTGTTCAGGGTGAGGGTCCCAAGGACTACACCATCACCTATGCACTGGGGACCTGTGTGCTGCGTGTTGAGTGCACCGCTTGTCTGCCCACCTGCGAGATCCTGGTGGACCAGCCGACGTGCACGTTCCGCTCAGAGGGCGTGTGCGATCCGCCCGGCGGCACCTGCTCCTGCATAGCGGCAGCGTAAGAAAGGGGTCATATGAAGGGGGTTCCCTCCGGGCGGGCCGACAGGGCCCGTCCGGGGGATGACAATAAATAGTTCTCGGTACAGAGCGAGTCCGAGAAGTGCCCGTCCATGCCGGGTGTTGAGCGCACCCCA
>CAZFHY010000021.1:0-50474 GCA_964519305.1 Candidatus Undinarchaeota archaeon
TGGCAGTGCCCAAGCCGCCCAGCCCTCCGAAGCCTGTGGCAGTACCCAAACCGCCCAGCCCTCCCAGGCCTGTGGCTGTGCCCAAGCCGCCCAGCCCTCCGAAGCCTGTGGCAGTACCCAAGCCACCCAAACCTGTGGCAGTACCCAAACCACCCTCATCCCCCAAACCCGTCACGGCACCCGAACCGGCCTCACCTCTCAGTGGGATCAAACCGCCGGAACCTATTCATCTTCCAAAGCCAAAGGAGGCGCCAAAACCACCTGGGCCTACGAAGGATGAGATCGTGCCACCGCGAGCACCCAGCCCACCAAAGCCGATACCTCCCGCCACACCGCCTGAACCCAAGGTCGAGGAGGCGCCGAAGCCCACGATCCCGGGAGGCGTAACCATCCCAGGTGCGGCCACGCCGAAACCTGTGGATGAGGTGAAGCCTCCGGTATCCGCTCCGAAGGTCGAGAGCTCTGTAAAGGCCGCCCCGTCACCCGTCGACGAGGAGTCCAAACGGTCGCTCAACGATGAGCTCGGACACCTCCAGAAAGAGGTCAGGGAGATCCTCGATATCCTCGAGCGCATGGAACGCCTCACGTAGTGTCGGGGGGCCTGAAGCATGCCTGGAAAGGCCACTGCTGGGCCAGGGAAGAAGGAAGAAGGATCGACGCTGGAACAGGCATTTCGACTATTCACACATACGGTCGGGACCGTCATTGCGGATATCGATGTCTCAATGGAGACAAGCGGTCCGAACGAGGCACGAGGGACGTTGACAGGCAGTCATGCCGGATTTCGTTTCGAAGCGGCCTTTTTCCTCGAAGTGGGTGAAGAAGGGATGACCTCGGCCACCTATCGCGTGCCACATGCCCGTATCCAGTCTGTTCGACGGCTCCCTTTCGAGGAGGAGCAGTTCAGGGAAGAGGTGGTCACCACTTTCAAGGCGGACAACACCCATGCCTCTCTGGGCGATTTCGCGAGCGACCGATTGTTCGTCCAATGGGATGGTTCATACCCTGTCCTGGAACCGGTCCTGATCCAGCGGCTCAGGGATGGTCTGGAAGCTCTCGGGGAAATCAGTACCCGTCACACACCGCGGTGGGGAGAGCAGCACCGCGTGAGGTTCTAGTTGTCAGGTGTGGACGCCTGTTCCCTTGATCTGAGGGCGTTCCCGATCCACCCAATCACTGAACAGTTCCGAGAGCACCTGCACATCACGGAGGATTCGCCCTGCGTCCAGTGTCTTGAACTGGCCATCCTCCAGGAGGACCTGTCCCCCGGAGACCACGTAACGCGCCTCCGAACCGTCAGCGGCCCAGATGATGTTCTCCATGACGTTGTCCCGACGTGTCGGTATTAGATTAGGACGCTCCAGAGATAGAACGACCAGATCGGCATCGCGTCCGGGTTCCAGACGGCCGGCGTTCAGTCCCAGCACCTTGGCGGGTTCGATGGTAATGAGCTCCAGGCACCGTTGGGCCGGTAGGAGGGATGCGTCCTTGTTGAATGCCTTCTGGAACTGGCTGGCGAGCTTGGCAGCGATGATGATGTTCTGATTGTCCGCTGAGCCGGATCCGTCTGTAGAAACAGCCACAGGTATACCCATGTCAAGCATCCGGATCAGGGGCGGCATCCCCGAGCCAAGGATGGTGTTTGCGAGAGGATTGTGCACGACCTTGGCGCTCCGATCCTTGAGGAGCTTGAGGTCGTTGTCGGTGCAGTTCACCTGATGAGCGAGGATAGTATCGGCGTCGAGCACACCGATGGAGTCCGCGTACTCGACAGGGGTCATCCCGTATGTGTCCCTGAACCACTTGGTAGTACCGGGCTCTTCCGAGGAATGGATGTGCAGGAACGTCCCGTTTCGGCGGGCCCAGTCCTTGAGGGCCTTGAGGAGCTCGGGCCCGTTCGAGAAGAACTGGTCGGGTCCGGGGACGATCGTCGTGCGTGGTGAATCCTTGACGAGCTTGAGTGCCGAGTCCAGGCGCTCCACCGCCTCCTCGGGTGTGTCCAGTATGCGCTCATCGTAGTGACGGTCCTGGCTCCCGACAGCTATGATCATGCGCGTGCCTGCCGACCTGTTCGCCTCAACTATCTCGGCAACATGGTACTTGTTGAAGTTGCAGTGGTGGACCATGCATGATGTTATCCCATAGCTGATGTCGTCGACACGGGCTTTAAGGTAGGTCACCAGATGTGGTGAGCGGCCGAAGCGTTCGGACAGGTCGTCCGCACGCTCATTGAGGAAGCCTGTGAACAGGTTCACAGCATTATCAAGCCATGTCGTCAATGGCACGTCCTTTGCGATCCCGATAAGGGGTGACTCATGATCGTGACCATGTGCCTTGATGAACCCGGGGAGGATGACGCCGTTGAGCTGGACAAGGTCCTCGGTGGCCAGCGGACCGTCCTCGGAACTCTTCCCTCCAAGCACTTTGAGCGAGTGACCTACGTTCCTCAGGATGCGCTCACCAATCTTGAAGGAGTATGCGCCCACCTCCTGTACGGTCCCACTGGCCGTGAGAACGTAACCGTCAGCGATGCGCGTTGCGGTCCCTTCCTCTCCGGCCATGGGGAGGAGGAATCGGGCACGAGCGAAGAGATGGTCGGGAGTCATGGTCAATCCTTCTTCAGAGAGCGGAGGAAGGCTTATATCTTCTTGGGCGAGGTCGCCGTGACCCCGGGGAAAACTCTATAAAGCGCCTGACCCCGCAGGAACGATCGACGCAGCCATGGTCTACGGTATTTCTGATGTGGGCGCGGCGTACAGCATCCTTGGGTTGGAGGAGGGCGCCACCCGGTACGAGGTGACAAGCGTGTTCCGCAGTATGGCCAAGGACCACCACCCCGACCACCATCAGGGCAGCCGTGAGCACGAGGAGCTCTTCAAAGAGGCTCTAGCCGCCCGTAACTACCTGCGTGATCATGCAACTTTCGATGCCGAGGACGATGGTAGCAAGGAGTTCTACCTGCGCACGCGTAGTTACTTGGGCGAAGGTGACGTCGAGGATGCCCCCAGTCCTTACAGCGAGATGGAAGAGCTTCATGAGGCTTTCATGAAAGAGGAGGAGCTCATGCGACAGGGTGGGAAGGTTATCCGGGCCTACAGGACCGTCATGAACGGCGATCGTTTTCGGCCGGGCCAGTTCGCGAACGGCGTCGCGTGAGAGCTATCGCTCACGATTGGTTCGTGGACAGAACGCCCGTGTGATTCACGGTTCGTCTAAGCTTCTTCGGCCTCGATCTTCTTGATGATCTTCTCGGCATGCTCCAGGTGCTCCCAGGTATGCTCGAACAGGTCAGCAAGAGCCTTGGCGAAGAATGGCGAGTGGATCCAGATGCCGGTGTCGTAGGTGGGATGGATGGATATGTCCGGCATTATCATGAACATCACCTCTTCATGGTCGATGATGTTGAACCTCGCCTTGATGTGGTCCATATGACGTAGACCGGCGAACTCGAGCAGGTACTTTGAAGCTGCAAGCCCGGGTCGCGTAATTGGAGCGGCGATCTTGACCTTTACACCACGCTCAGCGGCACCCTTGATGACGGGAAGATGATATTCAGCGAGACGGCTGAGGCCCTCTTCGGTCGTGACGATGTCGATGGACTTGATCGCGTCGTTCATCATCAGCTCAAGATGGTCGTGGATGTTGTAACGTCCTTTGAGCGATGACGACATCTCAGTGGGATCGAGCATCCGGATGCCCTCATTGTAGAGTGTACCGAGCTTGCCCATGAGTTCTGATCCATCGAGCTTCTCGAGAGAGGTGGCACGCTCTTCATAGTCCTTGTTGACACGCTTGCGGATCCGCTCAACGATCTCAGAAGGATCGATAGCGAGGTACTTGATGGGCTTTCCCAGCTTCATGACCACGAAGCCTTTCTTCTCTAAAGTTTCGAGGACATCGTATGCACGCGATCGCGGTACACCGCCAAGTTCTGAGATCTCTCCGGCCGTGCAGATCCCCCTTGAAAGGAGGGCCGCCCACACCCTGGCCTCGTACAAATTAAGTCCGAACTTGTCACGCATCTCCTCGAGCACATCATCATCAATGACCATATCGTCACCACCAAGTTGTAAAGGGATGTGCCCTTGCGACGGGGACTATCCTTTAAATATACTATCTTTTGCTCGAAAGAAGGGACCCGGGGCCCGGTAGCCACTTCGACCGACTAGTGTCTTGAGGACGTTTTACACCCCATTCGTACAGACCGAGTTCGCTCAAGTGGACGGTGCCATATCCCCCTGAGCACGTGAGAACCGGTATGAGACCTGCCGTGACCACAGTGAGAATCGTGTCCATTTCCCATCCTTGTGAGATGTGATATGGCTCTAGACCCTAATTAGTCATATTCTGTTCCTGTCCTTACCCGGGTTTGACAATGGTTTTCACAGGTCCTCCAAGAGGAGTTTTAAAGGTTCACCCATCCCCTGCCACTATGACCGCGCCTGACGACGAGGTATGCCTCGATGATGCAGTTCGTATCGTTGCCGAGCTCATGGCTATATCGGCCCGCACCGCACCTAAGACCATGGGGACGGACATCATCGAGATCAAGATCATCAAGGGGAAGTGCAAGGACAAGCTGGCTGCAGAGATGCGTCGGCTCGACCGCGAGGGGCGACATAACTATGAGCGTGACTCGAAAGGTGTTGAGGCCTCTCCTGCAGTGCTGCTGATCGGTTTGAAGTCCCACTCGGGAGTCGGGCTCAACTGCGGTGCGTGTGGTTTCGATTCCTGTGCCGGTTTCGATGGTGCCTCGACATCAGCCGATTTCAAGGGGCCGAACTGTATGCTACGTCTTCTTGACCTGGGTATCGCTCTGGGCAGCGCTGCAAAGACCGCGAGCATGCATAATGTCGACAATCGCCTCATGATACGGATCGGTGTCGCCGCACGCTCTGTCGGGCTGACGAAGACGAACGTCTGCTGCGGTATACCTCTGACCGCCACAGGGAAGAGCCCCTTCTTTGACCGGTAAGGTCCTCGGGGAGTGGGCGGGCCCATTTATCGGCATCCGGCCCAGGCATCGTGTTAGTATGTGCGAATTAGTCGCAGTTCTGTGGTAACAGGGATTAATAGCGGGAATAATGCCGAAAGACGTATCATTTTCGGAGAAAAATACGAAAACCCTCACTTTTATTACGAATAATGTAAGTATATAAAGGATTAATGCACTTTCGGGCAACCACATACGGAGGCAATTCCGATGACAGCCATCACCCCCAAGAACGTCCACAAGGTATTACGCAAGCACATGCTCGTCGACGGTTTCAACATGGTACTCGATATTCGTAAGAGCCATGGGAGCTGGATACACGACTCGAAGAGCGGAGAGGACTTCCTTGACTTCTTCTCATTCTTCGCATCAGCGCCTATCGGGTGCAATCATCCCCGACTGGCCAACGATGAGTTCATCCGCAAGATCGGGGAGGTCGCTGTGAACAAGGTCACCAACTCGGACCTCTACACGACGGAAATGGCGGAGTTCGTTGATGCCTTCACACGTGTCGCCATGCCCAAGTACATGAAGTACGTCTTCTTCGTGTCCGGAGGGGCGCTGGGTGTGGAGAACGCTTTGAAGGTCGCTATGGACTGGAAGGTGCGCACGAACTGGAGCAGGGGTCATAAGGAGAACGTAGGACGTCAGGTCATGCACTTCGCTCAGGCCTTCCACGGTCGCTCCGGCTACACACTCTCGCTCACGAACACAGCAGATCCGAACAAGACGAAGTACTTCACGAAGTTCGACTGGCCTCGCATCGTAAATCCAAAGGTCACGTTCCCGGTAGAGGGCAAGAACCTCGAGCGGATCGAGGAGCTGGAGGACCTGGCCTACTCACAGATCAAGAAGGCCATCAAGGAGAATCCTGACGATATCAGTTCACTTATCATCGAGCCCATCCAGGGTGAAGGTGGGGACAACCACTTCCGTCCTGAGTTCCATCAGGAGCTGCGCCGTATCTGCACCGACGAGGACATATTCTTCATCGTGGACGAGGTCCAGTCCGGTCTCGGTCTGACCGGTAAGATGTGGGCCCACCAGCACTACGATGTCGAGCCGGATGCAATCGCTTTCGGGAAGAAGACCCAGGTATGCGGTTGTATGGTCGGGAAGCGGGTGGACGAGATCGAGGACAACGTGTTCAAGGTATCATCACGTATCAACTCCACATGGGGCGGCAACATAGTCGACATGGTCCGTGCCCAGCGGTACCTCGAGGTCATCGAGGAGGAAAAGCTCGTGGAGAACGCGGCCCGCCAAGGTGAGCGATTGCTCGCGGCCCTAAGGGAGCTCGCTGCTGAGCATCCCGAGGGTATCACGAATGTCCGTGGGCGTGGTCTCATGTGTGCTTTCGACCTCCGCACGACAGGTGTCCGCAACGCTCTTCTGAAGGAGACCTACAATAAACGGATCATGCTGCTCCCTGCGGGAGAGCGTTCGATCAGGTTCAGGCCTCCGCTGAATATCACATCGGAGGAGATCGAAGAGGGGATGGTGCGCTTACGTGCTGCCATCAAGGACTTTGAGCTCAATAACAAGTACCCCTCGCATCTGGGGTTATAGTACTAGAGCGTCCTCGCTGCTCGGGCGGCCCGTTCGCGGGCAGGTCCATCCAGCGGCCCAGCGTCATCTACCAGACCGTAGAGCGTGGTAAGTAGCATTGCGAGCTTCCTGCGTTCGGGTACGTACACCGTTCGGAAAGAGAAACGAAGATGTGGGTCTAGGCCAGCATCTTCCAGTTCTGTCTCCATCTCGTGTGCCCGTGCCTCCGCGATCTCATGGGCAGCACCCAACGGTCCCTCGGGCGGCCCCTCGATGAGAACGACACCGTCCGCACCCAAAGAGTATGCGGCCATCACATGACGCAGCCCGATGCGGGCGGTACTTGGGACCTCGACGATGCGTATGCCCGCGGGGTAGTCCATCCTGCTGGCACCGATATTATCGAGAGCTACTGCAGCAGCGCTCGATTCGGCCAATACCAACAGACGTGTACCTTCGACCGGTATGGCCAGCATACCTCGGATACGGGCTAGGAGGACCTCTTCGTCCAGTCCGCCGAGGTCAAGGGCCCGTGTCGGGCACGCAGGTACGCAGGCTCCACATCCGGCGCACATGGGCGCCTCGATGACCACTCTTCTGTCCTTCAGTGAGAGCGCGCGCCACGGACACACCTCGATGCACGCACCGCAACCGTCACATGCTTCGGCCCGGGAGAGGAACGCGGTCCCTGCGATGGGCTCGGCCTCACCTTCCAGGAACGCTCGTGCTCTAGCGGCAGCGGCCTCGGCGGTCGCGACTGAGCTCTGGACGTCCATGGGCCCGATAGCGGCGCCGCATGCCATGACGCCCTCGCGCCCTGTGCGCACAGGGTCCAGCTTGGGGTGACGCTCGAGTACGAAACCGTGTTCATCGAGCGGGACACCAAGGGAGGTCGCGAGAGGTGTGGTGGATGGATGGGGTATCATGGGCGGGCAGAGCACAACGAGGTCCGCTTCCACTTCCATAGGCAGGGTCTCGCTCGTGTCCTCTACACGCACCATCAGACGATCACCGGTATCGATGACCTGACCGGGTTTTCCCCGAACGAAGATAACTCCCTCTTCCTGGGCGGCGCGATAGAATTCCTCGTACCGTTTCCCGGGGGCTCGCACATCGATGTGGAGTATCCACACCTCGGTCCCAGGGAAGGCCGAGCGGACGATCCTTGCCTCCTTGATAGCGTACATGCAGCACACTCCCGAGCAATAGGGCTTGCCCTTGTTCATGTCACGGGAACCGGCGCAGAGCACGTACACAATGCGCTTGATGGCCCCTCTATCGGATGGACGGACGAGGCGACCTGATGTTGGGCCTTCGATGTCCAACATGCGCTCCACGGTGATGGGGCCCACCACGTTCGGGTGGTCGCCCACGAGCCATTCACCATAGTCACTTAGATCGTACAGGTCATAGCCGCTGGCGAGGACGACCGCACCGACCTCGAGCTCATGGACACTGTCGCCGAGGGTGAGATCAACGGCGCCGCCGGGGCATGCCTCAACGCACGCACCGCACTTACTGCACGCCTCGTTGTCGATGAGGTATGTAGTGGGGACCGCTTGGAGGAAGGGGAGGTAGGCCGCTTTGCGTGAACCGAGCCCTTCCTGACGTGGATCGGGCACATCTACAGGACATACCTCTGCACAGCGTCCGCAGCGAACGCAGCGCTCAGGATCAACAAAGCGGGACCGTTCCCGGACACGAACGAGGTAAGAGCCCGGGCCTCCTTTCACGCTGATCACTTCAGCAGGGGCGAGCACGCGGACGTTCTCCTCGTCACGTACCTCTGCCATGAGAGGTGTCAGGATGCATTGTGAACAGTCGAGGGTCGGGAACACCTTGGAGTAGAGCGAGAGGTGACCGCCCAGTGAGGGTTCGCGCTCAACAAGGACCACATGGGTCCCTGCCCGGGCCAGTCTGAGGGCTGCAGTGATGCCCGCGATCCCGCCCCCAACGACGAGCACTTCCTGTGTCACCGGGATGGGCGAACGTGGGCGTGACCTCGCTTCTCGGACGCCTTCGACAGCAGCACGCACCGTGTCGCGGGCGGCCGCGGTGGCTCCCTCGGGATCATCTTTATGGGCCCAAGAGCCTTGTTCACGTATGTTGGCTATGGCCACTAGGGATGGATCGAGCCCCGCTTCACTGAACCGACGTCGGAACGTCCCTCCATGGAGCCGTGGTGAGCAGCAGGCCAGAACCACCCTGTCCACCTCACCTTCCTCGATGGCCTTTGCGATCTCGTCCTGGGCGTCGGGCGAGCACAGGTATTCCTTGCATCGCCCACTGGCGACGTCCGGCCATCCTGTGGACTCCTTTGCAATACCGACAGTGTCCACGACATCGCCGATATTCCCGCCGCAGCGACATGTCCACACACCGATGCGCTTGGGTGGGCTCTCACTCACGTCTTGGCACCCCCACTGTGAGCGGTGGTCCCTCGAGCCCAAGACGGTCGCGGTCCAGTCCCACGGCGAGGCCGACGAGCTGGGCTACGTGGAGAACTGGGATTGATATATCGAGATCATGGGACTCTTGCAGTTCCTTCTGTCCTCTGACCAGCTGGAGATGGCAGAACGAACAAGGATTGACGATGAAATCAGCCCCGGCATCATATGCGGAACGCAGTTTGGAAGCGGAGATGCGTAATGCTGTGCTCGGCCGCCCTGCACGCACACCGCCGCCCGAACCGCAGCAGGTATGGGCCTCGGACCATGGAACGGGTTCAGCGCCACAGGACCTGACGATATCGGTGAGGATGGTGGGGCGCTCGCTCGAGCCATGGCCTCTGGTCCGTCGCGGTCTCAGGAAGTGGCACCCGTGATGTACAGCTACCTTGAGCCCTTCGAGGCCGGAGGAATCCTTTTTGATGCGATCCAGACCGACCGCGTCATGCAGCGTCTCCACAAGATGGTAAACGTGTCCTGTTCCGCGGACCTCCCTCCCTACCTCTTCGAGCTTCTCGTTGACCTCGCGTCGAACATCCTCGTCGACGAGGAGGGTGGATGCCTCCTGCAGGGTGCCGTAACAACCGTTGCAGACCGTGGTGATATCTGCTTTCAGTTCCTCTGCAAGGGTGATGTTCCGGGCAGCTAGCGTGAGCCATGTGGTGAGGTCGAAAGAGCCGATCACGCCCGGAGCGGGGCAGCATGAGGCGCCCTTCATCTCCACCCATGGCACATCGAAATGATCGAGCACGAGCCGTGTGGATGAGACTATGCCTGGCATACGAAGGGGTGCGATGCAACCGAGGAAGAGGGCAAGAGGTCTCAATTGTCGCCCTCCTTGGACTCGAACGCATCATGGATAATATGTGAGAACCCAACGCGACTAAGGAGCATTCGTACCTCTTCGAGAGCAGCGGGATCGTCGAGGACGGTGGGGGGCACCTCGGGCAGACCGAGCGACACGCGCTTCTCCCGAGCGTCATCATCGAGTTCTATGGTGTGACCTGTGCGTACGACGGTGCGCGCTATCAGGAGGTGCTCATCATCGATGAGTCCCTTGGAAAAAGCATGGTTGCGTAATGCCCGTACGACCTCGCATGTGGGGACCTCGCGGGGACATCGTTCCTGGCATGCGTAACAGGTCGTGCACTCCCACAATGCGGGGTCATGGGTGGGGTCGCCTACGCCGAGCTGGATGGCACGGACGATGCGGCGGATGTTCAGTGGCGTCCAACGCCCTGAAGGGCACGATGCCACGCACAGACCGCACTGGACACAGGTTGCAAGCCGCTTGATGTCCTCGGGATGGAGCACGAGCCGACCGCGCTCGGCTACAGCTTTCTCCAGACCGTTCCGGCTCTTCCCAATGGGGAAGCGGATGGCCCGGGAGCGTTCGTCCACATCCACGGAGGATGCCCCAATAATAAAAAGATGTGTATGGGGTGATGGACTTTTATGTCCTGGGGGGTGTGACCGCACCGATTGTGCTTCGCTTATCTCGTACGCCCTGAGGCAGACCTATTCACTTCTTAGGGGGGGTGTGCGTTCTCGGCTCGTGACTCCGACCGCGTCCCTTGGAGTGTGGCTCTTGCTTGCGGGCGTACAACCACTGGATGTACGCGCTCAACCTGAATTCGTAAGCCACCATTGTTTATAATCATTTGTCGGCTGAAAAACATAGGTTTGTACCTGCATAGCACGATTGTGGTGTATGTGTCCGAATACACATCCCGCTCTTCGGGCTAGAGGATGTTCGTAAGGCGTTCTCTGAGCACCTTTTCTCCGATGTCCTTGTATGCGGCCACGAGCTCGTCGAGGTCACTGTCGCCTTTGAATGCCTGTTCGAGTCCCTTCTCACCTTCTGTGGCGAGGATACCGGCCACGACCCGTGTACCAGTGGCGTACTTCTTGGTGAGCTCAAGGGAGCGTGTGACGTAGTTCTTGGCGAAAAGGCCGAACTCCTCCTGGCCTTCTTTCACCATGTCCGCACAGTACTCCAGTGTGGTGTACACGGCGAGCCCCTCATCGAGGACATCGTTCTTCTCTCCGTAGACGTCATAGGTCTGGTCGTTGTGGACGTGAGCGAGCTCATGCACAAGGCAGGCCCGGTATAGGGTGTCCCTGGAGAAGCGGTCAAAGTTGAAGGTCGCTTCCGGATTAGGTTCCACGCCCTTGAACGGAGTGTCCTTCTCCTTGATACGCACCCTGTTGTCCACAGGATCGTAAGAGGCCATCACATCGAAGTTGACCATCTCCCGAGGATTGCCGATCTGGATCCCCACGGTTGTGTCCTTTGGTATCTCACGCCCTTTGGATCCGTGGTACGCAACCGCATCCTTGTACGCCTCCTCGAGCTGGGGGCGGAGCGGCTGTGTGTAACGTGCCCGTTCGACAACTGACTCACCATCGAGCTGTCCAAGCATATTCAGCGCACCGAGGTCGAGGACATCGTGCAGCGTGGCCTCGGCCTTGGTCTGGTCCCAACCGTACTCGTCCCTGATGCGCCGGGTAAGTTCGGTACGGTCGACGTGCTTGTGCTCCTTTATGGCCCTGTCATAGACATGGCTGTACTCGATGATGTCGTGAACGAGCTCCCGGTCGGTCTCCAGCATACTGTAGACGGCGCAGTGGTCGCGGTCCAAGTAGGCATCAAGACCGTCCCCGGGCATCAACTATGTTATTGTTTCGCACGCTTATATATGTTACTATTAAGGAGTAGTGAATTCCCCTGCATCTTCCTGGCACGCTTTCACCGACACCCTTTTAAACGGGAGATGGTTGCAGCCGCGCGTACGAGGCGAGTCGACATGGCGCCAAAGCTCTACGAACGACATGAACCCTGCAAGCTCAAGCTATTCACACCGGGACCGGTCATTGTACCGGATTACCTTCTCAAGGAGCTGGCACTTCCGAATGATACACATCGGAACACTTGGTACTCCGAACTACAGGAGTCCGTAGAGGTCCAGGCCAAACGATTGATGTACACGAAGAACGACATACTCACCTACATTTCGAGCGGTACAGGGGCAATGGAATCTTGCCTGTCGAACCTTCTTGACGGAGACGAGCCAGGCCTTATACTCTCTTGCGGGGCCTTCGGGAACCGATGGCACCAGATAGGACAAGCACTTGGTAAGAACGTCGATAAGTACAAGATACCCGATGGGACTGCGTTCCGAGCCGAAAAGGTAAAGGAATGGCTGGAAAAGAAGGACTATCGGGTAGTGTGCATAGAGGCAAACGAAACATCTGCCGGTGTGATGAACAAAATGGAAGAGATCGCACCCGTTGTAAAGGACGCAGGTGCACTGTTATGCGTGGACGCGGTCTCTGCACTTGCCGGGTTGAAGATCGAAGTGGACAAGCTCAAGATCGATGTCTGTCTCGGTTCGACCCAGAAGGCGCTTTCGCTCCCGGCAGGGCTCGCCATTGCCTCGGTCTCGGACGAGGCGTTCGAGAAGGCAGAAAGCACGAAGAACCGCGGGTACTACTTCGACATGATAGAGCTCAGAAAGAAGATGCAGTCCAAGCATCAGACACCGTCGACGGGGCCTATCCACACACTGCGAGCGCTGGACATATCCCTACACCACATCCTCGAGGTAGAGGGGCTCGAGAACTGTTTTGCACGCCATCGCAGTATGGCCGACATGGTGAAGGACTGGGCGAACGATAGGGGGATGGAGATGGTGCCCGAACCGGGATACGAGTCACCTACGGTATCGGCGATCAGACGTCCCGAAGACATGGTGACCCTGGAGTTCGTCAAGAAGATGATAAAGCGAGGGTACAGGATAGTCAACGGCTACGGGGACCTCAAGGACAAATCGTTCCGCATCGGGCACATGGGCGCGCTCATGCCGGATGATATCCAAGAGCTTCTCAAGGTCATGGACGACGTGCTCGGCAAGTCGACGTGAGGGGACGCTTTCCCTAGAACCCGACCCAAAGCAGACGCTTAAAAGGCGGACTGCCTGCATGGACGTGGGATCGACGATGGAAAAAGGGATCCAGCTGGCGCCAGGAACGCCTCCTGCCATGAATGAGATCGATATTTCGTTCTATAGCGACGGTGTCAAGCTCAACGGGACCCTTTACCTGCCAAGGGATCATGATCGTACTGAGCGCCTACCTGCTGTTATTGTCAATTCGGGATACACCGGTCTCAACGCTATCTACCCGAGGCTCTTCGCCCAAGCGCTCACCCAGGCCGGCTATGCAGTACTAGGTTTCGACTACCGGGGTTGCGGAGAGAGCGATGGTGTACGTGGACGGTTCATCCTAGAGGAGCAGGTACGTGATATCCAGCATGCGCTCGCTTTCCTCAAGGAGCAGGACACGGTCGATCCTGACCGTATCGGGATCCTCGGCTGGGGGATGGCCGGAGGGCTGGTTGTGGATGTCGCGTCCAAGGAACCAGACGTGAAGGCCGTTGCTGCTCTCAACGGATTCTTCGATGGAAAGGCGTTCTACAAGTACGCCTTCCCTGGGAACGCTTTCGTTGAGCTCGAACGACGCATAGAGAAGGAGCGGGCCCATCGCGTGCTCACCGGTGAGCTGACATTCACGAACCCTTTCGAGGGCTACCCGCTCGATCCTGACACGGCGGACGTGGTGAACGACCGGTTGCGCCCGGTGAAGAACTACGAGATAACTGTCTCCTTTGAGATTGCGGGCTCCATTATCGGATTCAACGCTCTGGAGCGAGTGGGACGACTCGATTGCCCGCTCTTCGTAGCACATGGGAAGGGCAATCGGCTCCATCCTATCGAGCAGTCACAGAGGCTATTCGAAACGGCCACCGTACCAAAGCAATTCCATATCATCGATGGGAAGCACAACGACTTCATGACCTATGATCATCCGGTCTTCAAGGAACTGTCGTGCGAGCTCATCGCGTGGTGCGATGAAGTCCTGAAGTAGCATGTACACGCTCAATAATGAGTGACGAGGGCGTCAGTGCCCGTGCCTCTCATGATCATGCTCGTGTTCGCATGAGCTCTTCTCGTGGTGGTGGTGGTGACCCTTTGCGTCATCCTCGTCATGAGTGCAGGTGGGATTGACATCGGTCGAACAGCACACATCGTTACATGGGGGTCCCTTCGTGTACTGTAGGTACACTCCCCGTGCCAGAAGGATAATCAGTACGATCGCCGCACCTACCTCGACGCTGTGGGGGAACAGCTCTCCTGCAGTACCGATCGTGGTACGGGGATCTAGACCGGCCGATAAATAGTAGCCGTCGACAAGCATCCCTGCCCCGAGCGAACAGATCGCTATCGATGTCAGATAGATAATCACCGAGCGCGTACCGAACCGCGAACGTACTACAGAGAGGGTGGCCATGTTCGTTGTCGGGCCTGCGAGAAGGAACACAAGGCCTGCTCCGGGGCTCATCCCCTTCGCGATGAGGCTGGCCACGACGGGAGTGGACGATGTGGCGCAGATGTAGAGCGGGATGCCCACAAGGAGCATGATGACGAGTGAGTGGAATCCCCCTCCTACGTAAGTGCCTAGGACGTCCTCGGGCACGAGGTAGGCGATGACACCGGCGAGGATGATGCCCATGGTCAGAGATGGAGCAAGGTCACCGAGAAGCTCTCCGAACCCGTACTCGAAGGCCGAGCGCGCTTTCTCTGAACTAGTATGGTCGTGAGGATGGCATAAGAGGCAATCACCGCAGTGGATGCAGGTCTCGTCCGAGCTCACCTCATGGACTTCCTCAGGATCGACCGCGTTCGACACCAGGCCCGTGATGGTTGCCGTGATAAAGGCTACCACCGGACGTGCGATCGTCAGCACCGGATCGAGGAGGGTCCAGGAGAGGGCGATGGAGTCCACGCCCGTCTCGGGGACGGAGATGAGGAAGGCCAGGGACGCGCTCTTCGACGCCCCCTTGTTACGCAGCTCGGCGACTGCCGGGATGACGCCGCACGAGCACAGGGGGAGCGGCACGCCGAACAGGGACGCCTTCAGTACCGAGGCCAGGCTCGACTCCCCAAGATGTAGCAGGACCTTGTCGCGGGGTATGAGCACGTAGATGATGCCTGCAGCAAGGAACCCGAAGAGGAGGAACACACCTGCCTCAACGCATACGTCCCACGAGGCGATGATTATGCCTGTGAGGACGGCGATAGGGTCCATGGGTTCTTTCCCTTCTGCTGACGCTCTATTTCAGCTTTGCGATTGCGGACTTCATGCGCTGTACGCCCTCTGCCATGTCCTCCTGGGACGTGGTGTAGGCAAGACGCAAATGGCCTGTATCCCCGAAGACCGTGGATGGGATGAGTCCTATCTGTGCCTCGTCGATGAAGTAGTTGGATACGTCCGTGGAGTTCTCGAGGATAGTGTTACCAGCGGTCCTACCGAACAGCTCGGAGCAGTTGATGTAGACATAGAACGCTCCCATGGGGGGGGCGAAGGATATCCCATCTACCTCTCCCAGGAGCTTGACCGCAACATCACGCCGGGCAGCGAACTCATCGGCGATGACCTGTAACGGCTCCTGGGGACCGGTGAGAGCGGCCAGTGCCGCCCACTGGGCAACGGAGTTCGCGCAGGTGGATAGTTGTCCGTTGATCTTGGTGAGGGCCTTGATTAGCTCGATCGGACCGCCGCCGAATCCTACACGCCATCCCGTCATGCAGTAGGACTTCGAGACGCCCGCGACCGTGAGCGTCAGATCGTTTATCTCCTCCCCCAGTGATGCTATGGGCACGTGCTCGGCACCGCTGAACACCAGCGATTCGTAGAGCGAGTCGGCGATGACGACGATATCGTTCTCGACGCACACGTCAGCGATCCGCTTGAGCTCCGCCCGCGGGTACACGGCGCCTGTGGGGTTGTTGGGGGTGTTGAGGATGATCGCCCGTGTGCGTTCGGTGACTTGATCGGCAATGACATCCGCGCGAGGCACATAGCCCTCGTCCTGACGGGTGGGTACGGGGACCGGTTCACCACTCGCGAACCGTATCTGGTCGATGAAGGAGATCCAGTATGGGCAGGGGACGAGCACTTCGTCGCCGGGATCGCACAGGGACAGAAGTGCCATACCGATCACCTGCTTCGCACCGGGGGCCACCATGACCTGGTCCGGCCCGTAGTCGAGACCGTTGTCCCGCTTGTACTTCATGCTCACGGCTTCGCGCAGCTCCAGCATGCCACCGGCCGAGGTGTAACGGGTCTTGTTCTCCACCATCGCCTTGCGCGCTGCTTGTTTGATATGCTCGGGTGTGGGGAGGTCGGGCTCACCGACGCCGAAACTGATAGTGGAGGGGTCTTTCTTCCTCATAGCCATCATGCGGTCATTGAAGGCCAGGGTGGCCGATGGCTGCATTGCCTTGGTCCGGGTTGAGATCTGGATCGACATCGTGTTATCCCTTCCGACTCCGGTCCGGGGATACTTAAAAAGATTGGCCCCGAGGCGACGTGCCCTTGGGGCAGAGATTTAAGGGAACGATATGTAATCCGACGCGAGCAACATGGTAGACGACGGGACGAAGAAGGTCAACAAGGAAGAGCTTGTCCTGATCCCTCTTTTCACACCAGGGCTCCGCTTATCGGCACGTTCACGTATACTCTCATTGTCGACGGTCGTCCCGTTCGCACTCCTACAATACCGTTTCCATGATACCTGGCTGGGTGAAGGCTGGCTCGTAGCGTTCGCGGTCTTCTCATGGTTGGCCACTCGCTTGTTCTACGCACAGACCGAGCATCCCCAGCCGGAACCGATAAGGTTCCATGGGGATTCGCTCGTTGTTCCGGGCGTTGTGTTCGACGAGGACGTACCTCTCAGTCTGGATGTGCGTGAGATCGAGCAGGCCGTGTTCACGCTCGCGTCTCAACGCGGGCAACGCGACCGCGCATACATGGCGCTCGAGCTCAAGGACGCTTATGGTCGAACGCATCGCATAGGTGGATTGGCAACGGACCTAAGGCGGATCGAGGACCTTCTTCGGGAGCGAGGGGTGGAGATCGAGTTCGAAGTGGACCGATGGGTGCGATGGTGGGTGATGACGAGCGTCGTCCTGGCCATCGTAGCATCAGTTGCTATCGCACTGTTCCTCAGCGGTTCGTTCTAAACGGGCATAGCATCATCCACGACTCGCTCGCTCGTCCTCACGTTCCAGAAGGTACTGCCTGATCCGGCGCGACATGCCCTTCCCCACAACACTGGCGACCTCTGCCTCGTCTGCGGCCAGCACACCCGTAGGTGAGCCGAACGTCCGGAGAAGTGCTTGTTTACGCTTCTTACCGATACCCGGTATCCCGTCGAGCACGCTGTCGGCGAGGCTCCTAGATCTCTTCATACGGTGGTAGCCCACGGCGAAACGATGGGCCTCGTCCCGTAAAGAAGTACAGAACCGGAACGCGGGCGTCCCCGTCTTCAATGTAACAGGGTTCCGCCGCGGACGATGGATGCGCTCCCCCTCCTTGGCCAGCGAGGCGAGGTCGATCGTTCGGGAGAGCCCAAGGCGATCCAGGACACGCCGGGCCGCGCCCAGCTGGGTCGGGCCACCATCGATGAGCAGGAGGTCGGGTGGCTCCTCCCCAGCGAGCGATCCTGTGAACCGACGCAGCACGACCTCGGCCACCATGGCGGGATCGTCCGTACCACTGGCCTCGCGGATAGCGAACCGTCTGTATAGGTCCTTCGCAGGGCGACCCTCGCGGAACACCACCCATGAGCCCACCGGAGCAGCTCCGTGATGAGTCGATATATCGATACATGCAGCGGTACGCGGAAGGCGTCTGAGACCAAGTACGTCCTTTACGTCCTTCATGACCGCGGTCTCCTCGGATCCTGCACCGCGGACGGCCAGGCTGCGAGCCGCGATCCTGGCGAGCTCGGTGAGCTCCAGTTCCTCATCGGCGGCGGTCACGACCTCTGCCCCCTCGCGCTTCCTATCAAGGTAGTCCTGGAGAAGGTCGGGGTTCGGGAGGGCCCGGGAAAGCACCACTTTGTCAGGTACTGGAGTGCGAGCGTAATGCTGGCAAAGGAGTGAGACTAGCCCCTCTGTATCGAGACCCTCCGTCTCTAACCGATGACGGTCCATTACCATTCCCCGACGTAGTTCGATTATCAACACGCGACATACTCCCATGGAGACCTCGAACGCTACGATGTCCACGTCCAGGACCGTCCTGGCAGCGACCTTCCGGTATTGTGCCAAGTGCTCTAGCGCCTGCAACCTATCCCGACACTCGGCGGCCCGCTCGTACTGCAATTCCTTGGCACATGTCTTCATCTCACGCTCCAACTGACGGGCGAGGCCATCGACATCACCTTTCAGGAGGCGACGGGCCTTGCTCACACGATGGAGGTACTCCCGTCGAGATACGCGCCCTTCGCATGGGGCACAGCACATGCCGAGGCGGAGGTACAGGCAGGCCTTGTTAGGCATACGTTTACAGGAACGCAGTCCGAACAGCCTTCGGGACATTCGAAGGACCTGATTGCGACCAGCACCGGACGGGTAGGGGCCGTAGTGTTCGCCCGCTCCCTTCTCCACCTTCCATGCCCGAACAACGCGCGGCCACTCCTCTCGCGTAATGCGGATGTAAGCGTAGCGCTGTGCCATGGCCAGGTCGGCGTTGTACCTCGGTCGGCGCTTGCGGACGAGTTCGGCCTCTAACACCAACGCCTCAAGTTCGGACGTGGTGATGGTCACCTCCACGTCCCGGATATCTGCCACGAGCTGACGTGTACGCTCGGGGAGCGTGCTCTTCTGGAAGTATGAGCTCACACGCTTGCGCAGGTCCTTGGCCTTTCCGATGTATATGACGTCGCCCGAAGCGTTCTTGAATAGGTAGACTCCTGGTCGGTGAGGAAGGTCGTCGACCGCTGGTGGTCTCACCTGAGCATCCCTCGAAGGAACCTGCCGGTGTAGCTATTCCTGCTGCGGGCCACCTGCTCCGGTGTGCCCTCAGCTATAACGGTCCCACCGGCTTCACCGCCCTCAGGCCCTAGGTCGATGATGCGGTCCGCGCACTTGATGACGTCCAGATTATGCTCGATGACCACGACCGAGTTCCCCTTCTCAACGAGTCGGTCGAGCACTTTCAGGAGCTTCTTCACATCGTCGAAGTGGAGGCCTGTCGTGGGCTCGTCGAGGATGTAAAGAGTACGGCCAGTCCCACGCTTTGATAGTTCGGAGGAGAGCTTCACGCGCTGCGCCTCACCACCCGAGAGCGTTGTCGCTGACTGTCCGAGCTTGATGTACCCGAGCCCCACGTCCATAATGGTCTGGAGCCTGCGCCGGATCTTCGGGACGTTCTCGAAGAACCGCAATGCCTCCTCCACGGTCATGTCCAACACATCAGCGATGCTCTTCTCCTTGTAGGTGACCTGCAACGTCTCGCGGTTGTAACGTGTTCCCTTGCACTCCTCGCAAGGGATGTAGATGTCCGGTAGGAAGTTCATCTCGATGCGGATGAGCCCTGCTCCTTCACATGTATGACACTGGCCCGCCTTGACGTTGAAGGAGAACCGCCCGGGTTTGTACCCGCGTACCTTGGCCTCTGAAGTGGTGGCGAAGAGATCTCGGATGGGGGTGAACAGTCCGGTATAGGTAGCGGGATTGGAGCGGGGCGTCCGCCCGATGGGGCTCTGGTCGATGGCGATGACCTTGTCGAGCTGGTCCAGCCCATCAATGCGGTCGTGCCTACCGGGGCGTGCCGATGCCCGGTAGAAGCGCTGCATGAGCGCGCGCTTGAGCGTGAAGTTGACGAGCGTGGACTTCCCCGAGCCCGACACACCAGTCACAAGGCAGAGCACACCCAGGGGGATGGGCACATCGATGTGCTTGAGGTTGTTCTCCCTTGCCCCGACCACGGTTAGCATGCCTGACGGCTCGCGTCGCTGCTTCGGTGTCGAGATGGCCTTCTTACCGGAAAGGTACTTGCCCGTGATGGACCGCTTGCAGGCCTCGATATCCTCGACGGTCCCCTGGGCCACCACCCGGCCACCGTGGATGCCGGCACCGGGACCGATGTCCAGGATGTGGTCGGCGGAGCGCATGGTCTCCTCGTCATGTTCAACGACGATGAGTGTGTTCCCCAGGTCCCGTAGCTTGAGCAGCGTATCGATGAGCCGTCGGTTGTCGCGCTGGTGGAGCCCGATGCTCGGCTCGTCGAGGATGTACATGACCCCCACGAGGTTGGCGCCTATCTGGGTGGCCAGTCTGATGCGCTGGGTCTCACCCGCAGAGAGTGTGGACGCCGCCCGGGAGAGCGAGAGGTAGTCGAGGCCCACGTTCATGAGGAATTCCAGGCGCTTGTCGATCTCCTTGAGCACCAGCTTCCCGATGAGGCGCTCGGTGGGGGTGAGCTTCAATCCCTTGAGGAAGGCCTGGCACTGGGCGATGGACATGCCCGTGACCTGGTCGATGCTCCGCTCCCCCACGGTGACCGCCAGCACCTCGGGCTTCAGCCGCCGCCCCCCGCACGTGTTGCATGGGAGCTGGGTCATGAAGCGCTCGATATCCTGGCGCCGTCGCTCGGACTTGGTATCCCGGTAGAGGCGGAGGAGGCTGGGGATGATCCCCTCATATCTGCCCATGAATTTGTACTCTGCGTCCCCCTTCCTGCTGGTCATCTCGAACTGGATACGCTCGTCGGCGGCGGTGCCGTAGAGGATGATGCGCTTGTGGGGCTCGGAGAGCTCATTGAAAGGGATGTCCATCGGTATGTTGTGGTGGCGGGCCACGCCGCGGAGGTACTGTATCCGCCAGTACTGGGTGGTCCATGGTTTGATCGCCCCCTTTTCCAGGGTGAGGGTAGGGTCGGGGACCACCAGGGCAGGATCTAAGTCGGTGCGCATACCCAGACCATGACACTCGGGGCAAGCGCCGTAAGGATTGTTGAAACTGAACATCCGTGGCTGGAGCTCATCGAGGCTCACGTCACACTTGGGGCAAGCCATTCGGATCGAGAGGATGTGCTCCTCTCCGTCGAACTCGACGACAACGGCGTCCTTCACAAGGGAGAGCGCTGTTTCCACTGCTTCCTGGAGCCGTACGCGCACCGCATTCTGCGCGGCCGTATTCTTCGGTACTGAGACCCTATCAACGATCACAGCGATGTGGTGGATGACATAACGCTCTAGGGCGGGCACCTCTTCGAGGGGATACGTCTCGCCGTCCACCCTAACACGAGCGAATCCGCGCTGTCGCAGGTCCTCGAACAGCTGCTCGTAGGTACCCTTGCGTCCACGAACGACCGGTGCCATGATAAGCACTTTTCCGGGGTGCTGCAGGAGTCTGTCGACGATCATCTCGGGTGTCTGTGGGTGGATCGGCTCCCCGCAGGAGGGGCAATGGGGGATGCCGATGCGGGCGAACAACAGACGCAGATGGTCGTAGATCTCGGTGATGGTGCCCACGGTACTACGCGGATTACGAGAGACCGTCTTCTGCTCGATGGAGATGGCAGGGGAGAGGCCGTCGATTGAGTCCACGTCCGGTTTGCTCATCAGCCCGAGAAACTGGCGGGCATAGGCTGAGAGCGATTCGACGTACCGACGCTGACCCTCGGCGTAGAGGGTGTCGAAGGCCAGGGTCGACTTGCCTGATCCTGAGAGCCCCGTGACGACGATGAGCTTGTTGCGTGGCAGTGTGACATCGATGTTCCTGAGGTTGTGCTCCCGAGCACCTCGGATGACGATATGCTCCTCCACGGACCACGCTCGGCGGGTTAGGTTCAAAAAGCTTGTGGGGGGGCGGCGGGCCGGTATCCCAGGGCTCAGGCGAGCGCGAGGCCGATGAGCCCCGAATAGATTACTGCGTTGGCCGTCGCATGCATAATGACGGGCGGGACGATGGAGTCAGCGTCGTCAATTGCCATGGTGGCCACGAGACCATAAGCGAAGATACCGAGTATGGCCGGGAGGGAGAGCTGACGCTTCAGATGAACAATAGCAAATACACCCGATACCGCATAGGCCGCTATAATGGGGAACTCACGTCGGACCTTTGTGTACATCAGACCGCGGAATAGTAGCTCCTCCGTCAGAGGTGCGAGCACGATGGCCTGGAGCAGGCCCCAGAGCGGGGCGCTCCGGTGGTCGTCCATGATACCCTCGCCAGCACTTAGTAAATACGAGCCGAAAAGGAGGCCTCCGACGACCGCAAGTAAGATCGATGAGCCCGAGCGCGGCCACTTGATACGCAGCGCGCCAATATCGTCCCATGCTCTGCACGCAGCGAGGATTAGACCGAGCTGGACAGCGTAGATAACCACGTACCTCGCACCATAGAGCCCGGAAAGCACGAGGGTGACCAGTGCGACGCCCGTCAGACCCTCCATGATGAAGAGGAGGGAGAACGACTCGTAGGTCTCGCTCACCGAAGGATTACGGTGGGCGAAGAAGTAGAGCATGGCGGCAGTGATGAGGTAAAGGTGGGTGATTGCGGAAAGGGCCAGTGCAGTGTGCACGCGCATGGAAAGGAGGTAGACCAGGATCGTGAATACCAATACCAGTACCAGCGCTTCGAGATCGCGCCAGGTCCAGGGACGCCCTTCCTCCATCTACGGGTACGGCACCGTGAACCTTTAAATTAGCTCACAACCCTGAACGGCCGTACCTATATAAACGATCTGTGCCTACTTATCGCTCGTGAGAGGAGCACGATTCTTGGTCGTCCTGTGCACCATCGTCATCATGCTGGGATCGGCGAGGTACGGTGAGAACGACCTGCCTGTCGGCCCTCTCTCTGGTATGCTACCTTGCTCGTCGGAGGCCTGTGCCCGATGGGACTGCTCGGAAATCATGCTCCCTCCGATAGGGAGCGGAAAGGAGACGTGCGATGTGTGGAATTGCACTGATGTCAGGGGTGGCCAGTGCTCGCAGTGGAACTGCAACGCCACCGATCCTGTGATGGCCGACCAGAGCTGCGACGAGAACACATGCATCGCATGGGACCGGGGGTTGTGCATATCCTGGGACTGTGGTTCGATCGACATCCCGGCGGGTAACGATCGTGAGACATGCACAAGGTATGCGTGCACGGACACCGCAAAGGAGGTGTGCGGCGCATGGGACTGCACGGAGAACGAAATCCCCCCGCTAGTGAGCGGACGGGAGGGGTGTAATTCGTTCGTATGCCGTGCATCGGCCAAGGGCGTGTGCACGGATTGGGAGTGCATGGACGTCCACATGAGCTTCGAGAGCTGCGCGACCTGGGAGTGCGCGGCCTGGGGTGATGGTCTGTGCGAGATATGGAACTGCACATCGCAGGACTTCCCCGGGAAGAGCGGGTACGACACATGCTCGGGATGGACCTGCGCGACATGGGAGGCCGTCCAGAGCGGTAGCGACTGCGGGCCATGCACCTCAAACGACCAATGCAGGACCGGATGCTGCATCGACGGGGCCTGCTACGAGGTCGCCGAGGACCCCGACTCCGATGAGACGAGCTGCACCTGTCAGGGACTCCACTATGAGGGAGGCCAGTGCTGTGGGGACGATCCCGCGGAAGCGTGGTGCGGGACCACGGGGTACTGCGCGGACGGGGTCTGGGCCTCGGAAGCTGACGAGCATTCCTGCACGACATGCCAGGGTGGTACGTGGACCGAGGAGCGATGCTGCGGGCCGGACGATGGCTGGTGCGGGGCCGCTGGCCGGTGCGAGGCGGGCTCATGGACCGAGGACGCCTGCGGCGAATGTCAGGCATGCAGCGGTGGAGCATGTACGTTCGACTGCAGTGGTTGTACGGAGGCCAATGCGACCCAGAAAGCGTGCGAGTGCCTCAAGGGGAGCTGGCATGACGAGCGATGCTGCTGGGCCGAAGGCAATGACAGTTGGAACGGCACAGAAGGCGGGTGCGTAAACGGTACGTGGAAGACCGAGGCCGAGCTGTCGCCGACGCCCGAGCCCACACCCGAGCCGACACCCGAACCGACGCCCGAACCGACTCCGGAGCCTACAACTGAGCCCACTCCCGAACCCAGTTCGACAGGATTAGTGATCCCTGGGCTTGGCGTCCCTCTCGATGATAAGATGGTACTCGCAGGGGCAGCGGGGCTTATCCTGCTCGTGGGTTTTCTCGTGATCTTCATGCGGCGTAGGGGCCCACCGCCCGAGGATACGTTCTTCCCTGAAGATGCGTTCGTCGACACAAAGAACGCATTCCGCGAAGAGGCCCCACCTATCGCCATCACGCCGCCCTCGCTCACACCAAAACCATCTCCCAAGGACCTCCGGAGCGCCGTGGAGGCTTCCAAGAGCAGCGCAGATGACCAGATATTCGCCGTTCCATCAGGTGGCGTTGCGGCCCCTCCGGCAGGAGCTCCAACGGTTCAGCAGGCGGAAGCGCCCTCCTATCAGGCGCCTGCTCCTGCCCAAGCACCACAACCAACAACTCCGGTCGCACCTCCCGTAACAGCTCCAGAACCCGCTCAGGCACCAGTGCCGCCCGCGCAAGCTCCTGCTCCCCAGGCACCTCCCGCGTACCAGCCACCTCAGAGCGCATACCAGTACCCCCAACAGCAACAACCGCAACAACAGCAATGGGCTCAGGCACCAGGCTGGGGGCAGGCGGATCAGTACTATCGTCAGCAGCAGTTCTCCTACACCCGCAGGACCGCACAGGACTTCATCCCGTCCGGCCCCGCACCGACAGACGTCGTGGCCACGACCGTCCCCTGCCCGCACTGCGGCCAACAGATGCATGCAAGTCTGGCAGTATGCCCTCACTGTAACAATCCGAGGATGTAGCAGCTCAGGTACGTGGCCGCACCGGAAGCTCACCACGCAGTTCCCTGAGACGGTCCCGCAACTCGATTGCCTGTTCGAAGTCGAGTTCTTCGGCGGCCTTGCGCATCTTGGCCTCCAACTCCGCCTCGCGCTCGTGATCAGCTCTTCCAAGATCGGAAGGTCGGGTGCGACGCCGACGCTTCCGTCGCTCGTCACCCTCCCCTAGCCCCTCTGCTACGGCCTTGACCACCGTTGAGGGGGTGATGCCATGCTCATGGTTGAACTCTGTCTGAAGGTCACGGCGACGCTCGGTCTCTCGAATGGCCTTGTCCATGGCCTCCGTGACCCTATCTGCGTACATGATGACACGGCTCTCGGCATTACGGGACGCGCGACCTATTGTCTGGATGAGCGCCGTATCCGTACGCAGGTAGCCCGCCTTGTCCGCGTCGAGGATCGCTACTAACCCGACCTCGGGGAGGTCAAGTCCTTCGCGTAGTAGATTGATACCTACGAGAACGTCGAACGTACCGAGCCTGAGATCGCGGATAATCTCAGTGCGTTCGAGCGTGTCCACTTCGGCGTGGATGTAACGCACACGGTGTCCGGCATCTGAGAGGAAGGATGTGAGGTCCTCGGCCATGCGTTTGGTGAGCGTGGTGACGAGTGTTCGGTGGCCTGCAGCAGTTGTGCGCCGGATATCCTCCATGAGGTCATCGACCTGACCTTCGACCGGACGGACAACGACGAGGGGATCCACCAGTCCCGTAGGCCGGATGATCTGTTCTACGACCTGTCCGCTACCACTCAGTTCGAAGGCCGCAGGGGTGGCCGAAACGAAGAGCACCTTGCTCGTCCTCTCCATGAACTCCTCAAAGGAGAGCGGCCGGTTGTCGTAGGCCGACGGAAGACGGAACCCGTGGTCGATTAGGTTCTTCTTCCGTGATTGATCGCCCCGCACCATTCCTCGCAACTGAGGAAGGGTCACGTGCGACTCGTCCACTATCGTTAGGAACCCTTCGGGGAAGTAGTCGACCATGGTGTATGGCGGCTCACCTGATGAGCGACCGTCGAAATGTCTAGAGTAGTTCTCGATACCGGTGCAATAGCCCATCTCTTCAAGCATCTCTAGGTCGTACTTCGTTCTTGTCTTGAGGCGATGCGTTTCCAGAGGTCCTAGCTGGGGGAGATGTGCGTCGAGCTCCGTGCGGATGCTCGCGATAGCACGTGCGAGCGAGCTATCGTCTATAGCAAAGGGTTTGGCCGGGAAGATGGTGATGGCGTCGAGGTCACCGCACCGGGCTCCGGTCACAGGGTGCAGCCGGCTGATACGCTCCACGTCATCTCCGAAGAGCTCTACACGGATCACCTCATCGGCATAGGGTGGGAACACGTCGATGACATCGCCACGGGCCCGGAATGTCCCGGGACCCAGGTCCATGTCATTGCGCTCGTACTGAACATGGACGAGGGAGGCCAAGAGCTTACTACGTGGTAGCTGCTCACTCTTCCTTACGACAACGCTCTGCCTTCGGAACTCATCGGGTGAGCCGAAGCCGAAGATGCACGATACGGTCGCCACGATGACCACGTTGGACCCGGACATAAGGTGAGTTGCAGCCTGTAGCCGGAGCCGCTCGATCTGTGGATTCACATCGGACTCCTTCTCGATATAGGTATCCGTCTTGGGCAGATAGCTCTCGGGTCGATAGTAATCGTAGTACGAGACGAAATAACCGACCCGGTCATTGGGGAAGAACGTGCGGAACTCGCCATACAGCTGCGCGGCGAGCGTCTTATTGTGGGAGATGACCAATGTCGGTACGTTCAAACGTTTGATGACATTGGCCATGGTGAATGTCTTTCCCGATCCTGTAACGCCGAGTAGCGTCTGGTGCTTGTAGTGAGAGAAACCTTCCACCAGCTTGTCGATCGCTTTAGGTTGGTCCCCGGCGGGTGGGAAGGATGAGGTCAGATCGAAGGATGCCATTGTATCTACTCGTCAGGTTCTGGATCGGACAGTGCAATCCTCCGTGTCAGTTATTTAAACCGTACGAGGTGCACACGGAAATCCTATCTATCGCACGGACCGACGATACATTTATGTATCGTTCCTGACAAGACCGGTTCAATGCGATTGCGGATGGCCGTGCTCCTGTTCGCGCTACTCTTGCTCATGGGGTCCGCCGACGTCTATGTACGGAGCCTTTCCGTAGAATATGATCTTTCAGATGACGGTGTTGCATCCGAGATACTCACTTACACCCTCACGAATATCGACGATGTGCCGTTGCCTGACGTCTTTACACGCATACCTGCCAAGGCCTTCGACGTTTCAGTGGAAGGTGGTGGTGGTGCTGTCGGGCTCACAATGAACAGGACCTCTGATAAGGTGCTTGTTGTGTCCTTTAATCCGGCCCTTCCGCCGAATGCCACGATTTCCTTTTCTGCATCGTTCAAGGTGATGGGTCTCATTGAGAGCTACAACTCATCTTCCCTTTTCTCAGGCCGCCTATCACTTCCCCGGGACCTTAATGAGCTCAATGTCCGTCTGCGCTTACCTGAAGGGCACTTTCTCCTGGTCCGGACGGATGAACTCGATGAGTCGGAGCCGGTCATGGTCCCTCAGGCGCTCGTTTCCACTGACGGCCGACATCTCATCCTCGAGTGGTCGAGGAGCAACCTCATCGAACGGAGCTTTGATATTTTTGTAAAATTCCAGGCACCGCAGCGAATCGAGACTGTGGTTGAGCGGCCTGTGCCCACTGTCATGGTCGTCGAGCGTGAAACACCCACTCTCGACATGGGGCAAGGGATCTTGTTCCTCGCTGTCGGTTTGGTCCTGGGACTCCTTCTCGCAGTTTTCGCATGGGGATGGTTGCCATTAATGGCTTCCGGGGGGGAGGATGTGTCGGTATACCCCAAGGCCGAACTGAAGTGGGATGAGCGTGAGGTCGTCGACGCATTGCTGGACGCAGATGGGGAACTCAATCAGAACATACTGGTCCTCAAGGTGTCATTCTCAAAAGCTAAGCTGAGCAAGCTGCTGAACCATATGGAGGCACGGGGCATCCTGGTAAAAGAAAGCATGGGTCGTGTGAACAAGATCAAGCTCACATAGTAGGTGTTCGAAAGTTACGTTTTCGTGGTACTGGGTGCTCGTGAGTCCGTTATTCAACGTTGAAATAATTCAAAGAACGGATTTCCTAACGTTAATGGCCGTCTGCAGGGAAATACTCATCTAAAAACGTGTGGGGGATTAGATACTGAGTTAATAACGACTCTAGTGCTATAAACGGGGCGATAACTGTCTATACTTGTGGTATATTATAGGATATAATTCAAAAAACACAGGGAAACGTTCTTTCCTAACAACGACCGTAATTATTCTGCCTGCGATAATCGCAATCCTGAACGTTTCAATCGTTCACACAAAACGTTTTAAATCGTTCACACCTTATTTCGGGGACGGACAGTGGTACTATGATGAAGGCAAAGGCACTTTTGTTATCCCTGGTCTTGTTGCTGTCTCTTGGACTAGCAGAGGACCTGGGTGGAGAATCAGCCAATGGGGCGCTTCCGGGCGTCATCATTGCGACGGACGCGAACTACCCCGATGCAATCGTATCGGGTGCAGCAGCAGAGTACATGGGTTTGAGCGTACTCCTTACAGAAATGGAAGCCCTTTCTGATGATATTAAGGCCTTCCTTGACGAGGAGAAGCCCGACGAGGTCATCCTCATTGGTGGTGAGGCCGTAATCTCGGCAGCCATCGAGGAAGGACTTACGGCGAGCGGCTTCGATGTCACCCGTCTGTGGGGTGCGACCCGGTACGGTACGTCCGCCGAGATCGCTAAGTACTTTTTCAGCGAGGGCGTCGAGGAGGCCGTTCTGGTCAGCGACGTTCTTGGTAACAACGAGGGGAACGAGGACGAGCTCCTGGCAGTGGCCAAGTCACTGGCCGCCAAGGACGCCCTGCCTGTTCTGCTCACGGGCAACGATGTGCTCGCCGCCGAGGTTGCTTCGGCCCTAACCGATCTGGGTGTGGGCAAGGTCTACCTTATCGGTAAGACATTCGATGCTAATGTCACTGAGGAGCTCAAGACACTTAATATAGAGGTCGAGCTTATCTCGGGAGAGGACACCGAGGAAGTAACCAAGAAGGTCGAGGAGAAGGTCGTCGACGAGCTTATCAAAGAGGGCGTCACCCGCCTGCTCGTGGTCGCACCCGGTGTCGACTTCAAGAACGTCATCGCGATGCCGGCCATGCCTGAGAAGGCTGCGGCCAAGATCATCAAGGACGAGAGCGAGATCCCGGACCTTGTGGCCTTCATCAACGAGAAGGGCATCAAGGAGGTCAAGGTCGTCGGTAAGCCCGAGCTTGTGAGCAAGATCGCGGCCCAGCTCCTCCTTACAGAGGGTGTTCGAGTGGACGCCATGTCCGCCAAGGACATTGGCCGCAAGCTCGTTGAGAGCGCTAAGGCCATGAAGAATGAGTGGGCCGAGAAGCGCGAAAAGTTCAAGGAGAAGGCCGCTGAGCGCCTTGCCAAGAACAAGGACAAGCTCGATGCCAAGCTCGTAGAGGCAATTGAGGAGGCCGAAGCCTTCCTTCTTGACCTTGAGGCCCAGCTCGAGGAGCTCGAGGCCACGGCCGAGACCGAGGACGAGATCGCCGCCGTAGAGGCAGCGCTCAAGAAGTACGAGGCCGCCGAAGCCATCATCGCCAAGGCTAAGGAAGCCCAGGCAGCTGGTAAGCTCGACCTCGCGCTCAAGACCCTGCGCAAGGCCCACAACGAGGCCAAGAACGTGCGCTGGGGCGCAATCAAGAAGTTCTACGCTGGTGACGAGGACACCGCCCGGCAGAAGATCGACGAGCTCTTGGACGAGGAGAGGGCCGGTATGGGCCGGTTCGCAAACGGCATCATGAAAGAGTTCGAACACTTCAAGGGCTTCATGGACGAAGCGCAGTCCGCCGGCTTCATCGCCGACGAGTGCGCAGCGCTAATCGCCGATGCTGAGGGCATGGCAGACGACGTGCTAAGCGAGTTCGACGGGGTCGACTACCGCCGCGCCCGCATCATCGCCTCCCGGACGAAGCAGAAGCTAGCGAAGTGCATGACCGCCACTCGCGTGAACGCCAAGAAGGACGCTGCCAAGGGCAAGCTCTTTGACGCTGCATTCGAGGCTAAGAATCTCGCAGAGGGCTTCGAGGACCGGATGGGTATGTGCGAGGACCGATGCGACGAGGAGTTCGACAACTGTATGGACTTCATCGGTGGGTGCGAGGACCGCTGCTCCGAGAAGGCCGCAGAGTGCGAAGCCGGTGCCGAGGACATCCTTGCCCGCTGTGCCGAGGTCGGAGACCAGGACCTGAGCGCTGTCGTCGACGAGTGTCTCTCAAGCTGTGACTTCATCCTCGAAGATACTGAGGACGCCGAGGCATCCGACGTCGAGTATGGCCTGTGCCTCGACGAGTGTGGTGCCATCCAGGAGGAGGCCGAATCATCCATCGAGAACTGCGAGGCAGAGGCCGAGATGTTCTCGGAAGAGTGCGAAGCAAAGATCGATGACTGCAACGACTTCTGTCAGCAGTCCAGCGAATCCAAGTGCCAGGAGGGTGTGGAACAGTGCGTCCCCAAGTGTCTGGGCAAGCGGTTCTTCCGCCCTGGTCTCACCGATAACATCTGCGCTGCCAAGTGCAAGTTCGCCCGCGACAGGAAGGGCTGCCTCGAAAAGTGCGAGGACGAGTCCCTTGAGGAGGGTCAGCTGCACGAGAACAAGCGCAAGTGCGAGGGCGAGGCCCACAAGGTTGCCAACAAGTGCTTCGACGGTTGTGAGCGCAAGTGCGCGAACGCCAAGGACGTGTGCATCACACGCGAGCGCTGCAAGGTGACGCGCGAGGGTGATGAGATCAAGCGCGATTGCGTGAAGGTCGAGGAGTGCAAGCCTGAGCTCTGCTTCGCAAGGTGCGAGGAGGGCTGCGAGAAGGCGGCCAAGGCCTACACCTACAAGTGCGCTGCCAAGCGCCCGAAGACCATTGTCAAGCTTGGCGGTTGTGCTGACGAGTGTTCCAAGTTCAAGGGTAAGCCCTTCCAGCACATGCAGTGCATGGAGAAGTGCCGAATCAAGGCCGTGGCCAAGCATATGGTCCCGCCCCAGCACATGAAGAAGTGTCAGGAGAAGTGCAAGGGCGAGAAGAACAAGGCCAAGTGTATGACCAAGTGCATCGCACCGCCTGGTATCGGTAAGCGCGCCGAGCGCCCCGGAAAGCCTGGTGACAGGTTCGACATGAAGAGGGCAAAAGCCGAGTGTGCCATGGACTGTGCTGACAAGCTCAACATAGACCTCGGTACGGCTGCCAGGAAGTTCTCCGGTCAGGCCGGTAAGTACGGTGGGGAGCAGCCTCCCAAGGAGATGCCTCCAAAGGAAGAACCTCCCAAGGAGCAGCCCGCCACCGGTCTGCCCCAGATCCCTCCCGAATGTCTGAGACCTATGCACCCTGCGTTCAAGACGCCCAAGTGCGTGGAGATCAGGCAGAAGGCCAAGGCGCTAGCTGCCAACCGCCCCGGTATGGGCGGTCCTGAGGACGAGCCGACTCTCTACGGTGCAGTCAAGGAGGCTCGCCAGGGTGCGAATGAGTTCGGTCAGGGCATGGACCTCGCCAAGGCCGCCGTCAAGATGGCCGGTGAGATGCGTGCTGGTGCTGCCAAGATGAACATCTGCATCCAGAAGTGCGTTGAGCGGAAGCGCGACGCGTGGATGAAGGATCACAAGCCCGCCGAACCGGTCGAGCTAATCGAGGCTGAGCTCGAGAAGTGTCAGGCCGACGACGACTGTGGAAACCTCGAGTGCCCCATGGCCATCGGTATGGACACGCCCATGTGCCTTGATGGCGAGTGCGTGTGCAGCGGCTACGGTGACGAGGACTTCCCTGAGGAAGAACTCATCTCCGAGGAGGACTGCGACAACCTCTGCGGGGACATCGACGATCCCGAGGAGCAGTACATCTGCATCTCTGCATGCAAGGGCGAGGACATCGACTTCGTCGAACTACCTGACGATGTCGAGGACATCTTCGACGACGCTGAGGATCTAATCGACGAGGAGCTCGAACAGGAGTTCGCCGATGAGGCTCAAGACCTTCTGGACGAGGCCGGGGACTACTTCGACGAGTCCGGTGAGGTCTTTGACGAGTTCGGTGAACTGGGATGTGTTGTAGATGAGGACTGTCTCGAGGGCGAGCTGTGCTTCGACGGCATCTGCGAGTACGTTGGTGGGGAGGACCTTGGTGACGAGTACGTCGACGAGGGGGAAGATCCCGAGTGCCAGGTCGACGATGACTGCGGCGAGGACTTCTACTGCGAAGTGGAGTTCTGCATCCCTCTGACTGACGAGGGCATCGGCGACGAGGACCTCAGCGACTACGGTTACGACGACTACGAGACACCGGACATGACTGACGACGATTCAGGTGTTATCGATGTACCCGACGAGGACTTCGACGATGGTGCGGACGTAGATACGGACAACGCAGATGTGATCATCGACGACGAGGGTGTTGACGTAGACACCAGCGGTGCTGATGTGAGCACTGGCGACGATGGTGTTGACGTAGACACCGACTACGCTGATGTGAGCACCGGCGACGATGGTGTTGACGTAGACACCGACGACGTGGACGTGACCACCAGCGACGATGGTGTTGACGTAGACACCGACGACTACGACACCGGCGACTACGACACCGGCGACTACGACACCGGCGACTACGACACCGGCGACTACGACACTGGCGACTATGATACCGGTGGTAGCGACTACGACACTGGCGACTATGACACCGGTGGTAGCGACTACGACACTGGCGACTATGATACCGGTGGTAGTGACTACGACACCGGTGGAATGGGCGACTTCTAAAGACGTCGACCAGTTGAATAAGTTAGACGTCGCGGGCTTCGGCCCGCGGCGTCGCCTTTTTATTCTTATATTATTCTCATCGTAGCATGAAGAATGAGAGATTTCTTGCCCTGCTGATCATCGGCCTTGTATTGGCCGCTGGTTGCACGGGCGGTGAGGATGTTGAAGTGGACACGGGCGACGTCAAGGTCGACGTCAGCGGTGATGATGTCAATGTGGACACTGGTGATGTCAAGGTCGACGTCAGCGGCGATGATGTCAATGTGGACACTGGTGACGTCAGTGTGGAGACCGATGGAGACGGTGCGAAGGTGGACACAGGCGATTACGAAGTGGACACGGAAGACCTGGACCTCCCCGTATAACTTGACTGGACGTGAATCGTGGCGCCGCCGCATCTCCGCAGCGTCACCTTTTTATTTATTACCAGATAAGTCGGTCCTATGAAAATGAACAAGCTACTTGCAGTGCTAATGCTCGCACTGCTCCTCGGAGCTGTACCTGTCGGATTGGCCCAAGAGGGTGCGGACGCAGCAGTCGAGACCGTGACCGATGACTCGTCCGCGGATACCGCGGGTGACACTTTAAGCGATGCTGTCGTGGACGGCGAGCTCGACCGAGCTGCTGTAAAGGAGGCGATCACGAAAGCGTACGTCGCCAAGAAGCTCACTCGCATCCATGTACGCAGGGTACTGGCGCGCATGTACGCCCGTCGTGTGCTCACGCGAGCGGACCTCAGGTGGTTGCTGGTCAACTCCTACAAGGAAGGCAAGCTCACCCGCGACGATGTGCGCGAGCTAGTTTTCAACATGTACAAGGAGAAGCACCTGCGCCGCGCTGACGTGCGTTGGCTCATCATCAATGCCTACAAGAACGACGAGCTCACCCGCGATGACGTTCGCGAGATGCTCGGTGCAGCGCACAAGGCCGGAGTGCTCACGAAGGAGGACCTCAAGGAGCTCGTGGTCGCGGCCTACAAGGCCGGCGAGCTCAAGCGATCGGACCTACTTGAACTGACGGGCGCCATGTACAAGAACGGCCATCTTACACGTGCGGACCTCAAATGGCTCATCATCAATGGCTACAAGGCCGGTGAACTGCGACGAAGCGACCTTCGCTTCATACTCGCAAAAGGACACAAGCTCGGCCACCTCAAGCGGGAGGACCTGCGTTGGATCCTGGTACAGGCACACAAGGCCAAGGAGTTGGAGAGCGAGGACGTCGCCGGGCTCCTGAGAGAGGCCGTGGCACAGGGTGAGCTAACCGCCGACGACGCGAGCGGTATACTTACCGAAGCCTATGACGCCGGCGAGCTCACTCAAGAGGAGGTCGCTGTCGAGGAGGTCAACGATGTGAAGGTCACCGCAATCGAGGAGGAGGACGAGGTCTTCACAAATGACGCATCTGTCGTCATTTTCCTGGCAGTCAAGGCCAAGCTCCTCGAGATGGACCTCCGCGCCCAAGCGCTCATCTCCTTCGCCAAGGAGAAGGGCAAGGACGTGACCACGCTCATCGACAAGCGTGCTGCTTTCATCGACGCCGTCCAGGAGCTTGAGGACGCTGCTCAGGATGGCGACAAGGAGGCAATAAAACTGAAGGGTGCGGCCGTTGGGAAGGCCGTCATCGAGTTCCAGAAGGAAGGTTTGAAGGTACTCCCGCTCCTGCAGCGAAAGGGTATCATCCCCTACACCAAAGCACGTCTCGAAGAGAACAAGGGTAGGCTGGACGAGCTCAAGAAGATGGTGGCGCTCCGCGTGGCCGCCCGTCGCCTTGCTGCATTCGACCGCCACGTCAGGCTCGCCGAACGGCTCGTGGCACGTGCGAAAGCAGAGGGGCTCGACACGTCCGCCGTGGATCCCAAGCTCGCTGAGGTCAAGGAGGCCCGGGCAGCGCTCACTGAGGCGTTCAACAGCGGTGACAAGGCCGCTATCACCAAGGCGGCCCAAGACGTCAAGAAGAAGGGTGCTGAGCTAAAGCGCGTGTTCGAACGCGAGGCACGTAAGGCCATGGCAACCAAGTTCCTAGCACAGGCCGACATTGCCTCGGCCAAGGTGCACGGTTTCCTCGATGCTGCTGATGCTCGTGACCTGGACACTGTCAAGGAGCGGGCCCGGCTAACCAAGATCGACGCTGATATCGAAGCAGCCCGTACCAACCTCGAGGCCGGTAAGTACGGCAAGGCGCTCGGGAACCTGCGCGCAGCGAACCGCAAGCTCCACGCGCTAAAGGCCGCCATGAAGCGCCGCACATTATTCGGCAAGGGCGGAGCTATCCGCGCCTTCGTGAAGAAGGTGGACCGCCCGCTCGTAAGGCTCCATCGTGCCGCACTGGCCCTGGAGAAACGCGGCGTTGACATTTCCGCCGAGAAGGAGCAGGCCAAGCAGGTTAGGGAACTGCTGAAGAGTGCGGAAGAGAAGGCCAAGGCCGAGGACTTTGACGGCGCCCTCGACGATGCTGCAAAGGCCCGGGAGACGTTCAACGCCCTGAGGATCTCGCTGGTAGCCAAGGTCAAGGCGGCCAAGGCCGCAGAAGGGGGTGCCTGAGATGGAACGGAGCACCGTGTACACCCTATTGGCATTGGGCCTGATCGTGTGCTTGGCGATGACCGCCGGGTGTGTTGGTCGCGGGAAGAGAGGGGGCGCCAAGCAGCCGCCAGCGGCCACCAAGGCACCGCCCGCTCCTGCAACGTCCGATGCACCTGCGGCAACGACGGCTCCGGCCGCTACCGAGACGCCCGCAGACATGCCCACGGAACCGGTCACTGAGGACGATCTGGACCTCACCGGTATCGATGAGCTTGACGTGGTAAGCGGTGACGACACGGACCTAGAGATCCCCGAGATCCCTGAGGATGACCTTGAGATCCCCGATATGGACTTCGGGGCCGAGGACAGCATCGACGTAGGCAACCTCGAATAGAGCGACTAAGAGCTAGTAGGACATCCGCCCGGACCACCCGGCCCGGGCGGACTTGTTCTTTCTTTCCCCCCACCTTTCGCGAAGCCGCCCCGCTCCGGGATTATACATATAAATGAAGTCCGCTTCTGTCCATGCATGAGCAGGTGGAGCGCGGTCCCAGCACGTATGACCGTGATGGTATTCTACCTTGTCCTGATCCTCACGCTCGGTCAGAATCTAGGCGACCGGGCCTTCCCGACCTATCTGATCTCACAAGTGGACCGCTGCGCTCCAATGAACTGCGCCCGCTGGGACTGCACCGAGAACCGGATGTATCTTGAGGAGTTCTTTGGCAGGGACCAGGAGACCTGTGACACCTGGGAGTGCGTCACATGGAACGAAGAGCTCTGTGACAAGTGGAACTGCACGAGCCTGGACCTTCCCAAGGCCCGCTATCACGAGACCTGCGATGTCTACTCTTGCACATCCTGGAAAGGGGGCTCGTGCGAGAAATGGGATTGTACCAAGGTCGATATGCCTGCCGGGAACGACAAGGAGACCTGCGATATCTTTGAATGTACCCTGTGGAACGAGGACCAGTGCAGGTCCTGGGACTGCACCGACGGGGACATCCCCTCCAGCGACGACCTATCCTCGTGCGACACCATGAACTGCACATCGTGGTTCGACGACGTGTGCCGAATCTGGGACTGCACGGCAGGGGATATTCCGGCCTCCAATGACCGGGAGGTCTGCTACCGCTACCAGTGCGTTGCATGGCGAGGGCGGGCGTGCGCAGCTTGGGATTGTGTGGAGGACCCGTTCTTCGTGGGGATGACCCGTTCCGAGACGTGCTTCTCATGGGACTGCGCGAACTGGAACATCACCACCCTTCCCGAGGAGTGCGCGTGCAACAAGAACACCGATTGTGATTCGGGTTGCTGTGCTTGGAACGTCTGTGCTTCCGCAAGTGCTGATGGCGATGGTGACGAGCAGACCTGCCTTTGCCGGAACGGCGCCTGGTACGAAGGGAAGTGCTGCGGCGATGACTTCCTCGAGTCCTGGTGCGGCCTGTCCGGACACTGCCAGGAAGGTAATTGGATCGACAACGCAGAGTCCTTCTGCAAGACCTGTCGGGACGGGATCTGGCTCGATAGTGCCTGTTGTACCGCTGGAGAATCGTTCTGCTACGCTAGCGGCCGGTGCGAGGATGGTGCTGTGAAGCCTGTCTGTGAAGGATGCGCAAAATGTGCGGGTGGACGCTGCGAGGTCGTGTGCGACGGGACGACCTGTCCGCTGGGGAACGAGACCTGGTGCGAGCAATGCGCTAACGATGACGGTGACGCTGATGAGTTCGCTTGCACATGCATGAAGGGCGAGTGGCATGAGGGTCGCTGCTGTGGCGATGACTCTATCGACGAGTGGAGCGGTGAGAAAGGACGGTGCACGCGTGGACAGTGGCGGGAAGGCAAGCCTCGTGTCAACACCACAAAAGTGAAGGCCCTTGAGTCCGCCGAGTCGTGCGGGGCCCTCACGGGCCAGGAACTGAACGAGTGCCTCCTCAAGGTGGCGGACGAGCTCTCGCTCTGGGATCCCATCGACGGCGCCACCGCCTGCGAGATGATCCTCGACGATGATGAGTTGCGATACTCGTGCTTCGAGATGGTGCTCGGGCGCACCGAAGGTGTTGACCGGATATCCGTTATGATCAGGCACCGTCCTATCCAAGTGCTCATCTGGCCGTTCCTGGTCCTTATCGTCGTCGCGCTCTGGGTGACGACTGTCTACAGTAAGAAAGGGAAGAAGAAGTTCGTCGTTTACGAGGGGACGACGCCAAAGGACCTCTCGGACACGCAGTTCGAGACCGAAGGACTGGCGGAAGCACTGGAGCACCTCTACAATAACCTGAACATCCCTGACGTTCTAGAGTACGGTCAGAGCCGTCACATCGAACAGTACATAGTCACCGACTTCCTGAACAATGAAGAATCGGTAATGGCGTTGAAGAAGGGGATGACTAAGGAGGAGTTCGACGAGGTGGTCACATCGCGCGTCTATCTCATGATGGGTAATGTCCACTTCTTGCTCGGGGACTATCAGGCCGCCAGGAAGCGCTATGAGCGTGGTATAGTCATGGACAGGTCCGATGTGGCCCTCTGGAACAACATCGGGCTCGCTTTCCACCACATCGGTGACGAGGACAAGGCCGAGAAGGCGTTAAAGAAAGCGAAGGGGATATCACCTGAGAACAAGACGGTACTGCTCAACCTCGGGAAGCTCTACGGGACCAGGGCCTACATACAGCGGGCGGGCGGTTCGTGGCCTGCACATACGGCCAAGATGCCCGAAGGTATGCGTGATTACAGGAGCATGTCCTGGGACTATGGTCGCTATTCCAAATCAGCGAACTGGGGCAGCCCACCCAAGTGGCGCGAGGAGTTCCTTGAGAAGGAGCAGACCTCGCTATACGACCGTCAGATCGAGCTCTACTCGAAGGTGTTGGAGAAGGAGCCCAATAACGTAGAGGCCATCGTGAACCTCGGTGTCGCCTTTCGTCACAAGGGCATGATCGACCAGGCCGTCTTTCACCTTGAAAGGGTCGTCGCGCTCCAGCCGAAGAACACGGTAGCGCTCTACGAACTCGCCCGGATCAGCGAGGAGCAGGGCGACACGCGAAGAATGGTCGAGTACTACCGCCGATGCCGGGATAACATCCATCTGGAACGCCCTCCGGAACAGGACAAGTAGGGCTGAATGTCCCTCAGTTCCATATTTAAAGGATAATCGCCTCGGCGTTCATCATGGGTGAAACCATCAACTGGGGGGACCCTGTAAGGAAGGAGCGGTCGTACGATGACCGTCGTGGCGGTGGGGGCCGCCGTTTCGACCGCGGTTCGCGGGACCGGGACAGAGGCCCATCCATGCCCATGCCTATTAACTTCCTCGCGAACATGCTGGACACCCAGGTGACCCTTATCCACTGGAAAGGCAACGACCTCAGTGAGACCAAGGGACGGCTCAAGGCACTTGATGGCAGTGGAAACACTGTCCTTGAGGTCGAAGGCAAGATCATCTGGTACCGCGGCGCTACTGTTCAGCGCATCAAGTTCGACGAGTAGACCCTCCGGCAGGCCCCCAGGCAGGGAACGGTGACGTGTCAGGGTGAGATATATTGACCGTTGGATCCTTCGATTTTCCGGGCCCGGGGAAAAACGTATTAACCTATACCACCTCCTCAAGGGCGGCGAGATGAGTTGGGATTCGAGCTTTCCTTCATCGTACCGCTCGCTATAGTCATTGCGACCTACGGCTTCATCGCATTCGACCTTATGCATAGGACCGTAGCTGCACTTCTGGGTGCGCTCCTCCTCGTCAACCTGGGTTACTTGCCACCCGATGTCGCGCTCGCCAAGGTGAACATGGATACGATCCTCCTTCTATTGGGGATGATGCTCATCCTGTCGGTCGTCGAGAAGGTAGGCTTCTTCGAACTGCTGACACTACGTGTCCTCTCTCTTTCAGGAAGGAGCCTCTGGCGGCTGTTGGTAGTGCTAGTGGTGACGACCGCGGTCCTCTCAGCATTCCTTGATAACGTGACCACGGTCATGCTCCTCTGCCCCGTGGTGCTGGAGATCACCATGCTCATGGACATCAATCCCATGCCGTTCCTCCTCGCCATGGCCTTTGCCTCGAACATCGGCGGGACGGCGACACTTATCGGCGATCCTCCGAACATCATGATAGGTACGGCCACCGACTTCTCCTTCATGGAGTTCATGGTGAACTTGGGACCGATCGTTGCGATCAATGTCATAGTTCTACTAGGATACATCAGGTACATGTTCCGCGACCAGATACCCAATGAGGAAATCGGCCCCGAGTGCATCCGGGAATGCAGACGTCGCTTCAGGCGAAGGGACACGTCCAAGCTCAATAGATGCTTGATCATCTTCTTCATCACGCTCCTGGCATTCATGTTCCACGAAGAGCTCCAACTCAAGTCCTATCTGGTGGCCTTGAGCGGAGGCACAGCGCTCCTCCTCCTTACAAAGATCAGGCCCGAACAAGCCATGCGTGACATAGAATGGAGCACACTGGTGTTCTTCGCGGGACTGTTCGTCGTCGTCGGAGTGCTGGAGGAGATAGGGATATCTGACTCGCTCGCGGGAGGGTTCCTGCAATTGGCCGAAATGGCACGTAGTGAGCTCCAGTTGGGGCTTTCGATGGAATCGGTCCTCATCCCGTTCATCATCGGGATCGGAGGGGCGCTCTCCGGCCTTCTCGGTGCTATCCCGAACACAGCGGTCATGATACCTGTCGTACAATCACTGCACACTGGTATTGGGAACGACGGTCTCTGGTGGGCTCTCTCGCTGGGTGCATGCTTCGGGGGCAATGCGACCCTCATCGGTACATCAGCGAACATAGTCGTGGCGGGCCTTTCCGAGCGAGAGGGGTATCCCGTCTCGTTCAGGGCGTTCATGAAGTACGGCATACCGCTCACGCTCATCACGCTCATCACATCCATGCTCTACGTCAACCTGCTCTTCACATGAGGGATCATCATCATGCTCACAGATAACGAAGGACCTGAGGGAGAAACGCCATGCCGCACAACGTGACACGGATACTCTGCATTATCACCGGGGACATGGTCTCGCGCCGGGCTGAGGACTGGGCCGTGTTTATTGCCAAGCATATGGGGGCCAAGATCGAGTTCTTCCACGTTGTGGATGACGAGTTCCTGGACGGGCTGCCCACGCCCATCGACATGCACCGGGAAGTGGACGATGAGCTGGACCATCTCACACGCACCACGACCAGCAAGCTCAAGAAGAAGCTGCGGGGCACCGGCGTCGCCTACGAGATCATCGTACGACACGGATCGTCGGAAGCCGAGATAGTCAAGGAGTGCAAGGAACGGAAACCCGACCTGGTCATCATGCCGTACGAATCGCGTGGTATACTGGGCTTCCTCCTCACCAAGGGGATCGGACACGGACGTGTTATCGATGACGCCTGTTGCCCTGTTCTCGTTGTGAAGGGCGAACCCGACGCTTGCTCTTGGGAAGCCGATGATTGAGTGCGTATCGGGCCCGGCCGTCAATCGGTCGCCGACGACCGTCATAAGTAGCGCCCCGTACGGCTAAATGGACCCGTTTTCTGTAAGAGAAAACCTTATATAGCGGCGGTCCTGCTCGAATCCGCCAAGGGGATATAGTCATGGATATCGAAGGTAATATTGTAGGTTACTGTTTACCCACGATTGAAGGGCCTGAGATGTACATCCCGCTGAACGCGGACAATGTCATCAGAGAGGTCCAGGGGTACTCTGAGGGCGGCACCATCGACCTGGACCTTGAGGTGTACTCCTACAAGGAAATGAGCGATGGAGAGCTCGCCGACTGTAAAGAGTACGCGGCCAAGGGATTCGGGAACGAGGCGCTCAAGGCCGATGTAGTAGGCCACATGGGCAAGCTCCCTGCGATCAAATCGTTCATTGGCGGGGCCCTTTTTGGCGGGCTCGCTATTCTGACGAAGTCACCGCTCATGGGCTACTGGGGCGCTCGCGACCTTTACGGCGGGTACAAGTACCTCAAGAACGACCTAAAGGGCTGCGATGAGCGCAAGCAGATCGCTGAGGACATCACACTGGGTCTTGAAGCGATCAACGGCGAGGACGCCGCGCTCAATGGGAAGGTCACGCAGCTAGGTGAGTACTTCCAGGACCTTCATGGCACCGAGAAGGAGATCTACCAGGCCATGGAAGAGGAGGCCGGACGACTCGAGTTCACCGAGGCCAAGGAGTTCTATCACGAGAAGTTCAAGGAGGCCAACCGGGAGAAGAAGGGCTTCTTCGAGGCCATCAAGAACGCTGGAAATGGCTTCATGAAGTTCGTGACCGGTAACTACGACCTGGGCATCGAGAAGAAGACATCTACCTTCGAAATCCACCAAGCACCTGACAGCATAGCCCCTGAAGAGCGGGAAGAGCTCGTACGCGAAGTCCCCATCTATCTCCTGCCCACGAAGGAGGGCTACTCGGTCTATGTTGACGAGTCCCCGGACATGTACTTCCTCCTCAACGACCGCGAGGATGCGAATGTGAAGCTGTCCGTGCGCAGCCCCGTGGAGCTGAGCGACGAGCAGATGTCAGCCATCACCACCCATTTCGTGGACTACGCAAAGGACACCATCCTGATGGGCAACAAGCTCCAGCACTACACCGAGGAAGCTCAGTATACCAAGGGCTGGAAGATCAGCAGGGTCTTCTCGGACGGTCTGGGCGCCTTCTTCCTCTATCGAGGTATCAGCGGCGTGTTCAGCGGTGGGCTGGCGGCCCTGGAACCCTTCCAGGCAGCCATCGGCGGTAACATGATCGCCTCCACCGAGCTCATCGAGAAGCAGAAGAACAAGCGCATGGCCGAGCACACGAAAGAGCTCATCGCCGGTGTCGATACCCTCCACGAGCGCATCGTGGGCGCCGAACAGGTGCGCCACGCCGGGCTCGAGCACATGGAGGAGCTGATGCTGAAGTACGACACGAAGGAGGAGGCCTATATCAACGCGTTCAACGACGCTCGTGAGGTCGGCCTCGCCCCGTTCACCGCGCTGTATCATCGCATGGCGCTCGCCCAACAATGGGAGGTCAGCGACCAGGATAGAGGTATCATGACCATCGAAAGGGGGGATGAAGAATGAGCGACCGCGACCTCTTCGCCATCCAGTCCGATGCCAAGGACCTCCATGCCAACAAGACCTATGAGGATTACGAGGAGCGGCTCAATGAGGTCCTCGAGTCCAACCCGGGTCTCAAGCACGAGATCATCGGTCAGTCGGACGAGCGGGACATGCACGTGGTCTACGCGGGCAATCCCGACGCTGAGAAGCGCATCTTCATCACTGCAGGCCACCACGGTGGCGAGGTCGCGGGACCTCTGGCGACCTTGGAGATCCTCCGGGAGATCGCCGATCCGCAGACCCCCATGATGGAGCGCCTGTTGGAGGACGCTTACATCGCAGTGGTCCCGTGCATTGACGCCGAGGGCTACGATCACCAGGGCCGGAAGTTCGTTGACCTGGACGGTAACGGCGAACTTTGGCCGCTCGACAAGGGCCGCTGGTGGAGCGACATCAACGGGACCCATGGTCGCCGCAACGAGGAGTCCAAGTCCGAAGAGGTCTTGGCCACTCAGGCGGTGCTCGAGGACTTCAAGCCCACCATCGTGTTCGACCTCCACGAGACCGTGTCGAGCCTGGGCAGCGGTCCTACATCGCCGCTCATGGCCACACAGGGTGTCATGGTCATCCAGGACGTTCCCGAGGGCAAGGTGGGTGTCGGTAAGAACATCACCCGCAACTCGGTCGACCGTGGGTTCGACATCTACCACGACGGGATAATCGAGAAGGTAGTCATGCCACTTATCCCGCAGCCCGAGCAGGTCGTGAAGAAGGAGGAGGCCATCTATGAGGTTGGCGCTCTCATCGACGGGCTCGGCATTTCGGTGTTCACCATGTGGGCCAAGGAGCACGGGGCCGAGGGGTACACATTCGAGACCTTCGAGAACCCGCTCTCCTACCGCGTGGACGGACAGGTGGCCGGCGTCGAGGGCGGCATCATGGCCCACATGGGCTACAGTGCCACTGAGCGACTAGGCTCCGTCAAGGGCAAGGTGGAGGACGTGGACGCGCTGGCCGGCAAGTTCTTCGACCAGTACGAGGTCCGGACCCACCACGTGGGCAAGTACACCTACCAGACCATCCGTGGAGAGGGTGGCGAGATCGATGTGTACGGCGCGTGGTTCGGCAAGTCCTACGTGGACGTGCGGTTAGCCCCCGCCTTCGAGGGGCAGCGTGACCGCATGGAGGCCGGTCTCAAGGAACTCCAGACCGGGGGTTACAAGGACGTCGCCGGTGAGAAGATCGACAAGATCATCGACGGCAAGGTCCTCGGTAAGAAGGGAGCCTTCCTCGATACCGTCGAGAGCATGGCCGCTGCTCCGGTGCGAGCGGTCAGGAGCGGTATGAGGGCCGTTCACGAGTGGCTCACCGACAACAGCGGCCTCTACGAGGATGTCGACGGGCCGTTCAACGGGTACGGTGCCTGAACCGTTAGTATGAAGGGGCCTTTAACCGGGCCCCTTCCATTATCTTTTTGTGTGTTCACGTGCTAGTCTATCCTATGGGCGGGGACAGGTCAGTGGTTGTGGTCCTTTCTGTTATGCTCGTGCTTCTTTCTCTCCCATATCTGCTGGAAGAACCATCGCGGATCGTGCTCATGCCGGGGGACACGCCCATTGTGCTGACACCAGCGCCACCGTCTACCTCACCGTCATCGACGCTTGAACAGCTTCCTGTTCCTTCACCTACCGGAGACCCTCAGGAAACGGCCTACACCAAGGAACGCGACCTGCTCGTGACCGAGACCGTTGAACGACGGGGGGTGAGCGATCCGGCGACATTGGCCGCCATGCGCTCGGTGCTACGCCATCGCTTCATTCCCGGGGATGTTCGCGATTATGCCTACGAGGACCGCCCGGTACCCATCGGGCATGGTCAGACCATCTCCCAGCCCTATATAGTCGCCCTCATGACCGAGGAGATGCGATTGAAGGGGGACGAGAAGGTGCTGGAGATAGGTACAGGCTCAGGCTACCAGGCCGCAGTCCTCGCGACCATCGTGCCGGAGGTCTATACCGTCGAGATCATCGAAGCGCTCGCAATAAGGGCACATTCTACGCTCAAGAATGAGGGATTTGAAAACGTCCATGTGCTCAATGCGGACGGGTATGACGGCTGGGAAGAAAACGCCCCCTACGATGCTATCATTATTACCTGCGCAGTTGACCATGTTCCGCCGTCGCTTGTGGATCAGCTCGCCGATGGGGGAAGGATCGTTCTCCCGCTCGGGGACCCGCGGCTCTACCAGACACTCACAGTTGTCGAGAAGAAAGATGGTAAGGTGACCAGTCGGCACGTTCTCGACGTCCGGTTCGTGCCGATGACGGGCAGAGCCAGGGATTGATCCCCCCAAGATAAGTTTTATATACACTACCCCCTAGTGACAACTTTGTTCCGTACCCCCCCATGCTTCCCCGGCATGGGATATCCCCTTTCCCCGCCTTCCCGGGCGGGGCTGTTTCTTATGCCCCTAGAAAGGGGGGAGTCAACGTTAACCTCGTTCCAGCAAGAACATTGACGCCGAAAGGGAATGCTTAAGTATGGGATTAATGAGCACGATTTGCCGGATGGAACGGTACGTCGTCGTGAACTGCACTGACCGGGACGAGCTCATGGACATCCTCTACGACGAGCGATTCCCTACCGATGCTGTTGTGCTCACACCTGAGCTCGTGATGCAGTACGAGGACGGTGTGTTCGAGCGCTCACCCGAAGTAGCACGACCCTATTTCGAGAAGAACGCTCCGGTCCCGAAAGAGGTCTATGACATCTCGCGGGAGAAGAACCTTACGCTCTTCCTTGGGACAGCGCGCCAGGACGGTGATGAGCTCTACAATTCGCTTGTCTGCATCAAGGATGGTGAAGAGGTCAGGCACCACGACAAGTTCAAGCTCTACACTGGTTCCAACGAGAACAAGGTGTTCGAAGCGCCTGAGGGATGGGAAGGGAACATGGAGCTCGACGGTGTGCGCTATTCGACCCCGATCTGTATCGAGACCAATCACATCATGCGCAAGGGGCGTGAGAAGTCGCTCTACAGCGAGGTGGACGATTTCAATCCTGATATCATGCTCATCCCGGCCTACTGGCCTAACTCGCCGGACCTATTCGAGGGGAACCTGCGCACAATCATGCGCAGGACAGGTACCAAGATGGTGCTATTCTCGAACGGTGGGAACAGATCCGGTGGTATGTATCTCACGGAGAACGGGGGATCATCCGTCGTGATGGAGAACGGTACCTGCCGTCTGGATGAGACGGGCTGGATCGAGATCGAGGCGGACCTGGATAAGGCGCGGTTTGTGAACACGAACCATCTGCTCGATAGGAACGACTAGTCCTTTGTATCAATAGCGTAATCTCTGTTATCCTATTGAGCGAAGTAACCAACAGGCAGCGACTGCGGAGCCTCGGCGGTCTTCCTTGAGCTCGCATCGCTCTCTATAATGTCCTTGACGAGACCTGTGAGCTTCGTGAAATCAGGCTTCTCCCAGTAGGTTGCTTGGCGTCCGTACTCCTCCTTTTCACCAACGCAAACAGATGCGCCTCCGTGCTCGTTCACGAGGTGGAACGCGGGAAGGTCGGAGAATCCGTCACCGAAGTAGATGAAGTTGTCGAGAGGTATGCCTTCCTTGACACTGATGTCTTTGAGCGCCCCGGGTTTCGCCTCTGGGGGCAGGACCGAAGCAACGTCCACGGGCTTGTCGCCCTTGTAAGTGAACTCGGCTCCGTATACTCCATCGAAGTACTTGCCGAGTTCGGAGGCCTCTACCATTTCTTTATGACCGGTAGAAGCGATGTAGATCTTGAGGTCGATGTCCTTCTCCTTGGCATAGGCCTTGAGGTCGCTGAAGAAGTCGTTGACACCCTCGAAGTAGGGCACCTTCTGGGCGGCATCTTCAAGGTCCTTGCGGGTCATTCCCTGGTACTCGGGCTCCTCCAGGAACACGCGGAGGAACGACTCCCCGTGAGCGTATTTCTTATCGTACTCCTTGACCTGCTTCCAGTACTGGGCGGGCTCATTGCCCATATGCTCGAGGAGGGGCTCCTGCATATAGACTGGAGAAAGTGTCTGGTCCCAGTCCAATACCAAGGCGTACGATTCCATGGGTGAGCCCTTTACTACTATATAGTAGTAACTAGTATATAAAGGTTGTTGTTGCCTTTTAAACAAAGCGACAAAACGTTTATCAAGGAACCATGCACCTCCGGGGATGTGAAAGGCGCCTTCCTCGGCCTGGGAGCGGTACTGATCGTCATGTTCATCGCGCAGACGGTCCACCCGCCCCTGACCGACATTCTTGCGTTCAAGGGCGAACTGGTCTCACAGCGGCCATGGACGCTCCTGACGTCGATGTTCATCCACTCATCGGGAGAGCACCTTCTCCACAACCTCTTTCCGCTCATCCTCTTCGGTTTCATCCTTGAGAGGATAGCAGGGACCCGTCGTTTCATTGCGATTTTGCTGATCGCTGAACTTGCCTCGAGCATAGCGGTCATGCAGGTGTATCCGCATGTAAGGGTACTTGGTGCCTCAGGAGCTGCAAGGGGTGTCGTAGGCGCAATCGCTGCCATGAAGCCGACGCTGATCGTATATTGGGGAGCACCTCTACCTGTCATCGTGCTTGGCGGGATTTGGCTTGCACTGGACACTGCCGGCGTGTACGGTCACGCCGAGAACATAGCGTATGAAGGGCATCTCGGGGGACTTCTGGCAGGGTTCTTTCTTGGACTTGTATGGAGACGGTCTGTGATGCCTTTCGGACGTGAGGATGAAGAATCCTCACCGGAGGTCGACGAAGAGACCGCCGAGAAATGGGAGGATAAATACATCCTAAATGAGCACAAACGGAAGATTTGAATACGCTCATTGACCGAGGGAGGCAAGCTGCTCACGGGCATAGGTCTCGAATCCCTCTGTGTCATCCTTATCGATGCCCGGGTTCTTGAGGGATGAAATGAAGGCGAACCGCTTGTCGGCATTGTTACCTGGTCGGGAAATGTGTGATTCAAGTTCATCAATGGGAGCATCAAGGTCCATGTCAACGTCAAGGGCCATTCGGTAAGCAACGGCCACATTTCGTTCCCCGAACTCTTTTTCGATCTTCCGACACTGTTTGGAACCGATCCAGTACTCCCGGTTCTCACCAAAGAGAGCTCCTAGCCATTCCTCGTACCGCTCGAAGAGCTCACCTACTTTACCGAGGAATCCGCGACTCGCTACATACTTGTGATCCATCCATGTAGCGAAACCCTCGCCGGAGGTGTTGCACGAGTGGAATATCGTGTTATAGCGGTCATCGTCGTCCCACGCCTCCTTCATGGCATGTCCGACACCTGTGTTCTGGAACATGTAACCATGTCCCTGGACCTCGTGGACAGCCCAACGGACGGTGGCGGATCGCCCACTTCCGCATAGGAGGGCCTCGTCCTTGTATGCAATACCCACATGGTTACCTCGGTCAATGAAGTACCCCATACGGCGGAGCTCGCCATCGCTGATACCGTGGTCCTCTTTCTGTGCCTGGAGGAACTCATCCTTGGGGAGCACACGGAGATTGTACTCGCCTTCGAGCCCGCCGGTTAGAGTGGCGCAGTAATCGTACGCCTCACAGATGCGCTCCTTCAAAGGTGCATCGTCACACTCCAACTGATGCTCGGCGTCGTACATACCTAAACCTCGTTGAGAAGGGCGGGCACGGTAGCCGCATTATATACTTTCCTGAGGGGGAGTGTTTACTTCTTATCGTCCTCTTCGTCGACGGTCTCGCTATCATACTCGATGTCCATGGCCGCGACGGTCTCCTCGATAATCCTGTAGGACGCCCGACTGATCATGTAGCACGAAATGATCATGACCAGAAGTCCAGCGAAAACGAGGACTGCGAGCATGTTGGTCTCGCCGACAGGTGCTGTCAGGGTGGCATTGAGGGTGCCGACCGCGTTCGCCAAGGTCGGGACCTCCTGGACCTTGGGGGGGACGTTACCGGCGGCCACCATCCCAAAAAAGGAAATGAGGGCGATGACGAGCGCGATGAAGGCCAGCGGGGTCAAGATACCCTGTGCGTGGTCCTCAAGCGTCAACGTCATCGCCCTCCTGTGTATTCTTTACTTCTTCGCGGACTTTTCGGCCTCAGCGAGGATCTGGTCCGCAGCCTGCTTGCCAAGTGCGGTGAACTGCCGGTTCAGAGCGTTCACTGACTTGAACAGAAGCAGGATGACCATGATGACGATAAGCACCATGGCGAAGCCGGCAAGCATACCATGCACCCCGTTGAGCACGTCCATGAAGAAGTAGGACAGCGCCGTCAGGGCGATAGCGTACAGGATCCCGCGCATAGCGGACGAGTAGTCCTTGACCTCGCTCTCGTCCATCACGCCTCCGCCGATGTTCACGGCGATGAGCTTGCCGAAGGACTCGGCGATGTCTCGGATCTCTCCGAAGCACTTGTACACGAAGTATATCATGGACAGTAGAACCACCGCGTTGATGATTGGGACCACCTGGATCCCTGCGATGGTCAGTCCGAGCCTGGCTGAGATAGCCGTGAAGACCTTGTTCCCGAAGATGTAGATCAAAAAGGCGGTCAGTAGGTTGACCACCAGTTTCGGGACGCTGTCGAAGATCTCCCGCATGGCCTCAGCATATGTCTTAGCTGTCAGGTCTGCCATTTCTCAAAGCACCTCCACATCAGTATAAGATGTGATCATGTATCCGTTCACTTGCTATCGAGGCGTCGGGCCTTCTCCTCAGCCCACGCGCCTATCTCGCGCTCCAGAGCGGAACCCGTCCGCAGGAGCAGCATGATGCAGTAGATGACGGCGAAGATGTAGACCACGCCGGCAACGACCACGTTGATCCCCCTGAGCATACCCAGGAAGAAGTATAGGGCGACAACAATCGCGCCCACGGAGATGAGGCCCCGGATGGCCGTCCTGTAATCCTCGACCTCCTCGTCTGTGACGTCCTCACCCACTTGGACCGCAAGGAACTTCGCCAGCGCCTCTGCGATGTCGCGAAGCTCGCCCAGAGACCTGTATACCAGAAGGGTCATAGCGCACAGCACTACGACACTGGTGACCTGCGAGACGGCAAGACCGCCGATGGTAAGCCCGAGGGAATCGGCCAGAGGGATGAACGCGTTCATCCCGAACAGATAGATCAGGTAAGCGGTACCGAGGTTTACCACGAGTTTAGGGATGGAGTCCCAGAACTCGCGCATGGCCTCACGGAACATAGTGGCCTTTTTGGACGGCATTGAATAACCCCCTTGCGGGCTACTCCGGGCTCAGCTTTTTAGTTCTATGGTTGGGCGGGCGGGGAGACCGTCGGCCCCCCGCCTCAGTAGTGTCTTCAGATATCCCGGTTCAGCCACTTGTGAACTGCTTCGAGAAGCCGAAGGTCCTGCTCAGAGCCCCGCTCGAACATGATGCCGTCGCCGATGAACACCACCCGACAGTTCGAAGCATCGTACCGGGCCATGACCGAGCAGGAACCGATGTACTCGCCCTGCTCCCAGCTGCCGTCCCAGTCCGCGTCAGAGAAGCTCTCTTTTGCAGAGAAGAGCAGCACCTGTCGGTGCCAGTCGCCGAGCTTGAGCGAGCAGCTCTTGTCCACCTGGAAGAACTGTAACTGACTCGTGATGGGGTGCGGCATGGCGTACATGTACGGTGTGTAGCTGGTCGCTCCTGTCTGGTCTACGGTCGATATTATGTCGTTATTGAACTCGACGCTGAACTTCTTAGCTAGCGGATTGAGATTAGTGTTGTCGAAACCGCCATCGCCTACCAGAAGCAAACCCATCCCTCCCTGGACCTTCTTGACGATGGCCTCGACCTCCTCAGGGGTGAGAGGTGTAGTCGGCTTGACGAGCATGAGCGTCTTCCCCGCGAACGACGCGAGATCGGTCACGACGGGAAAATTCAGACCTTCGATTCTCATGCTCTTGGCGTGGAACGCGACCGGGTCCGAGATGATTGCCGGTTTTGGGGGCGCCATCGGTGCTGGGACCGCTGCTGGTGGTGCGATGGGGGGTGGGGGCGCCGGTGCGGCCACTGGCTTCGGCGCTGTTGGCGCCACAGGTGGTGCGGACCCTAGAGGTGGTGCCGGTGCCGTGAACGGGGCGGCCGGTTTCGTGAAGTCCACCGCTGGTGCGGGGGGCTTCGGCGCAGCGGCCGGTGCGGGTGGTGGCGAGGGGAAACCGGCCGGTACCGACGGTTCCTCCTTCTTGATGGGTGGCGGAGGTGGGAATGCTGGCGGTTTTACCTCGTCCTTCTTCTCCTCCTTGAT
>CAZFHY010000021.1:50574-61173 GCA_964519305.1 Candidatus Undinarchaeota archaeon
GTGGCGGAGGTGGGAATGCTGGCGGTTTTACCTCGTCCTTCTTCTCCTCCTTGATAGGAGGCGGAGGTGGGAATGCTGGTGGCTTCACCTCGTCCTTCTTCTCCTCCTTGATGGGTGGCGGAGGTGGGAATGCTGGCGGTTTTACCTCGTCCTTCTTCTCCTCCTTGATCGGCGATGGAGGGGGTGGGAATCCGGGTGGCTTTACCTCGTCCTTCTTCTCTACCTCCTTCTTGATGGCGAACGGTGGTATGGGTGCCCCTGTGACGCCCTTACCCGGTGTGGGTGGCGGGAAGGCCGAAGGCATGGTCGGTTTCATCACACCCTTCTCGGGGGCACCGGTCTCTTTGAGGCCCGAGCGGGGCGGGGGTGGTGGTGCGGGGGGGAATCCTCCGGGTGTTGACGGGGCTGTTTCCTTGTCCTCGTCCTTCTTCTCCTCGGCAGGTCCTTCCTCGGTCTTCTCTTCCTCGACTGGTCCTTCCTCGTCCTTCTTCTTGCCGAGACCGAGTGCGCCCTTTATCTTGGCGAAGAAGCCGACCTTCGGTGCTTCCTCCTCCTCTTCCACAATGACGGTGGGCGCGTCTGTCGGTGCCTTATCTGATGGAGCATCCGAGGGCTCTTCTTTCAGAACTCCCTCGTCCTTCACGGGCGTGGAGGCCGCGCCGATCGGGGGCGTGATGTCCTTCTTCTCCGCATACGCTGGCACCTTCTCCGGCGCAGGGCTGTCGTTCTTCGTGACCTCGGGTTCAACCATAATCCTTCCACCTATGGTCGATAAAAGAGGCAAGATGATAAAAATCCATGCGCTCCTGTGAGCTCTCAGATGATGAGGGGGACGCGTTCCATGTACTCGGTGTACCCTTCGAGCTCCATCAGCTCCTTCTCCTCCGTCCGACATACACGGATGTACCGGTAGATGAGGATGGGGGCCAATGTGACGGTGAGGATAGTAGGCCATCCGAGGATCCATCCGAGCAGCACGAGAATGAAACCGAGGTACTGGGGATTCCGTGAATATCGGTAGATGCCGCTAGTGACAAGGCCCCCGTCATGACCTTTGGAGTAGAGCGTGACCCATCCGACCGCGATTAAGAGCGCTCCGATGACCATGAGGAGCGCACCATGGGCCATGGCGAACGTCATGCCGATGTTGACCCCTACTGGTGTCATTTCGACGACGATGGGCGCATGACCGATGGAATCCGCCTGGAATAGCTGTAGGGCCAGAAGGATGGTGAGCGGGATGCCGTACATCTCGATGAAGAGTGAAACGAAAAAGGCAGATACAAGGCCGTATTCACCCCAGTCCGCCTTCCGGCGGTATGAGAGGGGGATCAGGAAGGCGACGAAGAGGATTATGTTGAGCAACACGAAGTGCCATTCATCGGTCACTGCAACGGGAAGCACGTTTCCCGTAAAATGATCGTGGACGTGTGTGATTACATCGTCCAGGTGGGTGATCGGCCAGAGCAACAGGACAGCGAGCACGATGCGAGCAGGGAGGTTACGATATTTTCCCGGGTCTTCTGGCTCGTCCACCTTACTAGGCATCGGCGGCGTTTTTATAACCTTTCCCGATAGGCGGTCTGCGCGTGAAAAGGAAGTTTTATATATTGCTTCGTCAATATAATGTTATAATTCAACAACAAAGATTGTTTACAATGGATGTTCAACAACGAGGGGTTCCGGAGGGTACGGGCATGGGCGATACGCTGGATTGCACTCTAAATGGCGCGTTATGGCCTTCATGCATCGGCACCTGCACTGGGGCGACTCTCTCTCCTGATTGTTGCTGGTGTGAAGTTCTATTAACGAGCGTAGTGGACGGGGGTATCGATTAATGGTCGCGTACAAGGATTACTACACGATCCTGGGTGTGGACAGGAAAGCAACACGCAAAGATATCCATAAAGCTTTCCGGAAGCTGGCAAGAAAATATCATCCTGATGCCAACAAGTCACCTGACGCCGAAGATCGCTTCAAGGAGATCAACGAAGCGCACGATGTCCTCCATGATCCTGAGAAGCGGAAGAGGTACGACGCGCTCGGTGCGAACTGGAAGAACGGACAGAACTTCACACCTCCTCCTGGCTGGGAGAACATCCGTATGCACTTCGGTGGTGGTCCTGGGGGGATGGGGGGCATGGAGTTCGACCTCGGCGGTTCGGACTCAAGTGATTTTTTCGATATGCTCTTTGGTGGTAGTGGGTTCAGAGGATTCAGAAGCATGGGATTCGAACCTCGTGGTGGCATGGGCGGTGCTCGACCTCGACCACGTGAGACTGAAATCACCATTACGCTCGAGGAGGCGTTCAGTGGAACTAAGAAGCGCGTCGCTCTCGAGTCGATCGAGTACGGGCCTGACGGTCGTCCCCAGCGGAAGGTAAACACACTGGACGTCTCGATCCCTCAAGGTGTAAAAGAGGGCACGCGTATCCGCTTGTGCGGTAAGAACGGCTCTTCCTGCCCTACTGAAAGCGACATATATCTCCGCGTGCACATATCGAAACACTCCGTGTTCGCAGTGGATGGCCGCGACCTCTCGATGGAGCTCCCCATCGCGCCCTGGGAGGCGGTCCTGGGGGGGAAGGTCGGTATCGGAACGCTTGACGGAAATGCGATGGTGACCGTACCGAAGGGTTCGCGGAACGGCCAGCGGTTGCGCCTGCGTGGGCAGGGTCTTCATGATGGGAAGGGTGGCCGCGGTGATCTATATGCACGTATCCGTATCGAGGTGCCTCGCAAGGTGGCTGGCCGTGAGCGGGAACTTTTCGAGGAGCTAGCGGAGACATCTTCCTTCGATCCGCGAAATGATTCGGGATCGGATTCATCATGATTGCAGCAAGGTGATGGGACAATGGACCTTAATCGAATGACCCAACGATCACAGGAGGCGCTACAGAACGCCAACACCACGGCCGTTCGCCTCGGCCATGTGGAAGTGGACGGTGAGCACCTGCTCCTGGCACTGCTGTCTCAAGATGATGGGCTCATCCCGCGCCTGTTCGAACGGATGCAGGTGGACGTCCCTGCTTTCCGCAACGAGCTCGAAGGTGAGCTGGGCCGTCGTCCAAAAGTGACTGGCACTGGGGGTGAGGCAGGTAAGGTGTACATCACCACACGTCTTAACCAGGCCCTGGTGAAGGCCGGGGATAAGGCTCGTAGCATGAATGATGAGTACGTTTCCGTTGAGCACCTCGTACTGTCCCTTCTCGAGGAGGGGGCAAGTACGCCTGCCGGCAAGCTCTTCGATCAGTTCGGGATCACGCAGGAACGGTTCCTCGACACACTCACTACCGTGCGGGGTTGCCAGCGGGTGACCTCGGCGGATCCAGAGGGGACCTACGAGGCCCTCGCCCGGTACGGGAGGGACCTGGTGGCCGAGGCCCGGCTCAACCGCTTGGACCCTGTGATTGGCCGTGATGCTGAGATCCGTCGTGCGGTGCGTATACTATCACGGCGTACAAAGAACAATCCTGTTCTCATCGGCGAGCCCGGTACGGGCAAGACTGCCATCGTGGAGGGTCTGGCGCAGCGCATAGTGCGCGGTGATGTTCCCGAGGGGCTCAAGAACAAGAGCGTGTTCGCGCTAGACATGGGTGCGCTCATCGCCGGTGCCAAGTACCGGGGCGAGTTCGAAGAACGACTGAAGGCCGTGCTCAACGAGGTCAAGGAGAGCGAGGGCCAGATCCTACTCTTCATAGACGAGCTCCACACGATCGTCGGGACAGGTAAGGCCGAAGGTGCTATCGATGCCGGGAACATGCTAAAGCCTATGCTGGCTCGTGGCGAGCTCCATTGCATCGGTGCCACGACCCTCGATGAGTACCGCAAGTACGTCGAGAAGGACAAGGCCCTTGAGCGGCGGTTCCAGACCGTTCTCGTGGACCAGCCCTCCGTGGAGGACTCGGTGTCCATCCTTCGGGGACTGAAAGGGAGATTCGAGGAACATCACGGTGTCAAGATACTGGACAACTCCCTGGTCGCGGCAGCAGTGCTCTCTAATCGTTACATATCGGACAGGTTCCTGCCCGACAAGGCCATCGATCTGGTGGATGAGGCCTGCGCAATGATCCGCACGGAGATCGATAGCGATCCTGCCGAGCTGGACGAGGTGACGCGTCGCAGGACCCAGTTGGAGATCGAGGAGACGGCTCTGGCCAAGGAGAAGGACGCGGCGAGCAAGGAGCGTCTGGGAATCCTTAGGAAGGAGCTTGCTGATCTCAAGGATCGGGAGGCGACTATGCGCGCTCAGCTGGAGTCGGAGAAGGATGCCATCCACGGCAGCCAGTCACTACGCTCCGAGATCGAGCGCACGAAGCGGGATATCGAACGAGCCGAGCGTGAGTACGATCTCCAGACGGCTGCGGAGCTAAAGTACGGGAGTCTTCCCAAGCTACAGGAACAGCTGACTGAAGAGGAAGAACGACTTGCTAAAGGGAACGGCGGCAAGCTCCTGCGAGAGGTGGTCACAGAGGAGGAGATAGCCCAGATAGTCTCGAAGTGGACTGGCGTCCCTGTGACGCGGCTCATGGAGGGTGAGCGTGAGAAACTACTGAAGCTGGATGAGGTGCTCCACCAGCGTGTCATTGGCCAGGACGAGGCTGTCCAGCGCGTGGCGGACGCAGTCATCCGGGCCCGGTCGGGTATCAAGGACCCGCAGCGTCCCATCGGTTCGTTTATCTTCCTAGGTCCGACAGGGGTAGGGAAGACCGAACTGGGTAGACGCCTGGCCGAGTCACTGTTCGACTCGGAAGACAACATGATCCGTATCGATATGAGCGAATACATGGAGCGTCATGCGGTCTCACGCCTCATCGGCGCACCTCCGGGTTATATCGGATATGATGAGGGCGGTCAGCTCACCGAAGCAGTGCGACGCAAACCATATGCTGTCATTCTTTTCGATGAGATCGAAAAGGCCCATCGTGATGTGTTCAATGTTCTTCTTCAGATCCTTGACGATGGGCGGCTCACTGACTCGCATGGGCGTACGGTGGACTTCAAGAACAGCATTATCATCATGACCTCAAACATCGGTTCTCAACTCCTTCTAGAGGGGATCACTGAGGGCGGATCCGTCCCTGATGATGTCCGTGCGAACGTGATGAGTATGCTCATGGGCCACTTCCCGCCTGAGTTCCTGAACCGCGTGGACGAGACTGTGCTCTTCAAGTCATTGACGCGGGATGAGATCCGGCGAATCGTGGACCTTCAAGTGGAGGATCTATCTGCCCGTTTGGCCGGGCGAAGAATGGTTCTTGAGTTGTCCGACGCGGCTCGCGACTTCATTGCCGAAGCTGGTTATGATCCTGTCTTCGGAGCACGCCCACTCAAGCGATATCTCCAACGGGAGGTCGAGACGCTCATCGCTCGGGTAATTCTTGCCGAGGCTGTCCCTGACGGCTCGCGTGTGGTCGTGGATGTGGGTGATGAGGGGCTCACGGTCCGTCATGTATCCTCCGACGTGGGATCGGTCGTTCCGTAGCGTTCTGGTACGCGAACTACGAATCCCGGACAAGAACGGTCCACTTCCGAGTGGTCACGGAAATTTAATAACATTTATTAAGTTCAGAATCCACACGATCGACTGGGGTACGGAACACCTATTTTGAGTGGGTGTTCAAAATGGCCGGACCGGGAACGCCGGCCAAGCGAGAGAGGGTACGAGAGAATGTTGAGCAAATTGCGAGAGCTCTTATTCTTCACGGCTGAAGGGACCGTGGAGGAATGGGGAGAATCCCTCAACGAGGCACCGGGGGGCGAGATATACGAAGCCGCTGAAGACGCTCTTCCCGTCTCGAATCTGTGTGGGACTGAGGCAAAGGTGGCTGCTGTCGTCCTTCAGAGCCGAAAACCGATGACCTATGTGGAACTGTCGCGTAAAGTGGGGATGAAGGTCAGTCGTGTGCGTAAGGTATGTCGTGGGCTTGAGAACCGGGGACTCGTCTCCAAGAACGGATGGAAGGAGGTGCCTTTCGATCAACGCCGCCGCACTGTGTCGCCCACTGCGCGTCTAAGGGATGCTGAGGTCGCTGTCTGGTCCTAAGCTGTGTATGTCCTACGTCGCCTTTCAATAGAACCGGATATGCATGGACATCGGATTCGATGACTTAGGCAGTGGTCGGGGGAGGATTATCGGGAGGGGAACATCCCCTCCCGTAGTGGGGCCGACGAGATTTGAACTCATGTCGCCGGATCCCGAACCCGGAAGGATGGACCAAGCTACCCTACGGCCCCTCTAGTTCTCATGGAACTTTCACGTGGAGTTTCTGCAAGTTTTAAAAAGGGACCGATATCGACTGATGACGAACAATTCGACAATTGTCGAGTTTATATGAAAACAAATAAAATCGTCAAATGACGTAATAAATGGGAATGTGAATTCTGGACATTTAACGTTAGGGTTCACGTATTGCGTTTTTCCTCAATTTGATGGTTTTTGCGCTCAAATCCTTCGAGCAGCCTGATCTTGGGCTCATTGGGTGTGGAGTTGTTCTCATGTATTATAATGGTGTCATATTTTTCGGTTGGAAACTGGTGATGGGCTGCGTAGAGTCCCGTATATGTTGTTAAGCGTGGGGAATGGCGGGCAAATGTAATGAAGGCTGATTATATTTAGTGATGTAAAGAATAGTTGCATAATTGGGGGTATAATTAGTAATACAGCAGGGTAAGTGCGTTATATAATATACTCTGTAAAGTATTTGTCTAATATAATTAATGGATGTCTTTGCGTATGACATACTACTAATCAGCGCTTAATATTAATAATAACCGGGATTGCAACTAAAATACAGGACTGTTATAAAAAAAACAAATATAAAGCACTCAAATAAGGATACAGCATGTAAATAGTGCTATTGAACGGAATATAAGGGAATATATAAGCAATAATCAAAAAACCGTAAATATATGGAGTAATACATATAAAACATGCAATAAATATGTAGTATAATGTATACAAGGATATGAATCGAAAATAAGACAAAATAAAGAGAAAAAAAAGAACAATAAAAGTAACAACAAGATACTTTACGTAATAAGGGAAAAAACCAAGATTTATGGCATAAGGGTATGAAATAAGGTAGAAATGACGTTAAAAACGCTTGTTGCGGACCGCACACTGACCCAAAAACATGGTTTTCTCAAGCATATAGCTGATAAAATGGGTGCGTTTTGTTGATAATTACGGCATCCAACGAAATCTTTTTAAGTAATTACTCGACATAGAAAAAATCACCCGTTGCAAGGGTTGTGTACCCCACTTCCTTGCTTCGCCCAATGGATCAAAGTCCACTCCCTGGGCAGCGCATGACGGTGGTCATGCGGGTCATGAGTCCAAACTAGACCGACCCATAAGGCGAGAACGGGAACAATGGAACAAGTGATGAACAAGAAGGGGTTGGGATATAATGGAGTCGATCATACAAAACGCCTTACAGAACATTCGAGACGAGGACGAACAGGTTCAGGCCGGACAGCCCAGGATATTTATAGTGGGTTGCGGTGGGGCCGGGAACAACACAGCTGACCGCCTATATTCTATGGGTATCAGTGGGGCCGAGATCATTTCGATCAACACCGACAAGCAGCATCTTGACTGCCGTGAAGCAGACAAGAAGCTTCTCATCGGTGCAGAGCTCACCAAGGGTCTGGGTGCTGGTGGCTACCCTCAGGTAGGCAAGGCAGCCGCAGAAGAATCAAAGCAGGAGATCAAGGAATGGCTCCGCGACGCGGACCTCGTGTTCATCACTGCTGGTATGGGTGGCGGGACCGGTACAGGCTCCGCATCCGTTGTTGCCGAGATCGCACGCAACGCCGGCGCGATCGTCATTGGTGTCGTAACGATGCCATTCAAGCTGGAGAAGGCTCGCATATTCAAGGCCGAGACAGGCCTCATGGAGCTGCGGAAGAACTCCGACACGGTCATTGTCATTGACAACAACCGCCTTGTAGAGATTGCAGGTAACCTTCCCATTGGTGCCGCTTTCTCCGTTGCAGATGAGCTCATCTCAACCATGATCAAGGGTATCGTGGAGACCATCGCGGTCAACTCCCTTGTCAACCTCGACTACGCTGACGTCAAGGCCATAATGAAAGATGGCGGCGTCGCTATGATCGGAGTTGGCGAGTCAACATCCGAGCACAAGGCCGAAGAGGCTGTCAAGAAGGCACTCAACACGCCCCTCCTGGACGTGGACTACGCTGGTGCCACCGGAGCACTTATCCACATCGTGGGTGGGCCCGACATGACCCTCGACGAGGCCAACAAGATCGGCGACCTAGTCACCGCCAAGCTCGATGACAATGCGAACGTCATCTGGGGTGCTCGCGTCGACGGCCACATGGACGGACGGGTCCGCGTGATGACCATCATCACCGGGGTCAACTCGCCCTTCATCCTGGGCCGCATCGACGAGAGGCAGGCGAAGGCCAACGAGGCCGAGAAGGTCAAGGCCGAGCTCGGGATCGAGATCATCCGATAGGTAGCAAGAGGGATGGGATCGGGGATTCCCCCCACCCATGGTCGAGTCACCCCCCCCGACTCTCCAGATCCCCCCCTTTGCATCCTCTAAACACAGGGCCCCCATTCCCCCTTGGGGGCCCTCCCCTTCTTCATATCCAATCGCATGACGCGTAGCTATCGGTATTGTCCGCGGTCTGCCCGGCAATAGCCATTTAAACCTGACATCGTCACGCCAACTCGTAATGGGGAGGGTGACGCGCGCCCTGGGAGAGGAGCACATGGGGCAGAAGCTCCTCTGCCTCGAGGGGCTGATCGGTGCCGGGAAGACGACGCTCATCAACGAGCTCAGGAACACCAAGGACTTCTACTTCATCACGGAACCCGTTCTCCAGTGGCAACGCCAGATCGATTCGAGGTCCCTGCTTGGAAATCTCTACTCTGATTTCCACCGGTGGAGCTACACGTTCCAGGTGAACTCGGTGCTCACCCGTGCCCAGGCCATCGAGGAGGAGAGCAGGTTATCACGTGGCCGCCATCTTGTGATGGAGCGGTCCCTCCTCTCGGACCGGGAGTGTTTCGCTCGCCTATACTTCGACTCAGGACAGATGTCGGCACTGGAGTGGTATTGGTATACCAGATGGTACGATCATATCAACGCGAAGATAAAGTCCGTCGGTGCTTTCGTTTACCTGCGTGTCGATGCAGAGGTAGCTCTGGAGCGCATCAAGAAGCGTGCCCGCAGTGAGGAGGTGGACATCGATATAGAATACCTCCGGGCCCTCAACCGCAGGTATGAGGTGCTGTTCGCGGGTGGTGAGGCGTCCACAGCCCAAGGACGTATCCCCGTCCTAGTGGTCGATGGCAATCCCGACGTCATCAAGGATCCGGGGGCCAAGGACCGGATGATCGAGCAAGTGTTCGACTTCCTCGAGGATCAGGGATTCTCCAACGGAAAGGATGAGTGAATCTGACAAAGAGGACACGTCCGGGATTTCCGCTGACTCAAGGAAATATTTATTAACGGCCACTGGCGGCCGTCACCACTGTAAGGTGACATCGACATGATCGCTGAAGGAGGACTCTACGAACAGATCGACGGAGCGGCCGCTTATCTTGAGAGCACAGTGCCGGCCGAGAAGCTCGGTCATCATACTGTCAGTTTCGAGCAGAGCGGATATTCTCTGAGCGGAGGGATCTCTGCATGGGCGAACATATCTTACTTCGATGGCGCCACACAGGACCCCTCGATGCACCGGCTCTCAATCGAAGGTCGTGTAGGGGAGGCTAAGGACACCGACCAGCTGATGGAGCAGTACGGGTCCGGCGACAACTTCTCGCTCAAGATGGAGGTGCACGGCGACGACTACGCGAGCAGCTTCTACAAGATCGAGCAGAAGGGCGACGAACTCACCCTGCGTGTGTTCGGAGAGAAGACCGGTACGATGTCACGGATGAAGGACTGGTTCTACTCGAACGCTCCTAAGGTAGGGATCAAGGCCGAGGACAGACGGGCCTATACAATTATGAAGGACGTAATGGCCAAGTCGTTCGAAGAGGCAGGGATCGACTTCGATGTGGAAGACCTCTCCAACGGATCGTACACTCTTGATTCAAGCGTCACAGCAGGACAGATCGGCACCCTCTATGAGGCGACCGTCCGTGAGCTCAAGGAGCGACGGACAGAGATGGACTCGGTCCTAATGTCGAGCGTTGACAATCCAGAGTCTCCACAAACATCCATACTGCTCTCGTACTTCGATCAGCCAGGTCAGTTCTCCAAGGAAGAGCTCCGCCTGGTCCGACAGACCAAGGATGGATCACCGCTCTTAAGGCAGGAGGTCGATGACATGGTCTCGGAGTTCACCGAACGCAAAGCGATCATCGGGGACAAGTGGTCCATGAAGGTGCATTAGAGATACTTGGGCCCTAGAAAGAGCGATTCCTGACGTCCTTGGGGCGCCAGAGAAAAGGTTTTAAAGAGCGAGAGGGATTGGCGGTCAGTCCCTTTTTTGCCGGGATAGCCAAGTCTGGTATGGCGCAAGCCTGCTAAGCTTGTGGGGGAGACCCCACACGGGTTCAAATCCCGTTCCCGGCGCTTATCATTCAATGACACAGGAATACTCGCTTAGGGA
>CAZFHY010000022.1:0-45399 GCA_964519305.1 Candidatus Undinarchaeota archaeon
CGCAAGCATCGTTCTCGCACGTAACGATGAACGCGAGGTTCGCCACGAGCTGTGCTTTGGCCTCGTCGTCGGTCAGGTCATCGTCCGTGACCTCACCTATTTCGATGTCCGTTTCAACCGAAGTGGTGATCCACGAGTCGTAGTATAGCCGGTTTCCACCAGCGACGACATCGTACTTGACCTGTAGGTCAGTGATCGAGGTCACCGTGAACTCGACGATCTTGTACTCGCCTACCGGGATATCCAGATTGATCGAGGCCAGTGTCTTGACACCTGTGGACACGTTGACCTGAACGGTAACGGCCTCCTCCAACAGATTTGTGATCTTCAGGTACTTCTTCTTGACCTGGTCGATGTTGGTACGCAGGCTCAGTACCGGGGGCGGGGAATTGCCGTCCAGCACGAACTCGGCATCGAACGCTGTAAAGCCCTCAAGTCCCGTGACATCGGAGATGCTCGTCTGCGCCTCGGGAACGGGCGGTAGCGGAGTATAGCAGTCAGCAGGGCACTTGTTTGGACCGGTCTTCTCGTCCTCTTGGCATACACCATCGGGGCAGGAGGCATCAAGACAGTCGGCACAATCAATGCCCTCACCCTTCGCGGGCTCGCACTCGCCATCACTGTCACACGACTCGCACACACCACAGTCGGACGGGCAGTTCTCACAGCTCTCACCCTGGATCATGTCACAGACAAGGGAGCCTGAGAGCGGATCGGGAACACCGCACATGTCAGATAACTGACAATCGTCGGGCGTCGTCTGCCAGCTCTCCCAGTAGTCACAAATGCCGTTTGTGCATACGGCCTGGGGTCCAGCCTGGTCTTCCGGAAGCCCACAGCAATCTGCGGGACAGCTGGCCGTGGTCTCACCTCTCTCGTACTGGCAGTTGTGGTCGCCGCACACGAAGATAGGTGCAAGGCAGTCTCGCGGTAGCGGGTCCTGGCCAAGTTCGATTATATCGCAGACACCGTTCTCGATGCACTCGTCGGGACAATCGCCGTCGGTCAGCGAATCGCAGATGCCATTGTCGCATGTTATCGGGCATGCACCGCAGTCGTTACTGTATTCGGTACAGTCCTCGCCCACCTCGCATCCGTTGGCGTCAGCGATATGTCGGACGACACCGCAGTCCTCGCAGATACCGCAGTTCGCCGTACCTCCGGCTATCGCGCAGCACTCGTTGTATAGACACTCCGAGATCGGACCGCAGTGGCCAGGGAAGCACGGTGAAGGCTCGGTAGCTAGAGGCTCCATGCACACACCGCCATCGTCGGGCGAACAGTAGCCCTTGAGCATCGCACCGTCCTTGTGCAGTATGCAGTTTGAGCCGGCACCCAGCCAGCTGATGGTTAGCACCTTCGACTCGTAAGTTCCCTGAGCGTCCTGGTTGACCTGCTTGCAGAATCTATCATCAGGTTCGTTGGGTATGACACGCGTGTACTGATCGGGATTGTAGTTTGTACAATCGCACAGGTCCTGATACTTGAACCTCAGCTGGAATCCGCGGTTGAAGGATGATGTACCACCGCTACCAGCGACCATGAACTTCCAGGTGTTGCACTCTACGTGATAGACGAGGATCCGTGACCGTCCGGGTTTGAGGCTGTTTGAAACAAGGGGCTCGGCCGATAGTGTGCAGAAATTGGCCTGCCAGTCAGCGTCCTCGACACCGTGTGCCTGGTACCATTCGAGCGGTTGGCTCCCTGCTTCGAGATAGAGCTTGTTGGACCTCGGATCGTAGTTGGGGATGTAGTCGTAGAGGTCGAAGCCGTTCTTGAGGTAAGCGATACCGTCGCCCACGTTGGTTAGCACTACACGTATCTTCTGTACAGGCGAACACTGGGGCCACTCGTCATACCCGTCGGGGATGGCCGTCGTCACCGTAGCGCTCTCGACCTTGACGTCAGCTGAGCGCCAGATGCCAACCTGCCGTGATCCCTTGGGCGTGTCTTGTGCATTGTAGAGCCGCAACTCTAGCTTGGGCAGGTCCATGTTATCAGGCCCGAACGAAGCCGTCGGCGTGAAGTCGCACACACCTTCGCAGGATGTGTAATCGATATTGTCCCCTGCCTCGCAGTTACCGCGGACGATGTTACACTCGGGGGCATCACCCTCATACGAGAACGTCTTCGTGTCCTTGTCATCCCCGCCATGGAGAAGCTCGATCTTCCTGAGCTTGGTCGTGCACTGGCTCGTGAATGAGAAGTGGAGCGGATCGCCCTTAGCAGGACAGATATTGAGGTCGAGGTCGATCGGTGGATCATAGATAGCTATCTGTGGTTTCTGGACCTTGACATAGAACTCGTCGCATTCGCAGTTCTTCACATCGAACGCGCAGGTCGTAGGATCACAGGTGATCTCGCCATCGTCGTTCACGTCCCTTGCGATGAGCACTTTGTGCTGGCCTCTTGCGGTATCGGCCGGTATCTGGAATGAGCAGGTCTGCTCGGTACGATACTGTAGACCTACGCCAGCGCTGCACGTTGCTAAAGGATCGCCAGATATCTTGTCCAGATAGACATATGCTTCTCCGGGTGTACAGGTGACCCGGTACTTGAACGAGATGGTCGCGCCGGGGCAGAGCTCTGTGATCTCTGGCGATTCGGTCAGGTCCAGTTGTGGATCTACAACATCGAATGACTCGTCACCCATACCAAGGCGCCATCCATCGGCAGCCTTTGCTGAGTTGCACGATCCGAACTTGCAGATGCTGGACATCCGCGTGTCGGAGTACTGGTTGCATCCCCATCCCCTGTCCCCTTCACCGCCGCAGTCAGGGCAGGCGTAGTGGCCGCCACTGTCGCACACACGGGTCACGGAGTCGACGTATACCGTATAGACACCGGGTGCCTTTGGAGCAGCGTAGTTGTCCGGAGTGGTGATCTTATCGTTCGCACTGGTCCATGCCATGCACTTCGATCCACCGCTCTTCCTCAGGAAGGCGATCACACCCGGACTGTTGACCTTCTTGGTGCAAGCGCCGTCCTCGCAGAGCATGCAATCCGTGTTCGATAGGTAGCGGGCCGACTTGCCTCCCATTTCGATGATCGGCGATCGGTGCATATCGCAGACCGGGTTGTTCCCGGCATCAGGAATATCTCCGCACCGTGAGATACGAGCATATGAGCTGAAATAGTGCTGGGTCCCACCGTGGCGGGAACCGTCACTACATACGACATTGTACGCTTGAAGTGCCGCCTTGAAGTAGATGACGTCTCCCGGACAGATCTGTCGCCCGACCTTGTCGGGATCGATGTCGAAGTTCATGGTAACGGTTCCCTTGACACCGGTGGATTGGGCCGCGCCCCAGCTGTGGCCACAACTGTTCATAGTACCACAGACAGCTGCGATGTTCACTTTGCAGGTACCCGTCTTGCATGCGACAGTCTCATCGTCCCCTGTCCCCTTCACACGGATTGCGAAGCCCTGGGAACCCGTGGACGTCTTCGGATCGACGGACAACCGACACCATGGATTGGCCGCGGTGTCGTCAAGGTAGACACCTCCGGTCTCCTCAACCGTCGGTCCCGGACAGGTACCCTGCTTCTTTCCGCCCATGTGAATATCGAACTCCGAGCCCTTAGGGTAGCACTTGCTGTCTATCTTCACGTAGATGGACGCGGCAAGGCAGGTATCTGTCGGGAACACGTAGAAGTCGATGTTCCTTCCGGACACCGGGAGGGTGACTATTTCGGATGTCCGGTAATACTTGCCGGCATTATCTCCCTCTGCGATGATATCGATCGAAGTACCATCGAAGTCGGATGGGATGAGGAACTCGACATATCCGTTCTCGTCGGGATTCTTGACGTTCCCGATGACCGTGTCGTCGTTGAGCATCTTGACATTCACACGGTTGCCCCTCGTGACACCCTGGCCCCATTCATCGATCACGCGTACCTTGAAGGACACACCGCGACACCCGCTTTCAGGGGTTTCTGCGACAGTTATGTCGCTCTTTAGCTTGACGGTCTTATCAGCGATGGACGAGCCAGTCTTGAATGCGACCACCTTGAGCTCGCCGACGAAGTACACCATGTCCATGACGGCCTCGAGCTCGGAGTCCCAGTTCAGGATTCCGGCCTCGTTAGTGACCCCATAGCTCATTACGCGCTCAACGCCTTCGTTGTTCAGGGCCCTGACCTCTACCGAGGCCTCAGGTACACCAACACCACCGGTGGTCACCTCGAACTTCAGCTTGCTCTTGGGGTGGATCTCAGAAACCTCTTGATCGGAAACATCAAGGATGCGGAGCTCGATGAGAGGCACATCGACAGCGATGAACTTCTCCCATTGGTAGAATGCACCGAACTCGTCAGTCGCGTTCGCGACGAGGCGATAGTTGCCCTGGTCTATGTTGTGGAGCTCGCATTTGAGGGACGGATCCCTCGACCAGCATTGATGGATGACCGCGCCCTCGGTGTTGTGGAGGGCCATGTGCGTCTCCACGATCTCGTCCCCTTCCGGGTCCTCCCACGTGAGGTCGATATCGAACTTCGTGAGCATATCGCCCCCAGCCTGAGGTATCTGTTTCATGTGCTCTTCTTCGTTTCCAGCATCGATGATCTTGGGTGGATTGTTCTCGATCATCATACGGACACCCGTACTGTCCCACTGGTCCTCACCTGAGTCGATGAAGATACCGCAGCCCTCTATTGGAGTGCCGTACGGATCGAACCTGAAGTAATGATAATCATGGGTAAGCTCAATCTCCTCAACTATCTTCTGGTCGCCCATGAGCGGTTCACAGGTATTGAGTATCTCCTCATCACCCCTGAAAAGGACCCAGATGTCACCTGACTCCTCCTTGCAGTCGAGGTCTTTGGTATAGTTGTTGCTCTGGCATAGAGCGACCGTGTAAGCAACAGGGTACTCACAGTTCGTGGAGGCATAGTACCATAGTTCGGCCTTGTGGTTCTTGTACTGGGTGGTATTGAACATTACTCTGACTTTCTTGGGGTTGCCCGAAGGATCGTGGTGTTGGGGATCGTGGGTGATACAGGCTTCGCTCTGAGTAAAGCGTTTCCATGTACATGGATCCTCGGCGTCCCCTGGATCGAGGGAACAGGCAGCATCGATTACTGCCCCCGTGACGTTGTTATCGTCCGGATCGTTCTCGGTGAGAAGGATATGCGTACTCTTCTCACGGATTCCCGGTTCATCGCCAGCCGCAACGGCGTCAAATGTCGCTAAAAGTAGCGTAACGGCCGCAAATACAACTAAAAACCTAATAGAATCTTTATTATACAATCTAGCCAACAATACCACCCCCGAAGCTTGGGCTTCTCTTTTAAAAACTTTTAAAGCTTCGTAGTATTTATACCTTGCGGTGAGTTATTAATGCCATTACAGCGGCGCATAATCACGTTTTTGTTCGTGATTTTTTGTCTATCATTCGCCAATTCTCCGAACTTCATACGCGGTGAGATAGACGGAAGGATGGACAGTACGTCCTACGCCGCAGGTGATACGGCCATTATGAAAGTCGGTATCATGAACAAGGATATCGTACCTATCGTGGACGGCTACATGACATTCATGCTCACCAGAGGGAACGATACTCCGACATATCCGAATTATGTCATTGACGAGAACGTGATTGCCGAGAAGGTCGTCTACGAGATCAACATCCGACCTCTCGAAACGATCGAGATCGAGACCACGTTCGATATCCCCACGAATATACCGCCCGGAGAATACCGGATGGACTCCTTCTTCACGACACCGAGAAATCCCGTGTCAGGTCTTCCTTTCATCTACTTCACTCCGAAACCCATGATGAGCCGGTGTGGTGAGATCACGATCTGTCCGACCTTCAACGTCACGAACGAAGGAACATGGAAGGACCTGCGTATCGATCGGGAGTCTATGTTCGTGGCAGGAATGCCCGGACAGACGGGTCGTGTCGACCGAATGCCCGAGGAGGGTAAGCCCGTAAAGCCGCTCTTGGTGCTCCGTGAGGCGGCTCTCGATCCCCGCACCTGGGCGTGGGGAATCGGGAACGTGTTCGGTGTCAACGAGTGGCGCTTCACACCCAAGGTGGGTTCTGAACAACCCGTCTCTTTCAGACTACAGAATCGTGGGCCTACGGATTGTACGAACGTATCGGTCACGGTCGAAGCACATACGTGGGACGACACAAAGCCCGAGTCGGGACTGACGCCCGAGATCCGTTCAGTTCCCAAGACGAACAAGACCTTCTATGTAGGTCCGATCGCAGCAGGCGAGAATGTTTGGGCCAACTCGACGTTCATGGTCCCGGACCTCTCTACGGCCTACTCAATACTCATCACCGTGAAGGACGAGGACGAGGTGCTTTCCGTATATCGGAGCCGCGTCGATGTATGGGGACCCGGCAGCCGTATAACGAGCATCAAGCCCACGAACTACAGGTACGAGGCCGGTGACGTCGTTAACATCACATCGATGCTCCTGTCAGCGTCGGACGGTGTCAACAAGGGCGAGCATCTGTTCCTCAGTATCGAGATCAACGACCAGAAGGGCAAGGTGGGATTCTCTGTCCACCCCGAGATGACCATCACAGCGGACGAGGCGTTCATGTTGGTCACGACCAGCATCCCCACACCACGCCGGTTACGTAATTTCACTATCCATGCGAACCTGCGATCCGGGCCAAACAGGATCGATGATGTCTACATCCACATCGACAAGGACAAGTTCCCGGCCAAGCTGATCAGCGTCAATGTAACGACCGTCAAGAACGGAAAGAAGACAAGGGACTTCATGCCCGGGGACAAGATGCGAGTGAACATCGACCTGATCGACGAGGACGGCGATCCAAAGGCCGGTACTATCGATGCTAAGCTCATCTTCTCGAGCGAGATAGACGAAGAACAAACCGAGGAGCTCATCGCGTTCGGAAGAAAGATCGATGGTCAGTTCACGTCCGACCTATTGGTACCCCCTTCCTGGCTCGGCAAACAGATCACGCTCTTCGTAAAGGAGCGGGAAACAAAGCTAACGGGTCACACATCCATCTTCACGAGCGAGTGGAAACCACCTCCCAAGCCTTCTGAGGATGAGGAAGAGGAGAACGTGACGGTCACACCGACCGACGACATCGTCCCCATAACACCCACGGACCCGAAGGTGTACTACTTCTTTGGCGCCGCGATCCTCATAGGGATAGTGCTCTTCATCGTACTCTTTGCCCTACCGCCCAAGAAGAAGGTAATCAAAGGTGTCGAGTGAGCGGGGGCCGGTATGGGGTCGTTCGGACGCACCCTCGCTTTGACCGTGGTCCTTGCGAGCATTGTCGTTCTGCAGGCCAACGCTTTCGAGACAGAACCTCCATACCGTGAGATCCTTCATGGATTAGCAGTTTCAAGGAGCGATGCGGCCCTCTGTGGGCCACCTGTTGCCTGGAGCTGCAACATGGGCTATGTCCAGGCCCGTGTGATATCGGCTTACGGCGCGCTCTACCAACAGACAAGCAACGCGACCTATCTGGCGTGGATGCGCAACTTCGTCGATACAAAGTCCTCGGGAGCCACTGGATGCGGACCTCCGGACGATTGGCAGTCAGCTGAAAAGGACCATGGTTTCGTCATGGCTGCATACGCTCAGGCTCTCGAAGTGGAAGGTGACGCTGCACGTCGTACCCAGTATTCGGGATATCTTGAGCAGTTCGCCTCTCATGGATCTCAGGATGCCGGGACACCCGGACCTCACCAGGTCGGTAACGACCATAGTGCGATGGTGATCGGATACCTCCGTGCTTTCGGCCAGACCAGTAGTCAGTCCATCAAGACGCACGTTGACAAGCTCGGCGTCAACGGCTGTTCGGGTCTTGGCCCTGATCCGCAATCACCGGCCTTCTACAAGTGTGACCATACGCTCCTCCAGGCCGAGTACATCATTGGGTATGCCGACGGGTACGAGGCCACGAATGACGCTAGCTACCTCAGTCGTCTCAATGCACTAATGGCGGCCGGCTCGAACGATACCATCTATGGATGTGACGTGGTCGACGATTTCGACTGTGGTGACAATGAGTACCAAGCGCTAATGATGCTCGCATCGGCCCGCGCATATCAGGTAACTCAGAACGCCAGCCATAAGGCCGCCCTCGACAATTTCGCATCGAATGCAGCTTCAGCAGGCGACTGTGGCCCACCGGACGATTGGACGTGCATGGGCTCCTATTACCAGAACATCTACCTCTTATCGTACGTGAGCGCGTACCTGGTAACAGGGAACGATACCTATCTCGGTTGGGCGAACGAAATCGCGGAAAAGCTCGTGACCTATTGTGACGGGTACAAGTGCGATACGAACCAGGGTATCGTCATCATGGCGGCCCAGGCTATCTCGACCCTATACCCGGCCATAGGACCGATCAACGCAACGGCAGTAGACACGGATAGCGGGCGTATCGTCCGTCTGGTGGCGCGTACGACCGATCCTGCAAAAGGGAAGTACCGTGCACTCCATTACGCGCGCCTCGACTATTCTGACATTGCCCACGGCCTTACATCGTGCACATGCAAGGTGGACGGAGGGGACGCATCGGACTGTCTTTCGGGACCGATCGCATCTGTGGACGTTCCACATCCGGGCAATGCTGCGATGAGCATCAATATCACATGCACTAATGCTGCGGGACGCAGGACCTCACGTTTCAGTTCCGTGGCCGTCAAGGCGGACGCGCTCGGCATATCGTTCGATAACGTGACCACTCCGGTCAACGGAGCGTTCAATGCCACCGGGACGGTCAACGATGTGGGTTCCCTCACCTGTAAGGCCTATCTCGCTCACGACGGGGCCACAAAAGAGACAACGATGAACGCCGGGGCCGGTAAGTTCAATATCGAGGTAGCTCCCACGGATGACGGTGCACATGAGCTCACAATATCCTGCTCTGCATCCGGATACACGACCACTAACGTGTCGATGCAATTCACGGTGGACATGACACCTCCGGGATTCGACCTATCTATTGTCGCTACCAACGACGATCCCATCGTGGACATAACCATATCGAACGCTGCGGACACGACATCCTCGGTCGCTGCCTGCTGGATCGAGCTGAACACGACCGACCTCGGGTCCAAAGCCCTGTCACAGAGCACAGCCTCTTGGAACACGTCCGTGGGCTGGGGCTTCCACACTGCTATTGCCAAGTGCAACGATACTGTAGGGAACGTCGGAGCACGGAACAAGACGTTCTGGGTGAACAGGACAGCGGTCTCACCTACACCGAACGCGACAGTAGTGCCCAACGCCACGGCATCACCGACTCCGAACGCAACAGTAATACCCAACGCTACTGCGACACCAGCACCGACGCCTGTACCCGGTAACAAGGTCCTCATCATCAAATCGGACCCTACATCGTACTGCGAGCATACAATCCACCTCAATGATGTTGCCCCTACAGGGGACACTGTCTTCCTTGAGGTATGGGAGCCGGACGGCGCCACACATTTCTTCCCGGTCAACTATACGGCCGTTCAGGCAGGTAAGGGAGCAAAGTCATTGGAACTTGGCAACTTCTCGGTCACCGTGTACCAGGATTGCTCTCATACGAACACGACCGCGGAGGTCTATCTATTGATAGCGGGCGGATGTCCGACACCCACGCCATCAGCATCACCCGTCCCGACATCCACACCAGTGGCGACGAGCACGGCCACACCTTCACCTACACCTGAAACGAGCCTGACCCCTATACCGATCACGGTGGTCACACCTGTCCCCACCGCGACTAAGGAACCAACGCCCCTACCACCAGAACCCAAAGGGACCCCGACACCCATCCCGTCTCCGGACCTTACCGAATCACCGACAGCTGCACCCACCATGCGGACGGAGGTGGTCGAGCTCGATCTTCATCTCACCCCCACACCGGCCCCCCTCCCGGAGCGCTATCAAGAGCTCGTCTTTCAGCTCAGCACGGTCGAGCGTGAGAAGCTCGACGCCAAGGGGAACGCTATCATCGAGATGGCGCAAGAAGCGTTGGATGAAGCACGCCAGTTCGAGACCGAGGGGGACATGGAGAGGGCGAAGCTGAGATACGAGCGTGCCGAGGGTCTTATCGAGAACCTGCAGACGGCTCCAGAGAATGATTGGTCGAACCTCGGTTATCTCCTTCTGTTCATCTGCATCCTTGGTGTGGTGGGTACCGGGCTCCTCTACAGGTCAACGATGAATGCCATGGAGACCGAGGGGGATGCATACGAGTACAGTTCGTACTATGCTAACAGCAGCGGGTCCCCGTTCGTTTGGACCGAGCAGGGCTGGGTGATGGCGGGCGAGGGCGGTAGTCAGACCGATGGATCCGCAGAAGTGAGCGAGGATGGTACCGGGCAGGAGCAGATGGTCCAGTCGACGGACGATACGAACGCTGTGGCCACTGAGGCCGCTGTCGGGACAGCGACCGATACAGGATCTCCATATGGTACTGGCACATATGACTCGTATTACGCAGCGCAGTACGGTTACTACTATGCGTACCGCGAAAATGGTGAGGCACAGGTCGCCGCTGAAACAGAACAAGGGACCGCTGACCAGACGGCGACAGATCAATCCCAAGAAATATAAATGCCCCAGACCAATATGTGCGTATGAAGAGGGTGAGGTATCGTCTCGTTCTAGCCATTATGTTGGTGTCACTAATGCTCTTAGGCACCGCAGGACAGGTGGTGACACATAATTATAAGCCCTTCATGGAGCAGGTTGCTGCGTCCCGTACCGGATCGAACACCTGTGGTCCTCCGTCCTATTGGGACTGTGGGCATGGTAACGTACAAGCTGACCTCCTCATGGCCCACTCGAGCCTCTACAGGCAGACGGGTGAGCAGAAGTACCTCGACTGGATGCACGGGTACGCTGACCATAAATCCACCAATAGTCAGACCGGTGCAGGCCCTGGTGACTACCAGAGCGGTGAGAAGGACCATGGATGGTACATGGTCGGATACGCCATGGCCTATCTCGCGGAACCTGACTCCAGTAAGAAATCTACCTACAGTTCCTACCTCGATAATTTCGCTAACCAGGGTTCGATCGACGCTGGTCCGGTAAGCGGGGGCCAGGTAGGGAACGACCATGTTGCCATGGTCATCGGTTATTCCATGGCATATGGCGCCACCAAGAGCTCGACGGTCAAGGGACACTTCAGCGGTTTCGGCACACAGGAATCAGGTATCGGTTCCCGGACCCATGGTGAGTTCATGTTGGCGTACGCAGAGGCGTATCTCGCCTCGGGTGAGAGCGGGTACAAGTCGACGCTCACGAGCCTTGCGAACACACGGCCCAATGACCCCAACATCGGGTGTACCACCGGTCATGACTGTCACAACGATGAATGGCAGAACCTCATGATGCTCGGGCTGGCCAAAGCGTACGAGATAACCGGGACCTCCTCATACAAGGACGAGATGGTGGCGTACGCGAATGTCAGGCCGTCCGATTCATGCGGACCTCCCGACCTATGGGACTGCGGTGACAGCACCCTCCAGGCAAACTCGATCTTCGCCTATTCCAAGGTATACATGATCACGAACGACCAGACCTATCTTGGCTACCTTGGCCAGCTGGGCGACCGTGCTATGCACGGTGGCCCCTGCGAGGTCGTGGACGATCAGGTCCATTGCTCGAGCGGCACAGGCCGGCTCCTCATGGGTCTCCAGATCCTCGCCACCATCTACCCGTACTTCGGTGAGCTCTCTGTCACACCGGAGATCGCTTCAACGGACCTGACGCTCTCGGTGTCGGTACCTGTAGGAGACCTTCCCAAAGTAGAGATCACAGCCGGATACTTCGGCCGCTATGACTTCACCGGTTGGCAGCAAGGGGTCGCATCCTGTGACTGCTGGCTCGCTGACACAAGCTATGCTGGATGCCTGAGCGGTTCATCCGCAGGATTCCAGGTCCCCACGCCACCGGCCGGTAACCATACGATCCGTATAGCCTGTACGAACAAGGCCGGCTACACGAACACGCTGGACTCCTGGGTTGTCGTCTACCCGGACGGGGTCCACATCGAGCATGACGACTTCACATATGTGAACACTACGACCCACCAGGTCGAGCTCAACTACACCTCGGCATACACTGTGGACTGCACGTCGACATTGATCGGTCCGTCCGGTACGACGAACCCACCTATCTCCGGTGACGGTAAGAACGTCGGTACTGCCGCCGTCGTCCTCACGCTCTCGCCCGATGGAGAGTACACCCTTGATGTCATGTGCCAGAACAGCGAGGGGAAACAATCGTCGTTCCACATCGCGTTCACCGCCGACAATGTCGCGCCAGCGACTACGATCTCAGCGTTGGAGGAGTACAACATCCAGCCCATCACGGTCGGCGCCAGCCAGATTGGCGATTCAACGGCGGGGGTGGATACCTGCCGTGTCTTCGTTGATGGTGACCTGCATGGGACGAAAGCGCCAACTGATGGTTCGGTATCATGGGACCTGGACCTCCCGGAGTCCAGCTACCATATCAAGATATGCTGCTACGATAAGGCCGGGAACGAGGGATGTTCTGAGAAGATATCTCGGATCGACCTCACGCCATCGGCAACACCGCACTCGACCTCGATCGGATTCACCACCGCTACGCCCACACCAACACCTCCGCCTTCAGGGACACCTTATCCAACGCTAACACCACCGCCTGACGTGGTCGTCACGGCCACTCCGGTGCCCACGCCAGCAGGCCCGTGCGAGCCACCGAGCGAAGCGGCCATCATCAGCAGATGGAACTCGACCCATGGAAGAGAGATCACTGACCTGGTCACGGCCAACAAAGCTGCGACGGTCACTCTCGCATCACGTGACGAGGAAGGATTCACTTCCGCGCGGTCAGAGGCGGCAGCGCTGATGCGTGTAATGAATGACGAATACCTCAAGCACTCTTGCGACGTGGCCGTGTTCACTATCGTCTTCACGGACATCGAGACCTCGTACACGTCAACTCGCGGAGCTGTCGAGTATCTTGAGGCCGGGTACATAACCGAGGAGCAGTTCACTAACGCCATGCAGGAAGCGGGCCCTACGCCTTTACCCCCTGAAGAGGTCACAACGCCCACCCCACCTCCTGGCGTATCGCTATCACCCACACCGACTATCGGTGCGACGATGGTCCCCACCGATGGGCCGAGCCCGACACCTAGAGAGACAGGAGGACTGAGCGGACTAGCGACACCGACACCAGAACCGTCCGTGACGGCGGGGCCTATAGAGCCCACGGCCGGGCCTACTTCAGCAACGACCGGGACACCTACTGCCTCCGAGGTGCCAGGACCCACTGAGCCCGGTGACTTCGTAGCGACCATGACGCCCCGTGCGACCGCGGGGCCCACGAGTAATACCGGTGGCGACTCGACCCCACCACCGATGCCAACGATAGAGCCCATCAAGATCGATGAAGTGGACGTGGACTTCGATCCCGAGATGGACGATGTACGAAAGGAGGATACTGCCAAGGACAGCGTAGCAGAGGCGCTCGAGTCAATCGCTGCGACCCGTGGTGAAGGTCTCGATACAGAGGAGGCCGAGGAGTACATCAAGCTAGCTGAGGACCGTATCGCATCAGGGCAGTACGAGGAAGCGGTGAAGTATGCATGGGTGGCCAAGCGTCACGCCGACGAGGTGGCCGGAAGGATATCTGAGCCATGGAGCTACGTGAACGAGAAACAGCGATCGTCGTTCCCTATCCAGATAGACTCGACTCTTGCTGCCCTTCTGGGCGGTGCACTGATAGTCATGATCGCAGGTCTTGCTTTCTTCGTGAGAGCGCAGAGAGGAGGTATCGACAGCGAGCTCATGGATTACATCGACGGACGTCGTGACGAAGGGTACGAGGACGAGGAGATCGTTAGCGCCCTTCTCGATGCGGGCTATGAAAAGGAGGATATCTACGCCGCCTTCGGTCTGGAAGTGCCTGAAGAGATCGCCGAGGAGGCCGAAGTTGTCACTGAGGAAGCCGAAGTGGTAACTGAGGAAGAAGTCGCTGAGAGCACAGAGATCGTAGAAGAACCGGAAAGCGAGGACGACATTGGCGAACCAAAAGAAGCGTGATACGGTCGTCCGCGACCCCATCCATGGGAACATCTCCGTTCGTCCGGAGGAGCTCAGGCTCATCGATACACCGGTATTCCAGCGTCTACGTCGTATCAAACAGCTGGGTTTCGCGTACCTCGTGTTCCCGACAGCCGTGCACACAAGGTTCGAGCACAGCCTTGGGACCATGCACATCGCCTCACGCATAGGCGAGCACCTCGAGCTGGACACGGTCCCGCTCCTGCGCACCGCCGCACTTCTCCATGATATCGGCCACGGGCCGTTCTCCCACTCGTCCGAGCTCATCGTCGAGACCTACTTCAAGGAGCATCATGAGGCGATCACCGGTGACAAGATCCGGCAGAAGGACGTCGCCGAGGCCATCGAAGCTGCCGGGCTCGATGTCGAAGAGGTCGTTAACCTGGCAACGGGAGCTGGTTCGACATACCAGAACAAGATAATCTCGAGCGAGCTGGACGCCGATATACTCGACTACATGCTCCGTGACTCCTATTATACTGGTGTCGCGTTCGGGACGGTCGACCTAGACCGCATCATCTCGAGCCTCGAGGTGTGGAACAACCGTCTCGTGATCTCCGGCAAGAGCCAGTACAATGCTGAGAGCCTGCTCGTAGCCCGCTACCTCATGTGGCCCGTCGTCTACCTCCACAGGACAGAGTGCATCGCGGACTGCATGCTCGTAAGGGCCATGGTACGCGCTATCGAGGATGGAGGGCTTTCTGCCGAGGAGATATATCGTATGGACGACTACGATGTCACCGCATACCTACGCTCTCTGAAAGGCTACCCGTCAGACATCATGGAGCGCATCAACGACCGTAGGCTCTTCGTCCAGCTGGATACCAAGGGGAGGAGCGATCTCACCCCTGAAACACTATCGCGGCTCATCGCTCTGCGGGAGGATCCGCAACGCAGCCTCGCGATGGAGAACGCACTTGCCGACGAGCTCGGTGTCCCCAGAGGGTATCTGGCCGTAGATGTGCTCAAACCGCCCCAGAAATCGGTGCGCGATTCACCTCGGGTCATACCCGATATCCTCGTACGTCACGGAGAGGAGGTAGTGCGGATCGACAGGCTCTCCCGTTTAGCACGTGCACTTACTGCAGGTACGTGGGACCACTGGTTCTGTTCAGTATATGTCTCTGACGACCAAGCAGCCAGTGCGCAGAAATCACTCTCGAAGAAGGCCATCGACTCCCCGCTCCAATATTTAAGTGATTGCATCCTCTCGTGAGCCGTGACCACCCGCGCCGCCATCGGCCTCGCGATCGTCATTATCAGCGTAGCTATCGTGATCATGATAGCTCCCGGGCCCGATGGACCGAGCGGCCCCGAGCCCACCTCATCACCACGTCCTTCACCCACACCGTACATCGATCCGTTCACCCTCGCGATCACGGAATGCACTCCCCTTGGCGGAGAAGCAGCTGACAGATGCCTCCTCAACCGTACAATGGTGATCGGTAACGCGTCCATGTGCGGCCTTATCAACACGACCCTTGTGCATGACTGGTGCGAGCGGGACATGGCAAAGCTACGCCACGAACCTGAGAGATGTGACGCCGTGGACACAGAACTGGTCCGGAACGAATGTTTCGTAGAGCTCTCCGACCTAACGAAGGACCCATCGCTCTGTGCCAACATCACGGGCGGCGGATACAAGGACGTCTGCCTGCAGCGAGCAGTGACGATAACACAGAACATCTCCCTTTGCGGTGAGATCGTCCGTCAGCGTATGCGTGACGGTTGCTGGTACGACGTGGCCCTTAACACCAAGGATCCCGTCCTATGTGACAACATCAGTGAGACCGGTCTCAAGGACGGTTGTATCAATTATGTAGCCACTGTCAGCCTCAACGCTACCCGTTGCGCGGGGATACAGAACTCGACCTACAAGGACACGTGCTACGAGTCGCTCGCGAAGCTGACAAAGTCAGGTGACGTCTGCCTCGAGGTCGGTGATGGAGTGCAGCGTGAGGGATGTCTCGTCCAGGTCGGGACCGAGACGAACGACACCGACACGTGCCTTAAGGTGGCCGACCTTGGGACCAGGGAAAGGTGCGTCTACACCGTAGCCCGAGCCATCGGAGATGGGAGCTTGTGCGAGCATATATCCGATCCTGAGCTAAAAGTGACCTGCACGAGCAGGCTCGGTACCGGGACAGGTTGACACCGATCAGCTACTTTTTGCCTTGAAGAGCCATACATCGGCCCTGATGAACGAGCTGTGCTCGACCTCATCGAACCGCTCGTGGAGAAGCGTCATGAACTCGGTCTCAGGCTCTCGATGGGAACGAACGTACCACACGTACCTCGGTGAGCGTTCGTCAAGCTCGGTAGAGATCCTACCGACATCTTTGCGAGTGCCTCCCATTAGCTCCACTCGTCGCGATGAGCCATGTTGTCGGAAGTAGTAATCGAACGATGTTGCGCTCCAGGTGTGTCCTATGATGAGAGCGTCCTGGAACCGAGCGTCGTTGACGACGATATGCCCGATAGCTTCGCGTACCTGTTCCTTGAAAGGAGCGCCATAGTAGTCCATCCGAAGGACGAGGTCACCGAGGAAGAGCGCACAGAGCAGGATGGAGACAAATGCGAACCTGCGTGGATCCGGTACGAGCCTGTCCACCGCCCTTGCAAGGAGCAGGTATGCTGCCGGGAGGGAGATAATCAGGTTACGATGCACGAGGACAGGGTTCGAGACGATTGACACCGTGTACGTGATAAGGAAGGGCAGTACCAACCATGCGAGAACGATTCCGTCAGGTGAAAATGCGAAGCGTTTGACCGCGGTCAGGTCCATGGGCCCATCCTTCTCTCGGAACACACTGGCCGCGAGCGATGCATAGAGGATGCCTACGAGCACCAGGAGGTAACGGGAGCGGTTGAACAGGAAGTAGAGAAAGGCCGCGAAAGCGAACACGGGCTCGCCGGGCCTCTCTATCCAGCTGATGTTCGTCCTTGCACCGAACTGGGCTAGCATGGTAGGTATCCATGGTGCGAATCCCATGAACACGATCAGGTACATGGCCATGCTCCTGTGTAGGATCCGTCGGTCCCCGATCGATTTCAAGAACGCACCGACGGCCTGAAGACCCACCATGAGAAGACCGAAGTAGTGCGTGTATGCGGCCAGGAGCGCGTATCCACTGTATCCGACAATGTACGCGTTATGTGTACGGCGTCCCATATCACGCGTCATCATCAGCTCGAACCAGAACCACTGGGACATGGAGGCGAACAAGAGCATGAGCGCGTTCCCCCGGGCCTCCTGGCTGAAGTACACAGGACACCAGCACACTGCCGTTAGACCGGCCGCGAGCAGACCAGGGCGAACACCGTACGTTCTCGATCCGATGGCGTACACCACGAGCACGGTCAACACGCCGGCCACTGCAGAAGGGATCCGCAGATACCACTCCGTATCGCCAAGATGCAGGACAACGTAGTGTACGAGGACAAGGTAGAAGGGAGGATGGACATCACGGTGCATGGCCTCATCGATGACCGAACCGACATCGGCGAACGATGTACGACGCCAGGTCGCGAGCTCGTCGGACCAGAGGGACTGTGCATCAAGACCATGGGAACGAAGGAAGGCACCCAGGAGGAGGATCACTAAAAGGACCGCCCTGGCGGTCGCAGTGTTGGTCTTACGGGAACTTGTTCTATCACGCTCGGCCAGAACCTGAACCTCCCGGTACCATGGGTGACCAAGCACTTTTATTCTTTCGCGCAGGAGATGAAGGCATGTCCGCTGATGGGACGACGCTGTCCATCGTGCTCCCGACGTTCAACGAGCGCGAGAACATCGTAGGTCTCATCGAACGACTGAAGAAGCTCTTCGAGGAGCAAGGATATCGGGGAGAGGTCATAGTCGTTGACGACGACAGTCCCGATGGCACTGGAAAAGCAGTAGAGGAAATGGCGTCCGACTGGAAGGACGTTCGCCTCGAGACCCGTCGCAACGAGCGTGGCATCGGTTCTGCGCATGCAAGGGGTTACGACATATCAAAGGGCGATGTCATCATCACCATGGACGTTGACGGATCCCACGATGTCGCCGACATCCCACGACTACTCGACCGGCTTGGTGACGGGTACGACGTTGTGATCGGCTCACGGTACGTTCGTGGTGGTGGGACCGACAAGCCGCTATCCAACCGTCTCATCAGTCTTCTGGGCGGTCACTACACAAGGCTCACTCTGCGACTGGGCGTCGTGGACAGCACCAACGGTTTCCGGGCGTTCCGACGCGAGGTCTGGGACCGCATCAGTCATCACCGTTACAGCGAGCGTAACGTATTCCTTATCGAGTTCCTTTACCATGCCCGCAGGTCGGGTGCTCTGATGACCGAGGTACCAGTGTTCTTCCGAGAGAGAACTATGGGTGAATCGAAGACACACGTCCTACGCGAGAGCGTGAAGGCATTGACGCTGCCCGTACGACTGCGTCTGGGAGGATAGAGGGTGAGTTTATGGACCCCATTCGCGTAGGTGACCTGGTGCTCGGTGATGAGGAACGTGAGGCGATCGGTAAGATCATCGAGTCAGGACGGATATCGGAAGGCCCTTTCGTTCGCAAGTTCGAGCGCGAGTGGGCCCGATTTGTAGGCTCCCGTGAGTGCGTGCTCCTCAACTCGGGCACGTCCGCCCTCATCGCCGGGATAGCTGCGCTCAAGGCCGGAGAATATATCAACGGTACGAAGGTCGTGACCACCCCGCTCACATATGTGGCGACCTCCAACGCTGTCGTACTCAACGGTCTGGAGCCTGTGTACGTCGATGTGGACCCTGACACGTTCGTCATAACACCCGAGACCGTGAGCGCCCTGCTCGAGGAAGAGGACGATCCATCCTCCTTCGCTCTCCTGCTCCCGGTCCATCTCATGGGATACCCGTGCGATATGGACGGTCTGAACGCTGTCGCCAAGAAATTCGGTCTGGTCACCTTCGAGGACTCTGCTCAGGCGCACGGATCACGATACAAGGGCAAGATGACAGGTTCCCTTTCGCTCCTATCGGACTTCTCGTTCTACATCGCTCATAACATCCAGGCGGGCGAGCTCGGTGCCTTGGTGACCGACGATCCCAACATCGCAAGTCTTGTACGAAAGATAAAGGCGAACGGACGGGTGTGTGATTGCACCGTATGTGTTCGGTCAACGGGAGAATGCCCGCATCTCCGGTCTGAGGACGATCCTGATCCGCGGTTCACGCACGACCTTATCGGCTACAACTTCAAGACCATGGAGTTCCAGGCCGCCATCGCGCTCTGTCAGCTCCAGAAGGCCGATTGGATACTTGAGCAACGCCAGGAGAACGTAAAGCGTCTTAACGAAGCCCTGGCACCACTGGCCGACGTACTGGCGACACCCACGTTCTCTACGGACGTGAGCTACCTTGCCTACACTCTCGTGATAAAGGACCCGAAGAGGTTCCCACGCGCCCGTGTTTGCCGTGAACTGGAGCGTGAGGGCATCGAGACACGTCCTCTGTTCGGGTGTATACCGACACAACAACCGGCCTATTCCTCCTATCGGGATCGATACAAGGATAGGCTCCCCGTAGCTGAACGTCTCGGTACTGATGCCTTCTATGTTGGCTGTCATCAGTACCTCTCCGAAGAGCAACTGGACCACATGGCGTCCACCATGCGAAAGGTGTTCCGTTGAGCGGACAGCGTGTGCTCGTCACAGGGGCCGACGGGCTCGTCGGCACCCATCTGTGCCCCGTGCTCGAGGAGAACGGTCACGAAGTGGTCCGCTGGGTCTATGTAAAGGACCTTCCCGGTCACCCCAGAGTGGACGTCCGAGACCGGGAAGCCGTCATTGACGCACTACTTGACATCGATGCTGTGGTCCACCTAGCTGCCATCACAGCAGAGTCAGAGATGACTCGGGATCCCTCGATCGGCCTCGACGTGAATATCGGAGGGACCGCTAACGTCCTGGAGGCCATGCGCCGCCGTGATGTTCCCCGGATGGTGTACCTTTCCTCTCAGGTCGTTTACGGTGACCGGTATGGTATCGATGAGGATGACCTTTCGAGCATCGAACCCCTCTCCCCCTATGCAGAGAGCAAGTACCTAGCCGAGGAACTGGTCCGTAGCTACTGCAGTGACTATGGGCTCGATATCACCGTGCTCCGCTCATCACATATCTATGGACCAGGGCAACGGCCGGGGGCGCTCGTACCTCTCTTCCTCCGCAGGGTCCTCGAGGGTCCAGAAGTAAGGTACGGTAACGACGTGACAAGGGACCTAATCTACGTCGTTGATGTCGCACGTGCGATACTTGCGGTACTCCCCGAAGCTCCGTCCAGGCTGTACAACGTAGGGACGGGCATAGAGACACACATCAGTGAGCTAATCTCCGCGCTGGCGAAGGTGAGCGACAGGCAGGTCTCTCAGGTCCATGATAAGTCATTGATCCGTGATAATGCGCTGGAGCGTTGGCGCGAGCTAGCCAAGATCGACCGTATCACCGCCGAGGTCGGCTGGAGATCCCAGACATCGCTCGAGGACGGCCTCAGACTGCTGCTCAAGAACGTCGATGATGACGCCTGACAGCGAACCGCCCTCTCCCAATTGTACATCGTACATTCTTGAGCTAGTCAGTGCTCTCTTCCCGTGGGGTCCGCCCATACGTGATGAAGAGGACACGTGCGGAGTCACCCTTCATGAGCATGTTGAATACGTCCCGATTGAAGAACGATGGCAGGCCACGGGCTTTAGGTACAGGTCTCCCCAGACGCTTGAGCGCTTCGGCCATCTCCTTTGTCTTGTCCTCCATATCGGGGAACCGGGAATAGTAGTAGTAAGCATGGTTGAAAGCATCCGCTGCCCGCTTGTTGTTCTCGAGGGACTCCCATTCATCTGCTTCGTTGGCATATCTGGTCCCCAGCTCCACGATGATGTTCGCCCTCGTCATGGAATCGGCAGACGGCCACTTCCTCTCGATGATCGTCTCCACGAGTTCCGTGGTCCTGTCCGGGCGCTCTACCTTGTCCCAGATCTCCTTTGCCGTCAACTCGGCAGAGGTAACATCGTCGAGCGAGCTCTTGAGCAGTTGGGTCTCTATGATATCAGCGGACCTGGGGAGAAGCTCTTTGATTCTCTGGAAATCGCCCGCACGTTCCCACATCCGGATAGCGAACTCCCAGGCGCCCTTCTTCTCAAAGGCAACAGCCGAACGCTCGAACTCGTCAGCAAGGCTCCAGACGATACCAGCCCTGAACCAATCGCCTGTACTTTCATAGAGCTCGGCAGTTGTCTTACAGAGCCGCTTTTGCTCTTTCCGTGCAGCGGCCGCTTCAGACGTCATATCTACGTTGGTGTAGGCCTCCACGGTCTCACGCCATGCCTCGACGGCCGCATCGAACCTCTCTAGAGTCTCCAGAGCCCGGGCTTTCTTCTCATAGATGATGGCCAGACCCTCAGGCTCACGGATCTTTGCCAGCACTTCGGAGGCATTGATCCATTCTTCGATGGCCTTCTCGTACTCTCCATCGGCTTCGAATTTATCACCGGCGTTCTCGTACGCTTTCGCAGCACGCTGCCAGTCACCGTGCTCCCTCCAGGCCTTTGCAGCCTCTTCCCATGCCTCCATCGCCTCTCGTTCTTTGGCGATCCGGTTCCAGCTCTTGAGAAAATCGAAAACCATGATAGGATACCATCACGGTACATGAGACGATGTAATAAAAAGTTGAGTCACGCGGGGATCGGTCTATTCACCGACCACATGCTCGGCATGCTTCATTATATGGTCGAAGTCCTCTTTGTTAGGTCGGTACTTAGCGAACGATACAAGGGAGCATATGTCAAGACATTCCGCTATGTAGACATGATCACGACCGCGTTCCTTCAGCTCCTTAACGACGTCGTCGCGAGTGCATTCGCGGTCGATGCTAAGTTCATGGCTGAAGAAGTACCGTACGGCCTCGCTCACGAGCATGTACGCCTCCTTCCCCTTCCCGTCCTCGTACAATCCCCTGGCCTCTACCAGCATTTCTCGTGTCCGGGCCCGCCAGTCCACGGGCGGTTCTGAGAAATCAACAGCCATTCGTTCAACTTTCGTATCGGACCTTCGCTGCTTCTTCCATAACCATCCGGCTATCAGAAGTACAAGGATGAGAAGTACGGTCAGTAAGAAACGCCTTGAGCGCTCGGCCTCATCATCTTCATCAGGCTCCATGCGCACGTCCTCGACCGTCTCGTTGAGATCTACAGTGCCAGTGATCGACTTCGTCTCGTTCGTCTGTGGATTCCGAAGGGTTCGATTGAACCGGCTCGTACCGTTGGTCGGGAAGGGTACATCCGTCCCCTCAGGCCTGAATCCCTGCTCTTTCGCCTGTTGCTCCAATCCCTTGACCTGAGGATCGGCCTCCACAGCCTGCCTCATCCGGTCCAGGTCCCCCTGATCTATTGACTGCATCTGCGTGACATCACCGTCCTCCATCTCGCCCTCGATCCTTGCCTGTTGGTCCTCTCTTTCGTAATCGTACTGGAACTTGCCGTCGAGACCTTCCCCGTCACTTGGATCTATATCGCTGTCCGATCGACGATAGCCTCGTCGTGATAGCTCTTTCTCGGCCTGCCTGAACTCCTCGCTCGACTCCAGGGCCTGCTGCATCGCCTGACGTCGTGCCTGCTCTTGCGCGATCTGCTGTGCGAGCTCCTGCATGTCGGACTGCATGCCCTGCTGTACCTGGTCGATGCGGTCCTGTGTGTCCTGTGGATCAGGAGGTCGCTGCTGTTGCCCCTGTTGCCCTTGTTGTCCGGAGTTCGAACTCGAGATCGATGTGGACTGGATACGCTGTCCATTGCATTGGTAGAGCGTGGATATCTTTGACGTCTGTCCCTGTGCGGTACCTGTGACCGTGATCGTCAAGGAGTTCGAACGTGCGGTCATCTCGCCCCCGGTGTCAGGATCCCTATAGGTCAGCTCGGCCGGATCGATCTCGTGTTCCCCAGGCTCGAACGCCTGGACACCTTCGGTGCCTGTGATCTCCCCGTAGTCAAGTATAGCCGTCCCGGGTGGTGCCTGTCCTTCGAGGCACTGGATATCGATCCCGCTCTCACCGATGACGTTCCTGTCGACGATGAGCACTTGGACCGGTCCATCGTTCGGATTTGTGATCTCCAGACGCAGTTTGAGGATATCCCCCGAACCAACGGTCGTGTTCTCAACGACCTTCTTGATAGTGACCTCTTTCGCAGAGGCGAGGCCGGTGACAAGTGCCACGATCACGAGCAGTGTGACGATCAATCTTACCATCGGTACACCTCAAGGGATGATACGCGCACCACCGTAGCGCAACCACTGCTCGGCGAGTATCAGGAGCACGGCAGCGCCCACGAACCATGGTGCTGTAGAGACGTCCTCATTCTCATGCTCGATGGTCTCCGAGAGCGTCTTATAGATGTGCTCTAATGTGGTAACATCGACGGCCCGGAAATACTCACCTCCCGTGACATCGGCTATATGACGGAGCGTGTCCTCGTCCAGACGTGCGTACTGTGGCCGTCCGAACCAGTCGTAGCCGAGAACCACCGGCTTCTCGCTACCCACTCCCACGGTGTACACCTGTACGCCCTCTCGCTTGGCGAACGCTGCAGCTTCGGCAGGAGGGATGATACCTGCATTGTTCTCCCCGTCCGAGAGGAGGATCACGACCTTTCGTCGGTTGGGGATCGATGTGATCATGTCAACTGCCAGGGATAGACCGTCCCCGATGGCCGTACGACCTTCCCGGGACCTTATCGACTCGAGCTTCTGGATGGTCTTGTTCTTGAGCCGGGTGAGGTAAGAGCCTGCGGTCGCACCCTCGGAGAACACGATTATGCCACAATGATCGACGGGTTTTAACGATTCTATGAGCACGCGAGCGCTCTTCTTGGCAGCTTCCAGACGATTGGGCTCATAATCTGTCGCCTGCATGCTACCCGAAACGTCGATGACCAGAACGACGTTGACTCCCTTATGGGAAGCGGTCCACGGTACGTGGAGATCTGCCAACGACATGAAGAGACAAAGAAGGGCCAGTGCCGACATCAGGAACCCGGCGCTCCGCCTCCAAGCGAGCTCACTGCCTCCTGCGGCCTCCCGGACCACCTTGAGACGTGAGAATATGAGCGCTGCCCGGCGCTTGCGTCCTTCGGCTCGGCGGGCCAGGTACACGAGCACTGCGAGTACTACGATACCAGCAAGAAGCCATTCAGGATTGAGGAAGAACACATTTTCGACCATCAGCGTCGCCTCCTCTCGCGTCGTGCGAAGAACCTACGCAACGGCTCTTCGAACGGTTCCTCGGTAGATACCTCGACGAGCTCGCCATTCGAGCGGGCGATGACCGATGCGAGGCCTCGGCCCTCTTCGTCCGCTAGACGTGAGAATGCCTCCCTGATCTCCGGATCGCCGGTATCAACGAGCACGTGCTCACCTGTTTCTGCGTCCTCCAGCTCCACTAGCCCGGCATCTGGCAGTTCGACCTCACGAGGATCGCGTACACGTACAGCGACTAGATCGTGGCGGGACCCGAGTATCCTGAGGGGACGCTCGATGCCTTTGGGTTCTGGGAAATCAGATATCACGAACACGATACCGCGCTTCTTCGCCACCTTTGCCAGGAACCCGAGAGCGCCCTTGACATCGGTCCCGGCACCACGGGCGCGGTGGGTCACCAGTTCTCGCACGCACTTCAACACATGTTTCCTTCCTCCCCTGGGCGGAAGGTAGGTCAGGACCTTGTCGGTGAACAGGATTATCCCGACCCGGTCATTGTTACGCATAGCGCAGAACATCAAAGATGCAGCGATCTCTCGCGCTGCAGCACCCTTCTCTCGTCCAGAGCCGAACGCGAACGATCCCGAAACATCGATCACGAGGTGTACGTCGATGTTACGCTCCTCGATGTACTCCTTTACGTACGGGGCGTTCATGCGTGCTGTTACGTTCCAGTCGATGGTCCGGACATCGTCACCGGGCACGTACTCCCGCACCTCAGCGAACTCTATGCCACGGCCTTTGAAAGATGAGTGGAAGGCACCTTGGAGCAGTCCGGTCACCTTACCACGTACCCTCAGCTCGATCCGCTTGACGCGCTGGACTATCTCGGCTGGGGTCTGATGCTCTTCGTCCTCTAGGACATCTTCATCAGGGAACGGTCTTAGCAGTGAGAGGAACCGGTTCAGAACACCGCTTTCATCGTTACCCGTCACCGGGCTATCACCTATGGTATCTCCACGACGTCGAGGACCTGTCCGATAATATCATCGGTTGTCACGTCCTCGGCCTCTGCTTCGTATGTAAGGATGATCCGGTGTCGCAGGACGGACATGGCGACGGCCTGGATGTCCTCCGGTACGACATATCCTCTACCGTTCAGGAGTGCGTTCGCACGTGCACCCATCACCAGCCATATGCTCGCACGCGGGCTCGCACCGAACTCTATGAGACCCTCCATGTCAAGTCCGTATGACTTGGGGTCCCTGGTGGCGTCCACGAGCCGTGTGGCATAGTCCACGACGCTATCCTCGACGTGAAGCGTTCTCACAGCGTGTTGCATCTTCTTGACCGCATCGGCGTCGAGCACCGGCGAAGCGGACGCTTCGGTATCACGGGTGAAGCGGTCGACTATCGCCTGTTCTTCTTCGATCGTGGGGTAATCGACGAGCACCTTGAGCATGAAACGGTCCACCTGAGCCTCCGGGAGACGATAGGTCCCCTCGGTCTCCAGCGGATTCTGTGTCGCGAGCACAAGGAAGGGTCGTGGGAGAGGGAACGTCTCCCCTCCGATCGACACCTGCCGCTCCTGCATGGCCTCGAGAAGTGCGGACTGTACCTTTGGTGGTGCCCGGTTGATCTCGTCGGCCAGCACGAGGTTTGCGAACACGGGACCTTTCCGGGTAGAGAAGGTCGCTTTCCGCTGATCGTAAATGGTCGTACCGACGATGTCGGCTGGCAATAGGTCAGGAGTGAACTGTATGCGTACGAAAGATGCACGGAGAGTGTCGGCCAATGTATGCACCATGAGCGTCTTGGCCAGACCGGGGACTCCTTCGAGCAGGACATGGCCATCGGCCAACAGCGCTATAAGGAGTTTGTGAAGGACAGTCTCCTGTCCCACGATTACGTTCCCTACTTCTCTAAGGACCTTGTCGATCGACTTCGTATGTTTCTCGCTCTGCTTATTGAGCTTCTGGATAGTCTTGTCCATCATTGTGAGGACACCTCCCGTGGCGGCCCCCTTTCGGGGACCGCCGTTCGCGTTCTCAGCTGGGAAGAAAAGTGGTAGGGGGATGGACTAGAAGTCCATTCCTCCCATACCGCCCATACCCGGAGGCATTCCGCCAGGCATACCGCCGCCCTCGCCCTTGGAGAGCTCCTTGGCGACGACGATGTCATCGATGCGAAGCACCATCTCAGCGACCTCGGAGGCGCTCTTGATGGCCTGCGACTTGAGCAGGGTAGGCTCGATGACGCCCACCTTGTACATATCGATGACCTTACCCCGGAGGATCTCAAGGCCGTGCCACTTGCCGCCCTTCTTCTCATGGGCAGCGCGGATGGACACGAGCTTGTCGATCGGGTCGAGCCCTGCGTTCTCAGCAAGGGCGCGGGGGCACACTTCGATGGAGTCAGCGAAAGCGTTGATGGCCAGCTGTTCCTTTCCACCGACGGTGTCGGCGAAAGCACGCAGCGACTTGGCCATCTCGACCTCGATAGCTCCACCGCCGGCGACGACCTTGCCGCCCTTGATGGTGGCGATGACGTCGTCGAGAGCGTCCTCGACAGCGCGTTCGAGCTCGTTGACCACGTGCTCGGTACCGCCACGAACGAGGAGGGTGACGGCCTTGGCACCCTTGCAGCTGCGCACGAAGGTCATCTCGTCACCAGCGATCTTGTGCTGTTCGACGATGTCGGAGTGTCCGAGGTCCTTCTTCTCGAGGTCGTCGAGGTTGGTCACCAGGCGAGCGCCGGTGGCCTTGGACAGCTTGTCCATGTCGGACTTCTTGACACGGCGTACGGCAAAGATACCCTCTTTTGCCAGGTAGTGCTGGGCGAGGTCGTCGATGCCCTTCTGGCACATAAGGACGTTCGCGCCGACCTTCTTGATCTTGTCGACCATTCCCTTGAGGATCTTCTCTTCCTGGAGGAGGAAAGCGTCCAGCTGGTTGGGGTCGTTGATGTTGATCTTGGCATCGGTCTCGGTCTTCTTGATCTCGATGGCCGAGTTGATGAGAGCTATCTTGGACTTCTTGACCTCGCGAGGCATACCGGAGTGCACGCGCTCCTTGTCGATGATGATGCCCTCGATGAGCTCTGAGTCCTCGAGTGAGCCGCCCTGCTTCTTCTCGATCTTCACGTTGTCCTTGTCGACGGTGGTCACGCGACCATCCTTCTCGACGATCTGGAGCACGGACTTGACTACGAGCTCTGCGAGCCGGTCCTTTCCGCCTTCGGCGTTCTTACCGGTCATGGCGGTCTTAGCAACGGAGAGGAGGATCTTCCTGTCCTTTGTCGTGACCTTCTCGGAGATGTTCTCAAGGACTTCCTGGGCCTTGACGGCCGCGAGGCGGTATCCCTTGACGATGATGGTGGGGTGGATGTGCTGGTCGAGAAGGGCCTCGGCGTTCTTCAGGAGCTCACCGGCCACCATAACGGCGGTAGTGGTCCCGTCGCCGATCTCCTCGCCCTGGACCTTTGCGACCTCGATCATCATCTTGGCGGTGGGGTGTTCGATCTCCATCTCGTCAAGGATGGTCACACCGTCGTTGGTGACCACGACGTCACCAAGGGTGTCCACGAGCATCTTGTCCATGCCCTTAGGGCCGAGCGTGGTCCGAACGACCTCAGCAACTGTGCGCGCGGCAAGGATGTTCATTCGCTGGGCATCGCGTCCCTTTGTCCTCAGTGCTCCCTCGGGGAGGAGCATGACCTGCATAGGCGGTTGTTGAGCCATTTATTTTCACCTTTCGTCAAATGGGCTTTGTTATGACCATGATGGTCCAGGCTATCATGGGGAGAATCGTTTTCCTACCCCCATGAACACCTTCTAGCCTTTACGGAGCCGCTTTTATCGTAGAAATTATAAACCTTTCCGATTATGGCGGGGCAAAATCGCCCCCAGTCCACCGTTTTTCCACAATCACTTTGGTTGTGAGTCAAATATGACGCCGGTCAGGACGCATCAAATATAGGGTTTGTTGCGTGTGAACGCGTCAGGCACCTTGTACTTCTTTGCTGCACCCTGTCCGTCCGGGGTAGCGTGAACCCTTTGCGACGAGGTCATGAACTGGAGGAAACCATAATGACGGATGACGTTCATGAACTTCTCGAACATCTCTCCCGACGGTATCTCGAACGTGATGGAGTACATTAGAAGTTCTTGGTTCCCCTACATCTTTTTATGTCTGGCCCGGACCGGCCGCTGTCCTGTGAATAAGCATATAAAGCTCGTGCGACCCCCTGCCATCATGAAGGATAAATTGTCGCTCCTGAAAAAACTATCCGAAACGCCAGCGGTCTCTGGAGATGAGTTCCGGGTCCGTAAGATACTGGCCGAGGAGCTACGCCCTCTGGTCGATGATGTGCGCATCGACAAGATCGGTAACATCATCGCTACCAAGCAAGGGGAACCTGACGCTCCGCGCATCATGATCACAGCTCATATGGACGAGATCGGTCTTCTGGTCAAGTACATCACAGATGATGGGTTCATCGCTTTCACGAAGGTCGGAGCTATCAATGACAAGACCCTCATCAACCGCCGCGTCGTTCTCCATGCGAAGAAGAACGACCTTCACGGCGTCATCGGGACCAAGCCCCCCCACCTGAGGAAGAAGGGAGATGATGAGGAAGGGAGCGCCACTCTCTACATCGACGTCGGGGCAAAGGACCGGAAGAGCGTAGAAAAGCTCGGTATCGCTGTCGGTACCTACGTCAGCTTCGACCAGCGGTTCGAGAACCTGGGAGCTAACAATATAATCACGGGCAAGGCGCTCGATGGACGGCTCGGCTGTTATGTGATGGTAGAGGCCATGCGGCAGCTCAGCAAGTCCGGGTGCACGGTGTACGCGGTAGGTACCGTCCAGGAAGCGGTCGGGCTCAAGGGCGCACGTGTGGCGGCATTCAGTCTCAATCCGGACGCGGCCCTCGTTCTCGATGTAGCGGTGGCGGGCGATTTCCCGGCCATGCTCCAGCACGAATCACCGGTCAATATCGGTGAAGGGCCTGTCATCATGCTGGTCGAAGGTGCAGGACGCGGTCTCATCACACATCCGATCATCCGCGACCTTCTGGTCACTGCCGCTGGTAAGCTCAAGTTAAAGCATCAGCTCAGTGTATCGGACGCAGGCTTGACCGACGCCGGCAGTATCTACCTCACCCGCGAGGGGATTCCCTCCGGTGTGATTAGCATACCGTGCCGCTACATCCACAGCCCCATCGAGGTGGCCAGTATGAAGGACGTGGAGGAAGCGATCAAACTCCTGGTGGGGGCAATAAAAGCTGCAGAGAAGGTCAAGGACTGGGGCCACAAGGGCATCTGATGTGCCGTTAAAGGCCCAGTTCACATCTGGGCTTCGAACCTACTGTTGTTCGTTCTCGGCCTGGATGGCGCGCTGGACACGGGCGTTCTTCTTTGCCTTGAGCAGCTCATCTATCTCCGTGTCAACGTCATCGTAGCTCTTGCTCGCAAGCTCGCCGTACACCTTCTTGAGGAGGGTGATGATGACGTCGTTCTGAATCTTGAAGTGGCGTAGCATCCGTTTGTGCTCTTCGTCCATCATGGTCTCACCTGTCGGCCAAGGCCGTTGAGCCCGGATGGTCGGGAAACCTTTAAATCTCCACCTCAAGGTCGAGGAGGGCCTCCACCCGCTTTCGGTGAGGGAACGTGTGACCTGCCAGATGAAGTGCTGCTGCAGCGTTCGCGAACCTGAGCATTTCCTTTGTGGACATGCCTTCATGATGAGCGAGGATGAAGGCCGCATTGAACACATCTCCCGTACCGGTCGGATCACGCACACCTCCGGCCCGGACCACAGGTACCGAGACGTCCTTACTACGTGATATGTACCGGGACCCGTCCTCACCAAGATGCAGGACTACAGCATTGACACCATGTCCGAGGATCGCCTTGGCGGCATCCACCGGGTCGCATCCGGGCATCTGGGCGATATGTGCGGCCTCGAGCTCGTTGACGAACAGAACGTCCGTATGTTCGAGCACTCCGAACAGGCCTTCAAGTCGTTCCTCGGTCCATCCCAGATGGTCCCAGCCGACATCGAGGAACGTCTTGGCGCCGTTCGCTTGCGCTCTTGAGAATATCCGTGCTGTCGGCTCCCCCATGATGACAGGCGTGTACCAGTAACCCGCTCTCATGACATACCGACCCTGCAATGCCTCTTCAGGCACGTCCTCAGCAGCTACGGTGTCGTTAGTCTCTCCCTGGTCACCCAGGAACGAGCGCTTGCCCCCGGTGAACGTCACGGCAACAGTGAGCGCTGTCCGCCCATCGATGCTCTTGAGGGCCGTTGCCACGTCATAGCTGTCCAGCATCTCCTTGAGACGTACGCCCCAGTGGTCGCTCCCGATCCTGCCGACAAGGAGGGACTTAAGACCGAGACGTGAGCAGGCCACCGCAGTGTTGGCAGCGTTCCCGCCGACACGTTCGGTGAACACGACCTCTTCCGATACCTCTGGTACGACAGATTCGACGGGTGTCGAGACGAGGTCTATGTTCACATCACCGATGCATGCGATCTGTGGAACGCTCATTTGATGTCACCTCGCACCAGATCGCTCGGACCTCTAGCGATGCGGGTGTAGGACCGCGATGTCATGAAGGCCTCGGCATAGTCCGAATGTGCCAGGAAACCCCGGCACCGGCCAAGCGACTCGGTGTACTCGACCAGTCCGGGAAGAACTTCGAGCTGGGTGTCGAAACATCTGATTGCCTCGAGCTTCCGTTCGAACGACTCTGTCACGTCCACGACGACATTGGGTCGCTGGAAGAGGTTGAGCACCTCGTACCAAAGAACATCCTGTACCCGCCATGGCTTTCCGTCCTCAGGATAGACGTTGTTACCGGCCTGCCAGCATGCCTGTTCCACAAGACGTGAGACCGCACCGTGCTTGCGATGCGAATCACGCGGCGCATGGCAGAACACCAGTGCAGGGCGCAGCTCCCGTATGTAGGCGATCGCCTGCCGCAGGAGCACGTCATCGCTCTGCATTTGAGGGAGCGATGCGTCAAGGAAGAAGCGACGCTCGATACCGAGCACCTTGTCGGCCCGCGCGGTCTCTTTCTGACGGACATCGATTATCGAGGCGGTATCGTCCACGGATGGTGAGCCGCCCATCCCCGCTGTGAACGTTACAGCAGCGACGGTCCCTTTCTTGGTCAGAGAGGCGATCGTTGCCCCGCATCCTATGACGATATCGTCCGGATGGGCACCGAAGCAGAGCGCAGTGGTGTTCACGGACACGTTCTCCGTTCAGTCCTTCTCCTTTTTTTGATGGTCCTCGGCGATGATGCGCAGGTCATCGGCGATGGCCCGAAGGATGTTGTTGCTATTGTCCTGACGCTCGAAGGCCTCCTCCTCTATCTTGTCGATGCGGAAGAACAGGAAAGCGAACCCGAGAGCCACGGCCGATATGAGCAGGATGAAGAACAGGTAGGTGATCACGATCGTATTGGCCGATTGGAGCGTAAGGAAGTCCTGCCATCCTCCTTCCTGAAGGTCCACGAACCGTGATGCGATAAGGAAGGTTAGGATGAAGATCGAGACCATGAGCATACTGTAAACGAACGAGAACTTGGTCGCTCCGGCCATGATTGTGGAGAGGGTTGCATGTTTTATATATCTTGCATCCCAATGCTATGCCTAGGTGTAAGCCTAATGGACCGCATCTCTTCTGGCATTCCTGGCCTCGACAAGCTCATCGTCGGGGGGATCCCAAGTGGTTACTCTATGTCGCTCAAGGGCCCCCCCGGTTCCGGAAAGACGACCATGGCCCTCCAGTTCCTCATCGAGGGTGCCCGCAAGGGTGAAACGGGTCTCTACGTATCGTTCAAGGAGCCCCTCTCAAGAGTACAGCACATCTCTGACGGGTATGGATGGAACATCGAAAAACAAATCGATGAGAAGATCTTCCTGGAGACTCTCTCCACGGACGATGTGTTCGAGCGTTCGATCCCGTCGCTGCTTGCCCTCATCGAGCGCTATGACGCCAAGCGTGTAGTGTTCGACTCGTTGAAGAAGGTCGTGACAGGCGCAAAGCCGTTCATGAAGGACGAGGTCGAGGTCGACTTCGACACCTTCCTCCGGAAGCTCGAGCAGATGGGAGTGACCACCATCTTTGTCACGAACCGTGAGAACCTACAGCCCGAGAAGATCGTGTTCGATGCTCTGGACTTCATTTTCGATGGCATCCTCATCCTGGACATCCGCATCGTGGGCGGCGAGGCCCGAAACTACGTCTATGTCCAGAAGATGCGTGCCACTGCCATCGATCACGGGTTCAGGCCGCTCATATTCGGTAAGCATGGCCTCGAGGTGCGTTCGAAGGAATCGGTCTCGGCCAGGGTCAAGGGCTTCTTCGGCGACGAGGAGTAGCGTGGATGGAACTCGACGCACCCCTTTACGGGCTTGCCGCCATTGCATCTGCCATCCCTATCGGTATACTGCTTTCCCGTGGTACCAGTCGCCTTGATAGGATGCTGTTCGCAGGATTCGTCGGGTCCCTTGGGCTTACGTCCCTGTTCGGTATCCCGCTGCATCTGGAGTCATACACGTCTATCCATCCCTTCCTCACCATCGCGTTCAACGCGTCCCTGCTCTGCTCGGCATGTCTTGCCTTGTTCTCGACTGTCGCCCTGCGACGGGAAATCGATGGGCAGGACCTCGTGCTCGCGTTCCCCGTCATTCTCGTGGTCCTCTACTCTATCATAATGCCGTTACAGGAGTCCAACCTCCCCGGAACGCAACTCCATATGACCATGCCGCTCCTAATAGTGTCACTGGTTTGTTACTTGAGCCTGATGGGCGCGGCCGTGTACAATCTCACTTGGGTGTACCATCATATGGACGCAGGTCCTCAGCAGGAGCGCATGCTCGTGATCCTTCTGGGACTTACCATCCTGACGGGCTCCGAGCTCGTCACGGCCTTCGAGGCATTCATGGGCCTTGAAGCACCAGCGTTCCGTCCTGTAGGGATAGTACTCTGTGCGATAATGGTAACACACGCGTTCACTTCGAGCCATTCAAAATAATCCTATGTTCTTCTCCCGGGATTACTGCATTTTAATCTCCGAAGGCTATCCTTTATAACGAAAGAAAGGCCATTCAGACTATTTAATGTGTGACCTTATGGGCGTGAGCGCCTCGAGCGAGGCCCATATAACCCCATCGATCGAGCGATTCATGATGGGGTGGCGAGCAAATCCCCATGGCTGGGGTGTGGGAGTGTATGGAGGACGGGCTGTTTCCATCTTCAAGGAAGCTGCAGCATCGAGCACGAGCTCGCTCCTATCCACGCTAACTCAATCGGGCATCCTGGCCTCGCGCTTGCTGGTGTCCCATATCCGCAACATGACAGTGGGCTGCCAGAGCCTTGCCAACACACATCCTTTTACGCGTGAGCTCCACGGGCAGGACCACTTGTTCGCTCATAACGGCACTCTGCGTCGTGTACGGGATATCACAACCGAACACTATCAGCCCGTCGGGACCACGGACTCAGAGCATGCGTTCTGTGTCATCATGGATTCCCTTCGCCTTGCAGGCAGACACGCTACGCGGGAGGAGCGGATCGAGGCCGTGTCGGACGCAGTTGACACGATCATTTCCCGTGAGCTCGAGGTGCCACATCCCAACGGTGGACCGTCTGCGAAGTTGAACGTCCTCCTCTCGGACGGTGAGCTCCTCATCGCGTACAACAGCGGGTTCCGTCCCATGTCCCGTGCCCATCATACCTTCGATGACGGTACCAGCATCGCCATGGTCGCTTCCGAGCCACTTGACGATGACCTTAACTGGGTGCGAATGGACATCGGTGAGTTCATCGTACTGGAACAGGGGACCATCATCGACCACCGCCTAATCAACGGATGCCCCGTCGAGATGGGCGGTCAACCCAAGTGAGATCGTCTCTTGTGTGAGATCGATAGTCCTCTTATTCGATTGTATAACGCGAAAAAAGAGAAGAATGGGCCCGGGACCAGGTCCCGGACCCTTTCATTGTTCTAAGTCCTTACAGCTTCTGGCGCTCCTCGAGAAGGTGGGAGACCACTGTGGGGTCGGCCAGCGTCGAGGTGTCACCGAGCTCATCACTGCCCGCTGCGACCTTGCGCAATATGCGGCGCATGATCTTGCCCGAGCGCGTCTTGGGGAGCGCTTCGGCGAACATGATCGCCTCAGGCTTGGCGATGGGTCCCATGACGGTGCGCACGTGCTTCGCGAGCTCGCCCTTCAGATCGTCGTTCGCTTTGATGTCGCCCTTGAGGGTGACGAAAGCGAAGATGCCTTCTCCCTTGATCTCATGGGGGATGGGCACGACTGCGGCCTCAGCGACCTTGTCATGCGACACGAGCGCGGACTCGACCTCGGCGGTACCGATGCGGTGACCAGAGACGTTCATGACATCGTCGACACGACCCATGATCCAGAAGTACCCGTCCTCGTCGAACCGAGCACCGTCCCCGCTGAAGTAGATCCCGTCAAACTTGGACCAGTAAGTGTCCTTGAACCGCTCGTGGTCCCCGTACACGGTCCTCATGAGACCGGGCCACGGCTTCTTGATGACCAGGTATCCGCCCTCGTTGGCGATGGCCTCGGTACCGTCCTCCTTGAGGATGGCGGGCTCGATGCCGAAGAACGGCAGGGTGCAGGAACCTGGTTTCGTAGGAGTGGCTCCGGGGAGCGGGGTTAAGAGCACGCCGCCCGTCTCGGTCTGCCACCAGGTGTCCACGATGGGGCACTTCTCCTTGCCGATCACATTGTGGTACCACATCCAAGCCTCTGGGTTGATGGGCTCTCCCACGGTGCCCAGGAGGCGGAGCGAGGAGAGGTCGTAGGCGTTGGGCCACTTGTCACCCTGCTTGATGAGGGCGCGGATGGCCGTAGGCGCTGTGTAGAATTGGTTCACCCTGAACTTCTCCACGATCTTCCAGAACCGTCCGGCGTCGGGGAAGGTAGGCACACCCTCGAACATCACGGACGTCGCTCCAGCAGAGAGCGGACCGTAAAGGATGTAAGAGTGTCCGGTGATCCACCCAATGTCGGCTGTGCACCAGTAGGTATCATCGTCGTGGTTATCGAAGATGTACTTGAAGGTCGTCGTGGTGTAGAGCATGTAACCTGCGGTCGTGTGCAGAACGCCCTTAGGCTTACCCGTGCTCCCCGAGGTGTAGAGGATGAAGAGAGGATCCTCAGCATCCAGCTCCTCGGCGGGGCAGATGGGCGAAGCGTCCTTCATCAGGTCGTGGAAGTAGTGGTCGCGACCCTCCTTCATGTGGAGGTCGAGGTTCTTGATCCGCTTGATCACTACCACGTTCTCGATGGAGGGGCTACCCGCGACGGCCTCGTCTGCATTGCCCTTGGAGTTGATGACCTTGTTCGCGCGGTAGTAGCCGTTCGAGCAGATGAGCAGTTTGCACTCGCTGTCGTTGATCCGGTCCTTGAGCGCGGTAGCGGAGAAACCCCCGAACACAACGGAATGGACCGCACCGATGCGGGCGCAGGCCAGCATCACGACAGGGAGCTCCAGGATCATGGGCAGGTAAATGGCGACCCGGTCGCCCTTCTTGATACCGAGGCCCTTGAGCACGTTTGCGAACTTGCATACTTCCTGTTGGAGCTTCAAGTAGGTGTAGGTTCGGGTCTCGCCCTCAGGTTCCCCCTGCCAGATGATGGCGGCCTTGTTCTTCCGCCATGATTTGACATGCTTGTCGAGGCAGTTGGCGGAAGCGTTGAGCTTACCACCCTTGAACCATGAGAACTTGGCCTCTTTCTTGTCCCACTCGAACACGTTCTTCCAGTCAGTGCTCTGCCATTCGAGGAGCTCTTTGGCCTGCTTCTCCCAGAAGGCCTCAGGGTCCTTTATTGACTCCTCATAGAGTTTTTTGTACTCTTTAAGGTTCTTGATGTACGCCTTCTCAGCGAACGTAGAGGGCGGCGGGAACTTGCGCTTCTCATCCATCATTGAGGTTATGCTCTTGCCTTCAGCCATCGGAATCTCACCCTTGGGGCATATTTACCATGCAACATGGAAGGCAAACGTGACGCACGTCCCTTCCAATGCGTGCCCTTTTCGGCATGAGTCTTAAAAGTCTTTTGGTTAGAATCGACCCCCGTGTCTTGGTTTAACACGGCAGGAGATCTCCGAGAATGGGCCAAGACGTTTAAAGTGTATGAGACATTGACACGTTACGGGAATATGGAACTACCTACCGTGATGGCCATTGCCCTCGTCATTCTCCTTGTCCCAGCCCTTCCGTTCGATGCGGTCAACGTCATTCTCGATCCTTCCGCGTATTCAGTATGCGCTGGAGAGAGCGTCATACTCAATCTCACTATAGAGAATCCCACTCAGGACCAGCAGCTCTATGTGTTCGAGGTCGTGGACGAGACCTTCGGATCAGTCTTCGATGTCCCCGATTCTGAGAAACGTTCCCTGGGCAGGGGCATGGCAATGATGACCGAACTCATTGTCCGGGTGCGCCAGGATGCTCCGGTAGGGACACATACCCTCTTGGTACGAGCGTCGCTTTCGATCGATCGGAACCAGGCCAGTACTACCGAGGGATCGATAACGATCAAGGAATGCGAGGGATCGACCGGAGGAAAGAAGGACAGCGATCCGTCCAAGAAGACCGGTCTACCGGTCCTGCTAGTAGCAGGCGTCGTGTTCCTCTTCCCGCTCCTTCTAGCCGTCATGCTCATCGCGAGCAGGATGCACCCACCCGAACCGGAAACGGCCCCCATCGTCCAGACACCCGTGCAGACTCAGGACTACAATGCGTACGGATACGCCACGCCGGGCTATTATGCGAACTACCAGTATCCTGGTGGTTCGTACTACTACAACCGTTACGGCCAGATGCAGCAGTGATGCCCTGAGCGTTCAGTGCTTTCGCGTCTTGTGATGCTCAGCTTGGTGATGATACTGTGGTTGGTAGTCCTGGTTGTCGTATTGCTCATTGTGCCCATGCGCCGGACCCGCTACGGCCATCTTGTGGAGCTCGTTCGCCGCATCCTTGCCATGCATCTCTTTCTGCGCCAGTTTATGGAGCTCCTTCGCAGTGTTGAAGTTGCCATTCCCTGACTCGTGTCCAGGAGGTGGAGGTGGCGGGGGCATCTCGGCAGAAGGTTGTTCGATGTGATGCTCCTCGGCGAATATGTCATGCCCAGGCTCATGATGATCGTCCATCACGTCCTTTTTATCCGACTCGCTCCCCTCCTCATCCTTACCATTTCGGGAGATGAACCACACACCGACCGTGCAGATGAGGATGGTCAGTATGATCACCGTGAACGCGATATCTGAGAACAGTTCGATCCCTGAGAACGCTTCCATCTTGGTAAGGCCGTAGCTCGCCGGCAGCTGAGCGAGGACAGCGGGCGCCAATCCTCGCGGTAACATGGTTGTTATGAGCCTGATCTCTTCCTCGAACTCGCTACGCTTCGTGGAGATGAGCACAGAGATGTAGCGGACAATGACTATCGTAAGGGAAATGACCGCGCCAAGGATGAAGGGCTTGAGCTCGATCGTCAGGTCCGGGGCGTTCATGTTCGGAACGCTGATGAGGACACCAAGGTACACGAAGAAGAATACCTTGACGAAGAAAGATATCTCCCGATGGAAGAGCTTGACGTCCTTGTCGATATAGAGCACGTCCTTGAGCCGGAAGATCTTTGCGAACTCGCGCCCATTGCCCAGTACGAGCCCGTACATGAGCACACCGATGGCGCCGGTCCCTTGAAGGAACTCCGTTATCGAATAGACGATGAAGATGAGCGAAACGACAAGAAGGTACACGAAATCGTGACCCACGAAGTATTTCGAAACGACCAGCCACAGGATCCCGAAGAGCAGGCCGATCATCCCCCCGATAGAGAACCCGGACGCCACGTCATGCGCTGCCTCCATGATGGGCCCACGGTCCTGCGGTCCGACCGCTATCGGTTGGGCGCTCATGAGCATGAAGTTCATGATAGCGATCGCCGTCACTACGGTAAGACCATCAGTGATCGCTGACTCGAGGTTTAGGAGGGTCACGGTCTTCTCCCCCGTCTTCACCTTGCCCATGAGGGGAATGACGATGGCAGAGCTAGTTCCACCGAGCATAGCTCCCAAGAGCCCGCCAAGCAGGGGTGGCATACCCCATGCATAGAGGACGAGCGTCACGGCTATTACTGAGAATATCAGGTTCATGATGGCCAACAAGGTCGCCCTTGGTATCCCCTCGAGCAGCTCTGCGAACTTGATGTTGAGCCCGCCGTCGAACAGGATGACGGCCAGTGCCAGCGAGGCGAAGTACGGTGCAAGGCTCTGGAAGATAACGGGATCCACGATGTTAGTTGCCGGACCGAGGATGACGCCAACGGCTATGAGGATGAGCGGGTCGGGGATCATGGTCGTCTCGAATATGAGGTTCGAGAAGAAGCCGATGATGATGATGCCCCCAAAGATGAGGAACGCGAACGGGATGGCCAACGTGCTCGCACCTTCTGAGGCCGCTGACGCTGCCGCGGTCACGTTGACATCCTGTCCCACCACGAAGGATAGGGCGATAAGGAGAGCAAGGACAGCAGCGATCCTACGGGGCATGGAGTGAGAGAACGGCATAATCCATTATATGCTTATCCGCAAGGCGATACCCGCTCAGGATAGCTCTGATACGACCTCATTCTCTTCTCCATCGTCCTCGGGTGATGATAAGAGATGCCGGTAGCGTAAGTAGACCGCGATGAACGGAAGGACTATTGCGAACCTTACTGCGAGAAGTGCAGGGCCGTGCAGTTCTAACCGGCCAGCCATCACGATCGCCGTGAGCGCAAGGAACCGTACTCCACGTCCGGCGAGCGTTATGAAGAAGAACCTGAAGATATCGTACCTGATAACGCCCGCGGCCGCGACGGCCACGTCGATGGGCAGGGGCGTTGCTGAGAACACGAAGAGGATAAGGGGGAAGTCGTGAGCTTCGACACGCTCCACGAACGAATCGAGACGTCCGGCATCGATCACACGATCCGTCAAGAGCTCGCGGGACCACCGGGCCAACGCGTACGTGAGGAGAGCGCCCAGTGGTATTGCGACGAAAGAGATGATGAAGACGGCCACCGGGTCCAACAGGCTCAGGGCCACGACAAAGAACGCATCGGTCGGTATCGGAATGATCGATCCAGAGAGCGCCATGACGACGAAAAAGGACAGGTACACCTGTACCATCGAGCCGCTGGCTATCAAGGTCTCGAGCCAAGCATGTGGATCGCCGGGACCGACCATCGTCCTTTTTAGGAGCCCGCCCGTTTTATATGTGTCACCCGGTCCGGCTCTTTCCCAGATGGTCGTCGATCACAGAGACGGCGTCCACGTCCTCGATCGCTACGCATGCGTCACGTAGCGCGGACAGGATGGTCGTTGTCACATCGGGCTCGAGATAAGTGAAGGAGCCCCGACCCCACGGTGTCCGTACGGGAGATCCATCTCCCCTATACACCTCCCAGAAGGGTATCCTCGCGGCAGGGCTCAGGCACAGTGATGTGGAAGGCTCGCCTACGAGAACTTCCCATTGGCCTTCTTCTCCATCCCGTGTCAGGGGTACAGGTCCTTCCATGACCTCTTTTACGTGGAGGAAACCGACGATCTGTCGCTCTTCCTCTCCGACCGTGGGTGATCGGGACGTGAGGAACGCGATACCTCCCGTCCGTGCGTTCCTTAGCGTCATCGGTCGACCGTACACCCGCCGTATCTTGGAGATCCTGATCCCAAAAAGCCAGCACTTGAAGGCTATGCTCTCGAAGCACGGGAAGTCATCATCCGAGAGCCCTCCTTCGGAATAGGCTCGGCAATCAGTGGTCGCGTTGGTGCACCACGGACGGGCAGCGGCCAGATTGGTGCCGTGAGCATCGTCCGTACACACATCTCGATACTCCTGGTCGTTATGCTCGCACGTGAATACCACGTCCCCATTGTCCAGGACCTCCCTGCGTCCAGGCCAGAGGAGCATTCCCTTCGAATCGAACTTCATCTCCATTTCGTTACACCGTGTCGCTATGTTCAGGGCCATACCGTTCATCGACGAGTATACGTACCAACGGCCCGTCCGCCGGAGGCATCGGGAAGCGGTCCAGTTCGTCCGGTAGGACCCATCGTGACGCAGTGTGCTCCCGCAGCTCAATCTTCCCTTCGAGCCAGGTGACCCGGAATGCCAAGAGCTCGATGGTAACGTGAGGATAGGCATGGGTGTTACGGTTGATCAGCTCACCGACCTGCACTTCGATAGCCAGCTCTTCGGCCAGCTCACGTCGAAGGCATTCCTCGGGCGTCTCTCCCGCTTCGACCGTGCCGCCCGGGAACTCCCAGAGACCACCGAGAGATCCATCATCAGGTCGACGCTGAGCGATGAGGTAACGTCCTTCTCGCTCGATGACAGCGGCAGTGACCGTCACGACATGTCCCCTGCCCATGGCACTGGCTGACGTGTAAACACTCAAAAGCTCTCCGGTCATTGCGACCGGTCGCACACGATAACGCTCCCGCTAGTGTGTAATAATCAAAAAAAAAGGTTAGGTAAGCCCCCGCCCTTATCGGACGGGGGCTTTATGCCTTCAATTTCATTCCATGGAACTAGAATGAATTGCGCCGCTTCTGGAAGCAGTCCCGGCAATAGACGGGCCGCGAACCGTCCGGCTTGAACGGAACCTCCGTGTCCTTTCCACACTCGGCGCAGACCGTCGAGTGCATCTGTCGAGGACCACGGTCTCCGCCGCCACCACGTCGGGGGGACGAGCCGCGCCTCTTCTGGAAGCAATCTCGGCAGTAAACTGGCCTGGACCCGTCCGGCTTGAACGGGACCTCGGTCTCTTGACCACATTCAGCACACACAACGGAGTGCATTTCCTTGTTTCCGCGGTCGAAACCGCGATCGTTATCAAAATCCTCTCCCATTATTATCCAACTCTTTGGGAATTTATTACTCGTATCGAGTGACGGGAAGATTCAACCTGTCCTTAATATAGGTTTCCATTGGGTCAGGTCCCTCCCGCGGCATCTTGTCGCTGGGACCACCTGCGGGATACAGTAGAGCGTGAGATGCCATAATCATCTCGCCGTACACCATTTGCCCTTGCTTCAACTGACGTTCTTGTCCTCCCCTGCTGCCAGGGTGGGACCGATGGGCTCGCTATGATGCTCCGAGGGCATGAGGCCTGCGGCCATCGCTCCGGTAGTGGCGAGCACGAGACCCGCCCATTGTGAAATGGTCGCAGGGGTACCGATCAGGGTGAAGAGCACGAAACTGACCGCGGGATAGGTCATGATCATGGTGGTCGCCTTCGTGAGATTGATCTTCGATAGTGCCACGTACCAGAAGGAGAGGCTCATGAAGTGGCAGAACACACCGGTCACCACGAGCCTCGACATGACTGTCGTGTCCATTGACGGTACGCGTGCTCCTTGAGGTACGAGGATTATCGATGCGATGATCAGGAACACAGTGCTATAGAACAGTCGCGCGTAGAGCACATCGAACGGTTCGTAGTCCGAGAGCCGTGTACGGTACGTGAGATGGGCGAACTGCCAGGAGAGGGGCACGAGGAGCGCTATGGGCCATATCCCGGCCAGCCGGACGGGCTCGCTCGCGATGGCCAGATACGCGCCTGCGACCACGAGGAGGGCAGCACCGACGTTCTTTACACCGATACGTTCGTTCAGTACCACCGGCCCGAGCACGAGGGTATAGACGATCTCGGTGAGCAGCAGGACCGATATGGTCGTCCCGGGCACACCGGCATCAGCTAGCCAGGCGATGAGAGTGAGTGGCACCACGAACCCGAGGACACCTATGAGCATGAAGTACATGACATGGGGCCCGCGCACCACGATACTGATATCGCGCCTTGTGACTGCTCGCCATACGATGCAGGCCAGTAATGCTGGGACGAGGGTCGCAAGGGAGAACGTGATCGGATGGAGCCCGGCCTTCAGCTCGTAGGTGAGAACAGGAAGAAGTGCGGCGCCGAGCACGCTGGCGACGACGGCGAGGGTACCTATGGCCTCGTCCGATAGGGACATCGTCCGACCGGGACCCGGTAAGGGATTAAAAGGCTTCGGACGGGGCGATGGACTAACTTCGGCCAATGGATATGATACGTTGTTCTTCAGCCTGGTAGTCGCATCCGCAGCGTTCCCCGTGGTGCCAGACCGCGTCTCATCGGACGCGTTCACTGGTCCCCTAGCTCGATATGCACGACTGCATGCATCCGTTCATGTCCGATGCAGTGCGACATTTGTCCCGACACTGAGTGATGGGATCTGGCCCTGTGCTTGAGTCCGGTTCATCCGCACCGGCTACGCGCTCATGACGTTTGATACAGAACTGCATGCACGCATCCGCCTCCGCCTGGCCCTTGCACTGGTCACGACAGAGGGTGATGGGATCGGGTTCTTCGGGCTCGGACAGGGGCCGGCCGCACACCATGCTGCATGTGTCGTGGCATTCCCTCGTGTCTCCCAAGATACGCGGACAGTGACCTTCGCACACCGAGCACGGATCGCGGTGGCACGCATCCTCGCATATCCCGCTGCACTCATCCAGGTTGCCGAGCTCGTCCATGCAGTCGTCCACGCAGCGATCGCACTGGCTTCCCTCGTCATAGTCGAACTCATTCGCCCCCTCGCACGCAGGCTGACAAGTGTTATGACATTCGGCTGGCGGGAGGCCATTGATACGGCACCCTTTCTCGCAGATCTCACAGGCATCGACGCCACAGGGGCGCTCACAGATGAATCCGCACTCGGCCCCATCCTCGCCCTTTGCGAAGCACTCTTCAACGCACTCTCTGCACACGTCTCCAGGTCCGTGTCTTGGTGGGAGGTCGGGCGGCGGGATCCATCGGTCATTATCCATGAACCGATCCTCATTCTCATAATCACCCATGTACGGTCTCTCACCACGTGCCTCATCCCTGTCCCGTCCCTCATACTCAGGGAAACGTTCGTCGCTCAGGTCGAGCTCTCTACACTGAGGACCGCGATCTCCCTTGTCACCTATGCAGTTACCCTCATTGAACGGGTCCACCCACTCGTCCTCGAGGGGACGGTACCTATCGGGACACGGTTGGTCCAGCTCGACCATGCAGGCGGGCGTGTACGCGCCCCTGTCCGGCTGGCAGCATGTCAGGCCGCTCGACTCACGTCCATCTTCATGTCTGGGCGGCTTGAAACCCCGGAAATCAGCAACCTCGTCCGACATCCGGCAGACCTCACCGCAGATCATCGGGCACATCCCGGGATCGTCGATCTCCTCAGGACAGTACTCGTTGCACAGCTCGCACGGGCTCTTCCCGCATGTGTCGGCACAGATGAACGCGCACTCTGGACCTTGCTCCTCATCTCCGCACTTCTTGATGCACCGCTTGCACGGATCGGCGCCACGCAGCGAGAAGTCCTTGCCGAACGAGCGCTTTGAGAAATCCTTTTTTCGGAACCGGTCCTTGTCAAAACGCGGGCCGATATCCTTACCTTCCAAGGACGGACCGAACCTGCGTTCTCCGGGGGGACCACGGCCACGCTCCTCCTTGACGCGCTCGCGAACTTCTGCAAGACGCTCGCCCTTTGCAAGGATCCTATCGCGCAGGTTCTCCTTGATCTCCATATCGCCGAGCAACTCATCGGCCATGGCATCACGCTCCTTCCGCTTGTTGGCTGCTTCTAGCTCACGCTGATCACGCTCAATCTTGGCGATCATCTTCATCCCCTTGTACTTCGCCTCTCGTGCGATCCCTTCGGCCTTCTTCAGGAGACGGAAGGCCTCGGCATAGTCCTCACCATCCGCGTCGTAACCCTCGACCATCGTCTGTGCGCTGTCGACAAACTTCTGGGCGCGCAAGACCTCACCGGAGAACATCTCAAGGATGGGCTGGAACTCCTCGGGGACACCGGCCGCCTTCAGTTCGTCAAGGGCGGACACAACACTCGTGATTGTCTTGGTGGCCTTCTCGATCGCGTGCTCGGTACGCCCGCGCATCTCATGGCCACGCTCGGCGAGCTCCCTCTTGCGGTCGGATATCTTCTTCCTGCGTTCCTTATTCCAGGTGCCCTTGCGCTCTTTGAGGCGGTCGACGACACCCTTCTCGATATCCTTGGTCGAAAGGGCGCTCACTTCGAGGCCCTCGATTAACAGAAGAGCGCCGACAACCTTGGAGGTGAGCTCCGGAATGCCGATGACCGTCACTTCCTTGATGCCATGCTTCTCGATGAAAGAGACCACGTTCGGGATCTGACCCTCATTGAGCAGTACCATAGAGGCTGTCGCCTCGGTACTGGTCGTGAGCGTGATGGAAGCCCGGTAATCCGTTCCTGCGGCGACTACGACCAACCGAGTGAGCTCCTCATCGGGTTGGCTCTTCTGTAGCTCCTCCACGACCTCCTCCTGGAGCTTCTCGTTTACCTCCTCCACCGTCTCACCAGTGACCACCTCGATGTGAACACCGAGATCATTGAGCACTGTGAGGACTCCATCCGCGAATTGTGTGCCGACAAGGGTCACCTTCTGGACGCCGAGCACCTCTAGCGCGTCCTTGGTAGCGGTGGACAGCTCCTCGTTGGAGGTGAGGAGAATGGGCACAACCCGAGCAGCAGCAAGGGACTTGGCCATTACCAGCTGCGCATGTTCGTCGCCCTCTGCTCCTTCAATGCGGTCATATACCACAACCGCCTCGTTGACGCCGGCATCCCATGAGTACGTGGCCAGCTCGGCCGCCGTACCGAACCGCGTCATGCCCCAAAGGCGGATGACATCGAACCCGTCCGCAATGAGGCTCTCCTCGATGGCAGGACTGATCACGTACGTCCCACCCAGGATGATTATCTTCTCTGGTCGTTCCTCGGCGATGAAGGCCGCCACGTCCTCGGGCAAGGCATCGGACGGCGTCAACAGCACGGGTACACCCATCTTCGTGCCGGCCGCTTCGGCCACGATAGCGTCCGGGTAGTTGATAGTCGTGGCAAGGATGAGAGCATCGAGTGCACTCCTCCGGATCGAGGAATTTGTGCTGTCGGGTGACCTGACACATGCACCGCTCGAGCACACGGCAGGACCGTTGTCGTAGTA
>CAZFHY010000023.1:0-40240 GCA_964519305.1 Candidatus Undinarchaeota archaeon
TGGGGTGCGCTCAACACCCGGCATGGACGGGCACTTCTCGGACTCGCTCTGTACCTACAAAGAAAATGGTGATCCCTGCTACACCGATTATGAGTGCGATACTCAGAATTGCCACAGCGGAGTTTGTTGCAGTTCCGGTGAGTTCTGCTGTAACGTCGATAAGGACTGTCCATCAGATAAGGAATGTGGCTACCGGTACTTCTGTGTAACTCCCACTCCAACGCCAGAACCTACACCCGAGCTGACTCCAGAACCTACACCCGAGCTGACTCCGGAACCTACTTCTGAACCAACCGCGGAACCTACACCTGAGCCGACTCCCGAGCCGACTCCTGAGGCGACACCAACGTCCTCCCCTCAACAGAATGGGGATACTTGCATGAAGAGTGAGGAGTGTGCGAGTGGGAACTGCAAGAACGGCCTTTGCTGTCTAGCAGGCTACCAGTGCTGTGCGTCAGATGCAGCATGCCCTCCCGACTTTGAGTGCGATAAGGACCGCTTCTATTGCGTTCAGAAAGAGACACCGACACCCGAACCGACTTCAGAAACCACACCTGAACCGACAGTGGACGCAACTCCATCACCCTCCTCGGAAGCGATCCCCGAACCCACACCTACGCCCAAGCCTGCCTTTTCAGAGAATTCTAGCCCCCTTGAGCTCGGAGGGACGAAAACGAGAATAGCTCTCGCTCTCGTTCTAGATGTGTCGGGTAGTATGGACGGACTGAAGCTGGACAAGCTCAAGGAGGCGACGAATGGTCTCCTCAGTACCCTTCCCGAGTACAACAGGGTTGCGCTCATCTCGTATTCAGATGATGCGGATGTGGTGTTCTCCCTTGACTCGATAGTCGAGAAAGATGACCTCAAGCGGAAGGTTAAAAGAATGGATGCCATCGGGAAGACGAACATCGGTTCGGGGCTCGAGATCGCCCTCTCGGAGCTGGAGAACACGACGAAGGACGAGAAGAAGTACATACTTCTCCTCACCGACGGGCTCATCACCGCCGGCCTAACGACGACGGAGATAATCGAGCTTGCACGCTCTCATTTCGATGTGAGTATCTCGACGGTATCCGTGGGCACCGAACCCGACAAGGACTTCTTACGGACACTGGCGAACTCCGCTAATGGTAGGTTCTATGATGTGGAGAACGCGATAGAGATGGTCTCAAGCTTTACAAAAGAGGTAGGTGAGATCGTCGCCCTCGAGGAATTGGTCACTTACGTCTACCTCCTAAACGTGCGCGAGACACTTGACACTATTGACAAGGATGCGACGACAGAGAGCATCCTCCAAGGATTCAATGGTGAGTACTTTGTCACGGAGAATGGTAAATCCTCGATATTCTTCAACCTCATCTGCGTCAACTCCTTGCGACGACTTGGAACCCTCGACTCGCTGGAAAAGGAACGGTTCATCGGTTGGGTGAAATCACAGCGACTTGACGACGGCAGCTACAAAGAGGTCGGTTTTACTCATTCGACAGTATTCGCTACCGCTTCGGCCCTCAGCCTCCTCTACTACCTCGATGCTTCAATCGAGAGTGAAGAGGAGTCAATCGCTTTCATGCTAGAACATGCCACAGGAGGTGGATTCGAGAACATCAAGGGCGAAGGCCCTTCGCTCCTCGTAACTAATATGGTAATAGAGACGCTCTATGAGTCCGATGCCCTTTCCGGGGGACTACTAAACAGTGCCGCAGACTTCGCTCTCTCTACTGAGCTTGAGAGCGGGGGATTCTCTGACAGAGTGGGCGGGGCCGAGGCACATCCATGGTTCTCGCGGCTTGCGGTCGAAATCATCTCAAGAGCAGGACGCCTTGACGAGATTGACAAGAACCGCCTTGAGCGCTACCTCACCTTCGTGAAAAATCCGGACGGCTATGCATACACGCCCGGGGGAGAGACGACAGTAGGAGCGACATACGATGCAGAGCGCATCCTCAAGATGGTTTCCACGGAGGTATGAACTATGTACACCGACCCCCACCCGGATACTAAACTGGTATTGATACTGTCAATATGCATGGTCCTCGCAATCCTCATTGGCGGGTGCATGTCGAGCCCAAAGGTTGAAGAACCTCCGAAAGCGACAGCTGGACCTTATCAGGAAGGACCGCCCACCGGGACAGGAACATCCACCGGTATACCATCGATGACACCTACTCCTTCCCCCACGTCTCAACCAACACTGACACCCATACCGACACAGTTACCCACGCCCGTGCCAACTTCAATTCCAACTGTGACACCCGTGCCTAGTGAGTCTCCCGAAGAAGCTTCCTTAGCAGGACAGGATCCGTTCGACCTTCTCAGCAAGAGGAACACCCTCGCAATCGTGCTCGTTCTCGATGTCTCCGGTAGCATGAAGGGGAATAAGATCGAACAGATGAAAGAGGCCACGATAAAACTGTTAAACGTCATTCCTGAGTACAATAAAGTCTCACTCATACCGTATGCGACGTCAGCTAGAGTGGAAAAAAGCCTCAGCACACTTGCGGATAAAGAAGGACTTATCAAGAAGGTCGAAATGCTTCGACCAGAGGATAGCACGAATATTGGAGATGGGATGGAGGGCGCGTTCCTACAACTATCCAGAGCTCAGGATGAAGATACTCCGTTTATTCTTCTATTGACCGACGGTGTGATAACCGCGGGACGTAGCGCTCTTGAAGTGATAGAACTCGCTCGTGGTCATCCTGACATCAGCATCTCAACCGTCGCTGTTGGGGGGGATGCTGATAAGAAATTCCTTCGTGAACTGGCGCAGGTAGGCCGAGGGCGTTTCTATGATGTCGCCGAAGCTGAAGAACTCATCGCCACATTTACTAAGGAAATGGGTGAGATGCTATCCCTTGAGGAGCTGGTCACCTACGTCTACCTACTCAATGTTCGGGAGACGCTCGATACAATTGACAAGGACGCCACCGCCGAGAGCATCATGAAGGGTTTCGACGGTGACCACTTCGTGATAGACGACGGGAGCACCTCTCTCTTCTTCAATCTGATCTGTATCAATGCCCTCAAACGACTGGGCCACCTGGACGACCTCCCCAAAGACACGTTTATTGCTCTCGTGAAGTCGCGCCGACAGGATGATGGCGGGTATGCGGAGGTCAGTCAGACCGCCTCGTCTGTGCTGGCCACTTCATCGGCAATCCGCATCCTTAATTACCTCGATACACCCATAGAGAACGAGGACGCTCCGATTGAGTTCCTAATCGCTCATTGGACAGGACGCGGTTTCAAGAACACGGCGACCGATATCGAGAGTATATTCGCCACGAACATGGCCATTGAGGCCCTGTACGAGCTCGATCGCGTCAATGAGACCGTCCTGACTGGTTCTTCGGACTTCGTCATCTCGCAACAGACAGATCTAGGGGGTTTCGCCGACTTCGCAGGTGGGAATCCCCACTCTTGGTATTCTCGAATGGGAATTGAGGTGCTCCGGCGAGCCGATCGTGTCGGAGAAATCGATGCAGAGTCCCTAAAGACCTATCTAGAAACTCTCAAGAACGACGATGGGTACTCCTATTCACCTGATGGGGAGACGACAGTCGGTGCGACCTACGACGCGGAACTCACTCTGAAGTCACTGAGCGCAGTCTAGTAGTCGATAGGAAATTCGGACAGCTCAAGGACAATCGTCCTTAGACAATCTATCCGATCGTCACGTCCTCGACAGCGATCTGACGCTCCTCGCCAGCTTCTGTTGTGTACGTAACGACACCTGAGACTACACCCGTACCGTTCTCGGGAACGACCACTGTGAAGACCGCCGACTGGGAGTCCTCTGGTGGTACCGGCCCCAACGAAAGGTAGGTGATCCCCTCGTACACAGTGAATCCCTCTGGGAGATAGAGGGTGACGGCAGCGTTCCCTATCGGGAAGGTGGAGCCGTTCTTCACGGCGACGGTGATGCGCACATATGCACCCTCACGTTGGATGCTCCGCGATACGATAACGTTCTCTTCGCCCAGTGTCTTTCGCTTAATGAGCTTGAGGTAGCCCACGGTGGCACCCAGGGCTGTGAGGATGGCCGCGATGAGGTGGCGGTTGGCCACGATAGGGTCCAAGACGCTCGGTTCGATCAGCTCGCCCTCGAGCTGTAGCCCGAGCCGTGATCCCTCCTCCCGATATGTGCCCACGAGCCGCACAACGGGGCTGTCGGACTTCTGGAAGGCCGCCTCCACCGCATGCACACCCGTGTCAGACGTTTGGAGAACGGTGAGATCGCCCTTCATGACATACCCCAGTCCGTAGAGCCGCTCCAAGTGGCCCTTCATGGTGGGATGTTCTTTGACGGTTAATAGGACCTCCCCGGATGCCGATTGACCGGTGGGTGCGGAAGTGGGGACCGGCGTATCATCTGAGGGCTCAGTCGTGGTTTTAGGAGTTGGACAGGGGCAGTCCTCACAGCATTTGCCAGCACCCTCGCCCTCTGCGCACTTTCCGTCACCACAGAGGGGCGCGTATGCCTTCCCGCTCACGAACGCATCGTGCCTGTCATCGAAGGCGAGCTGGAGGAGAAGGTGGTCGCGCAGGAACTTGGCCTGGAGCCGCTCGGTACCAGCGAGGTCGTTGCTCATCCACAGGTAGCCACCGTTGTCGGCGTGCAGGTGCGCGAGGAACCCCATGGCCGAACCGATGGCGTCCGCGTACTCGCACTCACCCAATGAGATGCGATGCGAGAGCACGAGCATGACGAGCGCCTGGTCCCAGACCTTCTTCGATGTATCGAGGAGGCCGCCATCTGCCTTCCCGTTGGTACGGAACCCGCCGTTCTCATCATCCCTGAGCTCAAGGATGAACGCGAGCGTCCCGTCAGCTGCGTCCTTATACTTCTTGTCACCGCTGGCAAGGTAGGCCTCGTACAGGGTGAAGTACGCGAAGACCTGGTCCTCGAGGCCCTTGACGGACTTTGACGAGTCGGAGAATACACCGCCGTTCTCGTCATCATACATCTCGGTCATGAGGGCGTCGACCGTTTCGTAGACCTCCTTGCGCATAGTGAGCAGGTCCGCGACCGCATTCGAACGCGAGGCCCGGAGGGCCACATGTGTCCGGAGGAACCTGAGACCGGTCTCCATCGACTGGAAATCGGTGATCAGCACCTGGGCTCGTGCAGGGTCGCTGTCGACGAGAGCGAACGCGCACATCAGCTTGTCGTACGGAGAGGTGATCTCGGGCGGCAGGAGCGTGTTCGCGCTCTCCAGTCCGGCCAGATGGGCGATGGCCCGGTCCTCCCAGTTAGCCTCACCCTTGACCACGTTGTCCGCGGTAAGGCTGTTATGGAACCCATCGGTCTTGAACGTCTCGAGAAAGGCGGTAAGTTCGGTCCGTTCCTCCTCGTTGCCCCCTCCCTCCCATCTGAGGGCGGTGAGGAGCACCTCCTCGAGCAGTCGTCGTGCCCAGTCGGCCCGGTCGACGATGGTATGGAAGTCAGGATCGAATGTAGTGAGGACGATCCCCCCCTTCCCGAAGCGCTGGAACAGCAGCACGGGCTGGCCCTGGTCATTGAGTATGGTCCCCTGTCCCTCGAAAGAACCGTGGGAGCCGTAGAGCGTGTTGGCGATCTCATTATCGAGGAGGTTGCCAAGAGGTGCGACCAGTGTATGATTGTGGGACGTGCGGGGTGAGTTGATATAGGTCACGTCGACAGGAAGGAACGTGTAATCCCCGGTCCCCGGAAGGGTCTGGTGGTATGTGAGCTCAACGTCCTCGCCGTCGATGCCGCGGAACTGTGAGGGGACGATGATGAAACCACCATCGCAGAGGAACGTCCGCATCGTATCGCGCTCCCTCTTCAGGGCCCCGATGATGGGTGTGTCGAGGTAGGAGCCGAGGGCGAGCACTCGGTCGCCTGTGAGCACGGTACCGAGGTCATCGGGCTTGACGAGCTTGTGAGGGATGGCCAACCGGGCGAACGCCGAAGTACCGTACTGGTACAGCGGGTCCGTGTTGTCCAGAAGGTACAGCTGGTTCCCATCGGACGTATACAGCTCCTCCATGTCCGATTCCGCCGCGCATGGGACGATGAGGAGCATCAGTACCAATAGCAGGGCCATCCTGTCCATGCTGACCGGATAGGGATGCAGTTTTATTAAACCTCATGCGGTCGCGGGCCTCTCATCGCTTGACACGAGTGAGTATGTTCGTCTTGTGGTGGGGGGTCTTGTCAACGAGCCCCTTCTCCTCGAGACGGCGCACGACCTTCGACAGCTTGGGCTTGGAGAAACCCACGACCTCGCCCATCTCGTCCTGGCGCATCTCACCCCCGTTGTCATCGATGGCAGCGAGCACCTGGTTCTCGTCCTCGGTCACCACGGCGGTGATCAGTTCCCCCGTCTCCTGATGGTGACGTATACGACTTCGCAGGTGGTAGGTGCCAACAAGGGCTGCGCCCAACAGGAAACCGATAAGAACTGAGGTCCCGCTATCGCCCGGAGGGGGCGTGCCGGCATCAAATCCGCGTACTCCCGCAGGTCCGGCCCCCGGACCACCTCCATAGTAACGGTAGAGAGCGAAGAACGACAGTCCGTCGCCCACGGACACATCATCACGGGTCCAAACGACGTGCACCCGACGTCCGTCGGTGAGGATGTTGTCGGGCTTGGGGGAGAGTGGGAGGGCGGACGAGCCCGAGACACCAGCGCCGGACGGGAGCTGTAGGTAGAGAGTGAACCGCTCGAGATGGACCGACGGCTGGAGAGTGAACTTGAAGAGCACCTCCTCCTCGAGATTCTGGATGATGGATGGATCTGTGAAGGAGAGGCGGAGCTTGGCGGATCCGCCGGACGGGACGGGCTCGGCGAGGTCGATGTCCACGCGCGCACCGGTCTCCAGCTGCTCTGTCTGGAACCGCTCCCGTGCGAACCCTGCACCGTTCGCCCTCTCCACGATAAGGCTCTCAGGGAGCTTGTCGAGCTCATAAGAGAGCATCGCCAGAGGTTCCGCCTCGTCATTGACGATGTCGAGCACGATCGTCTCCAGCGGTGCGCCCTCGATGTCGAAGGTGACGTTGTACTCCGTCACGCGGACCGCAACGGTTGGCGTGGCTACTATGAACGCCAATGCCATCATCAGTACGATCTGTCGGTATCTCACGTCGTGCACGCTACCATAGGTCCTAGGGCTCGGGCAGGAGTGCACGTGGGTCAACGTTCGTGTTCAGCACCGCCTGGGCGGCGAGGTTCCGACGCAGGTTATTGTATTCGAACTCCGGAGTGGGTCCCACGGTCACGATGGCGGACGTTGAGTTCTCCTGATCACGGATCTTCTCTTCTGTACCATGGAGCTCCTCCTCGCGGTCGGCGACGTCCTTCTTGAGGTCCTGCTCCCGGGCGGGAAGGTACTGCTGGGCCACGTTCTGTACGAACGCGTCCTCCGCAAGCCCCTGCTCCTCCCAAGCCACCTGCTGCTCCATTGCCTGCTGCTGCCATTCCTGGTCAGTCGGTGTCCGGGCCCGCTCCTCCGGGGGCGGCGCCAGTGCATTATCCACGTACTGGCTCCCGATCGTCTTCCTGGGCAGGATCTCGCCCTGGTCGGTGTTCCGGACAGGGAGGACGATGACGAGCAGCATGAGACCTACGGCTATCACCGCGGCCCATGCAACCGGTCGTTCGTCCCCTGTCATCGTTTGCACCTTGCTCGAGCCTAACCTAGGTCCATGCGCCATACAATAAATAACTACCTAGTCAGCATGCCCGCGACGAGCTCTCCGGCAGCGAGCGTGTCCTCCTTCTCGGCTCCCGCGACCACGACGGCGTTACCGACAGCGTACACAGTGCCACGTCCACCCCGGTTGAGCCTGTACCAGCTCGCCTCGGACGGGAGGGAGGCCACCTGGGCATTGACCACGGGGCCGCCGATGAGGATGTAGGACTTGCCGTCGTCGAGGGACCCCACCTGGTCATCGTACGCGACCCGGACGGACCCGCCCGCGGATTCGAGCGCGGTCTTGATCCCATTGGCGACCTGCTCGTCGGCTTCATGGGCACGGCGGCCGTACACGATGACGACCTCCTGGTCCCTGACACGAGCACTGATGCGGTCGTTGGTGAGCCACATGTCCTCGACCTGGGAGAGGGTCTGTCCGATGGCCCTGCGCCGGTTCTGGAGCAGCTGGGAGCGGTCCAGGTTACGGATGGCGTAGGTAGTCGTGGTGGCGGTGTTCTGGGAGAGCTGAGAGCCCATGTCCTTCTTCTCTGCACGCTGGCGCATATCGGCGACGGCGGACGCCTGGGAGAGGACCTCGCTGTTCCATGCGACACCAAGGCTCTGGAGTATCGCGTGCTGGGCCTCCACCTCCCTGAGCACCTCTTCGGTTGTGTTGAAGTTCCCGGCCATCATCTCCTCCTCGGCGTCGTACGTGAGGTCGGCGGTCTTGTCCAGTTCCGCCTGCCCGACCACCCAGAGGTTCTCGCGGATCGCGTTATGGTCCTCTGTAGCAGAGACTACGATGGACGGGAGGATCACGACCTGTGTGGACCCATCGGCAGCTACATAGGTGAGCCTTGACTCGCCAACGATCTCGACAGACTCGCCGGCCTCGAGGGCGGGCACCGTCACCTCGACCTCGAAGCTCTTGGTCTGGCCGTCCCTGAGAGCGTGGAGGGGAACGGTGAACGCGCCATCGCTGACATCGCCCTCGGTACCGTAGACCCCGGCGAGCGTCACGCGTTCCCCGGCGGCCGCGGCGAGCATGGCGTCGGTCGCCACCGATGATGCTGCACCGGTGAACTCGCTCTCGAACTCGGCGAGGAACGATGCGTCCTGGTTGTAGTAGTAGTTGCCCCCGCTGGCCTCGGCGATGCGCCTGAGGAGCCGGGCGTTCACGTCCCTACCGAACCCGATGGTGGACACGACGACCCCCAGTGCCTCGGCACGTCCGCCAAGTGCGGCAATGGAATTCTCGTTGGTGATACCTGCAGTGGGCATACCGTCAGTGAGCACGAACACGACCTTGAGGGAATCGTGCGAGGACTCAGAGAGATCGTCCAGAGCGAGCGAGAGGCCGTCGTAGAGGTTCGTCCCCCCGCCGGAAGTGATCATACTGACGAGACCGCGCAGCTCGTTCCTGCGGCCATTGAGGCGGTATGCCTGGGCAGCGAACGTGACGATCGACACCGAGTCGATGTCCCCTAGATTGTCGAGAGCGTAGTACGCGGCGCGCTTCGCGTCCTCGATCTTCTGGCCGTCCATGCTCCCCGAGGTGTCCATGACGAGCACCACGTCCATGGGGAGCCGGACGATCTCCTGGGCGGTCGCCTGTGCGGTCACCTCATAGAGGAGGTACACAGAGGATTCCTCGCCCGCAGGGACGTACGCTGTGCTGGGGTCGATGCGCATGAGGACATCCTCGCGCCCCGAACCGGTGGGGATGAGCTCGTAACGGACGTTGAGGTCATCCCAAGGACGGACGTCCTTGAGCGTGAGGGAGAGTGATCCCTCGCCGATGGTCGCACCGGCGGGCGCCTCGATTACGTGGACCCTTTCGTCCTCGCTCCCGGAGAGCACATTAACGAAGAAACCGACCTCGCCCACGGGCCCATGCCAGAACCGTGCAGCGGACAACTGGAACGATGCGGAGTAGGTCTCCAGGGCAGGTCCCATCTCGGGCGACAGTTCCCTCGAGTAGGAGATCGTGAACCGCTTGGACCCATATGCCTCTAATGATATGTCCCATAGGTAAAGTGTCGCGCCCTCATGGTCGATTAGGTTCGAACAGGATACAAGATTGGACGATGTGATGGTCGCTGACCGGCACCTGCCTGCCTGTATTAGTTGCTTGACTACGTCCCGTACGAACGCCGACGACTCCGCGCCCGGAACGATTTCCACATTACCTATCTCGATAGCGCTCCCGTCAGGGAGCTCCTCGGCGACGTTGAGCCAGTCGGCCGTGGTCCCCAAGGGGAAGAAAAGACGTACCGTTACCGGTGTACCCTCCTGGTTCACCACTTCGAAGGCGATCTTTCCGTCCTCGGTCCCGCCCTGTAATGTAAGGAGGATATGTCCATAGGTCATGGTCACCGCGCTCGTAGTATCTGCAGGGAGGAGACCCGGCAGGCCCGCTACAGACCCCATGATAATGAGGATGGCGAGCAGTCCCGTGTTCAAAGCATGTCGCATGTCGCTTCACCTACCACATCGGAGGCGCTCCTGGTTCAAGAATAATCCGGGGAAACCGTTGACTGGACCGTCGAGTTACGCGCGCTGATCACCTGGAACGGTTCATATAGGACGATAACCATTTCCCGAGTGGTATGTGCGCCTTTCAGCCAATAATGACCGATCTTGGACGTGATATATCGGTATCCTGGCGAGATAACAGCGGAATATCGCCGAACGACTCGTGAACGACACGGACCAGACCGAAAAAGAGCAGACGCGCGGCCGGGGACGTCAGGTTAATATAATTTGACCGGAGGTTCCTGTCTGGTTGTAAAGATGAGCGAGAAGCAGCGTATCGGGACCGTGTTCACTTACTTCGCCAAGGTGGGCGTCGCCGGCATCGTGCTCGAGGAGGGCACCCTGAAGGTGGGCGACACCATCTCGATCGAGGGAAGCACCACGAACATCCAGCAGAAGGTCGACTCCATGCAGATCGACCGGCAGGAAGTGGAAGAGGCCGGACCCGGCTCGAAGATCGGCATCAAGACGAAGGACCGCGTCCGACCACAGGACGTCGTCTACCACGTCGAGTAGCTCCGTAATTCCTGACGTCACCCGGGCGTCGGACCGGTAGACAACGCCATGTCCCGGTGATCTGAAGAACGTCAGCGATTCCTTCTCTTAGAGCTCGGCACTGTTCCTCGTTCATGCCCGCCCCACTAATGCTTATGAAGGATGGTGTTCCCTTATCACTCCGATGGCCAAGGAGGAGCGGTGGGAGGTGCAGTTGTTCGCCATCTTCCTGTTCATGTCGATCATCATCATCCCTGTCATCTTCATGGCCGAGATGCTCTTCCCGGGAAAAACCGAGGAATGGGCAGGGTTCACGGTCCAGTGGGGCATAGTCATCATGGGGTTCGGCCCTCTTCTCTTCGTAGGCATCGTCGCATACGCCTACTTCAAGCACAAGAGGATCGTCGCTCGACTAGAGACCGTCGACCGCATTAAGGAGGTCCATCTCGATGACTGGGAGCAGGAGATGGAAGAGGAGATCGAGGCGTCCTTCGAGAGCCCCTATGAGTCCGAGTCCTACTACTCAAACCGCTTCCCTTTCTGAGCGGGACCGTCCGTCCCCTTAGATGCCGCCCTGGAGCACGTACACGAGTGTGAGCAGGAAGGCGACGACGGCCGCCAGTGCCAGGATGAGCTTGATGTTCCGTGTCCGCGCTTCGGCGATCATCTCCTCGCTCGTGCAGTTCCGGCATCTCTCCTCGGTGTGGACCAGGTCCCGCCGGAGCACGATCGTATGCTCGTCGCACACCTGCTTCCCGCAGTTGGGGCAGTCGTGGAGGTGGTCGGGACAGAACACCTTGTCACAGTAGGTGCACTTGTGACCGTCAGCGTGCTCGGAGCTCACGTGCTTGTCGCAGCCTTCGGAGTTGCACTCCATAGCGTGCTCCTTGCAGAGGGGTTTCCCGCCCGCTGCGCATTCGATCGAGCACATGGGGCAGGTCACCATCTGGCACACCGAGCAGGGTATCTCGTCGACGCTCTCGCTCAGGACGCTCTCGCACTGAGGGCACGTCCAGCTGTGCTCCTTACAGATTACCACACCGGACGCAGCGCAGTTAATGGTGTGGTCGGGGCACAGGAGCTCGCTGCACGATGAACAGCTGGACCCGTGCTCGGTGCACACGACGTGCTGACATATCTTGCACGAGCGCTCACCGACGTGCTCGGGGCACGCTCCTCGCGAGCATCCCTCCACCGTGCATGGCGTGAAGTGCCCCTCGCAGAGCGCCACCTGACACACGTCGCAACGGAGCGTGTGCTCTTCGCACAGCAGTTCTCCGCCCTCGACGCACACGGCGCCCGGTGAGTCCGTGGTGAGCTTGACTGTGCAGCCAGCGTGCTCGCAGTCTCCTGCTGAGCCTGCCCCGTCGACAGTGTACGTGACCGTCACCTCGCGTGAGCCCTTTGGATAGTCGAATACGGTGTCAACGACGATTGTTCGCGGTATCCACACTACCCGCGGTTCTGAGACGGTAACGCTGTCCGGGTCCACTCGCAGCTCGAGGCTCTTGAGCTCGCGGTCGAGAGTCTGGGTGAACTGCTTCTCGACCAGCTGCTTTTCCCGTGAGATGGCGGCCGCTTCACGCTCCTGCTTCTTCTCGAGCATGGCGATGGCCTTCTCGGCGGACGAGATCTTGGCCTTGATGTCAGCGATACGTCGCTTGCGCGAGGAGATGCTGGTGTTGAGCTGGGTGATCGGCTTACCTTCCTTCTTCTTGGCGGTCTTCTGGGACTCCAGGTCCTTGACCTCCCCTTCCAGGGAGGCGATGTCCGCGCGGTAGCGCTGGATGTCACCTTCCGCCTTCTCCTTCTTGTAGGCGGTATCGTCCTCGAGCTTGGCCAGCTTCTCATCCACCTTGCTGGTCTTGCCCTCCATGTCCAGGGCGAAGTGGTCTTTGAGCGACTCCCTAACCTCGTCAGCCTCCAAGGAGAACACGCCCGTCTTGGGTGAGTAGTATAACGTGCCCGAGAGCTCCTCCGCGGCCGTACTCTGGGCGGCTTTGAGCAGCTCCCGGTGGTTCGCGGCTGGCTCGAACTTCTCCAGTGCGTGCTCGGACCCCGACGCGATGGCCTTCATACCGTCCGCAAAGGTAGAACCGGTGAACTCCGAACCGTCGACGGCCTCGAACAGGACATCGGCACTGGCCGTCGACATGTCGGCCGTGACCTGCCATTCCCCGTCGGTCCGGAAGGCCTCGATGATACCGGGTAGCTTCTTCTCCACGGAGCAGGAAAGGGATGCGGCAAGGAGAGGCGTGGCCCGGACCGTGACCCGCTTGGCCCGCGCCATGACCTCCTCTAATGGGAATGTGGCCAGCAGGCCGTCAGTGGTCACGTTGGGATCGAGGAGGCTCTCGCCCAACCCTGGGAGCGAGACCGCCTTCTTCCGCTTAGCAGGCGCTGCAGCGGCGACCTCCTCCTTCGCCTTCTCGAACGGTGCGGCTAGCGACTGGACCTCGGCCGGGCTCAACGGTCCACGGTGATAGGTCAGCAGCCATCGGGGCTGGACGAACAAGGGTTCGCCACGGTCGGGATTATGGAAGAAGAACTGCCTGGTCTTCAGTCTGGAGAGCTGGTCGGCAAGGTCGGTGACCGGCACGTCCATTCCAAGGGCGACCTTCTCGACATCGCGCTTGGTCTTGAGGTTACCCACGAAGCGGTTGTTGATGTTGGAGAGCATCATGTAGTCGATGTCACCGGGGTTCTGGGTCGCGAAGATGCACCCCAGGCCGAAGGCCCTGGCCTGCTTGACCAGTAGCCGAAGCCCCTTCTTCGACGGTGGGTTCTTGGGGTCCGATGGGAGGTACCCGGCGATCTCGTCGAAATACAGCAGGTAGCGCAGGTTCTGTGTACCGCCCTGCTTGAGCAGCCACTTGTAGAGCTCCTGGGTCAGCATTCCAACGAAGAACTGTCGCTCGGACTCCTCGGTGATCCACCGCAGGTCCATGACTGTGATGGGCGTCCTTTCGCCCCGGGCGAAGATGCGGTCGAAGTCCAGAGGCTCACCCACGAACCACGCCTTCAGCCCCGGGAGCGTCAGCACGAGGTTGAGCTTGGAGGCTAGGTCAGAGCGGTCCTTTTTGCTTATGAAGTCGTCAAGGGTGAGTGCGCCTATCTCCTTTATCTGCGGATTCCTGACTAGGTTGATCAGCGCTCCGAGGTCCGGCGACGAGCCCTTCTTCCACTCATGCTCGAGGCATTGGGAGAGGAAGGACAGCTCCTTCTTGGCCGAGTCGTCGTACCCCACGAGCTTGAGGAGAGAGAGCATGGTGGACTCCACCATATCCAGGGCCAGGGTGGGGTCCGAGGCCATGAGCTCGGTGAACCCGGGCGGGGGGTCCATGCGCGGTGAGATGGAGACCTCGAGACCGGCGGTGCTCTTAGGGGTGTAGATGCGTACCTCGGTCGTCTCCTTGAGCTGGCGGATCTGCTCGGCAGTATAGCCGAACTGGGCCAGGGATTCAAGGTAACGCTCCCCCATCTTCTGAGAATACTCGTCAGGGTCCATCCCGGCGTTCTCGGCCTCGGTGTCCGACCACGGTCGGAAATCCAGCTCGGGGAACGCAAGCGCTAATCCGCCGATGTCGCCTTTTGGATCGATGGCGAGCGTGGGGACACGGGTGAGCGCCGCTTCCTCGATGAGGGTCTTGCACATAACGGTCTTGCCCGAGCCGGTCGCGCCGAGCACCACGCCGTGCTTGAGCAGGAGGTCGCTGTTGAGCGTGAAACGCTGTCCGTCGCTGGTCGTACCGATGTTGAGATCCATGGATGATTACCCCGCCGGTGGCAAGTTAAGATAGCAATAAAAATCCACGGTCAGGGACGGCATGGCCGATACAATACCTATATAAACCATCCATCGGAGAAATGTGGTTATGGGAAGGCAAAGAACCCTGTTTACACTCTTGATCGCCATCGCTCTCCTGGCGGTAGCAGAACCAACGATCGAACCGACCTATGAACCCGGAGCTCCCACTCCCGAGCTAACTGCCGTTCCGAGCGCGGAACCTTCGGCAGAACCATCCGTTGTCCCTGATGCAGCTCCATCTGCAGATCCGTCTCCAGTTCCAAGCGCAGATCCTACAGCAGTCCCGAGCGCCATTCCATCCGCATCTCCTTCCGCCATCCCTACCGACGTTCCCGGGACGACCGCCCTCCCTTCACCCGAACCTACGACAGAGGCGCCCGAGCCCACCTCACCTCCCGAGGACGTTCCTCCTGAAGAGGACGCGGCCTGCCTCCCGCCCGACTGCGTTACTGAAGAGACGATCTGCATCCCTCCCGACTGCACCGACCAGCCTACAGAGGGGATGTGCGTCCCTCCCGACTGCACCGAGACGCCCGTGGACGAGATGTGCATCCCGCCCCGCTGCACGGACCTCACCGGTTCCTTCAACCATATAACCAATCCCTCCTTCGAGGACGGTACCAATGGCTGGGAGGTCAAGCTAGAAGGGACCTTCGACGAGAAGTGGTGCCCTCACGGTGATGGTACCGAGGTCAAGCAGCTAAAGAAGGGCGAGAAGCTCGCCATCGGTACGGGCGAGATCCCTCCGTTCGACGGTAACTCGTTCATGGGCTCGTGGGTGTGCAGCACAGGCGCATCGTCCATCCAGTATCGCCAGCGGCTCGGTATGGCGCCCGGACTGCTCAACGACCTGACCTTCGCGCTCTACGATACATTCCCCGAATCGGATCCCAATGAAAGCTGGAAGTGGTCGCTCGGGGTACAAGTGGAGCTCCTCGACGCTAGCGAGAACTCCATCTACACCCTCACCTATGGCATCACTAGGGACGATTACGAGTTCCCGCCGATCACATCGACATCGATGACACGAACGGTCGAGCCCGTTATCGACGTAGAGGGCAACAACTGGAAAGCCTTCGCCCTTAAACCTGCCCGCGAGATCATGAAGGCAGGTATCGATCCGACCAAGGTCGCCCTGGTCGACCTGCGGTTCGTCGTCAAGGGATTCAACTCTAACTACTATCTTCTGCTCGACGACGTGAAGATGGGCCATGGAGTTGGTGAGGGGGCCAATTACTTCGACAATCCTGAAGGGATGATAGCTCCCTCATCCACAGACCAGTCAGCCCCGCTCGGTGAGACGGCCAAGGAGAACGTGAGGAAGTGGGAGTGGAAGGACGATCCCGATGGCGACGAGGATAAGGACTGCATCCCCAACGCCAAGGACGCCTGCCCTGAGACCCCCGGTGTCACCGCCGAGGAAGGCTGCCCCATCGATGATGATGTCTGGGAGCTCAAGACCTTAGGCCCCGGCGTTACCTCGGCCCGGTTCGAGTGGCGGTATACGCGCGAGTACAAGGTGTACGCCAAGTCCTTCGCTGTCAAGGTCACCCAGGGCCCTTCGCCCAAGATCGATGGTGTAGAAACCGTGGACACGGTGTCCGACGAGTACGCCTGGCACACCGTCACAGTAGGCCCCTATAATCCGTCCAGGACCGAGTGCCTCGACCTCTCGGTCACGTTCGTATCACAGGACCCGCTGTGGGCCGCTGACACCTTCACACTAACCCCCTGCACCAAGGTAGTCGGTAAGGCGCAGGGGACCATGGCTTACGTCCTCAACACCGATGCGTCCGGTAAGTTGGGCATCTTCGGCCGCACCGGGTACGATCCGGTCACCATCAACGTCAAGGTGTCCGATGTCGCGGGCGCGGTCCTGGCCGACAAGGACGTCAAGAACGACCTGGTCTTCGAGGGTGAGAACCTCGAAGGGCCGTTGAACGTCGCCCTTACCAATACATACAGGAGCGACTGCGACAAGATGCTCCATATCGAATCGGACTATCCTGTCCTACTATCCGCTACCGCTGACGGTGCGCTCGCCTATGCCCGGAGGGAGGTCATCGAAGATGAGTACGGCCTCGATGCGCTGGTCCTGGCCACCACCATCAACTATCCCGACGCGATCGTCGGGGGGGCCATCGCCAAAAAGCTTGGCGTGCCCGAGCTCCTCACACCACCGGAAGAACTTCCGGAGGACGTCGCCTCGTTCATCGCCGACGAGCGGCCCAAGGAGATCATCCTTATCGGAGGGACGGCCGTCATCAGCGCCGATATTGAGGAGAAGCTATTGGCCGACGGTTTCGACGTGGTCCGTCTCTGGGGAATGACGAGGTTCGGCACCGCAGCCGAGCTCGCTCAGTACGCCTGGAACGCGGGCGTCGACGAGGCCGTGGTCGTGTACGACCGTAGCGAGGGTACTGAGGGAGACGAGCACACACAGCTCGTGATGGCCAAGTCACTGGCGGCCGCACGGATAGTACCCATCCTCCTCACATCCAACGAGGAGCTTTCCGAGGCCACGAAGGAAGCCCTCGAGGACCTTGGTGTAAAGAAGGTGACCCTCGTGGGCCCCGCTTTCGCTGCCGAGGTCGTGGAGGCGCTCGACGCTCTCAATATCGAGGTGGAGGTAGTCACCGGTGAGACCGTGGAGGAAGTGAACGAGAAGCTACAGGAGGAGGTCGTCGAGGAACTCGAGAAGAACCTCCCTGAGGGCGGGCTCACACGCCTCGTCGTAGTGGCCGCTGGCACCGACTTCATGGCATCTATCTCGCTCCCCGCTCTTCCGGAGGCGACCGCCTCTCTTGTGCTCGCTGACGAGGAGCAGATCCAGGACGTCATCGACTTCATCACAGAACACGGTATCAAGGAAGTGACCGTTGTCGGTATCCCGGAGCTCACGTCGAAGGTAGTTGCCCGACTCCTCCTGGTGGAGGGGATCGAGGTCAGCGCCTTATCGACGAAGTCGATCGAGAAGAGCCTGGTCGACCGCCTCAAGGAGCGGAAGGACACATGGAAGGAGCACCGCAAGGAGCGGCTCGTCGACAGACGACGAGAGCTCATCCGCCGGGGCGACGAGATCCGCGAAAGGACCGAGCGTGCCGTGGAGAAGGCCCAGAGGATCATCACCGAAGTGAGCGCGGCGCTGGAAGAGTTCAAGACTCAAGAGCTCCCTGACGAGCTCAAGCCCGTCCTCGAGATGTTCGAGAAGGAGCTCGGGCGTTCCCGCGACCTCGTGGAGCGCGCTAAGGTGCTCACTGAGAACGCCGATGGTGATGGCAGAGCGTACGCGGACGCGATCCAGCTCCTAAAGAAGGCCGAGGGCGTGGCGCGTGATGCCAAGTTCCGTGGCATGAAGATGATCACCGAGAGTGAGCGCCGTCAGCGCGAGAAGGTCCGACATGATCGTGACGCACTGGCCGACGACATCTTCGGCGAGCTCGAGGAGCGGGAGTCACTGCGCAACCGCATCCTTGGTAAGCGTGACAAGCTCGACGAGCTTCGCGAGCGTGTCAAGGAACGCAAGGACGAGAAGAAGTTCGGACCTGACCTCAACAAGCCCCGCGAATTCGGCCCGAAGTTCGGTGGCGACCGGTTCGCAAAGCGCGATCTTGGTAACAGGCGCATTGGCAAGGACTTTTCGGTCCGCGGTGATTCGTGCAAGAAGTGCCTTACGAAATGCGATCGGGAGGAAGAAGGTCCCGAGTGTGCGTTCATCTGCGCCGACTCGTGCGGACAGAGCCCCTGCGAACTCTGCCACGAGCACTGCCCCACCGAGGCCCCTATGCCCGAGATGTGCCCGATGATCTGTGACGAGGTGTGCAGCATGGCCGCTGATGTGGCGGACGCCCGCGGGTTCAAGCCGCCGATGCCACCCGGACGCGATAACGAGCGCGTCAGTAGCGGAGTGACCTGCTGCCAGCCCGACCACGGCGCCAACACACCCGCCTGCACAGTCGACCTCAGAGGTACCTGCCCCGAAGGCTACCGCGCGCTGGACGACGAAGCGGTCGATCCGTTCGACGACTTCAACTGTGTCGGTGAGCGTGGCAAGCGTGGGCCGCGGTGCGACGAGTTCGGGCTCAAGGGCGACGGACGCCGGCCGGACTATGGCCGCGAACCTCAGGAGGACGATGATTGGTTGCCGCCGACCGACGCCTTCCGACGTGGCCCCGGACCCCGGTGTAAGGGGTGTATGCAGAGCTGTACGGAGAAGGGCGAGGACGGAGCCGAGTGCGGTTTCGTGTGTGAGCCCGTGTGTCAGTTAGGCCCATGCGACCTGTGCGAGGGATGGTGCGACGCCACTGGTATCCCGATGAGGGACTGCGATGTGAAGTGCATGCCTGCCTGCGACGAACGCTCTGACCGTGACGGTTTCGGCGAAGGCCGGCAGTGCGGTCGCTGTGTCGATGATTGCCTAGAGGAGACAGGCTCGATCGAACAGTGCAGCGGTTTGTGCTCCGACCCCTGCCACCGCGATCCGTGCGGTGTATGCAATTCCTACTGCCAGAAGGGTTCGTCCGATCCGCGGGAGTGCCGCGATGAGTGCCGACAGGTCTGCGATGGCGGTCAGGATAGGCGGGAACCGACGCGCAGCGATCCGGTCACAGAGTGCCGCGACAAATGCAAGCGGTCAGGTGACGTGGGCGCGTGCATGCAACAATGTCTAAGCGGCCAGGACCGTCCTGAACCAACGGCCGACCGACCACCGCCAGTGCCCGAGGGCCCCGGTCCGATCGAGGTGTGTCGTAAGCAGTGCAGTTCGGTCTCGGACACGCGCGCGTGCATGGACCAGTGCATCGCTCGGGAGGAGGGCCGTCAGGACACGTACGGCGGGCCCTCGACGGATGATTACATCCCGGGCGGTAGCCCTGGATTCTTCCCTGGATCAGATCCCTGCGACGAGTGCCATCAGGAGTGCGACCGCTCGGACTGGCAGGATCAGGGTTCATGCCATGCAAGGTGCGACGAGGACAAGTGTGGCGGAGGACCCAAGGACGAGTGCCACTTCTGCTGGGAGGACTGCGAACGCGAGGGCGGACACGGCTGCGAGGAGCGGTGCAAGCCCATCTGCGAACGCTTCCACCCGCCGATGCCCCCGCCGGGGGACATGTGCGGCGAGTGCTGGTACAAATGCGAGGAGGAAGAGCAGCGGCCGCAGTATGAATGCGAGCGCGAGTGCAAGCCCCTCTGCGAGTTCGGAGGTATGCCACCGCCACCGCCACCGCATGACCGGTGCGGGAACTGCTTCTACGAGTGCGAGTTCAAGGAGAACCAGCCATGGAGCGAGTGCGAACAGCGGTGCAAGCCAGGGTGCGGATTTGGGAGCGGGCCGGGTGACATGCCCCCTAGTGGATTCGGAACTTTCGAAGGGTATGTACCACCCGGGGACCTCGTGGGTGAGTCCAACCCACAACCAGCGCCCGGCCCGATGTATCCCGATGACACGTACGTCCCGCCCGGCGATCTCGTCGGTGAGTCCAATCCGCAACCGGCGCCCTAGATGATCCTACATGAGGCGTGAGAGCGCCCCGAGGACGAGGGTCAGACTCTGGCTGAGACCGTCGAACAGGAAGGTCAGCACCGTCGAGTTACCCGAGTCGACGAAGCGTAGCACGATGCCCACGAACACCACGTTCATGAGGTAGAGGAACACCAGCGAGAAGAACTTCCCGCTCTTCTCGATGTCGGGCTGGTGGAACGAGAACTCGTGCCAGGTCGACAGGAGGTGGTAGCAGTACGTGAACCCTGCGAAGAACACGACGTAGAGGCTGTACTCGTCCTTGATGACAGGGGCCATCAGGAGCACGAGCACCGTGACGGTGGGGAGGAAGTAGGGAGCGAGCGTGATGATGAAGTTCGTGTGCGTGTGGGAGATGTGGCCTCCCTTCTTGTCCGATGCCTGGAACTCGATCACTTCGGAGCCCATGAGCCATGCGACGACCGTGTGCGTGAGCTCGTGCTCGAACACCTCAGCGAAGCCCTGCTTCTTAGCACCGCCGATGCGTGCGGCGAGCCGTCGATGGAGGAGGAAGAATCCCATCCCGACCAGGAATGACACCGATCGCGGTGAGATCCTGATCAGGGAACGGATGACATCGAGCAGTGCCAGTGTGTACCCGGCACAGAGGGGGATGAGGAGCACGGCAAAAATGTTCCTGAGAACGCCCATGGTCCCGTCCATTCGTGCGGATATAATATAAATCATCAATGACACACCTTCTGTCGGTAGGTATGAGCATCTCCGTGCCCGATATCCTTCTTGGCCTCCTCATAGGGGTAGTCATTCTGATACTCGGTATCCTCAAGAAGCTCCTGTTCGAGGAGTTCTAGGTCCCTGCGCATCCCTTCGGGCCCGCACCGTGGACCGTCCTGCACTCGCCCAAACATTTTAATTCCTGAGAGGGTCCTGTACCCGCGATGGACCTTCGCCGACGCGACCTGAGCGGTATCGCGCTCCTCTCGGCAGCGGCCCTATTCCTCGAGGTGTCGCTGACCCGCGTGCTCTCGGTCGCACTGTGGCACCACTTCGCCGTCATGGTCGTCGGCTGCGCCGTCATGGGCATCGCCGCATCGGGAACGCTCCTCTCCGTCCGCCGCCGGCTAGTGGATCCCGAGCTCCTGGCCGCATGGCCCGCACTCTTCGCGGCGTTGGCGGCGTCCGCATTCATGCTCGCATCCCTCTCACCAGTGGACCCCTACGCCTTGGTGCTCACCCATCAGCGTCTCTGGCTCGTCCCGGTCTACTACATCTTCATCGCCCTCCCGTTCCTCTGCGTCGGGATGTGCACCGGCACGGCCTACGCGCTCTCCCCCGGCCGGCCGTGGCGCGTGTACCTGGCCGACATGCTGGGTGCGTCCCTCGGTTGCCTGGCGGCGTCCGCTTGGGGCGGTCCCACAGTACCCCTTGTCGCCGCGCTCGCTGGCGCCTGTGCGGCCCCGCTCATGGCAAGGGACCGGACCGCAGCGGTGCCTGGCATACTCATGGGATTGGCCCTGGTCATAGCCGTCGGTAGTCCCGGTCTGGCCGTACCCCTCTCCCCCTACAAGGGTCTTGAGCATGACCTCAACTATGCTTCGGCGCACATAATCTCCACTGAGTGGGGCCCCTCGAGCCGTGTCGACGTGCTCAACGCCACCCGTCCCGATGGAGGTTCGCCCCTGCGGTTCGCACCGGGGATGAGCCTGAACTGCCCCGTACCAGTCCCTCCGCAGTTGGGTGTTTACGTGGACGGCGAGGCCGCGGGCGGTGTGCCGGGTGACGACCTTGCTTTCACTGCATGCCTGCCCTCTGTCGTCCCCCTTCCCCGGCGTCCGGGAGATGTGCTGGTGCTACGCCCCGGAGCGGGCCTCGATATCGCGGTAGCTCTCCATGCCGGAGCCTTGTCGGTGACCGCGGTTGAACCCGATCCAGTGCTCCGAACGGTCCAGGACAGGTATCTCACCACCGATACGCGCGTGTCCCTGGTCGCTGAGGCGCCACGTCCGCTCCTCGCTCGCTCTCCCGGCGCGTTCGATGTCATCCTCCTCACCCAAGGCGGGCGCGCGTTCGTCTCCTCTGCCGGACTTGCGACCCTTGAGGCCGACGAGCTGCTCACCACCGAGGGCTTGGGTGCCGCCATCGACGCTCTAAGGCCGGGCGGTCTCCTGGTGGTCACCCGCTACCTACACCCCGTGCCCCGGGACAGCGTGAAGCTCGTGTCCACTCTCGCAGAGGCCCTGCGGCACCGGGGTGTCACAGCTCCGGAGTCCCGCATCGCCGTGTTCACGTCCTACTCCACCTACACGGTCGTGGCCTCCCCTGATACGCTCCCCACCGAGCTGCTTGAGCGCATCCGCTCACGGTGCGATGAGCGCGGGTGCCCCGTCGCGTTCCCTGGTGGTGGGGAGGGGCTGCTCTTCCGTGATATCCACGGCGTGGTCACCGATACAGAGGGGACCCTGGCCGGGCATGCCTTTGATGTCCGACCGTCCTCGGACGACCGGCCGTTCTTTGCCCGGTTCTTCCGTCTCTCGCGGACCGACGACCTCTATCGTGGGGGCGGGAGCTGGGAGCCTCTCATCGAGGGCGGGTTCATCGTTCCTCTTATGCTCTTCCAGGCCCTCGTCCTGGCGGTAGTCCTCGTGGTCCTTCCGCTCAAGGGACAATTCGCACAGGTCCCGCGCACTGTACCCTTGTACTTCTCGCTTGTGGGTCTGGCGTACATGTCCGTGGAGGTGGCCCTTATACACCGTATTCTTCCGCTCCTGGACTCTCCGACCGCCACTCTCTCGGTGACCCTCGCCGCCCTGCTCGCCTCGTCCGGCCTCGGTGCGCTCCTGTCATCGCGGACGAAGGACCCGTCCCGTGCCATCGTGACACTAGGTGTCCTCTGCATCGCGGCCCCTTTCCTCCTGGACGTCCTCATTCCCGGCGTCCTCGCCCTTGACAGGGTGCAGCGGTCGATGGCCGTCGTCGCCCTCGTAGCACCGTTGGGCCTTCTTATGGGGGTGCCATTCCCAACGGGCCTCGCGCGGATCGACAAGGACGTGGTCCCCGTGGCCTGGGCCCTCAACGGTGCTTCTTCGGTCGTGGGCTCCCTTGCCGCCCAGGAACTGGGGATGGTCGTGGGTTTCCGATGGGCGCTCGCAGGGGCCGGGTGCTGCTACATCGTCGCATGGCATGTTCTACCACAAGAGGCCTAGTGTTCCCCATCGCTGGCCGAGAATAAACGCTTATATTACTGCGGTCCATCACCTTGCACCGTAGGTGGTACCGCTGGTTCCGAAGAAGGACGATAAGTTGTACGAGGAGGAGGGCGAGGACCTTGTGGAGGTCGTCGAGGAGGAGGCTTCGTACACCGGTGTACGTGAGCTCGACCTCATGCTCGGGGGTGGATTCCCGAAGGGTGCAGTCGTGCTCCTGTCCGGCTCGTCCGGTAGCGGTAAGACCATCCTGTCCTCCCAGTGGCTCTTCGCCGGAGTGAAGCATGGAGAGAAGGGTCTGTACTTCACCGTCACGGAGCCCCTTTTCAAGGCGGTAGAGAACCTCGAGGCCATGGGGTTCTACGACCGGGAGGCGCTGGAGAGCGAGCATATCAGGATCGTGGACCTGCGGGACGTGATTACCGACGACGGCAAGGACGGGTTCGACCAGGACAAGGTCATCGATTTCATCGAAAAGCAGGTCAAATCCCACAACGCCAAGCGCTTGTGCATCGACTCCATCACCGCCATCGCCTACCAGCTCCATGACAAGGCCCAGATCCGACGGTTCATCTTCCGCCTCGGTACAGTCCTGGCAAGTCTCGGGTGTACCACAATCCTAACCAGCGAGGTCACCGAGAGCGGCCGGTACTCCGTGTACGGTGTCGAGGAGTTCATCTCCGACGCCATCGTTCGGATGGACCAGGTGAAGGTGCGGGGCGAGCTCCAGCGTGTGATGGGCATGGTCAAGGTCAGGGGCCGAAGCTACCGGGCCGAGGAGCTCTTCTTCAGGATCACCGACAACGGTATCACGGCCTTCCCGCAGCTGAGGACCAAGCTCGAATACGGTTCCTCCACCGAGCGTCACTCCACGGGCGTTCCCGAGCTGGACGAGATGCTCATGGGGGGTATGCTAGGGGGCGCGTCAACACTCGTCGCCGGCCCCACGGGTACGGGGAAGACACTATTGGGCATGCACTTCATCATGGAAGGGCTACGCCACGGCGAGACATGCCTGTTCGTCGGGTTCGAGGAGAGCAGAGAGCAGTTCCTTCGCAACGCCAAGGGGTTCGGCTGGGACATGGAGTGGTACGAGCGCGAGGGGATGCTGACCATCCGGTGCGCGTACCCCGGGGAGAAGCTCCCCGAGGAGCATCTGCACGATATCAAGCACCTCGTGGAGAAGAACGATGTCAAGCGGTGCGTGGTCGACTCGCTCTCATCGGTGTCCAACTCGTACACCAGTGAGGTGTTCGATGGCTTCGCCCAGCGGCTCAACGGCTATCTGAAGGCGCAGAGGTTGACCACCCTCTTCACGATGGCCACCCAATCCCTCATCGGCCAGACAACGCTCACGGAGAGCAACCTCTCCACCATGACCGACAACATCGTCATGCTGCGGTACGTGGAGATGGAGGGTGAGCTCAGGCTCATGCTCAACATCCTCAAGGTGCGCGGTAGCGCCCACAGTAAGGGATTGCGGCGGTACGACATCACCAATGAGGGCATGCAGATCGGCCCGAGCTTTGCTGGATACGAGGGCGTGCTCACCGGTGTCGGCCGGAAGGTCTCCGATTCCGTCGAGGAGCGCGTCGAGGAGGAGTTCCGCAGATTCATCGGACCCATGGCCGGGACCGTGTTCACCGACCTGAAGACCCGCGGCCTTACCAAGGAGCACATCGACGAGTACCTCAAGGACCTCACCCGGCAGGGCATCCTCAAGAAGGACGATGCTACACGGTTCAAGGAGCGTATCCTCGCCATCATCGACGGCGCTTAATGGGGTAACAATGGAGCTCAAGAAACGGCTGCCAGCGGTCCTGCTCTTGGTGTCCGTCATTCCCATGATGCTCATCGGTTTCATCACCCTCGACATCGCCGAACGCCAGGCGATCGGGCTGGCCGCGCAGAAGCTGGACTCGATAGCCTCGATCCAGGAGGCGCGGCTCGAAGAGGTCATGGACCGGAACCTAGAGCGGTTACGACTGGTCTCCAGCCGGACCCAGCTGCGCATCAGCTTGGAGCGGTACGCCCGCGAGGGTGGCGAGGAGGACCTGCTGAAGATGCGACGCATCTTGGTCGACGCCAAGGGCTCCATCCCTGATTTCGAAGAGGTCTCTGTGCTCGGTCTCGACGGGACCGTGGTCGCCTCGAGCGATCCCGCGTCCGAGGCGACCTCTCCCCTGGATGCCCGACATCGTGAGATGGCACTGGTCGGAGGGTTCATGGACATCGTCACCGACGAGCAGGGAACCTCCCGCCTCCGCCTCGCAGGACCCCTCGTGCTCGAGAACAGGACCATCGGCATCGCCCACATAACCGCGGGGATGACCAGCATCGCGGCCGTTGTCCAGGACCGGACCGGGCTGGAAGGGGATGGTGAGACCCTGCTCGCCATGCGCGGCCCCGCGGGCGAGGCCCTGTTCATCACGCCGATTCGGTCGGGGGCAATTCCCAACTCGGTGCCCGCCCAGCTCACGGACCTTCCCATCATGCAGGCCTTGGCGGGTACTGAGAGCACCTATACCAGCAAGGTCAATTACGCGGGCCTGAGCGTGCTCGCGGCGACGCGACATGTCGATGCGACCGGCTGGGGGCTCGTCGTACAGATAGACGTGGCCGACGTGATCCAACCCGTCGACGATGTCCGGACAAAGGCGACCATCGCGCTGTTCATCTTCATGATGCCCCTCATCGCTATCGCGTTGATGACCGCCCACTCGATATCCCAGCCGCTAGTGAAGCTGCGGACCACCCTTGAGGACATCAGCATGGGGAACATGGAGACGACCATCGATCCCAAGCTCACGGGCTCACGGGACGAGATCGGTGAGCTGGCCCGTGCCTTCGAGCGGATGATAGTGAGCCTCAAGCTGGCCATGAAGCTCACGGCACCCGAGCTGAAGCGGGAGAGCGACGAGCTGAGGCAGGTACTCAGGGAGAAGGAAGAAGCGGAGCGGGCGCTCAGGGAGAGCGAGGAGCGGTTCAAGACGCTCGTCCACAACGTCCCGGGGACCGTCTACCGCTGCAGGAACGACGCCGACTGGTCGATGCACTTTATCAGCGACGAGGTTGAGGAACTGGTCGGGTACCCGGCCTCCGACTTCATCGACAACGCTGAAAGGAGCTTCACCAGCGTCATCCACCCCGACGACCGGGAGATGGTCGATGCTGCTGTCCAGGAGGGTGTCGGGAAGAAACGGCCCTATATCATCGAGTACCGCGTCATCCATAAGGACGGGAGCGTCAAGTGGGTGTACGAGAAGGGGCAGGGAATCTTCGGGGAGGACGACAGGTTCCTGTGGCTCGACGGAGCTGTCTTCGACATCACCGAGCGCAAGGAGGCGGAGCGGGCGCTCAGGGAGAGCGAATCGCTGCTCAAGGCGACGCAGGAGATATCGCATGTGGGCGGTTGGACGTTCGATGTCGCCACAAGCGAGGTGACATGGACCGAAGAAGTCTATCGCATCCACGAGATGGAGCCCGATCCCGCCATCGACCACGTCGCCAAGAGCTCGAAGTGCTACCCGCCCGCCGACCGGGAGCGCGTCATGGCCGCTTTCACGCGCGCCATCGAGGAAGGTGTGCCCTACGATCTGGAGTGCCGGTTCATCAGCGTCAAGGGACGGAAGATGTGGGTGCGTACCACCGCGCGTGCCGAGAAGAAGAACGGGAAGGTCGTGCGCGTGATCGGCAACATCATGGACATCACCGACCGGAAGCAGGCAGATGAGTAGCTCAATGAGAACGAGGCGCACGTGCTCGACCTCCTCGACAACATGAGCGAGTCCATGCAGAGCACGGTGTCATCCGCATCATTGACGAAACGGCTATAAAGGAAAAGGGTGCATCATGAGGTGGGCATCATGAGCGACGAGGGGACCGATGTGACGTCCGGTGACAAGGAAGCTATCATTGAGCCCCTGGTCCGCACTATGAATGATCACCCCGCTGGCGCCGTCGTGATGCTGGAACTACCGACCGAGGCCTACTTCGATGCGAACCTTGCCACTGTGGAGGGCCTTCTGAAACTCGGTTTCGAGGGTGTCTACGTCAGTGTTAACCGTCCCTTCCCGAACCTCGTGGAACTGTTCGGCCAGCGGGGGATCGACCTCAACAAGCTCTTGTTCATCGACATAGCGACCTTGCTAGCCGACACGGAGCGGACCGACGATCCGCGGTGCATCCACGTATCACCGGAGATCGACATCGACGAGCTGGTCCGGGCGATCTACACATCGCTCGAGCGCTTATCGGGCCCGAAACGATTCGTGTTCATCGACTCCCTCACCACGATCACGCTCTATAAACCTCTGTCCGAGACACTGAGGTTCTCTGAGTTCCTGCTCAGGACCATCCGCAAACATCACGATATCCAGAACATCAGCCTCGTGGTCAACGTCGCCGCCGACCTGGCCCAGAAACGGTTCATCCAGGACGTAGCCCTGAAGGTGGACGAGGTCATCAAGGTGAGCTTATGATCGACTCCATCGTCGGTACGGCGATCGAGGAACTGCCCGAGGGGGGGATCGTTCTCCTCGAGACGGGCGAGGGGACCGAGCCAGAAGTGGGCGTGCAGGCCATGAGACAGCTGCTTAACCAGGGGTACAGCGGCATGGTGCTCTCGGCGGGCCAGCCGCTGGATAAGCTGATCGAGCGCTGCAAGGACGAGGACTTCGACTGCGAGCGGCTCCTCATCCTCGACTGTGTGGGCGGGGGCGCGAAATGCCCAAAGGAGGCATCCGACCAGATAGTCCGTATCGATGACATCACCGACCTCACGCTCATCGTCGTGTCCATCATCAGCTCGATCAAGAAGCTACCGGCCAAGAAGTTCCTGCTCATCGACGACATCTCGGCCATGCTGGAGAAGAACCATCCGCTCTTCTTCGCGCGGTTCATGCACATAATCCTCACGAACATACGCAACTACAACATGAGCGGCGTGCTCGTCTCCAAGAAGGACGGGATAAACAAGATGGTGCGGGCCGAGATCGCCCAGCTGTGCGACCGGGTCATCGAGATCTGAAACCACCGCACAAGCGCGTCACTACCCTTGCATGACACCACGTGCGTAAGACTTATATACCGGATGACATGCTTTTTTCTTGCATGGGAGAGGAAAACGAATCCCAGGACTCATCATCACCGCTCGAGAAGTTGGCTAAAGGGGAGCAGACGATCTACCAGGCCATCCAGCTATGGGACTATCGCTCCAAGCAGAAGGCCGACGATTTCGAGACCGCAGTCATCAAGGGCGTAGTCAACGCCGCATCCTCCCAGGGCCTCACCGTGGACAAGTTCCCCGCATTCATGCCCTTCCGCGACTCTGACGAGGACGAGATCCAGTCCGACGACAAGGCCAAGGTAATCTACGACGCCGACATGGACCGCTTGGCCGACAAGACGTTCGCCATCATCGGGTTCAACGAGGGTCTGGCCAAGGACTCGGGCGAGTGCTTCGAGTACGGCCGCGCCGCCGCTCTCAACATCCCCAGCATCCTCACCATCTCCGACTTCGAGTACTTCTCAAACCGCTACAAGGACGTGGAAGGCCAGGAGAGCATCCTCACCTACCCTATCGACCCTGTGGTCATGGCCGGTGTCGGAAAGGTCCTGGTGCTCAACGAGATCCCCTCCCTGGGGGAGGAGACCGTGCCGACTTCACGTGACTTCGCCACCGAGATGGCCAAGAAGGTCCAGTTCCGCAACAGGCTGGACGAGGGCATGCGCAAGATGTACGGCACCGTGGCCAAGGAGACCGAGAACCTGTGCCTCAACCGCGAGGATTACATCAGGGACATCCCCATGCCCGCAGCCGATGCTGAATCTGACGGCAAGACCGTATACCTGGCCATGGAAGGCCTGTACGAGTGGCAGCGGGAGAAGATGGACGAGATGCAGACCAAGCTCGAGGCCGACGGGTTCACCGTGTACCGTTCGGAGCGGTTCGACGCCGACACGCAAAGGGCGTTCGTCGCGCAGTACGGCAGCGAGCAGGCCGTGTACGAGCTGGGGCGTGCCGACCTGGAGAAGGTCGCAAAAGCGGACATCGTCGTCACCCTGGGCGACGGCGCGGACATGCCCGCGGGTCCGTCGTTCATCCAGGGATACGCCCGGACCACGGACAAGAACGTCATCACCTACTACACCGGCAACGCCCAGGTGGACGCCCACGGTGGCACCCAGATGCTCGTGAACCTCATGCTCGAGTACTCGGCGGACAGAATCGCCCGGGACACCGACGAGGTCATCGGGTACGCCCGCGAGTTCGCCGGGATGTAGGTTATCTGCCCAAGGCGTTCATTCCGTGTCAAGGTAATCAATGCACTCTCACGCCTACATATCATTATCACTTACGTTGACATGCTGATGCTCCGCTTGTAGCTGTAGGGGCGACCGTATCGTGTGTCAAGGTAATCAAGGTGCTAACGGCGCCCCCTCCCCTTCGTCGCATACGTTGACACGTGGTCTCTTTTCTTATTGCCTCGCAGGCAATCGATCAAGAAGTTACTACCGCCGGTAGTACCTTAATGACTTAACCATGGATCGCATACTATGACATATCTTCGAAGAAAAGGTCGATCAGTTTTCTGTGGTTCTCCATCTCGAGTGGCACAAGGTCCTCAGCGCCACGGACCTTGCCCGGCACTTCTCCTGCTCGACGCGGACCATCTTCAGGAAGCTCGAGGACAGCGGCTACCTCACCAGCTACAACAAGAACGGTGAGATGCTCACGTTCCCGGACACCCCCGAGTTCGACGAGAACGGCCTCTGGGAGTACCGGGGCGCCAGATTCTCCATGTGGAGGAACCTCGGGCCCACCGTCCGCGCCCTTGTCGACGGGAGCGAACAGGGCCTGACCGCCTATGAGCTGGGGCGCCTCCTCTCCCACCCCAACGTCCACCACCACCTCCTCGAGTGCATCAGGAAGGGCCATCTCGTTCGTACCAGGCTACAGGGCTGCTCTGTCTACTACAGCGCGGACATCCTCAGGAGGCGAGAGCAGGAAGCTGCACGCTGTAGAAAGCAGCCGCCACCCCCCGTCCCAGACCTGACGACCACCGAGCTCGTCTGGCTCCTCCGAGCCGTGATCAGGTGCAACAATATCCCGTACAAGGGGGTCACAGCTGCTCTTGAGGCCGACGGAAGGAAGGTGAGCGAACAGGCCGTACGATGGCTCGTCGAGGGGTGTCCGGGCGACGGTGCGGCACCCACCACCCCCGCTTAGGAGCACGTCCCCACCGCCCGTCCGTGCATTTTTTAAAGCTCTCCACGATGATGGATAGTATGGGGGTTAAGCTCACTCGTGAGCAGGGACGTCTGCTCTATCTCATCCATCTCCTCACCCGCACCGATAGCGAGGACGAGGTGGTCTGGGTCAAGGACCTGCCGCTCAAGGCGCTGCTCTACCAGGGCATCGTCCACGGGGTGTTCGACTGGGACTATGCTCCGCAGTCGGTGCTCTTCCACGGGCGGCGCAAGTTCATCAACGTCACCCAGGAGGGGGAGGACGATATCAACGACCTGCGGGAGATCGGGTTCGTGGACAAGCTCCGTCTTTCCACCTCGGAGCACACCCATATCAACGCCTACCGACTCAGCAAAGAGGGACTTGAGGCCGTCGAGGCCATCCTCGAGGACGATCAGGAAGCCGTGGAGGAACTTATCATCTGCCCCCAATGCAAGAAGGCCCGCGATGTCTACGTGGAGGCGACAGAGGCCTACTTCTTCTGCAAGGATTGCAACAAGAAGACCCCCATCGACCTGCTGGGCATCGAGGACGTCCCCTACATAACAGAGCCGTTCATGCCCCGGATCGCGCTGCTGGAGGAGGTGGTCCGCCATGGAGATTAAGGACGAGCTCGAGGAGATCGTCTTCCTCAAGAACCCCCGCATCATGATCTGTGAGTGGATCCCCTTCAACAAGAACCAGATAATGACGATCAACGATGACCTGGAGACCACCAAGCGCATCAAGTCCAACCTCTTCACATCGCGCATCGACACGACGCCCCACACGGCGACCTTCACGACCAATCCGGTCTTCACCGAGGTAAAGATCAAGGACTACGACGTCTCCCGGTTCGTACGCTTCGACGCGCAGGTGTTCTATCCCGAGGACGTTGTCCAGATCGAGCGGTTCGGGGTCAACATCGACTTCTCGGGCCGTGTCATCTACGGCCTGGCGCTCAAGGATATCGACGGGTGCAAGGAGGTCCAGTCCCTGGACAAGATGTCTAGGGTCATCTCCGATGTCGTGCTCGACTCCTCCGTGATGGTGGACACCCTCCTGTCGGTGTTCCAGAAGCGCCTGCTCGACGTGGTCTTCTTCGATGATTCGAAGGAGCGGGACAAGTTCACCGTCATCATCGGTGACGAGATCACCCCGCACTTCGACGACAACGACAAGTACCTGGACAAGGAGAAGCATGAGAACGAGCTCAATCAGGTGCTGGAGGCGGTGCACCGGGTGGTCACCCTCTCGCCCAAGGAGAAGGTGTTTGTGGGAAGTCACGGCATCATCCTTGTCAGCCCCGACTCTACTAAATACGAGGAGATCGTGTCCGTGGCCGCGTTCCTTTACTCGCTCCAGATCCTCCAGCGGAACATCTCCACCCGGATGTGGATCCTCTGGGACCAGATCCGCGAGACCAGAGAGAAGATACTTGCTGTGTCCGAGTCGGACACCGAGGGCATCTCGCACATCCAGGAGATGCTCTCCCAGATATCGGGGACCATCGTGCTCCTGGAAGAGATCACCAAGTACATGTCGCACTCGACGGCCTACATCCGCCGGGAGTGGAACGCCCTGCGCAAGAAGCTTGCGGATGACGAGTGCTGCGCGAACCTCGTGGAGGCGCTGGAGATCGATAAGCAGGCCCACACCCGCGGTGAGATCATCACCGATATCAAGATGGGCATATCCGGGCTCCAGAACGAGATATCGGGGCTCCGCGACATCGCCGGCACCATCGCGGAGAAGCAGATGAAGAAGGTGAATGAGGCGCTGCAGGAGAACATCGCCGAGATGCAGGAGATGACGCGGGCGTCGGACAGGACGGGTTCCGCGGTCGAGGTGCTCGAGATAATCCTGGCCGGATCGATATCCTTCGACATCGTCAACACCTTCTCCGGCGAGTACACCAATGAGCCCCTGGCGTTATGGGCGGGCGAACATCCCTCGCTCTGGTTCCTCATCATCCTGATGGTCTGGGGTGTGATCGGGTGGTTGCTTTACCGTATCATGGACCAGCTCCAGGCAGCATCGGAGAAGGACCTGCGGATTACGATGCGGTTCGACCACAAGGTGGACACCGACCGGCTGAAGGCCTATATGGCAACCAAGGAGGTGCTCGTCTCGGAGGAGACCGCTGATGCCAACACGCGGCTCAAGCGAGTGTCATGGAAGGAGGATATCCTCGACCACGAGGCGTCGCTCCAGATATCCTTCGAGGCCGCCAGCGGCATCCTGCGCACCTTCAGCGCGGACGTGCCCTCGCCAGGTGTGCTCACGGCACGCGACGTAAAAGGTTACCTGGTGGACCAGCTGAAGAAAGCTGAGGTCATAACCGAGGACGAACCGGTGTCGATGTAGGACAGGTTCTCAGAGAAAGAGAGGGAAGGGGCCCCGTACTATCGGGGCCCCAGTCACTTGTCTAGTGAGGCTTTACTGCTCGGGCTTCTCCTCGGCGCCTACGTCGCGGTTGTACCGGAAGAAGTACATGAGCTCAAGTTCGTTGGACTCGTGACGCCAGGTCACGAGCTCGTCGAAGGTATCGTTGCGCTCCTTCTTGACCACCTTGATGGAACCCTTCAGGTCGTCGCGCTTGGCCTTGTATCCACCGAGCTCGGCGGCGACGTCCCTTATGGCGCCCTCGGTCCGAGCGATGTCGTGGATGATGGCCTGGTAACCCTCGCTGCCCTTGGGGTCGCGGGTGCGCTCGTACTTGTGGCGGGCGCTGCTGTAGAGGTTGAGGTCGTGCTCCAGCCCGTACAGCTCCTTGGCGGTTGTCCTGATGTGGCCCTTGATCTCCTTGAGCTCCTTCTTTGAGGCGCAGAGCCTGTCAGTGAGCTCGTCGTAGAGCTTCTCACCGGACTCGATCCCGTCGGTGACGAAGCCGTACCGCTTCTCGATGGTGCCACCGAGACGGTCCTCGACATCGCCGTACTTGCGGGCGACGGTATCGTTGAGAACGCTCTTCATCTCGCGCTCCTCCTTGGAGAGGTGGATGTAGCCAACGAAGTGCTTCCAGGCCCGTCCGAGCATGGTGTCGGCGTCGTTGCGGATCATTGCCTTGAGCGAGCGTTCGGTCCTGCACTCAGCGGAGTCGTAGTTACCGGCGATATCATAGATCTCGCCGGAGGTGACGTTAGCAGCGTCCTTACCGGAGAGCTCGACGACGTCCCCATAGGGCTCCTTCATCTTCAGGTCGGTGTAAGCATCGACAACACGTTCAAGGTCAGGGTTAGCTTCAATATCGATCATGTGAATCCCTCTGTCCCGTGTGTGATTAGCCTTTCCAGTATTTAATGGCTTTTCCGGAATTAACCGGAAAATAGCGGACGGACCGCAATCTAGAGCCATTCACACCTGACCGATGACAGCAGGACTACGCCCAGTCATTGATCAAGTTCTCAGCCTCGTCCACGCTCTCTCCGAGCTCCCCCTGGTCGCTCTCGTCCTGGACCTGCTCGTCGTCACCGAGCTCCATCTGGGCGGCCAGCTCGTTGTCCTCAGGCTCGGGCGTGGGCTCAGGTGTCGGCGTGGGGGCCTCGGTCGGCGCGGGCTCTTCCGTAGGGACAGGTGCCTCGGTCGGCTCCGGTGTTGCTGTGGGTGCTTCAGTGGGCGCAGGCACTTCGGTGGGTGCTGGCGCCTCCGTCGGCTCCGGTGTCGCAGCAGGTGCTTCAGTGGGCGCAGGCTCCTCGGTAGGTTCCGGTGCTTTCGTGGGCTCGGGAGTGACCGCTGGCGCTTCGGTCGCTACCGGCGCATCGGTCGGGGCCGGTGCCTTAGTGGGAGCGGCCGTTGGTGCCTTCGTGGGCTGCTTCCCGGGCGGCGGAGAGCCCTTCTTCTGGCATCCCGCTGCAAAGAGCACGAGCACGATGAGCATCGCCGCGATGAGATGATCCCGGCCCATTCTAGGCCACCTCCTCCATCTCGATCTCCTCCACGACGATCTGCTCGGCGTCCTCCTCCACATCAAGGTCCAGGGTGCCGCCGGCGGCCTTGACGCCACGGGCGATCTCCCGGAGGAGGGTCTCTGCGGACCGCAGCTCGGCCTTGGCCTCGTTCACGAGCTTCTTGCCGTTGTTGGCGCTCTCGAGCGCGGCGTCGAGCTGACCTTCGTCCTTTCGCAGCCGGCGCGCCTCCTCGATGTGGCGCTGGGCGAGCGCGAACTTGTCCCTGGCCGTGCTCACGTGGAGGCTGAACGTCTCCACCTTCAGGTCGAGGGAGGACACGTCCGTGCCCGTCGCCTCAAGGTCGGCCAGGACCGTGTCCAACCGCCGCTCCAGGTCGTCCGCCCGGGCGAGCACGTCCTGGACGTGGGCCACGGCGATGCTCTGAAGGAAGATTGCGCCCTTCTTATGGACGCGCTTACCGATAGTGACGATCTCCAGGCCTGCCGTTTTTAACTCGTCCTTGGTGGTCGCGTCGGCAACAGCGGCCTTGGCGGTCTCCAGCGCGGCGACCTCGGTATCGATGGCGTCGAGGATGTCGGTCACGTCCTCCTCGGCCAGGTCGTCGGCGGCCTCCACCTTGCTCCGCGTCTTCTCGAGTTGGTGGATGCCGTTATCGGCCAGCGCCGTGAGGAACGTACGAGCGTGCTCGATGGCCTTCTCCCGTGCCTCGACGCACTCGGGGGTGTCCTTGCCGGCGCACTCCTTCTCCAGACGCTTGTACCGCTCGAAGTCGGCCTTGGCCGTGGCGAGGCGTGCACGGGCGTTCAGGAACCGGCTCCGCGCCGCCAGGTAGGCCTTCTTGGCACGTTCCTGTATCGCAGCGGTCACCAGCCGCTTGCGGAACAGCTCCTTGCGGACCACCTTCCTGACACGGAACTTCGCAAGCAGTTCGGTGGCGTCCTCGATACCCTTCTCCAGCAGCTTCTTCTGGCGGGCCCGGTCCAGGCGGAGGAACACCTCTCGCTTGTCCTCGGGGAGCTTCTCCAGGAGGTCGGCCACCGATGAATGGCGCTCCATAAAGCGATCGATGGCACGCTGACGCACCTCAGGGATGCCCTGGGGGATGAGGTTGGCCAGCTTGGGATTGAGGGCTATGGCGACGCCCACGGCCGCTAAGCGCTTGTCGCAGGCGCCCAGTGGGTCGGGGTGGGCCTCGGCCACCAGCTTGTCCACGCACTCGCGCTCCTGCATGATCGCGGTCTTGCACGCGAGCACGGGATTGTCCACATCGGTCTTTGTGACCATGAACCTGAAGCAGGCATCCATACGCTGCTTGACCAGGAGCAGGGACCCGATGCCGTAGGTCTTGACCGTGTCGGTGAGGAACGCCACATAGTCCACGCAGTGCGTGACCGTGCCATCGGGGCCGAGGTCAGCGTAGGTGCGGGGGAGCTTTAGCCGCACATCCTTGACGCAGGTATGGACCAGCCCGACCTCGAGCACTTCGGCCAGGGAGGTGTCCTCCTCCAATATCTCCGGATGCTTGATGACGGTCTTGCCGGCCAGGGACGCGAGGAAGAAGCAGAGGCCCTTGTCCTTCTTACCGGCCTTCGTGAACTCGTCCACGCACTGCTTCTCTTTCCAGATGAGGCGCTCGCATACCTTGATCGGGTTCTGGATGTCGAGACCGTTCTCCTCGATGCCCCGGGCCATCCCCTTGAGGCATTCGCCCATCTGCCAGTGGACGAAGTTGACGCCGGCCTGTCCATGGTCCGTCTTGATCCGCTCGAGGAATCCGAGGTACTCGACGCACTCCTCACCGAGGGCCGTGTCCCCCAGCTGGTCGGCGATCGTGGGCAGGTGCTTCTTCACGTCGTTGATGCACTTCGCCCTGATGGCCGGTACGAGGAGATGGGCCAGGTCGCACTCCTTGAGCGGCTGGGCCACTCCTGCGGCGACCTTCTCGTCCACACACGCCTTCTCCTCGATGAGCAGGTCCTTGCAGAATATGATCGGGTTGGTGACGTTGGTGTTCTGCTTGACGAACGCAAGGCAGGCCACGATGCGTATCTGTATTTGCGGGAGCGCGCCGACGCCGTAGTCGTCGATCGCCCCGGCGATGAAGTCAACGTACTCTGTACACTCCTCTTCCAGTCCTTCCTCACCGATGTCGGCATAGGTGTCGGCGAAATTCTTGCGGGAGTTGGTCATGCAGTCCTCGAGGAGCTGGAGGTTCACCACATCATCGATCTTCGTCGTCTCCGAGAGGTGCTCGGGATGCTTGGTGAGTATCTTACTGGCATGTGTCGTCAGCAGGAGGCAGGTGAGTGGATCCTTGCCAGCGGCCTTCCGCTCGTCTCTGCATTCGAGCTCCTGGGTGATGAGGTTCCGACAGATGGCGATGGGATCGTCCAGGTCCGCGTCGCTCTCCACGGTGCCGTTGGCGATGGCCGTCCGAGCGTCGCGCACGAGCTTGAGGCAGCCTTTTGTCTGTGGCCACACGATGACGTTGATTCCCGGCTCCTTCTGGGCCATCTCGTTCAGGTAGGCGACGAAATCAGTGCACACCTCGTCAACGTCGAGGCCCGCCGGATCGGCGCCGATGGCATTCCTGCAGTCGGTGTCCCATACATTATCGAGGATGCCCGCCTGCACGCTCGTTATCAGCAGCGCGGCGAGCACGAACACTAGTAGCGCACGTCGTAAGTTCACCATGTCATGTCACGTCCAGAAAGAACTACTCCGGTCCGTTCAGCAAGGACGTAATAAAAAGGTATCGTCCCCCCACCACGTCCGGGCGATGCAAACTTTTTATATGACTCATGCCTTGTTCATGACGTGGGCCTCCGTCGAACGTGCGTTGTCCTGGCTATCGTCATGCTCACGTGCGTCGTGGCGGTCGAGTGGTCGGTATCACCCCGGCTGGGCTGGGCGAACCTCACCGTCAGGGGGCACCGCGTTGAGGACGTTCGCGGTGAGGCGGAGATCATCATCGATGGCTGCGAGCAGGACACAGCGCCCTACTCTATCCGCCTTCCGATGGCACGGACCGAGGTCCCTGTCCCCCGAGGAAGGCGGGTGACCTCCGTCAGGCTACACGGCCACACCACAGAGGTCGAGGATCGGACCGATGTGCAGGTGAACGTCCTGGTCAACGGCTCCATCACCCAGGCCCCCATCCTGGACGCACCGAGCTACACGTACGCCGAGCTATTCTCCTGGGACGAGCGTCGGGGTGAGGACGGCCGCACCCTCTTGATCACGGTCCACCCCGTCATTGTCAACCGTACCTATCCATATAATCCCGATCGACCGCTGACCAACCTGCTTATCACCAAGCGCCTGAACCTCAACGTGGGGACGGTGGCCATATCCCCCATCGGCTTCGGCGGCGCGGCCGTCGATGAGAACCGCGTCGAGGTGGGGCGGGAGGTGGGTGTGACCGCGAACCTTACCAACACGGGGGAAACTGTGAGCGTGGCGGTCGTGGCCGAGCTGGGCGAGGAGCGCACCTGTATCGTCAAGGACCTCGCAGCCTCCTCCAACGCGACCGTCTCCGTCCGCGTCGGCAGCACTGGTAACAATCCCAGAGATCATCAGCTCCGGTTGTTCGTGGCGAACGTCACGTGCTGCGACGAGGTATGCGATGATACGGACATACGGGTGTTCGATGTGACCTATCTCACGGTCGAGCTGTACACGATCGAGCTGTCCGTGGGTCCCGAGCAACCGTTCTTCGGGGACGAGGTGTCCATCGAGGTAGAGGGGCCCGACAGCGTCCCGCTCTCCATCACGATAGTCTCCCCCATGGGCAAGAAGACCACCGTGCCCATGACGGAGGGATCGGGGGGCTTCCGCGCGATGACCTTCGTCCCCTCGTCCCACGGCATCTACACCTTTACCGTAGAGGGACTCCTTAACAACGAACGGATCGAGCTTGACGTGAAGCCCGCCACCATGTTCAACGTGACCGTCGGTGGCGTGAGCATCGATGAGGGCACCATCGAGCTCACCGTCGTTCCGACCCTCAAGGACGACGTGGGCTGCGAGATGCGCTTGGTATCGCCCACTGAGGGCGAGGCCATTGATATGGAGCTTGCTGGAAACGCCTTCATCGGGAGCGTCACCGTTGACGCTGACGACTTGTACAACCTCGATGTAGTGTGCACCGGGCCTCGCGGGACGGTGATCATCCGCAGCCCCGCGACGGTGGACCGGGCCGCGCCCAACTTCACAGCATCCTTCCCTGAGCGCGTGAGCGAGCACACCCTGTGGGTCATCCTCGAGGGCGTTACGGACGCAATGGACAAGCAGGTGTCGTGCACTCTAGCTCACGTGGGCGAGGAGGGGCAGTCGGTGAAGGCACAGGGGAGCGCGTTCCTCACGACCACGGTCCACGAGGGCAAGAACAGGCTGGAAGCCTGCTGTACCGACCTGGCGGGGAACCGTGCATGCGAGCCGGGGACGGTGGTCCTTGACTCGACGCCCCCCGCGTTCACGCTCACCTTCCGGCCGGGCATCGACCGGCCCATCGTGCGGTTCAATGCCGTTGATGTCGAGGAGCGGGGCAGCCCGCCGGCCACCTGCACCCTTGTGGTGGATGGGAGCACCCGGGTCCCTGATGAGGGGGGCGTGGAGAACCAATGGACGCTCACCCTGGGCGAGGGCGCTCACGCCGTCAGGTTCTGTTGTGCTGACGCCCTGGGGAACGAGCGGTGCGATGTGCGTGGGATCAACCTCACTGCTCCCGGTGAATCCCTAGTGGTCTCGACCCCCACGCCTATACCGGTCCCAAACGCTACTGTCGATCCCGGGAACGATACCAGGCCCGCTCCGGCACCAACGACCACTGTCGAGGAGCTGGAAGTGATCCCATTGGGCACCGAAGTGGACGAGCCAACTGAGGGGACGGTCGATGCTCGTGACCGCGTCGCTGAGTCAAGGGCCAAGAGCCAGGAGGACCTCGCCCATATCAAGGAGGCGGCCGGGCAGATAACCGACGTCAGGATCCGCACCGAGGTCGAGAACTTGGTCATGGACGCAACCCGGTTGATGCAGCGCGGGGAGTACGGTGCTGCCCAGGATAAGCTCGAGCTGGCCAGGGGGATAATTGTCCTGAACCAGGGCACTACCCAACCGGAACAGGAGCCCAAGGAGACCTACCTCATCCTGTCCACACTCACGATCCTCGGGGTGGTGGTCATCATCGTGGTAGGAGTCGCCTTCCACCTCCATTCGAGGGAGGAGGAAGCGCCTCAAGAGTACCAACAACAGGACTACCAACAGGGCTACCAACAGGGCTACCAACAGAGCTACCAACAGGGCTACCCGCCCGACTACTCAAGGTAGTAGTACTCGCCCTTCGCCTTCTGCTATCTTCTTGATGCATCGCAGCGTGTACATCGACCAGTGGGTAGACACGGTCTAATATCCTGGATAAGAACTCGAGGGAATCCATCCGGGCACCCTTCCAGCAAGCTCTTGGAACGCGAGCGATACTTCGTGCTGGGAGAACCCGAGGGTGAGCAGTTCCGCCTCTATCTCTCCCTGATCCCGTTCCGGTGCCTCGCTCAGAAAGTGGACGATCCTGGACACGTTCGTCTCCTCCTTTCGTGCCCGTCCGGCGAGTTCCTGGAACGCGAGCGATATTTCGTACTGAGAGAATCCGAGGGCGAGCAGTTCCGCCTCTATCTCTCCCTGATCCCGTTCCGGTGCCTCGCTCATGTAGCGGACGATCCTGGACACGTTCGTCTCCTCCTTTCGTGCCCGCCCGGCGAGCTCTTGGAACGCGAGCGATACTTCGTGCTGGGAGAATCCGAAGGCGAGCAGTTCCGTCTCGATCTCTCCCTGTCCCCGCTCCGGTGCCTCGCTCATGTAGCGGACGATCCTGGACACGTTCGTCTCCTCCTTTCGTGCCCGCCCGGCGAGCTCTTG
>CAZFHY010000023.1:40340-43960 GCA_964519305.1 Candidatus Undinarchaeota archaeon
CCGCTCCGGTGCCTCGCTCATGTAGCGGACGATCCTGGACACGTTCGTCTCCTCCCTTGGCATCGTTCGCTCGCCTGTCGAGAGGTCTAAGGGGATGTGTTGTGGGCACGAGTGGATAGGGGTATGTAGGAGCGATGCAGTATCAGGTACCCTAAGTGGAATGGGACGGCGGCCGAGGTCTACGCTCGAGATGAAGAGAGATAGGAAGACGAGCAAGACCACTATAGCGATGAGCTTTCCCATGGAGGGCGGTTCGGGAAGGCCGGCCGTGGCAATGGATGGTGGTGGTGCTCCTTTCGGAGCGGGGGTCGTCTTCTCGACCTCAACGAGCTGGATACCGCTGACAATTACCTCGTCGATCGACCCCACCTGGGATGACTCAAGTTCCTTTCGAACCATGAACGTCCGTTCCACTGTCACGTTCGGAGGAAGCTCGGCGATGGTCCATCCGAACACGGGATCATCGATGATCACAACTGGCTTCACCTTGAACTCCAGCTGGTTGGCCCTGGCTGCAATATCCTTGGAGACGCTAACGATGAGGGATACGTTGTACTGCGTCGTGTTCCCCGTGTTCGTGAGCACCTTACTGAGCAGGGTCTTGCGCTCCACCCTCCCTGACAGGTACTCGGTGTGGACTGTCTCGACCTTCGTGACGATGGAAGCGTTCTCCACCAGGACCGGGCCCTCACGCTCACCCGATGTAATCTGCTCGAGTGTGGGTTGTGGTCGGACATGCTCTCTCGTGACGATTTCATTAAGAAGGGATTCCCTCGAGCGTTTCGTAGTCCTGCTGACATCGCGAGAGCTGTGCACGATTATGATATTCTTGGGCGTGGTGTCCTGGAGCCTTACGATACGCTGGCTGATCGTCCTGATTCGCAGATCTGCGTCGATGATGTCGTCAGGCTTGGACCGGGTAATGATCTCGAACTCCTGTGACAGCTTCTCGATGGAGTCCAGGTTGCGTTTGATATCCTGTTCCATGTTCATGTTCTTCAGGAGCTCCCTCTTAGTATCGTTCTTTAGGAGCGATGTTACATTCTCAGTTCTTGACGACAGGTCCTCCACGATGATCCGCGTCTCGTCAAGATGCGTGTTGAACTCGTCCTCGGTGACATTGGGATTCGGGGCCGGGGTCGGCTCGGGTTCTGGTTCAAGGCTTGGCTCAGGTTCAGGTTCGGGCGTCGGGGAAGGAGATACCGTCGGTACAGGGGTAGCTTCCTGGGAAGGGGAGGGCGTAGGGGCATCAAGGGTCACGTTATCCTGCCCGATGGGCTCGTCGTCCGTGACGTTCGCGTCTTCTTCCTCTACATCTTCCTCGTCCACGGGACAGGGACCGCAGTCCTCGGGAGTGTTCTCGCACGTCTCGGGAACGCACCCGCTGACATCCAGAGGGCACGACGACTGACAGAAACCATCACTCTCCTCGGGACACTCCGGTAGCGGGAGCATATTGACGAATATCCTGCTCATGTTCGTGACGTTAATCCTGTCCTCTTCCGAGATGCAGCTGCCGATGATGAATATTGGAGCGATTCCCGTTCTGCAGCTCTTCTCCGAGCTGATCTCGAGAACGAACTTACGGTACATGACCAGATCATCCTTCAAGGTCTCCTCCGCGTTCTTATAGGTCCAGTACGGAATCTCTCCTAGGGAATGGATGGCGGGAAAGATATGGAGCCCTTCCACCGATTGGGTCGTCATGTTAAGGGAGGGGAGATTGGTCTCAAGGGCTGTCACGATACAGGACAGCTTGGCGCGACCGCCGGATTCCATCGTGAGCATATCCTGGTGGTCGCACTCGATCGAGAAGTTATAGCTCAGGAGTGAATAGCCGCCTCCGCCACCGCCACCACCACCGCTACTGCCTCCACCACTGCTGCTCCCGCCACCACTGCTGCTCCCGCCACCACTGCTGCTCCCACCACCACTGCTGCTCCCGCCACCACTGGACGGGACAGATAGGACGATGGTATCGGTGACCTGTGCCGCCTCGTTACCGGCGGCGTCCCTGCACTGTATAGAGACGGTCTTCTGATCGTTTCCGGTCGGGAGTGTCCACGATGCGGGTTCGCTATAGGGAGTGTACGTGGACCACTCGGCTCCATCGTTGCTGAACCTACATTCCGAGAACCCGCTGCCCGAGGCATTGAGCGTGACGTCCCTCGTGGACGTGGAGGGGGCATCATCGTTGATGAGTAGCGAAGCGATGGAAGGTGGGATCGTGTCGACAACGAATTGTCGCGACTTGTTCTGGGAGCGTCCCGTCGTGTCGTTGGCATGGACCGTCAGGTCGTAGGGGCCGTCCGTCCGTGACCACGTCACGTTCCACATGTGGATGGCTGGTACGGCCGATGTGTTCGTAGAGGTGAGCGATGCCGAGAGTACTATCGAAGCGGTCCCGTTCAGGCAGGAGGAAAGGTCGATCACAACGGTCCTGTTGGTGGTGTTGGTACTGCACAGGGTCTCGTTCGTTGCCCCGTCCAGGACCGAATAGCTGATCGCAGAGCCTTGGGACTTATTGACGTTCTGGATGGCTGTGAAGCGGCCCCACCTTCCAGGATTGATGGGTCGGATCCGGCTGCTGTGGAGTCGGCCGGCAATGGCCGTGGAGTTGCCCTTGGGCACGGGTCGGACCGCCCCGGTGGAAGCGGTGATGTTGCGGGATGTACTGTTATTGATCCATGAGCCATCGTCAAAGTCGTCCCGCCACGAGCCCGTCGTGATGTCCAGGGTGATGTTCTGGCACTTTGGAATTGTGTGCACGGAGCGGCGTCCGACGGTCGACGTGATCGTGTACCAGCACGTGTCGATGAGGTGATCGTTCACTGACAGGGAAAGGGGCAGGGACGTTGGTGTCCGGTAGTGACCTCCCTGCGTGGGGAGGATGATGTCGCGGAGCACAACGCCGGATTTGTCGATGTTCACGTCGATGATCCTCTTCTCCTCGAGGTTGCCGAGCGTGTCGTTGCTCGCGACGCAGATATGGTGGGTGCACACGCTACCCTCGGAGCAGTTGACGTTGACCGGTCCTTCGTAGATGGTGGTAGGTGTACAGCTACATACGCTGCTTGTGTCAAGGCAGTATGCGATAGCGTTACATCCCACACCTGTGGCGTCATCACACACCAGGGATACCCATTGGTTCGTTGAGTGCCATGCTTCCGTCACATTGGAGCTCGTGACAGGGGCCTCTTTATCGATTCGGGGGCCTGCGCTTGTCTTTACATCCCCCATATTCGCTAGGGTGTCGTTGCTACGGTACCTGATGTAGTATGTGCAGACGCTCTCCGCGGAGCATGTTATGTTAATGGGTACGGTGTAGGTGGTGTCGGGCGTGCACGTTTCGCTCGTGTCGGTGCAGTAGTACGTGGTGTCGCATCCCGCCCCTACCGCGTCGTCGCACGTGAGCGTAACGGTCTGGTCGCTTCCGTGCCAGTTCGCGTCGGAGTCGTCCGATGTGGTGGGCTTCTGCTTGTCTATCTTGACGGCGCTGGTGGTCCCGACGCCCTCCCCGTTTCCGACCGAGTCGTCGCTCCGGTACCGCACGTATCGCGTGCACACCTGCCCTTCGTCGCACGCGATTGCTATTGGCTGCGTGTAGGTGGTGTCGGGCG
>CAZFHY010000024.1:0-43682 GCA_964519305.1 Candidatus Undinarchaeota archaeon
CACCGCAGCGTCGAACGCCCTCCCGAGGAAGAGCTCCAGAGCGCCGTGCACCACGGTGCCCCTGGCGAGCGCTCCGGCGTCTGTCCCCGCCGTCGATCTCGGCGGCTCGGGTGTGCTCTGCACGTGCTTGGCCTTGTAAGCGACAGGACAGTTGACGTAGTCCTTGAGGCGGGAGGGCGAGATGCGCTCGACACGCGGGGGCAGCGGGCGGGATTGGAGAGCCGGATCGTCGTCTTGTGGGTCGGTCCGAACGGGATCGGCCTCGTCGATCGTCTCGATGGAAGGCTGCGTTGCGGCCGCCGCCTGCGCTCCAGTGGGCGTCAGAACGGTCACAAGCCCATCGAGTATCGTCCCGCCGTTATCGGGCAGGCCGTCGGTCCAGATACCTGCCTCCTCGAGCAGCCACCCGAGCCAGGTCTTGTTGGCCAGGGGGGTCGTTGGTAGTTCCTTCGGGAATCCATGTGCCGCGCAATCCCCTGAGAGGATAAGGTGGTCTCGAGCTCGCGTCACCGCCACGTAGAAGAGCCGCTTGTGCTCCGCCCAGGCGCGTTCCTTCAGGCGCTGCGCGATGAGCTGCTTCGCACCGGAGTGTACCCGCTTGCCCGTCTCGTCCTGGACGTAAGTCCCGGGTCCCACTTCAGCGTCGAGGAGGAATCCTTTCGGCGCGGGCGGCTCCCTGTGCATCAGCGGTACAACCGTCACGGGAAACTGGAGCCCCTTGGCACCGTGCACAGTCATGATGCGGACGGCGTCGCCCCCGTCCTCACCGGCGGACGCCTCGCCCGTCTTGGTCTCGGTCCTGATCTGGTCGGTGAGCAGGCGGAGGTAGGCGGCAGCACCTTCTGCTCCTGCGGCCTCGAACTCGCGCATCTCCTGGAGGAGCTTTTTCACGTTCGCGATCTGCTGGCGTCCGCCCGGCAGCGATGCGTAGGTTGCCCACGCTCCCGACTCGTCCAGGATCCGCGACACAAGGTCCGCCAAGGGGACGCGGTCTAGGAGCGATCGGTACCGCTTGAGCTCTCCCAGCGCCTTCTTCACCCGTTGCGCATCGGGATTCGTTCGGTCCTCGGAGAACTTACGTACGGCTTCCACGAAGTCCTTGGTATCGATGGTCGCGCGGACAATCGCGTCGTCGGACAGAGAGAACAGCGGACCGCGCAGGACGCTGAGGAGGGCGACACCGTCCCTCTCATCGGTGAGGACGGCTAGGAGCGATGCTGCGTCACGCACCTCCTGCGACTGGTAGAACCCCGTTCCCTTGTACACCGTATAGGGCACCTTGAGCGCGTCGAGCTCCTGCTGGAGGACGGGGAGATGGGTCCTCGCCTGGAGGAGGACAGCGATGTCCTCGTACTTGGCAGGCCTCACCACCTCGGTCCCGTCCTCGAGCTCGATCTTGACCTGCTTCTCCTTCTCATCGACGATCCGCTTGATGCGTGCCGCCACGGCGGCGAACTCCGCTGCGGCGCCCTCGGGCGCGTCGTCGTCCCCGGCGTTTCCGTTCCCCCCGTCCGACGGAGGCAGGAGGAGCTCCACGGTGCCGGTGATTGTCTCGTTCTCGCGGTGCTTGCCGGGGTTTCTTCCGTAACGCGCCTCGAACCCTTTCCCCAGGCGCCGTCTGAGCAGGCCCGAGAACACGCGGTCCACGAAATCGACGATCTCCTTGAGCGAGCGGAAGTTCGTCGACAGCTCGTCGCCCTTGTCATCTTGACGCTTCTTCCTGCGGGTGAGCTCGTCGATGGCCGTCTTCGCGTACTCGAACACCGTGACGTCGGCATCCCTGAACGCGTAGATGGACTGCTTGGGATCGCCGACGATGAAGAGACGACGCTCATCCCTCCCGTCGCCCCAGAGCATCCTGATGATGGACCACTGGACGGGGTCGGTGTCCTGGAACTCGTCGACGAGGAGGTAGCGGTAGCGCTGGCGACACTCCTCCAGAAGGTCGCGGTGGGCGTCGTCGGTGAGCAGACACTCGGCCTTCTCCAGAAGATCGCTGAAGTCGAGCCCGCCGCGCGCCTGCTTCCTCGCCTCGTAGCGGTCAAGGAACGAGCCATAGAGCGCGGTGAGGGCGTGGACGGACTCTGCTGCCGTCTCGTCGATGGGTCCAAGGGAGAACGTGAGGGCGGCGGCGTGCGGGAGGAACGCGTCCATGACTGCGTTGAGCGCCTCACCTATCGCCCCAAGGTCCTCCGCATCGAGCATAGATCCCTTGAGGAGGTTCGTAACGCTGCGTGGCTTGAACTTACTGCCGTTCCTGGTGAAGAGCACGTTGACCAGGATGTTGGTACTGTCGAGCACATCGTCCGCGGCCCCGTCGCTGACCATCGCGGCGAATAGGTCCTTGACCGTCCCCACGCCCTTCTGGTAGCTCTTCCCCATTGATCCCGACTCGACGGCCGACAGCAGCTCGAGTGCTTCGTGCACGCCCGGCTCGGAGAGGGCGGATGACATCGGGCCATCCTTCTCCTTCCTGACCACATTCTCCCAGTGCTCGAGCACCTTCTCGGGCGATGAGAACGCGTCGCTCCCGACGATGGCGCTCGACACCGCCCTGTGCCGGCTCATGGTGAGCAGCATGTCGCGGATCTCGCTCTGGTCGAAGCGCTTGAGCAGCAGTGACGCGTGCCCCTTGATGGCCGCGTCGGTCCCGGCCGCGTCGAAGAGGTCGGAGAGCGCCTCCTCCACGAGCGCCGACTCCTCGACGCCCGATATCACCGCGATTACCTGTTGATCTGATCTTTTTCCTGCGACTTTCCTTGAGAACGTACTTTTTCTCTCAAGGATTATTTGGATCTGTACGAAACCTTTGTTCTTTGACGGTTTGAACCCGATCCAGTCGCCGACAGTTGGGAAATCACCCTTTGAAGAGCAGGTATGACGTAACTTTCCCGTCAGTTTCCCCGAGATCTCACCTTTTTCCGACATCAATTTACAGAAAAGATGCGTCGACTCGGTCACTCGTGCCGGAATGAGCCCGTTCGAGTAGTGCTCTGCGAACTGTTGCTCGCGTTCCTCATCCCATCCAAGGTCGGAAAGGTCCACGTTCAAGCCCTCTATGCAATGTCCGGAACCGCATGAAGCTATTTACATATTCGTCCGGTCGCCCCTCTGTCATTTGACCATCGTGAGGGCCGCTATGATGGATGCTTCCAGCTCATCTCTCGGAAATATATCCTTGTCCTTCAACCGAACGCACGCTTTTCCGTACGAAAGCTTAGGGAACGCTTGTTTTATATTCATAATGAGCGATTCCTGACAGAAATAAATCGATAGGTAGTGTTTCTGGCTTGCAGCAGCAACCCAATTCCCAGAATATTCGAATGTAGGCATCTTATATTTCATCGATTCGGTCACTTCCGGGAAGTTTTTCCGGATAATCTCACGGATTTCTATCATTCGCTGCTTCCTATTATCGGGCAATGAGGCGATGTACTCGTCGATATCGGCCATGTGTATCATCCTTCAAGGTATCCCTGGTCCTTTTCCCCGTCCGTTCCTAATCCTGTCCATTCCATGACCAGATTCATGATCTTGTCCGGATGGTTCGTAGAGAACACGAGCTCTCCGATCCGCCGGTCCTTCATCCCTATGATGACGCGCTCGCCCCCGATGACGCTGAACACCAGCCTCAGCTTCCCACCGACGGGAGCGAGCCTGATACCCGCACCCCCGTATCTCACTGCAGATGTCTCATCGGCCCGGACGTCCGTGATGTCCTCAAGAGGGACCGAATATGAGATGGGGCCGTACGCGACGGTGAAGTGATCGGCGGTCATCCGTACGGCAAGGGTGCGGAAGAGCAACAACAAGCCCACGAAGAAGAGGAACAGGATGAGAAAGAGCGCCCTCACCGCAGGATATTCGTTCCCGGGGTCCCATATGAGCTGGCGTACGAACAGGAGTGCGAACACCGCTGTAGTGAACGTCAGGATGCGTGTGATCCACTTCGAGGGGACGTCCTCCTCGTATATCGTATCAAGAGCCATTTGAGCATGTCCTTCTGGTCCATGAGGCTCACCCCTGTGGCTAGGGATCCAAGGCGTTCAGCTGGGCGAGCTTCCCCTGCAGCATGTTATAGCGCATCATGTTGGTCTGTATCTGGCTGTTGAGGCTTCCGATCGCGACTGTGACTTGTTGTATTTGGTTATCGAACGCAGTGCTCCCGGTAGCCTTCTTGGACATTTGGAGCTGCCGGAGGATACCATTGAGCTTGTTCAATTGCCCACTCTGTTGTTTCATCGTCCCCTCCAAGATCTTCATCTCCTGTCGGATCAACTGTTTTTGTACAACCATGGTCGATCCGGGGGTGATGGGCGTGCCGGGGGTGATGGGCGTGCCGGGGGTGATGGGCCCGACGGGGGCGTTAGCAGGCGGCGATGCTGCCGACTCCTGAGCAGCCGTTCCCGGGCCGGCGCGCATCCCGACGAGCACCCCGGTCGCGAAGAAGATCACGCACAGGGCCGCGGTGAGGAGCATTTGTTTCTGGTCCATGACGATCGCCAGTGGATGGTGCAAGGCTACAATAGTATTAATGCGTTTAGGCGGCCGGCGTCGGCTCCTGCAACGCGAGGGTGCATTGGAAGTGCGTGTGCGGATGGTCGGTGAGGATGAAGATGCACTGCTTTGTTCCCTCGTTCTCCTGAAGGATCGCAAGGCAATCTGCGGAACTGTCGTACAGACCGTATCTCAGGCAGTGGCCGCAGCACACCTTCTCGACCTCAGGAGTATAGAGACCGTCGAACGGCTCTCCGGTAATGTCCTCCTTGGGCTTCGCAGGACGTTGGGAGATACAGCCCGAAAGAACAGAGCATATCAGGACCAAGGAGATGACGTACGAGATGTCGATCCTCCACCAGTGACCGGTCCCCAGACGTCCCATCCATGTTCCCAATTACCTTGCTGGTTAATAACCGTTCGCACATCTGGTCCACGGCGACGACCGTGCCACGTGGTGTCAAAGAGCACGTTTTCCGGATTCCGGAGGAATGAAGTTTATAAACCGGACCGCCCCGCCGAGGTTTTCCGGGGATGAAAGTGGGACAGGGGACCTATCTTGAGGATGATATCGACACGCCCGACGAGAGGCAGGAACGGCTTCCGTTGGGCCGGTTGCTGCGCTATGCTGCGGTCGGGGTGGGCATCGCTGCAGCGCTCGGAGGCGCAACGGCAACACTGACCGGACCGGCCTACCACGCGGAAGTGCCCGAGGCCGTCACGGACACTATCGTGGTGGTCGACGGGTACGAGGTCCAGCTGCCCGCCGACTACGCAGAGCTCCCCGAGTGGTACGCTGACGGTGACGTGAAGGGCGCGCGAGAGGACGTCCAGAAGGTCAGGGGCGACATCCTCTTCGAGGTCAGGGCACAGGTGCCCGCGCTACTTGCGGGCGAGATCACCATGGACGAGGCGTATGAGCTCACCGTGGACAGCTATATCGAGCACCACAAGGACGAGGAAGGTATGGAGGGTGCGGTCCAGGCGGTCGAGGAGAAACGTGACGAGCCCGACCTGCGTGACTATGTCGTATCGGAGCTGGAGTTCAACTCATACCTGTTCGATGCCTATTCCCATGTGACCGGGGTCATCGGGGCCCCGCCACAGGAGTTCCTGGATGACGTCGATGTCCAGGCCGGAGTGCTGGCCGAGTGCGGTGACATGACGGAGTATGCGCGGCTCTCCGAGGAGAAGGCCGCCAACGCACAGGTGCTTGTGAACCGGATCGTGCGCGAGGTCGGGTTTCCGTTCAGCGGGTTCATACGCCGACCGCTCACCGATGTCCTCGTGACCGAGCCTCTTGAGATGGAGCAGGAGGTCATCCTCCTGGTCGAGGAACAGGTCCCCGACGAGCAGGCGTGACACGATGCCGCAGGCATGCACCCCAAAACAACCTTTATAACCCGACCCTTGGGCGTCACCGAGCAGTGATGACGATGGAAGGACTCCACTACGCCACTCTTGCTTACACAGTGCACCTGGACGTGACACAAACAGCGCACTGGGACAGCGAGGACCACGAGTTCCATACCATCATGGACTGCCCCCAACGGGCTGGTGACGGTTTCGGTACGTACCTGACCGAACTGGCCGGGAGCTCGGGCGCCGACATCACCGTCGACCACTACACCGGGGCGTTCCAGGAGCCCTGGCCCGCTATGGGTCACAAGGGCGACGCTGACCAGTACAACGTCACCATCGCCGGAACCCGCGACCAGATCGAGAGCTACATATCGTCCGTGGCGGAAGAGGGCTACGGCCTCCCCACTATCGGTAAGGTCATGACCGACAGGAGCCACCCGTTCAAGAGCCTGGCAGGATGGCGCGACTCGATCAAGGCCATCAAGGCCCACGAGAGCGACGCTGGTGGTTACTCCCTCTCGTCACCGCAGGATGACGGGACGAAAGTGATAACACGACAGTTCGGTCCCCCGGACTCATGGATCTGAATCCGGTCATTCCTCCTTGTCCTCTTTCAGCCAGACCGCTAACTCCGGTGGGGCATGCTCTGGCCGCGATCAGATGACCTGATGGCTCACTATGAACCCTGACGGCAGGTTGATCGAGATGATCATCCGATCACCATTCACGTTGTAGTACGTCATGGGCTTGAAGGCGCCCGTGGTGTCCTCGTAGTCGCCGTTGAACGAAATGATGAATGTCTCGCGCGGGGCGATGGACTTCTGGTGGCCGCACCGGCCGTTGTACGATATGAAACCGAATCGGCAGCAGGTATCTTCAGTGCCGTCGTCGAACGATGCGCCGATATGGTCCGAGTTAAGCTGGACCTCGCCCATCTTGGGCTCATCGGGCAGTTCATAAAAGACGTAAGCTGAGCCAAGGTCCGACATCCGCACGACGCTGGAGCCGGTGTTGCGCATGAGGAAGCATAACCGGTCCTGGACCTGGCACGCGACGTCCTTGGCCGGGCCAAGGGTCAAACCCTGCCGTCCTACCGTCTGGTTGCCAAGCGACAGGCCGGCCGAATCCAGCAATGGTATCTCGTCACCGTACGTATCGCTGTAGCACTCGCCGATCGTATCCAATGTCGGATCGCCCACGGTCGTGACGGTGCAGTTCGCGTCGCAAGGGTAGGCGGAGATGACCTGGAGGTTACCCATGGGGAACGAGCCGCGGGTACCGCCCCGGGACCGGCCTGACGGGGCCCTACTGTACAGTTCATCGGTCCATACCAGTGCACCGAAAACAACGAGGATGAGCGTGACTGCGCCCATGATCCAGTCGGTGGTCGTGAGCTGTCGGCCGTTCCCCTCGCCCTCGGCCATGGCCACGGGGTGTCGCGTCACCGATAAAAAGCTTCCTCACAGCAGGTCGTCGTCGACCTCACGCTTGCGGCGCAGCAGGCGACTGACGTGAGTGTCTTTTTCCACAGGCTCGGGCGGGGGTGCAGGAGGTGGCGTTGGTCCCGGGACCTCTTCAGGGATCTCGTCGAGCAGCTCGTCGTCCAGGTCCATGGCGGGCGCGTCACCGGTCGTGAACGCTTCCACTTCTCGCGCTGCGCGTTTGGTGCGCAGCAGGCCTCCCATGGTCGGCGTATGGACCGGTTCCTCGGGCGCGGTCTCTGGCCGCCTGAAACGGGCCAGCAGCTTGTCCACGTCCTCCCGGCTCACGTACACGCGCCTGATGAGCACCTCAAGAGGGAGGAGGAGGAGGGCGGCGATGAACAGTCCGCGCCAGACCTCGTTGGGCGTGGACCGCTCCGCCGTCGGGGGCCGTGTGACCGCGGACCGAAGGCCAGCTTCGTCGAGAAGGGTACCTGTGGACGACACGGCGCGCAGCAGGTCCAGATCAGGCTCGAAAGCGCGCAGCTCGGCAGAATAGAGGATGGCCAGCCCCTCGTTGCCCGAGGCGACTATCTCACCGTCCTTTGTAGCTACCACCCGGGCGATGAACGATCCCACCTCGGCCGAGGCGAACTCGCCTGCGTACCGGCCCGGTGACACCTGCTCCAGATGGAGGGTGACCGCCGCGCCAGAGGGGGATACTACCGTGGCGGTGACATCGGCACCGTTGAGGAGCAGGTCATCGGTACCCACGAGGTCCACGGTGAGCCGGTGGTGGTTCACACCCGCATCGTCGTGGAACACGGACATGCCGCGAGCGGCCTCACGCCGGGCAACCCACTTGATGGTCTGGGCCCAGAGCTTGGTATAGCCTTCCCATGGTAACCAGTCCCGGCCCCAGGCCGACTTGCAGTCCGAGGTGAACACAGCCGACTTCCCAAGGCCGTAACGCCAGGCGGCGATGAGCGGATCGTCCTTGTCCGCCACGGCGAGCACCTCGGCAGCCGCCTTGGGCTCGGTGATGACGTATCCATGGAGCGGTGGGACGCCCTCGGGATCGATGCCCCGGACCGCCGAGTGATCGGTGGCGATGGCCGGCGTGAACGTCCGGTCCACCACCATTGTCCGTGTGGCCTTGAGCGCCTCGTTGGTGAATATACGGGGGATGGCGACCGCGTCCAGTGTGTGGTAGAAACGTCCGTTCCCCCACCCGGCGATGTCCTGGAGTATCTTCACGTCAGCGTCGGCCCCTACGCCCACGGTTGTCACGGTGATGCCTTGCTCTGCCATCTCGGTGGTGACCTTCTTGAAGTCGCCAGGGGCGCTCTGGCCGTCGGTGAGCACGATAAGATGGCGTACGGGCAGGTACGTGTCAAGCAACGTTCGCTTGGCCTGCTCCATGGCCGGGTAGAGGTTGGTACCGCCGCCGGCCTGGAGGGCAGCGATGGCATCCTCGATGACACCCTTCTGGAACGCGGGTGTGGGATGGACCACCCATGCAGCGCCGTCGTCGAAGGCGATGACGAACACGTAGTCGTTGGGATTGAGGAACTCGGTGACCCGGATGGCCGCTTCCTTGGCCATGTCCATCTTCGAGACCAGGGGCTGCTGACCGTACTGCACTGCCGTGCCGGACCCATCGCCCATGCTCCCTGACTTGTCGATCACCAGACCGAGCACGGCCTCGCGACGCGGGTCCCGTCGCCGCGCGGACATGTTCACCGGGAGCGCACGCTCCACGGGTGTGTCCAGCCACCCGCCGGGGCCGAAGCTGTTGGTACCGCCCACCATCACGAGCCCGCCGCCGAGGTCGTGGACGTAGCTCTCGATGTTCTTCAGCTGGACGTCGGTGAGGTTGAAGGCCGACACGTCCGAGATGATGATGGCGTCGTAGGCGTCGAGCTCGCGAAGGCTGCCGGGGAAGTGAGAAGGCGACACGGCCGATACGTAGATGTCCTGGGCCTGCAACGCTTGCTCGAGATACTGTGATTCGCCCGGTGCTCCCTCCATATAGAGCACCGAGAAGTGTTCCTGTATCTTGACGAACGCCGAGCCGCGGTTATTCTCGTGCACGGTGTCGTTGAGCGCCACGGGGATCAATAGGTCGTAGAAGTGCATTCCCGGCCCCCGGAGAGAACGGGTGAACCTGACGAGGTTGATGCCCTGCTGGAGCATGACCTCGCGGGCGTCGACCTGTGTACCGTCCTCGTACAGCTCCACGCGGGCCGCGGTCGGGAGGGTCGCGGCGATGGTAGCGCGCACTTCAAAAGGCTCGGCGATGCGGGCGCGGGAAGGTGCGGACACCTCGCGGACCACGACCTCGCCCACACGCTCCCTGCCCAGGGGCACGGTGAGCACCTCCACTCCCTCGGTGCTCGCCCACTGCTGAGCCACAGCAGCACTGCCCTGGTTCTCGATGCCGTCGGTGAGGAGCACGACACGGCGTTCCGATGTGTCTGGGACGGCTGCGATGGCGAGGTTAAGGGCGCTGGCTATGTTGGTCGCGTGGGGACGCACTCGACTGGACACCTGGACGTCACCGGGACGCAGTTGTGTACGGGCCGGGACCTCCACCCATGCCTGCTCGCCGAACACGACCAGGGTCGAGATAGTTTCCTCGTCAAGCGACCTTGCCGCGCCACGGACCAGCTCGAGCCCGCGCTCCATACGTGTGGCGTTCCCGGCGGCCACACGCATGCTGTCCGATGCATCAAGGGCGAACACTACGCCAAGGGAGCGGTCGTTCGTGGGGAAGGATAGGCCTGCCAGGCCAAGTACCAGCACCGATGTGGCCAGAAGACGCAGTATGAGAGTGACGGTGCTACGCCGGCCGTGTATGTCCGCGCCGCTGTTGCTCCAGCAGAAATGGACGGTCCACAGTGCGAAGGGGAGGAGCAGGAGCCACCATGGACGGAGGAGCTCGATCACGTCAGACCCCCCATAAATGGTACGCGGCCCACTCGCCAAGAAGGAGCGCCAGGGCCAACAGGCCAAGGATCCGCCACAGCTCCCGGGGCCGCTCCACTGCCTCGTTCATTCGCTCCGCATCCACGGCGGTCGCCTGGGGCACGGCAACGACGGTGAGGTTGGACTCGTCGCGGCTGGCGAGGTTCACGGCGAACCGTGCAGATGCATCACCGGAGCGCACCTCGTACACGCCAGTGTGGCCGATGACCGGATAGAGCGCTTCGCCGTTGGCAGGGTCCAGGGGTGATTCCTGTCCGTCAGGACCCACGACCACAGCCTTGTCATCCACAGCGCCGACCCGCACCACGTCGCCCACGCGCACGTTCGAGGCGCTGAGGTACACACCGGTGCGTGACGCGGCGCTACGCTCCCCGAGCCAGCGCACGGCCCGGGTCCAGAATATGGGGAACGATACGCGGAAGGGGAAGTCAGAGTCCGCCGGGTCGGCCGAGACGGCGAAGAACAGGCTGCGCGTCATGTTCTCGTCGTCGAGTGACGCAATTACGCCTTCCCGGCTGCGGATGAGGACTTCCGCGCCCGGGCGCTCGGTGGCGTTCACCAGGCGTAGCATCCTCAGGTCGAAAGCACCGGAGAACCGCAGGAGCGGGTGGCTCTCGGCCCAGTCCACGACCTCGGCAGCATCGATGATGTCGGCGAGACGGGCGGGTACGAGCTCGGGCGGGTCAGCGACAGGGCAGCCCAGGCACGCGACACCCTTGCCCGCCATATCAGTACCTGGAGGCAGTATCATGGGCACACCGTTGAAGAGCACGACGTCGTACCGGTCGATGTCGGCCAATCCCAGAGCGTCCGGTGTTACGTGGGTGACACGGACCTTTTCGTCGGTGGCCAGGGCACGGTCCAGGAAGCCTTCCCTGTAGGACACGTGGAGCACGCGCACAACGTCCTCGCCCGGGACCACGAAATGGGCCATATCGTCCACCGCAAGAGCGTCGCCCGTCCCCAGCTCGATGCGAAGTACGTGCTCCTCGGTGTCGGAGATCTCCTCCTCTAGTAGTAGCCCTGCCGCGCTCCCGGCAGGGACGTGGACGGTGCGGTGGGCCAGCGGTGCCTCGTCCAGCAGGAGGGTGAGGGGAGCGTCAGCGTCATCTGTGCCGTAGTTACGCACCTGGAGGAACACCTGGACAAGGTACGGATTGAAGGGCTCGCGCCGGGCGTCAACGGCGGTGATGGCCAGGTTCGGTCCCGGACCGCCGACTGGTACATGGACCAACCGGGTGGCGTTGTCGGCGAACCGCGGGAGGGCCGCGAACGACGAACCGCGCGTATTCCGTCCATCACTGATCAGGAAGAGGGCCCGCTGACGGTCCGGCTCACGCTTCAGTGAGGCGGCGAGGACGACAGCGTCGGCCAGTGCGCTCTCTCCGTGGCTCTGCTCCACATCGGCTATTGCACTGGCGGCGCGCGATGCGCTGCCCGTGGGCTCGCACAGGATGCGCGGTGCTGAGGATGCCTCGATGATGGCCGTGCGGTCCTGCGAACCCATGCGGCCGACGATGGCCAGCGCTGCCGAGCGGGCGACCGCCAGGCGGGATGCGCCATCCTCCTCGGCGGCCATAGAAGCGGAAGCGTCGATGATGACTACGAGGTCCGATGGGGCGGACGCGCGCACCGCCAGATAGGGCCGGGCCAGTGCAAGAACGACAAGGATGAGGAAGAGCACTTGGAGGAGCAGGAGAAGGATACGGTGGAGGCGCTGGAACAGGGTGTTCACCCGTTCGTCGCGGACGAACTCGTCGATGAGCAGGACGGAGGATATGGTAACACGCTTGCGGCGCAGCTTGAGGAAGTAGAGGAGTATAAGGAAGGGGATGACCGCTGCATAGCGGAGCGAATCCGGTGCGAAGAGGCCGTAGCTCACCTGAGCATCCGCCTCCTGACAAGATAGGCTATGATCGCCCGCTCGAAGGGTACCGAGGTGTCCACACCGACGTACTGCGCACCCACCGAGGAGCATTTCTCCTTCATCCGGTGACAGAAACCCTCGACGGCATGGCTGTAGACGGCGGCCATGCGACGGTTGACTGACACCTCGCGCCGCTCACCCGTCTCGCAGTCCACCACCGCCACATCCCCCCGGACAGGGAGCGTCCGTTCCTCGGGCGTGAGGAGATGGAAAACGATGATGTCGTTCTTCCGGTACCGCAGACGCGCCAGTCCCTTCTCGAGTCCCGTGGGGTCCAGCAGGTCCGAGATGAGCACCACCAGCCCGCTGCGCTTGGTGAGCTGAGCGTACCGTGTGAGGCAGTGGTCGAGGTCCGTGGGCCCTTCGGCCTCGACTCTATTTAGCATGTCGAGGATGGAGAGGATCTGTGCCCGCCCACGTCGGGGCGCCACGCCCGTCCCGAGCCCTTCACCGATCGCCGTCACACCGGCCCGGTCGAGGTTAGCTAGCGAGATATACGAGAGGGCCGCTGCTATGTGAGTACCGTAGTCGAGCTTGGACGTACCCTCCCCGTATCCCATGGAACCGCTGGTGTCGAGCAGCACGTGGAGCGTTAGATCGCGCTCCTCCTCGAAGGTCTTGATGAACAGCCGGTCCAGCCGGGCGTAGGCGTTCCAGTCCAGATGTTTGAGCTCGTCGCCCTTGATATAATCCTTGTAGTCGGCGAACTCCATGGACACGCCCTTCACCCTGCTACGGTGCTCGCCCCGAAGGAGCGAGTTCACGATGACCTTGGAAGCGACCCGAAGACGCTTGAGACGTGCGAGGAAGGTCGGGTCTAGAAGGTCCCTGGTCATTCGTCCTCCGGAACGGCGCGCAGGATACCACTTATCAGTTCGTCCACGTCGACGTTCTCGGTCTCGCCCTCGAACCCGAGGATGATGCGATGGCGCATGGCGGGCACGGCCACAGCACGGACGTCGTCGAAGGAGACGTTGAACCGGCCGTTGACCAGCGCTCGCGCCTTCGCGGCAAGGATTATCGTCTGCGCTGCCCGGGGACTGGCACCCCACTCGACGTACTTGCGCACGTCGTCCGTGGCGCCCTCATCATCGGGATGGGTCGCCATAACGAGCCGCACCACGTGCTCGCGCACGTGGGAGGCGATAGGCACCTTGCGCACCATGTCCTGCATGGCGAGGATATCATCCGCACCTAGCGCCATTTCGGGCTCGGGAACGGTATCGCCGGTGGTCCGCTCTAGGATCTCGCCAAGCTCCTTGGCCGTGGGGTATCCAATCTTTAGCATGAAGAAGAACCGGTCGACCTGGGCCTCTGGAAGAGGATAGGTCCCCTCCATCTCGAGCGGGTTCTGGGTCGCGAGCACGAAGAAAGGACGGTCCAGCTCATGGTGCTGCCCCGATACGGTGACCGACCGCTCCTGCATGGCCTCGAGCAGTGCCGACTGTGTCTTGGGCGTGGCGCGGTTGATCTCGTCGGCGAGCACGATGTTGGAGAACACGGGTCCTTCCTCGAACCTGAACCGCCGCTTCCCGGAATCCGGGTCCTCCTCGATGATGTTGGTGCCCACGATATCAGCGGGCATCAGGTCGGGAGTGAACTGGATGCGGTTGAACCGGAGATCCATGATCTGCGACAGGCAGCGGATGAGCAGGGTCTTGCCAAGCCCAGGTACGCCCTCGATCAGCACGTGGCCGTCGGCCATCATCGCGATGAGCAGGCTCTCAACCACGTGCTCCTGCCCGACGATGACGCGGCCGATCTGGTCAGCTATGGCGTTCATGTGTCCTTTGAATCGCTCCATGAGCTCTTTTTCGTTCTTAACGGTGTTAGTATCGATATCCAATTCAACCACCAGCCTCCCCGCCCTGAGCGGCGAGGTCGCCGAAGTACTTCTTCACGATCATCTTGTAGCCATAGGGGATGGTCTCTCGTGACATCGCGTCCTCTACAGCATGAGAATAATAGCCTTCCGTGGCCTGGAAGACAGGCCTGTCGTACGAACCGCCAATGCCAGCGTCGACACGGCCGCGTTCCGTACCTATACTGATGCCCGGACGGAGGGCGTGGTCCGTGGTGCTCCCGGCCACCGTCGCCCCGTCCCGTGACATCGTGCCGCCCGTATACTCACGGGTAAGCCGTTCCGTGACCGAATCTGACTGTCGGTCCTCGCCCGTGCCCGCGGCGCTGCCCGGCATCACACCGGCGGAGGTCTGGCCTGCGCCACTGCCCAGTCCCTGTCCTGGGCCTTGCCCTGAACCCTGTCCCTGACCTTGCCCTGCACCGGAGCCCTGCCCGCTGCCCTGGCCTTGACCTTGCCCAGTACCGGAGCCCTGTCCTGCACCCTGGCCTTGACCTTGCCCTGTACCGGAGCCCTGTCCTGAACCCTGTCCTTGACCTTGCCCTGTGCCGGAGCCCTGTCCTGAACCCTGCCCCTGCTGGCCGCTCCCGGTACCGGGGCCCTGTCCTGTACCCTGCCCCTGCTGCCCGCCGGGAGGACGCTGGTAGTATACGCCGTAGTTACGGGCGGAGCGCAGATCGGACCCTATGTCACGACGCATCTGGCCCAGGGACGTCCCCGTGCGGGCCAGTTCCCGGGAGATGGCGATCTGGATAGCGGCGTCAAGGAGCTCGTCACCTGCCCGCTGGAGTGCAACGCCCGCACGGTTGATGTCGTCGGTGGTGGTGGCACCCTTGGTGATGCGCCCGCCCGAGCGCAGTTCGGCGCCCGCGGCAGTGAAAACGCCCTTGCTCGCCAGCTCATCGCCCGCGCGCTCCAGGCTGCTCCCGGGATCTGTGAGGTTCTCTGCGGGCATTGTGATCATGCTGCGCATCCGGGTCCCTGCGAGCTTGAGCGCGACGGCTCCGGCGACATATTCCTCGTTGATGATATGGCGGGCCGCGGTAACGAGTTCGTTGCCAAGGCCTTTACCAGCTTCCTCAAGGTGTTTTGCGGCCTTGATCGCGGCCCCCCGATAATCAGCCTCGGGAAGGAGATCGTCGCCGATCTCACCGAGTTCCTGCTCAAGGGAGGCGATCTCCTCCTGGAGCTCTTGGGCCACGTCCTCATAGTCGTCCCCCTTGGCCGACCGGGCCTTGTCCGCCGCCTGTCGGAGCCGCTTGAGGGCTTCCTCGATACGCGGGGCCTCCGTGGCATTGGGTGATGTACGGTTCTGGAGGCGCTCGGCGAGCTCTTCGAGCTGATCGCCCGTCTCTTTGAGCTCGTCGGCCTTCGCCTTTCTGAATGCGATGGCAGCAGCGTCCGGGCGCTGGTGGTACACGTCGTCGTAAGGCACCATGGCCAGGATGAGGAGGACGATGAGGCAGGGCACGATGAGCTTGGCCTCGTTGGGTGGTACGAAGGGGATGGCGGACACCACGTTGACATCGTCGCCATGGTCGGCCGCGTCCACGACCAGGGACTGGGTGAACAGTCCCGAGATGTCCCTTTCCACGACCTCGAGCGCAGAGCTGAGCCGTTCCTGCAGCTCGGGAACGTTGCGTTCAACTGCACGGACAGCGCTATGGAGGGACGGTCGCCAGAGCCAGCCGATGAGCGCACCTGTTGCCACGCCCGCGAGCACGAGGGCGGGGACCACGGGCCGGTCCTCCAGGGTCCCAAGATAGGCAAGGACGTCTAAGAGTGAAACGACCACGGCCGCGACCAGGGCGTAAGCAAGGTATCTGAGCACCTCGACCTGGACCGATACGCGTCTGGCGCGTGTGCGGGCGCGCTCGGCCACGACCTCTACATGACGGTCTGGTTGACGCCTCACCGGGACACTCTCCGGAGTAGTGGGCATATCAGTATAGAGTTGTGTAGTTCGTAGCTCATGTACCTTTCGTCCCGGCCTGCTGGCGCCATGACAACCACGGACACTACGACACGATACCCTTGGTGATCTTGAGGAAGGCGTCGTCGAGCTTCGTCTCCCGTTCGTGGAACGAAACGAGACGCACGCCCTCGCCCACAAGGGCCTTCACGAGGCGGGGGCAGGTCTCCCTGTCACCGGTGAACTTGACCAGGAGCTTGTCATTACCCACAACCTTGATGCCGGCGACGCAGTCGATACCGTGGAGGATGCGTTCCGTCTTCTTGAGGTCCTGTTTCATGACCTCGAGCTCTACGATGTTGTGCTGGGCGGCCGCCTCGAGTATGTCCTCCATGGAGCCGTGTTTGATGAGCTTCCCCTGCTCGATAATGGCCAGTGAGTCGCAGATACCTTCTAGGTCGGGGAGGATGTGTGACGAGATGAAGATGGTCTTGCCCATCTTCCGCAGTTCCTTGAGCAGCTCGCGCAGCTCGATGCGGGCACGCGGGTCAACTCCCGAGGCAGGCTCGTCGAGCAGGAGCACTTGAGGATCGTGGACCAGCGTCTTGGCGATACCCAGTCGCTGACGCATACCACGAGAGAGCGAGCTGATCAGGGCTCGACGCTTTCCCCGGAGGTCCACGAGGTCCAGCAGGTCCCGGATGACCGAAGGGCGTTGTGCGATGCGGTACACCCGGCCGAAGAAGTCCATGTACTCCTCGACCGTCATGTCCTCGTAGAATCCCATGTTCTCGGGCATGAACCCCATGATCTTGCGGATCTCGACCTGCTCGGTCATAAGGTCGAACCCACCGACCTTTGCAGTACCCGCAGTGGGAGGGATGAGCGTTGAGAGCATCTTGAGGGTTGTGGTCTTCCCGGCGCCGTTGGGTCCTACGTACCCGCAGATCTCCCCGTCGCCTATCGTGAGCTTGAGCTCGTCGACAGCGACTATATCGTCGTACACCTTTCTGAGACCTTCGATCTCTATCATGGGGATACCTCCACGGGGAAGGACCGGACACAGCCCATGAATCCGTCAACCCTGCTCCCCGGTGACGGGTTCACGACCACATCGAAGAAGTGCTTGCGTATGTCCGCGCTATCGATGCGGTAGTTGAGGCCTCCCGAGGAGCGGGACATGCAGTTGGACAATAGCTCGCGCATCTCCTCCAGTTCCTCGGTCGAGATGTCCTCGGGCATGCTCTCGAGCACGGAGTATGGATCGAACCGTTTGCACGCTGGGCTGAGTGCGGCCAGGTCCGCGGTCTCGCCTGGAGCGAGGTCGCCCACCGATGCCATGTACCGGCGTCCGCCCGCGACGTAGATGTCCTGGAGAGTGTATGGGGACAGGTTGGTAATAGTCCCCGATGCAACACATTCATACCGGCCCACGGGTTTGAGGGTGACATCCCCCTGCACCACGTCATGTGACGCGAAGGTCCTGACAAGTTGCATATCGGCAGACCAAGTTCCCAGTTTCATCTCTTCCGTGGTCACTCCGTCGTCGGTGAAGCTCTTGAAGTTCTTGACCGGGTACGTTGATCCCCCTGTATAGCTGACCTCGTAGGACCTTTCTGAGGGGGAGAAGAGAATGAGCTTGGAGACCACCTCGTGATTGGGAAGGCCGTAGGTGATTACGTCCATGCTAAGGACGTGCGCTACCACGCTCGAGCTCCTGAACCAGATCCCGTAGAATACGATGAGCAGGGAGAATAACACGGCCACTACCGGGATGGACAGGAAGTTACGCCAGTACTTCTTGCGGCGTGCGAAGACCAGATAGTTGATCGGACCGATGAGCAGCACGTAAGCGAGCAGAACGGTGGTTATGAACAAGCGGGATGGCGGGCGCACCTCCTGGAGGTAGGCCTGCTTGGTCCAGAGCATCTCTCGCTCCTGTGCGGGGATGGCGTCGAGGAATGCCTTCCAGAACAGCTCGCGGTCGATAAGGCGGTCCACGGCGCTGTTGTAGCCCGCGTCAAATGCGAGGAACATGACATGGCCGCGCCCGAACCGGCCGAGCACGGCCAGCGGATACTGCTTCCCATCGTCCTTGAAAGTGGATAATACGTCCTTGACCTCACCACGGGGAAGTGCTCGGACGACGTTCATGGGGGTGGCCATGGTGGCCATCTCCTGACGTAGCTCGTCCCGGGCCTGTGCGAGTAGGCCGTAGGTGTTGATGTCATCGCCCGAGACCGTAGTGTACTCGCCCAGGGTCACGGGCAGTAAGTTCTCTACGAAGGTCCCGCGGACGCTAGCATGGTACCGGCCCGTCGAAACGACGAGGGCACCCCCGGTGGCAACGAACGTGCGCAGAGCATCGATCTGGGCCGTGGAGAGGCTCGACAGGTCGCCTCCCTTGAGCGCACCCCCGTTGATGATGACGCCGCGGAACATCTCGTACCCGATCGGGGTATCGGGCAGACTGTCAGTGTTGGTGTGGACCGTTTCGAGGTCATTGAGGACATCAATGTACTTGAGTGAACTGCCGGTCTCGTCCAGTACGAGGAAGGATGTGTCCTTGCGCAACTGCTGGAGACTGACGTTGACAGCATGCTCCTTGCCACTGAGCGTGACGACGATCTCGAATGTGGTGGGCACGACCCGGTCCATTAACAGGGGGAGGTCGTACTTCTTGCTGGACCGGCCGGGGACCGTGAGCGGGCGACTGCCGACGATCACGACCATGGACTCTCGCCGGCCGCGTGTGTAGGTAGGGGCATGAACGCGTGCCTGGAATGTACCCGTCAGGTCACCAAGGTCCGGGTTCTCGATGACGGCCGATACGGTCATCCACTCGTTCCGGCGGTATCGCGTCTGGAGCCCGTCGTCAAGGATGGATATCTTGGGCGCGGCCACGGCCAGGACCAACGCAAGGATCAGCATCACGAGCACAAGGCGTAATGGTCGCGTTATCCTTCCCCTCCGGTCATGCCACGGCATTGACACTGTATGGAACAAAGGTACGGTTAGCTTTTAATTTGTTCTTGCCGCGGGCCAACGCTGATAAAGCTTGCACCCCTCCCTGTGACCGTGGGGCTGCGGCAACGAGTGGAGGCGCTCAATCCCATCCTCCTTCGCGAACTGGCGGAAGCTACTCGCCATCGCAATTTCTTGTTGTTCGTCACCGGCTTCTCCATTGTCCTCCTCCTGGCAGTGGCCATCTCCTGGCCTGCGCCTGACGAGCGGTACAGCGGCCGGTACACATGGCGGTCAGGTGAGGTCCTGTTCGCGACCTTCTTCTCGTTCGCTGCGTTCATGCTCGCGCTCCTCGTCCCTTCGTTCTCCTTCGACGCGATCACAGGGGAGCGGGACCGGGGCACGTTGGACCTTCTGGTCATATCCCCAATATCGTCCCGGGAGATCGTGGAGGGGAAGACGCATGCGACGGTCGTGCTCGGTGTGCTCTTCCTGGTGATCACCGCACCGTTCTTGTTCATGGTCTACCTTCTGGGGGGCACACCGCTCTATGTTGTCCTATTCTCTTATGGAGGATTGATCCTCATGACACTCCTCCTAGCCAGCCTCGGTACACTGACGTCCGCTCTGGCATCCCGGACATGGCAGAGCGCAGTGGCCACCTTCATCATTGTCTTCGGTATACTCTTCCTTACCGCGGCGGTCATAGATGGATCACGGGGGCCGAGGGGAGATGATGCGTTCGCAACGTTCTGGCGGCTTATCATCGGAGAGCCCGATACCTACCCCTTCGGGCTCGTACGCCTCTTCCTCGTAACGATAGCGGTCGCGGCGGTCCGACATTTTGTCGTCGTCGTAGATACTCCTTCCGCGGGATCGAGAATGCGCTTGCTCGTACCCCTCCTGCTATTCTTCCTCATCGTCTATTCCATATTCATCTGGGGGATGTTCACCAACATTAGTGGGGAAGGTTTTTTCGGCCTCCTCTTCTTCATGTTTTCATTAATGTCCCTTATGGCAGTATTGTGGCGGCTGTTCCTTGATACGAGCGGACAGAGCGATCTGATGTACGATGTAGGTTTCATCATCCTGTTCGGACTCCTCTTGGTAACGGTGGCCCTTGACATCGACGAGAAACCTTTCCAGTATATTGGCGGCTCAGGTGCAATCTCCACTGCCATCGAACTAGTGATCCTCTCCCTACGGGAGATGTGGCTAGTCATCATCTTGCTGAGCACGCTCTTCGGGCTCGCGCTCCTCTGGTTGCCCGTGCTCGCGTCGATCGCCGTGCTCGGGACTATAGAGCTGCTCGGGTTCACGCCGTGGCTTACCAAGGCGCTCGGTACTCCTGGGGATATCGGCGTAGTCATTCCCCTCGGTATCGCAGTGGTCGCCTGCTCTCTCGGGCTCTACGACATCATGACAGAGCTCGGCAGCCGTCGGCTGCTCACGTCTGTGAGGCAGGTACGACGGGAAGTGCCTGAGGACGCGCCGGTCGTCTCCGCAGCGGAAGGCGAAACGCCTTAAAGCTTCATCACGACAGGGCACGCAGTGGACCTGCGCGAGAGCTTGAGGGAGCCGAATCCCATACTTCTCCGGGAACTGGGTGGTGCCGTGCGCCACCAGCGGTTCCTTCTGTATGTGACGGGATTCGCATTCCTGGTCCTGCTCGTTGTGTACGGTTCGTGGCCGGACCAGCTGGAAGTTGATCCATACTATGGAACGTCCTATGGTAGTTACGCCCCGTGGCAGGTCGCCGAGGAAATGTTCGCGGCCCTGATGTTCACTACGGTTCTGCTCATGATCATGCTCGTCCCGTCCTTCACCTTCGATGCGATCACCGGCGAACGGGCTACAGGGACCCTCGACCAGCTCCTGGTGGCACCCATCTCGTCCTCCGACCTCCGTCATGGGAAAGTGATGGCGGGATTTGCCTTGGGAGCAGCGTTCTTGCTGATCACCATGCCCTTCCTCGCAGCTCTCTACCTTCTGGGTGGCCTCCCGCTCTACGTGATCGTATCCACCTATGCTTTTCTTGTGATCATGACCTATTTCCTGGCCAGCCTCGGAGTGCTGATGTCGGCACTTGTGAGCCGGACATGGCAGAGCGCAGTTGCCACGTACGTCGCCCTATTCCTCTTCCTGATACTCTCGAGCTATGTCCTCGCGACCAGCTCGGTCGGCTGGGACGATGATGACTCGCTCGCGCTCTTCATGAAAGGCGTCCTGGGCGAGATCGACCAGGACAGCTACCGGCCCGCACTGGTACGCACGGTGGCGCTCACTGGGCTGGCTATCGCCTTCATGTGGTGCGATTGGACCACTAAGGTGCTGTTCCTGGGAATTGTCATGGTGATTGCCGTGGCAATCGACCTTGACTCTACCTCCGTCTTCGATATAACCTATAGTGATGGGGTGGCCGTCGTGTTCGAGGTGGCGATCTTCCTCATACGGGAAGCTTGGCTCGTGCTGGCCATCGCGGGTATGCTCACCGGTATGGGACGTCATTGGCGTCCGATCATCGTGGTGCTCCTGCTCCTAGGATTAGTGGAATGGGGCGGATGGAGCGAGGCTGTGTCCCGGGCCTTTGGTGAGGAGGATTTCTATCAGGTCCTACCTTTCATCATTCTCTTTGCCAGCTACGCGTTCGGCACCTGTGCCCAGATGTCCCTGTGCTCCGATGAGGTCCTGTCCCATCGGGGCGAGGAATTCAAGTTGGGATTCATCACGCTGGGTGGCGAGCACTCTGTCGCAGAGGAGGCCTAGCCTTCCTCGTACGCTAACTGACGTGTTACGAGCTGAGCAGAGGCAAGAGCGAACATGAGCTCGCTGACCCCCAGGTAGAGCACGGGGGGAAGTAGGTGTGTGATGGTCATCCCCGCATCCCGTGTGATCCCGACGAGCAAGATGGTAAGGGCGAGGAGGGAACGCCATTGGAAGAGGAGCCCATGGACGATGAGGAATAGATAGAACATCGATGGTAGCCAGAACACGAGCACGACCGGGAGCGGGAGTGTGCGTGGAGCTGCAGCGCCGACCGGTCTATAGAGGATAAAGGGGTACCGCAGAATGAGCATGACGGCCACCGCAAGGACGACCATGATGGTCATCTCGAATGTCCTGGTCCTCCCGGACAGGAGAGCGGCCACTACCATGATGCATACGGCCCCGCCGAGCACGGCCCAGATGTTCTGGATGAGAGGCATCGGGAGCGATGAAGCTCCTGCCGCCTGTGAGAATCCCAAGAGGTTGGACGGGATGCTGAGGGCGATCGACAGTATCCCGATGCACATGAAGGTCCATACCGCAGCTGTCCATGTACGCCGGGCGAGCGATGAGACGGCGACACCGAGGGTCGCATAGTAGTAGGTGTACACGACGATCATGACGCCTTCGTTGATAAGGGAGAGCGTCTCCACTCCCCCGAGCAGGTAGGCAGTAGAGAGCACGGGGAGAACAGCTACGAAGAGATAGAGGCCGATGGTCAGACCGAGATTGACCTTGCCCCTGACGATCTCGTCAGTACCGAGGGGGCTTACGATCAGCTGGTCCAGGGTTCGTGATGTGCGTTCCCCTGTGATGGCGTTGAACGAGTAGGCGGGGACCACTATGAGGATCATCAGACCTAGAAGCTGCCAGGTACCACTGGCGATATATGAACCGAGCTGGCCGGAGCTCATCATCTGGAAGCCTGTAAGGTCCGCCCATATCTCAGCCAGGGTGAGGGAGCCGATAAGGATGGCGATGATTACCAGGGGCATGAGCACCATGACCAGATGGAACCGAGTGCTCTGGGAGCAGGTGCGCAGCTCACGCATCGTGACAGGATTCACTCCCTCCACCCAGTCATCGACCCCCATTCCATTCAATAAGAGAGAGTGAAAACTTATGAAAGCGACGCTCCCGGCTCAGAGGATCTGGTGGCTCACACGTCCGCCGGTGGGGATGTCAAGGCTCAGGATGATACGCGACTCCTTGGCATTGGCCCAGGTCAGGGGCAGCATGAGAGCCCGCACGTCCGACGCCGAGCCGGTGTACGCGATGATGACCGTCTCACGGTTGAGGAGTTCGGTGACACCGCCGCACTCGCCCGAGGCGGCCAGTTCGTCGAAGGTGCAGCAAGCATCACGGTTGTCATCAGTGTCGATCACGAGGCTCACCTCGGACCCGGGGATCGAGCCGTCCTGGCCGTCCGGCAGGCTGTAGCCCGCTTCGGCGGCACCGATGTCGCTGAGGGACAACCGCTCAATGCCGGAAAGGCGGAGGAGCATGCACACCCTGCCTTTCCGTTGGCATAGCTCGGTCCCGTTCGGCATCGTCTTCTCTGTGCAGTTGCTGGCGGTCCCGGCCTCAGCTGACGTACAGTCCTTGTCACAGCTGAAGGCGGAGATCACCTGGAGCTGGGGGCGCATGAACTCGCGCATGATAATCTGCTCCTGCGGCACCCACTCCTCCCCCGAAAGCAGGTTAGCGAGCGCGGCAGCGCAGAGGACGATGACGAGAACACCCTTGAGCGTCCCGTGTGATCGTACCTTGTTGTTCTCCATCACATCGGTTTCTTCTCGAGGATTATGTTGCGACCCTCGAGCTGCATGAAGATGATCACATCACCCTCGGCGATGCCCGCGGCCACATCCTCGTTAAGGGCCTCGGCGTCCAGCATCTCGTAGGAGCGCGAGTCCATGACCTGGAAGTTACCGCCCCCGGACGAGATGAGCTGGCCCTCCTTACGCATGACCTCGATCTTCGTGAGACGGTCCTGGTGAGCATAGTTGAACGAACGCTCTCCACCACCCAGAGCGGGCTTGCAGATGAGCTTGCTCTTCGAGTGCGAGTGCGTCCCGCAGACGACGACCTCCTTGCGTAGGATGCGCCATATTGTGTCATTGACCTTGATATAGGAGCCTTTCTTGATATCCTTGGCGGTGACCGTTGCCATGGTCTTTGGGTGAGGGGGCAACGCTTAAATTGTTCGACCCGATACGTTGAATTGGGAGGGCGTTCATCAATGGGGGTTAGGAGACCTAGCAAGAAAAAAGGCACAATTCTGAGCATTGTGATCATCCTGGCCCTTGCGGTCCTTCTCCCACTCACCCTGGCAGCGACCGATGGCACTGTCGATGTCACGTCGCTAGGAGACATGGATGATCTCTTAGATGGTGCCAAGTCGAGCTCTGGATCAGAAGAAGATTTCGACGCACTTATTGCTGATCTCGACAAACTTGTCGATAAAGGTACCGATGTCACAGGTGCGGACAAGGCAGCCCTCGATGACTCGGTGCTAGGAGATATGAAGGAGCTCTTGGATCGGGCCAAGTCGAGCGAAGGGTCCGAGGAGGATTACGACGCACTTCTTGCTGATTTCGACAAACTTGTAGCTAAAGGAACCGATGCCACTGGTGTGGACGGTGACGCCGTCAATGACGAACTGATAGGAGAGCTCAAGGGGCTCTTAGACGGTGCCAGGGAGAGTGATGGGTCGGAGAAAGATTTCGATGCAAGTCTTGATGATATCGATGGACTTGCTGCTAAGGGGACCAAGGCCATTGGTGTGGACGAGGCTGATGTCGAGGCCACGGTGGAGAGAAAGATCGAGCAGGTGGAAGGGCGGATGTCACAGGTCGCCGATCCGCGACTGCAGGAAGAGATCGAGGCGCTCTTAGAGCGTGCTCGGAAGAGTCATGGATCAGGGGATAATCTCAACGCACTCCTTGAAATCGAGGACGCTATCACTCTGCAGGATGCGGCAATATGGGGGACGGGGACGGAACGGCCGTCCACGAACCCACTGGAGCGATGGATGGGAGGGCTGAACGAGCTCGACCGGATCTACTTCCTCGGTGTTGCTATCGCTCTATTCCTGACAGTGGCCGCCTTCGTGTTCGCACATGGCCCCGGCGAGGAAGTGGTGGCCGCACCGGTCCGCTATGTGTTCAGGATCAAGCGGTTGGGGATCATTTCCCTCGGGATCGTGTGCGCAGTGGTCCTGGGTGTCATTGGGATACTGCCCGCGGTCGTGTACGGTCTCATCGGTGGGATCCTTGGTACCGCCTTTAACGCACCGGCGGTCGTGGCCGACCTCGGTGTTACAGGGATCGTAGCGTTCCCTCTGGGATTCGCCATCATGGGTCTAATTGGCGGTGTGCTCGGTGCCGTTCTGTTCGACATCGTTGCGTTCGTGACGGGTGGTATCGGCCTTGAGCTCGAGTCGGGGAGGCTCAAACGTGTTGGTTTGATCTCGTTCGGGAAGCTGTACGGGGGGATCCTGTGTCTCCTCGGTATACTCGGGGCCGGTGCGAGCATCGCACCGGGTCCTGTCCGGATGATGCTCCCTCTCATGGCCCGACAGATGCCCTTCACGCTCGTGGCGCTCCCTGTCGGCGGTGTTGTCGTGGGTTTCCTTTGTGGGATCATCGAGGCCTTTGCGTACAACCTGCTCGCTAAATTGAACGGCGGTATCGCACTGGAGCTCAAGGGTGGTGCACTGCGACATGTCGGAGTGTTCTCCTCGGGTTCGTTCTGCGCGATCCCGCTTCTCCTCGTAGGTATAGTACCCGCTGCCCTGTACGGCCCGGTCGGGACCATAATCGGTCCGCTCGTCGACTTCGGTGAAGCCAGCGGTAGCATGGGATTATCGGCCATTGCCATCTTCCCTTTCGGTTTCGCTGTAGGAGGGTTCCTCATCGGTGGACTCGGTGCGCTCCTGTGCAACCTTGCGTTCCGTTTCAGTGGAGGGCTCGCGCTCGGGCTGGACGCTCCTTCTGGAGCCACTCCAGTCCCGGCCAGCAAACCTGTCCAGAAGCAGCCTCACGAGTTGAAGTCCTCGAAGCGGGCGATGCCACCGAAGGGCTCGAAAGCAACGGGACGATCACGCCCACATCCCCGGGGGGGGGTCGGGCTCATGGCCAAGAGCAGGCGGACAGGGAACATGCCTGTCCCCGCGGTGAACGATCCCGCCTCTTTCTCTGGAAGTGTGCTCATGGTAGTAAGACCGCAGGAGCCGCTCTCCCCTAACGAGGTCAAGTCGATCGCGTTCAACGTCGAGAGCGGTATGGGCCTCCTTCTTGTGGGGGACGGAGGCGAGGATAACTCGAACCTCAACGGTCTTGCTCGACGGTTCGGGGCCAGCTTCAATAGCGATACGGTCTCGAGCTTTGAAGGATCGGACACCGCGACCTACACACCGCACATGTACGCCCTGCCCCATGTGATCACCGAGGGATTGGAGGGCTTCCAGGTGGACCGTTGCTGCTCGTTACGTCTCGCCGACTGGTACGGCCAGGTACTTCTCTTCTCGAGCGAACATAGCTTTTCGGACGTTGACGGTTCGGGCACTCAGGACGAGGACGAGTACGCCGGCACATGCGCGGTGATGGGGAAGGCCGAGATCGGTAACGGTCGTGTCGTGTTCATCGGTGATGCCGTCATGTTCGAGCGGAACTCGCCCGCTGACGTCAAGCTGCTCGACCGTGTCTTCAAATGGTTGAAGCACGAGACATAGTTACCCGGCATGCGATCACGGGACGGTTCGTGAAAGTGTACATATAGGATTGAACACGAAAGAGTGAAGAGCAGTGCTAGTCGGAGCACTGAGCGTTCTTCTTGAGCAGGTTCCGAAGGTCGGTCTCGACTTCGATGAGGGAATCCTCGAGCGTTTCCTCGTTCGTGCTCGTAGCCAGAGCGTACAGCTCGGGGCTCAGCTGGGGTTTAAGCCCGCAGTCGACCTCGATGATCACTTCTGCGGCCTCGAGGAGGATCTGCTTCAGTTCGGTCAGCTCCTTGTTCCTGATGAGCTCCCGGTCGATCCACTGCACGACCTCGAGATACGTGATGGCCATTCGTTATCCCTGCTCTGACGAATGTGGGATGTCATATAAATGTTGGCCTTGGGCGCGTTTATCGGACCTGGACCCGGCAGTCATCGCAGCATGCGGCGTTGGCGAGCTGGCAGGAGCCGTCGGGCCGGGTCTTGACCTGTGGGGCGAAAGCGTCGGGGCAGCCGCTGCACAGCACCAGCAGATAACAGCCGTCAGCGCCGTTCTTTCGCGTGAGGCATCCACCACCGGTGCAGTAGGAGAACTGGATCTGACGTTTTCGCGCGCCCTCCGGGCACGACACATCGATGGCCGCAGGGGTCTGTATGGCGGATGGCGGGAGGTCGCATGACGGATCATCTTCGCGGACACGCAGCCGTGCTGAGGGCTGGTCGGCCACGTCCACGTTCCCCTCGTGCCAGCGGACACCGTTGCGGTCCGTGAGATTGACGTGGATCAGGTAGGTGCCCAGCGACGGCACAACGAGCTCCTGTGACGTGAGGAGTGTTGTGGAGCGTGTACCTGAGGGAAGCCTGAAAGCGTTGTCCACTGCAGTGGCCAGAAGGTCGTTGGAATCCACGTGGTACACCGAAAGAGCGAGCCGGCCGGCGAAATCCAGTGGGCTCGGGTTCGACAGTTCAACGAGTACCCTGATGTTGTCGCAGGTGCGTGCGGTCGAGAGCCGTGTGTCCCCATCGGGTTCTCGGAAGAAGGCGTCCTCAACGGTCAGGCGAGGCATCGTCACCAATACGGAGGCTTGGGGGAATGTGTGGTCGGGCGTTAGGTCGTAACGCTTCACGCCGGCAGCGTCCCAGAGAGTTAGCCCTGCCCGCAGTTTCCTACCGATATCCTCCGGCTCGATGTCCGTGGTCGTGCTCGAGACGGTCACAACCCCCCTTACGGGTATCGGCGGAACGTCCCGTGTCTCTGTGAGGAGCGTGTTACCGAGGTCATCGGTGATGGTCAGACGCAAGACGCCTGAGAACGGATCGTTCAGGTTGTTGGCCAAGGTGGCACGCACGCCGACAGCAGAGCCGGGGAACGCCTCATCCCCGTTCACGTCACCCCCTATTGCCAGCCATTCCACTCCGGGAAGCCCTCGGCGGAGAGGGAGGTAGGACCGGGTGGTGAGATTTCCCAGCACCGGACGGTCGTCGTGCCAGGCAGAGATCCTTGCGGATAGCTCACCGGCCTGACCTGTACCTAGGAGGCTCTCTGTCACGGCAACAGGTGCCGAGCAAATCGCGATGTTCTCCCCCGGGCGGACTGTGACGGGTGCGGCCGTGTATGCACATGGCCCTGCAGGCCGTGTGGCGACCAGGTCCAGAGGGGGCGCACCATCGCAGTTGTTAGTGATCGCACACCGGTCGCGATGGGTCTGGACCTGCACACGGGTCTGCACCAGTGCGGTCTCTTCATCACAGACCGTCCCCGGGACGGTCGCCGCCACGAGCACCTCGTCCGTGATGGCAGCAGCGGAACAGAGGTCGTCGGCATGGGCTGGGACGGTCACCTCTGTGACGACGCCCTCGGCAGCGAGTCGGGCGGTCAGGTGCACGGTGCAGTCCGCGTCGATGCCTGCAAGCTCGAGCTCCAGCTCGCGACCTCCCGGCAGGGCCAGCGATGCGGCGGGCATCGCGTTCGATAGGCGAAGGGTTCCCATTAGCGTGCAGGAGGGGGTCCGATCACAGCCCTCGGGTCGGGTCCACGCGGGCAATCCTCCCGTGTCCAATGGCTCCACGACGATCGGTCCCCTGAAGGTGGCCCCGCCCTCGTTCGTGAGCACCGCGCACGCCCGCACGCGTTCGCCCCGGAACGCATGTGTGCGCGAAGGCCGGTTTCCTACCTTGAAGTACGCCTCTTCGAGCACCAAGCGTGGTTCGGCCGTTCCGATGCACTGGTCTGCGTCGAGAGCGATATTACCTGTAGTGCATGCGCAGCCGAAGGCGTCAGGATCTCCGTTGTAGAAGGATATGAGGTCCGAGCACCCGTGGTCTCGGACACAACAATCAGCGAGCTCACGGTAATGTGCGGCCTCCTTGGGAAGACGGCAGGTCTTGGGGTAGGCGTCCCTCGTGCTGGGCTCAGGTCGTGAGACGGGCGTCCCCAACGGATCGGAGATAGTAGCGCAGTGGCATATCCCTGTCACGCTCTCGTCCCTAACGACAGCACGGCAGTAGCCGTAGAGCAGCTCATCGGCCGCCTCGGGTGGTTTGTGTGCCAAGCACGCGTCCTGGCAGTCCAGCAGACGTTCCATGCCCGCGCGCTCACCGGTCCTGAGGTCGAAGCATGATGGGTCCACCGGGAACAGGCGGTTGAGCCAGGCGGCAGAAAGCGCCCCAAGCTCGCGCAGGTGGTCCTTGAGGTCGGTCGCCTCGTTCGCAGCAGCGTCGATTGCGCTACGCGTGGCGGAGCAGAGCATGGGCACGGATGACGGGTAAGCGGCGTTTATGAAGAACTGGCGAGCGTCCCCGGCCGTGTGGAAGGGGTAGTTGGTCTCCAGGTCACACACACCGTTCTCGCATCGCACGCAGCGTGGGAACGCGCCCTGCTCGGCGACCGTGCCTGGTACTCTGCCACAGGCAGGAGCACATGGGACAGCTGTATCGAGCCCCAGGTCACGCGCAAGCCCCTCGAGAAGTATCGAGCGCCATTCCTGGCCTAGAAGGGCGTTCACGAGCCGTTTGTTCCCGGGGGGGGAGCCATTACCGTCGCCCGCCAGGTCGCCAGCGCCCGTGTAATAGTCATCGGAGGTGGGGAAGATCTGGTTCGAGGCGAGCTCGCCGCAGTCCGCGTCCTCGTCCACCGGAGCGTCCAGGACCCTGGGATCGGTGATGAAGGCGCCGTTCTCAAAGCGTTGCTTGACGTGGAGCGTAGTGCCTGCGGGGAACACGTCGTCATAGAAGTTGGCATCGGTGTCCAGGTCCGTACTGTCACTGCATCGCGTGTCCGCCCATCGGGGGTTGACCTGTGCAAGGAAGCACCCGCCCGGGCATTCGCAGAGGTTGTCGAGACCGCGGTCGGTCGCTGCGGACACATCTAATCGTGGTGACAGTATGAATGGGACCTTGTTCCGCACGACTGCGGACGGTTCATGTACCACGTCCCACCACAGGCTCACGTTCATGGGGTGTGCCTCTGTCGGGCCGTGATCCGTATCCTCGTCGAACACGATGTATGTGTCCTCCTTTGCCCTGTAGCTGCGTGCGGTAGCCCGGCGGTAGGAAGGATTGAGGTCGCCGGCGGTCGCCATCACCAGCTGGGTGAGGCGGGTGACGAAAGTACGCTGGTCCATAGGAGGCTGTCCGAAACCGGTCTCAGTCATGAGCTCCGCCAGAGCTTTATGGATCGATGCGTCGAGCAACGCGTTGCAGTACGTCCCGCCATCGATACATGACGGGCATTCGCCACGTTCGGGGAGCGATGCTTCGTCCAGACAGCGTGCACCTTTCAGGTAACCTGTAACGTTCCCACGGAGCGATTCGAGATGAGGGAGGTAATCGTCCAAGAATGTGACCAGCCTGCGGAGGGGCCGCGCCGCCTCGCAAGGATCGTCCGAGCCAGTATCATCCACCTCGATATCCCCCTCCGTCCGCAAGCCCTTACCGGTGAACAACCGCATGCCCAAGAGGGTGCACGATTCCTTGGCAGCGAGCACGTCCTTGACGCAAGTAGCGATCCCCGAAGGTTCGGCCACCACACCTGCGACATCAGCCTCGGTCCCCGCAGGAACTGCCGTGTCACCTGCGCATGTGGCAGACATGGTGAGTAGTGGACAGTTCTTGAGCCTTCCATCGAGATAGCTCTCACCTATCGCTGCTTGGGCGGACCAGTACGTGCACAGCTCGGTACAGAGGCGGACAGCGCCCGAGTAATCCAGTTCGTCTGCGAACCCGGCACGCAGTTCGCTTCCCAGCCGGGTTGCGAGGAAGTCACCGATGATGGGCGTCTCATCCCGGGATGGGGGTGCCTGGCCAGCGCGGAGAAGGGAGTCCCAGATGTCCTCGTCAAGAGCGAAAATGCAGTCACCGTAAGCGCTCTCCAGTCCGTCGAGGGCGTTCTTGCACGCGTCGCACCGGCGCTCTGAGGCATCGGCCAGCCCTTTCAGTGTCGTGCGCAGTCGTTCGAGGTACTTGCGGCGGTTGGCCAATGAGACAGCTAGGTAGTCGAGGTGGATCTTCCGGTTGAGGTGTCGGAAGGAAGGGCAGGTCCCGTTGGCATAGATGAGTTCGTTGCCACCTGCGCACTCGTCCTTGCAGGGAGCGGGCGAGCGTGATGCCTGGCGCAGCAGCTCGACGGTCTGAAGGGATGGTTCCGGGAGCCTCGCTTCGGGCGTCCCTGCGCGGACCGCCTCGGGACCGCATGTGTCCGGATCGGTGCATCGTACGACGATGTGTTCCCATCCCTCTTCCTGACATACTCTGCTGGTCGCGTCAGGTAACCGGTCGATGAAGTTATCGGCGAAACGTTGGGGCGGGTTCGATCCGGGGATGCGCCAGAGGGAGGCCATGTACGTGAAGAACCCTTGCGTCCAGTCAACACCATAGGAGTTACGGGTCCCTTCTATGTAGAGCGGGTTCGCCAGTCCCGAGATTATCTGTGGTTTCCGGGCGATCACGAGGGAATCGATGAGGGCCGCTTTTGAGAACGCGAGCGTGTTAGGTCGGTCGGAGGAACCGGTCAGTCCGGCGAGCGCCATCTCTTCGGCCTGGCGTCGAGCAGCGAGCTCGATCTCCTCGGCCAGTCGATTGGCTTCTTGGATATACGATTGCGGTAGGTTGTAGAACTCGTCGTCGAACACCCTCGAGACCACGTCGCCCAGCCGCTCGGCGAACAGTGCAGTGGCACCGGTGATCTTCATCCGCGTCCTGACGATATCCTTCACTGCCTGTTCGTTGATGTTCAGGTCGCGGGCGATCCGTTCGCTGATGATGTCCTGTGTGTTCAGCACGGCTTCTCGCACGTACTGCTCCTCGACTTCTGCCGTGAACACAGTGCGCACTAGCGAGCCTGCATTGGCCCAGATATCGTCCGTGGGGACACCCTCGGGTGCAAGCTCCTGAGCGCGTATGAAAACCTGGCGCTGATAGGACCGGGCCAGCATCATTAATCGTTCCTGGGCCATGATCGGCCCGCTGAACGCATCGACGAGAGCGTCGAGCCCGTTGCCCGCGGTGAGCCGGTCTATGATCACCTCCAACCGGCGACGGGCAGCATGCCTTCGCATACGCTGTTCGAGCTCCAAAGGATCGTCCGCTAGTCGGTGGAATGCCTCGGGTCCGAGCTCCTCGGCGAGCAAACGCATCATTCGCGCGGTCTGGGCGTCCTTGAGCTCCTCCCGGAGTGCCGTGATGTCATCATCAGGTATTTCATCATCATCGGTCGTGCGGACTGCCCTTGCGGTGAGCGGTCCGGCCGCGTCGGGACCCAAAGAGGCGGCCTTGCGGATGCCTGCGTACACAAGGTCGTCGGACAGCTCGCCCAAAGCTGTTGTGGGGTCATCGGCAGCAAGGCCCTGGGCCACGAGCATTCGCGCAGCGACAACGATCGTGGACTGGGCGAGAGCTGTGTTGCCCAGACCCTCCAGGCCACTGGAGCGCACACGGGTTGCGAGAGTAGCGGCATTGGTCGTTACGAGCATCTCCTCGATACCGTCGGCGACCGCGTCCCCGAAGTTGACTCTGATCCGCGGGACCACCGTGGAGGGCTCGCTCTCAAGAGCCTCTGCGAGCTCACGTGATCCGAATTCATCGGCGGTCCTGACCAGCCGCTGCTGTCCGGTGGATGTGAGGACCCCCTCACCCTCGACTGCGAGGCTCCGAGCGCCCAGCATACGCAATTCCCTGAGCGAACCGTCCCCTAATCGATATCGGGCGTTGTGGACCGTGTCCTGCGCGTTGTCCTGTACGATCAGTCTGACGAGCACATCGCGTGACGATGCGAGAAGGTGCTCCTGTTGTAGCAGGTCGCCTGCTGCGTCGGCGATCATCGCCTCGTATAGGGACGACATCCCGTACTCTTCTAGCACCGTAAGACCGTCGGAGAGGAGGACATCCCGTGCCGACCGGATGAGGGCGTGGCGGAGCTGGCGGGCGGTCTCGGCGCCGAGACGGGCGTCCCACATGGCGAGGTCGGGTTCGGTCCCCATGATCCATGCCCGGTCACCGGGTGATAGGGGCGGATCGATACCGGAGAGCACGGTCTCACTATCCTCGATCAGTAGCTTGAGGCCGAGCTCATAGAGCCCGTCAGCGACATCGTGCCCGAGGCGGGCGGCCACGGAATTATAGACATCGTCTAGCGTGGCCAGGGGGACGCCGTCCTCGGTGCGGAGGAGGGCATCGGAGAGGCGCGCATAGGTCACCGACTCCACGTCATCGGCGGTCTCTGCCACTATCGACGCAACGAGCGGCCCGATCACACGTGCCGCCTCGGCGACCCCCTCATCGACCATCTCGTTATGAGCGCGTGCTCCGCCCAGCGACGACGCCATCTCCCGGCCTTCCGGGGAGAGGTTCTCTCCGAACGCAGCGGATTGTGGACCCATCAGGTCCAAGGTACCACGCATGCGCATGACCGTCGACATGGAGTCCTGGAGATTGTCGGCCACAGAGCGGAGGATGTCACCGGCGGGGATATCGCTCCGTGTAAAATAACCGGACAGGTCCGATGAGGACGGATCAAGTGTCGACGCCAGCATCCCTGCGAGGCCGAAGGGATTCGTGGGGTCCGAGGCCAGCCCGAGCAGGTGACCGGCGAGCTTCCCCGTCCCCTCCCGGTTGTATCCACCTGTGTAGAGATTGATACATTCCTGGTCCCCGCCCGTGCTGCGGTATAGCGGGAAATCCTCTTTGTCGTACACCATGTCCAGCATCATTTCGGGATCGAACACATGGGTGAGTTGACCCCGTTCCAATGGCTGCTCCTTCGCATCGAGTGGGCGGACGAAGGGATAATGCTTGCCCAACACCGTGTCGAACATCAGCAACGGGATGTGCTCCAGGCGCTGCTCATCGCTCTCATCGCAGCGGATCCCCGAGCGATCGCACCCGCGGAGCTCGATGTGCGTCGTGACCTGTGGTTTGATGAGCTCATCTACACCGTAGTGCTCGACACGAAGGCACACGCCACGTTCCTTGTCGAACCAGCGTGAGCAGTCGTAGAGCAGTCCCATGCGACGCGGGAGTTTGTACTCCTCCTCGTCCATGAGCGTGGAGATCTCACGCAGGTCGTGCACGTACCGGACCTCCTCGCACGCGTCACCCTTGCACAGCTGCCATACATAGCGGGGACGGAACGCATCGTTGGAGACGTCGTAGACCCACTTAACCTTTGGCGCTCCTGCATAAGTGGCGACCACCGGTTCGTCCATGGGATTAGTACAGTTGAGGACCAGGCCGAACACATGCTCGCGGATATCGCCTGGATTGACCGTGATCGGCTGGAGGATGCGGGGCTTGAACGCGCTCTCGTCGTACGAGTCGAAGAGGGTACCGGAAATGAGACCTATCGCACCGTCAACCAACCCTCCTTTCTGCCACCCCGTCCCGGTCGGTTTCTTACCAGAGAAGTAACATCGGTCGGTCCGGTCCTTGAACACACCCGTCTTACAGAGACGGTCCTTGGCGTCGTACACGAAGTATTCCTCGGACGAACCCGTGGCGGGCAGCTTCAGGTTGTGCGGGCAGGATACCCAAGCAGTGCGAGAGATGACGACACGCCAGGGGTAGTTACCGGCTGACATCTGTCCCGAAAGACCGTCCGCAGAAGGTTCCGGAAGTGCCATCTGAGCCCTCAGGTAGGCGGGACACTGGGCCACCTTCTTGGGATTTAGGACCCAGTAACCGTTCTTCAAGATGGTGAACTCCGGTCCGAACATGAGGTTGAGGTATACCTCGGCCGCCTCGCCGCTCCGCGCGTTGTACGAGCTGTGGCCGACCATCAGGTCCGCCACCTCGTCATCCTGGCCCCAGGAGCGCATCCAGTCCGCTGACGCGTCTCCCGACGCTGCGTCACCTGAGGCTGAAGAACCTTTCATGCGACATAGCGAGATGCAGAACGCGCCATAGAACACACGCGAGGAGAAGTCAGCAGCGGATAAGGGATCGCCCCATCCTGCAAGGCTCATCCCCAGTTCACCTGCCGCCGTCCCCATGTCCAGGAACGTATGGAGCGTGCCGAAACGTTGACGGAGGAGTCCGTCGACCAGCCCGGACGTGAGCTGCTCCTCGCGGCTGCGGGGTACTTGCTTGCCGAGGACGTTCTCGTAACAGGAAAGGGTCTCTGACCAGCATGCGCCACAGTTCTGGGTATCGATCATACGCAGTGCCGGTTCGCGGCACTTGACCAGAGGGCTCCTGCTGAGAGCGTATAGGTTGGATGTATAGGACTGGAGCAGGAAGTCACCGGAAAGCCATGTCCGGTTGGCCAGGCAGTCCTGTTTATTGTCGCCCGTGCATGGACCGAACAGCCGCGCTGTAAGGTCCTCATGCTCAGCGCCGGTCGGGGTGAGGGTGAGCGTCTTGAGCGCGAAGTAGTTCAGCTCGCGGGCGCAGATGCGGCCCGCCCAAGTGGCCAGGTCGCCCTCGTCCACTGCCGACGTGTCCGGCCAGGAGCGGGCGCACAGGGGATTGTCGCGACAGAACGCAAGGTCGTCCCCCGCTGCTACCGCCTCTGCCGCCGCGTCAGCTGCTGAGGCCAGTCCCGGATCGGTTAGGGCGTTCTGCTTCACGACGGCGTAGGAGCAGAGGCTCTTGAACCCGGTGCACGTGCTCTTGTCACCCCCCGTGGCCGTCATGCAGTCGCAGAGGGTAGTCCCCTCCCTGCTGACGTATGTATCACAGGGACGCAACCCTGTTGGTGCGTCGTTGAACTGGAGGGGCATGAGGCATGAAGGGACGACCAGTGAGGACCGCTCACCGAAACTATCCCTGAACTGTGAGCAGAAGGGGTCGCGTATCGACTTCACCGCATTACATCGGGTGAGAACATAGTACTTGGCCATGTCATCGACCGATGTGCGTGAGATGGGGATGGGATTGGGGACGACCAGCCCGTACATAGCGTAAGCAGCCTGCTCGGTAGTGAGAGGGAGCTCGTCCGGGATCACTAGCCGCATGTCCTGCTTGAACCCGATGGTGGCGATGAGCCAGAGGTGGAGGTCGGGATCGCTCCCGTGCAAGGCATCGATGCAGTTCCAGGTGTCCTGACACTCGGTATAGAACTCACCGATGCACGCCATCTCGACGTAGGGTGGGACGAACGGTCCCATGAAATCCATGAAACCGGGGAGGCCAGGGATAATGGGGACGAGGGGAGCTCCGGCAGGCCCCGGGATAACAGGTCCGAGGGGAGTTGCTGCAGCGGCCGCGGCCCCTGCGAGACCGGGAAGGATGGGGAGGCTGGTGGATGACGTTGTCAGGACTATGAACAGTATCAATGCGGTCCAGGTCCGTAGGCGTCCCAGTCCCATGACTAGCTCGGCAAACGGGTCGCGGTTGAACTATAAATAATGTATGCTGGCGGCCTTACATGTACCTGCCGCCGTAGTACCCGCCCTGCTGCATCATAGGGGCGGTCTGGTACCCGGCGTAGGCCTGCTGGGGAGGCATGGCCGGTGGCTTCTTGCGAAGGGAGAACGCGAACGCACCTATGCCCAGGATGAGCAGTACGAGGATCCCCTTGAACACGCCCGATACCCTCGAGCCGGATGATGGTGCGTCTTCAACGTCCGAGCCACGTTCCAGCTTCCGGGCTTTGCTCCTGTAGGTCTCCAGGGAGCTCTCGGCCTCGGCAACGAGCCGTGCTGCTTCCTCACGCTTGCCCTCTGAAGCTAGCTCTTGGGCCATCTCCACGTTCGTTCGCGCTTCGGTGACAAGTTTCTCGAGCTCAGCCAGCTCCTCCTCGTCCGTACCTTTCTCGACGAGCGCGACCATCCTGTCCTCGGCCTCCCTCAGCTTCAGCTCGCTCTCCTCGATATCCTCCTCGATATCGTCATCGGGCTCCGTCACATCGGGTGGCGCCGGTGAGACCTCGATGGCGAGACGCTTGGCGTTACGTGCACCCTCGGCGCAGTCGGCCTTGACGAGGAGGTCATGCGAGCCCTCCTCCGGGAAGACGAGTGTGAGGTTGAACACGGCCCCATCAGCGGTAGGGATGTCCACCTTTGAGGGTGTGACATTGGCCGTACCATCCTTGATGGTGACCTCTAGAGATACGTCCGTGAGGTTACCCTCACCCGTGTTGCGGACCTCCACATTTATGTCCTGCGGGATCCCTGCAGCGATGATTACCTTTCCAGCCGGCAAGCTGAGCCGGATCCGATAGTCGCACTCGCAGTCTTTCGGACAGTCCTGACAGGTCTCTTCCTGCTGGCAGGTCCCATCACCACAGGATGCCTTACTCTCCAGGACGAACAGGGAGAGCTTCGCCACGCTCTCCTCCTCGCCGCTCGTAGCCGTGATTGTACCGCTTAGGCTTCCGGTCTTGGTGTCAGGGGGTACGTCCACGGTGACCATGACCTCCTTGGACGCTTCGGTTGGGATTGTAATGGATGACTCGGCGAGAGATAACCATGGTCCGATGGAACCGCCGGTCACGAGATCCACACGTCTGAGCTCTGGAGCTGCGTTGACCACCAGCAATGTGAAGTTGGCTTTCCCGCCGGGGGACGAGGTGAGACTGAACTGCTCCTGACCGAGGTACACAGTGGTCGTCCCCTTGACGGTGACCTGGATGATCGCGGTATGGGACTCCTCCCCCGTTGTGATCGTAAGGGTGCCGTTGAAGGTGCCGCGGGCGTCCTCGTCGAGCTTGATGTGGACATCGATGGCCCTGGTCTGTCCTGCCTCCACACGGAGCATCCGTGGATAGGTCAGTTCAGCGGGAGCATCGTGCGAGAGGGATATCGTGAGGGCGTCGATAGCCTGATTGAACACCGAGACAGCAGCCCGTGCGGTCTTGCCCGGTGGGACCGATGCATCGACCACGGGTGTAAGGAGGGAGAGGCATTCTCCACAGTCCTTCGTGCACGTTGAGCAATCCTCGCTCCCCTCGCAGAGCGTATCCCCGCATGAGCTGGAGTAGCATCCCGTCTCGTCGGACCGTGGATCATCAGGTGCGCATATCTTGGAAGCATCGCACTGACAGTCCATGGGGCTGGACTTACAGTCCTCCCCCGTGAATGTGCACAGTAGGTCACCGGTGCACGTGTCCAAAGTGCAGTCGGCGCAGTCGGAAGCGCACTCCCCTGGATCGCACTGCTCGTCACCGCACTTCGGATCATGACAGCCCCGTTCATCGGCGAGCGGGTGGGCTATGTTGCACTTCCATCCCTCCGGGCACGGGCATTGGATTGGTTGCGATGTACATGTCTCGTTGAACCCGATGTTGCACCCCGTATCAAGGGCGCATACCGTGGCGTTGCAGTCCACGCAGGTGATATCGCATTCCCCCGGATCGCATGCCCCGTCGCCGCAACCTTTTGAGTAGCATCCTTTCTCGTCAGCGAGCGCATTGGTCGGGTCGCAGACCTGGTCGATGGGGCAAGCGCAGTGTATCTTGGAGTTCGTGCAGTTCTCGCCTATGCCGATGTTGCATCGAGTGTCGTTCGCACAGGTGACGAGGTCACAACCCAGACACGCGCGGTCGCACTCTCGAAGGGGGAGGAGGTCTATGGGCGAATCCTTGGCCATGTCCGTGTGGACCAGGTCGCACACACCGTCCTCGCATTTTGGGATGAAGCATCCGTTGGCGTCCGAGCGGGGATCGGTATTGTCGCATATCGCGCTCACGTCACAACCGCATTCTGGCGCATTGGTACAGTTCTCCTCCAGATAGACCGAGCAGAAGTCGTCCACACAAGCGCTCCTATCGCAGTCCGGGCAGGGGAGTTTGCACTCGCCAGGATCGCAAACACCGTTCCCGCACGATGCAGTGTAGCACCCCATCTCATCGGACACGAGCTGTTCGGGATCGCAGGTGTACCCGTCAGGGCACGTGCATTGGGTCGGTGCGTTATCGCACCGCTCACCAACATCAAGGTTGCAGTCGAGGTCGGTGGCGCAGGATGCCACGTTGCACTCAGCACAACCGTTGTCGCAGTCGCCTGTGTTAACGTTGCATACATCGTCCCCACAGGTGCCCTCGGGATCACGGATGGATGCAGTTATGCTCTTTGTATCTCTGATAATGAAGGAGCCGTCCTCCCGCTCTGTCACCTCCAGTGCATCACGGTCGGCGAGGGCCCGCCAGGACGACGTGCTCACGTCCCACCGCTCGAGCACACCACCGTCGCGTCGTTTCAGTCTGAAGCTCACGGGGACTGACAATCCGTTACGGAAATAGACCGAGTAGCCATCGGGATCGTACGTGAACTCCAGCGCAGAAAGGTCGAGTGCCGTTGTGAAATCCCAGTTCTCGATGCGCATGTAGATGTCCCCGTCATCTTCTCCGAGCACAACGTTATGGGCGCCGGAAATCCCGCGGCACGCGGCGGTGTCGTCTGTAGTGCAGCGAGCAGAGGTGCCGACGATCCAAACGGGAAGACTGACCGAAAGCGCTCCCGAGTAGAACACTCCCGGGAGCACGTCCACCTTCACCCAGGCGCCGCCCACACAGACCTTGGTGATGAAGAAGAGCTTTACGCTACCCTCTGCATAGCATGTGTTGCCTGAGATACACGAGTTCGAACCTTGGCAGCACAACCGGTCCTCCTCGAAGTAGTACTCGCCGCTGTCGTCGCCGCAGCACGTAGCATCGTGCCAGATGAAGCCGGCGCACGTGCAGCTGCGTTCGGTGAGGTCGGGATCATCGGTAGCGCAGAACGTGCACCAGTCCGCGTCGTTGCAGAATGAACAGTCCTTATGATACCGGCAATGATGGTTAGTGCATTCCTTCTGGTTCGATGTGCATGTGAGCCAAGGCTCGTCTGTGCAGTCGTTATCTTCGATGCAATCTCCCGAGAGCCACTCGCCAAGGTTGCAGACGCCGCCCTGACCAGGCCAGTTCTCGATTATGTCATCCCCGCAGCAGGACGGTTGACCTGAGTCAAGTTCTATCTCCCACTTACCGTCCGCGATACCGTCCTGGTCGATGTCCACGCAATTGGTGCAGTAATGTTCGTTGGTGTTCGGATCCGTGACGGTCATCCACTGGCCTTCGAAACAGTACCCGTCATCCCTGCACCAGGACTCGTCCGGAGTGTCCCCGCAGCAATGGCCCGACTCATGCCATGTGCCTCCATTGCATGACTGGCAATGGAAGGGCGAGTCGTCCTCGCCGTACACGTCCTTCCAGACGCCGTCGAAGCAGAACCCGTACTGACCGCACCAGTCATCATCCAGACCATCATCCCCGCAGCACTCTCCGGCCCCCGTGCCCGCCTCCTCCTTCCAGATATGATGCTTGCATTGCTCGCAGAAGTACTCGTCGTCATCGGCGTTGTACACCGTGACGTAGACACCGGTGCGGCAATAACCGTTGTCGTCGCAATAGGACGACTGGGGACCGCAGGTGGTGGCGAGGCTGCTGGGGATCAGGAGCGTGGCCACTACCAGGAAGATAAACAGTCTCCTGGCAGGCCTCATAGGCGAGATAATGTCACAATCATTGATAACCCTTGCGCCCACGCCATCGCCCCTGCCGTAACTACCCGATGGGAGCCTTCTCGCACTTCTTCACAGACTCCGTGTTCGCACCCGAGATGGTGAGGGTTACATGTGAGTAGGCGAGCACGTCATCGGTGTCGGGTGGGAGGATTAGCTTGACGTTCCCTCCCTTTTCCTTGAGACTGGGGCAATTGTCGCACATATCGATCGTGGTGCACGTGCCATCTTTATCGATCATACGGATACGGTCGGACTCGTAGGTGAAGGATTCATCCGCAGTGCTGAAGTAGATTGTGAGCTCACTAAAATGCGTTGGTGGCATGAACGTGTCCCCTTTATTCTCCATTTCGATACAATATGGATTGTAGCTGAGCCCACATGCCTCCTGGATCTCATCACCGCATCCATAATGGGCCCGACAACCGACTTCGAAGAACACTTTTGGCTGGGCCTGGTCCTTTTCCCAAGCCCGCTCGACAGCGAGCCTGACAATGAACACACCAGCACCGATCACAACACCGATAATGATGACGAGCTTGAGGATGGAATAGAGGGACCGGATGATCTTGATATGCGATGGGACTTCCTTGAAAGCCTCTTCCTCTTCCTCTTTTACTTCCTCGATCTGCTCGCCCGCAGTCACTCCGGGGACGCTCGTCTCGCCTCCCTCGCCCCGCGGGAGGGCCATGTAGGGGCTCCTGAGATACGGGCTTGCACGCTTGACCTCTTCTTCCTTTTTCTCTTCAGCATCGACGCAGGACTTTACCTCGTGGATAAGAGGTGGGTGCTCGTCCATGCCTTCCCCTGTCACCAGTATGATTGGTACGCCCATAGGTTAAAAAAGGGGATGTCTCCGCCGCAGGTCAGCAAGTCTACGTGCCGCGAAGGTCACAACGGACGGATTAAGGGCGAGTCTGGCCACCAAGGCCGATGGGAAGTCCATGTCCCCCCACTGTTCGATGGTATTCTCGGCGCCCGAATCCTTGAGGATGGTGAAGAACGAGTCGAGCTCGATATCATCGAGATCGTCCACGAAACGTCGAATGCGAAGGCACATGGCAAGCTCACGTTCAACGCGGCTGCGCCAGAGCCTTTCATAAGAAGCCGGATCACCGGTGATGAGGGCTTCGGCCGCGGCGGCCGCACAGATCGATCCCACCACTATGCCGCCACCTGTCGTAGCTTTCACCTGGCCTGCCGCGTCACCGACGACCAGGAGACCGCCCTCATGGGTCCGTCGGACGGGACCTGAGATGGGGATTACGCCCCCGCCCTGCTCGATGATCCTGTGTGGACCTAGGCGACCGTGCAGGATAGCCCGGAGCCGGGCATTCACCTGTCCGCCTCGGCAAGCCACACCGACACGTGCCACCTCACCTGACTCAGGAATAATCCAGCCAAAGAACCCGGGGGCCACTTCTCTTCCGAAGAACATGCTGACATGATCTGTGTCGAGCCCTGTTGTCCTGATCCGGACCTGCCGTGCGGCCAATAGCTCGCGTGTAGTATCGAGACCGACACCCCTCGGGAGACGAGAGGTGAATCCCTCACAGCACACGACGTATCGTGACCTATAGGCCGCGTCAGTAGTGCGCACGTACCCGGGACCCATCCATCGTACCCGGGCACCCAGAACGAGCTCCGCCCCTGCCTCTTGCGCAAGGTCTGAGAGATTGGCGTCGAAGGCAGCCCGGTCGATGACGTACGCTTGTGGTTCGGGACGGGCGACGGTTATTCCGACACCGCCCGGGGACCACATATGGGCCCCTCGTACGGTGTTCACGACCACATCGTCAGGGAGATCGTTCACCTCGTCTATGCGCGTGGAGATGAGCCCGGCGCACTGGATAGGGAGCCCAACCCGGTCGTGCTCCTCAAGGACCACGACGGAGAGGCCGCCTTCGGCACATAGTCGGGCGGTCGTGCTCCCTGCTGGACCTGCGCCGATGACGACGACATCGGTCCGGACGGTGCGCATGCCATCACGGACGGGTAAATCCTTTTAAAAAGTAGGGCGCATTCCCTAAGTACATGGATACTCAGGACGGTCCGCGCGACGGAAACGTCAATATTAAGTTCATCGAGCTTGAGAACCGGCTCAACGATATTGAGCGTCGGTTCATGCAGTTTGAGAGCAAGATAATGACGGACCTCGCAACATCGGAGGCAAAGCTCAATGTCAGGATCACCGAGAACAGTTACGGTCCTGAAGAGCAGAAGGTGCTGAACGAACTACGTGAGCGCGTTGTCAAGATCAGCAAGGACGTAAATGTCCAGGGCTCTGGTGGGTCGGCCGAACTCGCTGAGACTATCCATACATTACACGAAGGCCTGACTGAGATCAAGAAGCGTCTGGCCGAGCGTTCTGCTGAAGGTCCTTCCGTAGACACAACCGAACTGGCGGAGCTTAAAGGCCGTCTTGATGACCTTTCCGTCCTCAAGGAACGTGTCGATGGGCTTGCAGCGGGTGGAACTGATGAGCGTGAGGCGCTTTCCCAGCTCAGAACGCTCCGGAACGAGGTCAAGACCTTCGGTCCGACCATCAGTAAAGCCTTCAAGCTGAAAGAAGAAGAGCTGCAGCATGTCCACGAGATGCGGACGCTTTTTGAAGCTCTTCGGTTACGATTGGACAAGGTAATCCAGGACGCTCCCTCTCCAAAGGAGCTAGATCTACGGTTCTCTAAGTTCGATGAGAAGCTGAAGCGAATGGATACACTTGGTGGAGAGATCGAAGTGCTAAAGAAGCACAGCGCGGATCCGACCGAGATGGAGGCAGTGGGCCGTGTGGTCAAAGAACTAGCCCCCATCACTGAACGCCTTTCCCGGATGGAAGCGACCCTCAACAAACGGATGGACGAGGTTCTCTCCCTCCAGGTCCAGGTCCGTGAGGTCCGTGAGCAGATCAAGGCAAAGGAGTTGACCGAGATCAAGGATCAGGTCGTGGCGCTCGACGACTCACTGGCGGATCTAAAAGATGGTGTAACTGGATTGGGTGATTGATATGGCAATCTTAGATTTTCTGAAGGGCAAGAAGGAGCAGGAGCCGACGGTTCCGGTCCAGATGCAGGGGATGGGGGGTCCGATGCCTCCCAAGCCGCCCGGTGCACCCGTTTCACCGGTACCGATCAGGGGTCCGATGCCGCCCAAGCCCATTGGTGCGCCCAAACCGCCCAGCCCTCCGAAGCCTATGGCTGTGCCCAAGCCGCCCAGCCCTCCGAAGCCTATGGCTGTGCCCAAGCCGCCCAGCCCTCCGAAGCCTGTGGCAGTGCCCAAACCGCCCAGCCCTCCGAAGCCTGTGGCAGTGCCCAAGCCGCCCAGCCCTCCGAAGC
>CAZFHY010000025.1:0-17279 GCA_964519305.1 Candidatus Undinarchaeota archaeon
CAGGTCCAGCAAGAACAGCAGGAGTGGCCTCAGCCTCAACAGGTCCAGCAAGAACAGCAGCAGTGGCCTCAGCAACCTCCCCAGGAACCGGAGCTCGTCGGCCAGCGGATGCGTGAGGACGGGACCATGGAGGAAATGTCCCCGGAGGAAGCGAAGGCCTTGGCAGAGGAGGCAGAGAAGGCCTTCAAGGACCTCGAGGACATGGACATCTGAAGCTCGTCGTCGGCGAGTGCTTATTTTTTTATATTAGAAGGGCGGGGACTCATACGCATATACTATGGACCCGTACTGGCACCACGTCTCGTACAGGGATGTTTACGATCATCTCGATACTTGCGAGACAGGCCTAACCGAAGAGGAAACACTTCCTCGCGTCGATAAGTACGGGCTCAATGAACTGGAGGAGGAAGAGGGATTCTCCGTTCTCGAGCTCCTCCTTGAGCCGTTCCAGGACTTCATCATCATTCTTCTTATGATAGGGCTGGTCATCTCCGCCCTACTCGGAGATGAGCGGTCGGCCATCGGTATCGCCGTTGCGATCGCGATAAACGTCACCGTGAGCTTCATCCAGGAGTACCGCGCCGAGAAGGCCATCAAGGCCCTTAAACAATTGGGCGCCCTTCAAGCAAAGGTCATCAGAGGGAACGAAGAGCGCATCATCCCTGCTCGCGATCTGGTCCCCGGTGATGTCGTCGTCCTCGAGGTCGGCTCCAAGGTCCCCGCCGATATCCGCCTCACCGAGGTGCACAACCTCTATATCGATGAGAGCACGCTCACCGGCGAGTCCCTGCCGGTCGAGAAGAACACGAGCGCTATCAGCGAGGATACGCAGCTCTCCGAACAGTCGAACATGGCCTTCTCCAGCACCGTCGTCACCGCTGGCCGAGGGAAAGGCGTCGTGGTGGCCACGGGCAGGAACACCCAGATCGGCACTATCGCAGACCTCGTTCGCGAGGCCGAGGAGGAGCAGACCCCCCTACAGGAACGTCTGGACGACCTCGGAAAGCAGATAGGCTGGTTCGGTATCAGTGTGTGCATCCTCTTCTTCCTCATCGGGACCCTGACCAAGGACCCATCGAAAGCGCTCGCGGTCCATGTCGTCGACATGTTCCTCACGGCAGTGGCATTGGGCGTAGCAGTGGTGCCCGAAGGTCTCGCCGCCGTGGTGACCATCACGTTGGCCATCGGGCTCACCCGCTTGGCACGGGTCAACGGGATCATCCGCAAGCTTCCCGCCGTGGAGACGCTCGGGTGCGCAACGGTGATCTGCAGCGACAAGACAGGAACGCTCACCAAGAACGAGATCACCGTCCGTGAGCTGTACGTGAACGACCGTCTCATCCAGCTGGAGCACACCAATAAGAAACCCGATGTCGACGAACACCTCAGCCTACTGCTCCGGTCGGCATCCCTCTGCAACAACGCGAACCGCTCCGAAGGAGGCATCATCGGCGATCCGCTGGAAGGCGCTCTCATAATGATGTCCGACGACCTCGGTGTGGACCACCGCTCCATCCGGACCGCCTCACCACGGGTCCACGAGGTGCCCTTCGATCCTAAGAACAAGTACATGGCCACCATCCACACCACGCTCGATGGCCAGATCGCCTACGTCAAGGGTGCTCCCGAGACCATCATAGGTCTGTGCAACAAGGAGTTCTCCCAGGGGAACGAGCACAAGCTCACTGACCACCGGCGCACCGAGTTCCTAGAGACCTGCCACGACATGGCCCGGCGTGGATTGCGTGTGTTCGGCTTCGCATACCAGCGGACGGCTGGTGATGTATGCTCCTACAAGCCCTCGAAGCTCGTGTTCATAGGCCTCATGGGGATGATGGATCCTCCGCGTGAGGAGGCCATCGACGCCGTGGAGATATGTAAGGAGGCCGGGGTCCGTGTTGTGATGATCACCGGGGACCACAAGCTCACGGCAGAGGCGATCGCCAAGGAGATGGGAATCCTCGGGGATGACCATCTAGTGCTAGAGGGGCGTGAGATCGACGATATGGACGACGACGAGCTCAATTGCATCGTCGAGCAGGCCACAGTGTTCGCACGAGCCACCCCTGAACATAAGACAAGAATCGTCAAGGCCCTCAAGGAGAACGGTCACGTCACCGCCATGACGGGCGACGGTGTGAACGATGCACCTGCCCTGAAGAACGCCTCCATCGGCATCGCCATGGGTATGAAGGGCACGGACGTCGCGAAGGAGGCGTCGGACATGATCCTGGCCGACGATAACTTCGCCACAATCGTTAAGGCCGTCAAGGAGGGCAGGACCATCTATGCCAATATCAAGAAGTTCCTGCGCTTCCAGCTCACGACCAACGTATCTGCGATAGTCACTGTGTTCTTCATCCCTCTCCTCAAGCTACCGATAGACACCTTCGAGGCCATCCACCTCCTGTGGATCAACCTCATCATGGACGGGCCTCCTGCGTTGGCACTGGGTGCTGAACCGGCACCCCTCGACATCATGACGAAGAAGCCCAGGGATCCCGACGAGGACGTTCTCACCAAGCGCATGCTCGCAACCATCGTGGTCACCGGCCTTTACCGCGCCATCGCCACGATCTTCACCCTGTGGTGGTTCCTCCAGTCTGACCCGTCACCTGCAGGGCAGGTGCGCGCAAAGACCATGGCGTTCACCACGTTCATCCTATTCCAGTTCTTCAACTGCTTCAACTGCAAGTCAGAGAAGTCCATCATGGAGATGAACCTCCTCTCCAACATATACCTCTACATGGCCGTCTTCGGATCATTCTTCCTCCAGGTGGTAATTGTCCACCATCCTCCCGTGGCCGCGTTCTTCAACGTCGCACCAATGCCATTGAGCGACTGGCTGCTCGCCTTCAGCATTGCCTTCTCGGGTGTGCTGGTGGAGGAGATGCGCAAGGCCCATGACCGCTATGTCCAGCAGTCCGAGGAGAGGCAGATCCCTGAGGTACTAGCGTAGGATCAGGTACACCAGCTAGTCGTACGCCTCATCCCACATCCGTTCCTGGGCCTTCCGTATTTCTGTGAGACCGAGTATAGCGAATCCCGCGAGTGAGAGCTTGGCCGCATCGGCCACGGGGAGCACGGAAGTACCTAGCATCCCGGCCACTGGCGTGAACACGACGACCGCCAATATCACCGCCGAAGCGAGCACCGAGATTATGAGCGAGGGATTGGATAGCGGATTGATATGGACCAGGGACACCCTGTGGGTCCGACAACCGAACGCCAGGAAGAGCTGCATGAGCACGAAGAGGGCGAACACCGAAGCTCTCGCCACACCAAGATCCCCGGCATCGATGTACCGCTGGAACAGCCACAGACAGGAACCGGCGATGACGAGCCCGTATAGGACGACATCGGTCATTATATCACGTGAGAGAAGCCTTTCTTCAGGGTCCCTCGGTGGTCGGTTCATGATGGAACGTACCGGTGGCTCAAGGCCAAGAGCGAGTGCGGGGGGACCGTCCATCACTATATTGATGAGAAGGATCTGAATGGGAGTGAGCGGGGCCGGCATCCCGATAGCCGTGGCGACGAACATGAGCGTGAGGGCTGCGACGTTCGCGGTCAGCTGGAACCGGAGGAACTTGCGCAGGTTCGTATAGATAGTGCGCCCCTCCTTCACTGCGGTCACGATCGTCGCGAAATTGTCATCCGCCAGGATCATATCAGACGTTTCCTTGGCAACATCGGTACCGATGATCGCCATGGACACACCTATGTCGGCCTTGCTGAGGGCGGGTGCGTCATTGACACCGTCACCGGTCATGGCGACGATGTGGCCCTTGGCCTTCAATGCTTCGAGGATCCGCACCTTGTGCTCCGGGGTCACGCGAGAGAACACATTACATTGCATGACCTCCTCCCCAAAGGCCTCGTCATCCATTTCATCGATCTCCGAGCCGGTGTACGCTATCCCGTCATCTTCGAGGATGCCCAGTTCACGAGCCACTGCCATCGCAGTATGCTTCTGATCGCCTGTGATCATGACCACGCGTATTCCAGCATCCCTGCACTGCGCAACGGCGTCGTGCACTTCGGCTCGAGCGGGATCGATCATTCCCACAAGACCTGCGAACACAAGACCGGTGCGATCGTCCTTCCGGTCGCCATCACCATAGGCGAAGGCAAGAACTCGCATGGCCTTCTCGCAGAAGGCGTCATTGACCTCCTCGATACATGCCACTTGGTCCGGGCCGAGCGGAAGTGACTTACCATCGAAGTATACATGGTCGCACATGTCGATCACGACATCAAGGGCACCCTTCACGAACGTCACGGTGGCGCCCGAGTCGTGGTCCTGATGAACAGTCACCATATGACGGATATCGGACTCGAAGGGCACCTCATCGATCCGCTTGAGCCTCTTAGTGAGGGCATCGGTCATTCCGACCTTGTACCCGAGGACCTTCAGGGCAGCTTCGGTGGGATCCCCGATCGCCTCGCCGTCCACTAGAGCGGCATTGTTGCACAGGAAGGCCACCTCTGCGATCGGAAAGAGCTCTTCCGGATCGGACTGGGCCTGACGGCCGTTGACATCGGCTGCGGCCTCGCCCGCGGTATCGGCACTGTGGCTGCCTACGCTAACATCAGGATCGAAGAAGAAGTCACCGTGATGGGAATACCCGTCACCGGTGACCAGATAGCTCCGTCCGTTGAAGAACACCTCGCGAACGGTCATCTTGTTATGGGTCAACGTGCCCGTCTTGTCCGAGCAGATGACCGTTGTGCAGCCGAGCGTTTCTACTGCGGGCAGCTGTTTGACGATCGCCCTTTCTTCGGCCATACGTCGCATACCCAGAGCGAGCGTGACCGTCACGACCGTCGGCAAGCCTTCCGGGATAGCTGCCACGGCAAGGCTCACGGAGACCGAGAACACCTCGACCAGATCCTGTCCGGACATCATCGACAGCATGAAGAAGAGCGTGCAAACCAGCACTGCGAACGCACCCAGCTTCGTCGCCAGGTCAGCGATCTGTACCTGCAGCGGAGTGGGCGCGGGTTCCTCGCTGACAATGCTCGCGATCCGGCCCATCTCCGTGTCGGTGCCGGTACCGATGACAACGGCCACGGCCCTTCCACGCGTCACATGTGTCCCCATGTAGATCATGTTGGCCCTCTCGGCAAGGGGCATATCACCAGTAATCCGATCCGCATGTTTTGCCACGGGGAGCGACTCTCCGGTCAGGGAGGATTCATCGACCTGGAACGAGTAGGCCTCTATAAGCCGGGCATCGGCAGGTACCTTCTCGCCCTCTTCCAGAAGGAGGATGTCACCGGGGACTATGTCAACGACCTCGACGATCTCTTCAGTGTCGTCACGCAGCATCCTGGCCGTGAAGCTGGACATCCGCTTCAGCGCGTCCACCGAGCGCCGGGACATGATCTCCTGACGGAACCCGAGCGAGCAGTTCAGCACTGTCGCAAGAAAGATACCTACAGCATCCTTGGTCTTCCCGACAAGATATGATACGACAGCTGACACAAGAAGAAGTAGGATGAGCGGCTCAAGGAACTGGTCGAGGAGCAGACGCCACGCGGGTCGTCGCTCCGCCTCGGGGAGTCTGTTTGGCCCGAAGCGCTTCAGGCGTTCGGCCACCTGTCGCCCTGAGAGCCCTGAAAGGGTTGTCCCCATCTCAACGAGCACGTCGTCTAATCGCTTCTTGTACACAGGGTCTTCCGCGGCCACGAAGCGCGAGTGGTCAACGACCATATTAAAAACCTCCTTATCGAGAGTATATACGAGTATTTATCGCCCGGTGACGAATGCCTACGCAATCGGAGTGAGAACGTACATGCTGGATGTCGCGCCCCCAGTGTCGGGCACGTGCTCAGGTGTGCAGATACCGAAGGAATCCAGAACGTCACAGCCACCACATCGTTCGGGAGCGGTCTCACAAGCAGCCGTCTTAGGCCCGGGTTCGTAGTCGATGAGGCAGGAAAGTTTGTTGCCACAGTCCATCATCAGTTTGGACTTGAGGGCCGCGGCGGTGAGCTCTTGCTGGTCGGGTAACTTGTGCCTCGCTGCCGCCATTCGGTCGCACAGCACGGTCTTCACGGACACGTCCGCGTCATAACCGAACTCCTGCTTGAAGGTCTTGTCCGCCTCTTTGTACTTTTCCATCAGGTTCTTCGAGCTCCCCTGGAGCCCCGCCATGTCAGACAGGTGCTGACGGCACACGACGGGCCACTCTTCGAACGGGGCACGGCGGCACTGGGAGTCGAACTTCTTCTTGACCCCTACCATCGCCTTTAGGTTGAGGGCGATGTCGTGCATGTTCTCAAGGTAGTCGTCCACAGCGTCGGTGCTCCTCTTCAGCTCACGCGAGACCTCGCAGAAGCTCTCGAGCCCGGCAAAGTCCTTGGCCACATCGGAGGCCTTGCCTTTGAGCCTCAGCCACCAATCCTTGAGGGAGAACGTACCACCGATTCCGCAGCTCTCCTTTACACAGTCCAGCCGGTTCTCGCACTCAGCCACCCGCCGTTCCATGTTCTGTAGGCATTGTGCCTCCTTCATCTGGTCGTTCATCCCCTCGCCGTACGCCTCTATCCGGTAGATCTCCACTGCCTTGTCGGGGTCCGCGCACACCGTGTCGACGTCGATATCGTCCGGATCAATGTCGGTTATGGTCTCCTTGAACTCCTCGACCGTGCGATCGATCCCGAGCTGACAGAGGAGCCGGAACTCCTCGATGCGGTCCTCACAGGTCGAGCATAGCGAGTGAGCATAGTACCGCACTTCGTCGAACTCCCTGCCCAGGATGCAGAGCAGAAGCTCCTTCTTGGTCAGGTAGGCATGGGTCTGGCCCATGAAACCGGCCGTGGTCGAAGCCCGGGTGAACGAGGGGCATGCTCCCATGTCAAGGTCCGCTGAGAAGTCCTTGAGATCGGCCTTGTACGCCTGGCCGATAGCTTCTTCCTCCAAGAGCACGGCCTTGCACGTCTCCTGCTCGAAGGGTGGGGGGACGCACTCGATGGCCATTGTCGGGAGCGTGAGCATTAGTACAACTAAGAGAGCGATCATCGCCGGGCTGCGGGAGCTATCCAAGGCTGCATCCCTCCTCCCATCCACCAGGGTTCTGTATGAGCGTGACAGGGCTCTGGGCGAGGACCGTAGTACCCTTCCTTAGCAGGAGGTTCCCTGTCGCCGGAACGGCAGGGAGCGCGCCGTCCAGGCATCCTGTCGCGAAGGATGTGCGGATGAGCACTCCGCGTGGTGTGGAGAGCATGCTCGTCACCTTCCCCTGGACCGTCCGGGGGCCGGCTATTATCTCAGGGACCAAGGAACGCTCGTCCAATCCTTCGGTACCATCGGCCTCAACGGTAACGTACACGTCCAGGTCGAACCCGTGGACTAGCTGGAGCTGGAGCACCTGGGGCGGGTCTACACTCACGATCTCCATGGATAGAGGGATCGATGTGAGCACTAGGACCGGGAGGGTCGAAGTACCACGTCGGCCGAGGCTATCGATACCGAACGTGAGCTGATGCTGCCCCAAGGGTGCTCCATCGTCTTGTAGGAAGGCCCGGAGCACGCCCCTGCGTCCGTCCTCGCCCAGCTCGAGCCCGGCGATAGGTGCGATCAAGGTCTTGCTATTGACGGTGAAATTGAGCTGCATCTCAGAACGGCGCACTTCGTTGACGGCCTCATCGCTCCCCTGATAGCCGATCGTGAATGGGAGGGTAAGAGTGACGCCATTACGGAGGGCTTTTGCGCTCACCTGCCTCTTGTCGTCGAGGAACGCCACATCCAGCTTGCGGTACTGCTCGGGGAATGGGACGGATACGAGTGACGTGAGCGCGATCACTTCGCCAGCATAATCAATGACCACCTTGAGCGGCTCGTATCCCGGAGTTAGTGTGTTGACATCGAAAGCGGCCGCGATCCTGTGCTCGACACCGTTACGCTTATGCTCGATTGCGCTTGCAGGTACGCCGCCAAGGGTCACGGTGAAGGCGTCCTTCCCGGGGACGAGCTGAGGTGGGTTCACAGCCACACCGAACGTTAACATACCATCCTCCATGCTACCCATCTTGGTAAGGTGAGCGAGCATCGTCGGTCGCACGCATCCGTCGGCCTGACAGAGTTGGGCTAGGCGGCAGGTGGCCACGAGCGCATCTTCATGGAGACACCCACATTCCTTGAAGAAACAGACCTGGCCCGAGTCCACACATCCTATTTCCTTATCCCCCATGCGCAAGTAACAGGAGTCATGGCCCCTGGTGACTATGTACGGCTGATCACGCCCCGGTTCTGTAAGACATACACCATTGGAGCAGCGCTGGCCGTGGTAGCAAATGGCCCCTGGTTCGGCGCCACGGAAGCACATGCAGTACGGGTAGTCCATATCGGTGGGCTGGCAGCGTTCCCCGTCCGCTATGCAGGGGATGTCCAGTCCTGCAGCGGTGAAGTGCCTGTTGACGCACAACGGTGATACTGGGACCTTCGGTCCGATCACAGCGATCTCCCGCGTCCATATCGCGATACGGGTGTTCCCATGGAAAGACTCCACCACAAGGCGGTATGGCCCGGGCGTAGTTGCCTCGGCTACGGGAAGTTTCGCGATGAGGCATCCGTGGTCCGGGCCGCACCCTACCGTCCGGGCAGCGACCTTTGTTCCAAGGCGGGTGGTGATGGTGTACGTGAATGATACGAGAGGGCTAGTGGCGTCGATGTCCTCCACGTTCGTGACGGTCACAGGTAGCTTCTCCCCGGCATGGACGTTCTCGGGGACTTCAACGACGAGGGGGTGCTTGAGAGCTATCCGGCCTTTGTAGGTGGAGCCCTTAGCATCGTTGATAATGGACACAAGCTGGAACTCCAACGCCTCCCGCGTACCAAGGAGATTTGGGATGAACGCGTGCGCAGTACTTGCTTCGGACCCGGTCGTACATGGCTCTTGCCAGAGCACTTCGTCCTTATCTACCTCCGTGATCAGGAGCAGGTCACAGGGCGGCTGATGTTCTATAGCGATATGATCGCCAGCGATCCGCACGTCGACCAGGTTGCCAGTAGCAAAGGCGAGCAGGATGAACAGGACCAGTGACAGAGAGCGAGCACGGATCAACACGAACAATCACCCTCCGCGATGCGCGATACATGCTCAGTTTCGCCGCCGGTCACCCGCACGACGAATGCTGGAAGGATGGGGATATCGACCTCTCGGTCATCAGCTCCCACTTCCATCAGGTTGGCGAAGCGCATTGTGTACTCATTGTGTCCTTCCGCCACGACCAGGTACTTGCCCTCTACCATATCGGGGACGGTGTATCTTGATCGCTCGTCCACGATCGCCTGATGAGTGATCCTGTCACGCAGGTTGACAAAGGTGAGTCGGACGTAGCTCGGTGGATCGTCCTCGGTGGGCGGGAGCGAACGTTTCGCGTTCACGGTGCGCACGCAGCTCCTTGGTTTGCAGAACTCCTTCTCGACGGAGTACACATTTCCAGAGAGGGTAAGGGATCGGCGTAGGAATATTTGCTCGCGAGTGCGACGTTCGATATAGATGATGGCGCTCTCAGCTGCGAACCCGGAACCTTCGGGCGGTTCGACAAGGACTTCCCCTTCCTCGCACGGAGCGTTAGCCATGGTGACCACGCCCTGAGCGTCCGTTCGTTGCTCGAGCACGCATTCGTTGATGGTCACCTTGCTGTCGGGGACCGGGTTCTTGTCGTCGTCCTTGACGACGAGCTCCAGGTTGCATGATCCCGTGCAGGTCGAATCATCCCTTACCGTACCCTCAACGGCCACGCAGTCCGGCATGCACGAACCACAGTCCTTAGCGAACGCATCGAGGTTGAAGCTGAAGGTCAGGGGCACTAGTGTGCTCCCGTCAGATCCTATGAGCCGTGCCTCGCTATCCGTAATATCAATCCGGACGGGGAACGAGAAGGCATAGCGCACGTCCCACCGTCCCATCTGTACGGCACCGAGCACCGGTATCTTCTCTGCCTGACGACGACACACGGTAGGATCGTTCATGCACTCGTCCGAGCGGTCGGGATTCAGGTCCTTGAAGGAGAACTCGAAACCCGCTTCGCGCATATCCATGGAGAGGCTCATCCCCTGGACCTTCGGGAAGGTGCGCTGGTACCGCTTTCTGGCATAACCTTGTTCAAGAGATACAGTGGCATGGGCGTTGGTAACTACCTTGGGGAGCACCTGAGCGTACTCGACGACCTCGGGCTGCCAGGTGGGGTCGCAGGGGCCACAACAATGGAACAACCGCATCTGCGGTCGCCGGTCGTTCTCCAGGAATACGTGTACGAGACTCTGTTCGAATCCTCTGCGGACAAGGTGGTTCTCAACGATCTCGCCCGCTATGGCGTGAAGGAGCCCTAACCGAAGCGGTACCTCCACCTCGAGGGGGAAGGGAAGGGTCTCGTCCTCGGTCTGGACCGTGAGCTCTGGAAGTGCTACCTTGACATAGGTCTCGCCGATCTCGGCCTGAGCTCGCGGGTAGGACGGACGGAACCCATGCGTGTTGCCGATGCTCCGGAAGGCGATCAGAAGGTGCTTCTTCACTTCGTCCTCTAATATAGAGGCCAAACCACCGGTGTCCCGTGCCGGTAGCCCGTGGGTCCCGGCGGCTGTGCCCTTGGGCCGCCAATTGGCCGTGTAGAACGGGGTGGGTTGCCCCTTGAAGGCAAGATATGGTATGTTCTCGAAGCTTTCAGGAGGGACGGTCTCGGCCCGAGAACCGCCATGAGCTGCGACGTTGGCGACCGAGCGGTGGACAGCCTCGAGGAGAGCGTCCGACAGCACGCGTTGTACCTTCTCTGATTCGATCTTCTTCGAGCCTGCCTCTATCTCCTGGATATCGAGCTCCCGCTCGACGCCGCGGAGCTGGGTCATACCGACCGTCACGAAAAGGACGGCGATGGCGATTCCGAACAGGGCGAGCAGACTCTGGTTCATCTGTGCTCTATGGGAGCAGGGAGCCTTAAAAAACCTTCGTCACAGATCACTGGTGGGCCAATGCCTCTAAGGGATCGAGGTCACCTGCGCGCTTGGCAGGCAGTGCTCCCGAAATAGCAGCGATCAGGGTACCCATTAGAACGCTGAGAGCAAGGATTCGTCCATCTATAACAGGAACTATACCGAACCCGGTCCGTTGGATGAGCATCACCACAAGAGTCCGAGAAAGACCCACTCCCGCTATGCAGCCGAGCACACTACCAAGCACACCGATGAATAGGCTCTCCAGAAGGAACACCGATACCACCTCCAGACGGGTGAAGCCCAAGGCCTTGAGTATCCCGATCTCACGGGTCCGTTCTATGACGGTGATCATCATTGTATTGATCGTGGACATCGACGCTATGATGATGGCGATGGCGGATATGAGGAAGAAAGCGTAACGGAAGCTCTCTGTGAGAGTTATTACCTCCTTCACTTGCGCCTCGAAGGAGACAGCGTCATGGTTCCGCTCCTGCTCGATGCGTTCAGCGACAGTACCCATGCTCTCGAGCTGGTCAACACGTACGAGCGCGAGGTCGTAAGCCTTCTGAGGTGCCATATCCATGGGGAGGACCACAGCATAGTCGAAAGTGAGGCTACCGAGCACCAGCCCGCCCTTGCTCAACACGCCACCCACATTGACCGGTATCTCTCGTCCACCGAACCTTGGGAGTGACAGGCGAAGGCGCGAACCGACGTCCAGGTCAGGATTGGCGGCACGTAAACGTTCCAGAGCCTTTGAGCCCAAGAGCGCACCCTCTACAGTTCCCCGCTCAAGGGTGATCTCGTCGAGCATCTCATCGCGGTCGATGAACGCCGCCGTAACGAAGGTCCCACCGCCCCTGGAGGCAACATGGCCTGCAGTAGAGATTTTACGGACGACACCAACGACCTCGGGATATGCCTCAAGAGCTGCTATGTCATCCTCCTCGAGGAAACGGGCCTCGGAGTATCTGGGCGTGACGATAATACGGTTGAAGAAACCGGACATCGCCTTCCCGAACTCTGCTTCCAGCCCGGTCGAGAAGGAGAAAAGGGCAACGAACTGGGCCACACCGATCCCTATGCCCATCACGGTCAGGATTAATCGTGTACGGTCCCGCATGATATCAAGGAACGCGTACCGGAGCATTATCGCTCACGCAGGATCGACTTTATCTCAAGGTGCACGGTACCGTTCTCGACCCGGACGACGGCCATCGTCGTTGCCGGACCATCCCGGACCCGACCGTCCGTAACACCCTTTACGGTGCCCGTGTCGTCCGACACCTCAACTAGGCTGTGTTTCCCCCGGGACCCCACTCCTCGCACATGGTGGCCCACTGCCACGAGCTTATCGGTGAATCGCTTGGGATGGGCGATTATACTATCGATCGGGATCCGTTCTACCTCGGACACTAGGTACTCCACGGTCTCCAGCTGTTCCACTTTGCGCCGCAAGGAGTCCATCTCATGCTCCTCCTCCTCCTCCAGCAGCTCGAGCTGGTCCCGCTCTGCGGACAGTTCTCGTTCGAACTCACGTAGCTTGCGCACGTACCCGAACGCCAACCATGCGACCACCAGAAAGGCCACGCCGGCAAGGAGCCCCACCGACTCGAACGGTCCGAGGAAGGTCTTCGTTGAAGTTCCAGTCGACTGCTTCGTCCCCGACGTTGACGGCGCTACCGGTATGGGCGCCGAGACGGCCAGCACCTGGACGTTATGGGCGAGGCGCTCCTCATGCTCGTCACCGAACAGGTCGCGGTAGCTGAGCACCGATTCCACCAGGATGGTCGCATTGGCCGTGTCGGAGTTGGGAACTACTTCGATGGTGATCTGTCGGCTCTCCTGTGCCATGATGACTCCGAGATAGGTTGTCTCCTGGAGAGGTTCTGCGGAAGTGGAACGGGTATCGATGCGTACAGAGCGGACCGGTTGGTCGCCCAGGTTGAGGACGTCGAAGGTGATCGTCGCAAGCTCACCAGGGAGAGCATCGGTGGGGATGACCAGGTTGGCCACTTCGACCTTTAGGAGGGGCGCTCCGATAATACCGACGAGCAGCTCCTCGCTGCCCTCCGAGTGCGTGATCCTGACAGGCACCTCGACGAGGCCCAAGCTCTCAGGAGGTATATAGGTCTCGAAGGTGAGCGACCGGCGGTCCCCCGCAGGGATGTTGTCAAGTGTCCGGGTCTCACCGTCGAGCACGCGGTAGTCCGAGTTGCGGGCAAGGTTGATCGTGACATGGTCGAGGTCACGGTCCGAGCGGTTCCGTAGCTGAATGATGAGGTCGATGATCTTACCGGGCGACACCGTAGTGGGATATACGCCAGCAAGCTCGATACGCTTCTCGGTGCTCTGCCTGCGGAATGGGATAAGGACGGGGGACGCATTGTTCACCGTCCCGTCCGCGTCGGACCATGTAAGCTCGGCACGGAGCGACCGTGTCTTCTCGGTACCAGGCACGACCGACACGATAAGATCGAAGGTCTCGCCCGGTCCGACATCACCGATGGTACCGTCGTAGGAGCTTATCTCGATACCTGTCCCCGAGAGCGTGACCTTCACGTCAAGGGCGGTAGCCTCACCCGTATTCCGGCCGTGCACGGTGACCGTGGACTGTCCGGAAGGGAGCATGGTAGGATCCGCTCCGGTGATCGTCACGTCAGCAGCCGTCATGGCGATCATGAGTACCAGGGCGACGAGAGCCACCCTTCTATATTCAGTCATCCTCATTGACAAGCCTCCCATCTTCGATTACCACCCTTTTTAAACCCAACGATGCCACGACGGGATCGTGGCTCACCACAAGGAATGTGGAGCCCATCTCGTTTATCTTCCTGAACAGGTTCATGATCTCCAGAGTCTTCTTTCGGTCCAGTGATCCTGTGGGTTCGTCGGCGAGCACGATGCCCGGATCGTTGATCAGTGCTCGGGCCACGGCCACGCGTTGCTGCTCACCACCGCTAAGTTGGTGAGGGTGGTTCACCATCCGTTCGCCCAGCCCCACCATCTCGAGCAGTTCACGACCCCGCTCCTCTGACACGTTCCGGGACGGGAGCATAACGTTCTCTAGAGCAGTGAGGTGGGGGAACAGGTTCGGTGACTGGAACACGAAACCGATACGTTTCCGTCTGAGGATGGCCAGCTGGTCAAGGTCCAGCTTCGCCAGGTCGCGGCCTTCTACCGTTATGTTGCCCTTGGTCGGTCGTGTTAGACCGCTAACGAGATTGAGAAGAGTGGACTTACCGCTCCCAGACGGCCCCTCGATGACCATCAGGTCCCCTCGATCGATAGTCAGGGATACGTTCCGGAGCACCCATATACGCTCGGTCCCGGCGACGTAGAGCTTCGACGCCCGCTCAACAGTGACGATGGGAGCGGCCGTCATCGTACATCTTTCAGTGGTCACCCATTATAACTTTATCACAGAGCGTTCTGAACGGTCAAACTGACAAGCCTTTTAAATGACGCGCGCCTATTCTATCACATGGTCACACAAAGGAGCGCAATCATCTTCAGTCTGCTGACCGTGGTCTTCCTCGCGGGTTGTACGGGCGGTGTCGATAACGAGGTCTGCAAAGGAGTAGAGAGCTATAGCATACCGATGGGCCGTATGGAGTCCGTAGAGGATGCGTGCGACCATTGTGTGAACGTCCTGTCGATCTCGAGCCAGGAATCGAAGTGCCTCGAGAAGCAAGACTTCATCTCTACCTTCAACGGTCGCAAGAACCTGGAGGCAGGTCAGGTCTCGTACCCCCGACTCTATGCGATGGAGGACGAGTGGGAAGCGTGCGACGATATCGAGGATGATGACAACAAGCTCAAATGTGGTTGCTGTATCCTCTTGGGCAAGGACTACCGGTACGAGCCCGGGCGCATGTGCTACCGTATAACCGGGAGCAGTTACTTCAAGGGTTCCGAGAAGACCGAGGACGTCCCGATCGACCGGTACTTCGACGCCGGGCAGTGCAAGTAGCCACCGCTGATGCCTTTTATCGAAGACGTGGACATCGGGGAAGTGAAGCGGTCCTTGAAGGTCTGACACCTACATCCGGTGACGACATGACGTCCCCCCAAGAGAAACACTTTTATACGAGCTGACCCCCGTAACAGCCACATGGCACATCCCCGAGCGACATCTGCCCTAGTCGTTCTTGCCGTTCTCGTGGCCGCTGGTTGTATGGGCGGCGTTGACAACGAGGTCTGCAAGGACGTAGAGAGCTACAGTACAGCCATGGGCAGGATGGAGTCAGTTGAGGGCGCCTGTGACGATTGCGTCACGGCCCTGAGCGTTTCTGGCCAGCAGGAGCGATGCCTGCAGAAGCAGAACTTCATCAGCACCTGGAACGGACGGAAGGATCTGGAAGCTGGACAGCACACATACCCGGTGCTCTTCAACCGTGACGACGAATGGAGCGAGTGCGCATCCCTTGATAATGATAATGCCAAGCTCTATTGCGGTTGCTGCCTCCTCAGGGGCAAGGAATACAAGTTCAGAGAGGCCACCTGCCAGAAGATGGTGGGTACCGCCTACCTGAAGTCCATGCAGAAGTGGGAGATCGTCGACCAGAGCGAGTATCTTCAGGACGGCCAGTGCATCTGAACGTGAAAATGGACAGCTCGCACAGGACCGCTCTACTGGCGGTAATAGTCGTCTTCCTAGCCGCAGGATGCACATCCATCGAGAACGAGGTCTGCAAAGGTCGCGAGAGCTTCAGCCTCGACTTCGGCGGGAAGATCGTATCTGTAGAGAGCGCTTGTGACGAGTGTGTGTCGGTCCTCGCCGTCTCGGGACAGTCCGCAAGGTGCCTTGAGACGAAGCGTACGATGACCGCCTTCAAGGAGTCCGGAGGGAGTGTGCAGGTGCCGAGCAAGCACAAGTACTACCCCCATCTCCTTGAACGCGAGGATGACTGGGACGACTGTTCTTCCATCGGGGATGACGCCGAGCAGTTAAAATGTGGTTGTTGCCTGCTTCAGGGGACGCGCCACAAGTACGAGTCCGGACGTGGATGCTACAACATAATCTCAAAAGAGCGACGGGCCGGCGGGTTCGGTACGACGGTCAACACAAAGGACGTCCCCCAGAGTTCATACTACTCAAGTGGAAGGTGCAGATAAGATGAGAAGGAACCATATTATATTCACGTTTGTAGTGCTCGCATCGATCATCGCGAGCGGTTGTGTCACAGGTAGGCTCCTGTCCGATGTCAAGTACATCGAATGCGGTGACAAGGAGAGCTATAGTATAGCGCTCGCAAAGTCGATCTCCGTGTCAAAGTCCTGTGACTACTGTTTCGGTGCCCTTATGCAGTCGGACCAGCAAACGGAATGCTTCAAGACCAGTGCCAGCATCCCGACGCTCAGCGGATCGAAAGATGTCCCGGCGGGCCATAAGTACTATCAGCACCTCTCCAACCGTGAAGAGGAATGGAGCGTGTGCGACATAGAAGATAACGATGATATGAAGCTCAAGTGCGGATGTTGCCTCATCGCGAGCAGGGAAAACCGGTTCGAGACGGGGCGTGGGTGCTTCAAGCTCACGTCCACAGGTTATATCAAAGGGACCGAAAGGACCGCTGATGTCCCTGAATCAGCATACTTCGACCAAGGACGCTGCAAGGGAATCGCTGTCGGCAAGAAGCTGTACAAGACCACGACGACCGCTGGCAGTGAACTGAAGCGTGCGATCAACAGCGACTTCTCCCATATACCTGGCCACGTGGCCTCCGCGCAAGTGGCGAAGTACCTCCAGGTGGACAAGGACCACCACGACGGAGACTGGACGTCATGGAGTGAGAGCGGCGAGTACCCACCGGACGGCCGAGCGCTCCAAGCGGTCAAGTTCATCGAGGCCAATTACCAGGAATCGGCCATGCCCCATCACATGCTGGCAACCGACCTTGCACGGGTCGTCCAGGCATGGGAACAGGGTATGCTCAACTAGAGCTGCTTCGGACCTCGGACGGGCTCATATGATCAATCTCGACAGTCATTATGCCCGAAGATAGGTCTGCCTTCAAGATAGAATAAAAGGGCGCGGTATGCGCCCTGAAATCTCCTATGCTACACTCTTACATGAGGCCGAAGAGCTTCTTGATCTGGTCTAGGAAGATCCAGATAAGACCCTTCGAGTAGTCCTCTCCGAAGAAGTCGCAGATGTTCTTGTAGTTGTAGAACAGGATGAAGAAGATGATCAGGATCGCGATCGTGGCGATCATCACCTTGTCATGAAGGATGGCGTCAAGGAGGTCCTCCTCCTCACCCCAGTCCTCTTCTTCTTCCTCTTCTTCTTCCTCTTCTTCTTCCTCTTCTTCTTCCTCTTCTTCTTCCTCTT
>CAZFHY010000025.1:17379-22439 GCA_964519305.1 Candidatus Undinarchaeota archaeon
CTTCTTCCTCTTCTTCTTCCTCTTCTTCTTCCTCTTCTTCTTCCTCTTCTTCTTCTTCTTCCTCTTCTTCCTCCTCTTCCTCTTCTTCTTCCTCTTCTTCTTCCTCAGCCTCATCGACAGTCTCTTCCTCGAGCTCCTCCTTTTCCTTCTTCTCCTCTTTTTCCTTTTCGAGGATCTCCTCTTTAGCCTTCTTGTCAACCTTCTCCTCGGAGGCGGTCTTCTTCTTAGAGCTCTTGGACTTTGTTGAGGCCATTGTTGCCTTTTTCCTGAGTAAGTTTTATAAATACTACAGAAGCCCAACGCTCCCTGCCTAAAAAAAGGCCGTGTCTCACTCCTTTTCGGTCGCGGAAACCCGGGGTGGAAGCCCCTGCATGCCGGAGCTTTGACACGCATAGGATGCTCAAAAAAAGTCAACGGAAGTGAACGGACATGCCGAAGGCTCATCATCCAAGGAGAGGGTCGCTGGCGTTCTCGCCTCGAAAGAAAGCGAAGAGCGAAACGCCTGCCATCTCGTTCTGGCCTAACAGTGATAATTCCGGGATTCGTGGGTTTGCTGGCTACAAAGCTGGCATGCGTCACGTGGTTGTAATCGACAACCGCAAGAACACCCATACCTCTGGTCAAGAGGTGCGCGTCCCCGTCACTGTTATTGATTGCCCCCCCATGATTGTGGTGGGATACCGCGCTTACCGGTCCACGCCATACGGCCAACAGGCCCTTGGCGAGGTCTGGGCCTCTAAGCTCCCCAAGGACCTTGTCCGCCGTACTAAGGTAGGCAAGGGCTCCAAGAAGGAGGACCTTGAGAAGAAGATAGAGGAGACCGCAGATATTAGGCTCATCGTAACAACCCAGCCTCGCATGGCATCGGTGGACAAGAAGCGCCCCGAGATCATGGAGATGGGATTGGGCGGAAGCCTGGACGAGAAGCTCGCCTTCGCCAAGGACAACCTTGGCAAGGAGGTCCGTATCTCGGACATCTTCTCTGAGGGCGATCACATCGACGTCATCGCCGTCACCAAGGGTAAGGGTACACAGGGTCCGGTCAAGCGCTGGGGCCTCAACCTCCTCCCTATAAAGAGCGAGAAGTCCCGCCGAAAGCCCGGTAACCTGGGAGCCTGGACCCCGACCAGGGTCGAATGGAACGTCCCCCAGATGGGACAGATGGGCTACCACCGACGGACCGAAGTGAACAAGCTCGTGCTCAAGCTCGGTGACAAGGGTGAAGAAGTTAGCCCGGACGGTGGCTTCATCGGTTATGGTTCCGTGAAGGGCGACTATGTCGTCCTCAAGGGGAGCATACCCGGCCCGACCAAGCGCCTCATCCGATTCCGCTTCGCCAAGGACAAGGAAAAGGTCGAGGCCCCCGAGATCATCCACTTCAGCAAGAAGTCAGCACAGGGGGTAAGGTAAATGGCGGATATCTATTCCATCAAGGGCAAGAAGATTGGAAGCGTGGACCTCCCGGCCCACTTCTCCGAGCCGTTCCGGCCCGACCTCATCAAGAGAGCCGTTGTGGCCACCTGGTCGCGGTCGACCCAGCCCTTCGGTTCCAACGTGTATGCCGGACAGACATCATCGGCACAGTTCATAGGTCGGCGCCGTAAGTACGGCACTACCTACGGCTATGGTGTCTCGCGCATCCCGCGTACCATGGTCCGCGGCGGCCGCCGTGTGGGACCTGCGCGCATCGCGCCCCATGCCGTGTCCGGACGTCGGGCACATCCCCCGAAGGTCCAGAAGGTCGGGGCCGAGCACATCAACTCCAAGGAGCGACGCAAGGCCATCCGTTCTGCCATCGCTGCTACTGCTCTACGGGAAATCGTTATCGCCCGCGGTCACCGCATCGAGGGCGTCAAGGACCTCCCGCTCGTGGTAGAGGACGCTCTTGAGAGCATCGCCACTACCAAGGACCTCATCGCCACGCTCGAGAGCCTCGGGCTCGTGGACGAACTGGAACGCGGATCGATCAAGAAGATCCGTGCCGGTAAGGGCACGACCCGCGGCCGGAAGTACAAGCGCCGCAAGAGCGCGCTCATAATCGTCGCCAAGGATGAGGGCATCATGCGGTCCGCAGCCAACATCCCGGGTGTGGACGTCTCCATGGTGAACCAGCTGAGCGCAAGCGTCCTTGCACCCGGCACCCACCCTGGCCGCATCACTGTGTGGTCAAAGGGGGCCATCGAGACCCTAGGCAAGGAGGACCTCTTCAAGTATAGGTGAGCGCCATGGATTTCGACAAAATCATCCTCTACCCCTTCATCACCGAAAAGGTACAGATGAAGGTGGAGACCGAGAACAAGCTCGCGTTCATCGTTGCACGCGCGGCGAACAAGCGTAACATCAAGGACGTCATCGAGCAGACGTACGATGTTAAGGTAGCAAAGGTCGACACTACGATCCTGCCGGACGGTAGGAAGAAGGCCTTCGTGCGCCTGGATCCCGACTTCCCTGCGCTCGATGTCGCCACGAAACTAGGGGTGCTCTAAATGGGTAAGCGACTTATCCAGCAACGGCGTGGACATGGCAGCCAGACCTTCCGTTCGCCCGGACACAGGTTCCGCGGCGCCGTGAAGTACGCTCGCCCAGGTGAGCGCAAAGGCGTTGTCCGCGACCTTATCGACGATCCCGGACACACAACGCCACTGGCCGTCGTGCGTTTCGAGGACGGTTCCAAGAAGCTCATGTTCCCTCCGGAAGGGCTCATGGTCGGTCAGACCATCGCCATGGGAGCGAAGGCGGCGCCCGAGCCGGGCAACGTCCTCCCTCTGAAGAACATCCCTGACGGGAGCCCCGTATTCAACATCGAGAACTCACCTGGGGACGGCGGCAAGTTCGCCCGTGCCTCGGGCTCCACGGCCTTCCTCATCACCCATGGTGACGGGAAGGTGACCGTACGGCTCCCCTCAAAGCGATTCAAGGTCATCAACGATCAGTGCCGAGCAACCATCGGTGTTGTCGCTGGTGGCGGCCGGAAGGAGAAACCCTTCGTCAAGGCCGGCACCATGCGGATCGTGCGCAAGGCCCAGAACCGGTACTATCCGCGTGTATCGGGCGTTGCGATGAACCCATCCGACCACCCATTCGGTGGCGGTAACCACCCGCACCCCGGCAAGCCAAAGACTGTCTCCCGACACGCGTCACCTGGACGCAAGGTAGGAAGCCTGTCTGCGAAGAGAACGGGAGCGAGGCGATAATATGGTACGCAAGTTCAAGTTCCAGAACATGGAGGCCGAGGAGCTATCCACCAAGCGCGTGGACCAGATCCTCCATATGCTCCCCGCTCGTGCGCGGCGCAGCATTAAGCGCGGGCTCCTCTCACGCCATCGCAAGTTCCTTCAGCGGCTGAAGGTGGCGCGGGATGACCCGAAGGTGTTCCTCAGGACCCACCTGAGGGACATGATCATCCTCCCCGAAATGATCGGTATGACTATCGGGGTGTACAACGGCAAGGAGTACGTGCGCATCACTGTCGACGCCGAGATGGTAGGCCACTATCTGGGAGAGTTCGCCCCCACCCGAAAGCGGGTGGAGCACTCTGCCCCGGGTGTAGGTGCTACCCGGTCGAGTATGTACGTACCGCTCAAGTAGGTGATCGTGATGCCAACTACGAAGTACGCCGATGTCCCCCAAACAGACAAGACCGCTAGAGCCTTTCTTCGGGAAGGGCGGACATCGCGCAAGCAAGCCTACGAGATCTGCAACCTCATCAGGGGAAAACCCGTGCAGAAGGCCAAGTTCATCCTCCAGCGTGTTCTGGACATGAAGCAGGCCGTACCCATGCGCCGCCACAACGGCGGGGTCGCTCACCGTAAGGGCCAGCTCGGTGGCTGGGATGCGGGTCGCTACCCTCAGAAGTGCACTAATGCCATCCTCACCCTTATCGAGGAAGCAGAGGCGAACGCCGCGTACAAGGGACTGGACACGGACCGCCTCATCATACGCCATATCAACTCCTACGGTGGACGCCACAAGCGCTGGAACCGTGGATCAATAGTGTTCGGTCGACGGACCAGACACCGTGAACGTGCGGCCAACATCGAGGTCGTGCTGGAGGAACGATAATCATGGGAATCGAGAAGCAGCTCGTCGCCGAGAAGGTCAAGGAGCTTCAGGTCAAGGAGTTCCTGAACGACAGCCTTACTCGCGTGGGGTACAGCGGTGCTGAGATCAAGCGCACGCCGCTGGGAACCCGCATCATCCTGAACGTGCTCCGGCCAGGCCGCATCATCGGACGCGGTGGCCACAAGATCAAGGAACTTACCCGCACCCTTCAGCGCAATTTCAATCTGGAGAACCCTCACATCGAGGTCCGTGAGGTCGAGGTACCGGAACTCGATCCGGTCATCCAGGCCAAGCGCATCGCCTCAAGCCTTGAGCGCGGTTTCCACTTCAAGCGAGTAGGCCACAGGGCACTCAGCAAGATCATCGAGGCCGGCGCCCTTGGCGCAGAGGTGACCATCTCTGGAAAGATCCCCGGTAAGCGGGGTCGCGTCTGGAAGTTCACCGGCGGTTACATCAAGCACTGCGGTGAGGCATCGGACGTTTCGATGGAGCGCGGTCTGGCCGTAGCCTACATGAAACCCGGTGTCATCGGCATCCAGGTCAAGATCATGGCCCCTGGTGTGCAGCTCCCGGACGCCATCCTCAGGACCGGGAAGAAGCCGACCATGCCAAAGGAAGAGCCCGCTGCGGAAAAGAGCGAGGCCAATAGCGAAAAGGAGGGTACATCTGATGGCGATAGCCAGAACTAGGGAACTACGCGAGATGTCCCCGGAGGACCTTTCCTCCAAGCTCGCCGAGGTCCGCTCGGAGCTGAGCAAGGAGCGAGCTAACATCGCTATGAAGGGCGTCCCCGACAGCACTGGCCGCGTCCGTGCTCTCCGACGAACCGTCGCACGCATCCTCACGATCCAGAACGAAAAGTCCTGGTTACCGGCCCCTGCTCCTGAGAAGGAAGCGGTAAAGAAGGCGCCTGCCAAGAAGGCTGCTCCGAAGAAGGAAGCGGCAAAGAAGGCTCCCGCTAAGAAGGCCGAACCGAAGAAGGAAGCGGCAAAGAAGGC
>CAZFHY010000025.1:22539-24843 GCA_964519305.1 Candidatus Undinarchaeota archaeon
CCGAAGAAGGAAGCGGCAAAGAAGGCTCCTGCCAAGAAGGCCGCTCCGAAGAAGGAAGCGGTAAAGAAGGCACCTGCCAAGAAAGCCGCTCCGAAGAAACCAGCTACCAAGGAGGCTAAGAAATGATGACGCCACGAGACTTGGTATGCCATGAGCTCATCGGGCTCCCGATCACGGTGGCCCGTTCGACCGACGACTCTAAAGTAGGCCTCACAGGCACAGTGGTCGACGAGTCGCGGAACATGCTCATCATCGAAACGAACAATGGTCGGCGGTCCGCTGCCAAGGACGAGTGCGTGTTCCACTTCACCCTCCCCCAAGGGGATTGTGTCGAAGTGGAGGGCGCGGTGCTCGTCGCACGGCCCGAGGACCGGATTAAGAAGTTAGGAAAGAAAATGGGGTGTGACCATGGTAGAATGTAACGATCCTCGCTGCCCGCAGCACGGAACCTTATCCACGCGGGGTTCTACCCACGTTGGAACCGTGGTGTCGGACAAGATGCACGGAACGGTCATCGTCCACTGGGGCTTCAACCGCTACTACCCCAAGTTCGAGCGGTTCACGAAGCGCTCTACACGAGTGGCCGCCCACAACCCGCCCTGTATCGGGGCGAAGAAAGGCGACGTTGTTCGCATCGCTGAGTGCAGGCCACTCAGTAAGAGCAAGTACTTCGTCGTCATAGAAAAACTCGGTTGATCACTATGGTCCGAAGGGTAAAGCTAGCAAAGAAGAGGGCACCCACAAAGGGCTATGTCCGGTGTCTACCACCGAAGTCCCGGTTGCCCGTCATAGACAACACCGGGGCCAAGATAGTAGAGATCATCACCGTGCCCGGTATCCAGGGCACGCACGGCCGTATGCCTACGGCCATGATCGGCGACATGGTCGTCGCTCGAGTTGTCAAGGGTACACCTGAGATGCGCAACGAGGTCGTGCGCGCCATTGTGGTCCGCACGCGCAAGGAGTTCGCGCGTCCGTCAGGTGTTCACGTCAGGTTCGAGAGCAACGCTGCGGTGGTCGTCAACGATCAGGGCGAGCCCCGCGGTTCAGAGATCAAGAGCGTCATCGCCCGCGAGTCCGTGGAGCGCTGGCCAGCTCTAGGTAAGATCGCACGGATGGTGGTCTGAAATGGTCGCATCGTCACGTCTTCCCAGGAAACAGAGGAAACGGCACTTCACAAAGGCGCTCCACGAGAGAGCTAAGTGCATGGCCGCTCACCTCGATGAAAAGTTGAGCGGTCAGTTCAACCGGCGCTCGGTTACCGTCCGCGTCGGCGACACGGTCAAGATCGTGCGCGGCGAGTTCAAGGGTACCAAGGGCAAGGTTGAGCGTGTTGACCGGAAGACCTTCAGGTTATTTATTGAGGGCATCCAGCGCGAACGCGCTGACGGCACTAAGCGGGCCTACCCAATCCACCCGTCCAACGTTCTCATCACCGAACTGGACATCAAGGACCGCATCCGCCAGAAGGCCATAGGAGGCGAATAGTATGGTACGAAATCACCTCAAAAGGTATGCTGCACCGGGATTCTGGAAAATCAAGACGAAGGAGAGGACATACATTGTCCGCCCCACCCCGGGAGCTCACCCAATCGCAACGAGTATACCGCTCAAGGTCGCAATCTGCGACACTCTCGGTCTCGTGAAGAGCGCCCGCGAAGCGTCCTACGTTCTCAATCAGGGTGACATCGTGGTCGACGGCCGAAAGGTCAAAGCGAGCGGTTTCCCCGTGGGACCGATGGACATCCTTTCCATCCCCAAGCTCAAGCAGAACTTCCGTCTCGTCACCTCGAAGAAGGGGCTAGAGTTCGTGCCCGTCGAGGGTAAGGACGCGAAGCGGAAGCTGTGCCGCCTCAACGGTAAGCGTACCGTCAAGGGCGGTAAGATCCAGCTCGAGCTCCACGATGGTAGGAACATCATCGTGAAGGACGGCTCAGCCTACCATGTGGGCGACTCTCTTCTCCTGGAAATGCCCGGTCAGAAGATCGTCGAGCACGTCCCGCTCAAGGAAGGGAACCTTATCCTTGTGACCGGCGGCGCACACGTGGGCCAGGTCGTCAAGCTGCTGGATGTCAGACACAATATCATGAAGCCCAACGTGGCAGTCCTTGCGGGGAAGGTCCGTTTCGAGACCATCCTCGACTATATCATGCCAGTGGGCGTTGAAGAACCTGTCGTCAACCTGGGTGGTTAATATGGCAGAAAAAAAGACCGCAAAGAAGGCCGAGCCAAAGAAGGCGGCTGCAAAGAAGGCCGAACCGAAGAAGGCTGCGGTAAAGAAGGCCGAGCCAAAGAAGGCGGCTG
>CAZFHY010000025.1:24943-41996 GCA_964519305.1 Candidatus Undinarchaeota archaeon
AAGGCCGAACCGAAGAAGGCTGCGGTAAAGAAGGCCGAGCCAAAGAAGGCGGCTGCAAAGAAGGCCGAACCGAAGAAGGCTGCGGTAAAGAAGGCCGAGCCAAAGAAGGCGGCTGTAAAGAAGGCCGAACCGAAGAAGGCTGCGGTAAAGAAGGTCGAGCCGAAGAAGGCTCCAGCAAAGACCACCGGGAAGGCCGTGAAGAAGTCTGCTACCAAGGCACCGGCCAAGAAGAAGGCGAAACTGCCTCCGGGGAAGAACCCCATGCGCCAGCCGTATATTGACAAGGTTACCTTCAATATCGGTATCGGTGCCGAGCATGACCTGCTCGACCGAGCAATCCAGCTCCTCGAACAGCTCACAGGACAGCAGCCCGTTAAGACGAAGACGATCAAGCGCATCCCGACCTGGGGCATCAGGCCCGGTCAGATCGTGGGCGCTAAGGTCACGCTCAGGCACAAGGCCGCTGAGGACCGTCTCAGTCAGGTGCTCGGAGCTCTTGAGAACAAGCTCAAGGCCCGGAACTTCGACAATCACGGGTGCCTTTCATTCGGTATCAAGGAATCGTTGGACATCCCCGATCTAAAGTACGACCCTAAGGTCGGTGTGTTCGGGATGGATGTCTGCGTCACGATCGCTCGACCCGGTTACAGGGTCAAGGCACGGCGCTTCCACAAGGGCCGCGTCTCGGAGAAGCACTTGCTCACCAAAGAGGAGGGCATCGCGTTCATGAAGGAGCGGTTCAAGGTGGAGGTGAACTGACATGGCCAAGGCGAACAAGCCTACTAAGAGAACATGCGGACGTGGATCCCGTTCCTGTCGGCGCTGTGGGCGCCATGGGGCCCTCATCCTCAAGTACGAGCTCATGATATGTCGTCAGTGCTTCCGCGAGGTCGCGAAGGAGATCGGCTTCAGGAAGTATGAATAGGAGGATGATGATATGACACTTAACGACACGCTCGCAATCGCTCTGTCGACCATCTACAACCACGAACGCATCGGCAAGACCGAGTGCGTAGTCCGGCCGGCTTCCAAGATGACCACCGGTGTTCTTCGCGTGATGCAGAAGGCCGGATACATCGGGGATTTCGAGCTCATCGATAACGGCCTTGGTGGAGTGTACCGCATCAGGCTTGGTGGTAAGATCTCCTACTGTAAGGCGATCAAGCCCCGTCAGTCTGTGAAGGTGGACGATTTCGAGAAGTGGGAGCGCAGGTTCCTGCCTGCCAAGAACCTGGGTATGCTCATACTCACGACCTCGAAAGGGATCCTCAATCTCGAGCAAGCCCGGAAGTCAAAGATTGGCGGCTCGCTTCTGGCGTATGTGTACTAAGGAGGTTCTGACCATGATCACAAAAGAAATACCGATCCCGGAAGGCGTCGAGGCGCGCATCGAGGGACGGAAGATTTCGGTCAAGGGACCCAAGGGAGAAGTGAGCAGGGAACTGTTCCATCGAAAGGTCGACATCGAACTGAAGGACGACCGTTTCGTTGTATCCACTCCCGGAACCCACGCAGGCCCCCATGCCATGGTAGGGACCTTCGCTGCCCACATCGCCAACTTGGTGAAGGGTTCGACCGAAGGCTTCCATTACATACTCAAGACAGTCCAGACCCACTTCCCCATGACCGTGAAGGTCAAGGGAAAAGAGGTCATCGTGGAGAACCTATTTGGCGAACGCTATCCGCGTCGATGCAATATCATCGGCGAGACCACAGTGAAGGTCAAGAAGGACGAGGTCCACGTCGAGGGCATCAACAAAGAGCACGTAGGCCAAACGGCCGCGAACATCGAGACGATGAGCTCGTGGAACAACGCGCGGGACAAGCGTGTGTTCCAAGACGGGATCCTCATCATGAAGAAGGGATGATCCATGGATCTAATGGATTTAAAGAAGCGGATCGCGGCGCGCCGACCGACGTTCAAGCGCACCGAATGGTTCCGGTACAAGAAGCTCAAGCCCGTGTGGCGCAAGCCCCGTGGGATCACGAACAAGATCAGGTTGGGCTATCGCGGTAAACCTGCCATGCCCGATTCAGGATACCGTTCTCCCAAAGCAGTCCGCGGGCTCCACCCATCCGGCCTATTCGAGGTCCTGGTGTTCAATCCTAAACAGCTGGACGCCATCGATCCGAAGACCCAGGGTGCCCGCATTGGCGGGACCGTAGGGAAGCGCAAGCGTGTGACCCTCCTGAAGAAAGCCGACGACCTGGGCATCCAGGTATTCAACCGGTGATGACGATGAATGTCTCAAGTCACAAGAAGATCGCGAGCAAGATCATGAAGGTGGGAACCCACCGCGTGTGGATCGACCCCACGAGGCTCTCACAGGTAAGCGATGCCCTCACTAGGGAGGACCTGCGCACACTCATATCCGAGGGTGTAATCTCCGTCCACCAAAAGAAGGGCACGTCGCGCCACAGGGCCCGGGAGCGCCACATCAAGCGCACCAAGGGTCACCGCCGTGGGTACGGGAACCGCAGAGGTACCAAGAACGCTCGGCTCCCTGCCAAGCGCCGCTGGATCAACCTGGTCCGGCCCATGCGCGAGCTCATCCGCCACCTCAGGGACGTGGGCAAGCTCACACCCACGGACTACCGATACCTCTACCGCCATATCAAAGGTAACATGTTCCGTAACAAGGCCCACTTGAAGCTGTACTTACGAGAGCACAACATGATAGTCGAACCGTCGCCGGAACCGGCGCCGGTGACCCCCAAGGAGGTCGAGTAGAATGGCAAAGAAGGCAGTCTACCGAGTCCCGTTCCGGCGTCGCCGGGAAAAGCGTACCGATTACAGGAGCCGGCGCATCCTGCTCCAGGCACGCAAACCCCGCTTCGTCGTCAGGCGCTCGAACAAGTACATCAGTGCTCAGGTCGTGCAGTTCGACTCAAAGGGTGACCTTACACTGGCATCCGCCAGTTCACAGCAGTTGGAGAAGTTCGGTTGGGACAAGGGGACCAAGAACCTGCCCGCCGCCTACCTGACCGGCTACCTAATCGGTAAGCGTGCTCAGGCCGCTAAGGTGAAGGAAGGTATCCTGGACCTCGGAGTCGTGACGTCACAACGTGGCGGCAGGCTCTACGCGACCCTCAAGGGTATCCTCGACAGCGGAGTCACCATCCCTCACAGCGATGATATATTCCCGCCCGAGGAGCGCATCAACGGGCAGCACATCGACGAGAAGTTGAACACGCTCGTCGAGACCACCAAGAACAAAATCGATAAGGCGTGATCACCATGGCACCAAGATCAAGACAACGACCACAGCAAAGGATCAACCGTGATCTGGAAGCGCTCGAGACTTGGGTTCCTCGCACGAAACTGGGAATGAAGGTGAAGGCCGGCGAAATCACCTCGGTAGAGGAGATCCTCAGTCTGAACCTCACTGTCCAGGAACCCCAAATCGTTGACTTCATACTGCGGGAGAACCTAGAGTCCGAGCTCATCCTCATCGGTCAGGCCAAGGGTAAGTTCGGCGGTGGTGCCCGACGCCCCTTCAAGCACACACAGAAGAAGGTGCGTGAAGGTGCAAGGCTCAAGTTCTCCTATGTCGCCGTCGTGGGCAACCGCGACGGGCTCGTAGGACTTGGCCGTGGTAGCAGCCGATCCAGCGTCCCTGCCAGGCAGCGTGCCGTCGCTAACGCGAAGCTCAACATGATCCGCGTGCCCCGTGCGTGTGGAAGTTGGGAGTGCGGTTGCTCTGGTCCCCATTCCATCCCGGCCAAGGTCGAGGGGAAGTGCGGGAGCGTCAGGGTGACCCTTCTGCCTGCACCCAAGGGTATCAAGCTCGCTATCAACGACGAGTCCAAGAAGGTCCTGGAGCTCGCTGGTGTAAAGGACGTATGGTCCAAGACCAAGGGCCAGACACGAAGCCGCACCAACCTCGCTATCGCGACGTTCGATGCTCTGCGGAACCTTCACCTCATCAAGTACCAGAACGAGTACGTAGAGGCGGCGGGTGTTGTTCTATGAAACTCGCTATTGTGAGGGTCCGAGGGTCCATAGGCGTTCGCACCGGCATCAACCAGACGCTCACCTATCTGCGCCTTGACCGGGTCAACCACTGTGTCGTGGTGGACGATTCCCCCACAACACGCGGGATGATCAAGAAGGCCAAGGACTACATCACCTGGGGCACGCCCAGTCTTGATATGCTCGCCGCTATGCTCAAGAAGCGTGGCCGGCTGGTAGGTGACAAGCCTGTCACGGACGAGTACGTGAAGGAGTCGACTGGAGGCAAGTACAAGACCATCGATGCTTTCGTCAAGGCGTGGGCCGATGGTAAGGAGACGGTAGAGGTCATTCCTGACCTGAAACCCGTGTTCCGCCTTCACCCGCCTCGTAAGGGCCACGGTGCCATCAAGCGGCATGTGACCATGGGCGGCGCTCTGGGCGACCGCAAGGAAGAAATCGACAAGCTCATTGAGCGTATGATCTAACCTACGAGGTGGACATCATGATCCGAAAGCGAAAGAAGATCGAGAGCATGCGTGGGACCAAGACCTGCGGTGGCGGTTCAAAGAAGAAGCGCCGCGGAGCCGGAAACAAGGGTGGACATGGTAACGCTGGCATGCACAAGGGCAAGTGGACCTACGTGGTCAAGTACGACCCGAAGCACTTCGGTAAGTTCGGCTTCAACAAGCCCATGGGCTTCATCCCGATTACTATCAATCTCAAGGAGCTCGACCAGTGCCTAGAGGCCTGGGTCGAGGCCGGAAGGGCCGAGAAGAAGAAGGACACCTTTGCTGTGGACCTTGGCGCCCTTGGATTCCATAAGGTCCTGGGGAACGGCCACCTTACAAAGAAGGTACACATCAAGGCACCGTACTTCACCGAGAAGGCCCGCACACGTATCGAGGAGAGCGGCGGGGTCGCCGAGGCCCCTGCCGTTTCCGAGGAAGAGCCCGCTGAGGACGAGTCGTAGGGAGATCCCTGATGGTGGACCTCGACTCGATACTGGGCAACCTCCCCGAGGTAGAGAAGCCGAAGCGACGACTCTCGTTCAACGAGAAGCTGAAATGGACGGGCATGGTGCTCATCCTCTATTTCATTCTCGGTCAGCTCAAGCTCTATGGGCTTTCACCCCAGGCGATCGACTACTTCCAGAACCTCCGCGCTATCGTGGCAGGTAACTTCGGTTCGATCATCACCCTGGGTATCTCACCCATCGTCACCGCGTCCATCATCCTGCAGCTGCTGCAGGGTGTGGACCTGCTACCGTTCGATATCACGACGGCCGAGGGCCGTCGTAGATTCCAAGGAACACAGAAGCTTGTTACTATCGGCTTCACTATCTTCGAGGCCGCAGTGTACGTTATTTCTGGAGGACTGCCGCCTTCAGACCCCAGCAATTTTGGACTGACGGCGCTCCTTATAGTGCAGCTCTCCGTCGGCGGACTGCTCATCATAGTCCTTGACGAGGTCATCAGCAAGTGGGGCTTCGGCTCCGGAGTGTCGCTCTTCATCGCGGCCGGTGTGAGCACCACCATCGTGGTCTCGTCGCTCAATCCGATGCCCAACCCGACCAATCCGGACGTGCCTTCAGGTATGGTACCATTCGCACTGTCACGGTTGGCAATGGGCGATCCCGAAGGTGCGGTGTATAGTCTGATGCCCATCTTCTTCACGGTCTTCGTGTTCACCGTGGTAGTCTACGTCCAGGCCATGAAGGTCGAGATTCCTCTCACCTTCGCACGTGTGCGTGGTTATACCACCAAGTGGCCGTTGAGGTTCGTCTACACATCGAATATCCCGGTCATCCTGGCTGCGGCGGTGCTCGCCAATCTACAGTTATGGGCCGGACTGTTAGACCAGAACGGGTTCCCATATCTGGGGACATTCGCCGGAGGCGGCAACACGCCCACCGGCGGACTGGCGTTCTTCATCGATTCCCCCCGAGGGATTATCTCCCGGGAGCTGCTTGACACGTCGAAGTGGGTAGTTTATGCCACGGGAGTGTCGGGGGCACCACTAGCTATGAACGAGCTATGGTTCTATCAGGTGGGTGTTGATGCGAGCAACTTCATGTCAGGGCTCACAGATCCAACGGTGATGACATCAATTTATCTTGGGTGCCCGTTGGAACGGGACAAGCTTGCAGGTCTCGGGTATTCGTCATGTCGCTTCATCGGTGACGGATCGCTCGGAGAACTGTTGCGGGCGATCATCTATACGGTCTTCATGATCATTGGTGCCGTGATCTTCTCGGTGTTCTGGGTAAGGACGTCCAACATGGACGCCAAGGCCGTGGCCAAGCAGATCAAGGACTCCAACATGTCAGTGCGTGGCTTCCGCCGCGACCCGCGGATGATGGAGGCCATCCTCAACCGGTACATCCCGGCCCTGACCGTCATGGGCGGCGCGTTCGTGGGACTGCTGGCCGCCTTCGCCGACCTAACAGGTTCGGTGGGCGGTGGTACAGGGATCCTGCTGACGGTCATGATCGTCTACAACCTCTATGAGGAGATCCACACTCAGCACATGGTCGACATGTACCCCGCGCTCAGGCGCTTCATGAAGGGCTAGGACGGGAGGTGAGATGGTCGATGGATGCGGTGGACTCGGTGCTGAACGCCACACTGCTACCATTGGGCACTTTCGCTCCTATCGGAGCGACCGAACGTCAACAGGCCATGCTCGTCATCATGGGTGCCGCTGCTCTGGTCAGCCTCATCTCGACGGTAGTCTACAAGATGTTCGTGGACCCCGAGGAGATGCGAGGGTACAAGACCACGTTGGAGAAGCTCCAGAAGGATCTCCAGAAGCATCAGAAGGACAACGAGCCCAAGAAGGTGAGCGAGGTGTTCTCCAAGATCACCGAGACACAGATGGAGATGATGAACACAAGCATGAAGCCGACGTTCTTCTCCATGCTCCCTATCATCACCATCTTCATGTGGCTCCGCGCGTACGCGGGCGGGCTTCAGCTCGAGACGCTCGTGTATGTCCCTTTCCCATTCATTTACGACAAGCTAGGATGGCTCGGATGGTATATCATGTCATCCATGGCCGTGTCGTTCCCCCTAAGGAAGCTGATGGGGGTAGAACACTAGTAGGAATGCTTTCGAGGTGAAAATGATATGGTACGACCTGCATTGCGCTCAACGACGCTGAAAAAGAAGTACAAGGCTACGCCAGGCGGGAAGGTAGTAACACACTACACCCGGAAGAAGGCGGGCATCCCCCACTGCGCCGAGTGTGGCGCCCTCCTCCCAGGGGTACCCCGGGAAGGCGGGAAGACGCGCTCGACGAAGCGGAGCGTCCATCGGCCTTTTGGCGGTAAGCTGTGCTCACGCTGCACCCGTGAAATGATCAAGAAGGATACAGTCCTCCCCCTGCGAGGTGACAAATAATGCCAGCAATTGATGTGGGTCGCGTCTGCATCAAGATGGCCGGCCGCGACATGGGCGGCAAGTGCGTGATCGTCGAAATCATCGACGACTCCAACGTCCTCGTGTCCGGTGACGACGTGCGGCGGCGAAAGGTGAACATCGCTCACCTTGAGCTCCTCACCGATATGGTCGAGGTAAAAAAGGGTGCCAGCGACGCCGATGTGGCCAAGGCGCTCCAGAAGCTCGATAAGGGTAAGAGCGACAAATGAACCGCCCGGGACCGCGGTTCCCCAGGCGCAACCGGACACGGGACCGCCCGCCTCCGGAACGTCCGCGCCGGACCACGCCACTCTTCGCTACGCCCAGGGAGACCATTGTCAAGATAGAGACGACAACCGACGAAAAGTTCGGCTGCCGTCCTAGCGAGCGTGACATCGCTACTCACCTGCGCTTCGGCATTGTGAACCTCGACAAGCCTGCCGGTCCAACGTCCCACGAGGTGTCCTCATGGGTAAAGGACATCCTCGGTGCCGAGAAGGCCGGTCATGGCGGTACACTCGATCCCGCGGTCACAGGTGTGCTCCCGGTCGCCCTCGACGATGCGACCAAGGCGGTCCAGGCCCTGCTCCCCTCGGGAAAGGAGTATATCGCCCTCATGCGGCTCCACAGTGATGTGAAGCCTGGGCTCCTCAAGAAGACCATCGAGGAGTTCCAGGGCGAGATCCTACAGAAACCACCCGTGCGCTCGGCCGTCCGTCGACGGGTGCGCAAGCGTACCATCTACTACATCCACCTCCTCGAGTTCAAGGGCAGGGAGGTGCTCCTCCAAGTGGGATGCGAGGCCGGCACCTACATCCGTAAGCTCTGCCATGATATCGGGATAGCTCTCATGTGCGGTGCCCACATGGCCGAACTCCGTCGAACACGGGCCGGTCCGTTCGTGGAGGACGAAACGCAAGTCACACTCCACGACCTCCTGGACGCCTATGTTTTCTGGAAGGAGGACGGACGTGAGGACCTCCTGCGCAAGGCCGTGCTCCCAGTAGAGCATGCCGTGGGAAACCTCCCGAAGCTCACCATCCTCGATACCGCTGTTTCCGCTGTCGCCCACGGAGCTCCCTTGGCCCTACCCGGTGTGACCAAGCTCGAGTCCAACATCGAAGTCGATGACCTTGTCGCGATCATGTCCTTGAAAGGAGAACTGGTCGCCATCGGCAAGGCGACCATGAACTCCGACAAGATGGCACAGGGCAGGAAGGGTGTGTGCTCGAAGATCGAGCGCGTATTCATACCCCGCGGCGTATACCCCAAGATGTGGCACAGGACACCATCGTGACCATGGAGGTCCCCGACCTCACCCCTTTGTACCGGTACCGGGACATAATCCCCCACTTCGACGCTTTCCTTGAGAGCTGCGAGCAGCCCCTACCGCAGACCGTGCGGGTGAACACCCTGCGCGCCGATCCTACGATTGTACAAGAGTCGCTAGAGGACCGGGGCATCGCTGCCGACCCATTCATATGGTACCCCGCCGGGCTGCGAGTGGACGTCGAACGCCCCGGTACGCTCTTCGAGCACTTCATCGGCCACATCCACTCACAGGAAGAGGTGTCGATGGTGCCACCGGTCGTGCTAGCGCCGCGGCCTGGCGAGCGTGTGCTGGACCTTTGCGCCGCGCCCGGCTCCAAGACGAGCCAGCTCGCTCAGATGATGGAGAACACCGGCCACATAATCGCCAACGACACAGCTAAAGGCCGCCTTCCAATTCTCCGCGCGAACTGTGAACGACTGGGAGTGGTGAACACGGGATTCTCTTCTTATGACGGGCGCAAGTTCCCCGACACGACGGTCGACCGTGTACTGCTCGATCCTGCCTGCTCCAGCGAGGGCATGGCACGCAAGCGGCCTGACGTGCTCTGGCGCTACCACACGAACTTCCGTAAGGAGCTCCGGCGGGTCCAGACAGCGCTCATCGAAAGGGCATGCGAGCTAGTGCGTCCTGGCGGTATCCTCGTGTACTCGACCTGCACCTACGCACCCGAGGAGAACGAAGTACAGGTCGCACGGGCACTGGAGCTTGGGTTCGAGCTCGTGGACGATGCAGCCCCTTCCGGATTTATCTGCGCTCCGGGGCTCACCGAATGGGAGGACCATCAGTTCCCAGAACAGATGAGCCGGTGTATGCGAGTATACCCGCACCTCAACGATACGGGAGGTTTTTTCGTTGCCGCGCTTCGAAAGCGTCGAGCGTAAATCCATCGTGGCCTGGTGGGTCGAGCAGTTCGGTATACCCGAACAGGCCTTCGACGACTTCGTCTTCTTCCGAAAAGGAGCGAACGCGGTATGGATGGTCGTCGATGGGCTCACCGAGTCTGTCCGGTACGACACGGTCGGCATCACGATCATGCGATCGTCCAGTATCGGTGCCGCCGGCTGGCGCCCGACCGGGACAGCGCTCCAAGCACTGGCCGAGCACATCACCTTGAACCGGCTCGTTCTGGAGAAGGAGCATGCGGTACAGTTCATCGCTGGTCAGGAGGTCACCCTCTCCGATGAGCATACCGACGAAGGACGACGGTACGTCCTTGTCTGCTACGAGGGTCGTGCCCTCGGATGCGGTCTTGCGAGCGGTACCCGGCTGATACCCCAGGTGTCCAAGGACCGGCGTATCAGGGATATCGTCCTGCCGTGAGGTACCTCGCGCCTCGAAACGTATAAATACAGGGTGACCTGCCCGTTCTCACTGGGACAGATGGGAGGATACGAGCTTGGGGATGATCTCAGTATTCCTGAAGGCTATACTGTGGACAAGGTAATCGTCCCCGGGAACGGCGTTGAGCTCAATGGTGAGATATGGACACCTGACGATTCCAACGGCGCTGGCGTCGTACTCTGCCACGGGTACAAAGGGAGCCGGGCCAATCACTACGACCTCGCCCAGATGTTGTACGACGAGGGTTTCACCGTCCTCCTCTACGACGAGCGTGCTCATGGTGCATCGGAGGCCGAATTCGATCTTCGCGGTATGATGGAGGACTCATCGATCGCCGTGGACTGGCTACGGGACCGTGTCGATGGTGGGAAGGTCGGTCTGTTCGGCCACAGCATGGGCGGGTACGTTACCGCTTCCTCGGCCGCCCTTTACGGGAACATGGACTGCCTGGTCACCTGGGGCGCTCCGATCAGCATGCGCACCGCAACGAAGGACCACCCTGACGGACGACTGCCGCGCTTCCTGTACTGGAGCCAGCTATATCGGATCCTTCATATCCCGTTCACTCGTGATTTCCTACACACCAGCGACCTTGGTGCCCTGGTGGGCGACGTCATGGACCCCGACCAGCCTAACCTCTCGGAGCTTGCGGCCAAGATCGAGATGCCTTACACGATCATCCACGGCACCGAGGACGCGGAGGTCCTCCCTTACAACGCAGAGGGCATCCATAAGGCAACGGACGGTTCGGCCGAGCTCGCATGGGTCCCCGGAGGCCACCATAATCTAGATCCGCTCCATCCATATGCGGACGACGACGGTACGCGGGTCGTGGCCATGGAGGCCGCAGTAGATCGGTTCAAGCGATACCTCCTCGACGCCTAGAACACTAGTTTTCCACCTGTCGGGTTCAAAACCTTTATATACAGCCTGACACGGCCTAGCACGACTGGGGACATATGGAAGCGTACGAAGACGTAGAGCCAGCTTCCCGTTTCGACGGGGTCTGGTTCGAGGTGTACGATGCCAAGGGATACCAGAGCCTCATCGACGCTACTGACGGCTACAAGAGCCTCATCGAAGCGACCCGGGCACTGGCCGATGGCGGGACGGGGGGCGACGACGACTATCTGGTGGAAACGCTCGGATATCTTCGGGACAACGGCATACGGGTACGCGCATGCCTTCCGCTCGACCTCTACAAGGAAGGGCTCTTCGACGAGCTGATGGACGTGTCCAGAGAGGCCGGTCTCGGGATCGACGTCTGGCCTGTGCTCAACAAGGAGCACGGCATCTGGGTCAACAAGGAGAACATCGACGTCTACGTCGACTACGTCAAGGAACTGGAGGAACGGTACGGGGACACCTTCAGGGAGATGGACTCGCGGCTCATGGTGGACATCGAGCCCCAGGAGAGCTGGACAGGCCACATCATCGACCAGGTTACCATGTTCTTCTCTCCCCGGAAGCGCGAGGAGCACGAGCGGGCCGTGAAGGAAGCGGGTGAGAAGCTCACCGGGCTTGCAGATTACCTCAAGGAGCGGGGTGTCGGTTCAGTGGCCATCCTCCCCGAGCGCAAGCGTGGTTTCCTCGAACGGTTCGGGGCACCGCTCCCGGACCTCTCCCATTTCGATGGTATCGAGCTTATGAGCTACGCATCAATGACGCTCAAGCCCTTCATGACGGACACGTTCGCCCATAAGGTGCTAACCGACCACGTCAACAAGCTCTATGAGGCCTATCCCGACAAGGATATCGGCGTCAGCCTCGGCATCACAGAGGCCGGTTACGGCCATCGTTCCCTGGTGGAACTGTTCGATCTCTACTACCACACGCCTGAAGGCAGGGAGAAACTGCGGAACCAGCGTGAGGTCATCGAGGAAGTAGCTCGCGAGGCAAGGGAGCGGACCGGGAGCGACAAGCAGTACGCCGTGTCGTTGTTCCAGCTCGTGGACCTGAAGCGTGACTGGGCCGAGCGGTTCGATATCAAGGAGTATGAGGGACCAACACGGCCTGACGATCCCGGCTGGCGTAACGCGCTCGCCCGGTGGTTCGGCCGTCTGGTGCAGCGGGGGACCCCTGTAGAGGAGGTATGAGCCAGATATGTACGAGTACGCCGTGGAAGAGGTGACGATCCCTGGTCACGGGGCCGTTGTCCACGGTGAGGTATGGACGCCTGACGATCCCAACGGTGCGGGCGTCGTGCTCTGTCATGGGTACGCTGGGGGCCGCTCGGACCTGTACGACCTTGCAGGGATGCTGTACGATGAGGGCTTCACGGTCATGCTCTACGACGAGAGGTGTCATGGAGCATCTACGGCCGAGTTCGACCTTGACGGGATGGTCGACGATGCAACGACCGTCGTCGATTACATGCGTGACCTGCTCGACGACGGGAATGTAGGCATCTTCGGTCACAGCATGGGCGGGTACGTCGCGTCGCGGGTCACGGCCAGCGATGCACCAATCGACGCGCTCGTCACGTGGGGCGCACCGACGAGCCTATCGGATGCCGCCGAGTCCTATCCCATGGGCAGTGTCGTCCGCTGGCTCTACAGGGTCGGTGTTCACAAGCTCCTGCACTTCCCGTACAACCGACATGGTATCCATGCGCCCGACTTCGGGGAACTCATCGACAAGGTCCTGGATCCCACCCAGGAGAACCTCAGGAACGTCGCGAAGGACATCTCCCCGACACCTCACACGATCATGCATGGGACCCACGACCGGACCGTGCTCCCACGCAACGCCGACGCCATCTACGAGGCTACCGAGGGCTCGGCCGAGATGGTGTGGGTAGAGGACGGACGTCACGTCCTCTCAATATTTTTCCCACAAGCCGATGAGCGACCGCCGCGACAGGTGGCGCTGGAGACGGCCGTGGACAGGTTCAAGCGGTACCTGCTGGAGTAATCAGCAACTCACCCTCGGGTGGACCGTGACCACCCCAAAAGGTCGACAGGTCCTCGTTGATATCGTCCGTGCACAGTTCGTCCGCACGCCGGTCGAACCAGTGAGGTGGCATCATCCGGGCATAGAAGGGTTGGGCAAAGCGCTCACCCACAAGCACGACCGTCCCCACGTCCTCGGGCGTACGTATGACGCGGCCTGCGGCCTGGATCACTTTGTTCATCCCTGGATAGGCGAAGGCGTAGGCGAACCCGAAACCCGTCTTGTGATCGAAATGACGTTTCACCAGCTCCTGTACGAGGCATACCTTTGGAAGGGCTGGACCCACCACCACGCTTGCTGCCAGTGCCTTGCCAGGCAGGTCGATCCCCTCTGAGAGGGTCCCGCCGAGGACACCAAGGAGAAGGAGATTGCGCTCCTGCTTCATCCGTTCAAGGAGCAGGGTGCGCTCGAGGTCTCTCATACCCGACCGCTGCACGACCAGTTCCCGGTCGGGCGGAACGGTCAGATGTCCACGTACAAGGTCCATGTAGGCGAACGACGGGAAGTAGGCCACTGCGTTCCCTCTGGCGTTCTGTGCAACGGCCGTGATCGTGTCGGCCACTCGTTGTGCGGATTCGTTCCGGTCCCTGTACCGGGTAGACGGACCGGGGACCACGCGGACAAGGCGGTTCTCCCGTGGGAATGGCGAGGGCAGGGAGAGCGTGCGGCAGTCCTTGGGGAATCCCAGCACGTCCCGGAAGAACCTCATGGGCTCGAGCGTAGCGGACATCCCGACCGCGGCATGGAATCCGCTGATACGCCGTGAGAGCACTCGCGATGGATCGAGGCACACGATCTGGAAGGTGTCCTCCTCCCGCCGATATATGTAGGTGAACTCGTCACCGGCCTGGTCGAGCACTATATGGAAGTGGAGGAGGGTCGAGAATGCATCGGCGAGCTTGTCCCGACGTTCTCCCTTCAACCTCCGCTTCCGCGGTAGCCTGAAGTACTCCTCCATGGCCTCAGTCACCGCCATAGCGACGAGATGGAAGCGTTCGTCATCCAGCTCTACAAGGAAAGCGTCCTCCGGGCGGTACCACCGCTCGGGGTCCAGGTACACTGAGTCAAGGACCGTCCCCACCTCCCCCCACGCCTCGGCCAGGCGGGAGAAAACCGGCTCACGACGGTCCCGGCATCGCTTGATGACATCATCGACCAGGGCCCGTGAGAGCACAGGACTGAAAGCGTCCATCGCCCTGTCCCTGAGGTTATGTGCCTCATCGGCCACCAGCACCATGTCATCGTAGTGACCCGAGAAATATCTCTGGATGAACACGGTAGGGTGGAAGACGTAGTTGTAGTCGCATACCACCACAGAGCATGACATGGAGGCGTCCAGGGACACCTCGTACGGGCATAATCCCCCGCATTCATCCGATGCCTTGAGCACGTGACGGGGTAGTATGATGGACCGTTCAGCCAGTTTAGCCAGTGCGTCCCCTGATCCCTTGCGGCGGTAGGCGTTCATTCGCGGGCAGCTGGGGCACACCCCGTCCGGAACCGGACAGATACGTCCCTTCGCTGCGATGCGGATCGCCCGCAGTCCCCAACCGGCCTCCACCATCTTGGCGTAGGTGTCCATCACCACGAGCTGGTGGGTAGTGCGTGCCGTGACGTAGAAGAGCCGGTCACCGGTGATCGCCTGATGTCGTGCTGCACCGTACACGGCGGCCGCCGTCTTGCCGATGCCCGTAGGGGCGGAGAGGAGTAACCGTGCCCCGTCGTCCAGCGCTGCCGTGATGGCGTCAGCGGCCTCGTCCTGGTGCGGCCGCATGGCTGGAAAGGGGAACGTCCCTTCGACCGGACCATCCTTATCCTCCACAACAGTGGAAAGGCCCCAACGGTATATAAGTCAGACAGGGGTCCCGTGCCGGTATCTCGGAAGTAACTACTCTTTCTTCGACCTTGCGGTGGCAACGGCGACATGCTCGTCACCAGCACCGTAATAGAATATGTACTGGCCGTCGCGCTCCACCATACCCTCGATGAACACGACATCAGTGAGGTGGGAGTGCTTGTGGTCGCGCTCATAGTCCTCCGTCGGCGATAGGATCGGCTTCTCCGTTCGCTGTAGTAGATGGCGCGGGTCCTCAAGGCTGAACAGGGCGGCACCGGCGTTGTATCGTCCCTTTTCGTCGCAAGAATTGTAGACCAGAAGGATGCCGTCGTCGGTCACGAGTGGCGCAGGCCCCGACTCTACCAGCACGTTGTCGAAGTGTGCAGGTCGCGGTTTCATCACGGGATTGGGATCGCGGCTCCAGTTGATACCGTCATCGGAACGTGCGAGCCAGAGGTTGGTGTCGCCGCAGTACATGACGTACTGGTCGTCCACCTTCTTGGGCACGATGGCCCCGGCCTTCATACCGTCGAGGATGGGGCCGTGCTCGGTCCAGTTCTCGAGGTCATCGGAGGTCGCTAGGAACAGCCGGACCCTGTCACCGTCGTAGCCAGTGTAGGTCATGAGGTACTGTCCCTCCACCTCCACGACGCGGGGGTCCTCCACACCGCGGCACTTCATTGCCGCGTAGGGGCCGCTCTCAGCGTCGATGATGGGCTCATCGGAGGTGCGATCGAAATGGATGCCGTCGTCGGACACGGCAAGCCCGATACGGGAGACGTACTCGCGCTGCTCGGGGTCCTCCTCGGGCGTGCGGTCCTCACCTCGATAGAAGAGGTAGACCTTGCCGTCCTTCTGGATGGCGGTCGCGTTGTATGCCGCGCCATGCTCCCAATAGAGCGACGGATCAGGTGACAGTACCGGATTGTCGCCGTATTTATCGAGCTCCCCATCCCAAGGGAGGTCTACTAGATCCTCCATACCCGTGTACCCAGTGTGACACAGCGGCTCACGGTGTATTTATACCTTTCTCCTTGCCTGTCCGTGCTATCACCAGCCCTCCTGGACCGGCTGGTACTGGTAGGATCCGTAATAGCTCTTGAGCGTGGCCATGTGGGCATAGAGCGCCTCCTGCTCCGCAGTGATGGCCGGGACCAGGGGATTGTCATCGCACTGCATGTAGAGGTAGGTTGCGATCACTGCAGTGAGCGGGAGGAAGAGGGCGTAGTCCGCAAGGCTTCCCAAGACCGAAATGACAGCATGGTACGCACTGTCCCAGTAGAAACCGGAGTGCTCCCAGTCCTTCACGAGGAGCTTGAAGAACACCGAAGCAGGTTGCCAGGCGATCCTGCCCATTTCGTGTGCGGCCGTGACCGCGATCACCGCAGGCGCACTGGACGCAGCACGGTAAGCGGTCGCCCAAGCGATCTCTATTGCATCGTAATCCTCGTCCATGAAGAGAGCATCATGGACGATGAAGAAGAAGGGCAGGCCCACGATCACGGGCACGAGCGGCCCTATGTTCTCGAGCATTGAGCTCAAGACACGCACGTTCCCCATTTCCTCGACAGCGAACTGGAGGAGCGATACGCCCGCTGCATAGAGCAAGAGGTAGAGCAGCAACCGCGTGAACAAAGGTCGTGCGCGGTCATGGACGAGCATGAGAGCGGAACCGACGCTCCGGTCCCGCCTTCCAAGGTAGCCGTACACGGTAGCAGCATAGATGAGAAAGATGGTGAGCGTAGCTATCCTGTGCAGGGACCCGTATAGCGTTGTGAAGAACGTGAACTCGATGTCCCGGGCGTTGCGCCAGTCGGGTCCGAGAACGTTCATACTGATCAAGGTGAACCAGTCATGGGGGACGGGCAGGAACGTCATGACCAGTGTGACGATGACACCTATCGCGACCGAAAGTGATAGAATGTGAAGGTTCTCTTTGAAGAAGGAAAGAGAAGGGCCGATGATCGAGTCCATGTCCTCCGAACCCATAGCCATCCTCTGACAGGTACTCCTGACAGACCTCGAAATTATCCGCCAATGATAGCACATAAAAAGTTTTGGTGGATTCATGGCCCCATGGTGCTCGACTGGCTACTCGGAAAAAAGAACCCGGAGGCTCAACCGGCCCCGCCTGGTGCGGGACCTATGCCACCACAACCCATCGGCGGACCCATACCGCCAAAGCCTATGGGAGGACCCATGCCGCCAAAGCCTATGGG
>CAZFHY010000026.1:0-40747 GCA_964519305.1 Candidatus Undinarchaeota archaeon
CCCCCCGTCCGGCGGGGGGGGGGGGGGGGGCGCCCTGTGGGCCCCGGGGGGGGGGGGGCGCCCGGCCCCCCCCCCCCGGAGGTTAGGTGACTACAGACGGGGGGCACGCAGGTGCCCTCCGGTATCTGATGTCGAGGATTTGGGTCTCACGTTGTTGAAAGGGGGGTGGTCTCGACTCGCTCCTCGACGGGATGATCATATCTGTTCGTAGGTGACCTCCTTATCAGTGTGATGCACTCCGTCGCGCATCTCGAACGTGGAGACCACGTTCTGCTTGTAGCTCTCGCCCAACCGCTCGATCGTCGCGGTCGCATGGCGGTGGCCCTTGAACGACTGGACGGGGTGACGCCAGTCAGCGATGAACGCGTTCTTCTCTGGCAGGCCGTAGCCGAAGTCCGCCAGCTCTTCGATGACGCTGTCCATGGCCTCGCGCCTTCCGGTCATGGAGAGGGTGTACCCCTTCTCCTCAGTGTGAACGAACGCCGTGCCGGGGTTCGGGCTCGCACTTGATTCCTTATGGTCGTAGGGCGTGACCTCATAGTCGAGGACGTCGTCCATGTTGCTCCATCCGACTGAGACGACCGCACAGGCCATGTCGGTCTCGAGGTCCTCCCCGCGCTGGGGGTAGGTAGTGCGCTCCTCGAAGGAGTGCCTGAACGCCGTCGTGACCGTCGAAGTCACATCAGTGAGGTAGGTGAGCTTCATGCACACCTGGTCAGTATCCATGTCGTACATAGATGCTCACTCCTGGGCCTTGGATAGCGGGACCCTGTCCTGCGCGAACGTGACCTCACGCCTGAAGGTAACCCATTCAGGGGTGGATTCACGGGTGGACCTCTCCTGAGGCAGGTAGAAGTCGGTCAGCGACTCGATCGTGTTGGCCGCGTGCCTAGTGCCCTTGACCGACCTGATCGGGTGGTTCCAGTCGGCCACCCAGGCGTTGCGCTCTGGCAGACCGTAACCTGAGTCGCCCAGCTCAGTGATCACGTCATCGATCGCCTCTTTGGTACCCGCCATGGTGAGGGTGTAGCCCTTCTCTTCCTTGGAGGCGAGCATGCTGGTGGGTGCCATGCCCATGGGCAGGCTGGAGGACTCGTAGGGGGTGACCGTATATGTAAAGCCAGGATCGACTTCCTCGGCTACGAGGTCGCCAGCCCATCGCATGCAGTTCTCGAGCCCATCTACACGTTCGGAGTAGACAGTGATGTCCCTTATGTTCTGGGGGGAGGGGAAACCGCTCATGGTGGTCCTGTCGACCTCGGTAAGGTAGGTGAGCTTCACGCACACCTGTTCTGTGTCTGTTTCGTACATGTTCATCACCTTGTGCCGTGCTTTTGTTTCGACACACGGCCTCAGGTTTCGGCGTCCCTAATAAACCTTTCTTTTGGTGCACCTAAATATAGCAATTCAGGGATGTTCGTGAAGGGTCCCCTGTGTACGGTGTGGGCCTATACAGAATATGATCGCGAGGGGCCCGTAGGCCCCTCGCATGAAGTCGAGGTGCGCGATCTCGTCCGGGGGGTGGTCTCGACGTGCCCCTCGACCCTATGATGTGTCGTTGAGCGGATCCTCTAGGCCCGCTCGAACGTTATCTCGACGGTGGTCGTCTCCTTCTCGGGGGTGGAACCCTCGGTCCGGTTGAACGTCCGCTGGTAGCTCTCTTCGAGCGACCCGATCCGTTCCTTGGCCGCGTAGTGGCCCTTGACGGACTGTATGGGATGGGTCCACTCGGCCAGGAGGGCGTTCCTCTCGGGCGTACCGAAGTCGGCGTCAGCGAGCTCTACGAGCACTAGGTCGATCTGGTCCTTGGTACCGGTCATGGAGAGGGTGTAGCCCTTCTCCTCAACGTCCATCCAGGCGGGCGCTGGCCAGGGGCCAGCGTAATGGCTCTTCTCCTGGTGGGGGGTGATCTCGTAGGAGAGATTGCCGCCCATGGCGTTGTTGGCGAACTCGCATGCGGCCTCCATGGTCTCGGGGAAGCCCTCGCCGCGTTGGGGGTAGCTCGTGAGGATCTCGTTCTCCTTGAGCCATCCGCCGGTGAAGCCGTGCTGCTCCACTCCGGTGAGGTAGGTCAATTCGACGCTTACAAGCTCCTTGTCACAGTCGATGTCGTACATGATTGGTCACCAGTTGTGGGTACGGCTGCGCTGGTGACCGCGTTATAAACGTTCCCCGGGGTGTGTGTCGTGGTGGCAGGGGGCTGGGCCTAGCTCAATTCTCCCCGTACCAGCCGCGCTGCGGCCACCAGGTTCCGTAGTTTGGCGTCCGCCGCCTCCCGGGGGAGCTTCTTCAGCCCGCAGTCCGGGTCAGGCACCACCCGCTCTGGCCCCAGCAGCTCGCACGCCCTGCGGATGAGCGCGGCCACCTCGTCCACCGTCTCCACCCGGACGTCGTCGGACCTGACGCATCCCAGCCCGATGCGCTGGGACAATCCCGTGTCGGCCACAGCGTCCAAAAGCTGCGGATCTGCGGCGAACTCGAGGTCCAGCACCGCGACGGGCATCCGGGCCAGCGAGTCGAGAACAGGGACCACCTTCCCGCAAACGTGGAGCGTCACGGGCACCTCGAGCCCACGCACCACTTCGGTAACGAGCTCTTGAGCGTACGGTGGCAGGTCCACGGAGAAGAATGGTTCGTCCACCTGGACAGCAGGAGCTCCGGCGGCCTCGAGCGCGAGCACCTCGGCGTTGAGCGCACGGGCCAGAGCGAAGGCCGCATCCTCCTCCCTGTCATAATACGCGTTCACGCACCCGCGGGCCAGAGTGTAGGGGCCGGTGACGATGCCCTTCACGGCCGCACGTCCTGCGGCCACCTCGTGTGCACGGACCAGGTCGTCGGTGGTGATGGGCCGTCGGAACGACACGTCACCGAAGATCACAGGCCGGCCTTTCATCCGGATGCCCCCGAGACGGGACGCGAACAGCGGAACGATGCCCGCCCGGGTCTGACCGTCCGAGATGATGTCGACGCCGGCGGCCAACTGGGCCTCCACCGCCCGCTCCAGCGAGAGCAGGTACGGATCACGTCCCGCACGATTTGCGGACACGCACTCAGCGTTCGTGGGGTGGACCGGGTACGAACCCACTACTGTGGTAGGAAGGAGCTCGGGCACGGTCACGGCAGCCGCCTCGCGGGGTGGTCGTCGGGCACGGCCACGCCGAAGTAGTCCTCTGCGCCCTCGGCCACCATCCGGGCGGCGAAGGCCACCGGCGGGTACACCCGGGGCACGTTCTCGACCCTCCCGGTGAGCACCAGGTCGGCGCCCCAGGATACCGGTAGTGCAGCGGCGGCCGCGTCGGCGGCGTCGAAGTCCGCCGGACGTCCTTTGCGCCAGCCGCGCATCCATCCCCAGGCGTGGAGCGTGTTGTGGAGCGCGCAACCGACAGGGAGGCCGAACCGGCTCTTGAACACCGGGATGGCGCGAAGGCACTCGGCAGCGCCAGTACCGAAGGGCGTGGCGCTCGTGTCGAGCAGCACACGGTCGATGCCCGCGTCCCCGGCGATGGCCAGTAGTCCCGTGTCCAGGAGCTTGGCCCCGTCCTCGAGGATGGCCAGCCTGCCGTCAGTGGAGGGGTCGGCGGGATTGTAGGCGAGCACGATGGCCGCCGCGGGCGTGTTGGACACCAGCGCCTCCCGCTCCTCCTTTGTGATGCCTATGTTCACCGAGTTGTAGATAGTGCGGTCCAGCAGTCCCGCCTTCCCCAGGTGCTCGAGCACCGCTGGGCGCAGTGCGGGATCAGGGATATCGACACAGAAGGGCGCGTCGGGAGGTAGCACCTCGCTCACCACCTCGATCCGCTCCGGTAGCGTGGCAAGGTCACGGACCGCCAAGTCGGGCAGGAACGGTACCCCGGTCACCTGGGCCAACGTCAGTGCGCTCTCGAGCGCCTCCAACGCAGCGGTACGGGCACCGTCATCCATGGTCCAGTACTGCTTGCCTACGAACGCCGTGGCGACCAGTACCGGCGGCCGCTCCCCTGGCTGACCCCCGAGCTCCAGGTCGCCCACGCGCACCCGCTGCTGCTCGGTGGTGAAGCCGATCATCCGTTCACCTCCGCTGGACGTACCTCGCCGTACGGATCGACGGTGACGGTTGCGTGCACACCCACAGCCCCGGCCATCCCCGAGTGGTCGGTGGCGTGCCGCACACGCTCCACGGTGAACGGAGCGTCCATAGGGCCGGGATCCCTGGTCCTGCAATCCTCCAGCGTCCGGCGCAGTACGGCCGGGTCGTTCCCGCCGAGCAGGTCGATGACCTCCACTTGCCGACAGAACCGTTCGATAGCATCGTCGGCGATGTTCTCGATATAGGGCACGGCTCCCGGTGCACCGATGATCCGGCGCCGCTTGTCAAGACCGTTGCGTACAAGCGCCAGTAGCGATGCGCCCGACAAGTGGCCGTGCACGTCAGCACCGAAGAGGACCACGAAGCGCAGCCGGGGGTTGGAGAGGACGTTGGCGATCAGCGTCTCGATCCCGATGTTCTCCGTGCGCAGGGGGCCCCACACCGCAACCAGGTCCGCGGGGACCTCAACATGTCCGCCCATGGTGACGACGACCGCTGGCGACGATGGTTCACCGCGATTGATCTCGCCACCCCAGGGGTAAAGCCCGTCCTCGGCCACGTGAGAGCGATGGCAACACAGCTTTTTAGCTATTGCGCGGACCGCGCCGCCCGACACCCTTATAATATTGAGCGTATGTAAGGATGGGGTAGAAAGGAGAGCGTTAAATGGACGTGGACGGGTACGAATATCCAGCAGACCTCCATTACTCACAGGACCATGTATGGGTCCGGACGGAGGGGGGGCGCGTAAGGATAGGGTTCACCGGTTTCGCCCAGGACATCGCCGGCGGCCTGCACTACGTGCGGGTGTTCCCCGCGGGGAAGCGGGTCGAGGCGGGTCGCGCTCTGGGTACCGTCGAGACGGGCAAGTGGGTCGGCCCCGTGGTCGCTCCCGTGTCCGGAACGGTGGTCGAGCCCAACGAGCGCCTGGCCAGCGAGCCAGGTCTTGTGAACAGCGATCCATTCGGCGATGGGTGGTTCGCCCTCGTGGCCCCTGACGATATCGATAATGGTCTCAGTGGGCTCGTACGGGGTGACGACCCGTCCTTCGCAGGTTGGATGAAAGAACGTATGAACGCCACCAGGGGGGAGGCACGCACATGAAGTCAGACGAACACATAGAGAACGCGCGCCAATGGGAAAAGGCCGCGCAATGCGCCAAGGAGCAGGGGCTGGAGCTGGTGCTCCCGCACGCCAGCTTCTACGAGGCGGCCAACTACATCGAGGCTGCACTCGCCGAGCGTAAGATACATTCGGACGACCACCTCCAGCGAGTGCGCAACATGTACGAATCGGGCAAGTTCAGCTTCGACGAGGTCCAGTTCTTCGAGAAGGTGACCCGTCAGCGTATCATTGTCGAGTTCCAGATGCCATCTCGCCCTCTCAAGGAGGTCGAGGAGTCCGGACGGATCTTCCGACAGCGCTGGGAGCGGGACCACCCGCCAGAGCCCGAGGAACCTGCCGAGGCGCCTGCAGAGGAGGCACCCAAGAAGGCAGCGGACACACCGGCCAAGCCACCGGCGAAGAAGACGCCCAAGAAGGCCACTCCGAAGAAGAAAGCGTCGAAGAAGAAGGGGTCGGAGAAGGCTTGACGGGGACCGGGACCACGCTCCTGGTCCGGTACGGCGAGCTGGCCCGACGGACCGGGCGGACCCGGCGCACGTTCGAACGTGCCCTGCTCAAGAATATCGACGAATCACTGCTCGACGAAGGGCTCGCGTACGAGGTACGCAGGGAGCCTGGACGGTTATTTATTATGACCAGCGAGCCCGAGGCCGCCCTCACCCGTCTCCGGGACGTGTTCGGGATCCAGTCCTGCTCACCTGTGATCGAAGGCCCCACTGACCTCGATGCGCTCGTCAAGGCGGGGGTGCGGTACGCTATGCCCCTGCTCCCGGCCCGAACGACGTTCGCCATACGTGCCCGGCGCACCGACGACCATCCCTACACCAGTATGGACCTCGCCCGCGCGCTGGGCGCCGCCATCCAGAAGAAGCGCAAGAGCCTGCGCGTCGACCTGGACCGTCCCGAGGTCGAACTGTTCGTTGAGGTGCGACAGAAACGCGCCTATCTCTATCACGACCGCGGCCGGGCCGTGGGGGGGCTCCCTCTGGGCACCGAGGGCCGGTGCGTTTCCGTTCTCAACGACGGTATGGACTCGCTGGTAGCCGCCTGGCTCATGATGCGACGCGGCTGCGTCCCACTCCTGCTCCACATAAGTCACGGATCCCACGGAGGGTGGGGACCGGACGAGGCCTTCGACGCCTGCCGCCCGCTCAAGCGCTTTGCCGCTGGTCACGACCTGCGGTTCCACTCGGTACCATTCGGGGACGTGCTGTCCGCCATCGCCGGTACATCGGAGAAACGCCACCTATGCGTGCTATGCCGCCGGGCCGTGCTCATGGCCGCCGACCTTGTGGCCGACAGCGGGAAGGCGGACCTCATAGTGACCGGGGACACCCTGGGCCACAGCGGTGCACGCACGCTCCACAACCTGTCTGTTACCGGAAACGGGTGCGGCCGGACCGTGGCACGTCCCCTCATCGGCATGGGCCGGGGGGAGATTGACCGGTGGGCCGAGGTCGCGCATCTGTCGCCGGCCCGGTCGCTCTCTGCGTGCTGCGCGCTGGACGCCAGTTGCCAGGACATACATGCTAAGGAGGCCGCGGTGGCCGACGAGGCGATGCTCCTGGAACTGCGTGAACTGGTCGCGGACGCGGTGGCACGACGGGAACGACGCGTGCTCTAACGTTTCGGCTTGAGGAACTGTACGACGTCGCTCGCACCTATCTTGTGAGACTCTACGCCGATCTCCTTCACAGGTTCACCGAACCATTGGATGACGTTATTGAGGAGCGATAGGTGGTAGCCCTGGAGGTTGGAGTCGTTGAACAGGTCCGAGTCGCCGCACAGGATAACCTTACCCTTCCCCAGCTCGAGCCCGGCCATGAACACGATGTAGCCCCTCTTCTCGAACTCGTCGGGCGTGAGATTGAAGTTCTGGTCCGCGAAAGACGCTTTGCTACCCCATACGAGGGGCTGGACCTTCTTGTTCTCGATGGTGATGGAGCAGGCAGCATTGATGCGCACGCCGATGAGCCCCCGTGTGATGGGGTGGTTCGCGAGGCCCTCTAGGATCGGAGTGTAGCTCACGTTCCCGCCCTTGTCATAGTCACAGATCAGGTCGGGATTGAAGTAAGCACCCAGTTCGCCGACCACCTGGTTCAGGTACTCGTTGTTCTTCTGGTCGCCACCCCACTCGGCGACGATAAAGAGCCTCAGCCCCTTCTGCTTAACGTACCCGTGGATGAGCGCGATCTCCTCCCGGGAGAACGGTTTGCGTGGCACCCCGATGACAAGGATGTCCCCTTCCTTTGGCTGGATGAAGAATGTCTTGAGGAACACCACTTTACCGAACCGCTTGAACACTTCGTACATCTTACTGAACTCGGTCACGTTCTCGGCCACGAAGTTGCCGTGCGTACCGTCGACGAAGATTGTCGGTCGCGCGAGGACGGGCGCCCTCGCGTGCTGCCGTAGGACGATGATGATCATGATTGCCAGTACCGCGGCCCCGGCGAACACGATGGTCGACAGGTGACGGAATGAACCCATGATGGTATTGGCGGCGATGGCCGAGTCCTCGGACGAAATGACCGCTGTGCAGTTCACCTGGTCGGGTATCGCCCCGACGAGCTGCTGTGTCTCATTGGCCGATGACTCTAGCGCGTCGAGACGGGTCATGACCTCTGAGAGGTCGACCTCGGGCATGACTACCTCTTCCGTCGGTCGCGGGAGCGAGCGCGCTATCGCGGTCCTGTCCTGGTACTGTGACACCACGCTGGGACGGCGGGGGAACCCGAACGCGTACACCGTGGCGTCCATGGAAGTGAACACCAGGTCCATGGTCTCGTCCCCCAGCAGGTCTGCGATCACCGGCGAACCCCGGGTCGGGTACGTCATGTGGAACGACCAGATCTCGGCGCCGGCAACGTCGATGACACGTGTGTTGTTCTCCCCGGTGCCGTAGGCGATATCGGGTCGTCCGTCACCGTCAAGGTCGCCCACGGCGGGCCGACCAGTGACGGCGTGGCTGCCCGTGTTCCACTTCAGGCCGCCCTTGGCATCGATGATGTAGAGCCCGCCCTCGGCCGAACCCACCAGTACATCGAGCGAACGGTCTCCGTCCAGGTCGGTGAGCATCGGTGTCGCGGTAACGGCGCCCTGGGTACGGAAGGTCCATTGTGTGGTCCCGTCGCTGGCGATGGCCGTGACCACGCCCGCGTCGGATCCCACGAGCACTTCCAGCGAGCCGTCGCCGTCCAGATCGGCAGCGACCGGCGCGGTGCGGATCCGGCCCTCCCCGGTGAAGGTCCACTCGACCTCCTGGGTCAGACCATCGAGCACGGTGAGAGTGCCGTCGTCGGCGCCCAGCACGACCTCGTTCCCTCCGTCGCCGTCAACGTCGACGATGAGCGGCGCGGCGAGCACGTCGCCGCCGAGCTCGTGCTTCCATAACAGGATACCCCGGGCCGCGAACGCGTATGCGTTATTGTCCTCGGAGCCGACCACTATGTCCGGTACACCATCGCCGTCGATGTCGCCCACCGCAGCGGCCGCAGAGATGGAACCTCCGGTATCGAAGTGCCAGCGGTGGGCCCCTGTATGGTCGAGCACGTACACGGCACCGTCGGCCGAGCCCACGATGACCTCGAGCGTCCCATCGCCGTCAAGGTCGGCGGTCACGGGCGACGAGGTCACTGCGCCGCCGGTCTTGTACTTCCACTCGAAACCGCCGTCACCCAGGATGCAGTAGACGTTTGTATCGTAGCTGCCGACCACGACCTCCAGGGTACCGTCACCCTCGAGGTCGGCGACTGCGGGCGAGGTCGCGAAACCCACCTCCCCGCTGTAGGTCCATAGCACACCGGGCTGGCCGAGGGAAAGTGCCAACAGGAGGATGAAGGCCGTCGCCGGGACATCATGCCACCTACCCATGGCTTCTGGAGACGTTGTTGTGTCACATATTTAAAGCATCGCCAGGAATCCAGAAGCATGGGGACGAAGTTCAACCTCTCGATTGTCTACAGCGTCATCATCGCTGCCATTATCGGGATGACCCTGTTCGTCGCTACCGGTTTCATGGATGTCGGCGAGGGTGATCAGATCGAGGTCATGATGCAGGTACTGGTGAACGCACTGATCATCGTGTACGTGTTCTTCCTTGCCATCCTGTCCGCAGTGGCCTTAGGCTTCGCATCGCTGTTCTTCAAGCTGGACGAGTTCGAGGACTACATGATCAAGGGTCTCAACGTCGTCGAGGCACGTGTCAGGAAGGACTAGGCACGCGCCAGCGGAAAGGTTAAAAAATCGACCTCCCTTTCGGAGGTTCATCAGTTTCGTGCAGCCCCGTAGTGTAGCGGTCAATCATCGTGGACTCTGGATCCATGGACCCTGGTTCGAATCCGGGCGGGGCTACTTCTCATCGCTCCCAGCGTCACCCTCGCGCCGGTCAAGCTCATTGTGCAAGAGCACCATGGCGTGCGAGGCGAACACCGAGCGCGGTCCCACTGACACGTAGATAGGGTCCCGCCGCTCCAGCTCGGCGAGCCATTCCTTCTCCGGGTCCAGATAATCGCCCAGCACGAACACCGTGTCGGCGGGCACTGTCGTACCGCGCAGATCGGGGGCACCCTCGCGCATGAGGCATACACGCCCGCCCAGCTCCTCCAGGAGCACAGCGAGCCCCCCGCTCCGGACGAAGATACCGGGCGTGGATTCCACCCATTCGCCCTCGGGCGCGATCGCCACGGCGCGCAGCGCCTTCTGCATGAAGATGCCCAGCACCCGTTCGTTGGGATGCACCTTGCGCAGGAGCGAGCCGTCCAGCTTGACGGTCACGGGCGGTCGCGGCGGTCCGTGCAGCACGGCGTACAAGATCGTGTCGGAGCGGATACCGTGGGATAGGAAGAGCGCCGCCTGCACGGCACGGCACACAACGTCCATGCGCTTGGCCGAACCGGCCAGGTCCTTGAGGGTGAAATCGGGAGTCGTCACCGCGTGGGACAGGATCACGAAATGTCGCGTCATCCGAAACCCTGCCTCCTGAGCTTCTCGTCCACGGATCCGGGCTCGACACCGCGGCCGATTAGGTCGGCACGGAACCGCTTCACCGCCGTACTGAAGGACATCTCGATGTCCACTTGGTCGTACCCGGCCTGGGCCAGGGCGTGCCCGAGCTCGTTCTGAGTGTACCCGCGATGGAGGAGATGGACCACGTAGTCCTCGGTGGTCTGCTCCAGCACCCGTTCGACGACCTGTACGGGGAACCCGCGGCCGAGGAGGTCGGCGCGGACGTCATCCCGGGTCTCACCGCGTGACGAGCGACCTTCCTCGTACTCGTTAAGAGAGAACGCCACGGCATCGCGCACGACATCGGACGAGTACCCTGTGCCCTTCAGCGAAGCCATGATGATGTCATGGTCGTAGCCGTCCTCCAGCCTGCGGCATATGTACTCGACCGCTTTGGCGAACTCCTCCCGTCGTGCCTCCGGATCGCGGTGGAGGACCTTCCTTTCGTCAACGTCAGGGACCGGGGGGCCGGCGCCTCCCTTCGGTGTCGGAGGACGTGCCTTCTTGGGCTCGGACCGTTCGCGTGCTTCCTTGGCCCGCTTCTTCCTGATATGTCGCCTTCGGTCCTCCTCCTCCTCATCGTACTCGTCGTCGTCCTCGTCGTCCATCCACGCACCACGGCTCTGCAGCCACAGCACGATGGCGCCCAGGAGCATCACCACGCCGAAACCTATGAGGACGGCGCCGACCGGCTCAACCGATGGGAACGCGGACGGCGGCGGAGTGGGCGTGGGGGGCGCTCTTGTCGGTTCGGGGGTCACCTGGACCAGTCCGAGACCCTCGGCGCGGAATCCCAGGAACGACGGGTAGGGTGCCGGCATCAGCACGGCGGCCTCGGCCAGCGCGCCCCATGCCTGGTCCACAGTGTCGTTGCACTCCCCTCCGTCACACCCGGGCACATCGTCAAGGCGGTCCAGGGCCCGCTCCCGCACCTCCGGCCTGTCCAGCACATGTCCGGCGTGGGCCAGTCCCATGATCAGCACGAACCTGTCCGCGGGTACGCACTCCTCCCCACAGGCGCTCTCGGCGATCGTGGTGAGGTTGGCCAGGGCAGCGGTGATCGTCAGGTCCTGTGTCGAACCGGCAGCAGATGCCAGGGCGATGAGCCACAGCCCCGCGTCCCGTGGCGAACTGCACTCAGACCATGGAGGCACGCACGTGCCCGCTCCAGCCCGGGCCAGGTCGATGGCACGCTCAGTGGGCTCACCCGTCGTCTCCGACCGGCGGAGCGCGGCGAGCACGGCCCACGCACCGTCCTCGGCGGACACGGGCACGTACACTTCCCACTCGTCAGAGCATAAGGTCGCATGACGCACCTCCATGGACGTCTGGTGGAGCGCGCGCATAGCGAGCATGCGCAGGGGCAGCCCTGAGGTAGGACATGTGAGGTTCCGGCTCTCCAGTGCATAGAGGAGCGCCTTTGCAGCGGCGAGATGCTCCGTTCGGCCGGTGGCCTCGTGGAGCCGCGAGTAGGAGAGCAGGAGGATGGACGCGTCCCGCGGCCGTGCGATGCACCCTGGCGGGAGCTGTGGACCGCACACGATATCCCCCTCGAGATGGACCTCCGCCGAGGATATCGCGTCAGCGAGCTCTGTCCTGCCTGCCTCCAGCGCGGCCAGTACCGTCAGCGCCTGTGACTCCACACCCCCGGTGTCGGAACCGCCAGGGGGGAGCGCATCAGCGTACGGTCCCGCTGCTGCCAGTATCAGGACGATGACGATGACGGGGAGAGCGGCGCGGCTGTCCATGGTTTCACAGGAGGGGTCCTATAGCACCCTCTACGGCCTCGACGAGCCGGCCCGACACGACCAGTGCCTTGACCGTCCGCACGTCCTGTATGAGGAGGCGGTCGTGGTCGAGATGTGGCACGAGCTCGCGGACAGCCGCGTGACCGGAGAGGATGCCCTTCCCGGGGAGGATCTCGGGCACGTAGTAGTCCAGCGCCTGGGCGGCGCAAAGCACCTCGGTGGCCAGGACATGGGTGACGTTCTCCACGACCTGGACGGCCTTGCGCGCGGCCGTGGTGCCCATGCTCACATGGTCCTCCTGTGATGCGGACACGGGTATCGAGTCCACGCTGGCCGGGTGAGCGAGTATCTTGTTCTCCGACACCAGCGACGCAGCGGTGTACTGGGCGATCATCAGCCCGGAGTTGAGCCCGCCCTTGTCGGTGAGGAACGGCGGCAGGTTGGATATGTTATGGTTGAGCAGGCGCTCGATACGGCGCTCGGAGATGTTCGCGAGCTCCGCGATGGCTATGCACAGGAAGTCCATGGCGATGGCCACGGGCTGGCCGTGGAAGTTGCCGCCCGAGATCGACTCGCATTCCTTTGTGAACACCAGAGGATTGTCGGTGGCGGCGTTGAGCTCCGTGGTGACGATCTTCGAGACGTAGTCTATGGCGTCCCGTGTGGCGCCGTGGACCTGGGGCATGCACCGCAGGGTGTAAGCGTCCTGTACCTTGGGACAATCGCGATGGGAAGCGACGATGGCGCTGTCCACGGTGAGCATGCGCATGTTCTCGGCCACCGCAAGCTGGCCCGTGTGGGGGCGCGCCATATGGATCCGTTCATCGAAGTGCCGGTCCGTGCCCTTGAGCCCCTCCAGGCTCATTATCCCGGCGACATCGGCCACCTTGAGGAGCCTTCGTGAGTCGTACAAGGCGAGCGCCGCCATAGCGGTCATCACCTGTGTACCGTTGATGAGAGCTAGCCCCTCCTTGGCCTCGAGAGTGAGCGTCTTGATACCTGCCCGCTCCATGGCCGTACCTCCCAGGAGCCGCTCGCCCTTGACGAACGCCTCACCCTCGCCCAGCATCACCAGCGCCATGTGCGCCAGGGGGGCCAGGTCGCCCGACGCGCCCAGCGAGCCCTTCTCCGGGATGAGCGGGTGGACCCCCTTGTTGAGCATCTCCACCAGTGTCTCGATGAGCACCGGACGTACGCCGCTCATACCCTTGGCCAATCCGTTGGCCCGCAGTAGCAGGATGGCCCGCACGGTCTCCCGGTGATGTGGGTGCCCCGTTGCCGCGGCATGGCTGAGGATGATGTTCTGCTGGAGGTGTGCGACCTCCTCGGGCGAGATTACGACCTTGCACAGGTCACCGAAACCGGTGTTGATACCGTAGGAGACCTTGCCCTCCTTGATGATGGCGTCCACTACCTTCCGGTTCGTGCGTACCTTGTCGAGGACCTTCTTCGACACGGTGACCTTCGCCATGTAGCGGGCCACCGCGACGACCTCGGGTATGGTGAGCGTGTCACCGTCGATGGCGACTTCCTTGATATCCTCGGCGCGCACGTCGGCCGTTCTGTCCCCCGGCATCCGGCCCCGCTCAGCGAGCGAACGCATATAAATCTAGTGCCGCGGCCGTGGCGGATCCCTACTCGAGCTCGGCGATGACGTCGTCCAGATCGAGATCATCCCCGCCGGCGGACGAGGTGGCGGGCGCATGTGTAGCGACCTCGTCAAGACCGGAGTGGATGTCCAGTGACGGGGCCGCTGCCACTGCGGCGGACGGCGCGCGAGGTGCGGCCGCCTGAACTGGCTCCTCTGGCACCTCACCACCACGGGACGGGACGAGCGAGCGTACCTTGTCCTTGATGCGCTGGACATCGGCCGCGACCACGGCCTTGGGGTCCTCCGCCCCACGGAGCTGTTTGGCCCAGTAACCGACCCCAGCTAGCACCACCGATCCCAGCACGGCGACGAGCACCATGGGGACACTACTGGTCTCTTCCTTGGAGAGCAGGTCCAGCCTATATTCATCTCCCTCTCCGGACACGTTGACCGTATCGTTGACCGGCGCCGGCGTGGGAGTGGGCGTGTTGAAGTGTACGATGATACCTGGGTCGGGCGTGGCGTTGGCCGGGGGCGCCGTTACGTTGGTATCGGTGACATTGAGCGCTCCGGGCATCGCGGTCGCATTGGGAACAGTAGATGTCGCCGTACCGTTCGGCACGTTCGTGGGCACCGGCGTCGGTTCGGGCGTCGGTTCGGGCGTGGGCTCGGGCGTCGGTTCCGGAGTGGGCTGCTCGAGCCGGGGCACGCACATGCCGCCCAGGTAGAAGTACCCCGGCTTGCATCCGCAGTCAGGGAAACAGCTGGTCTTGTTCTCGCCCGGGTCACAATTCCCGTCGCCGCAGGTGACGTTGTAGCACCCCAGCCCACGGGACCGTGTCCGCACCGGGATGCACGTCTCGCTGGGGAGGCATCCGCACTCGTCGGGCAATGTGGCGCAGTTCTCGCCCACCTCGGTGTCGCACCGCTGGTTCCCGGAGCAATCCTCTAACCGGCAGTCCTCCGGACAGACCCCGCACTCCCCCTGGCCCTGCCCGCAATACCCGTCACCGCACATCAGCGAGCCCCGGTAACCGAACTGCGATGGCGTCCGGACCGGCTTCTCCCACACGAGCAGCGACCGGTTCACCAGACCCGCGTACACACGTCCGTCGTCCGCGAACAGCGACTGTACCCCGGCACCGTTGTTCAGCACGGCCACCTGGGCGAAGCTCTCGTTCTTCTTCCACACACGCACCTTCCCGTCGTGTGACGAGGAGTAGAGGTACCGCTCGTCGGCGAACACTCGCGTGATGCGCGCCCCGTGGCCCGACAGGGTGGTGACGGGCTGGTAATTGACCTTCTTGTTGTACACCCTGATGTCCCGCGGATCGCCGTCTGAGCGCGGTACCGCGTAGAAGTAGTCATCGTCCGCGAACATGTAGATGGGACAATCGGTCTGGTTGAGGACCTTCACCTGCTCGAACTCATCGTCAGGGTCCATCACATGGATCTTGGACGAGTTACCATCGCAGGCGTAGAGGTGTTCGCCGTCGGCGAATATGTCGCCCGCATGCGCCAGTATGATACGCTCCGCCAGCACGAAACCCGTGGTCAGGTTGAACCCGTAGATGATCTCGTCCCGCGCGGTGATGACATAGAGGAAATGTTCGTCCACCGTGATACCGGTGACCTCGGACTGGAATATCGACGGCGCGGATATCATGATCAGGTCGTACCTCTTATCCCGGATCCTCACCGTCCTGTCAGGGGACCCCGAGTACAGGTACCGCTCGTCGGCGACCATGGCGACCACGTGGGATGTGTGCTCGTACTTCCCGGTCAGATTACCGGCGAGCTGGGTCCCATTGGTCTTGTCCAGCAGCTTGATCACGCCGCCGTTCTGTCCGAGGTAGACGTAGGTGTCATCACCATGGATGACATTGGTCCAGCCCACCTCGATGTCGAGGATGGGCCGCTCTGCCCATTCCTCTTGCGCCGCGGAGGCCAGGACGAGTGTGATGGCGAGCGCGACGAGAACGAGGCTGCGTATCCCCTGCTCGGTCATCAACGGGTACCAACGGCCCCATGATTAAAAAAGCTGCCGATGCCCGGTGTTCACTTCCCGGGCCTGAGCGACTGGTAGAGCTCCTCGATGAGCGAGTCGATGCCCGCCCGCTTCTCTGCACCATCATCCTTGTCCACGGTGGTGGAGCGGTCCAGGGGCTCGCCCTTGACGCCCCAGTCCCAGATGGTGGCCTCGGAGGCCGCTTCGTTCTCCTTGTACGAGACGAGCGGGCTGGTGTCGCCTAGCTCGACCTTCTCGAGCTGGTAGTGGAACTCGTGACTGCAGCAGTCGTCGAGGTCCCGGCCAGCCTCTGCCGTGGTGGTGGCGACCAGGCCGTACCCGCCAGTGGTGAGGAACAGTGTCTTGATATACCGGTCCTCGCCCGTGTCGCACCCGGCGTTCGACCAGGTGGTGATGGCAGCGTAGGGCACGTCCTTTTCCACGGGCCTGTACCCGGCCAGCTCCTTTTCCAGCTCGCTGTCGGAGAAGCTGCCCTTGAGCGAGTACTCGGGGACCTCGAGCCGGTCGATGCTGCCCCCGGAGCCGCTGAGATTACCCTTTCCGGTGGACCGGGTCATCATCCGGCCGGTGAGGTCGCTAGCCTGGCCGATCTTACCGTAGGGCTGGTCGGCCAACGGCGCGTCCTGTGTCAGGGATGCGAGGAAGGGCCGGAACCCGTAGAAGTTCATACCGTACTCACGTGAGCCCTCGAGGGAGTAGACGCTGTTCTGCTCGCCGTCCTTGACGACCAGTAGCGTATCCACGTCGTTGGTGAGGAGGTAAGCCATGGGGACCGGTCACCTTTCGATAGCGAAGGAACCTCCGCTGCTATTTAAGGATTGCCTTGGTGTTACTACTCTTGAATGAATATACTTTGGGGGGCCGTCTTTACCACGGGCGTCCGATTAATATATCTTCCATCCCCTGATGGACCCTGGTATGGCCAAGATCGACATCAGCTGGATCTTCGTGCTCATAGGGGGCTTCACCGTCGTGAGCGCCGCGCTCGACCTGCCGTTCTTCATGCAGCACCCCAAGGCCCGCGGCCTCTCGAGGATAATCGGGTACTCGGGGGCACGTGCGTTCTACATATTCTTCGGCCTGGTCTTGATAGTCGTTGGGCTCAATAATTAGTGATCGCGTCCCTCACCGGTACGGCGCGCAGTCCTTGATGATCCGCTTGTCGTCCTCGAGGTACGCCCGGTACTCCTGATAGTTGCCGAAGGCCCGCAGGAGGATGAGCCGGGACCCGGCGATGGCGTACACGTAGTGGACGCGGTCCCTCTTTGCCCTGAACACCGTGAACCCGCCCACGTGCCGCTCGTACTTGTGCATCTCGTGGTAGTGCATGCGGGTGCAGTCGAGGATGTCGGCCAGAACGTCCTCGTGATCGGGGACGCCCTTGCGGAACGCCGGGGTGACCACGGCCTCCTCGAGCGACGGCCGGACCGTGTAGAAGTGGCTGCTGCAGTTGAGGCAGCGGTCCGCCTTGTGCTCGCACGGGTTCGGCAGGGGCATGCAGGCGGTATCTGGCCACTTCTTTTTATTGGTAGCCCCTGACGGAGGCATCGCACGGCTCACCCTTTTATCGTTTGGGGGCGCAGGGACACAGCATGCCCGAACGATGCACCTACTGCCATGGATCCGGCAAGTGCCCCAACGACGTTGTGTGGAAGCACACCGGGAGGAAGTCGGAGCGACGGTGTGACGAGAGGCATTGCGAGTTCCGGGTGAACGCCCGCTGCGGCAACCGCGGTAAGTGTCCGAAGTGCATGGGCAAGTGCTGGGTGGGCTGAGGCGAGCTCACGACACGTCCTTCAGCGTCCGTGCGATGCTCTTTGCGGCCAGCACGCCCGACGAGAAGGCGAACTGCAGATTGTACCCTCCAGTATCACCGTCCACGTCCACCACTTCGCCGACGAGGTACAGGCCGGGGACCTTCCTCGAGCCCATAGTGGTCGGAACGATCTCGCGAACGGATACCCCGCCCCGGGTGACCATGGCCTCGTCGTACCCGCCGGTCCGCTCCACTTCGAAGGACAGCCCTGTGAGCTGCTCCGCCAGCTGCCGCCGGGTCCGCTTGTCGAGCTGGGACGCCTTGAGCTCCCGGGGGATGCTCAGCACCTCCAGCACACTTGAGAGCAGTCGTTCCGGCACCTCGTACCGGGACAGCACGTTGTGTAACGACCGCTTCCCCTGGGCCGCAAGCTCGTCGACCAGCTCACGCTCGAACGCCTGTACGTCCCGGTCCACCAGCGCCACCCGGACCATGTCGCCGGTCCGCACGTACCTGCTCAGGTCCAGGATGCCCGGTCCCGACAGTCCCTTGTGGGTGAGAAGGACGTCGCCGCGTGAGCCGTGGACCTTCTTCCCCTCACGGAACACGGTGATCCCTACATCGCCCAGCGAGATACCCGCGCAGCCGCTGAACCGGTACCCTCTGACGATGACCGGGGCGAGTGCGGGGGCCGGTCCCACGATGGTGTGACCGAGTGTCTTGACAAGCGCGTACCCATCACCAGTGGAACCGGTGCCGGGGTACGACCTACCGCCGGTGGCGATGACGACCGTTCTCGCACGATAGGTGTCCTTCCCCGTCCGCACGTCCAGTCCGGGACCGACCTCCTTCACAGGCTCACCGTACCGCACCGAAACACCCTTCGTCCGGCACGCGTCGAGCAGGGCACGCAGGACGTCACGTGCGTCCCCTTTGGCAGGGAACACCTTATCACCGGCCTCGACTACCATCCACAGGCCCATCCCCTCGATGAAGGTGACCATGTCGTCGTTGGTGAAGGCCAGGAGCGCCGGTTTGACGAACCGGGCCTTGTCCCCGTACCGGTCCAGGAGGTCCTCGATAGGTCCGTCGTGGGTGAGGTTGCACCTGCCTGCTCCGGTCAACAGAAGTTTCCGCCCGGCCTTGGCGTTCTTCTCTAGGACGAGAGTGCGCAGACTCTCCCTGCCGCAGTGCGCCGCGCAGATGAGGCCGGCGGGCCCCGCGCCGATGATGATGACGTCGTACGGTCCCATGTAAGCTCCGGGATGGTCTTTACCTATCGCTATGGTTTCTTATCCTTTACCGGCGCGCCCCCGACATAACGTTTTTATCTTATCCTTGACTGGAGGTCGTCCAGGATGTACCAGAAACTACAGATCGTGGCACTGGCCATCGCCTTCCTGCTGCTGCTCATCTTCCCGTTCGGTGGGGCCTACTACCGTAGTTCGACCACCAACCGCTCGCACTCTACCTACAGCATCGACACCGAGCGGTACACACCGGTCTACAGGAGGTCGACCTCCCACGAGTACGAGTTCGTGCGCCTGGGGGGCAGCGACCTGATCGGCAACATAATGGTCCTCATGGGCCTTGGCGCCCTCGGGTACGCGCTCAAGGCGTCCTACGCCGGCCTCAGCGGTGACGTGGAGGAGAACACCATGGTGGCTAACAGCGGTGCTACGTTCGCCGTCATCCTGTCGGTCGTGGGCGCGATCATGTTCAGCTTCAGCTACGGCGACGCCAACGCGTCATGGTTCGATGCCGGGTTCTACGGGACGTTCTTCGGCGGGCTCACCGCTATCTTTGCGGGGAAGCAGGTGCTCGCCGGAGCGTAGCGACGGTCATGGACGAGCCCTTCACCGACCCCGCGCTCATCGCCCCCTGCGGCATGGACTGCGGCGTGTGCTCGGGCTACCTCGCAAGCTCACGCGACGTGAAGGCCAAGGGCGTGCGCATGCCCTATTGCGCTGGCTGCCGGCCGCGGGGCAAGATGTGCGCGTTCCTAAAGAAGCGGTGCGAGCAGCTAGCAAAGGGCGAGGTGCAGTACTGCTTCGAGTGCGACACCTTCCCGTGCGAGCACCTCAAGCGCCTGGACCACCGCTACCGGAAGCACTACCATATGAGCTTCGTGCGGAACCTCGAGCGCATCAGGGACGAGGGTATCGACGCGTTCCTTGCCAGGGAGCGGGATAAGTGGAAGTGCCCCGACTGCGGCGGCGTCATCTGCTGCCACAACGGCATCTGCTTCGACTGCGGGCTCGACAAGCTGAAGGACCGCAAGAAGCTGTACCGGTGGGACGGGGACGAGTAGAGGTACTCCTCCCGGTCGTCATGAAAGTTTTTCACCCCCAGGGACCATCTGGTATGATGGGCCCCCGGGGATGATGAATGGATTCTGGCGGTAGGGGAGATAACTCCCCGATGACCGAAACAAACTACTGACCTGGTGGGGCCACCAACCCTTTTATTCCTTGACCTCCTCGCCAAGGTCGGGGACGACCATGGGAACAACACGAATCGTCATCGTCGGTGGCGGTATAGTCGGCTGCGCGATCGCTCGCGAGCTCTCCCGCTACCAGGACCTGGACATCACGGTCCTCGAGCGCGAGGCCGAGATAGGAATGGGTGTGAGCAAGGCAAACACCGCCATCATCCATGCGGGATTCGACGACGATCCCGACAAGGCGCCGGTGAAGGCAGCATTGTGCGCCCGCGGCAACGAGCTCTGGCACACCCTTGTCGATGAGCTGGAGATACCCTGCATCTGGCCCGGTTCGCTCGTGGTCGCCACGGACGACGACCAGGTCCCCACTGTCGAGACGCTGATGGCCCGCGCCGAGCGCAACAACGTCCCCGGGTGCGAGCTGTGGGACGCCGATGTGCTGCGCACAAAGGAACCGTCGCTGGGGGAAGGCGCCCGTTTGGCGTTGTTCGCCCCTACAGCGGGAGTGATATCGCCCTTCGACGCCGTGTTCGCCCTCATGGAGAACGCCCAGGCCAACGGCGCCCGTCTGGTCACCGGCGCCGAGGTTACCGCCGTCCGGTTCGGTAATGAGAAGGAGGTAGAGACCCCAGCCGGGACGTTCGACTTCGACATCCTCATCAACGCAGCAGGCCTCTATGCCGACACGGTATCGCACCTGGCCGGGATCACCGACTTCAACATAGGCGCCCGCAAGGGCGAGTACCTCCTGTTCGACAAGGCCCTGGGCCCGCTCACAAACCACATAGTGTTTCCCGCACCCTCCAAGATGGGTAAGGGCATCCTCGTCACGTTCACAGCGGAAGGCCACACCATGATCGGCCCCAACGCACAGGACATCCCCGACAAGGACGACTTCGCCACCACGGCCCCGGGCATCGACGAGGTGTACAACGGTGCCAGGAAGCTGGTGCCCAAGCTCTATCCGCGTGGCCAGTGCATCCGCACGTTCGCCGGGGTCCGGCCCGAACCGTCGACCGGTGACTTCATCATCAGATCTTACGACGGGCTTCCCAGCTTCATCAATGCCGCGGGTATCCGCTCGCCTGGCCTTGCGTCCGCACCCGCCATCGCAGAACGCGTGGCATCGCTCCTCATCGACCAAGGTGTCGAGCTGAATCCGTCGGCGGACTTCATCCCGGAAAGGAAGGCCATCCCACGCTTTTCAGAGATGGACGCCGTCGAACGCGATGCCATCATCAGGGAAAGTCCGGCCTACGGCCGCGTGGTGTGTCGGTGCGAGACCGTGACCGAGGCCGAGGTAGTGCAAGCGATCCGACGCGGTGCCACCACCCTGGACGGCGTGAAGCTCCGCACACGCGCTGGGATGGGCCGGTGCCAGTCTGGCTTCTGCTCGTTCAGGGTGCTGGACATCCTGGCCCGCGAGCTGGGTGTCCCCCGTGATTCGATTACCAAGCGAGGTGGTGCTTCGCTCATGACCATCGGCGGCACCAAGGACCTTAGGAGGGATGACCGATGATAGAGCGCGAGGTGGACGCGGTGGTAATCGGGGCCGGACCCGCCGGGCTCGCCGCGGCCTGCGCCATGAAGGAGCAGGGTGTCGACCCGGTCCTTTTGGAGCGCGACCACATCCTGGGCGGGATCCTGCCCCAGTGCATACACCCGGGTTTCGGTCTCATCCACTTCAAAGAGGAGCTGACCGGTCCCGAGTTCGTACAAAGGTTCATCGACCGTGCCAACGAGCTCGACGTGGAACGCATGCTCGACACCATGGTGATGGACATCGCCCGCGAGGACGATGGTCGCATCCGTGTCACCGCCGTGAACCCAAAGATGGGCGAGGTGGCGCTGGTGGCCAAGGCCGTGGTGCTCGGTATGGGCTGTCGTGAGCGGACCCGGCACAACATCACTATCCCCGGGACCCGGCCCGCCGGCGTGTACACCGCGGGCACCGCCCAGCGGCTAATCAACGTGGAGGGGCTGATGCCCGGTAAGGAGGTCGTGGTGCTCGGCTCGGGCGACATCGGCCTCATCATGGCCCGCCGGTTCACACTAGAGGGCGCGAAGGTCAAGATGGTGTGCGAGATCCAGCCCTACCTGTGCGGTCTCACGAGGAACCGGGTCCAGTGCCTGGTTGACTACGACATCCCGCTGCACCTGGGGACGACGATCATCGACGTACATGGTAAGGACCGGGTGGAAGGGGTGACCATCGCCGAGGTTGGCCCCGGATGGAAGCCCGTCCCCGGCACCGAGGAGTACGTGCCCTGCGACTGCGTGGTGGTATCGGTGGGCCTCATCCCGGAGAACGAGCTCTCGAACAAGCTCGGTATCGAGACGGACCCCATGACCACGGGACCGCGAGTGACCGAGGACATGGCCACCAGCGTACCGGGCGTGTACGCCGCGGGCAACGTGCTGCTGGTGAACGACCTGGTGGACTACGTGTCACAGCAGGCCATCACCGCCGGCGAGGCAGCGGCAAGGTACGTGAAGGAGGGCGCTCCTGCGGGGAAGGTCACCGAGGTGACGTGCGGTGCAGGCTGCCGTCTCATCGTACCCCAGCGGGTGACGAGGGATAAGGACGTTTCGTTCCTTCTTCGTGTTACCGAGCCCATGGAGAACGCCGTGCTACACGTCCCGGAGCTGGGCAAGAAGAAGAAGCTGGGGCGAGCGGTCCCCGGTGAGATGGAGAAGCTGCGGCTGAAGCAGGCCGACCTGGCAAAGGCCGGCGGTACCATCACCATCGTGGTGGAGGAGGGGGGTGAGTAGAATGGAAGAGAAGGAGTTCATCTGCATCGTGTGCCCCAAAGGCTGCAACATCACCGTGGCCATGGAGGGCGAGCATGTCACCGAGGTCAAGGACTCGAGCTGCCCGCGGGGTGAGAAGTACGCCACCGACGAGGCGACGGACCCGAAACGACTTGTGTTCTCTACCGTTCGGCTCGAGGGCGGACCGACGCGGATGCTTCCGGTGCGGACCCGCGAATCGGTGCCCCGGGGCAAGGTGACGGCGGTCATGAAGGAGCTGGCGACAGTAGTTGTGGACGCACCGGTCACCATGGGCGACATCATCGTGGACGACGTGTGCGGGACGGGCACTGACGTGGTGGCCAGCTGGAGCGTGGAGAAGCGGTCGTAGCGCCCTCGTCCGCCCGTGCGATGCCTATTTAATGGTTCGTTGTCGGCACGCTGATAGGTCGTGTCCATGGATGATCGAACACTTCTTCGTATCGTACTGATTATCAGCATCGCGTCGCTCGCAGCGACGTCTGCCGTGCTGGTCGAGATGCGTGGTGGGAGTGGCACCGCCGCGCCCGGGGGAGAGGGCGCGAGTCCGCCGGCTAACTATGGGAATCCCTGTCCCTGTTCCCTACCTACCGACTGCGACCGGAACCCATCCCGCTGCGAAGACTGCACGAGTGAGTGCGGGGACGATGAGAGCTGCTTCTCATCATGCAAGCGCTGCGTGGAGGGATGCTATGATGGCGATACAATCTGCTATGAGATGTGCATAGAATGCGTCAGGCCGTGCAATGGCGACGAAGAGTGTTACAGTATATGCGAAGGCTACCGTCCCCGCTTTAACCCCCACTCCGGCGTGGGATCCTATTACATAGGCACCTTCAAGGAGATCGCACGGGCCTGCGACCACGATAATGTCTGTATCGAGCGTTGCATTGACGAACTCGGGAATCTGGCCCGTTATTACGGCCGGGATGGTGCGCCGCTCACCTGCCTCTCGCGGCCCGAGAGCACGGGATGAGCGAAGGGTCCTGACACAACGGTCACCTGCCTGCGTCCGGCCTACACGAGCGGCCACCGCGCCCCCCGGGAAAAGGATATAAACCGGCCCCCGGGCAGACCGTCGCAGTATGTACGACGCCGAGTGCGCGTTCTGCGAGGCCCGTGGCATCGAGGACTGGCGTTTTGTCGCCGAGACGGAGCACAACTACGTATTCCCCACCTACGGCATGCTCGACCTCGAGGGCTATATGATCATCACTCCCAAGGACCACACGCCCAGCTACGGCGCGTGGGGGTCCGCAGAAGGTCGCGCCGAGTACCACGACCTGATCGACCGCGCCCGGGATGCCATCAGCGAGCAGTACGGTACGCAGGCGCTTGTGTTCGAGCACGGCATGACCGGCCAGACCATCAAGCACGCCCACACCCACGTGGTGCCGGGTCTCAGGTTCAACGATGTCATGAACGAACTCGTGGCGACGCTCCCCTCCGACACATCCTACATGCTCATGGACGAGGTCACTCGCGAGGAGCGCGACGAGCTCAGGCAGCTGGGACACCAGCAGGGCGGGTATCTCTATGTAGAGAGCGAGGACGCGGCCGCCGTGTTCCTTCTCAAGCCGGCCGACGAGCACAAGCAGATACTGCGCAAGGTCGCAGCGCGCGTGATGGGCAACGAGGACCTGGCCGACTGGAAGAAGGTGCAGGCCGATCCCGTGCTCAAGGCACGTGACTTGGCTCTCATCAGGTCCACCACGGCCGACATGCGCCCTTACTTCGAGGACATCAACCAGCGGACGTTCGAGGACGAGTAGGTCCCCGTTCGGCGTAGATTATACCATTAATCGTTGTAAGGGAGTTATCCCCCAAAACTGACAGAATTAGCAAAAACAATAAATAAAGTGGGATAACTAATACTATACAGTGGTGACCATCAAGGAACGGACCATAAAGGGCCGGACCTATGTCTACGTTGCAGCTTCTACATCGTACAAGGGTGAGAAGAAGAGGTTCGAGAAGCTTGTTGGTCCGAAAGGATTGGATCCCAAGGAGGAGGAGCACAGGAAAGAGTACCTTTCGAGGATCGTCGATCTTAAAGCTAACTATTATCGCACCTATCTGAGCATCATCCGCGATCCTCTGCGTTACCTCACATCTAAGCACCATTTCTATCTGGGAACCATCGCCTGGCAGTACCAGCAGTTCTTATCGGACCTGTACCCTCGAGCGCGTGAAAAATACGAGCAGGAGCACGAGGTGCGGTACGTCCACAACACGACCGCCATCGAGGGAAACACCCTAACCCTCCGTGACACACAACTCGTGCTCGAGCACGATCTTGCGCCGAACGGGAAGGACCTAAGAGAGGTCCATGAGGTTGAGAACTACAAGCAGGTCCTCAAGTACGTCCGCTCCTACGAGGGGGATTTCTCCATGGACCTCGTCCTCACGCTCCACGGGCTCATCCAGCGCAACATCGACGATGACACAGCGGGTCACTTTCGACGGATCAACGTTGCCATCAGTGGGAGCACCTGGGAGCCGACACCCTTTCCCCTCGTGGAGCAGGAGCTTGAGAATCTAATCGCGTGGTATCATGCCCACAAGAAGGACCATCACCCGTTCGAGCTGGCCGGTATGGTCCACCACCGGTTCCTGCAGATCCATCCCTTTGTCGACGGGAACGGTAGGGTCGCCCGCGAACTGATGAACGTGATACTGCGACGGAACGGATATCCGACCATCATCATCCCGGTCAAGGAGCGTGCGGAGTACATGACGACGCTTGAGAAGGCGGACAGTGGGGATCTAACTCCTCTCATGCAGTACTTCTTCAAGGTCTTTCTGGACGACTATCGCGATGTGATCGTTGAGTTCTTCCGAGAGTGGTCCAAGGAGGCAGAATCGAAGGATGGGTCCATGGATGCCCGCGAGGTGGAAGCGTTCCAAGAATTAGTTGCTTGGTTCAACAACCTGTTCACAGACATTCTATCCATCGAGGTCGAGTTCAAGCTTGGGATTGCAGAAGCACTAGAGAGCGCCTCTAATGCCCCCAGTTCGTAGAGCAAGGGCCGTATACGGGCACAAAAAATGACAAAATCCTCAATTTATGTCTAGAAATGTGCCCGTACACATCCCTTGGATGCGCCCCTACGCGTCCAGCTCGTAGATCATGAGGTCCCCGTCCACCCGTTCCACCGGCTTGATCTTTGCGTACCCGTCGAACCAGTGCCTGCGCTCGTGCTTCTGCTCCACGAGAGCGTACGGCTTGTACCCGTCACAGATGACCACGTGACCGTCGTCGTGCACGGCGGTGGCCGAGTGATGTGTGCGGCTGATCCCGCAGGCTACCACCAGCTGCAGGTCCAGGTCGTCGATACCGGCCCGATCCTTGAGAGCGCTGTCCGCGTAATCCATGCACAGCTCCACACCGATGCGGCGACCCTTGTGCTCGACCACGCCATCGTACGGTTCGGCGTTCTTGTTGTAGTCCCATCCGTACGGCAGCCCGTAGTAGTCGTAGCACCACTCCAGCTCGCCACCGTCGGTCTTTTTAGAGTACTCGCCCACGACATCGCCGTCGGCGACCATGGGCATAAGGTTGTAGAGGTAGCCCTCTTCCTGCATGATGTACGAGCCGGGGAGGATGAGCGTGTCGTGACCCTCGGAGAGCTCGCGGAGCCGTTCCGTGATACCGTCGGCCTCGTCTCTGGTGATGGCCCGGTCCGACGTGAGGGCGAACTCGGGCACCATCAGCACGTCCAGGTCGTGGTCGAGGCAGCCTGCGATCCGGTCGATGACCGCGTCAACGTCGGCGTCGGTGCGCATCCCGAAGTATTTCGTGGAGTAGCGCAGCACGCCCACACGGAGCGGTTCTTTCCCGGAGGAAGGCTCGTCGTGCATGGTAACAGTGTGCGGTCGCGCGGGGATCGGTTCAAAAAGGTTGGCTTGGGGTGCGGAGGGGTACTACCGCCGGTCGTGGGAGTTCTATTTGACCAAGAAAGGTGATAGAATGACCGTTAATGTCCGCAGGTGGTGATGCTGAAGTGTATCTGGGAAATCGGAATATTAATATAACCCGTAGTACACATGTACTACAAGGTGCTGGGATGCCGACCGTACAAGTACGCCTCGGAGACGAGCTGGTAAGGACCGTCGACGCAGCGGTGGAGAAGGGTATCTATCCGAACAGGTCTGAAGCGGTCAGAGATGCCCTGAGGAGGCTCTTCGCACCGGAACTGAGGGAAGAGGTGCTGGTCGAGGTCCTGAAGAGGTCACAGGGCGCGTCCTCGGAATTCACGTCCCAGAGCGAGATCGAGGCCGAGTTCGGGATATGATGGCGTACCGGATAATCTGGCACCGGAAGGCCCTGAAGGAGCTGAGGAAGCTACCCAAGGATATCGCTCTTCGGTTCATCAGGCGGGCACGTGATCTCAACGAGTACCCCGCAAAGGGCTCACGTCCACTGACAGGATCCCGGTTCCGGAGCATCCGGGCAGGGGAGTACAGGGCCGTCCTCGATATTGACCACGACAGCCGGACCGTCAGGGTCCTTCTCATCGGCCACCGGAAGAACGTCTACAAGGGCCTACTCGAGCTGTGACCTGGGACGGAGCGCCCCCGTCGGGTTTATATCCGTTAACTCCCCCGGGGAGCACCATGGACGACCGGACGCTCCTCCAGCTCGTACTGGTCATCTCGGTGCTGACACTGGTCGGCAACGCCCTTGTGCTGAACGAGGTACGCTCGGCGGACGTACCGGCCGGTGGCCCCCCCGCCAACGTCCTTGACCTGAAGGCGTTCACCATGGCCGACTTCCCGGTCAAGACCAGGGACGACGGGCGAGGGACGTTCTGCGTCAGGAACACCTACTCGAAGTCGTTCAACGTGTACTCCCAGTGGTACACCAAGGTGGGCACCCTGGAGCCGGGCCAGACGCGGTGCGCGTACGGACTCCTTCGCCGGGACGTCTCTATCCAGGTGTACGACCGGTCGTGCAACAACCACCACGCGTCGCTGGATTCGGTCACCTACCCCACCGGCAAGTGCATCCTGGTGAACGGGTGTCCGAGCTCGTGGGTGTACAGCTGGCAGGGTGGGCGCGTCAAAACGATGAAGCCCTGCTTCCCATACGTTGCGCCCACGCCTGTGCCCACGCCCACGCCTGTGCCCACACCCACGCCCCGCCCAACACCGTACCCCACGCCTGAGGGCTCCCCGATCCCCACGTACGATCCCTGGTCGAACCCCGGTGGCCTGAACACCCGCGACAGGTGAGCGCCAGGGCCGCGTCGTCGGTTTTAAATCCCTTCCCCCTGTCGGCGAGACCATGGACCACCGCACGTCCCTCCGCCTCGTACTGGTCATCTCGGTGCTGGCACTGGCCGGCAACGCCCTGGTGCTGAACGAGTTGCGCTCGGCGGACGCAACGGCCGGTAAGTTACCCGCCAACGCCGCGACAACGAAGGCGTTCACCATGGCCGACTTCCCGGTGAGGACCGCGGACGACGGGAGAGCGACGTTCTGTGCCAGGAACGCCTACTCGAAGCCGTTCAACGTGTACTCCCAGAGAAATAACAAGGTGGGCACCCTGGAGCCGGGCCAGACGCGGTGCGCGTACGGCCTCGACCGTCGGGACGTCTCTATCCAGGTGTTCGACCGCTCGTGCAACAACAATCTGAAATCGCTGTGGGATACCACCCCCAGGGCCAAGTGCATCCTGGTGAACGGGTGCCCGATGTCGTGGGTGTACAGCTGGCAGGGGGCGCGCGCCACGTACATGAAACCCTGCTTCCCGTACGTTGCGCCCACGCCGGTACCGACCCCCACGCCGGTACCGATCCCCACGCCGGTCCCAACGTCGTACCCCCTGCTGCCGGGTCCTCCGCTCCCCACGGACGAGCCCTGGAAGCCTGGCGACCTGGGATCCCGGGAACGATGAGCGGACGGAATCAGGTCCTAGAAAGAAAATAGGGCATAGTATAGCGGGGGGAAGGAAGTAAATTCCAGGTGCCACACCATGCCCTTGTGATAAAAATTACCCGTCCGGAGTTGATAAACCTGTCCTTTCGGGTGCCGTCACGTCCCTCTAGGCCCGGTCCGGGACCTCCCCGACGAAACGTTTAATACTTGGAACGCGATTGCCCTGCCATGGCCCGACGCGACCACCTACCGCTCCTCACGACGGTGCTCATCATAACAGCGCTCCTGTCCATGGTATCCGTGGCCGGGTGCGACACAGGTGCCGGCATGAACTGCCGGACCCATCCTGCCGATTGCCCCTGCGACATGCCCGATGCGCCCATCTGCGACCCGCTCAACCCGGGCGCCGACGAACGCGGGTGCTTCAGCGAGGGCTTCGACCATAGAACCGAGGGCGGCGTACTGAACTGCTGCCAGCCGAACGACGGGACCGGGAAGGAGGCATGCATGGTAGGGGAGCACGATCCGTGCCCGGGGGACTACAGGAAGATCCCGGGCGAATGGGTCGACCCGGGCAACCCCTCCAACTGCGCCATGGTCGAACACAGGGCCGACCCCCGGATGTGCGGCGATCCCCACGCTGGCCAGCCCATGGGCGGGGATGGTGCCCAGATCAGGATCGAACCGAGGCTCTTCAGGGAGCGCGAGCCGGTGGAGGTATGCGGCACCCTCATCACGCTCACCGGGCTGCCGGACAGACCGCCTGAGGCCCACTTCGAGATCGTCCACCGGGACGGTGCCCGCGAGAGCTTCATGGTGCCGCTGGACCCGGGTTTAGAGCACGCGTACTTCCATTTCTACGACTTCGCCCTCGTAAAGGACCGCGGGGAGATCAGGGTCGAGGGGAACGCGGTCGAGCTCAGCGTGCACAAGCGTGACGACTGCGGTCCCTTCCCCCCTGCTGATGCCGGTGCGGGTGGCGACCGCCCTCCAGATGATCCGTGCGCGCGGTGCAACTGGGAGTGCGAGCAGCCGTGCGAGATCTGCAAGCGGGAGGGCCGTGGCGCCGAGTGCGACGGGCCCTGCAGCCACGACTTTTTGAAGGAGTGCAGGGGCCGCGAGTGCGTCCAGGTGTGCGGGGGCGTACCGGTCGACCGGCCGCCCGAGGACCCGTGCGCTCGGTGCAACTGGGACTGCGGGCAGCCGTGCGAGATCTGCAAGCGGGAGGGCCGTGGCGCCGAGTGTGACGGGCCCTGCGGCCACGACACTTTGAAGGAGTGCATGGACCGCGAGTGCGTCAAGGTATGCGTCGGCGAACCAGGCGATATGAACCGCGATGACATATCCATCGGCGACCGTGGCGACATGGAGAAGCGGGAGGGGGTCCCCCCTGCCAGTGACACCGGCCTGTCCAACGGCGCGGCCTGTGCCGAGGACGACCAGTGCGCCAGCGAGAACTGCATCTCGGGCGTGTGCTGCATCGACGGGAAACAGTGCTGCCGCGCGGACAAGGACTGCGAGCAGGGCAAGACCTGCGACACGGAACGTGCGTACTGCACCGGAGCTTCGGACGCCATCGAGTTCTTCAAGGAGTACTGGGAGATCGTGGCCGCCGCCCTCGGTTCGCTGGGAGCTGCTGCCTACTACCTCAACATGGTCAAGCGCAAGACCATCGGCGAGGAGAAGGTGGTGATCCGCCGTGGTAAGACCATGGAGGGCAACGCCGTGAAGCTGGGCATCAAGGTGAAGAACGACTCCACGTTCAAGATCACCGAGGTGAAGGTCACCATCGACTATCCCAAGGCCTTCAAGGTGGAGGGCGGCTCGCCCACCGTGGAGCTGGGCAACATCCGGCCCGACGAGTTCCAGAGCGCCATCTTCAAGCTCGTCCCCATGCGGTGCGTGAAGGGCACAGTGACCGGGTACACCACCTACGAGAACAACAAGGGCGAGACCAAGGTAGTCCAGATCGATCCCGTGGACGTGGGCAGTGTCTGCCCGTTCCTCGAGCGGGTCCGGCTCTCTCCGGACGAGTTCGCCCAGCGGAAGCCCACCCTGCAGAGCGGGAACAAGAGCATGACCGTCCGGACCGATGCCAACAGGATCTTCGAGCTGATCAAGGGCAGGTTCAACAACATCCACACCGTGCACGAGGAGGTGAGCCCCGACCAGACGAGCATGCTCGGCGAGTACTCGGGCCAGGGTGCGTACAGCAAGGCCTTCATCGGCGCCAGTATCAAGGTGGTCTACGGCGACCAGCCGCAGGTCGAGCTGTCGGTGTACGGCGAGGACGAGGCCATGGTCACCGGGCTGCTGAGCGAGCTGGTGGACCTCATCGAGAAGGAAGAGGGCATCGGCGAGGTGTAGGTGCACCGTGGACGACCGCACGCTGCTGCAGCTGCTGCTCGCGGTAACGGTGCTCGCCCTAGCGCTCAACCTGTACACCCTGACCGCTGTGCGGACACAGGCCGCGGCAGGTGCACCGCTCAACGCTCCCTGCTTGTCACCTTTCGGGTGCCCTTCAATAGATGGCCCTCCGGCGAACTACGGGCGTGTCGATCACTTCCTGGACCAGAAGCAGGGCTTATCCTTCGACAGGCGCTCGACGAGCCCCTACGGGTACGTAGGGCCCCTTTCCTTGAACGGTGAAGAGCTGGCGTCCGACATTATCGTTACCGGTCCCGACGGCGGGGAGAGGAAGGTGTTCTGCGTGCTCGGGTTATTCTCCTGGAGCACACATCCATACAAGCCGATGATGTTCGACTGCATGGTCTCTGCTCACAACGCCCGGATTATCGGTGACATGCTCCTCCAGTACCAGTCCGGCCCGGAGCGGCAGATGGAGCTGGAGCTGGCGTTCGACATCTATCAACCCGATACCCGTCGCTATGGGGATGGGTACTACGAGGCTGCCAGTGGGGAGCTCAAGTGCCCGGTCCTCAAGGAGGGGAACGGGGACCTGGCCATCAACATCGAGGATGAGTCGTTCCGCGTGGGCGGATCCCAGGAGCTCAACCGCATGTTCTTCATGGCAGCGCCGCCGTTGGAACATTCGAACGAGATCCAGCTCACGGACGCGAGTGATCCGGCGGCAAAATACGTGAAGGTCTTCGGTGGACCTGCCGTATAGCGCGGGGAGACCGGCCATAGGCTTTTATCCCTGCACTCCCTAGAGGGCCGATATGGACGACCGCACGCTGCTCGAGCTCGTTCTAGCGGTTGCGGTGCACACTGTCAGGGGAGTGTATCAGGAGCAAGAAGGTCGGACATGATGCAGCGGGGGGAAGGAAGCAAATCCAGGTGCCACACCATGCCCTGTACATACTGACCCGTCCGGAACTTAATATTCTGTGTATAGGATGTCGTTACGGTATTGGGGATCCGCCCGGACGTCGGTGGCCTCTGTAGCGTACGGGGAAGGTGATGCCGCCTGTCGGGATCAGATCGAATTGAATAGTGGCCGTGATGACCGCGCGGTGCGACGCTCGCTACCCGTCCTCGATGGTGAGTGTGAACTCCTCCACCCCGTACCACTCGTAGCAGCGGTCCCGGTGGGTGACGTTGCACTCGGCGTCGGGCACGTACGCGCACAGTTCGCGCTCGCATGCGTTGCATCCCTCGGCCGGTTCCAGGCACTCGATGCCGTCGTCGCTCCAGACGTCGCATAGGGGGAGGTACTCGCACACGTCCACGTGGAAGATCCACTCCCCCGCCGGCGCGGTCGCCGGGTCATCCGGGAGTTGGAGGGTGGTGGGGATGGTGTTCGCCTGCTCCCCGAACACCTTCACGCCGCCCGGGTCGGTGAACCATGTGTTGGGGCTGCACTCGGCGGGTCCGTCCAGGCACGCAGCGGGAACGGCCGCCCGCAGCTGCGAGAGCAGGTCGTCGAGCCCCATCTCCTCCAGCTCGTCGATGAAGGTGGCGTCGAGCTGGAGCTCGAGGGAGCCCTGGCCGTCCAGGGCGGCGAGGTGCGGGTAGACGCAGAAGCACCGCTCCTCCTCCACTATGTTGTTGATCGCGACGTAGATGTCCCTCGTGCCCCATTCACGCTCCATCCTGATGGTCGAGGGGATGCTGAGCATGACCTTCTCGTTCTTGGTCTGTATGTCCATCAGTATGCGCGCCCTCATGCTGTCGGAGATGTCATCGGCCATGTCGTTGATGCCCTCGCTGGCCGGGATGAGGCTCGCGTCGTACTCGCAGTGCGAGGCGGCCGCCCAGTCGCCCGTGGGCTCGCAATCCCCGAAGCTGCTGTCGAACGGGCAGCCCGGGTCGCCGGTCTCCGCGTGGTCGGGGAGCTTCTCCAGGAGACCGACCATGCCGTCCAGTGTATCGAACTCGCACCCCACGATCAGCTCCTTGTAGATGATCGCAAAGCCGCAGGTCCCATCCTCCATCATGCTAACGACGAACGTCTCGACCGGCTCCACCCCCTCCTCCGTCACGTTGACCGCCGCCCCGCTGCAGTCGGCGGCCAGGTCCAGGAAGCACGCGTAGTCGTGCCCGCAGTCGGCGGGCTCCCCCGGCGGCGTCTCGGATGGCCACGGCGCTGCCGTGGGGGACGGCGATGGCTCCGGGGTGGGCTCAGGCGTCGAGGTGGGCGTCGGTAACGGGGCCTTGGTGGGCGACGGCGACGGTGAGGGGACCTTAGTGGGCGTTGGTGACGGGGCCTTCGTCGGCGACGGTGATGGTGCCTTGGTGGGTGACGGCGAGGGCGCCTTCGTGGGCGACGGCGACGGATCATCCCGTGGTGTCGGTGACGGGGTGGCCGATGGCACCGGCCGCCCCTTGATGGTGAACGTCACGGTCCGGGTGGCGGTGTTGCCCGCCTCGTCCTCGGCGGTGATCTCCAGCTCATGCTTCCCCGGCTCGGTGACCCACGTGCCGCTCTCGAAGGGCTCGCCGTTGAGCAGGACCTCCTTGACGCGGAGGTTGTAGTCGTCCACGGTGACGAAGGGCATGGCCTCTTGGTCGAAGGTCCCGCCCTCCTTTATCCCGCTGACCTTGATCTTGGGCCCGGTCCGGTCGATGGTGAACGAGAACGCCTTCGTCCCCTCGTTCCCGGCCGAGTCCGTGGCGACGACCGTGAGGGTGTGATCGCCCTCGTCGCTCACCTCGGTCCCGCTCTCGTACGGCTCACCGTTGAGTGTGACGGTACGCACCGACAGGTGCGCGTCCTCGATGGTCACCTTCGGCGTGACCGCCGTGGCGTAGACCGCTCCCGCCTCCACGCCCTCGATGGTGATGGTCGGCGGCGTCCCCTCCATGTAGACCGAGGCGATGACGCCAACCAGCCCGAGGACGAGGACGCCGACGAGGACGGCCCACATGAGCGCCGTCCTGTCCCGGGCGGGCGCACCGGACGTGTGGGAGGGATGGGCCGGCCGGTAGACGGCGGGCCGCCCGTCCATGGGGAGCGCGGCGTCGACCTCGGCCGGAGGCCACCCTGCGTTCACGAGCAGTCGGCGTATCATCCACGGCGGTGTGCCGCGGTTGACGTAGTACTGGATGGCGTACACGAGCTGCTGGCTGACCACGGTCCTTCCCCTTGCGGAGCCCTCGTTCCCGTAAGGACGTCTAGCTTCAAATAGGTTCCTGCGCGAGGCCGATGAAAGGGCGGTCCGCTACCCGTCACGCAGGCAGCATGTCCTCGGGCCGCAGCGGCGGGTGTGCGAGAATGTCCTCCACGCTCCTTCCGTTAGCGACCTAGTCGGTGATGTACCCGAACCCGATCCGGTACTGGTTCACCTTGGTATCGGTGCGCGGTCCCAGCTCTTCTTTTGGGACGCCGTTACCGACGGCGGTCCGGTACGCGATGATGTCGTCGACCATCCCCGGGAACCTCTCGGCCATTTCGTGGTACTCCGCGCACTTCTGCTCGGCGAACGCGAGCCCGGCGGCCTCCATCGGTCCCTCGTCGCCGATGGCCGTGAACAGGGTGAGGGCCGCGTACTCGCCGAACCCCTCCATGACGGCCATCTCGGTGAACATCTCGCACTCGGTGGCGTAGTCCATCTCCCCTGCCTCGCGGAACCCCGGCATCCTCCACTCGGTGCCGTGCCGTTGGAGGACGTTGGCCTGGAGCGCGTGTGCTACCTCGTGGGCCATGGTGTACTCCAGCTGTCCCGGCCCGTACAGCTCCGGCTCCTCGAGCACGAAGTCGCTGATGAGGACGGTATGAGTGGTATCGTCGTAGATGCCCGCGCCCAGCATCCGGAACATGTTGGCGGCCATCTCCAGCTCCTTGGGCGAGGCGTCCTCGCGGTAGTGCGGGCTGGTGCGCTGGAGGAACTCGGTGTACGCGGCCTTGTCGCCGACGCGCACGGCGGGCCGCTCTCCGAACTCGATGCCCAGGACGCGCTCGTACCCGTCGATGATGGTGTCTACGAGATGCTCGCATTCGTCCAGACCCGCGTAGTGCACGGGCGAGGCGCCGGCGCAGGGGGTAGATAAAGGTTGTGTTTGGGTGGCGGTGACAGGTACGTCGTTGGGGGCTGTTGGGGCCTCTACCACGGGACGGACGCCCCTTGAGCGCTTTGGAAGGTTTTATAATCCGCTACGGTGCACCATCCATCAGAGGGAAGGGAAAGGGAGACGACAGCGGGCCACCCCCATGGTACACGACGACCTATTAGCGGCAGCTCTCACCCGGGGCCTGATGATCACCTGGGAGTGCTGGGACACGACCCGGGACCTTACCGCGCTCGAGGCCCCAGCCCTCGCCGGCACACCGGGCGTGCAGACGCTCGTCGTCCTCACGATGATGGTGCCCCTTGCCGCCTGCATCGTGCTCACGTGCCTGTGCCTCCCCGACCTCCTGCGGACGACGGGACAGGGACCGGGCGCTGACGCCCGTCCGTAGGCTTATATCCCTGCACTCCCTAGAGGGCCGATATGGACGACCGCACGCTGCTGCAACTGGTGCTGGTCGTGGTCGTGCTCACCCTCGTGCTCAACCTGTACACCCTGACCGAGCTCAGGAAGCATGAGCCCAAGGTGCCGGCCACACTTCCTTCGAACTGTGGGCATTCCGGCATTGTCTGCCAGCCGCAACGGCCGTGACCTCACGGTGACCTGGTATCCGGTCCCTGCGGGCGCGTGACCGGCCCGGAAGGGTAGGGTTGAAAAAGCTGTCCGCCCACTGAAAGCAGGGATGGGCGCAGCCGGAGACGTCACGGACCCCCCGGCAACGGAGGACCGTCTCCGCCTTGCCGTCCTGACCATGGGCCTCAGCGGCCTGGTCGCCCAGATGATGCTCCTGCGCGAGCTTTTAGTCGTCTTTTCCGGCAACGAGCTCTCCATCGGCATCGTGCTCGCCAACTGGCTCGTCCTCGAGGCGGCCGGCTGCTTCATCCTGGGGAAGCGGGCCGAGCGGACCAAAGACACTGCCGGTACGTTCGCTGCCGTCACCATCGTGTTCACCGTATCCCTGTTCGCAGCGCTCTATGCGACCCGCGTCCTGAAACCCGTCCTCGGCGTGTCCATCGGCGAGACCATCGGTTTCCTGTCGATGCTCTGGTCGTCGTTCCTCGTCCTCCTGCCCGTGAGCGTGTCCCACGGTGCACTGTTCCCCCTCGGCTGCAGGCTGTTCTCCACGTCCGCCACCACTGACGCGTCCTCTGTCGGCAGGGTCTACGTCTACGAGACGGTGGGCACGATCGCAGGCGGCATCGTGTGGACGTACCTCCTGATCCCCTACCTCCACGCGTTCCAGATGGCCGCAGGTCTCGCGGTGCTGAACCTCCTGGTCTGCCTCGTCCTGGTCGCCCCCCGACGGACGCTCACCGCCGTCACCTGCACCCTGCTGCTGGTAGCGGGGTACCTGGCCTTCGCCGGCGGCGCAGACGCGCTCCACGACCGTTCGGTACGCGCCCAGTGGAGGGACCTGGACATAGTCCACTACCAGAACTCGGTCCACGGCAACATCTGCGTCGCCGAGAACGAGGGACAGTACATATTCTTCCTGGACGGCATCCCTCAGCTCTTGACCCCCGTCCCCGACATCGTGTTCGTCGAGGAGTTCGTCCACCTCCCGCTCCTGGCGCATCCGGGGCCCGAAAGACTGCTGGTCCTGAGCGGCGGTGCCGGTGGCGTCATCAACGAGGTGCTCAAGCACCCGTCGGTGGCATCGGTGGACTACGTGGAGCTGGACCCGCTGCTGCTCGAGCTGGTGCGACGGTTCCCGACACCGCTCACCGAGTCCGAGCTGACCGACCCGAAGGTCAGGGTGGAGCACACCGACGGCCGTCTCTTCCTCAGGACGGTGCAGGATACGTACGACCTGGTCCTTGTAGGCCTGTCCGACCCGTCCGACCTGCAGACGAACCGGTTCTTCACGCACGAGTTCTTCTCCCTGGTGAGGGAGCGGCTGGACGACGACGGCATCCTGGTCATCGGCCTGCCCGGCTCGCTATCCTACATGACCGACGAGCTGAAAGACCTCAACGGCTGCATCTTCGCAACGCTCGCGGACGTGTTCCCGAACGTACGGGTGTTCCCGGGCGACGACGTGAACCTCTTCCTCGCATCACGCTCCGAGGAGGTCCTCCTGCTCGACAGGCAGCGTCTTGTGGACCGGTCGGGAGAACGGGGCATCAGGACGACCGTGCCCGTCGCACGGCACATCGAGAAGAAGCTGCACCCGCGCTGGCAGGATTGGTTCTCGGGGTTCATCGAGGGGGGCAGCCGGGAGATCAACCGCGACCTGAGACCCCTGGGGACGTTCTACAGCGTCTCCCACTGGAACGCGCTCTACTCGCCCTACCTCCGCGGACCGTTCAGGTGGGCCGGGGGGCTGCGTCTGTGGATGTTCGTCGCCCTGTTCCTGGCCGTTATCGGTCTTGTCTTCGTGGTACGGTCCCGGGGTGTCGACCTTGTCGGCCCGGCCATCCCCCTTTGCATCGCGACGACGGGTTTTGCCGGTATGATGTTCGACCTTGCTCTCATCTTCACGTTCCAATCGGTCTACGGTCACGTGTTCTCCTGGATCGGGCTCCTGGTCACGTCCTTCATGGCGGGCGCGGCCGCGGGTGCGACGGTGATGACACGGCGCCTGTCGCTGACTGAGGACCATATGCGGTCCTTCATCACGACCGAGGTGGCGATCATCTGTCTCTCTCTGGTGCTGGGGCTGCTGTTCCACGTGCTCCTCCCCTACCTGGGCGGACCCGGCGCGACCGTTCCCGTGAAGATGGTGTTCCTCGTCGTCTCGTTCGTGTGCGGAATCCTGATAGGCGCCCAGTTCCCGCTGGCGAACGAGCTGTACCTGAAGGACAAAGAGGACCTGGGTGGGACCGCAGGCACCCTGTACGCAGCGGACCTCGCCGGCGGCTGGCTGGGAGGGATCGTGGGCGGCGTGGTGCTGCTGCCCGTCCTGGGGCTCGCTGGGAGCTGTGTCGTGGTCGCCCTGCTCAAGACGAGCAGCCTCGTCATCCTGGCCGCCCGGTCCCGTGGACCTCTTGGAGCGCCATCGGTAACGTGATAAGGATGGACGGACATACTATTCAGAGGAGGAAGAATGGACGATCCCGTTCCTGAAGAGGTCACCCGAAGGGAGATGCTCAGGAAGCTTGGAATCCTGGGCCTTGGCGTCCTGGGGTGGGGAGTGTATGCGGACCTGTACGGCCCAAAGGGGGGCGATGTCGCCGGTGCGGGAAGGGCAGTCGTTGCAAGGAACGCCACCATAGGGGAGGCCGAGATAGAGGGCCCTGTCAGAGAACCTGGTTTCCCGGCGTACCTAGAACTCCACGAGTCGGGCGAGCTGGGAGAACGGGCGGACGACCTCTGGCAGGTCATGGAGGCATGCGAGCTCTGTCCGAGAAGGTGCGGTGTCGACCGTCTGGGAGGGAAGAAGGGGACCTGTCAGGCCCCCGGCGCGGAGCTCATGATCTCGTCGGCCGGTCCGCACTTCGGCGAGGAACGACCGCTGGTCGGCAGCGGCGGGTCCGGGACGATCTTTATTACCCACTGCAACCTGCGATGCGTGTTCTGCCAGAACTCGGAGCTGAGCCATCTGGGCAGGGGCATGGTACGCACCATCGACGAGTTCGCGGGGATGATGCTCAATCTCCAGGGGATCGGGTGCCACAACATCAACATCGTCACCCCGACACACTATTCCCCGCACGTCCTCAAGGCCCTCGACGTGGCCGCGGGGGAAGGGCTCCGCCTGCCGCTCCTGTGGAACACAAGCGGCTGGGAACGGCTCGAGGTCCTGAGGGTCCTCGACGGGGTGGTGGACATCTACCTGCCCGACATCAAGTACTGGGACAGCGCGATGGCGGCCAAGTACTCGGCAGGGGCGGACACCTATCCCGAGGTCACGAGGAAGGCTCTGCTGGAGATGCACCGCCAGGTCGGCGTGGCGCACCCTGCAGCGGACGGCGTCATGCAGCGGGGCTTGATGATCCGCCATCTTGTGATGCCGAACGGTGTCAGCGGGTCGGAGAAGGTCATGGAGTGGATCGCTGAGAACCTCCCGAAGGACACCTATGTCAACATCATGGCCCAGTACCGCCCGGCCTACAAGGCGTACGACTATCCGGAGATATCCAGGGCGGTGACCGGCGAGGAGTACGTGGACGTCGTCAGCACGGCGAAGGAGGCGGGTCTAACGAACCTCGACGCCCAGGGGTTCTGGTGGATGCAAAGGTAAGTGCTGCAGCGAGGTGGTCTGACCAGATCTTATCCGGAGGCCCGAGAACAGTGATTTCAGGTCTTGTACTTGAATTCCTTCTTCAGAGCCTTCACAACGGTGTGGTAATCAACGAACTCGTTCGTGAGATGTCCGATGTCCTGTTCCCACATCGAATAGATCTTCCTTGCATTCCTGAAGATACGTTCGATACTGAACTCTTCCTGAGCCTCTTTGACCTTGCTCCTGACGAGGTCCATATCGATCTTCTTGTTCCTCGAGATTATCATGTAGACGTCGAAGTAGTCTCTTGGCTGGTTCCTTGTTATCATTGCACGTACTTTCTCTGCAACAAGCTCGTCCTGGCAGAGTGTCGTGATCGTGAACTCCGGTATCAGTTCATAGAAGTGTGGGACCTTCATTTCTGACGGTTCGAGGATGACCGAAGCCTTTCTGTTCAGGTCCAGGATCAATGAACTATCCCTCTGGAAATACCCTTTGTAGCGGATTATCATCCGTGTGGAGTCTTCCGTCATGTTGTCGAAAGAGATGGCAGGAAAGAAGGCCCTGTGGTCCTTCAACATGATTTCTATCTCGTTCTTGATGCTCTGGATATCCCTCGTACATGAGAAGTCCAGATCCTCGCTCAATCTCTTATGGCAAAGGAATATCTTGTTGAGAGCGGTTCCGCCTTTGAACACGATCCCTTTGATATCCTTGAGATAGAAGAGCAGCATCGTAAGGAAATAATCCTTCTCCAGATAGATGAGATTGAATCCCTTCTCCCCAGCAAGGTAACGCAACTGGGCTTCGGTCATCCTCTTGAGTTCAGCCATTCTATAACATCCTCCCTCGGCGCGATACGGAACGAATGTCCCTTGACCTTTCTTATCACTGCTCTTTGAAGACCGTTCTTCCTGGTCCGCTTGAAGATGATCGTGAAATCAAAGATCGTTCTTTTCCCCTGCCGGTTCATGCACTGGACCTCGATCATCGTCGGTATCTGTTCGATAAGGCCCCAGTAATGGGCAGCAGCCATTCCGCGGATCACATAATCGTTCCCATCGAACATCTCATCAATGATTATGAAGGGATGCTCGGACCAGTGCCCCCGGAAAGCTCTCACGGGTATGAGGTAGTATTTCTCCTTGGTCAGTTTCAGTATCCTTCCCTTCTTCTTCAATCGATGAAGGTAGACGCCAAGATCGTTCTCGTTCTTGAAGAACCGTAGGATCTCTTTCCTGGTGAAGAAGGATCTCTCATTGAGCTCAAGATACGAGACTATCTCGATCTCTTTACTTGAGAGTCCTTCCATATCGCCACACCTAATTTAATAAAACGTTAATATTAGTGTAGCAAGTTCTATATATTCCTTACGATAATGTGACGTATGGGCTTTCGGATAACGACGGGGGACTTCAGACCGCGATTCATGCTCCTGTCGGGCATCTTCTCATCGATAGCGCGCACTGTCTGCTCATCCTCACCGACCTTTATATTCAGGTCGCCGCGTTCCTCGTGCCGACAGCCCTCACTTCTTCTTCCCGAAGAACGCGATGGCGTCCTTGAGCTCGGGGTGGTCCTTGCTGTAGGCCTCGATGGACACGCCCTTCGAGTAGGCCTCGCACGCCTGGACGAGCGCGGTCGCTCCGGCCTGGGTGCCCTTGGGATGTGCGTGG
>CAZFHY010000027.1:0-30754 GCA_964519305.1 Candidatus Undinarchaeota archaeon
TCCCGACCGGCGCACCAAATTCTAAATGCTGCTTACTCATCGATCAGCCGTTCGAGTGGCCTTATCATTTCTTTTTTCGTGCGCCTCTTGAACTCTTTCTTGAACGCCGGTATCCACGTAAAGCCGGTCATGACGGTGTTGAGGAGGCGGGTACTGTACTCATGCTGGGGGAAATCGTAGAAACCGTGCTTCTTGTAGAAAGCATGATCGGCCTGGAACACGAACCTGCTGTTGTATATGAAGTCGCGGAATAGCTTGTCACCACCCACTCCAAGGAACGTGCGTGTCCCGCTGTAACCGGAGTCAGAATACCTGATGAGGCGCTCAGCGAGGGACAGGATCAGAGCGTCAACAGTCTTTGCGTCACCGGACTCATCGGTCACGATGTCCACTAGGTTAACCCTCCCCAGTTCGGCCTCGCCTTCCAACGTAGCTCTAAGAGTGGGGAGCTGACCCAGCGGACCCGCAACGATCCAACCGAACTGCTTGCCCATAAGGGCCGGGATGTGCGTGTGGAAGAACGAGCGGTCGAAGACCTTCTTCCATTGGGAGGAGAGGTGGCGGTCGGTCACCTTCCCCGCGAATACTACGACATCCGCTGTCCGGACCTTCTCGTTGTAGAAATCCGGGAAGCCGTCCTTCTGGGCACACTCGTTGTCCAGACCGCAGTTGCAGCATCCGAGGCAGCCGTTCTTCAGTGGGATATCGTTGATGTCGTGGACCTCTACCGTTCTAGCAAGGCTCTTCGTGAAACGCTCCACCATCCGGCCCAGGTTCCCCTCTACACCGTCGGTGAGCACGACTATGCGCTTGCCCTTAGTATCGATGGTCTGGGTGACGGCGCCGGGTAGATAGTCCCAGGGGACGGTGTTCACGGGTGGGTTCGCCCGTGATGTGATCCTCTTGTGTTCGATGGCGTCGAAGAGGTCCTCTGTGAACAGCACGAGCTGGTCGCGTCCCTTCTCTTCTAGCAGATCGCTCATCTCGGCCGAATGGAAGCCGACGTACCGCATCCCAAGATCGTCACAGATGGCGTGCATGTAGGCGTGAGCGGTATGGTCGAAGAAGTGTATGGACGTGGTCAGCACAGCAGCGTGGATGTCACTGAACGCCTCCACTACATCCCGCTCGAACACCAGCTCGATGAACCGCTTGTATTGGGATGGGACCAGCATATGATATAGGGGAAATGCCCACAGTACCACATCGGACGAACTGACGTCGTCGATCACCTCCTTGAACGATGCATCGTCACGCTCCAGCTTCTTGATGCGATGGGATATATCATGCACCACGTACTCGTGCCCGGGGAAGCGCTTGCGGATATAGCGGACGTACTGCATTGTTACGGAGATATCGCCCTTGGGGCTCCCGTTGAGGACCGTGACCTTCATGGTCTCAGAAAGGCAGGTGGATTATTTAAACCTGTCAACCCGCGCACTACCTCTTGTGGGCTTGTGGCCTACAGCTCATCGACGTCCTCGTCGGATGGCTCCTTTTCGCGCTTCTTCCCTTCCCGCCCCTCATCGGACACGACAATTGGTGTGAACTCCATCCGCTGGAGATGGTTGAGCATGACGATCAGCCAGATGAAGACTACCAGGACCCCCAGCCCGAGGATTCCTCGCCAGGCCAGTCTGTCCTCCACGTGGACCACATCCTCCTCGACGATGCCGGGGCTCGACCACGAGCTGTCGCGACGTTTTCTGAACGCGGACTCGCGCTCCCGCACAGCAAAGCTGAGCGAGCTCGATGTCGTGGCGAGGCTCGCCCCCTGCGGGTCCGTACACCATGCAGTGAACGTGCCGCTGAAGCGTAGCGATCCGGGAGCTGCTCCCTGCCATGTGGACTTGATGTCCTCCGGTACCACGACGTTGAACTCCATGACGCGGGAATAGGGCGTATCAGGACCGAGCTGACGACTAAGGGACAGGTGCCCGTTACCTACCACAGGGATAGGGCCTGACCAGCTTACCGACAGCGTACAATCGTGAGCGGGAGTTGGAGCTATGTTAGTGAGCGTGATGTCGACACGGAAGGGTTCGCCGTCGATGACGTCACTTGCCGCAATGATATCGAGCTCGAGCTCGGGCGGGACCGGTCGGGATATGGTGATGTAGAAATCATCCCATCCACCGTCCTTCTTGGCACTGTACTGCCGTCCGAATCCGTCCATGCATTCCACGTCGAAAAAGACGGGTATCCCTTCAAGGGTGTCCCGAGCGTCAGGGCTGATGGCCAGGACGTACATGACCTCCTCGACCTCTTCAGGTGCGAGCCTCTCGAAAAACACTCTGTCGCTGACCAGGTCCATCCCGACCTCCTGCCCCTCGAAGGGAGATACGATCTGGAAGATTTCGTGGGCGGCCGTACCGCGGAAGGCTGGGACGGCTATCAGCGCCTCGCAGCTGTGAGCATAGCCTCTGCCCACGTTCTTGATGAGTACCGGTATCTCGAGCTCTTCACCAGGGATGCCGTTATAATGGGGTTCATTGTCCCTCTCCATGGCACCGATCAGCCGTACATGGACATCGGATCGCTCACCGGCCCTTATGATAATGGGTGCCAGACCATCGGCCTTGATCTGGGAAGAATAGCTGCGTCTGAGAAGGAGGTCCGTGTATTCGGTTATGTAGGTGACGTTGATCCGGAAATCGCATGTCCCGCAATAATCGGGATCGTCACAGATGAACCGTTCGTCCATCCTGATCGTGTAGGGGATGATCGGGTTGTCCTCGGATACGATGCGCGCTCCCTTGCGCTGTGGACGGAACCGCCATTCGGTCGCATCGCATGGCCGGTCGGTCAGGTCGCAGAAGAGCAGCTGGCCTTCACACTCGGGTGTGAGGAGCTCGAACGTCGCCGAGACCTCCTCGATCCGCTCAATCGCTCTTCCGCGGTTCACGACCAGTAGGCCGAAGTTCTTTGCATCACCGCCCACTAGGAGCTCGACTTCCGGGAGGACCACGTCGATGCTCTCCTCCACTCTCAGCATGAGGACCTTGGAATCGACGATGGCCCAGGATCCGTCCGGATTCAATCCGCGGACACCAATGTTGATGCGGTATGTCCCCGGTTCGCACTGCTCATCGGGCTCGATACCGAAATAGTACTCCGTAGGGTGGTCGTACACAACGTCCACAGCCCATGTTTCCAGGTCCGTGTCCACCTCGCCATGGTGGAAGGGATGGGTGTACATGGCCCGGTCGAGAAGGAGGCTCTGCCAGTCCATTGGTCCCGACAGATGGAGGTCCTCGCTCTCCACGGTGATGAGCAGGGACGTCCGTACGCTATCGTCCCGATCCAGGTTCCTGATGGTGACCTTAAAGTAGGAGGTCATGCCGGTATATGCCTTACCGCTACCGATCTTGTCCCAGTTCGCGTCCACCGATACCTGGGCAGTTGCTAGTAATGACAGCACGATGAGCACGGCAACGGTCGTCCTCGCCATCGTTCCCCTAATGGTTAATCAGTCCTAGGATATAAAATGTCCGCAGCTCTGACTGGACTGCGAGGTTATCGGGGGAGGTCCAAAGACCTCCCCCATGGGCCCGAGGGGGCTTGAACCCCTGACCTCCGGCTGTCCTAGGCTGTGTATGAGCACAGGCCATATAAGACCGGCGCTCTAACCGGCTGAGCTACGAGCCCGAACCACCGCCCTCACGCCTCGGGAAGGCGTCCTATGGGCAGCATCGCTGGCTGAGTGCTCCCAAGATTTAAAGGTATTGTCACCGCTTCGCGGCGGCCTTGTGCAGCGCTCTTCCCTGGGCGTCATCCACAGCCTCCTTCACGACCTCGCCGAGGGTGGGATGAGGGAACACGACATCGGAGACCAGCTCCACGTCCACACCCGTGACGGCGGGGACGAGCAGCGACGGGATGAGCGACGATGCATCCGGGCCCACGATAGTGGCTCCGAGGATGCATCCGCCCTCACCGACGAGGACCTTGACGAAACCTTCCGACTCTCCTGAACACAGGGCTTTACCGTTGGCAGCGAACGAGAACCTTCCGGTCTGGAAGGCGATGTTCTCTGCCTTGAGCTCCTCCTCTGTCCTACCGAACACGGCGATCTCCGGGCTAGTGAACACAACTGATGGGATGAGCGCGTCGGTAGCGTCCACCATTTCATCAGGATGGAGGATGTTGTGGACGGCCACTTCCCCTTCCCAGCTGGCCTTGTGGGCGAGCATGAGGCCTCCCACGACATCGCCCACGGCGAATATGTGGTCATTAGCTGTCCTAAGGAACCTGTCCACGACGATGCTGCCTTTATCGAGCTCCACGCCGGCCTCTTCCAGACCGATGTCCTTGGTGTTGCAGGACCGGCCCACGCACACGAGGGTCCGTTCCGAGCGGACCTCCTCGCCGGACTCGAGAGTCGTCACGGTATCGGCCCCGTCAACGCTCACGCCGGTCACGCAGACCTTGGTAAGGATGGTGACGCTCTTGGACTTCAGGCTCCGCTTGACCAGGTTCGCGGCCCTCTTGTCCATGCCGGGGAGCAGGGTGGGCATCAGCTCGACGATGGTCACTTCGCATCCCAGGTCGGCGAGGATCGAGGCCCACTCGCATCCGATGACACCCCCGCCGATGATGGTGAGGCTCGCTGGCAGCTCGGTGAGCTTCAGAAGGTCGTCCGAGAAAAGGATACGTTCGTGGTCCGGAGTGATGAAGGGCAGGCAGGCGGCGTGTGAGCCCGTGGCGATTATGAGATCGCTCGCATCGAGCTTCTGCGTTCCGCCGTCGGCGAGCGACACGTCCACCGCGGCACCCCCGTCGACGATCCTTGCTCGGCCTGAGATTACAGTGATACCGTTCGCCGCAATGAGCTTCTCCAGTGCGGCAAGGTTCGCTTCGACAACCCGGTCCTTCCGTGAGGCCATCGTAGCGTAAGAGAACGACGGGTCCTGGACCGATATGCCGTGCTCTTCGAGTTTGTTGAGTGAGGCGAAGCGCGAGCTCGAGGCGATCAGTGCCTTGGTCGGTATACAGCCGCGGTTCAGGCATGTACCCCCGAGCCCTTCCTCCTCCACGATGGCGATGGAAAGGCCCTGGTGTGCAGCCCTGATGGCAGCCGCGTACCCGCCGGGGCCGCCGCCGATGACCACGATATCGTACCGCTCGGACATGACTGCAGCCTTCCCGGGCCAGGCTTAAGTAATTAATGGGGCGGTCACGCCCTTCAGCAGGCAGTCAGGCAGGACGTGTGCTCACCACAACATTCAGCACACCCGACCTCGATCGAGCCGACCTGTCCCTTTGGTGGTCTGACCTCGAACGTCACGGCCGAATCCGTGGAGCCCCCTACTTGTTCACAGGTGACGTTGAGAGGGATGTCCATCATACCGTCCCGCTTACCGAGGTCCACTGTATGGTCGAGGCGATAGCCAGTGCCGTTGTCCAGCGGCACACCGCCCATGTAGACCTTGAGCTTGTCATAATGGCCCCGCTTGATGTCGTGTTCTCCGGTGTTCTTTATCTTGAGCACGAGCCTGAGGCTCGCGTCATCGGGCGAACAGCCGGCCGCGCAGTAGGGATTGGCACGAGGGCCTGTCACGTCCACGGAACCATAGACTGTGATCACTTCAATACGGGTCTCCAGGGCCTGTTTTTCTCCGCTGAAGCTCTTCCAGAACGAACGTAGACCCTCCCCGACCGTCTCGATAAGGTCACCGCCCACATACGTCGTGACTATGAGCCCGATGACGAGGACGAGCACGAGGATGACCGGTTGGTTCTGACCCCTTCTACCGTACGGAACGAAATGCACGACGCTCTCCTATCAGGATAGAGCCCGTGCTCGGATAAATACCTGTCGGCCGGAGCGTTTCACCTAGAACAGGAAGTACTGGGAGTGGAGCTCCATTGGTCCCATGCTGAACGTCATATCAAGACCTGAGACCTGCGGGAGATCGCGGATGGCCTGCACGATGTTGTTCAGGTGAGCGAAGCTCTTCGCGGCCCCGATGGCCATCACGTCGTGAGGTCCTACCGTCTGAGTTGCTAGTATGATCGATGGGATCTTGATGATCTTGTCCAGTAGCTGCTCTTGGGAGCCCGGTCGCACGGTGACGCCGAAGAACACGATGACCTCGTACCCCAGCTTCTCGGGCCGGATGACCGCAGTCGATCCGCGGACGATCCCAAGGCGCTGTAGCTTGCGGAAGCGGTTGCGGATGGTATCGACCGACGTTCCCAGCTCTTTGGCGATGACCGAGAACGGCGTTCGTGCATCGTTCTCGAGCCGCATGATGATCCCGTGATCGATCTCGTCCATGTCGCCCGCCATCAGACCTCACCTACCTTCTTTTCCCAGCGGTCACCCTCGATATCGAATTCCAGGTTGTTCTTGCAGAGCCGGTGATCACCCACGAAGATGCTGATGTGCAGGTCCTTGATCGAGGGGATCTCCCGGATGCGCTCCTGGACGCTCCCCAGATGGTCGATCGAGTCCATGACGACGATACCGATGATGTCGTGAGAACCGAAGCTACGGCTGCAGAAGAGCACACCGGGGACGCGCTGTAGCTGCTCCAGAGATGAGTCGGTCGCAGGTCTCCCCACGGATATGCCGAAGATGGCGATGCAGTCCTGACCGAACCGACGGGGGTCCTTGATGATCGTGGTCTTGCGGACCAGACCGTCGCGGACCATGCGTTTGAAACGTTTGCTCACCGTATCGGTGGTCGTGCCGCAGGCCTTGGCGATCGCATTGAAAGAGGTCCGTGCGTCATTCTGAAGGTGACGCAGGATAGATACGTCAAGGCTGTCGATCTTCATGGGCGCATCACGAGCTTTCTTCCGAGGATGGCCAATAAAAACCTTATGCTTTCTACTCAGGGATGACAATACATCGTATCTGTCAGGCGGGATGTCGGGGCAAATACTCTTAAAACCGAACGGGACCTCCCTTTGTATGGACGTCCATGCCCTCGCAAGGGCAGTCAGGGAGCACCGGGGTTTCGTTCGGAAATCGCCCTTGGGCGAAGCCTGCAAGACCCTTGGCGTCCCTTCCTCGAGCTGGGGCGAGGATGCGGCAGTCATCGATCGCGGCGGCGATGAGCTACTGCTCCTTGCTGCGGACGGTATAATCGCCGATCTAGTGGAGGCCGATCCGCGGTTCGCAGGAAGGTGCGCAGTGCTCGTGAACGTCAACGACGTCGTAGCTATGGGGGGGACACCCCTCGCTATCGTCAACGTCGTGTCAGCGCACGATCACGACCTTCCCAGCGTGCTCGAAGGGCTCAACGAGGGTGCAGCGCTGCTAGGCGTCCCGGTCGTCGGTGGGCACATCCATCCCGACGCACCACGGACAGGAGTGAGCGCGACGGCGCTCGGGACAGTGCCCCGTGACGCCCTTCTCACTTCGAGTGGCGGTTCCCCCGGTGACGCCATCGTGGTCGCGGTGGACCTCGCGGGAGAGGCGCATCCGCGTTGGCCGCTAGCGTGGCGTCCTCCCGATAATGAGGGACCGGAACGGTACCGTAAGGCACATGATGCTGTACGGGCAGTGGCCGCGACCCACTTGGCGACGGCGGGCAAGGACGCAAGCAATCCGGGGATAATCGGTACGATCGGGATGCTTTTAGAGACCAGTTCCGTGGGCGGTATCGTCCACGCCGACCGCATTCCCTGCCCCGAAGGACTCCCCGTGGACCGTTGGTCGCTTGTATACCCCGCACGGGGGTTCGTGTTCACTACGGACAGGCCGGAGGCGCTTATCAGGGAGTTGGACGGGCCGTTCACGTCAGCAGTGGTCGGTGAGACCGACGGGTCCGGCGTGCTGCGAGTCGGGCTCGGTAACGAAGAGGCGCCGGTGGTCGACCTGAAGCGCGGGGGAGTGGCCGGGATGTGGCCCCGGCCGGTCAGTGGCAAAGACTCTTAATTCTGCTCCTCTCCAAGAGAGACAGTATGGGGGGGAGACTCGTTCCGGGGAGTCCTGTTACACAGGTCATAGGGCACCTGCTCGTTGTATTTCTCCTCACGCTGCCCGCCATCGCGGACGGTGCGAGCTGCAGTGATCAGCGCGAGCAGGCCCTCTCGGGAAGAGAGCTGACAGCGGATACAGCATCCCATCTGCTGAAAGAGGTAGCCCGCGGCAACGTTCTCGTGCTCCCGGACGGGCTCCTTCCGGAGGGGGATGAAGACGAGAGCATGCTCATCCTGCTGGAGGCCCTCGGGCTCGGGAAGGAGGTGGTCCCATCGTACACGACCATCGACGATCTCTCCTATGATGACGTGGACCGTGCCTATGTCGTGCTCATGTGCGACGCAGGTGATATCCTCGATCCGGACGGGAGACGGTTCTGCGCTGAGTGGTCCTTCACGGAGGACACGCCCATCTACACGGTACCCGTCTGCCTCGGCGACATGCTGCGGCCTGAGTACCTCAGGGACGAGCTCACTACTGTCACCGAGCTCACACCTGAAGATAACCTATGCGACTTCAAGGTGACCAGCTACGACATATTCACCAAGGGCTTCGACACTGCGTTCGGGGACCTCGATGTCGCGGAATGGACCGCACGACGTGCCAAGGACCTGGTCTGGGACGACGGCTCGCTCGCCCGAAGGTGCCAGGAGTGCGATGCGTGCGCCGATAACACCGAGGAGTGCAGCTGTCCCAACTACCCCACCGCTTGTGATACGGCCCACTGCGCCAAGGAGGTCGTATACACGGCCGCACGGTCGGTGGACGCCATAGGGATGCTCCGGTTGATGGGTCCACGAGTGTCCATGCACGTGGGAAGGTGTGAAGGTCTTGCGACCGAGCGGCGACGGAAATGCTACGCGGAGAAGACACGGCTAATGGCCGATCTTATGGGACGGTACGTGCTGGAGCTGGAGACCCTCATCTCCCACTCGCCCCTCATCAGATGCCGCGACCAGATACGTCGGATCATGGAGGACGACAACGCATGCGCCGCTTGCTTCGACCTTGCCATCGACTGCTACGAGAACAACCTTGGCCACCAGATAGTCCGGAGCAGGACGTCCCAGGAGGCGCTGGGGATTATGGAGGGCGCACTCCGTGAGGCAATGCCCTGGTTCTATCTGACACGTGATCTGGGGATGGCCGCAGTCACGGCCGGACAAGGATTGACCGATGCAACGGATGAGGACGAAGTAGCTCGAGCGGAATATTCGACACGGTATAATGCGATCCGCGCCTTCGGTCTTCGACAGAAGGAACGGGCGGAAGCGGCCTCGCGACTGTTCTTCGGTCTCTACTGCATGCGGTCGTGCGCTCTGGACCGGAACACCGGTACGATCGGGGCCGGTCCCGCTGGATGGATGCTGGAGCAGTTCTCGTCCCATGATCTACCGATGGCCCACCGCTTCGGGGGCAGATCGGATGCCACCGATGGGGGGGACGGCCTCGCGGAGGGAACGGTGGACATCGGGGTGGCACTTGTGCTGGGCCCGGGCTTCCGCAAGGACGATGGCACGCTCGACCGGGAAGCGGTGGCACGCTGCCCCCGCGGACTACTGTCCTCCATGGCGCTCGGGGATGACGGGACAACGATCGCACAGCGCCAGGCCAAGGGGACACGAGGGCTCCCCTGGAAGGTCCACATGTCATCCCGGACATACCTCGCATGCCCGCACAACCAGCTCGCCGCTGGTGACGATGGCCCGACGGACCGGGCTATTCTGGACGTGATGCGACAGCTGTGCGAATCCGGGCCCTATGCCCGGGAGAAGGGCGCCTGCGCGTTCAACGGGAGACTGGCCGTGGGCGGTAGTGAGCGTGATACTACCTTCCAAACGGCCCTCTGGGGTGCTACCGGCGTGCTGCTGGACTCGACCCACAAGAGCTCGTTCAAATCCCGCATCGTGCACGAGCTGGTCCCTGATCCCGCAAAGATCCAGACCCGGGTCTTCGGAGTGGTCACCGCGTGCACCGCGCCGGACGAGGAACCGCTCATCGTGACCGTCGCTGGTGGTCCTATCCTCGCCCGTGGGGCTGACGGCTCTGAGACGCTCGACGAGCAGGGCGCGTGGACGCCGACAGACCGTCAGGGCCAAACGCTCTCCCCGGGCAGTCCGCCTTGGTTCTACACCATTCGGGACCTGGAGGGTCCGGTTGTGTCGGGACGGGGCAGGTCGATCATAGAGGGACTCGGGCTCGAGGGAACAAACTACCCCGTCGTGTCCGACCTTGTGGTGCCTGGCGAGGAGCAGGTGAACCCGTACTTCCGTGAGTTCGATCCTGCCCTCATGGCCGAGCTCCTCTACCGCCAGTCGGACCAGGCGCTGCAGGGTGTCGACGGTGGGTATTGCATGCACCTCTATACGGGTGGGTATTCGAAGTCCGCTACGGGCGAGCTCCTCGGGCACGGGGCCACGCTCCTGTACACAGCTGGAGCGGCAAGCGTGGTCGCCGAGGTCACGGGACACGGGAAGCTCGCGACGGAAGCGGGCACCGATGCTGTCCAGTATCTTGCGCGCAGTCCCTATTATTTGCCGATGCGTATCAATACTGGAGTGACCAATATCCCTGGCTACCTTTCCTCGAACCTGGCTCCGAAGCTCGCCGCCAGGTTCGGGACAGAGGTGGCCGAAGGGGCCGCGACGGCCAGCGCGAACGCGCTGCGACGGACGACTACCGAGCTTGCCGAGAAAGCCGGGGGGGAGACCATGGAGTTCGCGGCGAAGGTCACGACCGGCGAGACCGCGGAATCCGCGCTAGGGATAGCACGTCTGGTCATCACTGAACCTGCTGACGACGCGCAGCGGGAAGTGGCCGAGCGATTGGGCAAGGGTCTTGACGACATGATGCGCAGGAGCATGGAGGTCGACCAGAGGTACGTGTTCAGATCAGCTGAGAACCTTGCCGGAGATACATGGACCAGTGGTGCCTTCACCGTGCCGAAGGAGGCAGGATGGTTCAAGTTCACCGATGATGCGCTGAAACACCTGAACACTCTGGATGACGCAGGGAGAGCGACCGTAGCAAACAAGCTCCAGGCCGTCGGTTTAGAGACAGAACAGGCCACTGGGCTCATGGCCGGCAACAACGCGCGGATGCCGAAGGGATTACTCGTTGGATCAAGAGAGCTCGGTACCGATATCGGTAAGGCAATCGGAGAGGCCCTCGAAGAACTGAACTCGGAGAAGGTCGCCAAAGAGATGATGGACGGCCTCGGTTCGATCCTCGCACGACCGGTGACCGGAACGGGCGGTAGGACGGAATACCTCCTCCTTCGCGAGGGATTCGATGCAATGGGCCCCGAGGGTCAGCGGTTGCTGAGACAGCAGATCGGTAACGAGGCCTTCGAACAGGTGAGGTCGGCCTTCGCGAAAGGAATGAAAGAAGCGGGCCCGTTCCCGGGCGATCCGGCCACCTTGACCCGGAAGGTGATCGATGCTCGGATAGATTTCTTTTCCAGGATGGACCCTCCCGGATCGGTCAGCAGAGCATCAGCCCTGAAGGCTGTCGCGAACACCATGGACCTCCGACACCTCGTTTCGCGGTTCTCCGACGGGGAAACACTTCGTGCCGCGACGTACAGCTACATTGACGAGCTGCTTCCATCCATCGACGTGGGTGCGGTCTATGCCAAGCACCTCAATAAGGAGTTCATGGCGCGGGGCGGAAAGACCTTGACACCCGAGGCGTTGGAGGAGGCCACCTCCGCGGCCCACCTGAATTTCCAGCGTGAGATGGTGGACGGTCTCAACGCTATCCTTCTCGAAGCACATACAAAGCGGACCGGCCAGCGGATCGCTGCTCGTTTCGGTATCGCCGAGCCGGCAGCGGTGGACATGCTCAGGGACGTGGGTTTTGTCGTTCCCATCCGTGAGGCGCTCGAGCGTGTCTTTTCCAAGGAAGCGCTGTCGGGCGGCCAGCCCGCAGCACGGACCGTTGTTATGGAAGCGGTCGAGAAGGTGAACGCCCAGGCATTGGACGGCGGACTTGACGTGATGGGCAAAGCGACCTCACTCACGGCCACTGAAGTGCTCCAGGACATGGGACTGGCCGTAGGTACTGCCGCAGGGATGACGAAGTACTCCTTGCGTCAGCGGGCCCTCCATTACAGCACCTGGCGCGGTCTCGCAAGACAGAGCCTCAACGAGGACTATGGTCTCGACTGGACCCAACCGCTGTTCTCGTACTCGGCGGACCTGTGGCGTCTTGCCCCAGAGGGCGGTGCGGCCGGAGGAAGGTTCCGGGACCGGGAGCGAGCGACCCTGCCACTAGCCGTGGCCGGTGTGTGCGCAGCGGAGGGTGATGATGCGGTCAAGATCGCCCCGAGATGCGGTGAAGGTGCTGACCGGGCCATCTGTGATGGCGAGTGGTCACCCGTACCACCGGACGACGAGCTCAACGCGCTACAGGATGCGGCCGTGCGCTCTGCAGGGGATTGCCTTGATACTGATCCCGAGGGGGAGTGCTTGGACGGTCTTGTCCGGGTCCTTCCCGATGGACGTTGTGTGCCCTTCTACCACGAGAGCGAGGTGGGATGGCTCGAGTACCTCGACGGTTATCTACGAGCACGAAGTTCGCTCCTTGTGCGCGTGCGCGACGATATCATTGCGCTCCGGAACGCGCTCGACCAACAGTGCGGACGTTGCCTGACCGACGTCCGCGTGCTCGAAGCGTCCTATTCGAGCTGCACGAGCTCTGACTTGGACACCCCACATCTCATCGGGGACGCCATCGCCGATCATGACGAGGAAACGCTGATCATCCACCTCGCCGACGACCTCAGCTACGCTCGCGCTGCTGCCCTATGCACGGCCACGTGCACTCAATGGGAAGGGCTCGATCCGGGATCGTGTCCTCTTGTGACCACTGTCGGTACATGCGGGACCGAAGGAGACGCGGTGGCCCCCGGCGCCTCAGGCACCGAGCCCGCACCCAGCGCAGAGGGTATCGCGACCTGTGTCCGCGATGTCCTCCGTGCCAAGCGCGCATGCACGCTGCGTGGTCTGCGTGCTTTCACCTCGAACGTCACATGGCACGGCGCGCCCACGGCCGAACTGGGCACCAACCTCCGTCCCGTCATCATGCAGGAAGGTACTGATAATCCCTGTGGTGCCCTTGAGCGGCTGGACGAAATGGAACAGTTCCTTACCGCCTACCTGAAGACCCTTCAGGGGATGACGATCGGGTGGGAGCGTTTGCAGCTCGCGTCCAAATGCACCGCCAACGCACCCTATCCCGACATGGACCCGTGCGCTTGCGTGCCCTTCCCCGAACCCGGTCAGGGCAACGATGATGCCTATCGCGCCCAAGTGGCCCTCTGGAAACCACGACACGAGGCCTGCATGGCCTTCGAGAGCGGAGAGGTCGCGGCCACGCTCTTCGAGGCGGCCGCTTACGCGGATTCTACAGAAATAGTCCTCGATGAGTTCACAATCCAACTCGAACAGCTCGTCATAGCCGCGCGTGGAGATCTCGAGCCGGGAGCGGCCGACCTGCTACGGGACCTTTACATGGACATGCCCGCTGACGCGCTTGGCGAGGATGCTGTCGCTCCCGTGGGGATGCTATGGGATATCGCGCATGACATGGTCGTGGAGGCTGACCAACAGATACCGTACGTGCTCTCGCCCAAGTACGGCCATGGCACTCTCGTAACGCTCCTAGACGGCGAATGTCAGTGCACAGGGGGAGTTGGCACAGGATGCTTCCAAGGCATCCATGGACGCGAATCACCCGTTTGCACAGTCGGAAGTGACCTGGACGAGCAGTGTCTGGGCGACAGGATCGCTGATGTGCTCCGTGACGTTCCACTGGCAACGGTGAACGGCGCGGTGTTCGGTGATGAGGGGCAGGGAATAGTCCCGGGGAGCTGCACGTTCGCCTGTGGTAATCCTAGCACCGGACCGAACGAACAGGGTACCTTCCCCGCCTGCGTACGATGTCCTGAAGACATCTGGTCGGTGAACCCGATCGACTGCGATGTAGAACGACCGTATCCCTTCGATGTCCTGGCCGACCGGACGGCCTTCATGATCAACGCAAGCTATTCTGGTCCGATACCCATGGTATGTTCGCTCAAGGTCGCGGTCCGTGAACGGGAGATTGCACGTCGGTCCCTTCTCCAAGCGACGATCGCGTCAATAGCCTCGCTGGATGTCCGACGTATCTTCCCTGACCCGGAGTGCTTCGACATCGAGGGGGGAGGTATGGATCCTTACGAACGCGTGTCTGAGGCGGTCTCATGTCAGGACGCATGCAGCATGTTCCGCTCACCAGGCGGTGTCCCGGGGAGCCTCTACGGTTATTGTCGCGCTTCGGTATCCGCTGACGGTACCGTAGCGGGCGAGTGTCACTGTGCCAGGGATGACGATCCAGTAGGCGTTCATACGGGCAGAACGTGCCCTCTGCCCCAAGGCGCAGCCGTGTACCGCTCGGTGCAGGACCACTGCCGTGACGAGTATGGTTGCCGAGGGTTCACGAACGCGTTCAATGCGCAGGAGGGACGGTTCGCATGCCTGTGCAAAGGTATAGGCCCGTTGGACGTGGAGTTGGCGGATGCTGTTCGCGATGAGCTCTCCGACCTCCGGGTGGTCAGCAACATATTCGAGGTCGAGGGTGATCAAGTGGGACCTGATGGTCCTCACAGGGCTTTCCTCGGCGAGGAGGTGGTCGGGTGTGCGGAGTTGGAGAACACTGGTATGGGTACGTTCCGCGGAACTGTGACATCCGCCCTTGTGGACCGCAGGGGTCTCGTTGAGGGTGAAGAATCGGTTGACGAGGTCACGCTGTCGTCAGGTGACACAGTCGTAGTGTGCACGACACCTACAGAGGTGAGCGATAGTCTGCTCGGTTCCGGAGGAGCTGCGACCCTTGCGTTAAGGATGTCGGCGATGACAGGCGAGCGCTCGGTCCTCGAAGGTCGGACCTTGGGCACACCGCTCAGGGTCGCCTTTGGACAACCGGGGCTCGACGAAGCGCAGATCGAGGGCGACGTGAGCGATGACGCGACCACTGTTGGTGCGAGAGTGTACCCTGTGGCGGTCCTGAGGAACAACCGTAACAGTCCCCTGGATGCAATGGTCAAGGTCGCCTTGATAGACGAGCGTGGGCGCGTCCTTACGACCGAATCTATCCCCATCGCAGGTGTCCTGCCCGGAGAGTCGTTCACCGTGGAAGGTGGGGGTCATGATGTGCGTGTGGAGGATGTCGGGAAACGCATCAGGGCAAAGGTCACGGTACTCAACGATTTCGGTGTCCCGGTGCTCGATGAGACCGGTGGCCCCGGGATCAGAGTGGTCGCACCTACCATCATAGCGACCGAAGTGTCCTTCGTTGACGAGACCGAATCCCAGCGAGCGTCATCGATCGGTCCATGTGATCCAGTATCCGTGAACGTCGTTCTTGAGAATCCAACGACCGCCATATTCTCAGGGACAGTGGACGTGGGACTACTGCACGAGCTGAGCGACACCTTGCTGGGGCTGACCCGGACACATATCACAATTGGTGCGGGCGACAGTGATGTCCTACTCTCATCACATAAAGTGCGCCCGGAGCGACAGGGAACGTTCCGCGCACATATTCGGGCCATTGGTGGGAACGACGTCCCGTGGCGACTAGTACCAGGACCGGCTGCACGAACAAGGCTCACCGTTCCCACAACGCATCCGTGCGAAGGAACTTCGACCGAGGACGTCTGGGAGGACGAGGGCGGTCCCGAGGTTCTGGAAGGTGCGGTCGATGCGAGCACGTTAGCCGGTCTAATGGACGCTCCCGCATGGGTGCCGGAAACGGACGTGCCCGGGGATGGTACCGAAGAGGTGTCCTTGGACACGCCTTCTACCGACCAAGATCCTGAGGACGTAACCTGTCCTGACAATCCGCCCTCCGATCGGTACGACCTCGTCTACTGCACAGGCCGTGCATGCGTGACCCGGGAGGACATGAACGGCGGCAGGTACATGCGCATCGAGGGATGTTTCTGTCCGAATGGGATAACGCCCCGGATCGAAGAGACAGTCCATGGCAGCAGGCTCTCTGCAGAGACGGCCGCTTGCTGCGTTCCCTGCCACGCTTCCCGCGCCGGGTGACGCTTAACCTTAAATACTGCTAGTGCTCTATTCTTTCTTGGGATGGCGTCGCGGAACCGCGCGCAGATGGCATTGATTGGGCTGATGGCCCTCGCCTTCGTTGTGATAATGGTTCTCTACTTCTCATTCCAGCGCGATACGGGGGATAGGAGGACAAGAGCTGAAACCGATCTTCTTAGGCTCACGAAGGAGGAGATTGAGCAGATCCAAGAAGTCGTTGACACCGTGGTCCGCACGAGCGTGTACGAGGCGGCGAACGCCGTGGGGCAGACGGGCGGTTTCACAGCGGAGAACATCCCCGAGCCCAACTATCACGGTCTACCTGTGTACTTCTACAAAGGGGCGGTCACCAACGTCCCCACCGAGGACGCAATGAAGCGCATGCTGCGGTTCGAGACCGCACGTCGCATCGAGAGCAACCTCCACGAGCTCGTAAAGACGAAGAAGTATCGACTCTCTAAGCTCACGATCGAGGGCGAACACATCGAGATCAAAGAGGATGATCTTACCATCGGTGACCAGTTCGTCCAAGTGAAGGTCAGCATCCCGATCTCGGTGGAGAGCGAAGATAACAAGAAGGGAGATGCGGGGAAGGTCTACAACATCAACCTCCCCTTGCGCATTTTCCGCCTCCGCAAGCTCGCTTACGCTTTCGTCAACCTCTATGCGCAGAAGGATGACCGGTACACGATACCCATTTCTGACCAGCGGATCTCACATCCCTGGTACAGGAAGATCGAGTTCTGGATCGACTACATAGTCAACCAGGATTTCCGTCTACCCCGGCCGTCGACACAGCACATCTGCAAGCCCTTCAACCTTCCTGACACCACCGGCAAACCTCATTTCGGCTTCTGTCTGCCAGGTGATAAGAAAGAGATCTACATCCCCTTCGAGTCCAAGGGCTCCGATGCGAAGAGCATCAAGGGCTCGTTCGGTGACGATGTGGTTGTGGCCACGACGATATTCTCATCCAAAGCTCAGACGAAAGAGTACCAGCGCATGATGCTCAAGTACCTTGTCGATGCCAACCTAGTCACAGAGATGGACCCTGCCAATGAGGCCGATGTTCTGGGGTTCATGAAGGGTTTCAACTGGAACTTCAAGAGCCTCATCGGTGGGATGGACGAGTGCTATCCACTGCTCAACCTCACCCTTAACGGCAATCAGGACAACCTCCGTGTCGAGGGTAAGACACAGAAGGACACCGGATGCTTCCAGAGCTGCTCTGCCGGGAACCGCTACAAGTCATACAAAGCGAACTACTCCGCGAGCTTCCCCGTCGAGGTAGCCATCACCGACCTCCTCCCCACGGGTAAGATCCTGGGCGGATCGACCCTACTCAAGCCTCTACAGTTCCGGTTCGTCATCTATCCGTATCTGGAGCTGGGTGACGAAGCGAAGACGGACATCACGCTCCCAACGACCTTCAATAACGAGTTCGACCTCGAGTGCGCAGGCCGGTGCTCGCTCTCGGCGCGCATCCACGGGCCGAGGGAGGGCGAGGTCATAGTGGAACCCTGCAAGGACAAGCGAGCGAGGTTCACTACGCCCGACGTCACCATCAATGATGTCCCTTGTGGTATCAGGGATGTGCGTGTGATACCCAGTGGAGAATATATCGAGCAGTACGCTCCCCTTCGGACAAAGCTGGCCCTCCCGTCGAACACGATCGACCTACATCTGAGCGAGTACTATCGCGTAGAGGGGGCCGTGATGGTGAACACGACCATCTATTGCCAGAAGGACGAGAAGCTACACTGCTACGCTCCGGCCGACGAGGCGATAATCCATCCGGGTGCGTGCGAGGAGGGCGACCGCGGACGGTTCAAGCGGCTGGGATTCATCGGAGGGATGCCTCCTTCCTACATAACCGTCCAGCTAATCCCGCTCAACACGAGCCTTGAGTACCTCTCGACGAACACCGATGTCGAAGGTCGGTACGTGTTCGAGAAGGTACTTGGCGGTAACTATCTCCTGCTGGCGAGCCCCAACCGCGACTTCGCGGGCAACATCGGCTACAAGGTCAAGCCCTTTGCTGAAGTCTCGGAGGTAGAGCGTGACATGACCAAGGACATAATCATGAACTCCGTGTTCTCCGTGAACATGACCCAAGGGTTCGTGCCGGCGTACAGGATCAAGAGGTGTTGAACATGGTATCATCGATGCGGACCGTATCAGCGCTCGTGCTCATGCTCATGCTTCTTGCCACTGCTGCCGGTCACAAGATCGACCGCATCGAAGAGATAGTGGACGTGAGCAAGACACCCATCAACGACGTGACGGTCATCCTGCACGACATCGAGGAGACACTGTTCGAGAACATCAACAAACCCGAGGTCCTAGAGGCCGTGTGCTCCAATATCAAGCCGTCATATACCAAGAAGTGCACGCCTGAAGTGGACAGAGACCGGCGGATCATCACGTTCCATCTTCGTACGGTCAAGAACCTCATCGATGTCTCGGCCGGCTACTCACCGAACAGCCTGACGCCAAAGCTCAAGCTCTACTACGTGCCCCTCAACTTCCTTATCGTGGACGAGTACGAGGACGTGGGCACGCGCTCTTTACAGTTCCAGCTCCCCACCTTCGGGTTCACCCTCGAGGACGTCAAGTCAAAGAAGGACATCGCCATCGACTTCCCTGTCCAATGTCCCGACGGCACCATCGATTGCTGGCGGAGCGTGGACATCTCAACGGACAAGGACACATATGAGGTCGGGGACACGGTGTTCCTGAACGAGAAGGTGGACTTCGCACTCTGGACCATTTTCAACATGACCTGGGGCGCCACTCCGCTCTCTGAGATTTACAAGTGCTTCAACTGCACGAAGATGACCCTTCCCACCAGCTATGGTCCCTTCGAGTTCGACTGCCGGAGGTTCTCGAGCAACATCTGTCCCTCGGGCGAGATAATGGTCCATGCCATCTACAAGAAGGAGGGTGATGAGCACCTGTACAACGCCACCAGGATGGTGACCTTCAAACCGGCCGAGTTCCTCGTCTACATATACGTGGGCAAGGGTGACGGATCGATCGCTGAATCCCTGTTCCTTGGAGAGACCATGATCGTCGGAGCACTGGCCCTGGAGCGCAAGGTGACGGGCTGCGTCATCAAGCTCATGCGTGGCAAACAGGTCCTCTTCCAGACCAAGAAACTTCCCGAGTGCTCCATGGTACCCATCATGACCGATACATCGTGGCCAGAGGGTGAGTACGTGGTCGTGGCGGAGATCACGAACGACCTCGGGGCCACATCGGCGGCGACACAGAAGGTGTTCCTTGTGTCCCCCGGAACGGACATCCCCGTGCCTGTCTCCATGGAGAAGGCCGAGTATATCGTCGGCGACACCGTCGCTCTCTACATCAATACCCCTGGTGAGCGTTGTGTCGTCGAACTGGTCAACTACACGGGAATGGCGGTGGAGACCCTCTACGAGCGGGCTTTCCCCTGCGGGGCCATCAAGTTCGAGATCCCGGAGAGCATCATCCCGGGTATCTACCAGCTCCGGGTGAAGGTGTACCGTGGCGAGGAGTACGGTGTGCACGTGGTCACCTTCAAGATCAATGAATGGATCCCGAAGAGCAAGCGAGGGACCGACCTGGACCGTCTCTGTCACGATGGGATGCTGGGGCTCCGTGACGTCGACATCCCCTGCATCGGTCCAGAGGTCCTATGTCAGCCGTCCACGGACGATTTCCCTGTGTGCTTATGCTTCCGCAAGGACGGGATGCTCACAGATGTGTGCGAGTTCAACGAGCGGTGTATGGAATCGCACTGTAAGCGTGAGAGCACCGGGGTCCCATTTGTCGTGCTGGACGAGGGCGGCGACCGCTATGCCGTCACGGGACTGCAGAAGCTCCCCTTCGTCACCCAGTATGAGCTGTGTCCCGCTCACTGCATCTGCTCAGACCTGGACGCATCGTTCTACCATGTATGCGGATCGGGTGAGATGTGCACAAGGGACGATTGTTACGTACCGCTGCTATCCTCACGCATGATATCGTTCTCCCCCGATAATGTGCGTCAGAACGATATCGCCCTCGGCGAAGGGAAACTGGAAGCGACGATCGAGGTACGGTACGAAGGCAAGACGCTGACCTCGGGCATTGACGAGCGCTCAGTGAACGTCATCATCAACGGACGTGAGATCGCTCCCGAGGAGATAGAGGTCAAACGTCGGGACTTCAACTGGCACGTTACCGTGAGCCTGCCCAAGGACATGGCCACACATCTAGATCCCGGTGAGAAATGGGTCTGGATCGGTGTCCGCTACAAGGGCGAGACCACGGGAGTCCGTAGCGGATTCACCGTATGGTACTCTGTCGAAAAGGCGGAGTACAACGTCAAGGTCCATTCCCTTGAGCCGAGCAGCATCGCCATTGACGAGGTGAAGCACGGCAGCTTCCTGAAGATGTACCTCGGAGTTACTGACGAGGAAGGAACCCCTGTTACAGAGCTCACTCGTGACGACCTTATTATCACGCTCGACGGCCGCAAGGTCCAGGTATTCTCCATGCGCTACGTTCCGGGCCTTCGTCAGTGGGTGCTCACCGTGGTCATCCGGGGGCAGGTGAACGAGGGGAACCGCGTGCTCCATGTGGAGGTTAACCGACTGGGTAAAATGGGCAAGAGCGCCGACTTCCTCTCGGTCGTGGGCTCCCAGAAGGTGCGCGTCAACATAGACGATGTGACCCCTGGTTCCCGTTACCAACCGATCTTCCAGGTCATGGAACGCATCGGTTTCGATATGGACGTGATGGTCTCGGTGAAGGGTCGGGACATAATTCCCCAGAGCGTCATCACGATGGACATAGTCGATCCTGAGACCAATGCCAAGATCAAGGAGAACCTCTCCCCGCTCTACGTATCAAAGAGCCAGGAGGGGTACCGTCTGCACTTCGGCGGCACTACCGAGGAGTCACGCCTCCAGTTCTGCGGTGAGAGCGTGATTGGATGGAAGGACCTGGTACTCACCTTCGCCGAGCAGGTGGATATGGAAACGGGCGCCTCGGCCACGCACACAGCGACAGGCAAGGTCCTGTTCGTACGCAATCCCGGTGAGTGGAAGTTCTTTGGCCAGTGCGAGGGGGGTGTCGAGGAGACGACCACCGCGCCAGGTCCCGAAGATAGCACACCTGAAGGTGGCGAAGAGGGCGGCTAGAAGCTCACGCGTTCTTCCCGATCCCTGAGAAGGGGAGCCCGCATTCGTCAAGTCGGTCCCGCGGGACGAGGTTCATCTCATTCCGCGTTGTCTTGCTGTTGATGATCCCCCAGTGGCCGGTCTCCCTATCGACGAGCACAGTGTAATCATGGAGCGCCGGAACGTCGCCATCGATGAGCCCCGTGGTCTGGGCCCAGAGGTAACGGTCCCCTTCGAGCTCGAGCGAGAGGAGTATATCGCGCATGAGCAGTCCTGCATGTCGACAGACACCGGTCATGGTGGCGTCAGGATTGTAGGCGTCTATCTCGTCGAGAGCGTCCAGTTCGCGCTGGAGCGCTTCCGGTGGGATGTCCTTGTCCTTGGCGATCGTGGCCAGGGCATCAGTGAGCACCTTGGTATCGTACTCCATGGAGCCGTTCACGATGTAGCCAACGGTCTCGAGCAGTTCATTGACAGGTAGGCTCCCGGACGAATAGAGCCGGTCGAGCTCGCCATCTGAACTCTCGTTGAGGTGAAGGGAGCGTCCGTTCAGGGATAATCCGGACCATTCCTCCCTGACGTCCTTGAGAGCTTTGTATGATATGGTCTGACTGTCGTCGAATCCGTACTTGGCCGGATCAAGCACGAGACGGAGGTCCCTGGAGTGCGTGTAGCTCGCGAGCTCGCTGCACTCTTGGCCCCTTATCTCCACTTCGACCTTGTCCGGTCCGGGATGGTCGAACACGTACACCGTACCGTTCACAGGGCCCCCGTTCGGGTCGCAACCGATACCCTTGACCTCGCTGGACCGCAGGCCCTTGACCGAGACGATCTCTTCGTACCCTTCCTTCTGACTGAGCTCTCTGGCGAACTCACCGCTATCGAGAGCATGGTACTCACCGGAGGTATTGAAGATGTACGACTGGGCCGGTGTGAGCGCCTTTCCAACGACATGGTATACACCGTCCTCGTCCTTGACGGGGGCAGGTTCGTTCCTTTCGGGCACCTCTAGGTTGTCGTAGGACAATCCCAGTGAGCCGAATCGAGCTTCTGCTTCAGCGAAACTAAAACGTTCGACATCGACGCCTGTCCCGTACAAGACGGTGTTCGCCGAGGCCGGGTGTTCTTATTCCTTTCCTTTGGACGGAGCAGCCTTGAGCGCTGCATGAAGGTCCTTGGCCTTACCATCGGAAAAGCACGCTGACGAGCACAGGTCAGCGAGCATGCACGCCTTGCAGGTGGGCCTGCGCGCCATGCATACGGCCCTGCCGTGCTGGATGATAAGGTGCGAGTACATGATCCACTCGTCCTGAGGGATGACCTTCATGAGGTCTTGCTCGACCTGCGTTGGAGAGCGGCCGGTGGAGAAGCCCAGGCGGCGGGAGAGACGGAACACGTGCGTATCCACGACGACACCCACAGCGATGCCGTAGCCAGTTCCGAGCACGACATTGGCAGTTTTACGAGCAACACCCGGGAGCTTGAGCAGCGCCTCCATTGTGTCGGGAACACGACCACCATGTTCCTCTGCAATGATGCTCGCCGATGCCCTCAGGTGGCGTGCTTTAGCGTGATAGAACCCGGTCGAACGGATAATACCTTCCAGCTCTTCCTGTTCCGAAGCTGCAAGAGCAGCAGGGGTCGGGAACCGCGCGAACAGCTCAGGAGTCACCATGTTCACGCGTTTGTCAGTGCACTGGGCCGAAAGAATGGTGGCGACCAGCAGCTGCCATGGGTCACGGTGGGTGAGAGCGCACGTGGCGTTCGGGTAGGCGCAGTGGAGGCGGGAAAGGATGCGGGGAGCACGTTTCACTACCGGCTCCATGGCCTTTCCGACCTCCCGAAAACTATAAATACAAGGGCACCCGCCGTTCCTGAACGTGGACGGGCACGGGCGGTGCCACGTCTTGAAATGTAATACGGGCTCAGCGTCCGTTAAATCGCGTGAAAAGTAGTTTTCAGGCGAAAGTACCGAAATAAACCTCGAAACTTCTCTAACTGGCCTGAGCGGGGCACGCTCCGTGCTTTGGCAAAACTATTTAAACTCCACAACCCATAGTATCAACTAGACAGAACTATATGTTGTAACTGCGAGGGGGTAAAAAGTCTTGTTTAAAAAGGACGGACGGATGGAGATAGTGACCATCCTAGCAATCATCCTGTCCCTTTCCCTGGTATTGGCGGACGAAACGACGTCATCGGGAAAGGGCTGTCTTGAGGTGATGCGACCGCTCATGCAACAGCTTGGAGCGGGGACGATCGAGGTGGAAGCGCTCCAGACCGCAGTGTTCTCCAATCCCGATCTTCATTACGTGTACCTGGACTCCGAGGGTGATTTCGATCCCACGTTCAAGCAGGACATCTTCTTTGGCCTGAACCCCCAAGGCATCAGTCATCTCGACATATCCCTCGATAACATCGATCGGCTCTATGCCCTTAAGATATGCAGTCTCGTGGACGCAGCCCAAGGGGACCCCGCTTGTGGCTGGCTGAACATCGATCCGGAGGATACGAGCGACGATAGTAAGCCCACGAACATATATGTCCCCTTCTGCTTCATGCAGGACGGGGCGGACGGGGGTCCGGACGAAGTAACCTTCTGGGAGCTCATGGAGGAGAACCGGTTCCCGTGCAAGAAATGGAAGACTGAGACGGAGAATGGTGAGGAGTACTCCGTATGCGCGGAACGGCTCGAGGCACCCGCAGGGCCGGGAGCCGCCGATCACGTAGCCGATGCACTTAGCTTCGACTTCTACGGTGGAGAGAAGGAAGGATTCAAGGAGCGCGCAGCCGTCATGGAGGCCGACGAGTTCCGTGAGGTAGTCTCAACGCTCGCCACCCTATTTGCCTATGAATGGGCAGATATAAACAGGGAGAGCCTGAAAGGCACTCTCGGGCCCTGCGATAGCCAGACCGGCGATCTGCAGAAGGACTGCTACTTCAACCAGGCATGGGAGCTCTATAATGCAGTTTACGACACCTACACTACACATGTCATGCTCTTTGCAGGCTGGCCGTTGTCCCGGTGCGTCGATATCACCGTGGATGTGCTAAAGAACGAGGAGCGGTGCGACGAGTGCTTCGATCTGGCAATAGACTGCTACGAGAAGATCACGCTCAAGGCCGTCACCCGGGACAAGATGTCCCAGAACGCGGCAGGGTTCACACAGGGGCTCGCCTCGGAGCTGACCTATGGTGTCACTGATATCGCCCGTATGACCGCGGACCTGCTCTCGGGCGGGAAGGAGGAGGCCGATATAGCCTCACGTGTGTTCTTCGGCACGGTGTGCATGCATCATTGCAAGATGACCAAGCAGCGCAATCCATTCGCAAGGGGCTCGTCAAAGTGGATGACGGACAGCGCTGATGACAAGGACGTCTCAGAGCTCATAACCGGTACGGCCATCTCCGAGTGGGGACGAGAGAACCAGGCCGAGATGGTGACCTTGGGAGTACCACTCATCCTTGGCCCCCGTTTCTTCAAGTGCAAGGAGGACGAGTACCGGTACGATTGCAGTCAATGGGAATTGGACGTTGACAAGCTCAAGGCATGTCCACGCAACCTCCTGCGGAACACCGCCGTTGAGACCAAGACCTATGACGCGGTCAAGAAACCGCGTATCTCCGACGGAGAGCTCAAGCTCCCCTGGCTCATCACGCTCAACTCCAAGGTGTTCGCGACCTGCCCTATCAATGAGGCGAAGCCGTCTGATGCCGCGGACGAGAAGGAACAGGCCGTGTACGGTATAAAGGAACAGTACTGTGAGATATCCGGGCTCAAAGAGAACGAGTGTGCGTTCGATGGTAAGAAGGCCCTCGGCACTTCCGAAGGCGGAGGGTTCCTGAGCGGCGTCGTGGGATTCTTCACAGGCACCCTGTTGGACAGCTACGACGAGAGCGCGTTCAAGTCGCGCCGCCTCTGGCCTGCCCAGCTATCTCAACAAGAGGTCGAGAGCTATGCCTTCGGTGTAGTGTTGGATTGCACCCGGGAGGTCGACGAGCCACACGTCGTTACCTATATGGGTGCCCCCATCCTCAAGTCGGGCAGGAAGGCGGAGTTCGAGACGACGAAGGTGAACCGTGACGGAAAGGACGTTGAGATAATCCGCGCGCTGACCCTTGAGAACCTTCTTGGTAGCTTCACGGGAATCAACAACGATCTCAAGAGCCCGTACCGTGCTGAGCTCGAAGCGAAACCTGTGATCACGTTCATCGATACGTCGGCGATAGATGGCGTTGAAGGATTCCTGCCCGTCATCGATCCCAACGTCAACCGGGCCAAGAATCCCGCGGACTTCCTCGTGGGCCAGGCCGCCGAGGCGACCATGTCTGACTCCAAGTACGTCTGGGCCTTCCAGCCCGAGCTTCTAATGAGCATTATCTACAACCCGCCCTCCAACGGTCTGCTCGGTAAGTGCCGGGAGAACGGCGGGAAGTGCTGTCATATCTATACAGGCGGATTCTCAGAGGAGGCCGGTCTCGGAAAGTTCCTCGGTCACGCGACCGGGTTCATAATCTCCATCGGATATGGCGGACCCCTCTCCAAGATCCACAAGGCCGCTACCGGTGCCGTTGGCGGTGCCGTGAAGAAGGGTGCGACAAAGGTGGCGGGGAGCGTCATCAACAAGGTGGCACCCAAGTGGGCCGTGAAGCACGCGGCCAATGTCGCTGCGAAGAAGGCCGCGAAGGAAGCTGCAGAACTGCTGTCCAAGGAACTTGTTGAAGCAGGTTCTAAACGGGTAGCGAAACAGCTGGTGAAGGAGGCCGCTCAAGAGGCAGCAGAGGCCGCCGCGAAGAAGGCTGCGAAGGCTGCAGGTCAACGTGCCTGGAAGATGGCCGCAAAAGCAGCGGCCAAGGAGGCCAGCGAGAGCGCCATCAAGGAGGCTGCTGAGCACGCGGCCAAGCGTCTTGGCAAGAAGATGATCTCCGGTGGTATGAAGTACATGAAGAACCAACGCGTCATCCACCGCGGTATCGTCGTCGCAAGTTCGATGATCGATCCCTCCGTGGGTGTCGACTGGACCCAGTCCTTCTTCAAGTACAGCGCTGAGCTTTACCGGTTCGGGAACACGCCCGACCTTTCCAAGCTCGCTGACGAGATCATGAACACACCTACGGACAACACCGCAGGAGTGTGCACCGATGGGAAGAAGAGCGAGGTCATTATCGAGAAGGAATGCAACTTCGCGTCCGGTGACCCGCGCTCGAAGCTGTGTACCGAGGACGCGATCTCAGCCCAGATAGTCATGGACGCCTCGTTCGCGGCAGCATATCGCAAGGCCATCGTCGGTCCTGCGTCCTGTACGTCCGGCGATGACTGCGTCGACGTTGGCGGTGGGAGGAAGCGGCGTCTCATCTATGAGAACGGTAGCTGTGCGCCATTCGTCCACGCTAACAAGCGGGCCCACCTGGAGTACATCAAGGCCTACATGGACGACCGTGTGACCTTCCTCAAGACGATCAAGACAACGATCACCGACCTCAAGGGAGCGCTGAACAAGCAGTGTCAGAGCTGCAACACCATGGTCAATAGTATCAAGAATACCTATGGGGGCTGCCAGATCACAACATCCAACTACCGGATGGCCATCGGTAAGAAGACCCTGCACGAGGCCCTCCTCGAGAACCACCCCGCAGCAGAGGTGGTGAAGAACAAGAAGCGATACTTCTCCATCGGCGACCTGATCAACAAGGGCGTTAACAGCGACGGTATCCGGGGACTGCTCGCCGACGAGGTGGACTACCGGATGGCCGTTCAGCTGTGCACCCTGCCCGTATGCGAGCTCTACAAGCCTTCGCCCATCGGCGAGGCCTGGCTCTCAGACTCGTCCTTCAAGGGATGCCCGCTCTACAAGCAGGGGAGCGCGTGCTTCGCGACCTCAACAGAGATGGCATCCAGCTCGTCCGGTGTCGCGGTCGACCAGGAGTGGAAGGCCCTTCCCGACACCACCGTGGATAACATCTTCAACTCCAGGTCCGTGATGCCCCACACCCCCGCAGTAGAGAAGTGCATCCGGGACGTGCTCAAGGCCAAGAACGCCTGCACAGCGCTCGGTATGCGGATGTTCACCGTGACGGCAGACTCGGTCACCGACGAGGGTGTGCCCCAGTTCACCATCGGCGACCAGAACCCTGCCACCGACGATCCCTGCGACGTGGGTGTCAAGCTCACGAAGATGATCGACTACCTCGACGGCTATATCCGCCACCAGATCGACTTCCAGATCAAGATGGGCCATTATGTCGAGGGGCTCGAGTGCCTGGACAAGTCCAGCAGGCCAGAGGAGTACTCCTGCGACTGCCAGCCGCTGGACAATCCATCGGCCGCGTGGGCCCGCAAGGCCCAGTACTGTCTTGAGCTCAAGGACCTCCAGCAGCAGGTCGAGGAGACCATGCAGGAGAACACGTTCGCGGACGTGACATCCCAGGACTTCGAGATCATGACCAAGCAGTTGGTCATGGCCATCATCGGCGACCTCGACAAGCGCTACTTCAAGATCGTCCAGGACACCTACCGTACCGAGGCGACCAAGGTGACCACCGACGAGGGATCGTTCGACACGTTCTACACGCTCAACGACGTTGCCAAGGACAAGACCTACCCGCAGAACATCAGCGCCCTCTGGGACACTGCTTTCCGCTACAAGTTCAACCTCAAGAACAAGCTGCCCTACCGCATCACTCCGTGGCGTGAGGGTCGTGGCGGGGAGAAGTGCTTCTGCGAGGACAAGGACAACAAGGGCTGCTTCTTTGCAGGCCTGAAGGCCGGTGTCACCTGCGACGATATGCACGACAATGACGGTGACGAGGACACACCTTCCTTCTACGATAAGAAGGGTAGTGGTGAGATCAGGGACGAGGACGCCGGATGCTATTCGTTCTACCCGTCAGATATCTGGGACGGCAAGGCATGGAAGCCGTTCTTCCAGAGCGAGATATCAGGGTACGGCATCAAGAAGGCCGATGGCAGCGCCATCACTCTGGACCCGAGCAACTGCATCTACACCTGTGAGTCCCAGAAGGTCGCTGGTGGCGAGCTCGAGGCTTGCGTGAAGTGTGACGAGCGCGGGTGTACTGGCGAGGACATGCCGTTCCTCACCGTCGAGGACCGTAACAACTTCAACGTCACGGCCTCCTTCCCCAAGGAGGTTCCGATGCTCTGCAGCTTCGGACTCAAGACAACCTCCAAGCAGGACCTGGCGGGAGCACCAAAGCTCATCGACGCGTATCGCAACCTTGCCGCCCTGTTCGACGATCTTGGCAGGCTCTTCCCCGAGCCTGTGTGCTTCGATTACCAGAACGAGGGTGGTGCGAGCGGAGGCCAGACGTCAGCGCAGACCTGCACGGAGGCATGCAACAAGTTCTCGATCCCGGAGAAGAAGCGCCAGCTCTTCTACGGATTCTGTAAGGCGGTCATCACAAAGGACGGTGTCACGGTCTCCGGTCAGTGCTATTGTGCTTCCGAGTCGGATCCCGAGGGCACAGCGGTCTCAGACGGGACCGGGAAGCCCATCGACTGCCAGCTCCCCAACTCTGACGACTACTACAAGAAACTCTATCAATGCTGTGTGGAGCGCTACAACTGCGAGAACCTTCTCAACAAGCCCACGTCCTCGGGCGAAGGTTTCCTGTGCAAGTGCACGCCCAGCTATTACGAGATAGATCCCGCCGAGTGCGGTGTCGGATCCGGTGTATCCCTCATCGTCCAAGGGGCAGGTTTCGAGGTCGCTGGCGAGGAAGGCAAGCGTCGAGCGTTCCTTGGCGAGCCCATCCGCGGATACGTCAAGATCAAGAACGAGGGCACGTCGCCGTTCTCCGGTTCGGTGAACCTCGACCTCGTTGACGAGTACGGTTCATCGGTGAGCAAGGGCGCAGAGATATGTTCCGAGGAGCCTACGTGCGATGCCGGTGGCGAACTCTCACTGACAAAGTCCAGAATGGGCAAGTACTCCCAGATCAACATCGGTAACGGGCGCATCCTCAACATAACCGTGAAGGACGTATCGAGCTCATGCGAGGCATCGGTCGAGTACGAGCTCACATCGCCCGGTGGTAAGTACAAGGGGACCGCCAACTTACCCATCGACCGGTGCGTCTCTACCAAGCTGGCCGAGATCTTCGTGCTCTCAGCAGAGATGCCCGAGGCATCGACGAGCCAGTGCGATGCTCTCCTCAGGACAGGCTCGACCATCAAGCTAAAGGTCTACAAGGAGACCCATGAGGGTGCCTGCAAGCGCAAGCTACAGTGCAAGGACCCGCCGACAGAGAGCGAAGTGAAGGAACGGGTGCGGGAGTTCTGCAAGGCCCACATCTACCAGACCCAGGGCGGAGAGAACGCACTGGGCCCTGGTAAGGCCAAGTTGTTCTACACGCCCGAGATGACCATCACAAATCTCATGCTTGGCTCAGATAACAGAGGGACCCTGCGCATCCGTGCTGCTGCGGTCATGGGCAAACAGGCCTACCTCAGCCCACCCTTCGTGTCCGGTATGCAGCTCCTCATCGAGAGAGGCGATCCCGGGTTCGAGGATGCCTTGTTCGATGGCGAGGTCGCTACCGTGGGCGGTCAGCAGGTATCGTTCCCCGGTGCCGAGGTGCGTGCGGTCGTCAAGGTCAAGAACACCTTCAACGCGGAGTTCGCCGGGGTCGTGATGATCCGTATCGTTGATGGCCAGGGCCTTGAGGTCGACCGCTACACGATGGACTTCGGCTCCAACCCGATAGCTGTGGGTGCAGTGGGCGAAGCGGCCACCGATTACATAATGTTCACGCCAGAGGACCTGAACAAGGAGTACCGCGTCTCGATCACCATGTGGACCGAGGCCGGCCAGGTGCTGGTCCAGGACTGGCTCGGGGATCAGACATATCCAAAGGCCCGTCTTTCAGTGGTCCAGCCACAGATGGACTTCACTGATGCCTTCTTCCAGCTATCTCAGGACTCAGCGCGCAGCGGGTCCGCCGCAGTGGGCGAGAACGTGATGGCGCTCGTGGTGCCGAAGAACAGGATGCCCCTCAACTTCGAGGGTCTGATCAACATCTCCGTGTTCCACGCGAACAAGCTCATGGGCGAGGCCCAGACATCCCTTGTGGTCGACGCCAACTCCGAGTCGAGCACGACCTTCGAGAGCGACTCGAGCTTCACGATCCCGACCGTGGGTACCTATTACATCCATGTGGGCGTGGAGGACGCCAACGGATACCCGTGGTACCGTGGCGTGCTACCTATCCAGGACTTCCCTGATGCACGGCTCGTTGGCCGGCGAGGACAGCCCGGTGACGGCGGTGAGGACGGCGACGACGACGGTATGCCCGACGACTGGGAGGAGGACAACGGCCTCGACACGTCGACGGACGACTCGACGCTCGACCCTGACGGCGACGGACTGCTCAACGAGGATGAGTACGAGTACGGTACCGATCCCAACGACGCGGACACCGACGGTGACGGGTTCAGCGATGGTGCCGAGATAACTGCCGGGACCGATCCCAACAATGAGAACAGTTATCCGACGGACGTGGACGGCGATGGCATGCACGATCCGTGGGAGCAGGAGAACGGCCTCGATATCACACGGAACGATGCT
>CAZFHY010000027.1:30854-40126 GCA_964519305.1 Candidatus Undinarchaeota archaeon
CATGCACGATCCGTGGGAGCAGGAGAACGGCCTCGATATCACACGGAACGATGCTAACGAGGACCCGGACGGCGATGGCCTCACCAATATCGAGGAGTTCGAGCTCGGGACCAGCCCGATGAAGAAGGACACCGACGGGGACTACTTCAGCGATGGTGACGAGGTGCAGGCCGGAACGAATCCGCTCGACCCGACATCCCACCCCGGTAGTGGTGATCCGGAGCCCAACACCGACAACGATAACGATGGGATGGACGACGACTGGGAGCAGCTCAACAGCCTCGATAAGACACGGAACGATGCTGCCGAGGACCCCGACAACGATGGTCTGTCCAACTTAGAGGAGTTCAGGAAAGGGACCAATCCACAGAAGGCGGACACCGACGGAGACGGCTTCAAAGATGGCGAAGAGGTCCAGGCCGGGAGCGATCCTCTGGATCCCCTCAGCACGCCACCGCTACCGCCCGATCCTAACCCGGACACGGACGGTGATGGCATGCCCAACGATTGGGAGGAACAACATGGCCTTAATCCGAACGCCGACGACTCGGCGGACGATCCCGACGGGGACGACTTCACCAACCTGGAGGAGTTCCAGAACGGAACCGATCCGAACAAGGCGGACACCGACGGGGACACCTACTCCGATGGTGACGAGGACGAAGCAGGTACCGATCCGCGGGACAAGGAGGACCACCCCGACGATGATGGTAGCATCATCACGGACGGACCCGTCCCCGAGGGCTGCACGGGGCCCGCCACGCGGGTGTACTCTCTGGAGCTGTGTACAGGTGGTGCGTGCCAGTCACGCCTTAATGGCAAGGGCGGGTGCTTCATCAACCTTTACTGCAAGTGTCCCGAGGGATTCATGCCCAGCATAGTGGAGAAGGACGGTGCATGTGAGCTCTCCGACGCTACTACAAGGTGCTGCACGGACATCCGCTATCATAGGCCGTCCTAGGCAACGGTCGAGGTCACCCTGCCCACGCCACACCCAGATAGTCGAGTAGCGCCACGATCACTACTGCCATCGGCAGCGCGGGCAGGAAGGCGGCCAGGCGGATGGCGGCGACCTTGAGCAGGACGAGCCCGATACCCAATATGAGGACCCCTCCTGCCGCGGTCATCTCACTCACCATCGGATCGGTCAGGAACGTGTCGGCCTGGGCCGCGAGAAGGGTGAGCCCGCCCTGATAGAGGCCAACGGTGAGCGACGCGAACACGACTCCTGGACCCATCGTAGAGGCGAAGGCGAGTGCTGCAAAACCGTCCAGGACCGACTTGACCGCCAGAAGCTCGAAACCCTGGCCTAAGCCGTCCTGGATGCTTCCCACGACGGTCATGGGGCCCACGCAGAACACAAGGCTGGCCGAAACGAAGCCCCTGACGAACATCGCGGTGCGCTCCTCGTCCGCATCGTCCTCACTTTCGCCAGCGTATCGTGCCTCCAGCCATGCGCCTAGGCGCTCCAAACGCTCGTCCAGGCGCCACAGAGCTCCCAGTACGCCCCCAATGAGCACGGCGGCCAGCACAACGAGAAGGTTCTGTGTACGCATGGTGAGATGGATCCCCATTGCGAGCGTGAACAGCCCGATACCCTGCATCACCGTCTCTCGGACATGCTCGGGGAGGCGGTCCCCCAGGCGGATCCCGGTGATCCCTCCGAGTATCACGGTGAACACGTTGAGCAAGGTACCAAGACCTATCATGATGATCACATCGCAAGTCACTGGAATGACGTGTTAGCGCAAACAGCGAACCACGCCTTTATACGTTTTTCCGGACTCACACTAAATGCCATGGGCCTAGCTCTCCGCTCCCGCCGCGGTCAGGTCACCTTACTCGCGCTCGTGGCAGTTGCCGTGACCCTGTTCGTGGTGGCGTACATGATGTTCCAGCAGGAACAGACCGAGAACGTAGTGCGCTACCGGGAGCGGAACGCGAAGCTCATCCAGGAGAAGACAGAACAGCTGCGAACGATCCTCGGGTTCGTGGTCGAGGAGAGCGTGTTCCAGGCCGTCACCGAGATAGCGGAGACGGGTGGTTTCACCGCAGAGAACGCACCCTCTCCCAATCACATGGGCGTACCACTGCTGGTCGATCGTGGTAACGTGATCAACTTCCCCACGGACAGGACCCTGGAACGCATGCTACGTCAGGAGCTCCGCCGACGCCTGGAAAGCAATCTCTTTGATATGGGGAGGTTGGAACGCTACGGCATCACCCGGATCGAGTTGGACGGTGAACTCCTCATCGGAGAGGACGACCTCGTGCTCGGTGATAATTATGTCTCATACACGGCCAACATCCCCGTCATCGCCGAGATGGATGGTGTGCGGGCGGTCCTGCGGGAACCGGTCACTGTTGAACTACCGCTCCGTCTCATGCGCCTGGCGCGCCTGGCCAGGGCGTTCGCAGAGCTCTACACAAAGCCCGCCGATCGGTTGGGCCTGGATGAGAATCCGTGGCACCGGGAGCTCGAGATGCTCGTATCCTACCTCATGGCGCACGACCAGCTGCTCCCCGAAGCATCGTCAGAGGCCCATGTCCCCGTCCAGCCGTTCCTGCTCGAGCCCAACCTCGGCAGGGCCGAAGCTGAGCGCACCCGGGGTTACTGCACTCTTTGTCGTGATGTGACCTACCCTTTCACCGAGATCCGGCGTGAGGTGGGGAAGGATGTGCTCGTGGGTGCGACGATGTTCTCCACCAAGGCATCAAGCGAGCGTTTCCAACGGGTCATCCAGCGTGTCTCGGGTAGCGGAAGGTCGGACGAGGAGCTCGCACGTTTCATGCGTGGTGTTGAGTGGGAGTTCGTCCCTCTCATCGGTGACGCTGAGACAGGCTTTGCATCATTGGGGCTCACCCTCAACGGCCTCACCAACGATCTGCTGGTCCAGGGAAGGCCTCCGGAAGAGATCAGTTGTCCCGATCCACAATGCGAATGTTGCAAGTGGTATAAGGCCAGCTACCAGCTCCGGTTCCCCGTCGAGGTACAGATCACCGATCTCCTGCCGACGGGATCGGTCCAGGGCTCGTCCACCGTGATGCGCCCGCTCCAGTTCAGGTTCATGTTGCGAGTAGAGCTCGGCAAGGAGTCACCTTTCAGCACTGACCTATCCCCCGCCGCTCTCCACGAACCGCGAGAGTACGACGTGTCCTGTGAAGGTCACTGTTCCGTCCGTATCCGGCCTGTTGGTGTGGACGCGGCCACCGTAGCGATCGCCCCGTGCCTACAGGAGCTATCGTTCGTCTACGACGCGAACGAGATGGACCACATAGACACCGGGCTCGGTGTCCCCTGTGGGGTACGGGAGGTCATAATCACACCCAACGATACAGAACACTTCGGGACGGCAAGGGAACGAGTGCAGGTACCCTCACCTGATGTGGTACACGTCGAGGTCCCCCGTTATCGACATGTGACGGGCAGGGTGCTGGCCAATACGACCATCCAATGTATAGAGACACGGCGCCTGGCGTGCCTCGACCATAAGTTCAGTAACATCGTACATGGGGGACCATGTACCCATAACGACACAGATGCTTTCGAGCCATTGGAGTATATCCCGGGGGCACCACCCTCCTACGTGAGCCTAACGCTCGTACCCCTCGATCCTGGACGCGACCGTCTCGAGGTATCGAGCGGTGAGGGTGGACGCTATTCATTCGACCGCGTGCTCCCTGGCCGATACCTCTTCCTTGCAGCGCCCAACGTGGACACTGCAGGGAACATAGGGCATAAGGTACAGACCTGGGCCGAGGTGCTCGTTGTCACGGACGACCTCAAGCAGGATATCATCATGCAGCCGGTGTTCACTGCCAACGTGGCCGGTACGTACACTCCCATCTACGAGCAGCGGAGGTGTGGGTCGTGAGACGAACACTGGTCGTGCTGGCGCTCCTGCTGACCTTGGTCGTTGCCGAGGGGCCGCGCATCCTCTCTGTCGAGGAGTACGTGGACGTCACACGCACTCCCTACAACAAGGTCCGCATCGTGCTGCGTGGAATAGCTCCTGACCTGATGGATGAAATGTCCAGCCCGGGTGTGCTCAGTGCGCTGTGCGACCAGCTCTCGCCCGTGTACACCCGCACCTGCGATTACGAAAAATACGGGGACCGCGTCGAGTTCGAGCTGGTAACCATCAAGGACGCTGTGCAGATCGCGGGCGGATTCTCTCCGGCCACGCTCCGACCGCGGCTCGCGGTCTATCACGTACCCCTGAGCTTCCTGGTAGCGGACGAGAACGAGGACGTGGGGAGCCGCTTCGTTCGCTTCGACCTACCCACCTTCGGTATGACCGTGACGGAGATGGTTGAAAAACGTGACGTGCGTATCGAGTTCCCTCTCGCCTGTTCCGATGGTTCCGACAGCTGCTGGGAGCGCACACCGCTGTTGACCCCTGCTGACGAGTACGCAGTGGGTGACGTCATCACTGCGGACATCGGCGAGGCCGAGCTGGCCGTGTGGGCGCTCTTCGATCATTCCGGTGCCGCTCGGTCCGAGGTCAGGGTCTGCTTCAACTGTACGACCATCACGCTGCCCGTCTCGTACGCAGAGATGGGGTGTGCGGGATTCGACCATCGCATGTGCCCTCCCCAGGAAATGGTGCTCCAGGCCGTAGTGCGGCGACCCGGGAGCGACATGTTCCTCAATGTCACCCGGACCGTGTTGATCCGGCCTGCTTTCTTCCCCGTCGAGGTGTTCCTCACCAAGGGCGGGGGGCGGACAGAGGACACCTTCTTCCGTGGCGAGGGTATCCTGGTGTCCACTGGCTTCTTCACGGCCGTCGACCACTGCGAGATCGAGTTCCGTCACGAGGGAGAAGTAGTCCACTCCGTACGCGCACCATCGTGCCTTCAGGTCCCTGTGGTCACCGGTACATCATGGCCTGTGGGGGACTATCTGGTACGCGTGACGGTGTACAACCGACACGGTTTCCCTGCCTATGGTACGAGTTCCATGTTCCTTCTTTCCTCCGGTAACGACATCCCTGTCCCGGTGACCGTGGAGAAACCCTCCTACATCGCCGGTGAACCTGTTCGACTGTTCATCAACACACGGGGAGAACGCTGCGAAGTGGAACTTCTCAACTACACGGGTCTTGGTACTAACACGATCATCCGCCGCACGTTCCCCTGCGGGAACCTCCGATTCGACCTCCCCGAGAGCATCCTCCCCGGGCTCTACCAGCTCAGGGTGCGTGTCTTCCGCGGCGAGGAGCACGGAGTGCATCTCACGACCATCACCGTGGATCCATGGCGGCCCAGGAGCGAGCGGGGGACCGACCTGGACCGTGTATGCCTTGACGGTCTTCTACAGTCAAAGGGGCTCGAGGTGCCCTGCATCGGTCCCGGTGTGACCTGCTACCCCCGCTCCGACCAGCACCCTGTATGCCTGTGCTTCTCAGATGAGGGAGGTGTCGTGGACGCCTGTGGGTTCAATGAACGGTGTCAGGACTTCGGTTGTGCTCCCATGGGAGGGCTCCCCTTCACGCTGATCGAGCGGGACGGTGTCAAGACAGCACAAGTGGGGCTCCAGCGTATCCCCTTCGTGACGAGCTGGGAGATCTGTCCTGCCCACTGCATGTGTGGCGATGCGGCGAACACCTTCCTACATGATTGTGGCCCGGGAGAGCTGTGCACTCCTGCAGGCTGCTATGTCCCACAGTTGGTCTCGCGTATCGTATCGACGACACCTGATCATGTCAGAGCAGATTCCATCACCATGGGCGAGGCCACGGTGGCACTCGAGTTCATGACCCGTTACAAGGGGAAGAGCGTGCTCACTGGTGTGGCCGATGAGGACCTTACACTCTACATTGGTGACCTTGAGGTCCCCGGTAGTTCGCTCGAAGTGCATCGACAGGACCTCCAATGGCGTGTAGAGGCGACCATCCCGCGTTCGTTCTCCAACGATCTCGTACCGGGCCGCCACCCGCTCCACCTCATCGTCAGACATGAGGGCGAGGTGTCCGCCCAGACATCCAGTCTCACGGTCTGGTACCCCACCCACGAGTCCACCTTCCGTGCCAAGCTTACGAGCGTCGACCCTGAGACGATCACTCGCAACGAGCTGCGGGAAGGTGTATTTGTGCAACTGTACCTATCGGTCCTGGACGAGGGTGGTATCCCTGTGACCGATCTGGTGCGCGACGATGTGACGGTCACCGTCGAAGAGGGCAAGGCCCAGCTGTTCTCGCTGCATTACGTGGAGAGCCTCCGGCAATGGATAATCACGGTCGTGATACGAGGTGAGCTCACTGAAGGTCGGCGAACGCTCTCGCTAGAGGTGAACCGCCTCGGCCGACGCGGTACGTCCACAGCGTTCCTCACTGTGGTAGGGGCCATGCGCACTGTCATCGATATTGAAGGGAGCGATCCCGGATCGAAGGCAGAACCCGTCTATCAGATACTCCAGCGACAGGGCTTTGACCTCGATGTGATGGTCACGGTGCGAGGGGATGATGTGATGGCCGATAGCACCATCACGGGGAAGGTGCTCGACGAGGACGGTCAGCCCCTTATCGATCTGGGTTCACCGCTGTACGTGGCATCCACACAGCTCGGCTATAGGCTCCATTTCTCCGATGCACGGGCTTGCGATCCACCCGACGGTATCGAGGGATGGAAGCGGTTACAGATAACCTTCGTCGTCCGGGGCGAGGCTACTCGTTCCATCACAGCAGAAAGGGCAATCCTATTCTCGCGCAATCCGAGCGGATGGGCGTGGGATGGTGCCTGCGGCTGAGCCGGTCCGCATACACATTTAAAGCACAACCACCATTGACCTCGCGTGGCAGTTCGCGAGATGAACATCAAGCCCCGAGCTCTGGAGCGCATCATTTTGCTGGGGATGCTCATCCTCACAATAGCCGGGATCCTTACGGCCATCACGATCTACGACTACCAGAAAGAGGTCTCGAAGATCATCGATGAGACCCCGCGACCCGAAGCGGCCACGATGGCGCAGTACGACTACTTCAACTACATCGCGAACTATAATCAGCTCGTGACCATGGTCCAGTCCCAGAGCTTCAGCGTGGCGCTCATAACCATCATCGGGATTATCTTGTTCCTTCAGGTCATAGCCTTCCTCATCAACTCCCTGATGCTAATCCGCATGTACGAGATAGTACACGATTTGTACGAGCAGTTCAATGAGAAGGATGCCGAGCTCAATACTGAAACCCCTGCCAAGGAGACAAAAAAGAGCAGCGGTAAGAAGAAGGAGAAGGACTAAGGAGGTCCTGACCGTTTCGCTACCGGTCCTGGTAGCTCGAGGATGACCATGCGCGTCGAGGATGAGGACTATGCAGGGCTTGTGGTCCAGTACTACGAGGTCCGTGCCATCCCGCAGCTGGAGCGACTGCTCGAGCGGGACGATGTGACCGTTCTTCTGGACCTCGGGTGCGGTGATGGTGCCACGCTCTATACTCTCAGGGCCCGTGGTCACCTCAAGGGCAAAGAGGTCCACGCGATAGACTCCAATGCAGATCGTATCGGGCGTGTCCAGCGGCTGGACCCGTCCTTCAACTGCACTATCGCCGACGTATCCGATGTGAGCGCTAGTGTGGCGGACGGATCCATTGACCTGGTGCTCACATGTCAGGTCATCGAGCACGTCGACGATCCTGGGGCGATGGTCCGTGAGCTAGCTCGTGTGCTCAGGTCAGGTGGCCACCTGTACCTCACAACGGTGTTCAAACACTGGTATGGATGGTATTTCTATCGGAACGAGAGCGGAGAGTGGGTCGTGGACCCCACGCACGTCCGGGAGTACCGGGACGACTCGGAACTGGTCCCGCTACTTGAGAACGCGGGATTCGAGGTCCTTGAGAACGAGAAACGTCTGTGCTGGTTCCCGGTCAGTGACTTCTTCCTTCACCGGATAGGAGCTCAGAACGATGTGTACGAAAAGAGCACGCTTCTCCGATTGCTACGACGAATAAAAATCCCTGTGCCCGGTTATTACTACTGGGACCTTGTGCTCCGACGGACGTAATCCTTCAGCTCGTCGTGATATCGGGACGCCATCGCATGATGGGGTGGTCAACCGCTACATTCCAGAGATGGACCTGCTCGGCACGAAGGTAGAGAGTCCTTCCCTCCTCCAGGTAAGCATCCAGGGACTCACGACCTTCGAACCCGAGGAGGGCTGCGTCCTCATCGGAGATGTCACCGAATCGCTTGGACACCACTTCATGTACTGATGCCATTGCGAGAGGTACCGATCGGTCCCGGTGTCGACCGAACCTGACGAGCACCGGCTCCTTCTTATGGGGGCGTTCGGAGGAGAGCACCCAGAACTGTGTCATATCGAGCACATCGAGCCGGAACGGCGGGACGAGCGCCACCTTCAGCGCCTCTAGCTTATCTGTGGATGTGGTCACAGCGGTCCAGAGGTCACGGGCCTCGTCCCCGTGCGGTCGGAACGGGAAAGCGCCCGCCATGCACGTGAGCACCACGGCATACTCCTCGCTCGCCTGCGGGCAGAGGAGCTCGGCCACACCACGGGCCAGGGCGTTGACGACGAGGTTGTTGCCAAAGTCGCTCTCCTCCTGGTCGGGGAGAAACTCTTCAAGTGTCTCCCAGCTCTCATCCGTGTCCTTCTCGAGCGCAGAAGGATTGCACCTGACCACGAGAACGCCCTTGCTCTCGCGCACCGACAGGCCATCGTCGCCATCGGTCCATTTGAGCTCTAGCGGCTTCCCGATCCAAGTGTCTCTAGCGAACCGGTGGACGATGGTACGGACGTCGTCGCGGTTGACCACGAAAGAATGGCGGCACTCAACCTATAAAAATCCGTGCCTGCGTGCCCCACCTTCCGGCAGGGTCGTACCTTATGACACCAGTTCGTTGCAGAAGCAGAAGGTGTTAAGGACCATGGCCGCCTCTTCGGTGACATCGCCCTCACCTTCCATCACGTCCTGAAGTACCGACGCGATCCGCAACACTAGGTGAATGCTGGGTTCTATATCGGTCGACACCTTAATACCCCCTATTAATATTTAATAAGACTTAATATATATAGCTAGCTTTGGGCCAGTACGGATATCGCAGTTGACGGACGTCCATTATGCTCACTCTGTTCATAATCATGACTGTGCAAGTCACAGAATCGTACAACGGAGGCCAGAATGACGTCCTGAAGACCGGTTCTTGACATCTTGACGTCCATTCTGGACGAGTACCGATGAATGCTGTCGATGTGAGAGTGGGCTGTATCGATATGGGTCCGGCCGCGGTCCGTGTCGCAAATCCATAAAAAGATT
>CAZFHY010000028.1:0-24101 GCA_964519305.1 Candidatus Undinarchaeota archaeon
CTAGACGTAATAAAAAACTAAAAGGGATTTGCTTACGAATGATCGTGGACGTCTAGCGTTTCTTGCCGTCCTTGCGCATGTCACGAAGTTCCTTGTGGAGCATGTCGATGGCCTCGCGCAGGTCGCCGATCTCTGACTTGAGCTCCTTCTCCTCGGCCGAGATCAAACGCACCTCGCGATTGAGCTCCCGCTCCCCCTTGATGAGCTGTGCGGCCTCACGCTCCAGGATGATCTCCTCCTCAGCGATGCGCTCGACATCGTGCTTGAGCGATTGCTCGACGACGAGGAGGTTCTTGAGCTCGTTCACCGTCTCCTTGAGCTCGGAGATCTCATCATGGAGCATGTTCTCCTCGTCCTTGAGGAAGATGACCTCCTTCTCCAGTATCTTCTCTTCCTGGACGTACTGCTCCTCGATCTTCTCGAAGATCAGCTCGAGCTCCATGAAACGCTCCTTGATGCGCTTGAACTCCGTCAGTTCGAGCTCGTACACGAAGTAGAACAGCAGGAGCACCAGGGGGATGATGGCAGCGACCTCGACGATACCCACGATGACCTGGAGCCCCAAGCCCGAATCATTGGACGCGAACATGAACCCGATGGCAAGGCCGATGCCCAGGATCGCACCCACTCCGAGCACGAGGAAGAGCCAGAACGAGGTGCTACCGTCTCCGAACCCGGAGCTCCGTTCCTCTTGAGGTCGCTCCTTCGGCGTATCTCTCTTTGCCACAGTCGCTGGCGTCGCAGCACTCTCGTCTCGCATGTCTTCTTCCTTGTCCTCACCAGAGATATAAAGGTACCCTCGGCGGCCCACGTAGAGGGCGACGCCCGAGAGGATGACACCTCCGGCCATCACCAGCTCGGAGACGTGCACCATGGTCAGCGCGCCCAAGGCGATGGCGGCCAACATGACCGAGAGCACTATCGGGACGGCCGGACGGTAGCCCGGAATACGTCCGAACCGTCGGACTATGACGGGGTGGGCTGCGGTCACCGATAGGTAGAGGATGAGCGCCAGGGGAACAAGAAGGTGGAGCAACGCCTCGTACTTCCCCCAGGCAAGGAACACCGAGGAGATGATGAACTGGAGGTAGATGGCCACGTAGGGGACGTCCGCGTCGTTCAGCTCGGCGAGCAGGGAGGGGAAGTACCCGCGGCGGGCTAGGGAATACGGCAGTCGAGAGGATGAGAGCACCCAGGAGTTGGCGGTGCCCACCATGATGAGGAACGCCGAGAACGCCATGAAGGTGGAGCCGATGCCCCCCGCGGAGGGTCCAAGCACCTGCTGCGCCATGAGCGAGAGGGGTGCATTGCTTTCACCCAGCTCCGCCGAGGGGACGACGCCGAGGGCGGTGAACGACACGAGGAAGTAGACGATGGTGACGCCCATGGTGGTGATGATGATGGCCTTGGGAATCAGCGACGGGTCGGACGCCTCCTCGCTCAGGAAGGTCACCGTCTCCCACCCGATGAACGGCTCGAGGATGATGAGGATGGTGGCGATGATGGTGGCGGAAGTGAGGTCGGGAATGACCACGAGGTTGGTGACCTCCACCTGTGTGGCCCCGACCGCCGCGAGCCCCGTGAGCACTAGGAGCGCGAACCCGGACAGGAACTTCTGGAGCAGCGCACCCGAGCGGACACCGGCAATGTTCACCTTCACGAGCACGGCGAGCAGGACGATGTTGAACACGACCTTGGACAGGTCGTTGAACGGGAGCACGAAGCTGAGGTAGTCCGTGGCCGCTGATATAAGCATGGAGATGGTAATCCACGAGATGGTGCACGAGAGCCAGGCGATCACGAACCCGGGGAGGTTTCCGAAGGCGTTCCGCACGTAGACATAGGAGCCCCCCGCCTCTTGGAAGAACGCAGACAGTTCGGCGATCACGAGGGACATGATGATGGCACCGACACCGACGAGTATCCAGATGAAGATCGAGGCCGGACCCGCGAGGCCGGCAGCGATGCCCGGTATCATGAAGATACCGGAGCCGATGATGGCCCCCATGCCGAGGAACACGAGGTCGAGGAGCGATAGTTCCCGCTTCAGCTCACCCTCTTCTGTGCTCACGAGACCAGAGCATGAGCGAAAAGAATAAAACGCTTCTTCACTCGGAGCGGCCGAGCTTCTTCTTGGTCTTCCTCTCGAACCGTTCGTTCTTGCGCGCCAGACGCGCCAGTTCCGGGTTGACGCCGTGGAAATAGTACTTGACCAGAAGGAGGACCACGATGAGGAAGGGCGAGAACACTGCCATGATGACCGTGGTGTACTCGCACTGCGAGCTCTGGTCCCGCCAGGAACAGTAGAGTGAGCCCGCTGTCCCGGTGAACACGATCGGAAGGAACAGGTAGAGGAGGAAGAGCCAGACGATGACGATGTCCGTGGCTAGGACGACGACCTCTCGTGAGAGCCACGAGTCCTGGTCCACGGTCCTTGGAGATGCGGTGCATCCATAAAAATGCTTCGTCCCCCGACCGTGCGACAGTGACGCACAGATTCCAAACGTATAAATACAGCCTTACCTGCTGGAATCGGACATCGGGTATGAAGCCCGAGCGGGGTGTGCGAGATGGATATACGGGACGGGGAGCTTGGAGCGTACCACACGTACGAGGAAGCGATGGAAGAGATCGAGCGGGCAGCCGCCGAACATCCTGACATCGCAAAGGTGGAGACCATCGGCTATTCCACTTACGGAAGGCCGATAAAGGCCATCAAGATATCCAAGGACGTGAACGTGGAGGACCCGGATAAGCCCGAAGTGCTGTACATGGGCCAGACCCATGCTCGCGAGGTCATCTCAGCCGAGGCCAGCCTCGGTGTCGTCGATCGTCTTATCGACGGGTACGGGACCGACGACTACGTCACCGGTCTCGTCGACTCCCGCCAGATCTGGGTTGTGCCCGTGGTCAACCCGGATGGTTCCATGAAGGTCGCAGAGGACGTCACGGCAAGGGGTGACTCGAGCTGGCGCGGTAACTGCCGGGACAACAACGGCAACGGGAAGGTCGATGACGGCGACGGTGTCGATCTCAACCGCAACTGGGGCCGCAACTGGGGCGGTCAGGGGTCCAGCGGTACTCCCGGTAGCCAGACGTACCGCGGTCCGGCACCATTCAGCGAGCCCGAGACGGCCGCCCTCAAGAAGCTCGTCGAGGAGCACGACTTCGTCACCTCGGTATCATTCCACTCATACTCAGGGCTCATCCTCTACCCTCTGGGGTACACGAACACACCCGCCAAGGACGAGGACGTCCTGAGGTCGATCGCCGAGAACATGCGCGACCGTCAGCCTCACGAAAAGTACAAGGTCGAGAAGTCATCGGACCTCTACGTGGCGTCCGGCGACTCGGACGACTGGCTCTACGAGGACAAGGGCATCATGGCTTTCACGTTCGAGGTCTACAAGGGCGGTAACAACTGGTGGAACACCTTCAAGCAGTTCAACCCGCCAGAGGATCGCATCCAGTACCACGTGGACAACGTCGTCCCAGCGGCCCTCTATGCCGCAGAGATCGCTGACGATCCGTCACAGGCGCTCGTCGAGCGGGAGGAACGGGACGCCCAGGGGCCGCCGGCGCCCGAGGGTCCCCGTGACCCGGCCGACTACTGGCCCGAGGACGACAGCCCGTACTTTGGGGGCATCCCAGGTGGGGGCGGCTACATGGTGTCCGAGCTCGGCACGGGATACAATCCCACCGACGATCCTAACGAGAACTACCGCTTCGCCGAATGCGAGCCCGCCTGTGAAGGATAATCCCTTCGAAGGATAACGGAATCCCACTTCTCAAGGCAGACCTCTGGCGATGGCCTTCCGTCCTCCGTTCACCGTCGTGCAAACGTATATAAGCCGGCTAAGGCGCTAGAATTCTCACCGGGACAGGGGTCTATGGACCTCTCGACCGGAAGGGGTACATAGAGATGGACATTCGGGACGGTAACCTCGGAGCGTATCATACGTACGAAGAGGCCATGGAGGAGATCGAGCGGGTAGCTGCAGAGCACCCGGACATAGCAAAGATCGAGACCATCGGTTTTTCGACCTACGGTCGACCGATCAAGGCCATCAAGATCTCCAAGGACGTGGACGTGGAGGACCCTGACAAGCCGGAAGTGCTGTACATGGGCCAGACCCACGCCCGCGAGGTCATCTCGGCCGAGGTGAGCCTGGGTGTCATCGACCGCCTTGTCGAAGGCTACGGGACCGACGACTACGTCACCGGTCTGGTGGACTCCCGCCAGATCTGGGTCGTGCCCGTGGTCAACCCCGACGGTGCCGTGAAGGTGGCCGAAGAGGTCACTGCTACGGGCGACTCGTCCTGGCGCGGTAACTGCCGTGACAACAACGGCAGCGGCACGGTCGACTCCGGTGATGGTGTGGACCTCAACCGCAACTTCGGGCGCGGATGGGGCGGCCCCGGATCCAGCGGCAGCCCCGGCAGCCAGACGTACCGAGGACCTGCACCCTTCAGTGAGCCGGAGACGGCGGCCATCAAGGACCTCGTGGAGAAGCACGACTTCGTGACCAGCGTGTCGTTCCACTCGTACTCGGGACTCATCCTCTACCCCACTGCGTACACCAACGATCGTGCCCAGGACCATGACCTGTTGAAGTCCATCGCTGAGAACATGCGGGACCGCCAGCCCCACGAGAAGTACGTGGCGCAGAAGTGCACCGACCTCTACGTGGCCTCGGGCATCTCCGACGACTGGCTCTACGAGGACGAGGGCATCATGGCCTTCACATTCGAGATCTACAAGGGCGGCCAGTGGTGGAACACGTTCAAGCGGTTCAATCCGCCCGAGGAGGAGATCCAGTACCACGTGGACAACAACGTGGGAGCGGCCCTCTACGCCGCCGAGATCGCCAACGATCCGAGCCAGGCTCTTACCGAGCGTGCCGAGCGCGACGCCAAGGGCGGTGCCTTCGAGCGCTCACGGCCGGCGTACGACGAGTTCGCCGAGTACATCGGCCACGAGACAGAAGGTTACGACATCCCCGCCTAGGTCAACGCCTCTGGCGTTTCACCTGTCCAATGGAGCGAGCAGCCGGTCGAGCGCTTCGGGAGCGCTCGCCCCGTGCAGCTGGTAGCTGTACTCGAAGCTCCTTCGGCCCAACCGGTCGTCCAGACGGATCACGAGCGCGTCCTCCGTCCGCTCGACATCGATAACGGCGTAGTTGGACGCATCATTGCTGTTCGGTGTGAAGAAGGAGTCCTTGGATATGTCGAGAGTGTGGGGCTCCACAGCTGTATGGAGACATGCCCCGCCGTTATCCAGGTAGATGTCCATCCCGGCGAACGAACCGTCGGGGGCATAGATACCGAACACACGGGCCTCGATACCGTCGCCCTCCACCTTGTGCTGTAGTGTCGAATAGCCCGTGTCGGAGCGGATGTCGTTACGGACCTCTTCCTTGATCCCGTCGGTCTCGGTGCACGTGGTCCGGACGATACCGTAGAAACTTGAACCCGGTGATGCGTGCCTCCCTTCCTCGTCGGTGTGCCGCTTGATGACCAGACGGTCATCCCCCGCTGAAAAGCTCACTTCGTCGAGGTCCGAGGCAGCGTGTTCGTCCAGGTACCCCTCGATCGTGAGGGACAGGTGGTCACCGTACTCCATTGTCGCCAGGACCCCCGCCGGGACGAGCGCCATATAAACTTTGTCTTTCGGGCTTCAATCCCCCTTATTTGATCGTCCGTGTTCCTATAATAAGAAAGTTAGGCAAATTTAATATATTAGGCAAAGATAACTTTTATATACTCCCTATAGGCGCCAATCCGTTCACCGGATTGGGATCGGACGGAGTGTACTAAAGTGAGTGTCCGCGATGGTAGCATGGGTGCGTACCACACGTATCATGAGTCCATGGAGGAGCTCGAGCGCTACGCGGCCGAGCATCCGGACATCGCCCGGGTGGAGACCATCGGCACCACATATCTCGGCAACCCTATCAAGGCCATCAAGGTCTCGAAGGACGTGGACGTGGAGGATCCGGAAAAGCCCGAGGTGCTCTACATGGGACAGATGCACGCGCGGGAGGTCATCTCCTGCGAGGCGGCGCTCGGTGTCGTGGAGCGGCTCATCGACGGGTACGGGATTGACGAGTACGTCACCGACCTCGTCGACAGCCGGCAGGTCTGGGTGGTCCCCATCGTCAACCCGGACGGTGCGCTGAAGGTCCAGGACGACCTTACGAACAAAGGGGATACCAAGTGGCGCAAGAACCTAAGGGAAAACACCGGTACAGGGAGGTTCAGTGAGAGTGACGGTGTCGATTTGAACCGTAACTTCCCAGTGGCCTGGGATGATCCGGAGAGTAGTTATAACTACCCGAGCGAAACCTACCATGGCCCTGCACCGTTCAGCGAGCCCGAGACGGCGGCCATCAGGGACCTGGTGGAGCAGCACGACTTCGTCACGGCCGTGTCGTTCCATTCCTACAAGGGCCTCATCATGTACCCGCCCGGCCACACCAGTGCACCGGTGAAGGACACGGAGGCCATGGACGCCATTGCTCACAACATGGTCGACCGTCAGCCCCACCATAAATACAAGGTCATGCAATCGTCGGACATCTACATCGCGCCGGGAACGGTCGAGGACTGGCTGTACGAGGAGAACGGCGTGCTCCCCTTCATCTTCGAGGTCTACAAGGGTGGCAGTAACTTCTTATACCCCTTCAAGCAGATCAATACGTTCACTACCTTCAATCCTCCCGAGAAGGATATCCAGTACCACGTGGACAACGTCGTCCCTGCGGCTCTGTACGCTGCCGAGATAGCCGACGATCCGCACCGGGCGGTCTCCGAGCGCGAGGGGAAGCCCATGGGACCCTCGGCCCTGGCCCGACTGGCGTACAGGCTCATGGGCGATGCTGACTACACGGGCTGACCGGACGCCCGAGCGCACCCCATGCTTTTTTAAATCCGAGCGGGGCACCTGTCCACGGGAGCTATCATGAAGTCAGTTGCCTTCCAGGGCGAGCGTGGTGCGTTCAGCGAGGCGGCAGCTATCAAGTACTTCGGTAACGGGGTGAAGCCTGTGCCACTGTCGTCCTTCGAGGAGGTGTTCGCGGCGGTCCACGACGGGCAGTGCTCGTACGGGCTCGTCCCCATCGAGAACTCACTGGCCGGTTCGATCCATCGTAACTACGACCTTCTGGTCCGTAACGAGCTCCAGATCGTGGGCGAGGTCAACCTCAGGATCGTACACTGCCTCATCGTCAATCCCGGGGTCGCCCTCAAGGACATCAAGCGTGTCTATTCCCATCCCCAGGCGCTGGCACAGTGCGAGGGGTCCATCGCCCAGCTAGGTGCTGAGCCGTTCCCGACCTATGACACCGCGGGCTCGGTCCGCTTCATCAAGGAGCAGGCCATCATGGACGGTGCCGCCATCGCCAGCCGACAGGCGGCCGTGGACTGGGAGATGGACGTGCTCAAGGAGGGTGTGGAGGACTGGGGAGAGAACCTCACCCGGTTCCTCGTGCTCGCGCTGAAGGAACAGGTGCCGAAGAGCGATGCCAAGACATCCATCGTGTTCGCCATGAAGGACGTGCCTGGCGCTCTTTTCAAGGCATTGTCGGTGTTCGCCCTGCGGGAGATCAACCTCACCAAGATCGAGTCACGCCCGCTACGGGGTCAGCCGTGGCAGTACCTTTTCTACCTGGACTTCGAGGGGACGATGGCAGAAGAACGCTGCCAGCGCGCCATCGGACATCTGGGCGAGATCACGAGCTACTTCCGGATGCTGGGATCATACTCAGCGGCGAAGGAATGAGGCCGGGTCCACAGCGTCAAGGCATTCGTTCCTCAGCTTGGGGAAGGTGATCCTATCACACATCGAAGACCAGGAGCAGCACTATCGCCGCTACCTGTTTTGGCCCATGGGGGCGTTCACCGGTTCAACACGGTCCCCGTTGCATACGTGTCGGCCGCCCGGCCAAAACCCCTTTAAATGTATCCCCCTATCCGGCCCCCGATGATGGACCCACCGGACGGTCAGGACGGATCGGAGGAGCTCTACCTCAACGATCTGGCCAAACCCTCCTGCCGCCACGGTACGCCCATGACCCGGTCCCAGATAGCCCAGCGCATCGGTGCGTTCTTCCAGGAAGAAAAGTGGGAGGTGCGCAGGGAAGGGGGCATCACGGGTCCGGAGCACGGGCTGGACCTGCTCCTAAGGAAGGGCCGACGAGGAGCTGCCGTCACCATCCTCACCGGGAACTCCCTCAGGGACGTGGACGAGGCCGCGCGCCACATCCGCGCACTCCAGGACCAGCGTCCCCAGGTGAAGCCCTACCTCGGGATCGACTGCACCCAGTTCACCTGGCTCTTGCGGGGGGACGTCGGTGCGGCCACTCTCGCGTGCGTCGAGAAACTGGGGGCTGGTATCGCGGCAGTGTCGCCCGATGCCGTGCTATTGTTGGAGAACGTGGACGACGTGGACTGGTACGACAAGGACTTCTCGCACTGCTTCGGTTGCCCTGCGTGCGAAGGGTTCGTAATCGATCCTTTCGGGTATCTCCTGTTCAGGTTCGGGCTGGCCCACGCCATCAAGGCAGTGGGTGCCGAGGAGTTCCAGGTCATGACGGGGGTCGATCTCAACATCTCGGTTGAGGACGCCGAGCGGGACCTGGTGGGCGAGCCCGAGGAATAACCCTCTTAAGCCTTCACCCGCTATCCGGGTCCATGGCCGCGGACATGATCCTCCCTTCGTACATCGAGCGTACCGGCGGCGTGCTTCGCATGGTCCCCAACTTCCAGGCCCGGTTCTACCGGGACGGGGGCCGGTTCCCTGGTGTTAACCGTGGTGACGGCAGACCCGTGGACGAGCTGGGCAACTTCGTTGACGAGCGCTGGCTCTTCTCGATCACGTGCATCGAGCAGGAAGGCTCCTCTGGCGAGGACGGGCTGAGCACCGTGGCCGAAGAGGACGGTGGCCCGCTCTGCACGCTCGACGCGCTCGTTCGCGCACATCCTGACTTCATGCTGGGCGCCGACTACGTGGCGGCCCATGGCGGGTCTGGCGTGGCCACCTTCGAGCTGCTGGCAAAGATACTCGACATCGGCTCGCGGCCGGACGACCGTATCAACTGTCACATCCATCCGCAAAAGGACGAAGCCTACTACTACCCGGACATCCGCGGGCAGGACGACGTCTACCTGGCCATGGGCTTCTTCCGGGGCACGAAGGACCGGGTGAGACAGTGCCTCGAGAACGCCGTGAAGGGCGTGCGGGCCGACAGCATCCTCCATCTCCAGCCCCACTTCCGGCTCAAGGTGGGGAGCGGATGGCACGTGTACGCCGGGATGCCGCATTCGCCCGTGGGTTACGTGTTCGAGCTCCAGCGTCCTCGCGACGACTTCAGGCTCCTACAGCTCTACCACAGGGGCCAGGACAAGCTGTTCGAGCCTGACCTCCTGCTCCGCGGGGATGATGCTGTGGAGGCTGCGATGACGGACATCGACTGGCCCATGGCCGAGAGCCCCTACATATGGCACCTGTTCCATGTCGAGCCGGAACGCATCGAGGGGACGTCGGTCGCGGGTGTCGTGGAGGAACGATGGGTGTTCCATCCCAACCGAACACGTCTGTGGAGCGGTAAGGAGGTGGTGCTCGAGCCCGGTAAGGCCTACACGTCCCGCGAGAAGGGTGCCTTTGGACTCTTCATGTTCACGGGGAAGGGTGTCGTGGCCGGGCTCGACGTCGCTGCCGGCGATCCGAAGCGGGACGAGCTCTTCGTCTCCCACCGTGCCGCGACGACGGGTATCGAGGTAACCAACACCGGCGATGGTCCTCTGGTGTTCTACAAATTCTTCCCGGCGGACGTGAACACCGAACCTCTGCTGTACAACACGCAGCGGTTCAGGGAGTGGATGGCCGTTACGGGCATCGAGCCCCGGGGCTACTGACGGTCCGTCCTAATCCTCGAAAGAGAATCCGGGGCAGTCAGCGTCCTCGAGGTCGGTCCTGGTGATAGGGTAGGCTCGACACTGGGGCGGCCTGAGCTTGTATATGGAGCATCCGGACCCCCCGTCCTCGAGCTCGATGAGGGAGGGGCAGTAGACACCTAGCTTACAGCATCGCCCGCATCGCTGGCATGAACCCTTCCTTTTGGCGTGCTGGGAAGCAACGAAGCCCTTCCTCAGGAGGGACTGGAAGAAGCGTCGGAACTTACCCACCCATTGTCGAAAGGCCATCCGGTACGCGGCCGAGCGCAATCCTTTAAGTGGTTTTGCCAGTCCGCTCGCGGCACGCCTTCAGGAGGTCGGCGTCATCGACGTCCCCGCACTTCCCATCACGGTGAAGGCGTCGCGCCACCGAGTAGATACATGCGTCGTGTCCCGCTGGCGTGGTCGTGAGCTCGCAGGCCTCTGACATGACACCGGGCTCAGGAGAATACACTCGAGCGGCACGGGATGCGAGGCAGCGTTCGAGCTGGTCGTCGCGAGCGGTAACGTCGCAGGTGCGCAGGTACGTCTCCAGGTCGGACGATGCCCAGGCGCGGTCTATGGCGGTCTCGCGTTCCTCGGGATCGGAGATGGACCATGCGCCGGCCAGGATGGGAGCGGGATCGCGAAGTGGCATCAGCGTGATTGCCTCAAGAGCGCAGGCATCGCGTGACTCGATATGGTCGAGCATGGCGCACACGTCCAGTGCACCCATAGGATCATGGGCCGCTAGCGCTTTTGCCACGGTCACGAGGCACGTATCGTCATCGTCAAGGTGGAGGCAGACATCGACGGCGCCGCCAGGATCGGTGACCACACTGTCCCGGGCAACGGCCATGAGGCACCGCGCGTCCCCGGAGCACAACCTGATCGTGGCGTTCGGACCGGTGTACCGGGCCACTATGGGCGCGATCCGGACACGGCACGTCCGTCGACGTGTGGTGTTGGTGATCGTGTCGCACGCCTCGACGGCAAGCAGGTGGTTGCCCTCTGCGAGCCTGAGCGCCACGGTCTCGAGACAGGTATGTTCCTTCGAACCCGCCTGCGTGCACACATCGATGGCCTGGCCCGGGTGCGCATGCTCGAGCACGGCGCGCGATGCGCATTCGATGCACCGGTCCCTGGCCTTTCCCAGCTGTCCGCAAGCCGATGTCGTTTCGGCCGAAGGTCGCTCGGCCACGTCCCAGACCATGCACGCGCACTCTCCGCGAGGCACATGTTCGCTGGTCATCACGCCACATGCGGCGATGCCCTTCTCAGTGTCCCAGGTCCCAGCTGCCACCTTCCCTGCCGCCTCATGGGAGAACCTGTCCACACAGACCGGACGCAGTCCGACATGGTCCAGCGCTCCACATGCCTTGGCCCACGCGGCCGGGGTCTCATCCACGAGAGGTCGGAGGACCTGGTCGAGGCACGCGGCCGGATCAGGGCCAAGAGCGCACCGGGATGCGAGAACACCAAGAGCGGAGGGCGGGCTGACGGAAGCGAGCATACCGGCGACCGCCATCACCAGGGCGATAAAGCCCATCGCCCGTCGCTCACGAGATGAGCTGCCCACGATCATCGGGATGGACGGTAACATTTTTGAGGTTGGCGGGAGCGGACCGGCCTCACGCTCGTTCCGACAGGGTGAGCAGGTCGTTGAGCATGGCAGCGGCGGTCTCGTCCCCACCTGCTCCTCTCCCTATGAGCACCAGTTCCTTGGCCCGTTCCATACGGAACCTGACAGCGTTGAGCACTCCGGGGACCGCAAGGGCCGAGCCGCGTGGCACGAGCCGGGGGCGTACCTCGAGGCCCTCGGGCGACGCAGAGGCAAGGAGCTTGATGGTGAGACCTTCATCCCGGGCGAGCTCGAGCGCTTCAGGTGTGACGGCCGAGATACCGACCCGCATCACGTCATCGTAGCTCCAGCTTCCTTCAAAGAATGTGTTGGCGAGGATGACGAGCTTCGCAGCAGCGTCGCCGCCCTCAACGTCAGCGGTAGGGTCCGTTTCGGCGTACCCGAGCTCTTGGGCCTTGGCCAGGATAAGGTCGAACGACGCACCGGTCTCCTCCATTTTTGAGAGGATGTAGTTCGAGGTCCCGTTGAGGATACCGTCCACCGAGAGCACACGGTCGCCACGCACGCAGGAGCGTGCCATGGAGAACACGGGCACGGCCCCGGCCACTGTTGCCTCGTACCGCACCTCGACACCCTTTTCACGAGCGGCGTCCATGACACGGGTGAAGGCTGCGACGAACGGACCTTTTGTAGCGGCCACCACGTCCATGCCCGATCCGATGGCGTGCAGGATGTTGGTGAGCCCGGGCTCGCCGGTGGTGATGTCGGTAGGGGTGGCGTCCAGGAGAACAGAAGCTCCTGCCTCGTCCAGGAGGTGTGGGACGTCCCAATCACGCCAGGCCGGGGACTCCTTCAAGGTGCCCGCCTCGTGACGGGCAAGGAGGTCGCTCACGTCGAGCCCCGAGGCGTCGAAGAGGCAGCCTGTGCTCTTGGCCACGCCGACTATGCGCACCTTGTCCTGGGCGCTGATCGAGATGGCCCGGGCAACGGCCCGGCCTACGGTCCCGAACCCTGCGATGATCACATCCCGGCTCATTGAGCCTCACCCACCAGCAGGAGGTCCTTGCGCTCGCACACCTGTGCCAGCAGCTCCCGGGAAGCTTTGAGCTGCTCGGGAGATCCCTGAAGAACGAACTTGACGGTGGACACCGACCGCTCGTCGGTGAGCCGGGAGTCCACCCATCGGATGAGTGTGCCGGGCTCGCGGACTATGTCCATGGTGTCCTTGATGTCCGTACGGAACACGTGGCCTACGATGATGACCACCTGTTTCCCATGGTCCCGCTCCAGCTCGATGCCCCGCACCGTGATGCCCTGCTCCTCCAGACGCTTGCCGATACCTGCCAAGCGGCCGGGCTCGACCTGGATCTGGATGCGCACGGGCACCCTGCCCCGCACCACGTGTGCACGGTCGTGGACAATGGTTACGACGTTCCCCTGTTCAGCGGCCACCGCTTCCAGGATGCGCACGAGCTCTCCGGGGCTGTCCCTTAGCTCGACCTCGATCTCAGCTTCGTTCATGAGCGATCACCTTCCCGATCTCCTCGATATCGGCATCGACCCGCACGATGGGGTCGGGGTAGCGTTCGATGACCACGGTAGGGTCCTTGAGCCCTGTCCCGGTCGTCACGCACACCACCCGCTCGTCAGCACCGATCGTGCCCTCCTTGAGCAGCGCTTCCAGCCCGGCGACGGGTGTGGCCGAAGCGGGTTCCACGAACAGACCCTCCTTGCGGGCCAGATGTCGCTGTGCCGTGAGGATGGACTCGTCCGATACCGACAGTGCCGTACCGTCTGATTCCTTGATGGCGCGAATGGCCTTGGGCCAGTTCACCGGATTGCCGATGCGGATGGCAGTGGCCAGGGTCTCAGGTGCGAGCACGGGCGCGAAATCGTCCCGTCCCTCGCGCACCATGGCAGCGATAGGGGCCGCACCCTCGGCCTGCACACCGGCCATACGGGGCAGGCGGTCGATGATCCCCAGCTCCCGGAGCTCTTTGAGCCCCTTCCAGATGGCAGATATGTTCCCCGCGTTCCCAACCGGCAGAACGATCCAGTCGGGCACATCCCATCCCAGCGCCTCAGCGACCTCGAAACCCAGCGTCTTCTGGCCTTCAAGGCGGTAGGGGTTGAGCGAGTTGAGCAGGTAGATACCGTACCGGTCGCAGGCCTCCTTGATAAGTCGCATGGCCACGTCGAACCCGCCCTCGACTCCGATGATCTCGGCACCGTGGGCGATGGCCTGTGAGAGCTTCCCCTTTGCGATCTTCTCCACGGGAAGGATGACAAGGCAACGCATCCCGCTACGGGCGGCGTACGCGGAGAGCGACGCCGATGTGTTCCCGGTGGATGCGCATCCGACGAACGACGCACCCATCTCCCGGGCGACGGTGACCCCGACGGTCATGCCCCGGTCCTTGAAGCTCCCTGTCGGGTTCTCCCCCTCGTTCTTCATCCAGAGGGGGCCCGAGCCCAGTTCCGCGGCCAACCGCTTGCACCGGTGGAGACCTGTGTTGCCCTCCTCCAGAGAGACCGGTTTGACATCGGGAGCGATGGGGAGCAGTTCACGATAACGCCACACGCCGGGTGGACGGGAGGCGAAGACCTCTTTCGAGGCACCTGTGGCCTCAAGGTCGTACCGCACCTCCAGCAGTCCGCCGCAGTCGCAGGTGTACCGGATACCGTCCGGGATATCCTTCTCACATTCGATGCACTTCAGCATGGTTGCACCGATCCCATCGCGCCAATGTTCGCGACCTTTGTGCGCACGACCTCTGCTTCCATGAGCCGGGCCGCTAGCTCCTCCAGCTCGTCAGGCGGAGGTGGGAAGGGGACGAACACCGACGGTCCCGCGCCGCTGATCGCGACGGGGACGCCACGTTCAGCGAGCTCCCGTTTCAACTCCTCGTACCCGGGGATGAGGGAGGTCCGGTAGGGCTCTGCGAGCCGGTCCACCAGGGCCTCCTTGAACAGATCGTTGTCCCCCTCCTTGAGCGCAAGCACGATGAGCGCGCCGTTGCCGATGTTGGCCACCGCGTCACCACGGTCGACGCTCGTGGGCACGACCTTCCTAGCTTCGGCGGTCGGTACCTTGCAGGGCGGGACGAGTAGAGCGATGGGGAGGTCCACGTCGAACCGACGCACACGGACTGGCTCGTACCGGACGATGCAGAAACCGCCCAGAACGCTGGCAGCGACGTTGTCGGCGTGGAAACCGGCCACTGCAGCCTCTCCATAGGTAGCGGCCTCCACCACCTGGTCGGGGGAGAGGTTCCCACCAAGAAGGGCGTTGGCACCAGCAGCAGCGGCCGCTGCGCTGGCGGCGCTGGAGCCCATCCCACCGCAGCACCGGATGCCCTTGGTCACCCGGATGGAGAAACCCGTAGTGGCATCGCAGAGCTCGGCGACCTTTGCAGCGGCCACCGACGCGGTGTTGCGTGTCGGGTCGACGGGAAGAGAAGGATCGTTGGTGACGGCGACCGTGGTCGAGTCGGTGAGCTCCATCTCGACGATATCGCCCCTTCCTTCGAGGGCCAGGGAGAACACGTCGAACCCGGGCCCGACGTTGGCAACGCTGGCAGGTGCGAACACGCGAACCCGTTCCGGTGTCTCACCCATTCATTAATCCTCCCTAGATCTGGTCGTAGTACGTCGCGAGCTCCCAGGGCGTGACCTGGATGCGGTACTCGTTCCACTGATGCTGCTGGGCGGCAATGAGCTTGCTGTGGGTGAGCTCGCCCAGCTGCTCCTTTAGCAGCTTGCTCTTCTTGAGCTCCTGCATGGCCTCGCCAAGGTCACCTGGCAGTGTCTTGATGTAAAAACGCCTTAGCTTCCGGTCATCGAACTTGTACACATCCTCCTCGACCGGCTCCGGAGGCTCGATCTTGTTCTCGACACCGTCCAGACCCGCAGCGAGCATGGCCGCGAAGGCCAGGTAGGGATTGCACGACGCGTCAGGGCAACGCAGCTCGAGCCGAGTGGCGTTGCGCTTCTGATGCGAGGTGCGCGGTACGCGGACGAGCGCGGAGCGGTTGTTGGTCCCCCAGCAGATGTAGACGGGCGCCTCGTACCCGGGGACCAGGCGCTTGTAGGAGTTCACCGTGGGGTCCAGCACGCCAGCGAGCGCTCTTGCATGCTTGAGCTGGCCGCCTAGGAAGTTCTTGGCGAGCGCGGAGAGCTGGTAGCGGTCCTTGCCATCGTGGAAGGCGTTGCACCCCTTCTTGATGTCCCAGAGGCTCTGGTTCGTGTGCATACCCGAACCGTTCACACCGAAGAGGGGCTTGGGCATGAACGATGCGTGCAGGTTGTTCTCGGACGCGATGCGCTTCATCACGTACTTGTAGGTCGTGACGGCGTCGGCGATGGTGAGCGCATCCGAGTACTTGAAGTCGATCTCGTGCTGGCCGGCAGCGACCTCGTGATGGGACATCTCGATGACGATGCCCTTCTTGACGGTGGGCTTCCCCTTTTCCAGCTCTATGCGTTCGCCCATGGCCTCCATGAGCATGACCGCTTTCTTCTTGATGTCCATTGCGTGGTCGAGTGGGTCCATGTCGAAGTAACCGCCCGGATCATGAGGTCGCGGAGGCTGTCCGGCAAGGGCACCGTCCTTCTTGAACAGGAAGAACTCGAGCTCAGCACCGATCAGGTAACGGAGACCGAGCTTCTTGGCCCTGTCCATCTGTTTCTGAAGGATGTAGCGCGGGTCACCATGGAAGGGTCCGCCGTCCGGGTCGCGCACGTCGCAGATTATGCGGGCCTCAGCATGCTCGTCGGACCACGGGATGACGGAGAACGTTGACGGATCGGGGAGAAGGTACATGTCGCTCTCGAAGATGCGCACGAATCCCTCCACGGACGAGCCGTCGAAGAACACCCCGTCGTCCAGGGTGTCCTCGAGACCGCGCCGGGTGACGGTGCAGCATTTGAGGGTGCCCAGGATATCGACGAACTGGAGGCGGATGAAGTCGATGTTCCGCTCGTTCACCTGGGTGAGCACGAACTCCTTGAGCTTCTTGCGGTCCTTGGTTCCCGTCGCCATGATCGGTCGATCAGGGGGGTCGCATTAACGTTATTAAAGCTATTGCCCGCGGGCCCGATAGCCCCCCCAACGCATTTAAACCATCGTTGTACATTTGTATCCGTGCGTCTCGATCGTTTCGTCCTGCTCACATTCGTGATCATACCGCTCGTCTTCGCACTACTGATATTCCGCATTATCACCTCCGGGGATGCCCAGGTCACAGCGAACACAATCGATACGTTCCAGGCCTTCCTCCTGCGTAACCTGAGCGTCCTCTTCATGGGAGTGTTCCTGCTCCTCCTGCTCCTCCTGCTCGAGGACCGTCTGGAGTACGGAGTCATCATGACGCTCCACCGGTTCCATCTGATCCCACGTGTGGTACCGCCCGAGGCCTATACGGCCATACGCGACGAAGCGCTCGACCGCATAGAGGCCACGCGCGTGCTCTCCCACCACCTCCGCCTCTCGGCCCTCGGTCCCACGGACCATCCGCTACGGGCGTTGGAGTTCTGGCTGGCACGCTTCATATCCCATGATCCGTTCATCAAGATCCCGGAGCGGTTCGTCGAGGTCTCCGAACACTTCCGGCTCCTTGAGGAGGACGAGGTCAGCGACTGGGAGCTGCGGGAGACATATGCGGACATCTCGCTGTCGGTGCTGGGCCGCACGCTCTCCATCATGGGCCGTCAGCTGGCCGTGGACCTGGCCTACGAGGGCATGATGTTCATCATAATCCTGGGGGCGTTGTTCATGGGCTATTCAGTCCTCGTGAACGAACCGCTCTTCTGCTTTGGCTGCACTACGGCCGAGGCCGAGGCGGCCGCTGCCCTTCAGCTGGGCGGGCTGGTCCCCATCCTCAACGTCGGTATCCTCATGCTGATCATGGGGCTCGTCTACCAGTTCTACGCGATAGTCAACGGCGTGGAGATACCCCTGCTCCGACTGCGGATCCTCGACGCGTTCCCTGACCATGCCGCGGTGCTGGCCGATGTGGAACGTCGCATAATTGAGGGCGAGGCCCATGGAGAGCGCGGTTGGGTGCTGCGCGAGTACCTCAAGCTCGCCTACCAGTTCCTGTACGAAGCGCTAATAGCCTGGTGGGAGGGGAAGGAGAACGAGGCCGCGGCGTACGCCTATGCATGCGACGAGCTGTGCAGTGAGATCAAGGCCATGCACGCGGACTTCGAGTCCCACGCCGAACTGCTCCCCCGTGAGCATCGTGTCGTGCACTACGGCGAGGAGAGCGACTGGTTCTAGGTCGAACTAGCCTCGACCAACCGCTCGTCGGGACGCGCGTCGTGCGTGCCCAGAAGCCTTTCCAGAAGACCTGGCGCGGAAGGATGCACACCGTCCTGCGCAATGGTCGCCTCCACCGACCGACCCTCTGCGATGGACGGGTGCTTGCGCACTATAAGGCGACGACGGGATGTCCCGACACCGCTGCGGCGCACGTCCACAATGCATCTGGACCGATAGGCGAGTATGTCGCCGGCCACTGGCTGGAGCTCTCCTGTCTCACGGTCCCGCCACACGTGGTTGGTAACGACCACGGGGACACCCGATGAGGCGGCCTGTCGCCTCAGCTGTGACATGTGCTCGGCCAGACGGGCGTTCGCTTCGTCCCGCTCTCGGAGAGCGAGCGCCCGGTAGTGACATACGGCCGAATCCACGACCAATAGGGTGAGGCCCTCTGCGTCCAAAGAATCCTGGACCATGGACCCTTGCTCCGCGAGGTCACAGGGTCTTCCGACAAGGATACTGTCGAGCTCACGCGTTCCTGCGCCCATCTGGGTGGCGCGCTCGGTAGAGAACGCCATATCGGCGTCCACGTAGGCCACTGTGCCCTCTCTTGCTGCGACGACGGCCAGCAGCGTGCACAGAGCGGTCTTTCCCGAGCCCGACGGGCCACGGAGCTGAGTGATCGCACCGCGCGGTAATCCTCCAAGGAGCGAGTCGATCACCGTGATGCCCGTGTTCCACGGCGGGACTGACAATCGAGAGGCGGGGTCCATGGATAGTATTCGACATCCTTCCGATAAGACCGTTTGCCCCTCCCCGCAGGGGGGAAGCGGCCCCTGGGGGACAGGGGCCGCGAACGAGATGGTGTTACTTGACAGCTCAGCGAAGGACCGCGTCGAAGGTCCTCATCTGGCGGAGCTGCCGCTCCATCACGAAGGCATCGTCGCGGATGTCCTCGTTGAGGGAAATCATCTGATCGAAAAGGCGCTGCTTCTGGTCCAGGAGCATGATGAGCTCTTCAAGGTGTTCGGACATATGCATCACCCGGGGGGGGTAAAACGAAGAAGGTCCCTTCATCGTTTATAAAACTCCGGCAGCGCTCAGAACGCCTTCTTGATCCTGGCGGTTCCGTCGTCATCCTCCTTGGGCTTGGCACCGAACACGAAGAACTTCTTCTTCTCCTTCTCATCCTCCTCCGTTCCTCGTGAACGCAGGCGACGGGCGGCCTCGCAGACGGGATCGAGCATGACGCACAGCTCCCTACGGGGGGATCATGTACTTGACCTTGGCGCGGCCCGAGGTGACATCGCTCTCGAAACCGATGAGGCTGTCTACCATGTTGGCAGGACCGAAGATCGCACCGCAATCGGTGCACGAGTAGAAGTTGGTGCCGTCCTTGATGAAGAAGGGTAGGAGGTATCCCTTGTGGCACCTCCCGCACGGCGGGTACATGCATCCGCTCCCCTGGGGGACAGAGGCCTGGGGCGATGACGCGGTGGGGCTATCAGCACCGGGACGTCGAGAGGCCGAGGGGGGCGTACCTTTCCGTAAGGCGGTCTTCACAGCACCCTCATCGAGCCCCTGGTCGACCAGATCCCGAAGGATACGGTCGTCGTCGTACCCCGCGCGGCGATAGCGCTCCACGTTCTTTCTTGCCCTTTCCTCGTCCTGCGCCATAGCCGCATCGCTGTGCCGAAGACTTATATCCTTTAACGGCGCGAACCCCGTCATGGTCCTCCAGTCCGAGCTTCGGGACGAAGACATCCAGGTGATGAGCGTTGTGGCAGACCGGGCGCCCAACACGGTCGATCCTGCCATTCTCTTCTCCTGCGTCGTTAGCAACGTCTCCGGCTGGGACCTGTTCCTCGAGCGTTCCATCATCCGTCTCTCTGTCGGAGGCACGATCCTGGGCTCGTACCAGTGGTTTGGCGAGGGGTTCACTCTCAAGAAGAAGGTCCCCTCCAACAATGCCGAGTTCGTGTTCCCCCTGACCTCTGGCCAGCGAGCCTTCCTGGAGCGCGTGCGCCAGAAGGAGGGCGGTCTCGTCCTTGAGATCTACTTCCTTGTGTACATCAAGGAGATGGAACGGCCTGTCCCTGCGAGCCTCCGGACCGAGGTGCAGGGGCTGCGATGGGACGAATGGAGCCGCGCGTGGGGCGGCACCGGTGGCGATCTGACCCAACGGCTCGAGGAGCTCGAGCGTCAGGTGGAGCTCATCAAGAGCTTCGTCACGGACACGGACAATACCTTCAACGAACTCCTCACGGAGTTCAAACGCTCCGAACTGACCGAGAAGACGCTCGAGTCCATGCTCCGCTCAACGAAAGCGATCGAAGCATGGGTGGCACGTCAGTCACGCTGAATCGGGGAGCCGCCCGGACGTGATGTCGTCCAGCACACCGGACACGATCACCTCAAGCTCGCGACAACAGGCATCATAATAATCCTGCCCCCGACCGACAGGGTCATCGACGTAGAGCGGGAGCACGTTGCTCGACGGGAAGCGCTCCTCGCAGTGGATGAGCGCGTCGGGGGCGTGGACAACGACCACCTCGGGCGAGCCCTCGACATCGTGGATGCTCTTTGGTGCCCGTCCGTCGATGATTTCCTCCCAACCGGGATGGCTGGTCGCTATAGCGCGAACTGCCTCGGGAGATGTGTACGACGCAGGCCTTACACCGGCCGCCGAGTCAACCTCGATGTCCAGGCCGCGCTCACGTACCTGGCCGGTCGCCAGGGCGTGGGACATCGGGCTCCGGCAGGCGTTGGCCCAGCATACGAAGAGCACACGCACGGTCATACAGGAAGACAGTACCCCAAGATTCTTATAGTTCAATAGCCCGTGCTCCTGCCGTGATCACGTCAGTCGTTGGGAGCTTCCCGGCAGAGGAGGGGATCGATAGGGCAGGAGCTCTTGCCGGGTTCTATGCGGGACGCACAGTGGACCCTTTCGAGAGCCCCCTCCGCGACGCCGTGGAATCACAAGTGGCCGCTGGTATCGACTGGATCTCTGACGGCCAGGTCCGCGCCGATATGATCACCCTCTTCTCCGCCCATATCCCCGGGATGAAGGTGACCGATGGGAGGACCATGGTGGTGGGCGCCATCGAACCGCCCGCCCGTCCCATCACACGGGGGGACCTGCTCATGGCCAAGAGGTTCGCCGGTGAACAAGCCCGTGTCAAGGGCATCCTTACAGGGCCGTCCACGATCGCCCTATCCTGTGCTGTGGCCGACGGTTACCGCGACGAGCGGGACCTCCAGCTCGTGCACGACATCGCTCGTGTGCTCCGTCGAGAGGCCGAGGACCTGGTCGCCAACGGTGCTGTCGCCGTACAGATCGACGAACCGTTCTTCTCCACCGGTGTGGACGAGCTCACCGAGCGGCTGGCCGCGGTCGATTCGATCGCTAAGGGGCTTGCAGTGCCTGTCGCCATGCATGTGTGCGGTGACGTAAGCGACCTCATGGGCGAGTTCCTCGCGCTCAAGTACGTCAATATCCTCGATCACGAGTTCGCGGCCTCGCCGCAGGTGCTAGATGCCATCAGTCGGGATGATATCGAAGGCTCGGGGAAGCGTGTCGGTTATGGATGCGTCCGCTCGGACGATGCTGCAGTGGAGGAGGTGCCTACCATCGTAACGCGCATACAGGCAGCGGTCTCCAAGCTCGGCGCAGAGAACCTGATAATCGATCCTGACTGCGGGCTGCGTGCGTTCCCTCGCGAAGTGGCCATGGCGAAGCTCGAGAACATGGTGAAGGCCGCTCAAGAGGTCGAATGACAGGACTGAACGGTCCTACATCACATTCTTTCAGATGAAGAGTCTGACAAGCTCGGGCCGTTCCCGGTTACTTCACGTACGACGGTCCGATGTCGACACGCCGGAGCAGGTTCGCGTTGGTGACCACCGTGATTGAGCTTGTGGCCATTGCCACCTCTGCGAGGGCGGGGTGCATCAGTCCCCCGATGGCCAGGGGGATCATCACGACGTTGTAGAAGAACGCCCAGAAGAGGTTCTGACTGATCTTGGTGAACGTGGCCCTGCTGAGCTTGACGGCAGTGACCACACCGGAGAGGTCTCCACGCACCAGCGTCACGTCCGACGCTTCGATGGCGATGTCCGTCCCGGTCCCAATGGCGATCCCGACGTTGGCCTGGGTGAGCGCGGGGGCGTCGTTGATCCCGTCCCCCACCATGGCCACCAGGCCGACCTCCTCCTGCAGCCGCCGTATCTCGTCCACCTTCCCGTCGGGCAGCACCTCGGACAGCACCCTGCTGATGCCCACATTCCGGGCGATGGCGGCAGCGGTGCGCTTGTTGTCGCCCGTGATCATCGCGGTCTCGAGACCGAGCTCCGCAAGCTCACGGATGGCATTGACCGAGTCCTCCTTCAGTGTGTCCGCAACGGCCACGACACCTTTGAGCTTCCCGTCCTGGGCAACGAGCATGGCGGTCCTCCCCTCGCCCTCCAGCCGCTCCATCTCTTCTTCGAGCGGGTCCGGATCGATGTCGTTCTCGCGCATCAGAAGCCTGCTCCCAACGAGCACACGGTGGCCGTCCAAGGTCGCCTGCACCCCCTTTCCGCGGATCGCCTTGAAGTCGACAGGCTGTGCGAGCTCGAGCCCCCTTTCCCCTGCACCGGTGACGACGGCCCTGCCCAGCGGGTGCTCGCTGCCCTGCTCGACAGAGGCCGCTAGGCGCAGCACCTCGTCCTCGGCCACCTGGTCACCTGCCGGAACGACGTCGGTCAGCTCCGGCCTGCCCTTCGTGATGGTGCCTGTCTTGTCGAACACGACGGTGTGCACGTCCTTGAGCGTCTGTATCGCTTCGCCCTGGCGGATGAGGACGCCGTTCTCGGCACCCATACCCGTACCGACCATCAGCACGGTGGGCGTCGCCAGTCCCAATGCGCATGGGCAGGCGATGACAAGCACGGACACTGTGGCGATGATGGCCAAGGTCGTGGTCTCCAGCTCCGGGTTCACCCACGGGACGAACTCTTGTACCTGGACGAGCAGTGGTCTGAACATGTCGGGGACGGCGAGCCACGCGATGAAAGTAAGGACGGCCACCACGATCACGATGGGCACGAACACTCCCGTGACCCTGTCGGCGAACTCCTGGATGGGCACCTTGGAGCCCTGGGCCTCCTCGACCATCCTGATAACCTGGGATAGGAATGTGTCACGTCCGATCTTCGTGGCCCTGACCTTGAGAAGCCCTTCCTGGTTGACCGTCGCACCGATCACCTCGCTGCCCTCGCCCTTGTTCACGGGCATGGACTCACCCGTGGCCATGGACTCGTCCACAGCGCTCTCGCCTTCGATGACGACGCCGTCGGTGGGGATCTTCTCCCCCGGCCGCACGACCATGACGTCGCCCACTGACACCTGCTCCATGGGGACCTCGACCTCCTTTCCGTCCACGAGCACACGGGCGGTCTTTGCACCCAGCTCCAGGAGCTTGCGGATGGCCTGGGATGCGCGTCCCTTGGCAGAGGTCTCGATGTACCGGCCAGTGAGGTGGATGGCCATGATCATCGCCGACACGCCCGCATAGCTCGCCACCGGGAGAACGTACTTGATGGGACCTGTGATGAACGAAGCCCCCGTCCCCATCGCGATGAGGACGTCCATGTTGGCGCTCCCATGGGTCACCGAGGCGAACGCCGAGCGGTATGTATCCCGGCCCACCCAGAACAGGACGGGGATGGCCAGGACGATCATGCCAAGCTCGAACACCGCCATGGACGGCCAGGCGATCCCCCATACCATCTCGGGGACCATCCAGGCCATGATGGGGCCGGTGAAGGCCCAGGCGATCACCATCTTACGGTAGGCGTCGGCCATCTTCCGCTCCTCGCGCTCGACAGCATCATCCTTCTGCGCAGCCTCGTCCGCGACGCCCAAAGCCTCGTAGCCCGCGTCGGAGATGGCCTTGACGATGTCGGCATAACCCGTCACCGAGGGATCGTAGGTAATTGCGGCCTTCTCGGTGGCAAGGTTGACGTTGGCCTCGCTGACCCCGTCGACCTTGTTCAGCGCCTTCTCCACGGCGGAAGAGCAGGCGGCACAGGTCATGCCACCGACGTTGATAAGGACCTTCGATTCATTATGCTCGACGCCGTACCCGGTGTCGATGACAGCAGTCTCCAGGTCATCCACCGAGACCACGGCAGGATCGAACTCCACGGTGGCCTTCTCGGTAGCGATATTGACGCTGGCCATGCTGACCCCGTCGACCTTGTTCAGCGCCTTCTCCACAGCGGATGAGCAGGCGGCACATGTCATGCCCGTGATGGGAAGTATGACCTTCAGTCCTTCGC
>CAZFHY010000028.1:24201-28203 GCA_964519305.1 Candidatus Undinarchaeota archaeon
GAGCAGGCGGCACATGTCATGCCCGTGATGGGAAGTATGACCTTCAGTCCTTCGCCTTCACCCTCATTCTCTTCCTCGGATCGTGGCTCCGACTCGATCTTCTTGTCCCCCTTGACCGTGTAGCCGGCATCCTCGACGGTCTCGCGCATGGTGTCGATGTCCGTCATAGCGGGATCGTACACCACTGTGGCCTGCTCTTTCTCAAGGTCTACCTCGACATCGTCCACGCCCTCCAGCTCCGAGAGCGCCTTGTGGACGCGCTTCTGGCAGTGCTCGCAGGTCATGCCATCGATATCGAGTACGGTGCGTTCCATACCGGGACCCTCTTCCAAGCTCAACTGATTTTATATTCTATTGGCATTTGGCCGGAGGTCCGCTCCCCCCCAAGACCAGATATTTAACCGGGATTCCGGCGCTGCCCCCACTGGAAGGAGATACCCATGGAGATAGATTTCTACGAGGTCCCCGGCACGGGCAACTATGTCTGCACGAGCGAGAGGGTGCATACCACCGGTCTCGGACGCTTTGTCGGCATCAACCAGACCTACGACCTGTTCACCAAGATCAACGACGATATCGCGGCCGAGGAAGGCTACGGTATCACGCTCCACACGTCCGATGCCCAGAACGAGAGCTTCGAAGGATACAAGGACGATCTCGCGTCCCTGCAGTCGACCTACGAGGGTAAGCGGAACTCCGACGGTTTCATCGCCGGGATGTTCGGTCTCCTCCAGGCAACAGGAGGTGCCACCGGCATCGGTGTTGCGATCACGGCGTGGATGGGCACCAACGCCTACTTCGAGCACAAGACGGCAAGCAAGATCAAGGCGTTCAAGGAGCACTTGCCCGAAACTAAGCTCGAGACCGAGGACGCTCTTACCGAGCTGCGCGGGCTCTACACCGAGCTGGACATCGAGGGCAAGCGTGATGAGATAAACCAGCGGTTCATCGAGCAGAGCGGATGGCGCAGACTCTTCCCCGACAAGGAGTTCAAGGAGTTCCAGGCACAGAAGCAGGACGAGATCACCGCTGCCTACACGCAGTTAAAGGACCGGGCCTTCGAGCTGGCAAGAGAGACGGGCAACGACGACCTCAAACTGGTCGCGTCCGCTTACTCCAGCCTCGGCAAGGGTCATACGGTCCCGCTCATCTTCGGATTCGCCGAGTGAGCGGGAGCCCCGGTCCTACGGAGAAAAGTATAAATAGCGGCGAAGGGCGCAAAGGCGGTCTGGCAGGTAACTATGGACATCGAGTTCTACGAGGTTCCGGGAACGAACCGGTACGTATGTACCACCGAGACCGCTAGCACCTCGTTCCTCGAACGACTTGTCGGAAAGAACGACTCCTACGTCCTCCTTGACAAGCTCAACGACTCCATCGATGAGGCCGACGACTATCACGTAGGTGTCCACACATCTGGCGGGACGTACGTGGCCAACGAGCAGTTCAACGACGTCCTCGACGACTTCGCGAAGCACCATGGCTTCAAGCGGAACATGGACGCACTCTTCACCGGTGTATGGACGTACGCCGGGCTGGCGAGCGGACCGAGCCCCTTCTACCTCGGCCTTGCCGGTTGGATGGCGGCCACCACCTACTACCACCACGTGACCGCGAGCGAGGCCAAGACGTTCAAGGAGAACCTGGACGACCATTACGATGTGGAACGGGATGATGCCCTCCAGGAACTGCATCAGCTCGCCCACGACCTGGACGTCACCGGTACCCGGCGGGAGCTCATGCAGAAGCAGGGTGAGCAGTCGCTCTTCCGCAAGGTACTGCCGAGCAAGGAGGTCAAGGCCTTCTACAATGAGAAGAACGCAGAGCTCTCGTCCAAGTTAACGACGTTGAAAGAGCGTGCCTACGAGCTCGCCGAGGAGCGGGATGATCCTAACCTGCGCGTCGTTGGCGACGCGTACGGCCTTATGGCCGAGAACAAGCTAAAGGACCCGGCCTTCATCTTCGCGCTCCCCGAATAGGGACCGTATCCTCATTACGATCAGGCGTGAGCGTCAGCGGTACTATCTGGACGCTATCTTACGCCGCCCCGGGCCCCTGAGGGACGATAATAAAAAGACTATGATACTCGAAGTGGAAGGTGCATCACATGGTCGAGACGATATTCGAGCTTCGCGGGCATATCATTGACTCTCTCATACTTCCCCGGGCGTTCGGGGTGATCATGGACCTGGGTGGTGAGTTCCAGATCCTCGATTTCAAGATCGGACGGTCAAAGACCGAGCATAGCTACGCTCGGATGCGGCTGACGGCCGAGAACGAGCACAAGCTCCATGCCATCATGGAGGAGCTCCAGAAGCTGGGCGCCACAGAGACCGCCGTTAAGGATGCATCGACGGTCGAGGTGACGATCGCGGGTGTCGCTCCGGAGCACTTCTACTCCACGACCAATCACCTGACCTGGGTGCACCTCGGGAACGATTGGGTCCCTGTCGAGGGCACTGAGATGGACTGCCTCATCGTCGTGAGCGACGGGAAGGCACGGACCATACCCATGGGAAAGCTCAAGGTCGGTGATCAGGTGGTCGTCAATTCCGATGGCATCAAGATCCACCTCCCGGAGCGGTCACGGTCGGCGGACGTGTTCGAGTTCATGTCGTCGATGGCCAGCTCCGAGAAACCCACAGAGACTTTAGTGGGAAAGGTGGCCCAGGCGATCCGGGAGACCAAGGAGCAGGGTAAGAAGCTTATCGTGGTCGCAGGTCCCGCCGTAGTCCACACAGGCGGTCGCGAGGCATTGGCCGCTCTCGTGCGCGAGGGTTACGTCAACGCCCTCTTCGCGGGGAACGCGCTAGCGGTGCATGACATCGAAGTGGCCCTCATGGGCACATCCCTGGGAGTGGACCTCAAGGGTGCCTTCTGTCACGAGGGTGGACATCGTCATCACCTCATCGCTATCAACACGGTCCGCCGCGAAGGCTCGATCGCCGCCGCGGTGGAGCATGGGCTCGTGAAGGACGGCGTGATGCATGCCTGCGTCACTTCCGGTGTCCCCTTCGTGCTCGCGGGCTCCATCAGGGATGACGGACCGCTCCCAGAGGTCATCACTGACGTCATGGAGGCACAGGACGCCATGCGTGAGGCGCTGGAGGGGTGTGGGCTGGTGCTGATGCTCTCGACCCTCCTCCACAGCGTCGCCGTGGGCAACATGATCCCCTCCCACGTCAAGACCATCTGCGTGGACATCAATCCGGCCTCCGTCACCAAGCTCCTGGACCGGGGCAGTGCCCAGGCCATCGGCATCACCACCGACGTCGGCCTCTTCCTGCCCAAGCTGCGGGACGAGCTCCTGGGTCAGAAGGGCAGGACGTAGCTGGCCTGGATGACGATCGGCACGTATCGACCGGAAGAGGAGTATGCACCGGTCGGGATTTGAACCCACAATCGGATGGTGTTCGCAGCACGACTCCCAGCGAGTGAACCCTATAAGATACGGTTTTAAAGGTCACACTATAAACAACATCCAAAGGTGGCAAATTTGAATTCAGACAAACCTACATCGGTGGCCTACAGTCAGGGGATAACCCTGCTAATCTTCGTGTCGGCGCTCCTCGGGATGTTCATCATGCCCATGGAGGGGTTCGGACCGTCGGAGTACCTCGCTGCGCTGGAGACCAACCAGTTCATCGCCGGGTTGATTTTCTACGTAACCATCCTGGGTACGGTGGCCTTGGGGCTCGCATATATAATCCAAGAGATTGAACGGACCCGGGAAGCCTGCCTCGACAAGCTGTTCGATATGGACGAGAAGCTCGGAAAGCTGGTCGAGAACAAGAAGTAGGTCGCTCCAGCGCAACCCGGTCGTCTAGCTCGGTCAATCCATGACCACCTCTCGTTAGCCAGTAATTTACTTCCCGATGACATCCGCTACACGACCAGAATGGACGACGAGAATCCAATCCCTGTTCACATTAAGACCACCATTAAGGTCTTGGATCTGCCATCCATAATATCGGAAAAAAAGAAATTATGCGCCGGTCGGGA
>CAZFHY010000029.1:0-26380 GCA_964519305.1 Candidatus Undinarchaeota archaeon
GTTACGGGACCGACGACTACGTCACCGGACTCGTCGACTCCCGCCAGATCTGGGTGGTGCCCGTGGTCAACCCGGACGGTTCTATGAAGGTCGCGGATGACGTGACCGGGAGCGGTGACTCTAGCTGGCGTGGTAACTGCCGTGACAACAATGGCAACGGGAAGGTCGATGACGGCGACGGTGTCGACCTCAACCGCAACTGGGGTCGCAACTGGGGCGGCCAGGGGTCCAGCGGTACACCCGGCAGCCAGACCTACCGCGGCCCGGTACCCTTCAGCGAGCCGGAGACGGCCGCCATCAAGAAGCTCGTCGAGGAGCACGACTTCGTCACATCGGTATCGTTCCACTCATACTCGGGGCTCATCCTATACCCGCTGGGGTACACGAACACCCCTGCCAAGGACGAGGATATGCTCAGGTCGATCGCCGAGAACATGCGCGATCGTCAGCCTAACGAGAAGTACAAGGTCGAGAAGTCATCGGACCTCTACGTGGCGTCCGGCGACTCGGACGACTGGCTCTACGAGGACAAGGGCGTGCTCGCCTTCACTTTCGAGGTCTACAAGGGCGGAAACAACTGGTGGAACACGTTCAAGCAGTTCAATCCGCCAGAGGACCGCATCCAGTACCACGTGGACAACGTCGTCCCCGCGGCCCTCTACGCCGCAGAGATCGCCGACGATCCATCAAGGGCGCTGGAGGAGCGAGCATAGCTGGACTGGCCGGGCATCAGGGTGGAGGTCTTAAAAAAACTGGAGCGATAAGAACTCGCCACCACCCATCGAGCTAGCGAAGCGGATGACCACCCGCGCCCCGCCAACCACCAGACTATTTCTGGTGCTGCCGACGTGCAGGGCTAGAACGAGTAACCTCCCGCCTCCATCCCATCCCTAAGCCGGTCTACATAGTCGCCGTAGCCCTCTGCGACCTTGGTCCTCTTGGGATGGTCTAAACGTGCCTCTGCCGCCATGTCGTCGAGCATCCTGTCGAGCGGCTCGTCGGTCGTCGTTGGGACCGTGGAGGGGTCGATGCCGTAGAACGCCTTTCGTGCATCGTAGCGCCGTGCGTCCGCCTTTATCCCGTTGTAGATCTCCTTGACGTCGGACGGCCCCATGGGAAGACCTAACGCGTGATGGGCCAGCCACGTCTCACCGGCCTCGCCGAGCATCTCCTCCATGGTCCCCTCGGTGTCCTCTGACGACCCTTTAGAACCGTAGCTCTTGGCAGTTCCCTTCCCGGGACCATGCCGCCCAGTGGTGCCTATCAGGTATTTCATGCCCTGGTGCGCGGGCACCTTGGCACCGGCGGCGGCCAGGAGACCTGTGGCACCGTTGGCGACGGCGTCAGCGTAATGCCCGAACCACGGCATGCTCGCAGCAAGGTACTCCTGGGCTCCCGTGGCGTCAATCCCATTCTCCGCCGCGAAGTAGGCCCCGAGGCCGACGGCCACGGCGCCTGCTGCGTCGTACGCGTCCTCGTGGAGGCGGTAGTGCTGTATGGCCTTGTCCTTCGCCCGCTCGTAACCGCCTGAGAGACGCTCCAGGGAGAAGGGGCCCATCAGTATATTGTAGGTGCTCCTGATATATAAAGATTACCACTTAACAGTAGTGAACTTCTTTATCCTACACTACACTGGGCACATCGCCTGGCGACGTACCGTGCTGCCTTCCCGACGGGCACGGCCGTGGGGACTATCCCATCGTTTAGCTCCGACGGCTGTGTCCTGCCGCTGAGGATGGAAGGGGGGATCATTCGGTCATGACCCTCGCCGGTGGGGGGCGGCGCGTACTGGCGGACGGGTAGGGTGTGCCTTGGGACGGCACGGTGAAGGGCGCTAATCCTTACCCTCGGAATCCACGAACTGCTCGAACCTGTCGAAGAACAGGTCGTCCAGCAGGAAGGACTCCTGGGCCCACGCATAGTTCTCCCTGTCGACCTCGTACCTCTCCGTCTTGAGCTCGTTGACCGTGTCCTTCAGCTCGGACCTGCGGGCCTTGTGCGCGTCGAGCTGAGCCTCCAGCTCGTCCCTCGCATCCTCGGCACGCCCGATGTCCGACTGGATCGCCCCGTATCCCTCGGTGGACTCGGGGTCCGAGATACGGTTGTTGTAAATGTTGAGCGCGACGTTGTACAGGTTGATGTCTGCCTGGGTGTCCCAGGCAGCTTTCTGGGTATCCTTGATCTCCTGCTTGACGTCCTTGAGCTGCTGGTAGCCTTCCTCGATGGACTTACCGAGCTCGTCGTACCGTTGCTTGGTACTATCGAACTGGGCGATCGTGTGGGCGTACCTGCCCTTGATCATGTCGCCGATGACGTCATCCACGTCGCCGTACTTGCGCTCCACGGTGTCGTGGAGGACGGACTTCATCTCCTTCTCCTCCTTCGAGAGGTGGAGGTAGCCCTTTACGTGCTTCCATGCCCTACCGAGCATGGTGTCGGCGTCGTGCCTGACCATCTCCTTCAGCGACCGCTCGCCCCTCGCGGCGGCGGAGTCGTAGCCGTGGACCGCCTCGGTGATCTCGACATAGCTCGACTGGGCAGCATCCCTCCCGGCGAGCTCTTTTACGGCGCCGTAGGGCTCGTTCATCTTCAGGTCGGTGTACGCGTCGACGACACGTTCCAGGTCCGGGTTGGCTTCGAGCATGTGGATCACCAGTTCGGGATTGAACTGAAGGATTCACGGTCCCCTGCCACTATTTAAATCTTGTTTTGAGTAAAGGGTAGTTATACGACAGGCCTACGGTCGTTGAGGGATCCCCGAAAGGGAACATGGAGGATCTAAGATAGCTCCCGGGCGGTCTCTTACGTGCAGGATATTCTTGAGGACCTACCAGGCGGTCATCTCCCGGCGTACCTCGTCGGTCCACATCTGGATAATGGTCAGGATCCGCCGCTTCAGCTCCTCCTTGTCGCGAATGGAGTAGAGGAATGTATAGCCGCCCTGGGGACGGTTTGCCTGCCGCCGCCTGAGGATGCCCTTCTCCGTCAGCGAGCTGACGGCGCGCTGGACGGTGGTGCGGTCCCTGCTCAACTCTTGGGCTATCTCAAGGGCGGTGAGCTCTTCTCCAGTGGATAGTAGGTGTAGCATCACGGCGTACTCGCCCTTGGTGAGCTCGAAGCCGCAGGTGATGATCCCCTTGAAGGACACGGATTGACAGGCGAACTTGGCCACGGGACCGTGCCAGAAGGCCGAGAGATATGAACCTTTCGCCTGACCGCTTTCTTTTCCGATCTCGATGGACGGCGGAGGTAGCGTCACTCCCCCTTGATCCTCGGTAGGAAGTCCGCCTTCCCGTCCTTCAGGAACTCGACCGCGTGATCGTTGCAGAAGTACCTATTCCTGGTCCCATGCTCCTTCTCGTAGTAGAACTCTGCCTCCTTCTTGCACGACGAGCACTTCGGCCGCTTCACGTCGCTTCCTGTCACAGACAAAGCATAGTAAGTCTTCGGCAGGACCTCGGATCGAACAGCCGAATTGATAGTGGATTTTACTGAATAAAACGGATGCCCGTCCGGGGGTCTTCTGCCGCTGTTTAAATCGCTTCCACGATTCTCCAGCCATGCTTCAATTGGAGGTAAAAATATGGCATTTGGGAACCTAACCTTTCGGACGGCCATAAAGGGGCAAATCCTCTTCTCAAGGCTTTATCTCGCCAATATTCCGCAGTCTTTCCAGTAACATATCGAATACTTCCCGCACGTCATCCAAGCTCCTCGCTCCTGCCACCACGAACCTGCCCGTGCTGAAGATGAGGATGGCCGCCTTTGGCTTTATTGTCCGGAATACCATCCCGGGGAACTGCTCAGGTTCGTACTCCACCCCTTCAAGCTTGTAGGCGAGTCTGTCCAGGTGGAGTTCGAGGTCGGTCTTGACGGAGGCAACCAGGTTCACGACCTCGACATCGGGCTCACATTTGAATTCCACGTTGAAGCCCGCAAGAATCTCCTTCACCTTCCCGACCGCCACGTGCACGTCATCAAGGCTCTTCCCGCCCGTGCTCACTATCTTCCCCGTGCCGAAGAGCAGGTTTGCCGTCTTCGGATTCTCCAGTCGGAGGACGAGGCCGGGGAACTGCTCGGGGTTGAACTCGGCATTATCAGCCCCTATGGCCACTGTTTCAAGCGGTATCCTGCAGTGCAGGTTGATGGAGGCGACGATGTTCTCTACAGTGATCTCGATCGGGCTCAAATTCTACGCCTCCGCCGTGCTATTGGGATGCAGTTGCAAGCTTCAAAAGGTTTCCCGTTACTGATGAACCAGCCCATCAATCCGGGAGAACACGGCCTCTCCCTTCGCGGTGAGACGGTAGTTGATGACCGACTTCCTCCCCATCTTGCCCATCTCGGTGTCCACGAGGCCGGCATCCTGGAGCCTCTGGATCTTCCGGGTAAGCGTCCTATCGCTCGCGCACACCGGCTTAAGGTCTGAGTACCGCTTCGGTGATTCCGAAAGCGTGCGCAGGATCTCGTATACGTACTTCTCGCCGACAAGACGGAGTAACTTTATCATTCGACAGCTAACAGCCGCCGTTGATAGTAATGTGTTTTCGAGCGCTCAAGACAGCGCTATATCTTTAGCGATAGTTTAATATCACTTGTGACCATCACATCGTCATCAACACTGACACGTAAGGGGATGATCACACATGCAGCCCTCTCCTCAAGATCGTTCCAATGGAACCGCATCAAAGGGATTCAGCACAGCCCTCCTCATCATCTGGTTGATCTCTGCCAGTGTCTGTGCCGACGCACCACCGTTCGAGTACGTGAGGACGATTGGGACGGGGGCCGCCGGCGACGGCAACATGGAGTTCAGCAATCCCCTCGGGCTGGCCATTGACGGTTCCGGAAGGCTGTTCGTCGGGGACATGGCCAACCACCGTGTGCAGGTGTTCGGCCACGGCGGGAACCACGTTGCGACCCTGGGCGAGAGCGGGGTCGGTGGGACCGACATCGGGCATTTCAGGTTCCCGCACGGGGTCGCCTGCGGCCCCCTTGGGGGGGTGTACGTAGCGGACCAGCAGAACCACCGGGTCCAAGTCTTCAACTCCTCCCTCGACCACATGGCGACAATCGGCGAGAGCGGGGTCTCGGGGGCCGACAACGCCCACCTCAACCTGCCCCAGGATGTCTTCATCGACCCGTCGGGGAAGGTGTACATAGCCGACACCGGCAACCGCCGCGTGCAGGTATTCAACGGCGAAGGGAATCACATCGGGACGATCGGCACCACGGGAGTCACCGGCTCCGGGAACGACCAGTTCGGCAACTACGGTCCTAACGGCATCGCTGTGGACGCCTCCGGTAGGATTTACGTCGCGGACAAGTTCAACTACCGGGTCCAGGTCTATGACAGCGGCCTCAACCACGTCTCGACCATCGGCACCGGCGCACCCAGCACCGAGAACGTGGGCCTGAAGGCCCCCGAGGGCATCGCCCTGGACGGCTCGGGCTCGATCTACGTCGCGGACGGCGGCAACCATCGTGTGCAGGTCTTCGGCTCCGATGGAAGCTACGTAGATACGCTGGGCGTGGCGGGCGCCAGCGGCACGGACAACGAGCACTTCGACAAGCCGGCAGGGGTGGTCGCCGACGGGACGGGGCACTTGTTCGTCTCCGACTTCAACAACCACCGCGTCCAGGTCTTCCGGCGGAACATGACGCTCCTCGCCCTCTCCTTCAACGGCACCCTCGACGGCGCGGACGGTGAGGGCGCGACCTCCTCGGGGACTGACTTCGTCGACGGCGTCAGCGGAAGCGGCGTCAGGATCGACGGCTCCGACACGCTCCAGTATCCCTACGAGGGGAACGTCGACCTCTCTGGAGGTACAATCGACCTGTGGGTCAAGCCCCTCTGGGACGAGGTGAGCGACCTCGACGACCACCGATTCCTCCTCTCGGCGGTCGAGGATCGCCTGAGGAATGAGCTCCGGGTCTACCGCCGGGGCGGGGAGGGCCGACACGAGCTCTGGTTCGAGCTCGTCGACGGGAGCGGCGCATCGGCTCACATCGCCGCGTCCATCGCTCCGTGGAGGTCAGACGAGTGGCACCACCTGGCCGCTACCTGGGACATCCGCCGATCCGGTAACGGCGAGATGCACCTCTACGTGGACGGGGAGCACGCCAACGGGACATCAGGGCTCACCCTCTCGATGGGCCGCCCCACCCTCCCCATCAGCGTCGGGTCGGACCATCTCGGCCGCTTCCAGCCCGATGCGGTCATCGACGAGCTGCATGTGCTCAACCATCCGCTGCCTGCGGGTGACATCCGGACAAGGTACTCCCGGCTGAAGCCCGAGGCCACCTCCCCATTTCCGTACAAATCGACGCTCTCGAGCGGGGAGGCAGCCTTCGTCAGGCCCCGGAGGGTGTTTGTGGACGCGAACGGGACACGCTACGTGCTCGACTCCGGGAACAACAGGGTCCAGGTATTCGACTCGGATGGCAAGTTCGTCAGGACAATCGGCTCGGGCGGAGACGGCCAGGGTCAGTTCAACGACCCCCACGGCATCTTCGTCGACTCGGCTGGAAGGATCATCGTTGCGGACCTGGGGAACAACCGCGTCCAGATACTCTCCCCTGGGGGCGAACATCTGGATCAGATGGGGACGGGATTGGCGGGGGTCGGAGACGACCAGCTCAATCGGCCATCCGACATCTTCGTGGACGCCGATGGACGGACCTACGTCAGCGAGTACGGCAACCACCGAGTTCAGGTGTTCGATTCCGACGGAAGCCACCGCGCAACGCTCGGGACCGCCGGGGCCGCGGGCTCGGGAGAGAACGAGTTCAACAGCCCGAGGGGACTCTTCGTCGATCCCTTGGGCAACCTATTCGTCGCAGACTTCGGGAACGACCGCGTGCAGGTCTTCGACTCCGGCCGGAACCTCCTCCGGACGATCGGATCGGGTACCGGTGGGGACGGCCTCCACGGTCCGCGTGGCGTGTTCGTCGACTCCGAGGGACGGGTGTTCGTGGCCGACGCATACAACCACCGCATACAGGTGTTCACCGGGACCGGAGAGCATCTCGCCACCCTCGGCAGGACCGGGGTTCCTGGAACCGACAACGATCACTTCAACTACACGGAGGGCATCTTCGTCGATTCGCGGGGAATGATATACGTCGTTGACCAGCTCAACAACCGCATCCAGGTCTTCTCCGGCGCTGCACCGACATCCATCACCACGCCAACATCAATCCCCACGGCGACCCCCGTCCCCGAGCCCTCGGCGACAGCATCACCGACGCCCCTGACCACGGCAGTAGCCACAGCGAGCCCCGGGGCAACGACCACACCACTACCAACGGCGACACCTACGACCATCCCTGAATCCACTCCCACCTCCGTAACCACGTCCGAACCGACCGCCGGGCCCCTGATCCAGCCAAGTCCCGTGGTGCCCCCATCGCCGACTCCCGCCAGCCCGGGGAATGCTATACCAACCACCTCCCCATCACCGTCGCCGCCTGCCCGCGTGGGCATCACCGCCTCGCCCTCTCCCGGCCCGAGCTCGACCGCATCCGCGGCCAATCCACCACCCACCCCCACCGAAGGAGCAGCCCTCGCCGACAACGGCCGGCTCTGCACCTCTCCCGCAGAGTGCCAGAGCGGCAACTGCGGAGGGGGTGTGTGCTGCATCGAAGGGATGACATGCTGCGACGCCGACGCGGACTGCGCCCCCGACCACCGGTGCGACATGGAGCGGTCCTACTGCGTACAAGAAGGGGAAGACTCGTCAGGTGGTGATGCCACCCCCCCGCCCTCACGGGAGGAGATGAGGGCTGGTGCGGAGGGCAGGCTCAACGAGCTCAGCGTCCGGCTTTCGGAGCTGAAGGCGCGTGCGCCGAAGCTGGAGGTCACCGCTTTCGAGTCCCTCATCACCCGGGCTAAAGAGGAGCTCTCCGCAGGGGATGTCGCCGAGGCGTACCGCCTGTCCGTGGAGGCCAGCACCGCGCTCGACGAGGTGAGGAGGAAGCTCAGGCTGGCCATCGGCGAGCTCTGTTTCGAGGACTTGGAGTGCGAGACGGGGAACTGCCAGAACGGGGTGTGCTGCAAGGTGGGAGAGGTGTGCTGCTCCCGGGACGCCCACTGCAGGGAGGACCAGCACTGCAACAACGAGCGCTCGTACTGTGTATCGAAGGGCGACGGGAGGGAGGGCCTGACGCTCCAGGAGCGCACCGCCGACGCGCTCACCGACCCGGAGACCGTGATGTCCCTCGTCGCCGCCGTAGTGCTCGGTGTGGGATTTGGCCTTTACCAGCTCAGAGGTAGTATCAAGCAGAAGAGTGCGGAGGAACGATTCGAGCATCTCGCGGAGCATGTCGACCACATGGAGCAGACACAACATTATCAGGCCCCCGTCGGTCAGTGGCAGCAGCCTCCTGGATACAAACAGTACTCCCGGGGGCAGCATGAATGGGATCTGCCGCCCGATCAGGGAGGCCTGTAGCAGGGTCTGAAGGCTCCTCCACGATGAAGATGGGACGGAAACCACTATTTGAACCGTTCGAGCTCGCCCGTACACCTTTCGTCGAGGATCGCCGGTCTGGGGCATCCAAGGGGGCGGGTCCACGTTGACCCGCGAAGCTCCGCCATAGGCGAGCGCAATCCCGTCCGAGGATGTTTTCATTCAAGTGCGTGAAGCTGACTTGCGACTCCTCGCTCTGGCAGCATGAAGGGTGGTCCAAAATCCCCCCCTCTGAAACAAGAATCGCGCTTGGCTCTCTAGTTGCGTTTTCCTATCGGAAGGCCGACTGGCCTAAAAACACCACTTTTTGGACCACCCTCGCAGCCCTGTTCGGGGGACGGAGCCTGCCTGCCTGAGAAATCGAGCTCCGTGCATGCAGGTGTGGTCGCCAGGGAGGGCGCCGTCGAAAGGCTCTAATAGTTTCCTCGTCCACAGGTGGGCGACGATGGCTGGGGACTCATCCGTGGGGGGAAGCGGTACCTTCATCCGCCACCCCCTCCTAGTCCAGGGGGCGGTCGAGGATCGGCTCTACCAGCAGGTCATCCTCGGCACGGCAGCCGCGCGCAACACCCTTGTCATCCTGCCCACTGCGCTGGGAAAGACGGTCATCAGCCTCCTCGTCGCCGTCCTGCGCCTCACGAGGTACCCATGGGGGAAGGTGCTCGTCATGGCTCCAACGGTGCCGCTCGCCACCCAGCACCGGGAGTCGTTCCGCCGGTTCCTCAACTCCGATGTCCCCGACGGGGCCATCTCCCTGGTCACGGGGAAGGTTCCCCAGGGGAAGAGGAAGTTCCTCTGGGATGCGTCCCGGCTCGTGTTCGCCACCCCCCAGACCGTGCGCAACGACCTGCGGAAGGGGAGGTACGACCTCTCGTCGGTGTCGCTCGTGGTCTTCGACGAGGCGCACCGGGCGCGCAGCAACTACGCCTACACCGAGATTGCGCGCCGCTACCTCAAGGACTGCCCGGACACCCTCGTCCTGGCACTGACTGCGTCGCCGGGGAGCACGCGCGAGCGCATCGGCGAGCTGTGCGAGGCGCTCGCCGTCGAGGCCATCGAGTTCCGCTCCGACGCGGACCCCGACGTTGCGCCCCACGTCCACGCCATCGAGCGCCGCTGGCACGAGGTGGAGCTCTCCGACGAGTACCGGCGCATCAGGGACCTCCTGCGCTCACTCCTCGACGACCGTATCAAACAGCTCCGGTCCATGGACCTGCTACCCCGCGGGGGGAAGAGCGGCAGGGTGTCCAAGACCAAGCTCCTAGAACTGGGAAGGGAGCTGCAGAGGAGGGTCGCTGAGGGCGCCAAGGGCTCCATCTACTGGATGATCGGCCTGCAGTCCTCCTCGGTCTCGCTGATGCACGCCATCGAGGTGCTCACAACCCAGGACGTGTCCGTGCTCCTCCACTTCCTTCGTGAGATGGAGAAGAAGGAGAGCAGGACCGCAAGGAAGCTGTGCGGGGAACCGCGGTTCAGGGAGGCGGTGGCGCTGGCGGAGCGAAACCGGGACCACCCCCACCCCAAACTCGCCGCAGTCTCGCTCCTTGTGGGGGACGAGCTGGAGCGCGACGGCGACGCCCGCCTCATCGTGTTCACCCAGTATCGCGACACTGTCGACCGCATCATGTCCACCCTCGCAGCCGTCCCCGGCGCGCGGCCGGTGCGGTTCGTCGGCCAGGCGAAGAAGGCGGGCAGCCCCGGCCTCAGCCAGAAGGAGCAGCACCGCATCATCAGGGAGTTCAGCGACGGGCTCTACAACGTCCTGGTGGCGACCTGCATCGCCGAGGAGGGCCTGGACATCCCCTCGGTGAGCAATGTGATCTTCTACGAGCCGATCCCCAGCGAGATCCGGCTCATCCAGCGGCGCGGCCGCACCGGCCGCAAGCAGGCGGGCGCCGTGGACGTCCTCATCACCCGCGACACCCTGGACGAGGTGTTCTACTGGGCGAGCAAGAGCCGTGAGAAGCGCATGAAGTCCATCGTGTCCACCCTCAACCGCGGGCTGTCGCGGAGCATCGAGCGCACCCGCATACCCGAGCCGCCGGGCTGGGAGGAGCGCGCTGCGGATGTCCGGGCAAGGCTCGGGCGAGGGAAGAGGGGGCCCCGCCCCGCTCCCGCACGTGCGGAGGCGCCGCCACGACCGGCCGCACCCGCCAGGCCGTCCCCCTCCCCGGCTGCGGGCCCCGCCGCCGCGCCGTCCCGCGTCGTCCGGTGGGTCGTCTCATACGTCCAGAGGCACGGGGGCGATGCCGAACTCGACGATCTGCTCGCGTTTGCGGAGGAGGAGGGCCTGGACGCCGCGTCCGTGGGGGCGGCCCTGGAGCGGCTCGCCGCCGAGGGCGTCATCTACCGCCCCTCGCCCTCGCGCGTGGGAATGGTGTAGTGCGGCGGCGGCACCGGGCCGATCGGGAGCATGGGGACGGGCGAGGTCTCGGCATTCCGCCCGACATGCCAACACAATTAAAGATTCGCCGCGCGCTATCGGTATGCGCGCCGGGGGCCGAGGCCCGCGGGCGCGAACGAGCGAAGTGGTTGACGTGGCGAAGGTCGGCAGGAACGAACCGTGCCCCTGCGGCAGCGGGAAGAAGTACAAGAAGTGCTGCATCCCCCTGGGGGTGGAGGCCGCCGCGGGTGGAGCGGGCCCTACTGGAGCGGTGGCCGGTCGGCATGAAGGTAGCACCGGTCGCGACCTGAAGCCCGCGCGTGACCCCCTCCACGACATGAAGGGTCTGGACATCCCCTCGCTCCCCGAGGGCGTCAGGGGGATGTCCACCGAGCGGATCGTCCAGAAGCTCCGCGAGTTGGGTGTCGACTTCAGGGAGGAGGTCTTCCTCAAGGACGTGAGACAATTCCGCTCCGCGGTGGAGCTTTCCGAGCACTGGTGGGATGTACACCCCGTCACGGCGGAGGATCACGAGGAGGACTTCATCTGGTCGGCCGCCATCGTGCTCTGGGAGAGGTTGGCACCGGACGTCGTCAACGTGGAGATGCTGGATGACATGATGAGAAAGGGCTATAGCCTCACCGAAGAGGGGCAGTTCACGGAGGGCTGTAACCTCTGGCTCGACCTGTGGGAAATCCTGAAGGGATGGTTCACCCCGGACATGCGCTCGATATGGGATGCTGAGCGGGTGTTCAATGGATCGGACTTCCTCTTCAACTGGTGCCAGGAGCTGGAGAGGCGTCTGGGCGAGGCCGGGAGCATGGACCCATCATTCCACGAGAGGAGGCTTGCCTTCTGCCGGGAGTTCTGCAGGCTCTTCCCGGAAACGGACGAGTCCCTGCTTATCCGCATGAGGGTAGCCGAGGCCAGGTCCCTTTTCGCCCTCGCGCGAGCCGATGAGGGGGACTCCGCCTTCGAGGCCCTGACACAGGAGTACCCCCATCTGGCGTGGCCCGTAATCGAATGGGGAGACATGTACCACAGGCCAAGAATGAATGATGTGGTTCGCCCTGATCTTGAAAGGGCGAAGAGGATCTATCGTATGGGGCTGGGGAGGGACGACGACGAGGCGGTCAACAGGCGGCTCGCGAAGCTCGAAGGGGAGATGGATGGTAGCCATGGGGGCTGATGAGCCGGTCCGATGTGCCTTCCGCAACATCCCCGTCAAGGGCGATCGCGCGGAGCAACAAGGGGCACATCCGCCGTCACTACCCAAGCTCCGAGAGGCGGGACGCGATCAACTCGCCGATGTCGCCGTCGTACTCGAACGTCCAGATGGTGCCCTTTCCGGAGGCGTGGATCCTGCGAGCCTCGCCGTAGTATCCTCGTGCAAGCCCCTTCGCCCCCCTCACCTTGTAGAACCGCCACCGGTTGTAGTACGTCTCCCCCAAGTGGAGGGAGCCCTCCAAGGCGTCCGGGTGGGATTCGAGGACCTTCCGGTACATCGGGATGGCCTCATCGTAGCGGTTCATGCTCCTGAGCACGTTGGCGAGCCGCACGAGCGTCCCGGGATCGTCGGGCTCCTCGCGTGCACGCTTCCGGGCGAAGGGGAGCATCTTGGAGAACTCCATCTCTCGTCCGAACGCACGGACCGCCTCGGGAAAAACCACGTCCTCGAACTCCCTGAACGCGGAGCCGACCCTCCTGAGCATGAGCTCCATTTCCGAGGGCTCCACCCGCTCGACATCGTGGCTCCCGCACCTGCGGCACATGATCTCAAGCGAGTACATGACCGTATCGGCTCCATCACCGATGACCGTCACCAGGTCGACCTCGATGACAGACCTCTTCCCGCATCCCCTGCAGAGGAACTTGCACTTCACGCGCTCGTTGTAAGGGCCTACGAATAAAACCTTGCCGCTCTCGCCGGCGTGATGGCGGCTACGCCATCGGCGCAGTCGTGGTGGCCGAGGCGGGTAGATTCGGGCTGAGGGCAGTGTGCGGGCGGCCCACAAAGGGGTGTTTTTGGACCGGTCGCCCTTCCGTGAGAAAAACGCTAGCAGGGGGCCAAGCGGGATCCCGGTTTCCGAGGGGGGAATTTTGGGCCACCCTCCAGCCACATGAGCGAAGAGGCGCGGAGTCCAGCTTCAAGCTCGTATATAATTAACTCCCGAACTAGGTACACAACTATAATATTTATCCACTTATATTCTCGTGATAATACAAGCGAAGCTCATTGTATGTATTATATAGCTGTGGCACCTGAAACCGCTAATAAGAGGCTGAATCCAGGTGATAATTTATCCCTGTGTTCTAGAATTGTCCCCACTTACAACGAAATACCTATCGAGAACGCTATCGAGAACGTCAGTTTTTTATGTATGCACCTTTTTCTACTTCCGTAAAGATGGGAGCGCGTAAAAAGAAGAGGTTTCCGAGTCAGATACGGTACGATCAAAAGCATCCATCAGTCGGTGTGAGGTTGCCCAGGAAGGAGTATGATCAGGTCTGCAGGACCGCCGAAAGGCTCGGGAAGAGCGTGAGCGAGGTCATCCGTGACGCCTTGCTTCGCCGAGTGAGCGGTGAGCACAGATCCTGGGACATGGGCCATGCCAGGGGTTACGAGGACGCAAAGCGGGACTACAGGGTCTGGTTCCGCTGTTCGCGGTGTGGTCGGGAGATAACGGTCCGTCCCTGCTCCGAGGGCCACAAGACGTTGATCGAACTGATGAGGGAGGCTCGCATGGCTCACGTGGAATGCCCCGGGAGCACGTCTTGACCACCTCGTGCATTCCCGGCTTCTGGCGGGGCTGCCGATGGAGGGGGCTGCCGTCATCCCTGCCCTCTCCGTCCTCGCCTCCGCCGATTCTGGCTGGTCCCGGGGCCCATCTGCCATCTCCTGGAGCTCATCCACGACGTTGCGGACCGACTACGCAATGCTCTCGCTCGCCGGCTCTCTGATGACCTCGGTTCAGGCTCTGTCCATGACCGGGCCATCGGCCTCCAGGAAGGCTCTCGTAGGGACCTGGGACCGCCTCTGGTGGATGTTCTGGGAGGGGTGTCCCCCCAGTACCTCATGACGATGCCTGTTGGGCCTCTGATGGGAAAGGTGTGCGGCTTCCCCCGAACGGTATCCATCGGGGGTTGGCTTGGTTGATGCGGCGTGCGGTCCAAGAGCGAGAAGGGGACGTCCATATCCGGCGGCGTTCCGAATGCGGCATCGCTTCCGCACCCCTTCTGCAGCGCATTCAGGTGTGACTTACGAACCTTCCCTTCGAGTGCCCCTCGGACCCCCCCGGGCGCCATGCACCGTTGCCTATCCTTGCGATGTTGTCGGAACTGCACGGGTTGCACCGCACTGGGGCCCATCTAGACCGAGCATCTCCTCCTGGGATGACACCATAGCAGTAGTAGCGGCAAAGTAGAGTGCTCCTGCATCAGGCACCCTCCATTCGGTGGAGCAACCATTAAGATACGGCCTTGCTTATCCCCTGTCACAGTCTAGAATGTGCCCCTTGTTCACGATTCACCATGGCGGCCTTTGCTCATTAACCTGGGAAAAAACCATCGTTTTCGCAATCGCAATCGTCATCGTATACGTCAATGAGCCATGCTTCCATCGTTTGCGATGGCGATTACGATGTGGATTGCGACGCTATCGGGGAGGGTCGGTCCATTCTAACGCGAAAGAGCGTGGGATCTACCCCTCAGGCCCCGAGTCATGCTCCCGCCCTCGATCGTCGGCCCGGTCACGTCTGTTTGTTGTGGCATGATGCGTGGCCCCAGCCTTTTTCCTTCATCATCTCAATCATCGACTTGTGATCATTATCGTTTGGTAGCATCGTTATACGTTTACCACATATAGCGCAGTAGTACCAAATCTCATGCTCTATCTTGGCCTTCCTGTACCCGGCGTTGTGCCCCGTGGTGTGCCCCGCCCTGTACCTGCTCGTCTTGTTCTTGACGTCCTTGTTCAGGGCTTCCCGTACCAGCACGCCGATTGTCTCGCCCTCCTGCTCGGCCATCTCCTTAATCATCTCGTACTCCTCGGTGGTCACGCGGAAGGAGATGGTTGGATGCTTTTCATCGTAGCGGATCTGGCTGGGAAAGCGTCGATGCTTCTTTTGACTCATCTATCCTTCGCCACCATCGACGCGGACGAACAGACGGCTCCTGCCGTCAATCGTTAGACAGAGCAATCCGATGTAGGTCCCAATGGGAACTTCGCCCAGGGCACCCTGAAGTGTCCTGGCCTCCTCGGAGTCCAGAGGGTAAGCCAATAGGCGATCATGTACGATGACGCGTAGCTCATGGCCGCGCCTTTCGAACTTGTTCAGCTCTCCGCACACCTCGCGACAGTCCTTGAGGCTTGTCCTACGGATTGGTGCCATGATCCCGGAGCAATCGGGCTCCCTCCTATCAGGGGAATGACCTTCGTTGCCGCCCATGTTGTTCACTGTATAACTCTAAGGGCTTGGAACGTAGATAATGACTGCCTTGGAAGATCGCGATTTCGACACACGGAAGGGGATGTCGTGGGGGAGAACGCCAGATGTGAGCCCCCTTTCGGATTGGATGAAGTTGGAAGCTTTTTAAAGAGGGAGTTGGGAGTAGTCCAAGGCACCTCCAAGTGGTCAAGATGCGAAATCCCAAGCAGCAAAAGCTCAAGCATGAGGACGATGTCAGGGAGGTCTTCAAGGGGCGGGAACGGATGACGGGGCGTGAGCTCAGGAGAAGGCTTCGCGAAGAGCGCAATATGTCATCATCGAGTGCAGACGATACCGTAAAGAGGATGTCAAGGAAAGGGAGGGAACCCCCCCGGATTGAGCCAAGGGGCGGCTACCTGCGCTTCATGGACCACGAGGAAGGCGAGAGGGAGGCCCGCGATGAAAATGAGACGTTGTTCATCGGCATGCTGGAGGAAGCCCTGGGCGACGGGCTCGCCGCAGCCAACGCACCCGGGGCAGTCCGTGAAGGGAAGCTGGACTTGGCCTTGAAAGGTATTAGCGGCCTCATCAGGGATAAGGGGCGAACCGGCACGGGACTTGCCCACGTACTGACCGAGGCATTGCACCGCGACCTCCCCATTGACCACAGGAGGACGGTCTCGGACCTCCTCCTTGGGCTCATGAGGAACGCCAAGGCCACCACCGATGGCGATGAAACGACATTGTCCTTTTTCCGGGGCGCCCTCGTGGCTAAGGAGGGCAGTGACTGGAGGGGCCTGATGGCTCTTGCGATGGATCGCTCGGAGGACAGCGAGGTGCGATCCAACATCATCCGCCTCATGGGTGAGCTCGGCGACGGGAGATGCCTCACGTTACTGGGGATGATCGAGATCGTGGATGACGATGAGGAGTATGGTCGCATCCAGCTCCCCCTCCTGTACTTCATCAGCAGGACCTACAACGAGAACAAGGTCACGGTCCGTGACATACTGTTCAAATACAGGACCCATGAATCCGAACACGTAAGGAAGAGGGTAGAGAGGGTGCTATGGGAATTTCCCTCGATCGTCCACCTGGGAACGATCAATGACAGATGGCCCTATCCAAGCTTCGACCGAGACTGAGGCGACGGCTCGCCCCTACACCCCGAGCTGCGGCACGTGCGCCAGGTACGCCTCGCGCAGCTCGTCGCGGGTTATCCGGTCGTAGATGTCCACGGCGTCCCGCCGCTGGTCGCCGCGGAGCTCCTGCACCATCTCGCGCCGCATGCCCGCCTTCATGAGCGCGTGGGTGAACCAGTACCGCAGGGAGTGGGGGCCGAAGTGGTCATCGTGCTTCTCGGACCCGGGCTTGTGGAGCCCGGCCCGCTCCGCATGCTTGATGACGAGGGAGTAGACGCCGTTGCGCTTCAGCCGCGTCCCGTTGGTGCCCACGAAGAGGGCGGGGCTCCTGACGTTCAGCTTCCCGCGGACCTCGACCCACCTGCGGAGCACCCGGGCGCACTCCTCGTCGAGGAACACCGTCCGGTTGGTCCGCTTGGCGAACGAGTCCTTGAGGGTGATGGAGCCCTCCTCCCAGTCGATGTCGTCCACATCCATTGCGATGAGCTCGCCGCGCCGGACGCCCGTCTTTGCCAGCAGCACGACGAGCGCCCTGTCCCTCGGGCTGACGATCGACCTGACGAGGTTGGAGAGCTCCTCCGTCGTCGGCACCCGGCGGGGGGCGCCGCTGCTGTTGTTCCCGTTCTTCTTGTAAGTGCGCAGGTACCGCTCGCGAACGGGCAGGACGGGGTTGATGGGGACGAGGTCCATGTACACGAGGTACTTGTAGAAGCTTGAGAGCGCGGCGAAGTAGTTCTCCATGGTGGCCTGCGCCAGGCCGCGCTCCGAGCGGAGGTGCCACAGGAAGGCCTCCAGGCCCTCCCGGCTCGTGTCCGGGCACCTCCCCCTGTCGTGCAGGAACCGGGCCCACGTGCGCAGGTTCGAGCGGTAGCTTCGGATCGTCTCCGGCGACATGCCCCGCATCTCGCAGTCGGCGATGAAGCCGGCGATGTGCCCGTCCAGGTCCCCCGGCACGGGGACGTTGAACCCGTTCCCGTTGGCATGCGTCGCGCCCGCCATCACTTCAACATCCACCTCCACCCCTTCGGCGTGGGCTTGATGAGCTTGAACCGCTCCAGCACCTCAAGCTGCGCGGTGATCGCCGTGACGGCCTCGGCGTCCCCCGGCGTCACGCCGAGCTCCTCCAGCAGCTCGTCGTGGGAGAGGTAGCCCCTCTTCATGAGGAGCCTGGGGAGCCTCTCGTCGTACTCCCTCTCGCCGGTGAAGCCCTCATCGGTGAACGATCCTGACAGCTTGAGCCTGCAGGCGCGCAGGTCGTCGTCCAGCCGCCTGACGAGCATGGCCTTCTGCCGGAGCTCCTCGCTGAGCCCCGCCTTCTCCCTCTCAAGCTCGTGGATTCGATTCACGAGCTCATCGGGGGCGACGTACTCGTCGTCGCCCCTCCTCGCGATGTAGTCGTTGATGACCCTCTGGATGAACTTCGAGAGGAAGTACCGCTTGGCCCACTCCTCCTCGGGGATGCCGGCCTCCCTCGCGGCGACCCTCGTCCAATCCACCTTCATGTCCTCCGTGGGCAGGTAGATGTTGACCGTCCTCTTTATGATCGTCTTCGTCTTGTCAGCCAATGCGGGACACCACTAACTACCGTGGCGCTCCAGCTATAAATAAATTGCCATTAAAATTGGTGCGGGGGACGGGATTCGAACCCGCGCAGGCACTAAGCCACAGGGCCCTCAACCCTGCCCCTTTGGCCAGCTGGGGTACCCCCGCACTGGTTGGATTGTTGCTTCTACTACTATTCCAGCGCCCTGACCCCGTCTTCGAACTCTAGGGCCTTCTTCTCCAAGATGCGCGCCGCCTCGAGAACGATGCTCTCGGGAGGGAGCTGTCCGAACGACTCCACGGTGAATACGAAAGCTGTGGGATCGCCCTTGATCGAAATCCCTCCATCTGAGGCCTCCTCGCACGCTTTGCACAGGGAGCATTCCGCTTCGTTCTTGAACGCGGGCAGACGCTTCTTGGCCACGAGGATGTTGCGGGGGCAGGCGTCGATGATGGTCTCGACCTTCCCCTCACATTTCTTCGCGTCGACCTCGATGGTCGGGAGGTATTTGTACCCGATGAGGCCGGGTTGCCACTTCACATGGTTCCTGCCCCTCCCGAGGCGAGCGACCGCCTCAAGCTCGAGCTCTTGGTCGTTCAGGAGAGTGATAAGGGGGATGGTGGCCGTGCTCGGGGCTACGGTGGGGTCCGTGGGGACGAGGTCACCAGAGTATACCCTTTTAGGTTCGGCCTCGCCCTTGGACTTCAGCGTGAGGAAGGCCGAGCAGTTCGGGCAGCCCTCGCCGCCACACTGGCATTCCTCCGGTGGCACATAGGCCCCGAGGTCAGTCTTGAGGGGGACGAGGCCCAGGCGAAGAGCAAGAACCTCATCATAGAGAGCTGAGGAGTTCTGTACGTAGTTGACCTCCTCGATGGCCATCGTGGGGACCTCGGACTTCATAATGCGTCGGAGGGTGTTCGCGAAAACCGGATCGCTGTCCCTGAGGATGAAGACGAGCTTACGCTCATCCTTTGAGACGATCTCGACCTTCATCTCAGACCCGCCTCCCCCGTCGACCCCCGGGCTTCGTTGTCCCGTCATGGGGGATAGGGGTGACGTCCTCGATCTTACCGATCTTCAGGCCAGCGCGGGCAAGGGCCCGGATCGCGGGCTGAGCTCCTGGACCGGGATTCTTTGACCGGTGACCTCCGGGAGCGCGGACTTTTACATGCACGCCCGTGACACCCTTCTCTTTGACCGCAAGAGCGGCACGTCGAGCAGCCATCATGGCAGCATGAGGTGAGGATTCGAGCCGGTCGGCCTTAACCTCCATGCCTCCCGAGGCCTTTGCTAGGGACTCGGCACCTGAGAGATCGGTTATGGTGATGATCGTGTTGTTGAACGAGGCGAATATGTGGGCAACGGCCCAGCGCTCCTTCTCTCCTGCCATTAGGCCTTCACCTCCTCGGGTGCCTCGCTCTCAGGCTTGGACTCGGTCCGGGCCTGTACGACACGCTCAACATGGTTAGGATCGGACATCTTGGATGTGTGGTAGAAACCAATCTTGGCCACCTCATCACGTCGCACCAGGTAACTCGGGCTAGTGATTCGCCTACCGAAAAGAGTGATGTGACCGTGGTTTATGAACTGGCGCGCCTGCTTCATGCTGCGGGCAAGCCCTTTCTTGTAAACGACCGTCTGGAGACGGCGGTCCATAATGCTCTCTGCCGTGAGAGCAAGGATGTCGTCGGTCGTGGCGTCATCCCCCACGATACCGAGCTTCATAACAGTGTCCATCAGCTCCTTCTCCAAGCGCTTGGCGTTCTCACCGCGGGCAGCGATGAGATTGCGAGCCCGTGCCCTTAGGCGTCGTACCAATGTCTGCACACGCCACACTTCGCGCTTGTTCTTGAGCCCGTAAGTGCGCTTGATCTGGGCTTCCTCCTCAAGCCTTCCCTTTTTCCAAGGGTGCTGAGGGGTTTCATACATCTTCCTCGTCTTCTTGGGATCGCCCATGGTCAGTCACCTACTTTTTCGTGCCCGGCTGCACCTTGCGCCGGACGACTCCGATGGCCTTACCCTTGCGGAAGGATGCCTTCGTCCGCTGGCCCCTGCATGGGAGGCCGAAGCGGTGCCTGCTCCCGCGGTAAGAACGGATGCGCTGTAGCCGGTTGATATCCTCTCTCTTCCTGAGATCGAGATCGGAGGTCACCAAATGCATATTGTCACCCGTAGCGAAGTCCCGGTTCCGGTTAAGGAGCCAGTCCGGGATGCCATATTTGCTAGGGTTCTTGATGATTCCCTCGATTTTTTCGATCTGCTCGTTGGAGAGGTCACCGACCTTGATATCCTTGTCGAGCTTGGAGACATGGATAACCGCAGTAGCGTACCCGTGGCCAATCCCCTTGATGCCCATGAGAGCGGGGATGAGCTTTCGGTTCCCTGCTATATCCATGCCGACGATCCTAACTATGTGTCTGAACTCGGTAGCCATTGTTGACACCGTAACGGTTTTGGAGCCTAGATGCGGCGAGTTTAAAAAAGTTTCGATGACGGGACCGCAATTCTGGTTTTTTCGTAATTGAATGCGACCACACTGACCTCACCCTCATACGCACGGAACGCCTCAACTACCTGGTGGGCCCCCTCCTTACGTGCCAGCGCCACAAAGGCAGAACCCGTTCCGCTCAGACTAGCGCCGAGGGCCCCAGCGTTCAGGGCTTCTTCCATGGGTGACGAATCGATGTTCAATGCCTCGCACACAAGCCGGCCGTTAAGGGTCATACCGCGAGCAGGATCCTTTAGCGTAATTTCCCAGGCGTTCCGGGCCCGGGACGCCAAACGGCGGAGTGCCTCCACGTCGGTGGCGGCCGTTGGGCTCGGCTCGGGGGGGATGAGCACGACGGCCACAGCGTCTGAAGGGAGCTCTAACGCCGTCACCATCTTACGTTGCAGATTGTCCGTGGCAACAGCGCCTCCGAAGTACGATGCATGAGCGTCGTCCAAGGCACCGGTCACCGATACTCCCATCGCAATCGAGATATCGATGGCCGCATCAAGCACTGCAGAATCATCTGGATCCGCTCCGGCCGCGACAGTGGCCGCTAGTACCGCGGCATTTGAGACTGCCGAACTTGAGGAGAGCCCGCGGGCCACGGGGACTGAAGATATCACCTCCACCCTTGCACCTGCACGACACTCCACCCTCGCGAACGTATCGGACACGCATCGATGGACCAGATCCGGATTAGTCTCACAGGTGATCTCTAATGGGGCATCGATGTCCGTGAGCTCCACGGTCACCGCTAAAGGGAGATCGAGGGAGAATGCCGCACCGCGGCCACATGGGATAGCGTTCACCAAGGTCGCTGATCCATGAGTGATCGCCGTAATCTTCACAGTTCCCCTCTCCTTTCAAGAGCTCTCACGAGCCCGCCCTCCATCACTTCAAGCGAAGCTGGCTTTCCAGTCCATAGCCTGAACGATTCGGCCCCCTGGTGAATGAGCATGCGAGTACCCGGGACGGTGACCGCCCCCGCATCCTCGGCCTCACGCAGGAGCCTCGTATGGAGTGGATTGTAAACACAGTCGAGCACCGTCATCCCTGGATGGAAAGCATCGGAGGGTAAGGGTGAACGGTCCTCCCCCATGCCTACCGTGGTGGCGTTCACAACAACATCACAAGCATGCACACGGCGCACCGCTTCCCTGTCAAGCAAGGATCCTGTCTCGACACCGCGGGCGGGATTCAAGGAGGTCGCGAGCTCCTCTGCATTAGAGAGAGTTCGGTTCAGGATAAGGAGGGACACATCCCTTGGTGCCAATGCATGACAAATGGCCGTTGCCGTACCGCCGGCACCGAGCACGACCACGGAGCGACCGTCCAGAGAGGTGGCCTCCTCAAGGGCGGAGATGGCCCCTTTGCCATCTGTGTTGTGTCCAACGAGCTCTCCGCTCTCGGCGACGACCGTGTTCACAGCACCGCTCTCGGCTGCAGATGGCGCCAATCTGTCGAGGTATTTGATTATATCTCGTTTGAGCGGGGTCGTGACATTGGCACCGACGATTCCCAATCCCTTCAGGCCGCGCACGGCGTTCCCGAGCCGTTCGCGCGGTACCTGGAACCGCAGGTATCGCAAGTCAAGCCCCAGATGGGCGAAGGCCGCGTTATGCATGTCAGGTGAGAGGGAGTGCTCCACGGGATCCCCGATAACGAACACGTAGCCGGTCATCCCGGCCAACCCTACGCGAACCTTTGTGAATGGAGATTCGAGGAGATGCCTGCTCGCTCCACACGCCAGCGGATAGCCTCGAGATGGATGAACTTATTCCCGATGACGCTCTTCACTTTTTTAAGGAGGCTGTTGATGACCTGCTTCATCATATCATATGTGAGGGCTTCTTTCGGGGTGACCACAACAAGGATCGACTCGCAAGTGGCCTCGATAACATCCACCACGATGAAGTCCTTTATGTCCTCGGTGATCTCGAACGAGTCGATGACCTCGGCGACATCGAGCATCTCGTTGACCGAAAGGCCGCTCGTCTTGATGATGAGCTCGAACGGATGCTTGCGATAGGTATCATCTGAGTCCATGAGATATCACATTATCGGGATAAAGATAAAAAGATGTGGAGGGGGTGCGTGAACGATGCGAACGCGAGCCCTCCTCCTTTTGATAGTACTTCTTCTGGTCATGAGCCCCGTCGTGGCAGAGGAGTACGCGATCAACGCCTATTCTCCCATGTCGTCCGTAGCGGTGTTCGTGCTCTGGGTGCTGGTGTTCTTTCTGGTGCTTGTCTACTGCGACGAGATCCGCCGAGCCACCCTTGCGCGCGTATGGTCGCTCGCCACCAGTGGGCAGGTGCTGTTCCTTGTTGGGCTTACGATAATCCAGGCATCCTATCTGTCGATACCGTTGAGCGCCTACGAGCCTTGGATCGCCCTCAATCCCGTCCCGACCGCCGTAAGGCTCCTGTTCATCTTTTCAGTTGTAATATCTGGCCTCCTATTCCTCGTTGAGTGGTCACGCATATTCTCGCTCTCACCACGCATCATGGCTGTACGGAACCTGGGTTTCCTCCCCATTGCAGTTGTGTTGGCGGCCCTGGCCTTCGCCTTCCCCTTCCTTGATCTCCCGAACGTAGGTCTCGAACCTCGGACCATGACCTTCCCCATCATCGCATGCGCGGCGTTCCTTGCCTTGAATGCTTACTTCACCCTCACAGGGTATTTCCTATTGACGCGTGTCCGCGTTCTCTCGCGGTTCAAGTGGATGGTTGGTTATTCGGTCCTGCTCACATGCCTTATGATCGTGATGATTGGCGAGTACGTGGCAACTCCTGAGGGTATGCGCGTCGCCGTGTACGCGCCCATCGTTTTCCCTCTCTTTACGGGTACCCTCATCCTACTCATAGGCTACGTGCTCCATCTTCAAGCGATGCAGCTTTTCGTCAAGGCCTTGCTCCCTCAGAGTACTGAACAGGAGGTCTCCGAGATCGAGGGTGAACTAGCGCTTGAGGTCATAACTTACCTTGCAGGTCGCTTCATCAGCGAGGCACCGATAGAGGGCATGCTCATTAAAGCGGTCCGGGACGAGCCCGCTCTTGCACAGCTCAAGTACGACCGGGAAAAGCGTTGTCTAAAGACCAAGGGTCTTGACACGTCCTCCGAAGCGGTCCTAGTTGGGCTCACCGACCTCTACCAGACCCTGTTCGATAGCATCGTCAGGTTCCACCCGCCGGTCGTGGACGAGGACTATACCGAGGATTCACTGAAGGCTCGACTTCTGAAGCGTTTCAGCGAACAGATCGAGGAACTCCCTCCCAAGATCACAGGGCACCTTCTACCCCGCTCTCGTGTACTAATGACCGCTTTCCAGGAGACCATGGACGCCCTTCTTTCCGCTCTTCCATTAGAGGCAGGGTTCAGCACGGCCGTTGCCGACAAGGCACATGAGGCGTGGGAGGGCGAGTTCTTCGAACATGTGGACAGCGGTCTTGCTTTCGATGCTGAAGGTTTCTTCAAAGAACTCGAAGAGGAAGGGCAGGACGAGGAAGAGATTGTGGACGTTGCCATTCAGAAGTATCTCAAAGCACACCGTGTGATGTTCGCACCAATAACGCGGCTCATTGATCACAAGCACCTGAAAGCTCTCCTTGAGGAACATGTTCGTAAGGTTGTCGAGAAACCACTTTATCGGGCGGCCGATGTCTCGGAGCTCCTGCTCAACGCCTATTTCGCACGTGATCACAGTTGGGGCCTCCAGGAACTGGAGACGGAGATTGGCAGGCTCCATGCAGGATATCTTACATTATTGGCGGCAGATCCCGGCTTTCCCAAAGAGCGCTTCTGTGCTGCCTTCCTTGCTGAGAACCTCGAGCATTACCGTAACGCTCTATGGGTGACACAGGCGAAGCACGCCGTGCTGACCGAGTTCATCTCAGCCTATCTGCCGGCCGAGGCCCTGCTGAATGAGAACGCCCTGAAGCTGATGCGCATTGATGCGACAATCGAGGGCGTAACAGAAATCGGCACTAATGTCTATAGAGTGGGCGATCGATTCGCGGACATTGAGTGGAGCGTGAAGAAAGCGCTGGAGAGCTTTCCTCCTTCCGGTGTATGCACCGTCCTCTCCTTACCGGTACCACTTCTCCAGAAGGAACCTCTGGAACTCTACAGGTTCACTAGTGCCCTCAAGAGCTTGAGCGAGACCTATAATGTCACCTTCATCCTTGAGGTCAACAACGAACTGTGCGACGATCGGTCCTTCGCCGTTCTGTCCGACCTCAGCGAGGTTGTGATCGAGGCGAAACGGGATGGTCGGATCAAAGCTCAGATTGTGGGGACAACCAAGGAATCTTACGCTTCCCTCACCCTTTAACGGTTGCTGGGCCCCCTCGCCGTATATTTATATAATATGTCATAGTTGGCTGGGCCGATGAGCTATACCTTGGGCTTGGGCCCGCTCGATGCTGTAGTGGGTGAGGTGCCTGGCGGCTCGAACATGGTCATATTGGGCCCCCCCATGAGCCATAAATCAGAAGTAGCAAAGATCCTCATGCACCGGGCACTGGAGCGTGAGGAAGGTGTCATCTACATAAGTACGAACGATACGGGTGAGAAGCTCCTCGACTGGTTCGATGCCAACGGCCTCGACCTAGAGCCTCATGTTGAACGTTTCGGTATTATCGACTGTGTATCAGCATCTGTGAACGTCGGTCTGAGTGGTCCTGTCCACACATCCATCCGTCAGGTCAACGGTCCAATGGACATGGCAGGCATGACGATCGAGGTCACCGACCTCCTCAATACCTTGTGGCGGAAGCAGAATATCTCGAAAGTCTGGATCTTCGTGGACTCCTTGTCCATTATCCTCATGTATGCCAATCTCCCCACAGTGTTCCGATTCCTGCACGTGCTATCCAGCACCGTGAGGAAGATAGATGCCATGGGCGTGTTTATTGTCGAGGAAGGGATGCATGATGAGCAGAGCATAGTCACTATCAACCAGCTCGTGCAGGGAGTCATTGAGATACGTAAGGAAAGTGACGCTAAGGAAATGCGCGTTGTAGGCCTTCGATCCACGCCGTCCGAATGGTACAAGTATAATGTCCAGAGCGGTAACATCCAGTTCATGGAGGAGGGTCCGTGATCCTTCCCACATGCATTCCCAAGCTCGACGCCCTCCTCGGCGGCGGCGTTCCTGGCGGTCGGTCCCTTCTATATCTGATCCAACCCGGTATCGACGGGAGCGTGTTCGGGCTCCAGACCGCGGTCAAGAGTATTGAGAACGGTATGCATGGGGTGTTCGTTGTATCGACCACTCATCCATCGAAGGTCCAGGACTCCGTCGAGGGCTTCGGTTGGGACTTCGAGGTCATCAAGGACCGACTCAACATCATAGACCTTCACTCCGGACTGACCAAATCCCCTTCCGATGCGAAACACGTGGTTGAGGACCCTGAGGACCTTGAGAGCATCGATGCCACTATGATCCAGGCCATCGATAACTCCACAGGCGCTCTGCTGTTCTTCGAGTCCCTCTCGACCATCATGGACCTCTGCGGTGAGGAACGGTCACTGGAGTACGTGCATCGCTGGTTGAAGCAGGCACGGCTCAATGACTGTGTCGTTATCGCTAACTTCACTGCCTGGCCTTATGCGGAGGAGACAGTCTCCCGGATCCGCGATACGCTCTTCAATGCCGTGGTCCGGGTCGGGGGCGTGGGTGAGCGGGTGATGTTCGGACAGTACTACGGAGTGCTGCGAGCGGATTGGATGGACACCCAGAACGAACGAACCCTGTTGTTCAAGGTATCGCGGCCCGGTGGAGTTAAGGTCTACATCCCGAAGCTTCTCGTCACCGGACCGTTCAACGCCGGGAAATCTACTTTCGTACAGTCCCTTTCCAACACCTCGGTGTCGGTGGACCGTCTCGGGACGACCATTGCCCTTGACTTCGGCCATATAG
>CAZFHY010000030.1:0-17020 GCA_964519305.1 Candidatus Undinarchaeota archaeon
GTATCCCTAGAATTTTACAGGAACGCGTGACGGGGGACTACTCGGACAGGCTCAATAGAGCAGATTAAATACTTTCGCTCCGGACTCTCTATTCCCACCGCAGGACGAGGGAGCCGTCCTCAACACGGGAGGAGGGGCTGCTCGAGAACCGGGCGGGCTTCCGTACGATGGCGAAGTACCCGGTACGTTCGTCGGGGAGGTGTGCCTTCACCTCGAGCGAGTGGGGAAGCTCGCGCACCTCGACCTGGGACGGATGGGAGATCCCCGGGAGGGCGATCCGGGCCTCGTATGCGTTACGCAGGGAGTGCTCGAGCACCTGAGCGCTCTCGTACACTACCTCGGCCTCCTTGATGTCAACCTCCCGCGCCATATCATCGGTAGGCCCGGGCATGTCCACTTCGGTCCCCATGAATGAGCGGGAGAAGTGGTTCACCGCTGTACCGAGAACGGGATCGATTACTTCTTCCTTCTCCTTGACATCATGACGTAGATCGTGAGCGTACCGTAGGAGCAGGGTATCGAAGAGCCTGTCGAGCAGGTAGGCTAGAATGGTCATGAACCCCCCCCACCGAAGGATTGGTCGGCAAGGGTCTTGTACATCTGGTAGCGCGCCTCGGCCACCTGAGCTTGGATATAGTCGCGCTGTGAGCTCATGAATGAGGCCTGAGCGCGCTGGAGGAACTTTGCGAACATCATGAAGACGACGGCCATGGCGTACATAACCCATGTCGTGCCGCCTATCCAAGTGGCACCTTCAGCCATCATGATGTTCTTGATCGAGTCCATCACGGGCGTCAGGAGCCCCAGGTCAGCGGCATAGAGCGAGGTGAGGAACACGATGGCCTTACGGGTCCGCACCCGGATGAAGGCCGGCTTGACATATGAGATCAGGTCGAAGATGATGAGATAGATGAGGCCGAAAGGCAACATGTAGTTCATGATGAACGTCTCATTGGGGAACCATCCCAGATATTTGATAATGAACCCAATAATCCAGTTCGAGACCATCAGGATACTGATGTTCGTTCCCGATGTGAGGGGTTTAAGGACAGAGAACGAGCCTGGCGTGGAGCTGACCTTGATGGCATCGCTGTGGCCGAAGGTCTCCATCACTGTAAAGAACATTATGATGAGGGCAAGAAGGTAGGTGTAGGCAGTCTCCTCCGATTCCATGATGTTGACGCCGAAGGGATTGATGATCGTGGACCATGCCGTGACCAGAGAGCGGTACATGGTGTTGCGGTGGAGGGTCTGGAGGATGTCCGAACCCGTTTGCGCAGTAGCAGGTGTCAGAAGACAGATAATGACGATCGCGATGAGGACGGTATCTCTCATCGCACCCCGCCGTCCCCTTTGACAGCTTCCAGGAGCCTACCGATATCGTGGGTCCGAGAGGCGACCTCCAGGCGTTTGCGAGTAATCCAGAGCTCCTTCTGAAGGATAAGTAGTCCTAGGAACGCGATGAAGGCGAAAGCCGTCACGTAGGACTCCCGTATCAGGCCGAGATGGGCTTCTTCCATTGTAGTTATCTCAGTGCCGTTGAGTACGGCGAGCGCGGTGATGATGAGCACCATCGTCCCGATAAAGGCCACCAACACGATTACGAAGGCCAGGAGGACCAGTACGACCTCCTCGGCCTTCGAGAACTTCTTGAGCGTTTCATCGTCCATGTTCTCTACCTCTCGAGTCCTTGATCGGGCGCGGAAGGCCCTAGTATCCGGCCCTCCACTTACCGAGTTGGGTCTCGGCAGCGACCTCATACATCTGGTACTGGATCGCCTTGGAAACGCGGCTTGTCTCGATGAAGAACCTGAAGATCGAGTCGAAGAAGAACCCGAATATCAGGCTGAAGAACAGCACGCTGAAGAAAATCTGCGTGAAGTCGAAGCTACTTCCGGGACCGCCCAGGAAGTTCATCAGCCCCATGACCACCGAGAATATACCGTGGGACAGGAACACCGCGTACGCTGCAAGGCATAGCGAGATCATGTTCGCCGTCCTCGGGGTAAGGAACGTGAAGAGCAGCATCATGTCCTTGAAGATATACATCAGCACGACAAAGGGCATGAAACCATAGAGGAGGTAGAACTTGAGCTTTGACTCCCCTGATCCGCTACCGCACGAAACCGTGCCGATCTGGCTGATGTCTGTTGCCCCTTGCACGGTGTTATGTGTCTGCTGCGGGCATATGATCTGGCCACACACCAGGTTGATATAGATCGCACGTTCACCGGTCGCGGTGGCATATCCGAACCACCAGTGACAGTCCATCTGGGACATATACTCGTTGCCCGAGCCGAAGAGCGAGCGTGTTATCTTGCCCAATAGGCCTGTTGCTCGATTGGATACGCCCCCTTCCTTGGCGAGATCGTCCGCCAAAGGTGCCTGCGCGGGCACCAGAAGCATCAGGGACACAACTGCGATGACAATAATGGCTTTTCGGTCCATGGTCCTCTCCCTGTGTTTCTAGTGCCTGACCCGTTATATAAACCTTGCCACCTATACGGTGGTTGTTGACGGGTTAACTGCCCGGGGATATTTCCCCATAATGGGGCTTTTACTCATAATTCTTCCCTACTCGCGTCTATTGAGGGTGTTCAAATGCTCCTTGAGCGACCAGAATAGGTCTTTAAGGCGGTGTGAGGGGTGGAAAAAGGGAAATATTCTATATGGGACGGGTGTCGGAGAACGACCTACAACCGCGCCTTCCGTTCAACGGTTGAACCGACATCCTTCCGATATGTGCCCTTAAGCTTATTATTGACCCTTCAATAACCATAAACTCGGCGAATGAACCGTATTGAACCGAAATAGCAAAGATTATTCGATATAATTGTCGGTAATGAACGGTACGTCCTTGATTTACCCGGCAAACTTTATATAACAAGTTCGACATTAGTGCCTACAGACGGAATAGTCTTTAGGAGGTGGATGCACCATGACGAAAAATATAGCGGCAGTGGTGCTAATCGCATTGCTGCTAACGAGCACCCTCGGAACCGCTGCGGTACGAGGGACCAGATACGCCAGGAGTGGAAGCGGCGGAAACAACGCGTTCGACAAGATTGCGGACGTGTTTGAGGATTTCGCTGAAGCTGTCTTTGGCGAAGAGACCTTTATCCAAGCTAGGTATGAGTGCAATGCTCTGGAAAGGTCGGGCTACATAATGAACGGCTCGTGCAGGGATTTCCCCCTGATGCTGTTCTTCTTCCTGATCCCGGCCATCCTGATGTTTGCCATCTTGTACGACATGTTGCTCTTCATGGGCTTCATGCGCAAGTGGACGGCTCAGGTCATTGCGTTCTGTCTGGCGATCTTCGCCGCGCGGACAGGTGCGTACTTCAACCTTGCGGTTGAGCTGACGTCGCTGTTCAACGACACGCTGGTCGCCATGATCAGTCTGCTGTTCACCATGATGATCTTCTGGTGGACGCTCGGGCACATCCTGTACGGATTCAACCTGAACAGGCAGATCCTGCACAGCAAGAACGCCATCCAGTACCTTTCGGAGGTCGGGCGTACAATAGAAGGACGCGGGCAGTAAGTGCTCGCTCGCTTGAGCTAGTATATATAAAGCAGTAACACTAGGCCGACGGCAGAGGTAAAGAATATGTCTGAGATACGATCGACCCGGGCCAATGAGGCAGTATCGAGGATCGAGATGGGAGAGCGAGCAGTCCAAGACCTGCTCATAGTCCTGTCAATGTTGTTCACAGGGCTCATCGCGATCAATGTAGCGTACCTGCTCATGGTCGGGGATTCGGTAGCGGATAATCCGATCACGAATATCAGCAAGACGACGGCCGAGTATGTGATCCCGTGGGCGGGCGCCCTTGCCCTCCTACTGATCGCCCGTGAGCTCTGGCTCATTCGGATCTATATGGAGGGAATCCATATCGGATTCGAGTTGGAGAGCATGCTTACGGAGCTCAAGCGGATCGAAGAGATCGAGATGCGTGAAGAAAAAGAGCTCGAAAAGATAGAAAAGATCGAGAAGCATAAAGAGGAGCTTCTTGAGAGAGAAGAAAAAGAGCTCGAAAAGATTGAAGCCATCGAGCGCAAGCTCATGGAAAAAGAGGAGGCAAAGGAGAAGAAGAGGGGCCGGAAGAAATAAATCCGACCCCTCCTCCCCTTCCCTTGAACCTCCTCGGCAACAAGGAGGATGTGAAGGATGACGGAAATCGATCCCGCTGTCGGCATGCTGGTAGAACTGGGTTTCTTCCAGTATGTCCTGCCCTTTATCCTGATGTTCGCCGTCTTCTACGGCGTTCTTAGGAAGGCGCAGGTGTTCGACCGCGATAATATCAATGGGACCATCGCCTTCGTTGCCGCCGCGTTCACCCTGTACTACGCTTATCAGATGGAGATGCTACAGGATCTGCTCTCACACTTCATTGCGAACGTAGGACTTGTCCTACTGTTCATCCTGTTGGCTGGGATGGTATCGACCTTCCTGTTCAACATCATGGACAGCTTGAAGATCGAGGGTAAACTCCTCCGTATACTGATGTTCATGGCGATTTTTATGTTCATACATAAGATCGCTGCGGAGTCAGGTATGATGGAAGCAATACTCCCTGACAGTGCTGGTGCCGATGAGGATACCGTAACAAGCCTCTTCGTCATCATCATGGTGATTTACGGGATATCGTGGCTGGCTGGCGAGGGTCCGAGTGCACAGGGGGCATAGATTATGGCACCAAGCTTTGGATATATGGTTGAACGACTTCAGGAGGTAGGATTCTTCAATTTCTTCCTGTCCTATCTCTTAGTGTTCGCCGTGTACTACGGAACATTCGTGAAATCCCGTGTGTTCGGGGAGAAGACGGACGCATTGGGTGCGATCATCGCCATAGTGGCGGCGTTCTACACCATGTACTATGCGGCAAACTACCTGGACTTGGCGGCGCTCTTGGGCAGCTTCATGCCACGATTGGGCATTGTGCTGTTCGCGATCGTGTCCATGTATCTCGTAGCGAGCCTGGCCACAGGGGGTGACTAGATATGTCAATGTCTAACAAGATCTCTGGAATCATCGCAGTCGTGGTAGTCATGATATTGTTCATGACGAGCCCGGGCGCTGATCAGATCATTCCCTTCGGCTCAGGAAGCATCGAGGCCATGGTCATGCTGCTGGTCATGGGAGTGGCAGTGATCTACATAATGGAAGATCACTCGTAGGACTACGCGACCGGATGGTCTAACAACGGGTCCCCCTTTCGGGGGGCCCGTATTTTGTTTTATTTCCCTAGTATCCCGGCAGTACTCTTTACTTTTCTGGATATCTCTATCTGCCGTGTCCGCCCTGTTGTTGATACTGGTAATAGCCTTCCCGAGTATACCACTGCGGTGGATAGTAGTTATAGAGGAAGTATGAGTCCTGTGGATAGCGTGGTCGTCGATGGCGTTTAACTGCCCTATTGATGAATAGCATTGCCATCGCCAGGAACAGCATGATCTCAATGGTGTCCTTGAGGTCAAGGAGCACCCTCAGAGGGCTGTCTTCAAGGATGTGTGCAATGAAGCTCTTAGAGCTCACAATAACGATCGTGGTCTCGGTGAGGGGTCGTTTAACACTTCGGGGGGACACCATCAGGGTGACCCTGTACTCTCCTGAAGGTGCTGATGTGATCGATGTATCGATCTCGTAATTAAGTCCCGGGGACAGCTCGATGGTTCTGTCCTTCTCTTCACCGTTGATCGATGACCTGAGCTTGATATCGTAGGTCTCCTTCACGTTCCCTTGATTCTCGATGAGGAATGACACACGGATGGGATCACCTTCCTTTGCCATCTCCTCGGGCTTAGCATCGATATGGGTGCGACAAGAACAATCATCAGAGTTCTGGCAGCTCTCGCCAATATTCGTCTCGCACACACCGTTCTCGCAGTCGCCGGGAGCACAGTCCTTAGGGCATTTTCCGCATTCTTCTGAATTGCATGTGCCATCCCCACAGGAGAGTGTGCATGAGTGGGTCGCCGTGTTGCATTTGTAATCAGGGGGGCATTTACAGTCCTCACAACAGGTCACTGAACTCTCATCGGGGCTGTCACAGAAATTGTCCCCGCATTTGATAACATAGCATCCTGACATAATTGAGTGCTTCCGCTTGGGCTTGCAGATTGATCCTCGCTGGCAGAGGCAGTCTTCTGCGGTAACGGCGCAATCCTCCCCCATCGACGGCTCACAATTACTGTTCCCCAGACAATCATCGGGAGTGCAGTCCTCCGGGCAGATCGTACATTCGTCCTCGCATAGTCCATCGCCACATATAGTTGACGCGCATGTACCATCTGCGCATCTCAGCCCTGACACGCACATATCGGGGCATGTGCACGATGCGTTCACCTGGCCGAGCACATCGCACCTGCCCTCGCCATCGCATACCTTTCCGGTTCCGCAGACATGACCGCATTGCAGGAACTCAGTAACACAAGCAGTCCCGCTCCATCTGTCCTGCGTACAGTTGTTATCGTCGTCACAGAGCGGATTCTCCCGCTCGCTTGCGTCGGGTACGGGCCCGAAGAGAGGATAAGGCGTCGTGAACAAGAGGTCATCGATCACGTCATACGCCGCGAGATAACCAAGCATTGCTATACCTTGTGCTCCTCCGTTCTCACAGTTCCAGGCATCCTTTCCCGATGCTCCTCCTAGTCCACACGATGATGATTCTGTAAGACTGAGGAGATACCGTCGAAATGGCATCTCACAGAGCTCCCAGGGGATGGTGAACTCCCGTGAGCATATCTCAAGGGCCTTTGCATAGGCCATCATGGCCTCCCCCTGCGCGGATGGCTGATCGCAATCCCAGTCGCCTTCAGTACGCTCTGCTGAAGCGGGGCCACATCCGAAAAGCGGATTGATGCGGTCCACAGAGCCTTTTGCGCATCGGATAAGGAACTCCTGACAGAACGGCCCCTCGGATGGTACCTCTATGAGCTCACATGCACGGGCATACGCAAGCGTGAGCACGAACTCTGAGGAAGTGAAGATATCTGAGAGCCCGATGGCCGAGACGACCTCGTGCTGCAATTGGCTGGTCACGATCTCGTCAATCCCGCCCAATCCAAGGTCGCGGAGATGGGTGCAGAATGGTCCGGTGACCTTTGGTAGTTCCAGGAGATCGCATCCTCTTGCATAGGAGAGCATGAGCAGACCCTGGGCCACCTCGTCGCGACACCAGAGCCCGATCTGAGTGCGCCAGCAGTCGAGCGTATCATTGGCTTTGAGCACCGTGGAAAGATGCGTGCAGAACGCGCCGTCCCCGCGCCCACCGTCCAGGAGCTCACAGGCCTCAGCAAATCCAAGCGCGAGCATGGCATGTGTCTCCGGGCTCTCCTCGGGTGCGAACAATGCCGCTGCTTGCTCGGCCATATACTTGAGCGCGGTACAATACTCTGATTCGGTACCAAAGATCCGACAGGCCTGGCCATACATGACCATCATGGTGCCCTGGGCGAAGGCAGTGTCGCACTCCCAATCGTCCATCCCCTCGGATGTGTCATCCCGCATACCGCACCCGCAGTCCGTACAACCATAGGCCGTCGAGTAACCGCGCAGGAGCCGCTTGGATGCCTCGCATGACGGATTCTTTACCATGGGGTCGAGTTCTTCGCAGGCCTTGGCCATGGCGATGGCGGAGGAGGCCTGCTCCCAGGCGCCACCACAGTCCCAATCATCGCCGTCATCCGCAGTACCGTCCCCCATCCCACATCGGCCCGACTCGCTCCCGGCCCCGGTGTCCGCCATCAGGGAGAGCGCTTGGCAGTATTGCTCCTCCGGCTTCGCCCGGCAACCTGACGCGTAACCCTGCATAAGGAAACCGGCGTCCCTGATTCTATCGGGACCACAGTTCCATATATCATCGTGACGATGGGCTTCACCGTTCGGGCCTATGCCGCACGGAGTGTCCTTGAGGCGGGCGATGTACTTTGCTTCTTCGCACCCCTTCCCGAATTCACTACAGAGGGGGAAGAGCACTCGCATGAGACGACCGGCCACCTCGCCCTGCGCACACTCATCAAGGCCGCATACGGGCTTGGTAAGGGCGATCAGGTCGAAAAGACGCAGGCAGTGTTCGCCTGCAGTATCGTTCTTATCGAGTATGATACATGCATCCTTGTACGCATCCAGTAGGGAAACAAGCTCGCGGGGATCGTCTGTGGTCCGGTCCTCCGCGACTGCGGCCTTGAGTACCCCGCAAGCGTCAACAGAACCCAGGTCACATGCTTGGGCCAGACCCTGTATGAGGTCCGAATGGTGCTCGATGGATGGGAAGCCCGCTCCAGATGTCCTGGTGATGTGGTCGTCCACCACTTTGAAGAGGTTGCTACACACATTCTTGTTCTCGGTGGCCGAGCATGCCTCGCCAAGGGCGGACATAACAGCCCCTACGGTCGCATTGCGGGAGCATTCATCGTACTGCTCGCACTTCACAATGAGGGTTGAGGCGTACAGGATAGTATTGTTGCACTGTTCGCCACCAAAGGCGCGACAGAACCGGGCTGCAGCACGAACCAGACCGGTCTGTGTATCAAGATACGTGCACATGGGATTTTCCGGGCCGCATCCGCAGCCTTCGCATCCATCCCGCTCGGTGGAGCCGGCCTCTAGCAGGAGCTTAGCGGCGGAGCAATATGCTGCACTGCCAAGTGTTACGCAGGCGTCCATGTACCCATTGAACATAGGGAGTTGGGCCTCCTCGATGCCTGTGCACACCCAATCGTCCCCGAGGTCCGCCTTCCCGTCCCCGCCCATACCGCAACCTCTGAAATCGCTGCCTGCTCCCCCGACACTGAGTTGTACTACAGCTCGTTCAAGCTCATCGAGCTCAGCGATCGCTGTCGCCGAGGTGAGCACGAGCACGAGCACGACCGCTGCCAATAGATCATCCCTCACTCCATATCACCTCACGAGTGGGATTGGCCGGCCTTATCGGCCAGTAAGGCCACCTCACGCAGTGTTACTCCCTCTTGGGAGAGGAGGTCGTTGAGCTCTTTCCAGGATGTCATTTGGCCACCGTTCAGGGATGCTTCCAGCTCCCGAGCCAGCGGGTGCTCTGATGCGACAATGTGCGGACCGATCCTGGGCGAGGCTTGGAGATAGAGCAGGCGGACTGCCTGCATCCCGCCCAAGACGGTGATGTCGCTACCGGTCACCAGGATACGGAGGCGCTCGGCGCTGATGAGCACGATGGGTCCCAGCGCTCTACCCAGAAGGGCTACCGCCAGCCGCATGACGGTCGACGGAGCTTCCTGAGAACGTTCGCTGGCCACGATGTATAGCGGAGGTGTACCGGTGGCACGCATACCATCTGAGAGAGCATCTGCGAGACCATCAAGTGTCATGGGGCGAGCGGGGATGTAGAACACGTCCTCTGCTTCCGCGCCCATGACAGAGCGGAGCGCGCCCACGACAGTGGAGAATATGAGCAGAATACTCACGCCGAGCCAGTGGAACATGGCCGTCATCCCCCGGAACACAACGAGGCCGACGTCGATTGCGGACGCGTCGTCAAGGAACTCCCTGAATGCACTGAAAGCTTCGCCGCTCTCGGTAGGGGAACGCGGCATATAGCCGTGCTGTTCCTGGAACAAGGAGAGCGAGACCACGACGATCCCCATCAACGGAGGTGCGAGAAGGAGGATGATCGTACCTACCGTGGTCCCGATAACAGGGATGGGCAACGTGGCGAAACGGTAGAATGGGCCTATCCGGGGTAGCGTGGCTGCATTGGGGATGTAAGGGATGAGCAAGAGCGTGAGCCACAGGGTGGACACCGCAAGGCTAATCTGCATGAGGCGGGATGAGTCGCGTCGATGTATGAGTGCTGACGTATAGAGACGCACCCAATCAAGAAACCCCATACTACTCCCTTGGGCGAGGGGCGATGCACATATATAAAAATACCGGCCAGAGCCACATACGGGACCGAAGGGGTGTCCATCGATTCATGCCGCTCTCCTCCTTATCCGATATGGAGCTCGAGCTCGACGGGGAGGTGCTATCCCTTGATCGGTCCACGCACCGGGCGGATGTCACGTTCGTTTCTCATGCACATATGGACCATGTGCCACGGCGGCGCTCAGCCCCGGTGCTCGCCTCGCCGCTCACCTTCGATGTGATGCGCGCTCGGACCGGTCATGATCACGTTCATGCCGAACGGGCCCGGTTCGGCCCCTATACATGCCGCTTCCTATCATCCAGCCACGCTCCGGGCGCAACGATGCTCCATGTAGAGGGGGACGGCCTTTCGCTGACCTTCACCGGAGACTATTGCGACCAGGAGAACGCCTTCGGTGTAACGCCCGAGAATGTAGCGTGTGATGTCCTTGTCATGGACTCGACCTACGGCGACCCTCGCCATCGCTTCCCGCGCAGGGAGGATGTACGTGCTGATATCGTGCGGTGGGTTAAGCGTGTCACCAAGGAGATGCACGGTTCTATCGTCTTCGGGGCCTACACTTTCGGTAAAGCCCAAGAGCTCGTGCGCATCCTGACAGAGGATGCTGGCGTACCTGTATTGGTGCATGAGGATATCGCCCAGCTAAATCTATTGTGTGAGCGTCATGGTGTTTCCGTTGGTGATGCTGTGTCGGCAAGCTCTCCTGAGGGTCAGGAGGCGGCCATGGACGCGTTCGTCCTAGTGACTCCACCCCGGACGGTGGATGCCGCCCGGGCGGCTTATGCTAGGCTCACCCATCGTCCTGTGGTCACAGCCCTTGTCACGGGCTGGGGAAGTCGCCGTCACCGTTGCTTCCCCCTTAGCAATCACGCTGACTTTCAGGGGCTCATGGACCTGGTCGCCGCCACATCACCCCATCATGTGTACACCGTCCATGGTTCCAACAAGCGACTTGCCAGAGCGATTGCGGATAAGTTCGGTATCAAGACAACACCACTAGGGCGATAGGCCATGTCTACGGTACTGAACGCAGATCTCCACCTCCACTCCCGCCACGCGATAGGCGTTTCTCGCTACATGGACGTCCCCACCCTGGCGCAACACGCTGCTGAGAAGGGGCTTACGCTCCTTGGGACCGGGGATGCGCAGCATCCCGGATGGCTCGCTCATCTGCGCGAGCATCTCACCGAGGAGGAGGATGGTCTTTATCGTGCAGCGAACGGTACTCTGTTTGTGACACAGACGGAGTTAGAGGACAAGGATATGGTGCACCACCTCGTCATCTTACCCTCCCTCGATGCTGCCGAGGACCTTGGCGAACGCATAGCTGCTACGGGCGCGAACGTCACCTCGAACGCTCGTCCCCATCTCAGGATGGACGGTGCCGGTATCGCTGAGCTCGTACTGGATGTGGGCGGCATAATCGGTCCCGCCCATGCATTCACGCCTCACCGTAGTATCCTTCGGGATGGTGCCTTCTCATCGATAGAAGCCTGTTACCGGGACCATGCCGCGGACGTGAGCTTTTTGGAACTTGGGCTCTCTGCGGACACGGACATGGCGGATACGATCTCGTCGCTCCACAAGCTCACATTCCTCTCTTGCTCGGACGCTCATGGACCCCAGCCTCATCGTATAGGTCGGGAGTTCGTACGGTTACGGCTCGACACGCTCTCGTTCCCCGCCCTGCACCGGGCACTGGAGCGGGGCGACGTTGAGCTGAACGTGGGTCTGGACCCTCGGCTTGGGAAGTACCACCTGTCCTCCTGCACATCATGTGATCGTCTCTTCGCTCCGAGCGCTGTCCCTGATGACCGGAGCTGCCTTTGCGGTGGTAGCGTACGCGCCGGTGTGAGCGAGCGGGTGGCCCGTCTCGCGGACCTGCCCGAAGGACGACACCCGACAGGACGCCCTCCATACTTACGCATAATGCCGCTGGCAGAACTTGTCGCGTTCTCCCTCGGTATGAAGGGAGTGACCTCGAAGCGTGTTGTCCGTGTATGGCGACAGCTCGTGGCCGCAGGCGAGAGCGAGATAGCGGTGCTGGTGGACATGACGGTTGAAGACATCGCCCGCGTCGCAGGTGAGGAGGTCGCCCTCTGGATACTGGCCTTTCGAAAGGGTGCGCTCACCGTTCTTCCAGGGGGCGGCGGGCGTTACGGGACCTTCGAACTTGGATGATGGTGCAGGATCATGCCCTCACACATCATCGAGGAACAGTTCGATGAGCACTTCGTCCACGTACCGGCCTCCGAGCCGTGCTTGCCGTCGTGCCGTGCCGACCACTGTGAACCCGAGCCGCTGGTGGAATGTCAGGGAAGCTTCGTTGGTGGCTAGGATATAGGTGAAAAGCTTCTCGAACCCCGCAGCCTTCGCCGCTGCGAAAGTTGCTTTTGCGAGCACGGTTCCGACACCTTGACGTCGGAAGGGCAACCCAACGAACGTACCAATAGTACCCACATGATCGAAAGCATGTGTGTAGGTGGCGAACGGTTCGATGCTCTGAAATCCGACTATTGATCCTTCTCCGTTCTCCGCGACGAGGAACACACCGCGTTTGGGGAACCGCTCGATATACTCCCGTTCATCTTCGGTTGAAAGTGGTGAGTCTAGCACGCTCAGATTACCATCACTGATTATGGGATTGAGGATGTCAACGATCGCTGCTGCATCCTCGGGGCGGACATTTCTGACCACAAGGCTCATGAGGCGGACTCCTCACTTATCTCGACGTCCGGGTCTGAGTAGGCGATATCGAGGAGCTCGTCGATCGTGGTGATCTCTTTGACAGCATCGAGCATCCCGGCCACACCTCGCTCATCCTTTAGCGTCTCCAGAGCGCCCTTGACCTCTTTATTCCCCGAGTAGATATGGGCGACTGCCATGATGCAGCGGTTTATCTCCAGATGCTGCCCGAGGACCTCGTCGCTGAGTGCCGAGTATTTCTCTACGACGGCATCAGCGCCCTTTCTATCGCCCGCCTCGATGAATGGCAGGATCTCGTCCCGGGCCTCTCCGATGAGCTTGATTGAATTCTCCTTGAAGTGGAGTAGGTGGTCCAGTCTTTCGACCATCTCATCGTCACCGGAATAGTGCTTCTCCACGTAGTGTTGCAGTCGCTCGGCGCCCAAGATGTCACAAGCGGTGTCGCAGATGATACGCGCTTCTTTCTGATGGTAAGCGTTCTGAAGGGGGGTTCCCTCCAAGATGAGATGCGTCGCCTCATGGCCCTCGGCATCAGCGCCCCGTAACTCTCCGTATATGTCGGCGATGCGTACCATTCCGCGTGAGCTCGAGCTCTTTGCTAGGATGGCCACGTCGTAGCCTTGGGATTCAAAATGACGCTTTGCGGCGGGGGATACCCTAACCTCGTCGACGACATCGAAGGCGAGCTTGTCCTTGGGGCACCTGACGGTCACGTATTGGGTGGGCTGGTACTGGAGATGGAACTCCAGATTCGTCCCGGTCAGCTCCTCCATGTCCTCCACGAGCTCCTTCTTCCGCTCACCGATGAACTCGCTGCGGTGCTCGTAGCGTTTATACAAGCAGGACCTGTACTCGGCCCGAACGGCCTCTTCGGTATCGTGGTCCATCTTCTCATTATAGAGGCGACGGTCCAGATCGTTCATTTCCCGCGTGAGCTCGAACCACTCGTGGGAGTACTCAAGATCCATTGTCAGTACCCGTCCTTCCGGTCGGATTGTGCCCGGCACGGCACCCGGTTTTTAAATCGATGCTTTGGGGCCTTATTAACCGAGAACGCTCTTCATGTGGTCGTTCGGCTGCGCGTACTGGACCCCGCCCCAGTACCACGTCGTTGCGATTGCCTGAGCAGGGCAGTGATTATAGCATGCCCAGCAAGTATAGCACTTCCTCATCGAGAATATGGGCTTCGGTCCGAAAGTGATGGCGTCATATGGGCATACCTTTGCGCATGTTCCACACTCGGTGCAGCGCGAGGCGTCCAAGGAGTACCTACCCGTGTTCAGGATGGCTATAATCCAGGGGATACGTGGTACGAAGCGGTATTTACCTGCATCGAACTCCCGTCCTTCGACCGTACCGCCCTGTGCGATGGTGCTGACGCACCTGTCAAGCTCGGTGATGAACGCGTTGAAGGTCTGCATCTCCTCAACATCGGGGTGGTCCTCGGCACCATGACCGGCAGCGATCATAGGGGGGTAGCTCTCCGGTGTATGAAGTGAATGACCGGCAAAGACCGTACACCCGCGGTCCGTTGCGAGCCTTGACATGGTCTTGAGGGTCTTTCCGCTGGAGAATCCGTAGGTATTGAACACGAACGCGGGCATCCCTTGCCACGGTCGGAGCTCTTGGATGAACCGTCGCATCAGGGGGGGCGGTTCCCATGAGTCCGTGAACGTGGCCAGTCCGATGACGTAGTATTCACCGAGGTCGGGGACGCCGTCCGTAGCTATGTTGAAGAGGTCGAAGGAGCAGTTCGTGATGTTCTTTGTGATGTACTGGGATGCGAGCCGTGTATTACCGGAGCCCGAGTAGTAGCAGATTACGCCCCGCATACGGTCCCACAGCGCCCTGCTTTTTATTAATCCATTTCGATGACGTCGTCGAACGTCTGGCGGACCACACAAGATCAGGATTTCAGGACCCGACGCACATGCTCGTTCGGTCGAGGGTAACGTCCGTCGCCCGTGAACCTCCCTGCTAGGATAGCGCCTTCAGGGCAGTGGTTATAGCAGGCCCAACAGCTCTGGCAGAGATTCTCATCGAACACCGGTGTAGGATCGAGATCGATGGCCCCGTACGGGCAGATCCGGGCGCACACTCCGCACTCCTTACAACGGCCCTCATCGGCGACCTTCTTACCTATTGACGTGAAGCCGAGGGATCGCGGGAACGGCGGGAGGAGCGTGTTCAAGAGACCGATGTCCGGGTGGTGGTGGGGGCACGATCCATCGTCCTTGACCTGCCAGAGACGTAGGTCCAATTCGGCGATGAACCGGTCAAAGGATGCCATTTCTGACTCGTTCGGGTGGTCTTCGTTACCATTTCCCGATACAATCATTGGGGGATAGTTTTCGGGCATGTGGAGAGCGTGTCCACCGATGACCGTGAACCCTTGCGCTGTAGCAAGCTCGTCAAGCCTCTTGAGGGTCTTCCCACTGATGAATCCGAAGGTGTTGAACACGAACGCAGGAATCCCATCCTGGTTAGGAATCCCCTGGATGAACGCCCTCATCAGGGGCGGTGGCGCCCATGCGTCCGTGAACGTAGCAAATCCGACGACGTCACATTCCTCCAAGTCAGGCGTGGCGTCCTTGGTGATATCGACCAGCTCCAGCTGACAGGTGGTGATCTTGGAGGCGAGATATGTGCACGCGTGCTTAGTGTTGCCCGATCCTGAATAGAAGCAGATGATGCCCTTCACTGGGATGCGTTCCTTGGGCAAATATTAAGTGTGCGTCGTCCCGATCCGCTCCCTGATAAGCTTTACGACCTTGTCCGGACAGCGTGTGGAGAACACGAAGTAGCGGAACCACCTCCCCTCTAGCACGAGCGTCACCCGTGCGGGACCGATGGTACTGAAGACGAGCACCCATCCATCACGACTACGGGCGAGGCGTACACCGTACCCCCGATACCAGAACGCGGACTTATCATCCACAGCAACCTCAACGATATCGTTCCAGGCGACTTCGTACCGGAACAGGGCGTAGGTGACGCTCAGTCCCTCGTTCGTGATACGTACATTGAGCCTGCGGAATGCCAGTGCAAGTGCCAGGAATAGCAGGAACATCCCAGGGAACAGTCCCGCGGGAGGAGTTAGGGGCGCCATCATCGATCGCTGGAACTCGAAAGCGAGGAAGAGCATTGCTACGGCCCCTAGAATGCCAGATATCCAGTAAGAGGACACCTCTTCTTCATAGAGGGCTTCCGGGCCATCCCAAGGACCGCTCATTCTTCAGAGACCTCCTCGACGTATGTACTGATGGAAAGGACATGCAGGGTGACTGCAAGTGCGATGGCGAGGAGCATTGCTCTGACGTGGGGGCTGTCAACGAAGAATCCCGCGGATACAAGGATGGTGGCCCATAGAAGAGCGAGTGTCGAGGCCTTCACTTTCATAGGCACTCCGAGCCCGGCCCGGTAGTCGCGTATATATGCCCCGAACCACCGGTTTGTGAGGAGCCATGTATAGAATCTGCGTGAACTGCGAGCGTAGCATGCAGCTGCTAATAGGAGGAATGGTGTCGTTGGAAGGAGGGGGAGGAATATACCAATGATACCGATGACCGCAGCGAGAGTACCTACGATGATCAAGGTGGCACGGACAGCTTTGCTCTCGTGCTCGATTACTTCCTTCTCGATATCAGGACAGGGGGGCGTCGTCATTGGTCGATCACCGCGTTATCGGGATTCTGGTCTAAGGCCCTGTCTGGACCCGCGCTGTGTTAGTGGATAAAGATACGGGAGCTTATAATCCTTCGTTTTCCATCTTTTTAACGTTCAGGGACCATTTGAATAATATGGGTGGCATTTCGTCCTTAAAGTACGTTCTGAACAATAATAATTTGTTCAGCATAATGGAAACGCACGTGATGCATTAGTTTCCACGAATGGGGTCCGTTTTAACGCTAATAAAATTTATTAACGTCAAATAGCGCTTATTCGGTAGGTTTATATATGATGTCGGTACGCGAAGCCTCCCGATGGATCCTGTGCTACCGTCACTGGCGCTCATCATGGTCATCAGCCTGAGGAAGCTTATGTCCTGTCCCATGAGCATCTGATTTTTCGTATTATCTTTCACTGTTCACTATTGGTTCTACTTACAGAATCAACAATGAATCGAGAAATGATAGCGTGATCGGGAACGGGGTAATACCCTCGCTCCCGATCTTGCACGTTCTGCGCCTAGGTACCCTTCAAATCCTTTTCGATGGCGTCAAGGGCATCCTTGAGGTCTCTGATGGTCGATTCGAAGGAGATCTCGCGCTTCTTAGCATCAGCATCCTTCTTCTCCAGGTCGTCCTCAAGGTCCTTGATGCGCTTAGCGTCCTCTTCGTCCTTCTTCTTCAGATCGTCCTCAAGGTCCTTGATGCGCTTAGTGTCCTCTTCGTCCTTCTTCTTCAGAT
>CAZFHY010000030.1:17120-22297 GCA_964519305.1 Candidatus Undinarchaeota archaeon
GATGGTGGTTTTGGGACCGCGATGGGCTTTGGTTTCGGTGAATCCGGACCGTTAGATGGTTTGGTCACCTTGGGGGGATCCGACCCCTTCTCCTTTTCCTCCGCTTCCTTCTTGGAGGCCAACCAGTCGAGTACCATGAATCCTTCGACCGGGTTCATCAATTTAAGTTTTGGGAATCGGCCGTCGAACGCTCATTCTATTCAGAAGGGATTGGTGCGGGGGACGGGATTCGCGCACCAAATTGCCATTAAATCGGTGGGTCCATCCTACCCCGTTCAGCACCCTTGCTGGGTTACCTCATGACCTGTGCCCTACTTGAGCTTTTCGGAAAGCAGGGCAGTCCGCGTTGGAGCACCTCAAGAGGTTCCGAGGCGACAAGCGGGGCGAGACCATCGACATCCACTACCACATCGACCACGACGAGCTGAGGAAGGGCTACCTCAGGCACATGCCGAAGCTGGGAACCTGAGGCGGACGGGGGGATTGGGCCCGCCGGGTAGGGTGCCGATATACTATCTCAAGGTTTGCTCGGTGTCCGTCATGTGTCGGCAGGGGGCCGGAGGTTCTCGGCGACGGTTCGGCAGGGCCCCGACGCGCCGGGAACGGTGTCGGCGGAGCTCACCGAGGTGGCCGGCTGCACGATGGACCGGTACGGATGGAGGGTGCCGCCGTACGAACGACACTTCTATTCTGTATACCTTGGTCATAGGGTGTTCACCGAGGACCCGGTCATCGGTCATCACCGGCCCGCTGCCAGCATGGTGTCGGCCCGCCGGACCGAAGGAGAAAGAGAAGGGCCCGCCGGCGGTCAGCGGGCCTGTGACCATGGGCGGACCTACTTCACGGGCCCGCCGTTCTCGGAAAGGTCGTGGCCCTTGACCCCCGGGCCCCCGCGAGGGGGCCCGCTCCCTTCTTTCCCGTCGGCACGGCGGGGGACCAACCAAAGACCCTACAACTTCCGATCCTGGCAATGTGGAGTTCCGAGAGATCCAAGGACCCCCCATGAAAACCGACCACCAGATGCACGGTGATACAGGTAGGACCCGTTATACGCAACCGTGGAGGAAGAGCGTTTGGTGATTCACCGATCCAATAATTTTATATAATACAAGAATATTACAGTAATTCACAATAATATAGGTGTCATCATGTGCGATTGCAACTGTCGATCCAACCCGCTCAAAATGTATATCCAAGCGCTTCACTGCCCCACCAGGTGGACCATAATCCGGTTCATAGGCGAGGGCAAGAGAAGCACCAAGGAAATCCGCAACTTCCTTTCTAAGAAAAACGAGGGCGTCACCCAGTCAGGCTTGTACTACCATCTCTCGGAGCTGAAGAACGCGGGCATAATCGACGTGGCCGAGTACAAGGAGGAGGGGGGAGGAGCCCCAGAGAAGGTGTGGAAGTTGAAGAGGAAAAGCATTGTCATCAATCTGCTCGACGAAAGTGACGAGGGATAGCATGAAAGTCCTCGATATCAGAAACGCCAAGGCGCGCCCGTTTGAGGAAAGGAACGTGAACGTACTCCACATCAGCGACAATTTTAAGATGAGGATCATCGAGATCCCCGCCAGCGGTGAAATACCACCGTGTGAAATGGCGTCCCACGTGATATTTTACGTGGTCGAGGGGAAGGTCGAGGTAACGGTCAACGAGGAAAAATCGTCAATCGTGGAGGGGCAGTGCCTTGTGAGCGAACCGGCAACAATCTCCATGAGATCTGTGACAGGGGTAAAACTCATGGGTATCCAGATTGACGCCATGAAAAAAGGAGCATGAGGATGAGCGATGATAAAGACGCGCTGAGGGCATCAAATCTCATGAAGACATTTGGCAGCATCATCGCCGTCGATGACATAAGTTTCAGCGTCGGAAAGGGTGAAATTTTCGGTTTCCTGGGACCCAACGGTGCTGGAAAGACCACCACCGTTCGAATGCTCACAGGGATTCTAAGGCCGGACAGGGGAAATATTTCGATAGGCGGCATAGATATGGAGAAGGAACCCATCCAGGCAAAGATGGGGATCGGTGTGGTACCAGAGGTCGGGAACGTATACGTGGACTTGACCGCTGGACAGAACCTTTCCCTCACAGGAAGATACTATGGCCTTCCCAAGAATATCATTGAGATAAAAACTGAAGACATTCTTACGCGCCTTGGGCTCTATGATCGGAGAAATGATCTCGTACGAACGTTTTCAAAAGGGATGAAACAGCGCATCAGCATCGCGTGTGCGATAATCAACGATCCACACTTCCTCTTTTTAGACGAACCCACTGAGGGCTTGGATGTCCAGAGCAAGCGGTTGATAGTGAATACAATATACGGCATGAACAAAAAGGGGTGCACTATCTTCTTGACGACGCACAACATCGAGGACGCGAGCAAGCTGTGTCAAAGGGTTTGCATCATCAACAAGGGGAAAATCGTCGCTATAGACCGCCCCGAGAAGCTGAAAAGCACGTTCGACAAGACCCAGTCCATCGACGTTTCTTTCGACCATAAGGTGGATGCCGCGATGCTGGCTCATGGCTCTATATCCAAGGTCGAGGTTTTGGGGGACAACCTGCGGCTGTTCACGAACAACCCAGATGGGACGATCAAATACGTCGCGGCCTGGGCGCAGGAGAACTGTGTCCAGATCACATCGTTGACGACGGGCGGACCAAGCCTCGAGGAAGCATTTGTACAACTTACCGGGGACGGGAAATGAGCCTTTCAATATTCGCGAGGGGGGTCCTCGTTACCGCTGACAAGAACGCGAAGATATACTACAAGAAGCCACCTGTGATTATATTCGGCCTCCTCTTCCCGCTCTTCATGTTCATTTCCTTCTACCTGGGGAGGAAGATAGACCTGGCAACCTTCTTCCCCGGATTCCTGGGGATGACGTTGTTCTTCACCGCGTCGTCTGTAGGTCCCCTCATCACGCCCTGGGAAAAGATGGCTGGAACGTACGAGCGGTTGCTGTCGTATCCGGTGACCGTTGGCACGATAATCATGGGGGACGCACTGGCTGGCCTGATATTCGGCTGCGCCCTATCGACGATAGTCTTGGCCGCTGGCCTTATCTTCCTGAACACCGCTGTCGTCAACGTCGCGCTGGGGGTCGTCGCCATGCTGCTGGGGGGCGCGTGCTTCTCGACGCTTGGCGTCCTTTTAGCATCCTCCTCTTCGCGGACACCGTCAAACGTGATGATGCTCTCCAGCCTTGTCAGGTTCCCGCTAATCTTCGTCAGCGGGGTCTTCGTCCCGCTGCAGGAGCTGGAGGGCACCGTGCTCGCCGTTTCGTACGTCTCCCCGCTGACCTATCTCGTGGACCTGTTCAATGCTTGCATGAACGGAAACTCGGTTCTTCCCCTGTGGCTGGACCTGCTCGCACTGCTGCTCTTCACTTGTGTTTTTCTGATTGTCGCGAACCAGTTGCACAAGAAAAATTTGGCAAGAGGACTGTAGATGAGAATACGCGACCAAACTACGGCTATCCATAAGCTGTCAACCCTAGCTCCCACCTTTTAGGCACATGCTAGTCCGAGAGCCTTCATCAGCTCCCTCTGCTTCTTCGTGACCTCCGCCGTGAACATTTCCCCGTTTTCGATCTCGATCTTGGTGAGTTTCTCCATCTCCAGTATGAACTTGTCGACGGACCACTTCCTCCCCAGGCCGGCGTCCTTGAGCATCCTGATGAGCCTGAACCGTATGATGAGCGCGAGGAACGTCACGAACACGAAGCCCTTCATGGTCTCGGTCGACTGAACGTTCATGGGCATGGCCTCCAGGTCGCGCTTGAGTACCTGGAAGATCTTCTCGATGATGTCCTTCTCCCGGTACAGGGTGAGCGCCCCGTCCCACGAGTGGTCGCCGTTGTAGAGGAGGACGGTGAACCCCATCTTGTTCACCCGCTGCGAGACCGCCTTCTTCTTCAGCGTAACGCTGATCCGGTTCCCGTCCACCACCTTCCACCTGAGGAACGTGACGAGCTTCTTCGCGATCGCTCCCACGACCTTCGCTGGCTTCTGCTTTGGCTTCAGCCTGGCGTCCTCGACTTGCTCGACGCACCGGCGGAGTGCCTTGTAGAACGAGTCCTTCTGCTCCTGTGCGCGTTGCGGGTCGAAGTAGAGGTACGCCGGGACGTCCTTCACCTTCTCGTCGGTCTTGACCCTCACCGTCACGTCCCTGACGAAGAGCGTCCCGTCCTGGTACAGCCGGAGGAACGACGGGTCCTCCTTCTTGGCGTGGTGCTTCGAGATGAGGGTCTTGACCTCCTTGAGCGACGCCTTGGCAGGGATCACGAAGTCGAGCCCCGCGTCGAGCATGTCCATGACGTTCTCGGAACTGAAGAACCCACGGTCGAGGACGAGGCGAAAGGACGTGGCGCCGCAGTCGCCGAGCTTCGTCAGCGTGTTCCTGAAGGTGGACACGTCGGGGATGCTCCCCGGGTACACGTCGAACAGCACGGGGATCCCGCGCTCCTTGTCGAGGACGACGGAGAGGTTCACCTGCGGCAGACCGAGCCCGTTCCTGTCGTACCCGTACTCGAGGAGCCGGATCAGCTCCGAGTACGAGGAGAGCGAGGTGATGTCGTACACGAGCGTGTCGGCGGTCGATCGGCTTTTCGTGAACGCCTTGCAGAACTCGTAGGGCGCCGAGCTCTGGCCGATGGCGGAGAGCGCCTTGCTGATGTTCTGGGAGGAGAGCGGAAGGTCGCCGTATTCCTTGACGAGGATCGTGCCCTCGTACCAGCTCCTGACGTTCTGGAACGCCACCGGGCGGAGCGCCCGGTTCATGGCCAGGACGAGGAGGAGCTTCGCTCGCGACTCGCCGAAGGTCTTGGCCAGTATCTTGTCTACGTCGAGCTCGCTGATGATGTGGAGGGCGGGGATGAACTGGCCGTAAGTGAAGGAGTTGCGAGGGAGCTTCTGCCGGACCTTCCGGATGGAACCGTCGTCCTGAACGGCGCCGAGGTACTTGCTCTTCTGGCGCGTGTTCTTGGTCTTGGGGTCGTAGTACGGCGTGATCTCGTACGCGTACTTGCGGCCGTTGATGATCTTGATACGGACATACTTCTTCATGAGCCTATTTAGGCGCATTATTCTATATAAAGCTATCGCTCAAAACGCTGCAATGGGCGGCATTAGCCGAGAATCGCGTGCCTAATTAGTGGGAGCTAGGG
>CAZFHY010000031.1:0-19164 GCA_964519305.1 Candidatus Undinarchaeota archaeon
AAGAAGCGTATGGATGGCGGTGAGTACGTAGCCATCTACTATGCTGGTCCGATCCGTAGCGCTGGTGGTACTGCTAACGCGCTATCCGTGCTTATCACTGATTTCCTGCGTTCGAAGTTCGGTTACCAGTCGTACGATCCACTTGATAATGAAGTGGAGCGGTTCGTCACAGAGCTCGAGGACTATGACTCAAAGATCACGAACCTCCAGTTCAGGGTGTCGGCCAAAGACATCCGGACAATGGTACGTCACATCCCTGTCGAAGTGAGCGGTGATGCCACTGAGAAACTGGAGGTCCTTTCCTACAAGGACCTCGAACGTGTCGAGACCAATAATATCCGGTCGGGCGTATGTCTAACACTATCCTGTATCTACGGTAAAGCATTCAAGCTCCTAAAGCGTGTCAAAGGGAACCTTTCCGGTTTCGAACTCGACCACTGGACGTTCCTTGAACAGATGATGTCAAAGGGAAAGAAAGAGGAGAAGACGTCCGGTCCGAAAGGAGTCGAACCCTCCTTCAAGTACATGGGTGAGCTCCCTGGAGGGCGCCCGGTCTTCTCGTACCCGTCCCGGGCAGGCGGATTCCGTCTCAGGTACGGCCGTAGCAGGAACACGGGTTTCGCTGCTTGTGGCATCCATCCTGCCACGATGGTCGTTACGGACGAGTTCATCTCTGTTGGTACACAGCTCAAGGTAGAGTATCCAGGAAAAGCGACCGTCGCCATGCCAGTGGACGGCATCGAGGGACCGATCATCAAGACCAAGAACGGTTCCGTGGTACGTGTAACGTCGATAGAGCAGGCACGCGAACTAAAGGGGAATATCGAAAAGATACTCTTCATGGGGGACCTCTTGGTCGGTTTTGGTGAGTTCGCAACGAACGGAAAGAAGCTCCTGCCCGCCGGCTGGTGCGAGGAGTGGTGGGAGGGGCTCGTGAGGGAGAGAAACGAAGAACCTAGCACACCTGGTACGTTCTCCGAAGCACTCTCGATCTCACAGCGGTTAGATATCCCTCTCCACCCGCGATGCACACACTTCTACTCTGACCTGTCACGGGACCAGCTGTCCGAACTGGTACGATGGCTAGGGACAGGTTCCCTCGAGCGTGTTCCCCGTGATGATACAGATGAGGGTACTTTCCTCTACCTCAGGCTCAAACATGATGATGCTGGCAAGGATGCTCTCGAGATCGCGTGCATACCGCACTCGGTGACCGACAGTGAAGTGGTCATTGAGGGGGAAGCAGAAGAGGTCCTCGTCACTCTAGGCATATTGGATGGCGACAAACTCGATCCCTCGCGACTGTTGGGGGTCCTGGACGAACTACAGGACTCATCTGCTCTAGAGGCAATCAATGCTGTTTCACCGGTCATGATCAAACCTTTCGCGCCATCCTACATCGGTACGAGGATGGGTCGTCCAGAAAAAGCGGAGAGACGCATCATGAAGGGATCGCCCAACCTTCTTTTCCCTGTTGGGCGTGATGATGCAGGGGAGAAGAAGCAGCGCTCGCTCATCAAAGCAGCTCAACACAAGAGCGTGCGTGTAGAGCTTGGAAAACGCTTCTGCCCTGAATGCAAGGAATTCACCTTTTTAGCGAACTGTCCTACCTGTGGGAGTATCACCGAACAACGAAGAGTATGTGCGCGGTGCGGCCAGGTTACGAACCTAGATATGCACTGTGAAATACCTACTAAGAGATCGGACAACTACTTCCTATCGTTCAAGCAGCTCATCGAGGCAGCAGCAGGTAACGTGGGTGAACGGGTGCCGGCCGAACTGAAGGGGGTTGTCGGTATGAGCTCACGCTCCAAGATACCAGAGCGTATCGAGAAAGGGATACTTCGTGCCAAGCATCGTGTGCTGGTGAACAAGGATGGAACGATAAGGTTCGACGGTACGGATACTCCGATTACGCATTTCACCCCCAAGGAAATCGGTACATCGGTGGAGCGTCTAAGAGAGCTCGGATACGTCGAGGACGTACATGGGAAGGTGCTCGAACAAGAAGATCAAGTTGTCGAACTCCTCCCTCAAGATATCCTTGTATCTGATTTCAGGGATTCTGACGGTAAGATCGCTTCGGGAGCTGACTACTGTACTCAGATCTGCAACTTCGTCGATGACCTCCTTGAGAAGTACTATGGAATGCCACGATTCTACAACGTTTCATGTCGTGAGGACCTCGTAGGACATCTTGTGATCACGCTTGCACCACATACATCAGCAGCTATCATGGGAAGGATCATCGGATTCACACCCGCCAGAGTATACTATACCCATCCTCTGCTCATTGCTGCACGGAGACGGAATGCGGATGGTGATGAAGATTCGATATCGATGGCTCTCGATGCTCTCCTCAACTTCTCACGATCGTTCCTTCCTGATACACAGGGTGCCCGGACCATGGACGCCCCTCTCGTGCTCACGCTTATACTGAACCCGTCCGAGATAGATGACGAGGTTTGGGACATGGACACAAGTCAAAGCTATACTCCTGCGTTCTACGAGATGACGTATGATTACCCTGATCCAAAGGATGCAAAAAAAGCGCATAATGTAGAGCAGTATGCAGATCGGATTGGTAAGAATTCCCAGTATGAGGGTCTTGGATTCAACATAGGAACGAGCGATGTTAGTGCTGGACCTACTATTACTGCGTACAAGTTCTTAGGAAGTATGCTCGAGAAAGTGGACGCGCAACTTGAACTTGGACGTAAGATTCGTGCGGTGAACGAAGACGGCGTTGCTGGTCTCGTTCTAGGAACACACTTTCTTAGTGACATAAAAGGGAATATCCGCACTTTCACCAGACAGAAGATCCGATGCATCACATGTAACTCAAAGTATCGTCGAATCCCTCTTACAGGCGTATGTACAAAATGTGGTGGTAAGTTAATCCTTACAGTCGCTCCAGGAAGTGTTTCAAAGTACATCGAACCTTCAACAAAGATCGCTGAGAACTTTGAGATAACGCCGTATCTTAATCAGCAACTGGAAGTAGCGTCACGACGTCTTCTGTCCATGTTCGGAAAAGAAAAGCACCAGCAAGTAGGTCTGGATGCTTTTCTTTCATGAAAAAATTCTGAAAATATTAGTGGAAAAAATCCAATTCTATTGACCTTATAATCTACTGATAGAATTAAAGATAATCTACTATAATGACATTATAATATACTGTTATAGTTACTATACTATACTACTATATGACCATCTAATTTACTGGTAATATTTATCAATCTAAACAACCATATTCTTTTCATTATGATCAAGAAGAAACGCAGCAATAAATTCTCTGATATATCCTGTACAAACAAATCATGCAGAAATTTTGATGTGCCTGGACTTGGCAACATAATCAGCAATGGTACTTATCATATTCAGGATGGTATAGTAAGGAAATTCTTCTGTAGAACATGCAAGAAATCTTTTTGTGATCGAACAAGGACAGCTTTCTATGATCTCAGAACAAAGGAAAAGCTGTTCTTTGATGCTCTGACACTCATTATCAAAGGCAAGAGCATAAGGTCCGTTGCGCGTGATCTTGATACTACTCTTGATACTGTGCGTTCTTGGCTTGCTCGAGCAGCATCACATCCGGATGATGTGAATCCTACTTTGTCAAATCGTACTGGATTCGATGTCAATAGGCTTAATGAACTATGGTCATCAGTGCGTGCCAAACGTTTTTCTGAATGGAAGAATCGATACAAATGAGTTATTGACTACTTACCCTTCTTAATCGCGAAGGCAAGTCCTAGCATTAGCTTTGAGAACAAACCCATCCTCTCCTCTCCTTCAGATATGCTCGGTTTCTCGGGTATTCTGACATCGCTCACATGATCGTATAGATCCCGTATCCTATCGTCAATATTCTGATTACCTGTAGTATCGTTCTCGATATTATCAAGATGACCTCTATCGATTATTTGATCCTTCTTGAAGAAATGAAGAAATTGTCTCTCTTCACTGATTGAGTAATCGATAGTAGCAGGTGATTGCGAGGAGGGATCACATTCGATATCCATTCTTTCTGTTATCTTTCCATCTTCACGATATTGATGAATAATCATATCGATATGTGGACGATCGCCTTCCCACCTAATATTGTGGAACTCGTACACGAGCGCATCATCAGTCGTGTAAGAAGTGACCTTCATTGGAACGGCACTCGTGAGCAGTAGACCGTTCGTCACTTTGTTTCCAATCTCATCACCGCTCTCTCTGAGGAACGCCTCTACATCATCTAGTGCAAGATGCTCCCAATTTGAGATGAAACATGGTCTATCGTCCTTATTTCGGAAGCTGATCTCATATCCATGAACTTCTCCCTTATCGTCCGTGAATGCTGGAAGATAATGGCGGTATCCGTTCGCACCAAGGAACGTTTCCTCGACGAGATATGGATCCTTGATACCAGCGGCTTTTGCCATTGATAACCATACAAGAGACTGCTCCAGACAATTGCCTTCACCGGACTTCAGCGCTTCTTTAGTGGTCCTGATCCCATAAGGAGCATCGCCCCTAAGGAGTTCTTCGTATCCATAATCGACGTTATCGACAACCCAATCGTAGATCAAACCAGCCTTCTCAATATCTTTCATGTCATCGTTTACGATAGTACCAACTATTTCGCTTACAGCTTCCTGGTCGATATACGATATTGGCACTGTCACTAAATAGCACGATAGTCTCGATATAAACGTTCCCTTGGTAGTATAGTTGAAATAATGTAGTATAGTAGTATAGTATATAGTAATACCAGTAAATTATAATGTCAATATTATCAGTAGATTATAAGGTCAAATAATCCAGTAACTAATAATTAAATGTACTTCATTACCACGAAAACTACCTATAATGCTAAAACTCTGCCAGCTCTCATCGAACTTAATCCTTCAGCTTCGTTCTCCAACTCTTCTACTGTTGTTTTCTCACCGTCATTAGTATGAGCGAACAGGTTCTCCAGGTCGAGCTGGAATCTGTACTGACCTAAAGAGAGGTTGAAACGGACGCCGTTCTTCTCCATGTATTTCTCAGCGAAGTACGGTTTGCTGTGATATCGGCTCGTCTCTTCGATCTCAGTCTTGCGTGAGCCCCACCACACTTTCTTGAACTCGCCTTCCTTAATCTTAACATCGACATAGGAGAGTATAAGTCCATCGGTTAGGTGGATATCATCCCGCATATAATTCGCTATCTTTACCTCCGACCACCCTTCGCCTTTCCTCAGCTTCATTGCCAAAGCGTCGATTGTCTGCTCGATCTTTCGCTCGTGGATGACCTTTCCGATACCTGAACGTTCTCCTTCATCGAGCATACCGTACGCAACGTCCAGAGCGACCAACTCCTCCATCCACTCCGATCCATCATGGAGGGCTGCATGAGTTGCTTCATGAGCCAGAATATAGTCAACGATTGCAGCGTTCCCGGCATGTTTAGTGTTCACATATATCTCAGTTTCGCTCGGTCCGAGCAATCCAGGTAGCCGGGTAAGCCCTCCGATCCCGTCATCGAGTTCAGCGTACCAGAGGTTGTCGGTCGAATAGGTGTAATTGGCATCGAAATGCCGATTGACCTTACCGAATATCCAATCACCCTCGCGTCTCAGATCATATGTCGAATTGATCGTGTCAGCACACTCTGGTGCATTGACGTACTCCCTGATATGGTATTTGAGGTCCTTGACGATCTCCTCAGTATCGATGAAGTCAACACCGATGGAGTCGATGAGCTCGTCCATACCCTACAACCGAGAACCCCAAGCGGGACCCTCTTTTTATAAACCTATTGGACAGGCTTCCCGTCCTCCCATTCGTCACTTACGATAGAACGATTATCATCTGTCACGCGAACGAATGCAATTTGCCACGAGCTCGACGATATCAGCAGCTTGCGCATCGGATCCGGACCTTACGAGCCCTTGTGAAATCGCTCCAAGGCATGTTTGACAAACCGTTGCCACGGTTGTCGCTCCCGTTTCGAGCAGTTCACGAACCCGCTCGTCAGAAATGGCTTCAGATACTTCATTGCGTGTGACCCTCATCCCACCACCTGATCCACAGCACGTGGCGTCGATCCCATGACGGTGCGGTTCCACCAGTTGATGTGCCAGTTCTTTAATGACGTTCCTTGGGGCCTCGAATATACCTGCGCCCCGACCGATCTCACACGGATCATGATAGGTTACGATATCATACGTGCGGTCGAGCGCGATTCGCTCCTCCTCGATAAGCGTAGCGATGTACTGGGAATGGTGGATAACCTCGACATCGCCCCCAAGACGGCCCTTCAGCACATGATAGCAGGAAGGGCACGTGCAAACGACAAGCTCTGCACCGGTAGCGTTGATAGCAGAGATGTTATGTTCTAAGGCCGCTTCTGCCTCATCATCCAGGCCCAGCATCGATAATGGGGCCCCGCAGCACCATTCTTTCTCACCCAATAGCACAAAACGCTCGCCTGCAGCGTTCATGACCCTTACCATGGACTCGGCCACTGTTGCATACTGTCCTGAGAAAGATGTCTGACAACCAAGGAAGTACACAACATCCCCCGTCACTCCCACGTGGGGAGATACAATATCTTCTATCATCATTGACCAGAGAAGACGTTCGCGCTGTAACATCCCATAGATGTTTCCGTGCTCAGATATCGCATTGGAAAGCTGTGAGACCGTGTCCGGCATTTCCTTACAGGCACATACCTTTCCACGAAGGTCCTGGACGACACGGGGAGTATCGACACGTCCTGGACAGACCTCGAGACACCGCCGACAGTAGGTGCAAAGGTAAGTGAGGTTGCTGAACTGGGAGAGGTTATGAGTTGCCCGCGACAATTGTTGGCTGAACTGGGCGGGACCAAGATACTCTCTGCTCCTTAACGATTCTGAAAGGGGACAGACCGTTGTACACGTTCCGCACATGATACATCTGTCGCGTTCGCTCCGTATCCCCGTGACCTTGTTCATGGGCTCAGGTCCCTCTTTTGAGGTCATTGCGCATCTCCCTCCGAACCGGCCTCGATACCGGTCATCAGCGCATGGCCAAGATCCTTCCTTCCAGGTGTGCGGACCAGTGATCCTGCTGCACGAAGGTTCGTGAAACCTTCCACATTACAGGAAGCATCAGTATCGAGCCCGGACCGCTGTATCGAGTCAGGATCAAAGGGCTCATGTAGCAGACCGGCCCTAATACCTGTGATGGGTTCGATGAGCGCTTGCTTGGAAACCACGAGACCTCTTGGGATGAGCCCGCCCGTGGCGAGCACGAAACGATCGCCTTTCAATGTTATCCTGCCCTCAGGTCCTGCTACACATATCGATGATACCCTCCCCCCATCGTGATCGATTGAGACGGCCATACCTGGTACAACGGACGTCCGCTCCCGAACCGCTCTGAGCAGACCCAGAGCGAGCCTTGCCCCAGTTACAGAGGGAGGGGGACAGGGTAGTTCGAATACCAAGGGAAGGTCGGCCTTCTCGATACAGTTCCTGACCTGACCATGTCCCTCGATCCCGAGCAATGCAGGTATGCAGAGCGGATCATCCGATCCCTCAGCAGCATCCGAGAGGGTGCTGACCAGCAGACCGGGATCGCGTTCTACTTGCTTTGCGGCCTCATAACAAGTCATTCCGTTATAGACCGGGAGCACACGCATCTCGATCGAGATGTTCTTGCTCGAAAGCGACCATGTCGAGAGTCCCATGTCTATGTCAGTGATCCCCAGGTCGACCACAGTAACACGATTGAGGTTGGCGATGTCGCCGGCAGCCAAGGATGTCGGTGCGATGTCAGCACTGAGAGTGGATCCCAATGGGGACAGTAGTTTATGTCGTCGACGACCACCTTCAACGTACCCCAGTTCAGGGAGCTCTTTCGTAAGGAGGGCGAGCGCTCGTTCCTGCTTGCTACGGTCGATGCCGGAAGGATATGATATGAGCCCCGACGACATGAATGTCTCGCCCAGAGCCCCTCGCACTATTGCGATTCGTTCCTCTCGTGCAGAAAGGGCGGCCGCACATCCCGCCATACCTGATCCAACGACAACAAGGTCGTACGTTGTCATTGGCGAGCACCTTCCGTATCATCTCTGTTCTTCTCGGAAGCTTCTTGCCCGCCCTCATCTGTCCGCAGTGCTTGAAGAGTGAGCGGGATCCCTCCGGTCAGAGTGTATGTCTTGTAGAGGAGCATGAGCTGGCGCATCTGGTTCTCGTTGTGCGTGAGTGATCCACCACGTAGCCGAGAGGCCAAGAAGATACTCAGGTCTTCTACAGGATCGTAGAACGAACCCTTGATCCCACACTCACTACCCTGGAGCTCTTGAAGGAGCACCGCAACAGCACATGACGCGCACCGAGTACCCTGGCAGCTCCCGTTACCGAGACGTGTGCGTCGTCGGAGGTCGTCGAGGGAGCGCACCCAACCCGTCCGGACCATGAGTGCCACCTCCGATGTCCTGATCCCTTCGCATGGACAGATGATCGGGCCTTCACTACTTGTGGCCAAGCTACCGCCGTGTCGGGAACGGACCCGCTCGTCCACGAACGCAGCGGCCGACCAGAGGCCAGGATACGTCTCACCCGGTTCAATGATAGGTTCGGTTGCGGTTGTACAACGGGCACGTACACCTAGTTTACGGCACACGAGGTCCGCGGCCTCTTCAGCGATTAGTCGGAAGGTCGTGAGCTTTCCACCTGCCACGAGGACGAGGTTACCGAGGTCGCGTACTAAGTGAGCCCGTGCCATCTGTCGCCCGGGCTCTGGTGATGATATTCCAGTGATCAGCGACCGCACTCCTGAGTACGAACGAATAATCCGCATCGAGCCGCTCGTCGGGCATAGATCGGCAGCTTCTCGCACTAGTAGTTCGATCTCTTTGATACTCGGAGACGGCCGACGGAATCCATCGTCGTCGACGGGGACCGAGGTGGTACCGAAGATGGTTGCCGTTTGGTTGGGGACGAATATATCGCCGTCGGACGGTGGACGGAGCCGATGGACCACACCATCGAAGATTCGCTCAGAGAACACGAGCATGGTGCCCCGAGTGTGCGCGAGTTGTACATGAGCTTCGCCCGGGGATGAGGTCTTTCCGATCCATGGTCCGGTTGCATCGACGCATATATCAAAACCGACACGTTCGATGCTGCCATCCCGATGCCGTATCTTTGCCTCTCCTTCCTTGAGCTCTATGACCTCTGCATGGTTGATGATATGCGCACCTCTCTCATCAGCGCTACGAGCGAGGTGGTACACGAGGGCGAAAGGATCGATGGCGGCATCATCAGTCATGAAACCCGCCACGACCTTATTTGAGATGAGCGGCGATCGCTCAATAATATCTCGAGTATCGAGCATCTCTGTGCGGACACCGGTGTCCCTTGCGCAAACAGCGAACTGTTCACGATACTCCTCTGGATCGCTCTCCAGGGCGACAAAGAGCCCTTGATACTCTTCGACGAGGGGGCCAGCGGTTCTCCTTAAGATGCGGTTCTCCTCGGCACATGCTCGAGCTGTAGTGGGGTCAGAGACAGCGTAACGACCACCTCCATGGAGAAGTCCATGACATCGCCCGGTCGTACCTGCGCACAGGTCGTCGCGCTCCACGAGCACACATCCGATCCCTCTGAGCGTCAGGTCCCAAGCGATACCAAGACCGATGACACCACCACCAATGATGAGCACATGCTCCCGCATCAGTGCACCTCTTTATACCGGAATAGCAGAACACCCAGTCCAAGGAGGGAGATCGCCAGCAGTCCACTGGTGGCGAACGAGCGTGCAGGACTGACCAGATCGTTCCTCGGGAGAGATGAGAACATGAGACCTTGGTCCGGGTCCATGAACGGTTTGGTGACGTCGTACGCACCTGTGAAAGTTCCCAAGAACATCTGGATCTCTGGCGGGATGCGTATCCCCGCACCTCCTTCGACAAGTGAGACGAACATGTTACCGAAGTGATAACCAGCATCTACGTAATGGAGAGAGTAGTCCTCATAGAGGCCGGATGCCATGGTGAAAGCCCGTACCTGTATGAACCCTAGGAAGGTCACCATTGCGAAGAATCCCAATCCCATTATGATGAACGCCGTTCGTTTCGTGATAGCCGAAAGAGCGATGGATACAGCCCCCCAGACGAGGACCACGAAGAGCGAGTACACGACCAGCATAGGCACCATACCGAGTAGGAGGCGCAGTACATCGTACTCGAGTTCCATGGTAAGGAACCACATGTAGGGTACCGCTATCAGTGCAGCGGTCTGTACCAGCATCATATAGGTGACGAATCCTATAAAGCGCCCCAGAACGATATCGTGGCGCTCTATAGGTTTGGATACCAACAACAGGAGCGTTCCACCGTTCTCCTCGCCAGAGATGAATCCAGCACAGCTGGATATTGTGTGCATGATTAGCGGGACGCCAGCGACCCATATGAACAGGAGGACTGAAAGGTAACCTGCAAGGATTGTGCCTTGGGTTCCCAATGGAAGGCTTTCAGTGTCCACGAGGTGGTTTTCCTTTGCTGCACCTGCGAAAATGAAAGGGACGAACAAAACGACAGCGATGTAGAGGAACGTACGTCTGAAAGTGGCCATGTCCGTGAACGTGCGCTTGGCGATGACCGATATACCACTCATCGTTGATACCCTCCGATACGCGAGTAGTAGTCCGTGACCGATCCGCTGAGCGATTCCTGCCACTCACCACTCATCTCTTCCTTGTGCTTCTCTTCCCATCCTTCCCCTATGACGGTCATGAAGATGCTCTCGAGACTGAACTCCTTGGCGGTAAAGGCATTGAGCGAGAGCCCGTTGTCGGCAAGGAGTTTGGGTAACGCGAAGCGCAGCCTTTCGGTGTCCGCCGCCGTGATGTTCACTTTGTGCTCCTTGTCCAGCCACACCTTGTCAGCCGAAGCTTCTTGAGATAGAAGGCTGAATGCTTGCTGGTTGTCCGATGCATCGAGGATGAAATGGTTACCTGCGAACTCCTGCTTCAGTCCATCGATCGAGTTCTCGACTACAGTACGACCGCGATTGATGATGGTAACCTCATCGGACACCTTCTCGATCTCGGAGAGGATGTGCGATGATATGAGCACGGTCAGCTCCCTCTCGGTCACAAGTTCTCGCAGCTTCTTGAGCAGTCCGTACCGGGCTACAGGATCGAGGTTGGATGTAGGCTCGTCAAGGATGAGTATATCGGGCTCGTGGATGAGCGCCTGTACAAGGGAGAGCTTCTGGCTCATGCCCGCTGAGAAACCTTGGACGCTCCGGTCCTTGGCGTGCTCCAGGTCAAAGGTCTCCAACAGTTCTTCACCTCTTGAGCGCGCAAGAGCGCCGTCACCCCCACAGATTCGCCCCATCAGTTCGAGGTAATCAAGGGCGTTCATGTCATAGAACCGGGGGTGCTCTGGAGAATATCCGATGAGCGAGCGGGCCCTCACACTACCGGCAGGTTCGCCCATGACGGACGCGGAACCCTGAGTGGGACGTATCGCACCGATGAGCATCTTGATCGTGGTTGTCTTCCCTGCACCGTTGAGCCCGAGGAATCCATGGACCGTGCCCTTCTCTACCCGGAGGTTCAGCCCGTCCACGGCCCTGAAGCGACGCTTCCAGAAACCGAAATCCTTAGTGAGCCCATCGGTCTCGATGGCATACATCAGGGACCACCCCTTACGTACAGGTATGTCCGTCGCCCCAAGTAGCCAACGAGGGAGAGCAGAATTATACCGTTGATGATCCAGTGTGCCAGGACCTTGCGCTTCACAGTGACCGATACGTGGGAGTAGGTGCTCCCGCCAAAACCATCGGTGGTCCTGAGGCTCACCTGATGGGTACCGGAAGGAAGGTCCAGGTATGTATTGGAAGAGCTGGTCCGGGCCACTACATTACCGTCCACCAGCACAGAGGTGATGACGTTGGACTGTTGTTGCCAGGTCATCTCGAATCCCGCATTCACCTCGTCCCCGTCAGATGGAGAGGTTATCGGAACGTCCCAGTCCGCTCCTACGACGTATACGTCACCAGCCGTCGATGTGACGATGATGTCCCGTACATCACCAAGATTGAACACGCCCGAACCGCGGATACCCAGTTCACGCACGATACGCCCCGTGGCGACGTCGAGAACAAAGAGTGTCGGGGATGGTCGCCCCCCCTCGCGCCCAACAAGAGCTGTGAAGGCAAGCTCACGACGCCCGTCCCCAGTGATGTCGTTGACCGTCGACACCGCGACCGCGGGCTGGAACTGGTCGATATCCATCCGTCCCTTGAAGAGATGTACTCTATCTATCTCCTTACCGGAGACTAGGCTGTAGAACGTTACCGTGATATCCCTCTGCCACATTGCGGTGGCCACGACGGCCAGATCGTTCACGCCGTCGCCGTCCTGGTCTTTGACCACAGTAGCGGGTTCGACGTTCTCGATGCGTAGGGTATCGAGCATCCACGTCTCCAGGGGTCGCGGGTATCGCCACTCACCCATGTTGGAACCGGACTGTTTCACTACCAGTTCGGGCCCCTGTGGGCCCCACCGCTTGAACTGTAGAAGGTCGTCAGACCCATCTCCATCAATGTCAGGGATCCAGCGTCCACCTCCTGAACCGTCACCGTCTATTGTGAGAACTACATTCCCGAACCGACTGTCAAGGACAACGACCTGCTCGGGCATATCCCGGCGGTGCACACGAACCTCGATGTCCTGACGACCGTCCCCCGTGGCGTCATCCACCAGACGGATGCTCTCTTTGTTGAAGTTAGCGTCTTCGGGGCTCCATCGCCACAAAGGCCGCCAGCCCCCAGAGCGCTCGCTCTTAAGCACTTGAACCTCCTTCCAGGTTGCCAGAAGGAGCTCGTCAATACCATCATTGTTGAAATCGCCCACGGAAAGTACGACGTTCCGGTCATTCTCGAGGAACGACCATTCGAGTTCTTTCACGCGGTCTTCCTCCTCCTTACCGTCCTTGAAGGGATCCTTGAAGGACCATGTCTGCCCGGTCCTGGTAAGGAAGGATTTGCCGGTAAGCCCGTCGAGGATGTAAACCTCACGCCAGCCGCTCACGAGCACGTCGTCCACACCGTCCCCGCTAAGGTCCGACAGGGTATCGATCGCCACGACACGCTTGCGGATGCGCAAATCCTGCTCGCGCTCCTTGATTTCCTGGTGCATGCTCCGGGCCCGTTCCTCAGCGTTCCTGAGCTGATTGCGCTCCTCCTCTTCCTCAGGAGTGCGTTCTCGCTTCCATTCGAGACGCTTCAGTCGATCCGCATCGACACCCAATCTCTGCTCGATGATCGACGGGTCCTTGAAGATATCGTTCCAGGTACCATAATGTGTCCCTTCCGCCACCGGGGTGCGCCAGATGTCGGTGCCCGTGGCTCCGGAGATTAGCACGATACGTGTCCGCTCACCGTACTGGTCCCCCCAATCCCAGTCGCCAGGTGCTTGGACGAACGCGAGGATATCGTGTTTACCGTCCCCGTCCATGTCTGCGGTCAGTCGTACCTGCTGTAGTGCTAACCCAGAGAGCATGTCCTTGATAGGTACACGATACTCCCACACCTGCTCATGTGTCGCGCCGTCCATGACGAAAAGAAGACGGGAGGTGCCCTGATCATTATAGTCCTGGGGATTCGTACGCTCAGATGAGAGCGCCAAAAGGTCCGGATTCCCGTCACCTACGAGGTCCGCGGTGAGGTAGGTAAGCCCTGCATAGCGAGGATAGCTCCACTGTACCCTTCCGCGCATATCGAGCATCACCAGGTCGGTGCGGTCGGATGCTAGTATCACTCCGTCGCCGAAGGGCAGCAGCCACATCGATGACTTGTCAAAGGCGAGCGTCATGTTCGGTTTATAGGGTGCTAGCTCGGTCATGTTGGCGGCCCACAGACGGCTCATACCTGACGTGGTAGGCATCAGAAGTGTCTCGCCAATGACAGGTATGCGCTCGACCTTCTGGAGCCCAGCATCATGCCTGCTCCAAATAATGTCCCCCATACGGGAGGAGAGGGCAACTAATAGCCGCTTCTTCCCCATGTAACCCCGGCCTTGCTGCTGCTGATCGCCTCCGCCGGGCCAGGTGGCCGCCACGATGTCCTCCTGCCCATCCCCATCGACATCGGGGATAATGGAAATATGGATGTTGAAGTAGTTGTCCATATCCGGGGTGGTAGGGGATAGAGAGGGCCCACGTTGCCCCTCCTGATAATACCTTGAGAGCATAAGATTATCGTACTCTAGCACAGTAGTGTTCCATACAACGCGTCCAGCTCGCCCATTGATGAGAACCACGTTACCATCCTCGGTAGATACTACGAGGGAGTCACCGAGCGGGATGATGTCCCACACGCTACGAGTGACCGTTCCCATCTCGCGGTCCGATCGTGGATCACGGAGCACTAGGGGTTCAGCGGCACGGATCGACCAGAGTTCCTTTCCCGAACGTGCATCGATAAGATGAAGGTGTCCATCCTGACTTCCCGCCGCTATGTCCGGCCAACCATCACCCGAGAGGTCGTGCGTGGCGAGGACCCGGAACACGTCGTTTGCCGCATCGAACCGCCAGGACAGTTCGCCTGTGATCCCGTTCAACAGGAGCACGGTGGACCCTGAGGCCGCCACCAGGTCCAGAGCACCATCACCGGTAACATCGCCGATGGTGGCAAGGTCCCACGTGATGGTCTCAGCATCGGTCCATCGGAGCTGGGGGTCGTAGGCTTCCACAGTGGGCGTGTAGCTCCAGTGGATCGCACCTAGTCCGTCAAGCGCTACGATGTTCGGGAACACCTGGTCTCGTGTCGAAAAATAGAACAGGTCGCCTGCCCGCGCGATGTCCGTTACGGCCGAAGATGCCGCTAGGAACGCGACACGCCTCCCCGATGCGTCGATGATATGGACACCACTGTCTGTCCCGATTGCGATCCGGTCGTCCCAAGTTTGAAGGGAGGTAATACTTCCCGATAGACCGCTTGAGATGTGAGCAATGATGTCCTCACCCGCGGTCACGATGGGGGCGGTGAGCATGATGGCTATGAGTGCGATAGTCGCCCAACGGGGCCTGTGCGCCCAGCTCTCGCTCACGTAACGTGCGTACCGCCGCACTTTTAAAAAGCCTCACACACGCGCCCGCGGCCCTTTTAAAACACCCGGCGTCAGTAATAGTGTTGGAGCATCACCTCTGACAGCGCTCCAGTGGAAATGAGGGGGTGTGTCTCAGGTGCTCAAGGTATGCCAACCAATTTAACAGAGCACCGTCTTCCTCTTTTCGATGCATGCTGAACGACGGGTCCTGACTCGCCCACGCTTCTCTTTTCCAGCAGGGGAGCCCGTCACGGCCTCCGCAGCGCTGGGCTTGACGGGCAAACATCCGTCCGGAGCGCACCATACACAACGCTTGGCCGCGACAATGCTCATTGGAGGACGGTACCGTAAAGTGCTCGTTACACTATCGCCACACGCTCTCGTCATTGAGCGGTGCGACCGACAGGTCCGTCTCGTTGCGTGCGCCCCCCATGCGATCGAGCAGGGTGGTGATGACACCCTTGATCATGATATCTGGACCGGAGATGAGGCTATTGAGCTTATCCGGTCCGGTGCCGTGGACCGTTGTGTGATATCGCTCCATAACCGTGGTCTGCTCGACTTCAATCGTTTTCCATCACAACCGTTTGTCCAGTATGGCCGCACAGTTAGGAACCCACCCTACAGCCAGCCCAATCCATACCACGGTTCACTTGACGCGAACGTGGTGCTCGACCTTCACGGATTCAGGTCAGGGAGCCGCAGCCGAGGTATAATCCTGGGGATCGGGAGGGTCGACGAGCTGACAATGAGGGATAGTAGGTTCGTGGCCGCAGTCCGGGGCGGCGCGTCCTTTGGATCCCGCCTCCTTGTGAAAATCGCTCGTGAGGCGCTCCGGCGTGTCCCCGGCAAGACACTAGAACTACATGCATCCCTTGACATGGCACGGCTCTCCCGAATTGCAGGCAACACGCCTCGACTCGTTCTCAGTGATGAACGCTTGACAGGAATGGGATTCGAGAGTGGAGAGCGTGTCGCCCTCGGGCTCATTCATGATCGTAGCGGCCGGGTTGCAGGGGTGGAGGCGTGCCGTGAGGCCGCGGACACCGACGGTGAGCTCATCGTCGAGTCCGGCGACCGTGAAAGGGTGGAACTCCCGCCGTCATTCAAGACAACGGAACGGCTCGACCTGAGCGGCCGAAACGTATTCACGTTCACCGGACGAGGATTCCGTCTTCGCAAGGGGAGCGTATTCCGTCGCTATCTCCCCGGATTGCGTAACTACACTTTCCGCTATCTTGCACAGAAAGGTGTCGCTTGTGTCCAGGTCGAACAGACCAAGGAAGTACGAAAGACCTTCGCGCAACAGCTCACCGCGTCAGGGTGCGTCTTTCGCGTTCCAGAAGATCAACGTTGGATGTAGGCATCATAGTTGTAGTACTGGCGTGCGCCGTAATAGCTGCTGTATTCAGAGTACGTTGGCGTTACGGCCGCGGCCTGTGCCTGCGCGAGCGCTGCCGCCTCTTCCTCTTGCTTCCGCTTTCGGTATACGATTAGCACGAATGTTAGCCCTATCAGGACGACAATGGCGACGATTGCACCTACCGACGATAGGAAGGACGACGTATCCTCGTCCCCGCCCCCGCCGGTCACGACCTCGTCATCCCCGTCATCGTCACCCCCATCAGAGCTTGCCCGTGGTGTCGCGGTGGCAGTGGTTCCCGATGAGCTTCCGCCGCCACCACCGTCATCATTGCCCTTGTCAGTACGATGGTCTTTGGTGTAGTCGAGCACGGTGCTATCGGACCCGCTCCCCCCGGTATCGGTTTCTGCCCCTGTTCCGGACCCTGTGTCGGGTGGCGGTGTGGGCGACGGGCCATCATCGTCCCCGTCATCCTCCTCAGCAAATACGTCGATCACCTTGCGGTCGTACCCCTTCAGTTCCATGTACTTGAGCAGGTCGTACCCGGCCGCCTTCTGCGCCCCTTTATCCTGGTCCAGGAGATAGTCGGCCCTCTTGCGTCCCATGCATCCCCCCAGACAGGCAGTGAGGTTAGCGGGCACCGACAGGCATTGGTGGCAACGACCACAAACACCCCGGTCCTCCGCCTCTGTGTACAGCTTCGCGCACACGTCCCCCAGGAGCGCGTTCCCCACACACTTCGCGACACACGTGTCCTGCCCCAGTGTCGTCACACGACCTGCACAGGAGGAGCACTGCATACAAGCGCCCATACACCCGTCGAGTTCAGGATGATTTCCACAGAACCGGTTACAGATTGCAGCGAGCAGTCGTGAGCGGTCGACGCACCGTTCCACAAGACATCGCCAAATCTCCGCCGGGCTCTTCCCAGTATCGCACAGTCGACATTCACGACAGGATCCGTCAGTGATGTTGTACTGTTGTGCCAGAGCGTTGCACAACCGCATCCGTTCCATGAACGAACGGAGCATATCCCGGATATGGCCGTAGCATTCCTGCCCCCGCATGGTAGCAATCGCCTTGAGAGCGTACTTTATGGCCCGAACGTACTGCTCTCGCTCGAACTCTTTCTTTGCCTTCTCGATGTACTCGCGCACCTCGGACGCCTTGGAGTGATCGCAGATGATGTCCTCGGTCCCCTCACGTCCGCTGTAGGACAGCTCGTAGAGCTCCTCGGCCTCCCTGATGCGTTCGATGGCCTCCTTGCGCAGAGCGTCAGGATCGGTGTTCCGGGTCGGGGTTATGTACTCGCTGTGTTTGCTATCTTGATATAGCGCAGCGTTCTTGAGCAGCTCGATTGCGCGGTCGGCGTACCTGATGGCCTCGCGATACTCGGCCATGTCGTACTCCTCCTCAGCTTTCTCGATGAGCTCCCAGGCGACTATCTTGACCTCCTCGTTAGTGCTCTTGGCATGGAGCGCCTTTGCGGTCTCGATCCGCTGTCTTGCGAGCATCGCCAGTTCGTTCTGCTCCTCACCTTCCAGACCGGACACAAGGTTCTCCAGATACTCCTGTAGCTCGGGATCGCTATCCCGGGCCGCTTCCAAGGGGTCCACCATCTTGTAGCAGCCGTCCCGTGTGGCCGGATTGGGGATGAGGTCACATATGGTCCTCACCCTGTCATAGGCTTCGTTGCACATGTCGATGACATCGATGAGCGGATTCCCTTCCAGTCCGACGTTCTTGGCCTTCTTCCCTTTGTTGCATATCTTAGCAACGGTGTTGAATGGAAGGTCCGTCTCTCGTTTGATGGCCTTCAGTTCCCGTTTCTTCGCTTTCTTGGCAGCATTGAGCAGGCAGCCGGAAAGGCTTTCATCTTCGATAATCGAAAGGCAGATGGGCACTGACTCATATGGTGCCTTGGACATCTTCAGCTGGGCGATACCGGAGAAGCACGAGTCACGGATTTCTCGGACATCATCAGGGGAATGGGGAATACGCTCGCACGCCTCGATGGCTCGGGGGAATCCGCCAAGGTCGTCGCGGAATGCGACGTTAGTAGCAACCTGTGTGTAGCAGTTGCCGCGCTCCATCCCCGAGGCGATCCATGTGCCGCACACGTCCTCGGCCCTCAACGGGGGACGGTTGGTGACCACGACATTGAGCACGTCATGATAGCACCGGTCCCGTACATGGCTTCCGCGGTTCGTCGTAAGGATGGTGTTGATGCAATCGCCGTTGCCACAGTTGTCTGTAATGCATGTGCCTGAATAGTGCCAGCAGTTCTTCCCCCATTCGCCGCACTCCTTATCCTTGTGCACGCATCTGGAGCGGAAGCATCCTTCGTCGATGCAGGGGATGTAACGCGCAGCATGCTCGTTGTCGTACATGGACGAGTCCCATTCCTCGTCCTTGGCCTTCACCCGAGAGTTGATCTTGTGACAGATGGTCAGGGCCTTGGTGGTGTCAGCGTATCGCAGGGAGTAGGCAGTTGAGCGGTAACATTCGTTGCGGTCGGCCCATAGTGCTTCAAGACAATCAGTATGGCAGTCGTTACGGTGGCTTGCAGCGATGGCGTTCTTGTCGCACGGGTCCTCGGTAGGGCATGTCACGTGTTTGGGATCACCTTTCTCATCGCACTTCCACGGATCTGCCGCGCACGTCGTACCGAAGTCAATGATCCGCGAGTCGTAGGGGGAGCACCCGCCCACGACGACG
>CAZFHY010000032.1:0-17489 GCA_964519305.1 Candidatus Undinarchaeota archaeon
GAGTCGTCCGATGTGGTGGGTTTCTGCTTGTCTATCTTGACGGGATTGCTAGTCCCGACCGTCTCGGTGTTGTCCATCGCGTCCTTGCTCGAGTACCGCACGTATCGCGTGCACACCTGCCCTTCGTCGCACGCGATTGCTATTGGCTGTGTGTAGGTGGTGTCGGGCGTGCACGTCCCCGCTGAGTCGGTGCAGTAGGTTATCGCGCCGCACCCCGCCCCCGATCCGTCGTCGCAGGACAGTGTGATGGTCCGGTCACTCGCGTGCCAGCTCCCGTCGGAGTCGTCCGATGTGGTGGGCTTCTGCTTGTCTATCTTGATGGCCACGCTCGTCTTCACGTTCTCCGTGTTGTCGAACACGTCCTTGCTGTAGAAGCGGACATAGTGCGTGCACACGCTCCCCGTCTGGCAAGCGAGGGCCATCGGCCCCGTGTACACCGTCCCGGGCGCGCACGTCCCGTCGCCGTCGGTGCAGTAGTAGGTGGTGTCGCACCCGGCCCCGGAGCCGTCGTCGCACGTCAGGGTGAACTGCTGGTCGCCGCCATACCATCCCTCCACCGTGATGCTGGGCGTCGTGGTGGGTAGATCATTGTCCACCAGGGAGCGTATCCCCTCGCTCACGGAGAGGTGGTCGTGCTTGGTCACCACCAGTGTCACGGTCCCCTCAGATGAGGATGTGAAGCCGTTGAACGAGGCCTTCCCTTGGGCGTCGGTGGTCCGTACCACTTGGACGTCGCTGCTCTTAGAAAGGCAAACGCGCGCCCCCTCGACGGGCTGCTCGCCAGGTTTCGTTACCGTGACCTCGAAGGTGTGGGCATGCCCCGTCCGGAAGGCCGCAGGCTGGCCAGAGGCGGTGATGGTAACCGGCTCGCTGGTCCAGATGGGCGTCTCGGGATCGCCCAGGAGGACGTAGCCGTAGTAGTTCCTCAGCCGGTGCTTGTCACTAGTGGAGCCGTAGAACGGATGATCTACCGAGTACTGCGTCTTCGAGCGATAGAGCGCCTCGCCGGGAGAGTAGTAGCCGGAGAATAGCGACTGCCAGAACAGCTTGTTCATCTTCTGGTTGTACGTGGTGCCGGAATAGGAGTAGTAGGACACGCGGCTGGCGCCTACGTACCCTATCGCCCCCGACGAGGCCTGGTTGACGAGCCACTCGCCCAGGGAGTCCGAGGAGCCGTCGAACAGCGCCGTCAGGCAGGCGCCCGCGTACACCATGGGGGGATTGTCCTGGTTCGTGAGCGTGTTTGAAGTGGACAGGAAGTTGGTCCACTGGATCTCGTTCGTGCACCCGCACGAGGAGCAGTCCCTGTCGCAGAACCCGTCAGAGTCATGGTCCTGGGTCCAAAGGAGCCTGCTGATACTCGTCTTGGACCCATGCGCCTCCATAGAGAGCACGCCGTAGCCCTGGTTGATCTGCGAGACGACGTTGGTGTTGGTGAGCGGCTCGGTGCATTCATAGGTGGACGGATCTATCCCCGATTTCTCGTACAGCGTCGTGAAGGAGTAGTCCTGGGGGAACACATCGTTCTTGAGCGTCTCCATGATCTTCGCATCGTCGCACCTGGTGCTGATCTCGACCTGATTGTCGCAGTCGTTGTCCTCGCGATAGTTGGAGATGGCGCCCAGGAGGAGGGCCCGTGACATCCACTCGCCAACCTCCGGATCCTTCTCGTACTTGACGATCTTGTTGGCCACCTGCGAGGCTGTGGTCCCGTCCGACACGGCGATCCTTCCGACGTACACCTCCGCCGTCAGGTCGATGCGCTGGACACCGCCCCCCCAGTGGTCGTCGACGAGCTCGCCGTAAAGGTGGTCGCCGTCGTAGTCCCAGTTGCTGCTCAGGTCAGCGTAGTAGAGGTCCGTGGGTGTGGAGTCGCCGTCGCAGAGGTAACCAGTGTGCGAGCCCGTGTTCCCCCCCACCTTGTCGTACGCGCATCGCGGGGGGACGTAGTTATAGTCCCCGAGGAGCAGGACCCACTTGGTGCCATAGTTGTTGTGGAGGTTGATGAGGCCGTTCCTGATCTTCTCGGCGAGGTCGTACCCGGCATAGTTGGAGTTGAAGTATGCCGTCGAGGCGAGACCTACGGTGTATCCCTTTTGGTACTTCCACGTCCCCAGCGTGTTCGCCGCCGTGTTGAAGGTGGGGCTATAGTACACGACGAGGTACTCGTACGTGGTGCCAGCAGCGGCCGGCGGGTCCTCCTCTCCTGAGGCGCCCTCGCCGCTCCCGGCCCCGCCCTCCTCCCCTCCACCAGATGGGCCGGGCGCGACGGACGCTGCGAAGCCGTCGTCCAGGGCATAGTCGTTCTCGACGATTGACCGAATAAAGTCGCGCTCCTCCTCCTGCCCTCCCGCGCCCCGCGGTCCTTCCCAGCCCAGATGGACACGCACCTTCACACGCGGGTGAAAGAGCAGCGTCCCGCTCGCCTGGTAGTAGGTGAGGGGGTACACCGCCGCCTGGAACACGTCGTACCCCATCATGTGCCTGGTCCCGTAGGACTTGAAGGGGCGAGGGGGGTAGGGCGCGGACGAGCCGTAGATTGACGCGTTGCGTTGAGGGGGCTTGTTATCGGTCGGGCTAACCGGGTAGGGAGTGGGGGGTACGTGGTGATTGGTACCTAGGTGAACCGTGGCCAGGTGCAAGACCTCCATGGACGTGACCATGTACCCCTCGGGGATATACAGGGTGACAATCCTCATGGGGAGCATGGGGTGCGTGGGCTCGGAGATGAACGTAGTGTTCTCGATAGTGATGGTCGTGATCCCGTCCTCATCGACGATCACCGGGTCCGAGAAGGCAACCTCGATGTCGAAGTACGTCAGCTCCTGGGAGTACATCGCGCTCGAGGCGATGTTGGAGCTAACGTCGAGCTCGGTAGATAGCACGAGCGACGGGAGCAGAACCATCAGCAAGAGTCCTAATACTGGGACACCGATTCCTACCTTACAATTCTGCATAGTAGTAACTACCTGCTAGTTATTGACATTGTTTGGATAGCATATAAGGGTTGTTGTAATACTCTAAGGATGGTCGGGCCATCGGGGAGCGCTGGCGCGCTCACTCGAGGTAGTAGTACTCGCCCTTCGCCTTCTGTTCCCGGTCCTTTAGGGAGGCCGTCTTGTTCGCGCGTGGCCGACGGGTCTCCGGATCGCGTCGGAAGGTGACGCCCACGTCCTTAAGGAAGAGGTTCATCCCGTCCCGCATCGCCATGGGGCCCACAGCCTTGCCCGAGACGCCCGGTCGGCCTATGAACACCATGAGCCGGTTGGAGAGGTAGTCGAGGAAGAGGATGTCGTGGTCGACCACCATGCACGACGCCTCCCGGCGCTCCATGGTGCGGCGGATGACCCGGGCCGCGTTGATGCGCTGCTCGACATCGAGGTATGCCGCGGGCTCGTCGAGCAGGTACAGGTCGGCATCGCGGGAGAGGCAGACGGCGATGGCGAGGCGCTGGAGCTCACCACCCGACAAGTGGACGATACGCTTGGTGAGCAGGCCCTCGAGGGCCAGGGGGCGGAGCACTTCGGTCTGGTAGAGCCCCGTACCGACGTCCGCGGAGACGGCCTTGAGCGTGGACTGGACCGTGGCGTTGCCCTTGGCCTCTAGGTACTGAGGCTTGTACGAGACCTTCACGGTCGTGTCGATGGAGCCCTCGTCAGGCTCCTCCACTCCGGCCAGCATCTTTACCATGGTGGTCTTTCCGATCCCGTTGGGTCCGACGATCCCCACGACCTCTCCACGGAATACGTTGCCCTTGGGGACGTCCAGGGAGAAGCTGGAGAACTTTCGTTTAAGTCCCTCGAAGGTCACGAGTTTCTCTGCGTCCCGCTCGGGTATCGGGGCCCGCACATCGAATTTGATGGGGCCGGTCCGGAACCGCACGTTCTCCTCCTTGAGGTACCCGCCGAGATATGTGTTGATACCGGCCCGCGCACCGCGCAGGAGGGAGACCACGCCGAACGCCGCCGCCTTGCCGTACATCAGATGAGTGTAATCTGTTAGGTAGTCGAGGATGACCAGATCGTGCTCGACGACCATCACGGCCTTGTCCTGGGCCGCCAGTTCCCTGATGACCTTGGACACGTTGAGGCGCTGCTTGATGTCGAGATAGGACGAGGGTTCGTCAAGGAAGAAGAATTCTGCGTCCCGGGCTAGACATCCTGCGATGGACACACGCTGCATCTCGCCGCCAGAGAGCTTCTCCACGGGATGGTCGATGAGGTCGGTGAGCTCGAAGGCCTTCACAAGCTCGTCCATACGACCGGCCTGGTCAATCTTCTCCAGAAGCTCACGTGCGCTCTTGCCTTTGTACAATTTGGGGATCGCGGTGATCTGCTGGGGTTTGAATGCGAGGTTGACCGTACCATTCCGCAGCTCTTGGAGGTAGTTGAGGATCTCGTTGCCGGCGAAGAAATCCGCGATACCGTCCCAGTCGGCGGGCTCACCAGTTCCAAGGTTAGGTGTCAGCTGGCCGCCGAGGATGGAGATGGCCGTGGACTTCCCGATACCGTTCGGCCCTAGAAGGCCCACAACGGAACCACGCTTGGGCACCGGAAGCCTGAACAGGCGGAAACCGTTGATACCGAAACGGTGGACCGGTTCGGTCTTCAGTTCCTCTGGGAGGTTGACGATGATGATCGAGTCGTGAGGGCACTTGTTCACGCAGATACCGCATCCCACGCACAGTTCCTCGTGGATGACTGGCTTACCGTCCTCACCCACGGTGACAGTTTCGTCCCCGGTACGGACGCGTGGGCAGAAGCGTTGGCACGTGTACGGACAGTCACGCCCGCCCTGACACTCGTCCTTCTTGACGATGGCGATGCGCGTCATTCGTCGTCCCGCTTCTTCTTGTCCTGGACACGGACCTCGAACTCACCACCGAAGAGATAGGCGAGCATGGCCACGAACCGATCGAGGTCGACCTCGCCGGCCCGGTTCACCTCGACGAGGCGCTTGGAGCCCGTATCGGTGTAGACGTTGGAGATGGCTCGCAGGCGGCCCGGGTAGATTACCCTGTCCACGGTGCCCCTCACGTCGTCCCGCTGGCCTACGACGACGACCCGCTTGCCCAGCGTGTCGGTGAGACGCTTGACCCGAGTACCCTTCTTTCCGATGATGCGGCCCACGTCCTCCACACGAGTGATGATTACGAACCGGTCACCTAGGTCGAATCCCCGGGCGATCTCTGATTCCTGGAGAGCGCGGGACCGACGACCGATGCGGGCGATGGCGCGTGAGATTGTGATATCGGCCTGGTCGATCTCCCCTGCCTCCAGACGCGGCTCGTCAACAGCACAGAGGGCTGACGAATTTGCGCAGAATGCACAGATGGGAAGCTTCATGCTCAACGAATCCTGCATAAGAGTTATAAGTGCATCTCGCCTTCTTCCCAGAATGCGCGCACTCGTCATCGGGCGCTATCAACCGCCCCATAATGGCCATGTCAGGGTGCTCAGCGACATCGCCGCGAAGTTCGACGACGTGGTCGTCGGTATCGGCTCCGCCCAGGCGTCACATACGCAAAATAACCCCTTCACAGCAGGTGAGCGTGTTTGGATGCTCTCCAAGGTGATGAAGCAGTCTGGCAAGGGTGTGTTCTTCTTTGTGCCCATCATCGATGTCAATCGTAACGCCATCTGGGTGCGTCACGTGGAGTCCATGTGCCCGCCTATCGATGTAGTGTTCTCCAACAATCCCTTGGTCCGGCGTCTGTTCTCCGAGGCCGGATTCGACGTGCGCCACTCACCGTTGTACGAGAGGGAGACGCTCTCGGGCACGGAGATCCGACGACGCATCGTGGCCGGCGAGGACTGGGAGTCGCTCGTCCCGCCCGAGGTCGCCGACCTCATCAAGCGCGTCGACGGGGTCGAGCGCATCCGGACCCTTGAGGAGAAGGATTAGGGGATCCGGACCGTGGGCCCGTACCCTCAGCAGGCCGGAGGCGCATACCAAAACCAGGGATACGGCTCATACTACGGCAGCCGCGGCTACGGAATGGTCCAGCAGCGTATGGACTACGGCCAGCCCCAGATGGACTATGGGCAGTCCCAGATGGGCTACGGCCAACCCCAGGCAGCACCCGCTGCGGGTGGGGGGGGCGTCAGCATATCGCCCAATGTCATAGTCCTCATCCTCCTGCTCGTCGTGGCGGCCTACTTCGGTTACGGCGTCATGACGGACGAGGGGCCTTACGGTCGTGAGGGGATGAAGGAGTACCTGGCCAAGAACCCGACAACGAAGGTGATGGTCACACTCGTCCATTCGGAGGAGATGTCGTTCGATCAGGTTGTGGACGCGATCAACGCCACGGGCGGTCAGCCCTTCGCCGGGGACAAGGCCACTCGAAAGGTACAGTTCTTCATTGCAGCGGCGGATTCCAAGGGTCTGTTAGAGGAACCGTGGATCGAGTCCTTCCGGTTCGCTCCCGCCCCTGTGGATAAGACTTAGACGTGAGCGTCAGTCCCGCAGTCGCGTGGCCATGAAGTCCTCGATGGCATCGCAGGCACTTTCCAGCTCGGCAGGTGGTGCCAGGAAAACGACACGGAAGTGGTCCTTGCCGAAATCCTCGCAGAACCCGCTGCCATGGACGCACAGCACACCGGCCGTCTCCAGCATGTCCAGCACGAATGCCTTATCGTTCTTCCACGGCCCGCGCTCGATATCGATACGGGGGAAGGCGTAGAACGCGCCCTCGGGTCGGGCCACTGAGAGCCCGTCGATGGCGTTGATGCGCCGGGAGATGATGTCCCGCCGCTCCATGAGCTTCTTGCGGTTCTCCTCGATATGCTCCTGCGGACCCTCCAGGGCGGCCAGTGACGCGACCTGGGCAGGATGGTTCAGACAAAGTCGCACACGCGCCTGGCGGATGCAACCATCGTACAGACCGTCCAATCGCCCCTCAGAGTCCCTGAAGGCCATGTACCCGACACGCCAGCCAGGGACCATGTAGACCTTCGAGAAACCGTTGAGGAGGATCATGGGTACCTCCTCGGAGAGGGCCAGGGGTGATGTGTGGGGCAGGTCGTACACCAGCCCGTCATAGATCTCGTCGCTGATGATGGGCAGCTCGTGCTCAGCGGCCAGGTCGATGATCGGACCTAGCACCTGGGGCGTGTAAGCGGAGCCCGTGGGATTGTTCGGATTGATGAGAGCGATGGCCTTGGTACGGTCCGTGATCTTGGCGCGCAGGTCATCGATATCGGGTTGCCAGCCGTTGTTCTCGTCCGTTCGGTATGTGCGGGGGATGCCGCCCATGAACTTCACTAGCGTGGTGTACGGCGGGTAGCTCGGTCCCGGAACGAGGATCTCGTCCCCCTGCTCCAGCAGCGCTCCGAACAGGAACACGAGCGCCTCGGAGATACCGGCAGTGACTAGCAACTTTGACGGATCCAGATCGATACCGTACTTCTTACGCTCATGGTCCACGATGGAACTGATGAGGGGTTTGTACCCTTGCGAGTCGGAGTAACCGTTGTGGCCATCGCGTAGCGCCTGGCAGTACGCCTCCACCATGTGCGGAGGTGTTTCGAAATCGAAAGCGATTGGGTCGCCGATGTTGAGCTTGAGTATTTTTCGGCCCTGTTCCTCCAGCTTGCGAGCTGGGATGAGAACGTCACGAATCGCGTACTCGATGTTGGCCGAACGCTTGGTGGGATTGATCATGGCGTGTCACCCTGTGTGCGGGGCACAACACCATGACGGGTTTTAAAAACCTGAGCCCCGCGTCGGGGGCGAGATCCCATGGTGACAGATCCTAGCGCCGCCTCCTCTCCGCCTGTATCTGGTACTGGTCGAAGATCTCATTGAAGAGGTTGTTGGTGTTCATACCGATCCGCCGGTCCACTTCGCTCACGACACCGGGATCGACACGCTTTTTCCCATAGCCATCGCCGACCTCGATACCCGCGCGGACGGCCTGCTTCACGGTCCCGAGTGCCTTGCCCTTGTTCGATCGGATGGACTTGTAGGCGTCGTCAAAGCCCTTTTTCAGGTATGGCTTGAGCGCCTCGGCATTGCTGTGGTATCCAGTGAGGTTATCGAGGAAGTCCCTGGCAACGTACCGGGTATCCACCATGTCCGTCATGAGAACTGACTCCATGTCGATCCGTGTAGCCTTCTTACCGTCGTAGAACACGTTCTTTGCGTGACCGTCCCCTACGCCGAACACGAAGTCGTAGGCGCATACCTTACCGATCTCGTAGGCAAACCGCTTCGGGTTCTTGTCGATCGCGTTACGGGACTTGATTACCATGTCCCCTGACGCTGATTCCATAACGCCGAATCCTTTGTACTGCTTGATGCGATAGGTAGGGAGACCGGCGTATCCCGCGAGCTTGGAGCCCACGATCTCCCCGCGCACGTCCCCCTCTTTCGCGTAGTACGAACCGGAGGACGAAAAAAGAAGCCCCTTCTCCTCAACATCGATGCGGTAGGCCGAATTGATGTTGCCCTCATCAATGCGGTAGGTCCCAGTGACGTTAGTTTTCTCACCGGAGAAATCACGTACCGCATACTCAAGGGTAGAACGGGCCAGCATGCTACTACTATATAGTGGTAACAACTATTTAAAGGTTTCCCTTCTCGACCCCCTTACGGCCTATGACTACCATGTGCCGACCTCCGTGACGACCTGCGCGCATAGTGGAGAACGGGTACCATGTTGAAGAGACGACGTGGGTGGAGAACCCTAGCTTGCGCATTCGTGCTTCAGCGTCCAAGTACCATGGATCGATGCCTTCGAACTCGGTGTAGCTCCAGTAGAAACGCCCTTCGGGGGAAAGGACGCGGTCCACCTCCTCGAAGTACTTTCTAGGATGGAGATCTAGGTTCGTAGATACAACGACATTGAAGCGTTCATCTGGAAGGGAGCGCGCGTCGAGACGACGATATTCGATAGGGATGCGTAAGAGCCGGGAGAGGGACCTTCCAAGGCCGAGGGAAGTACCATCGATGTCACCGACAACGTAACGATCGGCCCCACCGGCGTAGAATCCTTGGAGAGGGATCCCACCCCCGCCGAGGTCTAGAACCTGGCAACCAGTGAGGTCTACTAGCTGGCGGAGCTTAAGATGATGACGCCAGCCGAGATTGAGGAACGTATGGAATAAAGAGAACCGGAGGGCTCGGAGGGGCCGCCGTCGACCTGAACGCGACGGCGGACCGACGGAGCGTCCCATGGGGGACTGAACTGATTACTTGTACTGCTCGGCGCAGAACTGCATCTGAGCGGCGAGGTAGTTGGAGATGAAGCTCAGGGAGCGCGCGGCGAGGATGTCCGCGCAGGTGAGCATGTCCTTCTCCGACTTCGCACACTCGTCCTTTTCGCTGCAGTTTGCACAGATGTGCACCACGAAGTCCTTCATGGGGCTCTCGATGATGGTCATGGACCGTGACTAGATGATTAGAAATAAAAACTCTTCCCGAGCATGGGCCGATCCATCAAAGGTGGATCTCCATGCGGGAGTCGTGGTGCCTGTCCCGCTTCTTGCGTTCTTGCTCGGAGAGCTGGTACATCTGGTAATATGGGTCCGTATCGCGGTCGAGTAGCGAGGTGAACGCGTTCACCAAGGCCGCGAAGCCCAGGAACGCGAAAGCGGGGATGGTGCCCTCTGCCATGACTGTGGCTATGGAGGCGAATGTCTCGAACAAGGCCTGGATCAGCGGTTCCTCACCTGCGATCGGTTCAACGACCTTGAGGGTGATCTGGCTCTGGGCACCGTACATGATAGGGATCCATGAGAGGAGCACGAACGCCCCGAAAATGATCGATAAGGTGCGCTGGCCATCCTCCATGGCGGCTCGGAAGGCGAAGAACACGCGCTTCTCGCAGAAGAAGAGGTAGAGACCGATAGGGGCGAGGCGGATAGCACAGATCATGAGGGTGTTATTGATGACATCCCCGATCTCGTCGATGGAAAGCGTGAACCGGAAAGGATAGAACACGGCCAGGAGTACGATGGGATAGACGAAGAGCCCTGTCATGCCCCTGTCAGCATCCTCGAGCTGGGGCCGCATAGGTCCTTATTGACCACTCACTGGATAAAAAGGTTCACACTAGCCGGTAGGTATTCCGGGTATTGTCTTCCTCGTAATCGCCACCGCGCGGATGGTCCCATGCCTGTGGTGTCCTTTCCCAGAACTCCCCTGCGGCATGGTCCTCTTCTTGCGTGAGGCGCATGTAGTTGTTTAGCTCACCGAACAGGGCGTTGTCCTCGGAAAGGTCGGAGAACTGGTTGAGAAGGCGTAATATCCATTCCCTTCGTTGGGCGGGTGGGAGCTCTTTGCGGATGAACTCGAGACGAGAGCGGAGGTCCGCCTCGCGGTCGATGTTCTCCGGGTGAGGGTCCTGCACGGGCCATAGGGGCTCATCATCGAACACCGGTTCAGGGTCGATGACGGGTGCTGCAGGGATAGCATCGAGTTCAGGGATTGGACCTATGACTGGGTCCTCTTCATCAGAGGGCCCTTCCATGAACGGACTGAGCAAGCTAGTGAGCGGATCGTCGTCATTCACGGAGAATACCTCAGTAGTTATGGTAGTCCTCGTAGAGGTCCGACTCGGAGTCCCACTTGTCGATCTCCGGGAACTCCGGCGTGATGACCTCTTTGAAGATAAGGAGGATGAGTATGGCGGCAACGAGCAGCGATATCGGGGTTGAGAAGAAGTTCACGACTACCGAAATGAAGATGGCCAGGAGTCCCAGGCCAAAGAGGTAGTTCATAGACATGAATTCTTCGTGTCCCATTTCCTTACCAAAAGAGCACCGTCGGAAGTTTTTATAGTTTTCCTATGATAACTATACCGAACGCTATGACTCGGCTCCTCCTTCTCTCGAACGTACACGGGGATGGTCTCTTCCTTTCTCACGTCCTTGAGGAGGGCAGGAAGACCGGGGTGGACGGTCTTCTTGTCAGCGGTGATCTGGGTGGTGACCGGGCTTGGCCGGTCCATCCTGAAGCTGACGATCTCGATCGTGCCTTCCTTGAGAGACGGGGCGTCATGCCATATCCGGTGGACGCTACCACCTTCGATGCTTTTGCTCGCCATTTCAACGATCTTCTTGATATGAAGGCCACGGCGGAGGATATGGCCTCTCTTGACCACTTGTTCAAGGAGGGTGCTGCCAAGCTAGAAGGGTCCGATTTCGGTAAGAGGTCGCTCACAACGGTGCTGGGGATGATCGAGACGTTCTGTACCGATAACGACCTCCCCTGCCTGATGGTACCGGGCTCCGGGGATATCGATAGCGCCTCTGACCTGATAGAAGCGACCGGGGCGCGAACGCCCCTTTTCAAGCTCATCCACGGGGACTGTGCCGACATCGGCGACCTTGCCATCGTTGGCCTAGGCCGGGTCGTGACAACTGACAGTTCCGGGACGATGGAGACACTTTTCACCAAGAGTCCCGCATCGTTCTTCGCCGGACATGCCCGCTCACGACCGGAGGTCCACAGGTCCGTGGGGCATAACGAGCTCCCGGAAAAGGACGCTGGCAGGCTTCTGGGCCGGGGCTACAAGAAAGCAAGAGGACGCCCGGTAGTGCTCCTCAGCCACACGCCACCATTCGCATCGGGAGCGGACCTCGTTGTCTCAAAAGAGGGGCAGGTGCATCCCACCGGATCGTCCGCTGTGCGTACGTACGCTACGCATGCCGAGACGATCTTCGTCAATACTGGCCACATCCGGGCCTGTACAGGGCTCACACGCATCGGTGAGACGCTGATCGTCAATACGGGACAGCTCGCCGGACTTGAGCGACCCCTGTACAACGTACGCAACGTTGTGGACGAGGTCGCCACGTCGTACGTGCCCGTGGCCATCTGGGAGCCGTTGGGCGGGATGGCCGCCATCGCAGAGGTGGAGGGACGGGATGTCCGTGCCTCACCCATCATCGTGACCGAACATGTCGAGGACGCATAGGTTCCGGGCGGTACTAGTCGCCGACATCCATGGGGATGTAGAGAACACGCGCCGAGCCGTGCGGTTCCATCTCTCACGTAAAGCGGACGCATTCTTGGTTGCCGGTGACGTGGGCTCTCGTGCAGTCTGGCCCATTTCCCCTGATGCCACGGTGAAGGAGAGTGACACGCTCAGGGAGCGGGGCTACTTCCCCTTCAAGGTAACGCAGGACGAGCACCGGCGGTTCGAGGAGTACGTGAAGGATGTGAAGGAGGAACGCCCCGTGGACAAGGAGCGTGTGACGTGGGTCGAAAAGCTCATCGAGCGCGGCCGAGAGGACCCGGATTTCAAGGGCTTCACGCGTAAGAGCCTCAGGGACGTTATGGATGTCCTCAAGACCATCAAGAAGCAGCCTGTGGCCATAGTGTTGGGCGAGCAGGATTACTTCAACGCCGAGCGTGTGGTGGAGGAGGTGGCAGAGGACCACCCGAACATCGTCCATGCCCACGGGCGGGCGGTCCCCCTCGGCGACGATCTGGCCGTCGTAGGCCTCGGACGTGTCGTTGAGCTGATGCCCACTGGGCTTCCCACATCGCTCATCCCCTGGGAATCGTACTATCTCAACACCTTCCATACACAGGTCCTGACCCAGAACGCACCCCGCCTGGAATATTCTGAAGAGGAGTACGGCCGCCTTCTCCTTCGTGCATATCGAAAAGCAGAAGGGAAACGGATCATCCTGCTCTCGCATGTCCCTCCATACCGCTCGGGCGCCGATATTGGTATCTTCGGTGATCCTGAGGACGAAGAGAAGTTCAAGGTGTTCTTCGTCGGATCTAGGATGGTGGCCAAGTTCGCCCACCGTCCTGCGACGGCCGTCGTGGGTTGCGGTCATGTACACTCGTGCGTTGGGATGACCTACCTCGAGGGTACTCCTGTGGTCAATCCTGGGCAACTGCGGATGATGGAGAATCCCATCATGAACCTGCGGACCTACCGGGATCCTTTCGCACGCGAGTACGTCGCCGGGCCTCGCTGGGACGCTATAGGTTGTGGTGGGGCCTTGCTCGAGATCGGACCGGAGATCGATGCGAACAGGTTCGAGGTCTAGATCCTGTAGATTTACTCATTGATCTCTACCGGGCCGCCTATGGCAGCAGTCACTTCCCTGGCATCGAGGAGGTCCGAGCGCAAGGTGAGTGCTCGCATCGCCATGGCTGTGAATGGGACAACGGCTGCCCCGTTCCTGTCCTCCCACATACCGTCCTCGCCCCGTAGATCAAGGAGCAATGGGTACCCCACGAGCTGGAGCTCCTCCAACGCCTCGATGAGCTTGGGATCGTTGTCCACGTCCGTCCCTGGTGGCGGATCCGTCATGGCGCCACTGACTGCGGCCAGAACGAGCGCGAGACCGGGGTGTGGGACCATTACTTTCCCGTAACCGAAACCGAACCGCTCGGCAGAGGCCTCGTCATCGCTCATGCTCTCGAGCTCATCGGTCCCGATGGTCGCTAGCTCATGGAGCGCCTTAGTGACCGTGCGCTCACATTCGAACACACGTCCCTCGTCACCGTCCCGGTGGAACGCGGGGACAGAGGCCGAGAGCGCGATGGTGGCGAGGGCCATGAGGTACGGCGCTCGAGCGTTCACGAGCGTCTCTTTCCGCTCGATAGTGTCTATGTAGTGGAATGTCTTCCCCTTCACATCAAGGACTAGCAGGTCGGCCAAGCGCCGGAGGAGCTGGTTCGCCATCTCGACCGTCTCCTTCTCCTCACCCAGGTGGGCAAGTGTTGCGGTATATGCTGATAGTGCGAGCACGCACTCGCATCGCGAGAACGTGCGCAACCGCTGCTGGATTTGATCTTCGAGGTGTGCGTTCAGAGCAGTGAACGATTCCGCTGCCATTTTGGTAATGGCTTGCGCTTCTTCCTCTACATGGGACCGTTCCTCAACTGTCAAGCGACGTTCGACCTTGAGGGTATGGTTGAGATAATGGACCGCCTCGGCGCATACTCGTAGGAACCGCGCCTCCGATTCGGGGCGCATGATATCGCTGAATCCCTCCAGACCGAGGTCGGGATCTGCCAGAGAATCTGCTGATCGTAGCTTGTCCAGTAGCGGTCGCATATCCTCGTACCTGATGTGGAACGACTTACTGTAATGGTACAGGTCCAGTTCTAGGAGGGTCAAGAGCCCGTCACAGAACGAGAGGAGCCCCTCTGCTTCAAGCGTGGCGGTCTGCAAGGCCCTGAGGGACGTTGCGGCACGTGACGGATCGGCAGGGCGGTCTTCGGGCCGCAGGGTGGCAGCGAAGTCAGGTTCGATGCTCAAGTGGTCGTTCCCCCTGATCCTTAGGACCTCCCCTATCTCCTGATCGCGCTCCTTCCGCTTTCCTGAGGCATCGATGATCTCGATCACGTGCTGGGACAACCGCCGGAGCACATGTGTCTCCAGGTCCTTAGGCGAGCGCACCCAAAGGGGGTGGAGCTCGCGCTTCAAGGCGCTATACAGATCATCAACAGTGATCTCGGGATGCTCATAGACGTGTTTGATCACGAGAAGACGGGCTTCGTTCCTGTTCTCCACGTTGTTCACGAAAATGGACCCTGTGGTGCGTAACTGGTGTAATGTCCGGGGATCGAGCCGCGCCATGTGTATACCAATGGCGTAAGAGATATTTAAGTATTCGTCTACACTTTACACTGAAAGTGTAAAAGTTGGGTGGTACTTATACCATCGGCACGACTAGTTACTACAGAGGGGTGACCTACAACGGCCATAGATATCGCAGCACTTCTACTCTTTGGAGCGAAGTATATCGGTGTAGCGGGATTGTTCGTCGTCGTGATGATAATTCTCTACGAGACCTGGAGGGAGTTAAAGCTCCTAAAGGCCGCCGAGAAACAGTTCGTGGACCTGTTCAAGGACCGCAAGCCCGTGTCCGTGGACGACCTCATGAACTACCTTGGTCTGACCTCATTCTCTTGGTTCATTATTCTTGAGATCGCCATGCGGACCGATGTGGACCTGTTCAAGGCCATCGAGTATGCATACCAACAGATCAATGCCTGCCACGAGCAGCTATTCTCTGAGGGTACGTACTGGGGTGGCTTCATCCTGGACGAGGCGTTCTACGCAACGCCCATGTCACGTACGGCCGGAGAGCTCCTCTCGCGCCAGGATTACCAGCGCCGCAGCGCCCAGCAGCTCCTTTCTACCATCCAATCCGTCCAGACCGCTGTGTACAACCTCCGGGCCGACCAGCAGAAGATAGATGAGAGGCTGGGGGTGTTCGAGGACAATCTCCGCGGCTTCAACGAGGTCTCTGACCGGCGAAAGATCAATATCAGCAACGTGGAGGAGTGGCCCGACGAAGTGGCAGCGGCCTGCCTCACGGGCTCCAAAGAGGAATTCGTGAGGGGTATCTTCATCGACGAGTACGGTGGTAACGCCAGCATCTCGGCCCTAGCGACAGGACGTGCGACGGGCGGGAAACCAGTGGAGACCTTCCGGGGGGTGATGATGTGGTTCTACCGGGTCCAGGACTATAAGAGCGTGGACGAACTGGTGAAGAACAAGAAGATCAATCCCGCGGTGGCAGCTGTTCTCAAACGGAAGCTCCAAGAGTACCTCCATTGGAAGATCAACTACTATCAGATGCTCCACCGCCTCAAGACGGAGATCCACAAGAACATGTCGCTCCAGCTGGCCAACCTCCGATCATACAAGATGTGGGCAGCGCGGCACATAGCGGCCGCGGAGAAGATCCGCATCGATACGTTCAACGAGTTCCAGCGGACCAGTGAGCGGGGCCAGATGGAAGGTGTGGTGAGAGAGCAGATCGAGTGGGTGCCGCGTGTTAGGTACACTGCGTACTTCCTCTTTACACAACCCATGTGGCACTTCTGGAAACCGATGTGGAAGGTACTCGTCGAGCGTGCCATGGTCGTGTACTCCGAGCCCGGGACACCCTTCCTCTGGGGCAGGGTAAGAACATGGAGCTACATAGGTATTGTAGAGGTAGAGCGCCTTGCGAACGTGGTCCAATGGGCGTCGTTCAACGTCTGGTGGCGTGGGGATCCCACCGTGTTCTCACAGCGGATCCCTGCAAAGCGGGCACGGTCCCACGCGTTCCTCATGTACTGGCTCAACAAGGCATCGGGCTTCTCGCCATGGGAGACCATCGATTACGGTGACAAGCTCTTCAATAAGAAGAACAAGCCCAAATGGCTCAAGGAGCTCGAGGATGACGAGGGTGACCTCGAGGCCGAGGAGTACGGTGAGAAGGAAGACCACGGGCACTCTCATGAGGGCGGGCTCCTCGACACGGTGTTCGCCAAATGGCTTCCAGGGATCGTGAACTTCATCACGTTCGGGTGGCTGGACGAGCTCTTCCGCTTCGATCCATCGCATGTCAACGATGGGTTAGTTACCAGGCAGGTGGAACGGGTCGAGCACATCTTCGAGCCCCTCCGCCGAGGTATCGCTGAGTCGTGGTACTCGGTCATAGATATCCTGGCTACCTTCGGTCTCTATCCAAAGGGTCTTGGTCTCTCCTACGGTGGTGACGCTCCTCCCATCGACCGGTACGGAAGGTTCCGCGGTATGTTCGGCGGGCTCTTCTCCAGTCGGCGCAGGAGGGCTATGTACGCGCTGCTCTTCGAGATGCAGCCCATCTTCACTGCTGCCATGCAGGAAGCATGGAGAGGGGCTTTCAAGTTCGATCTGAACCCGCCACAGATGCAAGGGAGGCACTGAGATGGCAATTAACCTGCCAGTGGGTATGCCGGACGTGATGGTCCCCCGCAACGCCACATTAATGGGGCTGCTGCAAGAGGAGGACTCCGAGTTCCACGGTACCGGTATCTATAGTGCGCGCCAGAACCCGGCATGGGTGGACGCCTTCGGTACCAGTGGCCGTACAGGCCGCTGGTCCAAGGTGGCGGTCAAGAACTTCGAGCTCACCTACGTGGGAAAGCTCTTCCCGGAGGTGGAGGACACCTTCATCCAACTAATGAAGGAACGCGGATTCCGCATCATGGAGAACTTCTTCTTCCTCGCCACGCGACGGGTGCGCGACATTATCCTTCACGGCGGCATAATGCTGCGTGAGGAGGACTATATGTTCTCCCAGATCCGCATCCCGTACCTCACTCTGTGGATCCCGGACCGGCCTTTCCCTCCTGGAGTGGGTTGGCTTGAGGGCGAGCCCCCGACGGGTCCCTATGCCATCTGGACAACGTGGTACGTGGACATGGATTTCGAGCTAATCTGGCAGCGCAATCCCGCGCTCAAGCACCTGCTGCCATACTACATGAAGTACGTGAAACGCAGGCGTCTTGAGGAGCTCGTGAAGAAGTGTCAGCAGGAGCTCAGAGAAGTCGACAAGGAGTGGCGCAGACGCACTGCCCGGCTCATGCGGATGAAGTAGTCCGCAAGTGCCATAACGGAGGCCCGGCGGGCGACCACTAACCTTAAAAGATTTCGCCTCCTCCGGCACGAGGTCAGGTGCGCCGGTAGTCTAGCTGGCCTAGGACATCTGCCTGCCACGCAGATAACTCGGGTTCAAATCCCGACCGGCGCACCA
>CAZFHY010000033.1:0-14592 GCA_964519305.1 Candidatus Undinarchaeota archaeon
ATGGCACGCCAACGGTGACGGTCTGCGAGTCGAACCGCGCGAGGAAGTCGCTGCCGATGCTGATGCCGCCGACGTCGATGAGGCCGGCACCTTGTGCCACCACCTCCTGGCCGAGGTCTACGGCATGTCCGACGAGGGTCGCTCGCACGTCCTGCATCGGGTCCTGCTCCAGGAGGAGTGCGGAGACGCCGGCGACATAGGCCGTCGCGGGCGAGGTCCCGCTGACATACGCCCTCTCCGGACCGGCGGGCGTGCCGAAGGCCACTCCCGCTGGCTTGTAGCTGAGCACCCGCGTCCCGGGCGCGACGACCTCCGGCTTGACGCGCCCGTCCTTGGTGGGCCCCCGGGACGAGAACGTAGCGACATGGACGAGGTCCTCGGCGGCGGCGCCCACGGTGACGGCCTTTCTCGCGTCTCCGGGTATGTTGGTACTGCCGTAGGACGGGCCGGAGTTGCCTGCCGCGGCCACGATCACTGCCCCGGCGTCCACCAGAGAGTCGACGAGCTGGCTGAGCGCGTGCGTGCCATCGTTCGATATGCCGGTGTACTTGGGATCGATGCCCAAGGAGAGCGAGATGATATCTGCGCCGTCGTCGGTGTCGGGATCGTCATCCGGATCGAACGCCCACTCCATGGCCGCCATGACGTCCGAGACGTACCCGGAGCCACTGGCCGTGAGCGCCTTCGCGTCGATGAGCTCCACGTCGCGTGCGAGCTGCTCGACGATGCCGGCCATAGAGGTTCCGTGTCCGTTGCCGTCGTCGGTATGGCCCTCACCGCTGAAATCGCGCTCCAGGATCACATTATCCTGCAATTCGATGAGCTGGTCGTCGAGTCCCGTGTCGACCACGGCGACCCGCACACCCGCACCCGTGTACGGCGACACAAGCGCCGCCAGCGATCCGCCCTCACCGCCGCCGGTGTCGAACACATGGACAGGCACGTCCTCGGCCACCAGCTCCAGCGACTCGAGCACGTCGGGGCGATTGAAAAGCCGCTTGAAGTCGCGCGGCCGTACCTCGACGGCCACGGCGTTGACGTTACGCAACTCGCGGTGGACCGTCGCGTGGGACGCGGTCCGGAGAATGAGCTCCTCACGCCCGTTGGCCTTGTGGAAGAGCAGGAGGCGGACGGGTTTGTCCGCATCCTCCTTGAACGCCTCGTCAACACGCTTCCGCAGCCCCGGCGGGATGACGCGCCGGGCGCGGTCTTCAGACTTCGTGCTGTCTCTGTCCTTTTGTTCGGCAGCCTTGCCTCTTGATGGTCGTGACGTCGGTGCATCCGGAGCCGTGATGCGGACCGGTGCCACGGCCTTGCTCCTTCTTCGGGACATAACCCGCGTGCGCGCTCCATCGCTCGCAGGACGCCGGGCCTTCCAGTCCGTGCTCACCGGTCGGACATCATGGGCTGCTGCTCGCCAGGCCGGCGGTGAGCCCTTGATACCGGGCTCCGTCCGGGAGGATGCTTCCTCTTCATGTGTACTTTCACCGCGGTCAAGGGGTTCGTCCAATGCCTCTACCGGAGCGCTCTCGCGCTCTTTTTCCCTTTTGCGCTCTCGCAGCCGTCTAAGTCGCTCAGCACGGGACGTGCCTTTCTTCTCCTCCTTACTCTCGACCGGGATCATCACCGATTGTGGCTGGATGGCCGCGGAGGAGACGGGGCGGGCTGAGGGTGGGCGGAACACAGGGTCCGGTGCGTACGGGTGCTCAAGACGCGGCGGCCCCTCCTCCTCGAACGCCAGGGTGGTGCCGTCAGCGTGCCTCCCCCCCGCAAGGTGGGATTCGGTCTGTGTCTGGAGGCCGGCGAAGAGAAGGAGCATGGCGAGGGCAGTTATCACTTGCAGATGTATCCCGTTCCGCCCTTGCCTTCCACGTACGCTGATCTCGACTTCCCCTCCGATGAAATGGTCTATTTAGGGAATTAGAAGGTAGTGACCTTCCTCCCCCTACACTTTCTCTCGCTTAGAGTATAAATACTTACCTTGGAACGATCGCGTGAAACGTTCCATTCGCCCAACGGAGCTCGATTTATTCTTTTGTTACGTTTTCGGGCACGCTCCGTGCGATTTCCGTACAACCAACTTCGATAACTTACAGATATCGGCCTGTCCCTCCTGCTCACGGAAGGCATGACCGGAACCGCTGATTTTCAGCAGCGGACAGCGGCGCGGACCGGTCGGGTAGGCATAAAAAGATTGTGCATGGACGAATGGTCACGACCGGCGCGGGCCCGGTGCCCGGCGGGGGGAAGGCCAGTTGGCGAGCCGCATCGAACACTGCATGTCGACAAGACACTCGGGAGGTATCCACGGATGACCCGGCTCGTCGTCTCCATCCCCGCCTACGACGAGGAGGACACCATCGGCGACGTCATACGCGAGGTCCCCCGCGACCTCGAGGGTGTCGACGAGGTGCTCGTGCTGGTTGTGGACGACGGCTCGTCGGACGGGACGGCCGACGCCGCCCGCGCCGCCGGCGTCGACAGCGTGGTGCGGTTCAAGCGCAACCGTGGTCTAGCATGCGCCTTCGCCCGGGGCCTCAACGAGGCGCTGGCCATGGGCGCGGACATCATCGTCAACACCGACGCCGACGGCCAGTACGTGGGTGCGGAGATTCCAGACCTCATCGCCCCTATCCTCGCCGACGAGGCCGACCTCGTCCTCGGCTCACGGTTCGCCGGGACCATCGAGGCCATGCCCTTCCAGAAACGAGTGGGCAACCGCATCGCCACTTGGGTGACCCGGCTGGTGTCCGGCTTCGCCACCACCGACGCCCAGACAGGATTCCGTGCGTTCACCCGTGACGCGGCGCTGCGCCTGAACGTGCTCTCCCACTACACCTACACCCAGGAGACGATCATCCAGGCCGTCCACAAGGACCTGGTCGTGGTCGAGGTGCCGGTCACCTTCCGCAGGCGGCGTGGTGACGGCCGGTCACGCCTCATCGCCAACGTCCTCTCCTACGCAAAGAACGCCGGCGCTATCATCATCAGGACCTCGCGCGACTACCGGCCGCTCAAGCCGTTCCTCTACCTGGGCGGCACGCTCTTCCTGGCGGGGTTCGCCATGGGCATGCGGGTGCTGGTCCACTTCGTCACCACCGGCTACGTCAGCCCCTATATCCCTTCGGCCATCCTGTCCACACTCCTGTCGATCATCGGGTTCCAAGTGATCATGTTAGGGATGGTCGCTGACATGCTCGCGGCCAACCGCGTGCTCGAGGAGCGCATCCTATACCTGATGAAGAACGAGTGCCTGCCCAAGGTCCGGGAGGGCGGGGCAACGCACGGGCGTGAGAGGACATGAAGGTCTGCCTCGTCGCCTCGACCTTCCCCACGTCTGCGGACGACGATGACACGCGGCGGTTCGTCCTCGAGCTGGCCGTCTCGCTGGCGCGGGAGGCCGAGGTAGTGGTGCTGGCGCCCCACGCACCGGGCGCTGCGCGGCGGGAGACGATCGACGGCGTGCGCGTTGAGCGATTCCCCTACTTCCGACCCACCTCGTACCAGCGCCTGTGCTACGGCCCGGGCGTCATCCCCAACCTCCGTGCCAGCTGGCTGGCGCGTGTCCAGGCGCCCCTGCTGGTGGCCGCCGAAGTAGCGGCGCTCCGCCGGCTCGTCAGGCGGGAGACCCCTGATGTCGTCAACTCTCACTGGCTCGTCCCCCAAGGGCTCGTGGCAGGACTCCGTGCCGTGCGCGGACGGACGCCGCACCTGGCAACCGTACACGCTGCCGGCCTCTTCGCCCTGGAGCACGCCCCTCTCCCGCTGCGGGTGCGGCGGGGGATCGCGCAGCGGTTCGTCCTCAACGCCGACCGCATCTTCACCGTCAGCTCGCATCTCCGCGACCACCTTTCCACCCTCGTCGGTATGACCTCTCTTGATAATAAAGCACGGGTGGTCCCTATGGGCGTCGATACGGCGCGGTTCGGGAGCGTGGCGTCGGAGGATGTCGAGAGCGCGCGGGAGCGCCACGGGCTGGAGGGGGACTTCCTCCTGTTCGTGGGGCGGCTCACCCCCAAGAAGGGCGTCGAGCACCTCGTCGATGCCGCGGGCCTGCTCGCTGATGATGGGTACCGGGTACCGGTTGTCGTCGTTGGTGACGGCCCGCTGCGGGTGGAGCTGGAGCGCCGGGTCCGGGATCGTGGCGCTGACGTCCGCTTCGCGGGGGGCCTGCCGCGGGTGGAGCTGGATGCGCTCTACACCGCAAGCACGGCCGTTGTCGTGCCGTCGGTGGTGGACGCCAGCGGCAACACGGAGGGCACGCCCGTCGTCGCGCTCGAGGCGCTGGCCGCGGGCAGCCCTGTCATCGCCAGCGTGGTGGGTGGGCTCCCCGACGTGGTGCGCGACGAACACAACGGCTACGTCGTGCCACCAGGTGACCCGGGAGCGCTGGCGGCCGCGATCGGACGGCTCCTGGAGGACAAGAGCGGGCGTGCGCGCATGGCGCAGAATGCCGCGGAGAGCGGGACGCGGTACGACTGGGATCGCATCGGGGACGCCTATCTTGATGCGTTCCGGGCGCTGGCTGGCGCCGGACGGGGGGCGGCATGAGCATGAGGATACTCCAGGTGAACGACTATTCTATGCCCGCGGGCGGCGCGGAGTGTTACGTTCACCGGGTGAAGGAGGCGCTCCGGGAACGAGGCCACGACGTCGAGGTGTACGGCGCGACGAGGATCGAGCCGTGGTGGAGCTATGTCACGCGTTTCTGGGATCCCGTGATCTATGTTGACATGTCGCGTGTCATCGAGCGGTTCCGGCCCGACGTGGTCCACGCGCACAACGTGAGCCGGGTGGTCTCGCCCTCCGTGCTCGCCGCCGCTCAGCGGGCCGGTGTGCCCGTGGTAATGACGGTGCATGACTTCCACCTGGTCTGTCCCAAGACCTGGTACGTCAGCTCACCGGACACGATGTGCACGAGGATCTTCGGCTACGACTGCGTCACCCGCGGATGCGCACGCTCGCCCTATCAACTCCTCAAGGCTGCCAAGGTCACGCTCCATCGGCGTCTGATCGGGAAGCATGTGGACGCCTTCATAGCTCCGTGCAGGCTACTCGCCGACCGCCTTAAGGAGGTGTTCCCGGACCGGTGCGTGACGTGGCTCCCCAACTTCGTCGATGTGGACGCGGTCGAACACTCACCGCCGGGCGACACGGGATTAGTGCTATTCGTCGGCCGCCTTATCCGCGAGAAGGGCGTAGACGTCCTCCTCTACGCGACACCCCTCATCCTTGAGGGACGACGCGACGCGCGTGTAGTTATCGTCGGGACCGGACCGCTCGGGCCCGAGCTTGAGTCTCTTACCGATACGCTCGACGTCGACGGGTGCGTGGAATTCGCCGGCTTCGTCCCCGATGGGACGCTCCACGACCTCTACGAGCGAGCCGATGTCGTTGTGCTCCCCTCCCGCTGGGCGGAGAACTCGCCCTTCGTCCTATTCGAAGCGCTCGGGCACGGACGCCCGGTAGTCGCCAGCGACATGGGGGGCCTGCCGGAGGTCGTCCACAACGGTGTGGGACGGACGTTCAGGTCCGGCGACGCCGTGGACCTCGCCGAGAAGGTGGTCGAGGTCATCTCCGAACCGCAGCTCGCAGCGCGACTCGCCTCGGCGGCACGGACCGAGGCCGAGGGGACGTACTCACTGGAAGCACACTGCGACCGACTGATGGATGTCTATTCGGGCCTTCTTCAAGACCGCGACCATGCTATTCAACCAGAGACGGATAGCGAGAACGACCTGAGGGACTCACTTCGCGGGGGGGCGGCCCGATGAACAGGGTGGATGCCCGGAGATGGGGGAGGGCGCAGGAGCGGGAGCGATTCTTCTGGGAAGAGGACTGGAAGCGTGAGCACGACCATCTCAAGGAAGCCGCGAGCATCTATTGGGGGACGCATCGTGCGAACCTGGAGTCGGCCGTCACTCTGGGACCGGGGACGCGACTCCTCGAGATCGGCTGCGGTGCAAGCCCGTTCATCGACCACATCCCGACCGGTAAGAGGTTCGTGCTCGATCCGCTGATGAGGTTCTACTCGTCGAGCTTCGGCCTTTCGGATGGGATTGCGGGCGTGCGGGGCGTCGGGGAGGCCCTGCCCTTCCCGGAGGAGAGCTTCGATGTAGTCATCACCACCAATACGCTCGACCACGTGCGCGAGCCGTCGTGCTTCCTCGCCGAGGTCCGTCGTGTCCTGAGAAAGGATGGTGTGCTCTACCTCACCGTCGACTGCCATAACGCCCTCGTCAAGGGGTATCGGGACCTCAAGGAGGGCCTCGGGCGGGGTGACGCATGCCACCCCTTTTGCTTCACGGCGTCAGAGGCGCGAAGGACCGTAGAGGCGTCAGGCCTGAGGATCGTCAGCGCCCGCGAGGGATCGGGGAGCCTCGGAAAGCACGTGTACGACATACTCGTTCCGAACGGTGGCGACGCTCGCAGGAAGGGGATCACGGCACGACTGGACGCTCTCCTCACCATGATACTGGCGCGCGGAGGGGACCTGATCTCGCAAGGAAGGGACGACATGGACCTCATCGTACTGGCGGTGAAGTGACTATGGACGGCGACGAAGACATGCCATCACGCGGGCCCGCTCGAACAGCATTACCCTCTCTGAGGCGGCTGGTGGCAATCGCGGCTGCCGTCGTCGTCGTCTCGGTCGTGGTCGGCCTCGTCGTCACCATGACCGGCGGTGTCCCGGCGAGGGGATCGCTCTTTCTGGACCGATTCTCCATGGCCGTGGCTGGATTCGCGCTCCTTACCGTTCTCTACGGCTACCGTGAGAGGGCATCCACGAGTACTGCCGTATGGATCGTGGCAAGTCTAGCACTCGGGGCACTCAGTGCTTGGTGGATCGCTTCCTGGAACGGATTCCCCCACACCATGCAGACGATCGTTGCCCTGCTCGGCGGCATCATGATAACCGCCCTCTCTTGGATCGTGCTCACGAGCGGTGTGCAGTCGCCCACGCGCGCCCGTGAACCGGCCCCGTCGATTGGCACGACCGCTCCCGTTACTGTCGATGTGTCGATGCTAGTCACCCTATCGCTCATTGGAGTGCTCGTCCTCGTTGCCCTCTATCCGTCCGTCCTAGGTGCCAACACCCTCCGCGTACTCCCGTGCGAAACGGTCGTGGGCTCCTCTGACAACGCAGCGGCCCTTGCAGGCCCCTGCCCGCACGCACCCCTTTACAGAGAGCTGGTGGCCGCCCTTCTAGGCATCGACCTTGCACAAACACGTCTTCTGAACGTCGCGCTCGGTCTGCTCGTCGTCCTCCTTACCTTCATAATTGGTCGCCGCATCATCGGGACCGCCGCCGGGCTCATCGCGGCCGTGGCCGTCGCTATCCATCCGCTCCATACGATAATGTCATCGATTGCGGGCCCGGCCGGCGTCCAATCGGCTCTCGCGCTCCTTATCCTCCTCGTGGGAACATCCGCCAGTCATAGCGGAGGACGGCACCTCCACGCGCTCCTTGGGATCATGTGCGGCGTATCGCTGGGGCTCGGCCGCGGCGGGCTCGCCATTAGCATCACAGCGCTCGCTCTCCTCTATCGGGACCGACGGTCGCTCGACACCATGGACCTTGGACGCGGGCACCGAGGCCCTCCCTCGGGCCTGGCCATCAACCGCGTCCTCGCGACGGCCTTCCTCGCTTTATTCCTCCTCGTCCCCTGGGACGCCGCGCAGGAGCTCCTCGAATCGTCGTCCGTTCAAGGGGCAGGACCGGACGCCGACGATACGTTCCTGACGGGCTGGCCTCTGTCCTCAGCGGGCGTCTACCTCAGCTCGGACGCACCGACGGCCGTCCTCTACATCCTCATTGCGGCCGTTGTCGCTGCCGTCATCCATGGGATGCGGCGAGGCTCACCGCTCGAGCGAGGCCTTTCCCTTCTCATCGTCGCGAACGTGCTCACCGCCGCCCCGGGTGGTCAGATAGCGCTCTCCACCCTCGCGGTCCTCATCGCACCCTGCGCCCTCCTCCTTACCAGCCTGGCCGTTGACCTGACCAAGGACCGCAGTGGCTGGTGGCAGACCGCCGCCATCATCACTTGGTTCGTCGTCGTCCTCTACCTCGGCGATGCCACATCGTCCATCATCGCTATACTGGATTCTGACACCTACGGGGATGCCGCGGTACTACTCGGTACGGTCATGGGGCCCACGGACTTGGTCGCGAGCCACAATTCCCCTATCCTTCAGCACCATATGGGCGACCGCGCCACTGTCGTGCCAATCCATCAGTGGTACGAACGATCTGATCCCGACGCGGACTACGTCCTCCTCGCGTCCTGGCCCGAGTATCAACGGTCGGGCATCCCCGCCCGATCTCCCCACGATGTCTCCGACGCGCCCCATGTTGCTTTTCTCGGTGTGACCGATCCAGAGCTCACGCTCGTCCTCCCCTTGACGAACGCCACCTACACCACGGGAGCGGGTCTGGGACCGGGCTCCCACCGCGTCCTCATCTCCGAGGAGCGTTTCACTCCCGTCATTGATGACGGGGCAGGGACTGCCCGACGGAGGACCGCGAGCAAGCTGGCCTATGTCTACTTCAGACCCCCACCCTGGCTCAGATTGGACGAATCGGGACAGCCGGGTTACGACCTCCGCGTCCGGCTTGAGCTCTCCCACGACATCCCCGCGAACGGTTCGGTCGCCATAGGCTTGAAGAACAGCCCTTTCAATGAGGCTTGGTCATGGGTGTACGTCCACAGGATGGAGGGGCAGAGGGGGCGCTATGTCCTCGACCTGCTTGTACCCCCCGAGCAGTACAGGGTGGGGGAGAGTGGTCTCGTTCAGCTCCTGATCAACGGGGCGGAAAATGGTGAGGTCGAGCTCTATTCTGCGAGCTTCTCCGTGTCACCGGGTTTCTCTCTGGTCGATGGATTGTCCTCGGGATCGGGCCGCATCTGGCTCTTGCAGGACAGGTTCTCTCCAGTGGCAACAGAGGGGAACGTATCCTACCGTCGGCCAGTGAGCAATCTCACATATGTCTACTTTATTCCGCCGCAGTGGATCGATACCGACGACAACGGCCGACCTGAAGCCCCTCTTGGAATCCGACTCCGTCTAGCACACGAGCTCGCTGAGGGCGAGACTGCGCACATCACGATCAAGAAGAGCAGACGGCGAAGTGATTGGGCGTGGTTTTCACTGGGAACGCTCTCGGGAAAGCGTTCATGGTACGACCTCGACCTCACGGTCGAGCCCGAGCAGTACTCGGTGACCGAGGACGGGTTCATACAACTGCTCATCCGTGAAGGCGAAGGGCTCGATATAAAGCTCGAAGGAGTAACGTTCCTCCGCCCACCGGGACCTTGGGAAGGTGTCCCGTCGTGATCCTCAATATACGGTGCGAAGGGGGCCGCGTGAACGAACAGCAGCCGCTCCATGGTGTACGGCGTTGGCGTCTTCGGTCGTCAGGGGGATCGCGCGCATGAGGGCCCGGGACCGTCTCCGGCGGCCAGGGCTGGCCCCGGAAGAGAGGAGCGAGAAGCGGTATCCGATCGTCCTTGAAATGGTTGGCTCGGAGAACGACGTGCTTGACCTCGGATGCGGGAGCGGGCTCCTCGCCACTCTCATGGCGGAGATGGGGAACCGTGTCACTGGTGTCGATGTCTCTGGAACGGCTCTGGAGGGGGCGGCATCTCGGGGGGTAACTACCGTGAACAGCGACCTTGAGGAGGACCTGCCCTTCCAGGACGGCGCCTACGACATCGTCGTTTGCAGCGAGGTCCTCGAGCACCTTTTCAATCCACGCGGACTGCTCGACGAGGCGCGACGTGTGCTGCGCCCGGGGGGGCACCTCGTCATCACAACGCCCAACATCGCCTACGTGGTCCGGCGGATCTGCCTGCTCCTGGGCTGGTTCCCCGAGGATGTCGAGTGGGCGCGGACGTCCAACACCGATGAGTGGGAGCATATACGTTTCTTCACGCTCCGCTCTATCAAGCGTCTTCTCGACCACGCCGGGTTCGAGCCCGTGGCGGTCAGGGGCGTCGACAGGTTCCCGTGGCTCCCCCTTTCGTCCCTTTCGACGAGCCTCTTCGCCCAGGGCTTCGTCATCAAGGCCGTAAAACGGGGGACCGCGGCATCCGTTGGAAGGCGCGAGGACTGACATCATGGGGCGGTTGGCGCAGGGCACGGTCTATCTCGTCATCGTCCAGGCCATATTCCTTGCCTCGGGGTACCTCATCCACGCCTTCCTTGGCAGGACGCTCGGGCCGGCGGACTACGGGACGTTCGGCATCGTCGTCTCACTCATCACCATGATCAACCTCTTCTTCACCTCGGGCCTCCCGCATGCCGCGTCACGGTTCATCGCGGCGGGCGAGCGGAGGTTCGATGAGGTCCGCACGGCGACCGAATCCATCGCGTGTGCGATCTCGCTCACGCTCTTCGTCCTGTACTTCATGGCGGCCGGCTCGATCGCATCACTGCTGGGTGATCCTTCGCTGGTCCCCTACCTCCGGCTCTCGGCCCTCATCATACCCTTCCATGCCATCTATGCCCTCGACCTCGGCCTCCTTAACGGCAGGATGGCGTTCCGCGATCAGGCCGTGGCGATGGTGTCGTTCTCTGTGACACGGCTGGTCGGTGTGTTCGTCCTCGTGCTCCTGGGCTACTCGATAATGGGTGCGATCGGCGGGTTCATCATCGCGTCGGTAATCGGGCTGCTCGCAGCACGGCGCACCCTGCCGGGGAGCGGTCCGCGGGATGTCGCCCTCGTCCGTGAGCTTGTGACCTTCTCGGTCCCCATCATGCTCTACTCGGTCGCATTCACCTCCGTAATGAGCCTCGACCTGTTCGTCGTGAAGAGGCTCCTCGCCGAGAACGTGAAGGTCGGCTTCTACGTTGCAGCAGTCAACCTATCGAGGATCCCGTTCCATTTGATGAACGGTCTGGTCCTCGCCCTCCTCCCGGTCCGGGCGAGATGCGCGGCCTCTGATGACGAGTCGGATGGCCGGGCGGTCTCCGCGACAGCACTCAGATACCTACTCATTCTCATCCTGCCCACCGCGGCGATCATGTGCGCGACCTCCGAGGAGCTCGTTGCGTTGGTCTACTCGCGCGACTTCCTTCCCGCGGCCGTACCGCTGTTCACGCTCGTGCTGGGGGCATGCTTCTTCACCGCCTTCTCCGTCCTATCGACCCTTATCATCGCAGATGGAAAGGCGACCGTGCCCATGCTCTTCTCCTTCGCACTGGCGCCAGTGTCTCTCGTTCTCAACCTCTCCCTCGTTCCTTCCCGCGGCCTGGAAGGTGCGGCCCTGTCGACCTTGCTCACAGGGACCTGTGGCATGCTTCTGGCCGGCGCGTACCTGTGGAAAAGGAGCACTCGTCCCCCCTTCGAACCCATCTCGGCGTTGAGGACGTCGCTCGCAGCCCTGCTCGCCTATCTGCTCCTATCCCGCGGCTGGCTCGGTTTCGTCCCGCTACCCGCGGCCGTGGCAGCCGCTGTAGTGCTCTATCTAGTCGTACTGCGGTTGAGCGGGGAGACAGCGGACTTCGATCCAAGATCGCTGTTGGCGAGCCTTGGGGAGGAAGGCGCTGATGTGGATGCTGAGGATGGGGACGCAAAGTGAGCGTGATTGTTACAATGTCACCCGAGATGCTTCTCGCACACCATCGATGGTGACGTCTCCGCGGTCGGTTGTAAACGTTCGAAGGGCATGTTCGTGATGGCGATGCCTCCGTGTGCGCCCTAGCCCCGGCAGACCTCCCTGTAGACGTCAATGACCGCGCTTGCCGTCCGTTCCCAAGAGAACTCCTCGACGCGCTGCAGTGCCGATGCGCGGTGGTGTGCATATGCCTCGTCATCGGTGAGGAGAAGGATGGTCGCGTCCGCAAGCTCATGGATGTCGTCGCAGTCCACGAGGATGCCCCCCTTCCCGTCCCGAACGACCTCGTTCACACCTTGTATGTCACTCGCAACGACCGGGAGGCCGCACGCCATCGCCTCGAGAAGGACTAGGCCGAATCCCTCGACCCGGCTCGGGAACACGAACACGTCGTGCTCCTTGTAGCAGCGCACGAGCTCCTGGTCGTCCACATGACTCTTGAAACGGACCGTTCCCTCCAACCCAAGCCCACTCACCATGTCCCTGAGCTTCCTCTCGTACGCTGCCTCTCCGCTACCCACTACGGTCAGCGTGGTCCCGGATTGCTTTGCGGTGATGAGGGGGAGAGCCTTGAGGAGGCGCTCAAGGCCCTTTCTCGGAACGAGGCGGCCGACGAAGAGGAGCTTGGTACGATTTTGGTCGGGACGGTGCCCGTAGTCGCCTCCATTCGAAGGGGGCGGCTCATCCTTGAAGACGTCCGCCCGGATGCCGTTCGGGATGACATTGACCTTCCTCTGCTCGATACCATAGTACTCCTTAAGGTCCCGGCCGGTCCCTTCGCTCACGGCGATGACAGCGTCGCTTGAGCGGCAGAGACGCGCCTCGAGCCGTGCCATGGTATGATAGAAGGCTCGGCGAGGGATCGCGTCGATGACGCTAGTCTGGTACCTGTCGGTCAGTTGGCGGGCGAACGTGTTATGGTCGGTGACGACGAATCCCGTGTTAGGGGAGGGTGCGATGATGTAGCTCTGCGGGCTGAGCGCATGGACCACATCGAAGTCCTGCGCGATGCGCCCCCTGATATACCTGTTCCAGAGCTTGAGTGAGAAGGCCGGGTACGACAGAACGCGGTTCGTGAAGAGCGACCGCGGGAGGCGTATCACCTCGTGATCTTGCCCTTCGGGCGCTGGCGTTCCGCTCGGCGCCGCCGTGACGAGCGAGACATCGATACCATGACGTGCCGTTACCGCATGATAGAGCTCGTCCGCGTACCTGCTTAGCCCTCCCTCGCTGAAGGGCGGGAACTCGAACGAGCACATGAGCACCTTCAGTGGCATCGACAACACTCCGGTCGCAGTGATTTATATTCGAGGTACATATTCATACACGTGAACGCCCGGTTCACGGTGAGCGAGCCTGAACAACGGGGAGCGCTTGATGTACTGGAACATAGAGATTGGAATGGCCTGCTGGGTGTTCGGCTTGCCCTTGACGACGAAGTTGAGCTTCACAACGAAGTACCGCACTCTTTCCGAGTCCATGACCTTCTTGACGCGCGCATCGTCCTCGGCGAGGAGAGAGAGGTAGAACTCGGGATCGCCTTTCATCGAGACCCAGACCGCCTTCCTTTTCGCATAGAACTCCACTTCCCCGATGCATGCGTCCGCGATGGTGTCATCCGGATAGGAATGTTCTTTTATCCAGCGATAGGCCCGGATGAGGTCGTCCATCGTCTCGCGGCTCGGGACCCAGCACATGGTCCTCTCGCGATCCTGGACCGAGGCGACGCCAGTCATGTATACGTGCAAGGAGGCCACCACGATGGATGCGGCCATCAGCACGGCAGCATACCTGCCGAACCTACGGTCGAGGCGTGCAACGGCGGTGACGGCCAGGCCGATGAAGATGGGGACCAGGACCTTGAGATGGATGAAGTACTTCTGTGTCTTGAGGAGGGAGAGGCCGCGATGATAGAACAAGATGATGTTGGCGAGGTAGAGGAATGCCCGTGGGTTACGAGCGAGGAGGTGGAGCGCGCCGACCGTCGTCAGCAAGAGGAACAGGGCCTCGTTGAGATGGTACCTGATGTAGAAATAGACGCCCACGTTGTAGAAGGAGAGGATGCTCTCCTTCGTCATGTATTCGGAAAGGTGTGCGAACTGGAACTGGCTCCTGAACAGGTTGATCGCACGCTGGTCGAAGGTCGATGATGATGGCGCCAGATAGGGATCGTTCGGAAATATGATGGTCCCCGTCGATGCATAGAAGTGGTAGAGGAAAGGACCCGCGGCAACCACCATCATGGCGAGGATGACAGCGAGGCCTCGGCTAGAACCCCTGTAGAGGAAATGATGCACAATGACGAGGGGCACCATCATGTACCCTATCTGTTTGATGGCGACGCAGGAGCCTAGCAGTGCCCCCGCGATGGCGAAGTCACGCCATGAACCGCTCGCCAGGGAGAGAAGGTGGACGTTGAAGGTTACCAGGATAAAGAACGTGAGCACAGGCTCTATGAAGAAGACCGAGGAGAAGAGCATGTGGTACGGATGGACGGCTGCGAAGAGCGCGGCGATGATGGCCGTGACGTGGTCGTCGCACAGGCGTCGAGCAAGGACGAAAACCGCAAGGGGCGTCGCAGTCCCCAACAATGTAGGTATGAGGAGGTAGTAGCCACCGACGAGGTGCTTCGTGACAGTGGCCAGGATAAAGAACATGGCGGGGTATGGGAGTGTTGTGGGACGGCCTGTACGGGCAAGCTCATCCACCGCCATTACGTGCGTCGTGCCATCGCCCATTATGGGGAGCTCGAACCTTAGGGCCACACGGACGGAGGCAAGGAGCATGATCGCGAGAAGGATGATGCTGCAGCAGTTCCTGTTTTGCACGGAAGGATTCGTGGATGACCAAATCTTATAAACATGCAATCGGGTCGATAAAGGATATCAATGTACGATTAATTTGAAATAATCCATTCTGCTCGGACGTTAAATTATTCGGAATGTGATCCCTCGGGGATTGATGGGTAAAAAGA
>CAZFHY010000034.1:0-12287 GCA_964519305.1 Candidatus Undinarchaeota archaeon
GTTCTTGCTGGACCTGCTGGGGCTGTGGCCACTGCTGTTGTTCTTGTTGAGGTTGCTGCTCCGACGGCACCTGCTGAGGTTGCCGGTAGGTGATGGCCTCACCGGGCCCCACGGCCTGAGGTGCCCCTGGCTCTTGGAGGACTACCTGGACCACCCGCCCATCGGGCAGGGTGATCGTATCGGGGACATGGGCCTTTGCGGCCTCGGCCGCCTTCTCTATATGCTCCTTGGCCTCGCCACCGGCGTCGCGTGTGAGGTCGTATACCTTGAACACCTTCTTCTCGGTCCTGATCTCGATTGTGGCGCTCATTGCCTTCTTTCGGCAGTGCACGTCGATGATGTCTACTAGGTCTATGGTACGCAGTTCTCCCGGTGAAGGCGGTGTACACTCGTAGATGAGCACACGCCGGTCTGTAACGACTATGTTGCTCCAGTGGACCACGTTGCCCTCGTCGCTGTAGACGCCCAAGGGGGTCTCCCCTTGCTGGAGGTACTTCGCCAGGTCGACCATCATAGATCACCTTCTTCGTCCCCGAGTCGGGAAAGGAGCCCGGCGTAGAGGAGGGGGAACACGATGAATGTGTCCCCGATGACTGTGACATGGTCTGCGCCGCGAGCTACCTTGTGCCAGCTCTTGCCCTCGCGCAGTGGCGCCCCCGAGAGACCCCCCCCCTCGGGACGGTCCAGGGTCACCTGGAGGGCGTAGTCATGCCCGCCTACAAGGGTGGCAGCTCCCATCATATAGTGCTTGGGGACCCCGCCACCCAGGGCGATCATCCCTCGACGCTCTGTACCGTACACTAGGTCCGACAGAGCGGCCATGTCACCCACGACGTCAAGTGTAGTAGGCTTCGTCTGTGCTCGGAGGAACAGCTGTAGGCCCAGCACTGAGTCCGTGAGGGACGGTGCGAACACAGGGATCCCCTTGCGGGCCGCAGCACCTAGGACCGAGCTGCTGGATTCGAGACCGCTGCCTAGAATGTGCAACAACTTGCTGGGGGTCATGGTGCGCCAATCGTTCTCAGGAATATTGTCGAACGCCTCTTGCACCCGGTCCTCGAACCTGGCGAAGGACGACTCCTCGACGAACAGGTCGAACACCCGCGCATATCCCTTCTCGGCCAATGCGTCGTCATCGGCCGTCTCGTTCCCGTTGAAGTGATGGCAGTCCCAGCACTCCAGGAGGTCGTGTACGGCGTTGGCACCCGTGGTGACGAGCGCATCTACGAGCCCGCGCTCCACCATGTCGGTCACGATGGGACGCATCCCGCCCGCGGACAGCGGTCCGGCGAGTCCGAGGAACACCGTGCACTCGTCGTCCCGGACCATCTGCTCGAGCACGTCCAGGGCCCGGGCCATCCTCCCGGCACCGAAGACACCGCTGGCGGCGTAGGCGGCGAAAAGCGAGTCCACCGAACCATCGGTAACGGGGGACATCCCTTTAACGGAAGGGAGAGGCGCGTGCGGCATGGAGGTAATGAACGTGCGAGAGGTTTTAATCCTTTCTCCCGGCGAGGGGGCTCTTGTCCACGGTGGCCTTCCTGTAGACGTGCGTGTCGTCGCTGAGAGGTCCCTTGTCCACAGTGGCCGATCTGTAGACGTGCTTGTCGTCGCTGAGAGGCCCCTTGTCCACGGTGACCCCCCTATAGATATGCTTGACATCACTCTCATATCCGGAGAGACCGGTGTCGAGTTCTGTTCCTGTGCCAAGGTCGACGGTCGTCTCTACGTGAACGTCGACGCTCGCGTCCGTGACCATGCCGGTGTTGGTGTCGACGAGGGCAGAGTCCACTGGGACTTGCGGTTCGGGCGTCGGTTGTGCTTCCTGTGCACTCTGTTGTTCTGACGAACGGGCAGGTCGCGCTCTTCGGGATTGCTGATTGGCCTGGAACCGTCGTCGCACCTTGCGCATAGGATTCGGGTACTCGGCAAGTTATATAAAACCGCCTGCAGCTCATGCGCGGGGTCGTTCTCCGAAGGGCGGTAGTACGCTCTCGTCCAGCTCCTCGAGCCCTCTTGTCCCCAGTCGACGTACGTTGAACGATGCGGTGGCGTTGGCCAACCACCCGGCACGCTCAACATCACCATGCTTGGCATAGCTGGCCATGAATGCACCTGCGAAAGCGTCACCCGCACCTGTCGTGTCTACCACGTCCACGTGGAAGCCAGGGAAGTGGATCACGCGCCCATCATGGGCGATGTAAGCACCATTGGCACCGTCCTTGACGGCCACGACACTCGTGTGCTCTGCGAGCTTGAGCGCTGCAGTTCGCGGGTCCTCCTTACCGGTGAGAAGGGTGGCCTCCTTGTGGTTGGGGAAGAACACGTCGACACCCCGGGCGACCTTGACGCTCGCATCCCGCTGAGGCCGGATGAACACCGCGTTCGTATCGCCGCCCACGATCGCGTCGTTCTCACGCACGTGCTCGATCCAGGCGAGCATCTGCTCTGGAGGCATGAGCGCGATATAATAGGCCCGTGCGCCTTCGAAGGATTTCGGCATATCGGCTGGTACTAGCTGCTGGCCCACACCGAACTCGATCTGGTCGTACTGCTCGTTCCATGTCTCATCATATGTGATGTCGAACCGTGTGGAACCGCCTTCCACCTGTACTATGCCACTAGTATCAAGACGGGTGCCCAACCGCTCGAGCTGATCTTGAGGGAAGTCGCTCCCCACCCTAGCAACGACACCCGTGCGAAGGAACACAGACGCGCCGAGAGCGGAGTAGAGGGCAGCACCGCCCGGTACTTCCTTGGCGCTGGCCCGGGTCGTACAGATGGCGTCCACCGAAAGGAATCCAGCGGTTACGATGTCGATGGCCACGGCCCCATCACCGGGGCTCAATCTTTTAATCTTATCAGTAGCCGGGCCCCGGCGGATTGTAGTAGCCGGGGTAGCCGGTTGCATCACCGGCTCGTCGGGACGCGTAGAAGGAAGGATTCCCTCCCTGGAAATACTGATAGGAGTAATCGTACTGCTGAGGGAAGTCCTCTGGTGGCGGCATATCGCGCTGGGTGTAGAGGAAAAGACCTGCTGCAACGATGACCAACAGACAGACAGCAGCGATGATCGCGGTCGAGACATCGATAGCCGGTCCTTCCACGGGCGGACGTGCAGGCTCACCTGTGCCAGTAGTAGGGCCAGGACCATCGGACGTGCCCGTACCGTCACCAGTCCCGCTCCCAGTGTCCCCCGCCGTCGGGATCACGCACTCCTTGACGATTATCTTGCCCTGTGCCTCTCCGATGATGGCGCCGTCCCGTGGGATACTCTCGACACGGTAGGGGTAGGTCCCCGGCCCGGCGTCGACATCGATCTCGAAGTTGAACACGAACTGGGATTCCATATCGTGACCGAGGTTCCACGTGTATGCGGGCGTGACCACGAACCGTGCCGCGGGTCCCGTGACGTTCGTGACGAACGGTAGGTTCCCTCGCAGGAGGTTGCGGACTGTGCTCGTGATACTGGCGGTGTCGCCACGGCACACCTCCTTCTCGGAGCCCTCGATGAACACCTCCACACGCAGCTCACCATAGTCGGGGGCCGCGGCAAGAGCGATCGACAGGACGATGAGCAGCGCGAGCGTCCTCCTCACATCCCAGACCCCCGTGAACGTAGTTCTAGGACATGGTTCCCCAAATCCTTTACTTCGAGCACATCCCCGAGGAACAGACGTACGACAGCGATGTTGGTACGCACGTGTGATGTATCGTGGACATGGACGCGCGATCCCGGGGCCATTGCGATGAAAGGGACTATCTGGTCGGAAAGGTGAGGGTCGATGGGCAGATCCATGGAAAGGTTGCGCAGGAGGTCGTCGGCCGCCTCCTGTCCCACGCGCTCGGCCGGTTTGCCGGGAGCCCCGAGCTCGGAACCGGCTACGTACCCCGTATCGCTCCACACACAGATGCCCGAGCCTGTGCAGCCCTTGTGACCGGTCGTCGCCTCCTCTTGGATAGTCACCGGGCCCAGACCCTGCTCCGCGAGAGCGGTCGAGCAAGCTACAGCCTGACGCTGGGCGACCTTTTTCGGCAGACCGGTACAGTGGGAGATCCCGCCGACGGTCCGCGGGGGCAAAGACTCCACGCATTTCACGGGTGAGAGGGTGCTGGGACGGAAGTGGAACTCGGCCCATCCGCCTCCACGTGGGTAGTAGCCTCTGGTGTTCACGGAGACGCTCCCATGGTAGCCCATGGTGCCAAGGAACGGGAGCGTGACGTTCTTGACATAGTCAATCGGTGGGCTCCACTTCACATCGGTACCACCGGTGACGCTCACCTGAAGGTCACGCGGGCTCGCCAGGGCGGCCAGCATGAGGGACTGGAGCACAAGGGATATGCTGCCTGCCGTCCCCACGTCCACCGTGAGCACGCCTCGACGCGAATTCCGTGGCTCGAACACGATGCTCCTGGAACCCTCCTTGAGACCGGCCACTGCGCCGTTGCACATGTCGGCCACTGCCCGGATACCGGCCACGTGCTGAGGCCTGAGCCCAGGTTTGGGACGGGCGGGGCGGATGTTCGTGATGGAAACGGGGGTCCCAGTGACCATGGAGAGAGCAACGCATGTTCGGACTATCTGGCCGCCCCCCTCCCCCATGGAGCCGTCCACCTGCAGCACGAAATAAACAGGGTGCCGAAAGCTTAAATAACATAGCCCGGTGGCCGCAGGCGGTGCCGAACGTGGTGAATGATGACGATGGACCGCGGGTCCTGGTGGCTGACGGCCTTGCGCTGAAGGCGATTGAGCTGCTCCGGGAGAGCCTGGAGACCGTTGAGGCGAACGATAACACACCAGAAGAGGTCCAGGCTATGCTCCCGACCTTCGATGCAGCGATCATCCGGAGCAGGACCAAGGTACGGGCCGACCGTTTCGCCGAGCCGGGCAGGCTAAGGCTGATTGTCCGCGCCGGTGTCGGACTGGACAACGTGGACCTGGAAGCGGCGAAGGCGGCGGGTGTCGAGGTGCACAACACACCAACAGCAACAACACGCTCGGTCGCTGAGCACGCCCTGGCGCTGATGTTCGCCCTGGCCCGCCACGTCGCCCGCGGGGACGCGTCCACGAAGGCGGGCCTGTGGGAGAAGAAGAAGCTCAAGGGCGTGGAGCTTGCGGGAAAGACCCTGGGGCTGGCGGGTTTCGGCAATATCGGGCAGGAGCTCGGTAGGATGTGCCAGGCACTGGGCATGACCGTCATCGCCCACGACAAGTTCGAGGACGCCGTGAGGCCGTACGCCGACAAGATGGGCGTCCCACTTGTGTCCAAGGAAGAGCTATTGACGTCCTCTGACTTCATTAGCATGCACATGCCCTTGGTCGAGAGCACGCGCGGATGGATCGGAACTGAAGAGCTCGAGGCCATGCGAAAGACCTCGTACCTCGTGAACACATCCCGCGGAGGCACGGTCGACGAGGATGCGCTGGTAGCAGCGCTCCGCTCGGGCACCATCGCCGGGGCCGCGCTGGACGTGTTCGCCGCAGAGCCGGTGAAAGAGCCGTTCCCGGAAGCCCCGAACCTAGTGCTCACACCTCACGTTGCTGGTACGACTGCCGAGGGTCAGGACCGTACAGGGATCGAGTCCGCTCGTATCGTCCTCTCCTTTCTTGGGCTGGAGTGACTTCTACCGGTAGGCGGCCAGGATGGCCTGGTAGATCTTGACGGCGGAACGCATCGACTCTATCGACACGTACTCCTCGGGAACGTGGGTCATGGCCGACGGTCCCGGCCCGAGATAGATCACAGGACAGCCCCAGGCCTCTTTGATCATCTGCCCCTCACCGTACCCGCTCATCGGTTTGAACTCCGCCGAACCGAGGACTGAGGAGACCGCCTCGGCAACGGGACCTGCCTCGTCCCTGCCTGTCAGGAGCGGTCCTCTGTCGTGACGTACTGTCACGTTCTCAAGTATGAGCTCGCGGGCCTCGATCGCACCATGGAGCAGCTCTTGGAGCTTAGCAGCGTCAAGTGATGGATCCGCAGGCCGGACGTCGATCACAGCGTCAGCGAGGTCGGGCACCTGGTTCCCCTCCCTTCCCAGTCCCGCGCCGGTGTCGAGCCCGCCGTGCAGGTAGGCCAGGTTACCGGTGGATGGACCGAGGTCCGGGTGGGCGAACCGGTCGAGACCTATGTCGTCGATCGCTCCCACAAGCCCCGTGATGGCGTTCCTTCCCCGTGATGGTTCGGAGGCGTGCGCGGTTCTGCCCCGGACGCGGAGGGACAGCTCGATCAGTCCGCGGTGGGCGTGGCGGATGGTGAGGTCCGTCGGTTCCGTGACCACGACCATATCGGGAGAGAGTGTGTGCTCGGACAGGAAACGTTTGATACCTCTGAAATCGTACTCCTCACCGACGTCGAACAGGGCGGCCCAGTTCCCGGGACCCTCCTCGCTCAGGGCCGTGACCAGGGCCGCGATGGAGCCCTTCATGTCGACGGCACCCACGCCGTGCACCCGTTCATCGCGCACCTCGCCGGAGAAGGGATCAAAGGACCACGAGCTCGAGGGGGCCACCGTGTCCAGGTGCGAGACAAAGAGGACGCGGGGGTTCTCGGCGCCCACTATGACGTTCCTCCTGCCGTCCTCCACCTCCTGCGACAGCGGGGAGAGCCCGCGCTCACGCAGCACGAAGGAGAGGAACTCGCCGACCGCCCGTTCCGAGCGCAGGAGGCGATCGCCGTCCCGCTGCACGTAGCTGGGGATACGGATCAGTTCCCGACAGAGGCCCACGACGTCCATGCCGCCAATCCTGTAGAAAAGGTTATTAATCCGTAATAGCACCTATCCGACCGTCATGAAGATCGTGTGCGCACAATGCGGACAGCACTTCACACCTCAGTTCTGCTACTCCTTCAAGCGGACCTCCCTATGCGTGGAGTGCCTCAGGACATATTATTGCCTCGAGCCCATGCGCCCTGCCAGGACTTAGGCCAGGTGTCCTCTCTTACCTGATCTGTTCAGGCCTTCTTGGAGGTCTTTTTTCGCGTACCCTTCTTCTTCTTTATCGAGGTCTTTTTCTTTGGCTTCTTCTTAGACGCCTTCTTCTTCGGTGCGCGCTCCTCCTTTGGGGGTGCCTTCACGTCCTTGCGCGCCTCGACGGGTGTCATGTCCTCTGCGACGACCTTCACTTCAGGCTTGGGCTCTGGCTTGAGTGGCGCGGCGGGCTTGTCGGCAACGCTCTCGACGCCTGACCGTCAGGACTTGAGCACGAGCACTGCCAGGATGACTGCGACGTTGTTCCGGGTCCGATTGACAGATGCTCGACCATCTGATCATATCGGTCACTAATTTTGTAAAGTGACCGATATATTTAAACACATGGGCTGCCCATATCTATCCATGGAAAAGGAGATGATCATCGAGATACTGGGGGATTGGAACCCTTGGGAGAGGGACCATGATGCGGGTGTATACAGGGAGGATTATCTTTCAAGATTGGACAGACTGGTGCTCACTGATCAGGTCGTCGCCATCACGGGTGTAAGGAGAAGCGGCAAGTCCACGTTAATGAGGCAATTCATCAAGAGACGGATCGTCAATGGAGAGCCCAGGACATCCTTCTTGTATGTCAACTTCGAGGAGCCCAGGTTCGCGGATTCACTCTCCCTTGAATTCCTGCAGCAGGTATACGATGCCTATATCGAGATAGTTAGACCTGAGGGAGTTCCGTATGTCCTGTTGGACGAGGTCCAGAACGTCCCGAACTGGGAACGGTTCGCAAGGGCCCTGCATGAAAGGAAGGATGCTCACGTTCTCGTTTCGGGCTCCACTTCCCGACTGCTCAGTAGGGAGTTGGGAACCCTGCTCACGGGAAGATGGGTCGAGCTGAAGGTATTTCCACTGGATTTCCGGGAATTCCTTCAGTTCAATGGATTGAGGCTGGAAACCAAGCTGGATGTGCTTTCACAAAGGGTCCGAATACGCCAGCTGCTCAGGGATTATCTGGAGTTCGGCGGCTTTCCGTTGGTGGCATTGAAGGGGGAGAAGAAGGAGATACTCAGAAGGTATTTTGATGACATCATGGTCAGGGATGTTGCACAAAGGCATAGGATACGGAGGGTGGATAGGCTCAACTCGCTTGCCAGGTACTACCTGACGAACTTCTCGTCCTGTATCTCGTACCGAAGAATCGCCAAGTTCATAGGGTTGAGCCTGGACAGCGTAGAACGCTTTTCCTCCTACCTGACGGATGCCTGCATGGTATCGTTCGTTCCCAAGTTCGCCTATTCCTTGAAGGAACAGGAAGTGAACCCGAGAAAGGTGTACGGCATCGATCCGGGTCTATCGAACGTGGTCAGCTTCAGGTTCAGCGACAACATAGGCAGGTTATACGAGAACCTGGTGTTCCTCTACCTGATGAGAAAGGGGATGGAGGTCTATTACTACAGGAACAAGGGTGAGTGCGACTTCGTGGTAAAGGAGGGTCAGGATGTCACTCAGGTCATCCAGGTCTCATACCGTCTGGACGAGAACAGGGAGCGTGAGCTCAAAGGGCTGCTGGAGGCGATGGATGCCTTCGGACTGGAGCAGGGGTCGATCATAACGGATGATCATGATGCCAGGGAAAAGGTGAACGGAAAGATGATCCGGTTCATCCCCCTGTGGAAGTGGCTGCTGGAGGACCGATGAACGGGCAGAGCGTTTGATGGCGACGATATCCTCCCGGAAGGCCGTGCTTGCACAGGGGACCTTCCGCACGGTACAGATCCCCATCCCGGTGAGCCGCGCGACCTCTTGTTTCGTATGACCTGCTTCGAGCAGGACCTGTACCTTGTGTCGACTCAGCATTGGCTTCATTCGCGACATCTCCGGAGGACTATCCGGAGCGGGGTTCTTTTGCTCTTCTCTCATGGGTCCGCCTCCGTTCCCAACCTACCATAATTTCCGGAATGGGACCTACCATATTTTACGGAACCGACACCTATCATAATTTCCGGAATGGGACCTACCATATTTTACGGAACCGACACGAGCCAATGCGCCCTGCCAGGACCTAGGCCGGTTGCTCTCCGGCATGCCCGAGATCGTGCCGATCGATGAGGTCCGATCCCTTCTTCTGACGTGCCACGCCATACTGCGACATACCGTGTTCGTTGATGATAACAGAGAAGGCCGATAACTACTCAGGGAGGTATGCCCTCCCTGCACGCATCCTCCCGCCTGTACACAACGGCACCTGAAGCCTCGAACACCGTCGTGAAGCACGGCCCATCGAACGCCCCCCTGTTGAGGTGCCTCCGGTGGCTCGTGAACACGTAGAGCGGATCGGGATGCTTCGCGAGGGCCGCTACCACCCGGTCATGATCGCCCGAGGATAAGATGGTACGCCACTCGGCGGCCGTGAACCTGCTCCACCAGAGGTACCCGGGGAGGAGCACGCGTCTCTGCGAGTACAGGGCCAGCGTCGCGTCCTGGGAGACGGCGACGACCTCGGCGTCCCCCGGTATCCCCTCCTGCATCCACACAGCAGCGCGAACTGTCTCCATGGGGAAACGGATGGTGTGCGCCTCGCCCGTCACAAAGGCCAGCTGGGCCGTGGCGGGGACGAGAAGTGCCGCTGCTGCGACGGCCATCGCTGCCCGGTCACCCCTCCGTCCGCGCCATTCCCGCATGAGGAGGGCCGCGCCGACCGATGCGGCGATGACGGCCGTGAGGTCGAGCGTGGCAACGAAGCGGTGGTAGAAGAACAACTCGAATGTGGTGTTGACGAGGCAGAACACGAGCGATGCGGCGAGGAGGGGTGTGTGGCGCAGGAGGGACCAGAGCGAGTATGTCGCGAGGAGGAGTAGGAGCGGACCGATCCCGCTCGCCTGCTCGATATCGATGAACGTGCCGGACGAACCGTAGGCCATGCCGAGGGTGCGGACGACGACGAGGGAGAACGATCCGTGGAGCGGGACGAGGAACAGGAGCCCGGCGATCGCGAGGGCGGCGACGTGACCTCTCCTCGCACCGCTGTCGAAGACGGCCACGGCCCCGAGGGCGAGGGCCGCGGCGAGGAACTCGGCACGGTGGGTCAGGAGGAGGGTCCCGCCGATGAGACCTCTGACAGCCGTCGGCACGGGGAGCAGGAGCGTGAGCAGGAGGAACTGTCCGAGCGTCGTCTTGAGGTAGCACTTCGAGGCGACGAGGAACTGAACGGAAGAGGTGAGATAGAGAAGGGCCGCAAGGAACCCGGCCGATGTCCCGCCCGCCCGGCGTCCGAGGACGAACACGGGGACTGCCGTGAGGGCCGTAAGGCCGAACTGTACGAGGTACATGAAACCCGAAGGGCCCATGTCCGTGAGGAGGGACAAGGTCCCGTAGAGGACGTAGAGCCCGGGCGGGTGGTGGGTGCGCAGGTAGGGCGAGAGGTGCGGGTAGGCGACGTCGGGGAGCGCGGACCGGTAGGCCGAGAACAGGTAGTAGTACTGCCCCGTGTCGTACCCCGGCAAGTGGGCGACGGGCTCCCCCCACATCGACCGTGTGAAGAGCGCCAGACCGATGATCACGAAGAGGGCGAGGAGGGTTCCTGTCGCGGACCGTCGTACCCGCGGTCGGGTCAGCTGTCCAAGGGCGCTGTGGACGGGAGCCGCCATCACGACCAGAACGCCGGCGAGGGCAAGAAGGTGTCGGGGCGGTGCGACGTGCGAGGAGACGAGCCCGAGGGCCGTTGCGGGAGTGGTGAGCGAGATTAGGGCGACGACAGCGAGCACGGCGAGCGTCAGGCATGGAAGCCATGTTCCGATGAGGTAGCGATACCGTCCCTGCCCCGTGAGCCTCTCCTCCATCCGGCCCGTCGTGACGTACATCCGGTCCCCCCGCATGCCCCAGAAACGCTAACCATTAAGAAGGTGACAATGCGCGCGTTGCCGTTAGGCTTGCATACCCATGGCGATGAGGACAAGGATGATGATGTAGCATCCTAGCGTGAAGAGGGTTCCCACCAGCCTCTTGGAGTCGTCCGAGGCCTGCTGGTCGATCCTCGACATCATTCCGTGAATGGGCATGACACCGATAAGGCCTACCCCGATGATGGAGGAGAAGCTGACGTTGAGCTTGACGAGCTCGAGGAACGGTGCCCGCATGAAGTAGTCGATGTAGGCCATGGCGAGCATCGACCAGTGGATCGAGCTGCAGCGAGGGCAGAAATGACCGCCGCACTTGCAGAGCAGATGATCGGGCGAGTAGATCTGGATCAGATGGAGGAAGCCGAAGGCACCCGTGATGACTATCAGCCGAGCAAGACTCGGATCGGCGATTATTGCCGTCGTGGCCCCGAAGATGATGAGGACTACGCAGAAGAAAGCACACATAAGATTGAATATGACGACCTGGACGCTATGATTCGCTTGCGCACTCATCGCTCCCGCTCACCCCGTGGGGTGATGACGCGCATGCGAACGCGATGAGGACGAGAGCGCAGATCATGAGAGCGGTACCCAGAGCGCGGTTCGCTGGAAAGAGGACGTAGCCGCCAACGAAGTTGATGGCCGCGACCACGGTCTGGATCATTGCCTTCCCGGTGTTCGTGACCATGGACGATAGCACCTAAGTCGGATGGGAACCGTAATCCTTTAAAACGTTTTGGCGGAGCGCTCGCCGGACCGTCCACGAGAGTGGGAGGTGATTCCACGCCATGTCCGCAGCGCACCATCACACATGCATGCCCGGTCCCCATACGAGAAGTCTATGAGGCCCAACCCCTATAAAGGGATTTCGGTTATTATACCTTAATAAGGGCTATCCTTCCTTATTCCTCGATAAATAGAACGGAAATCGCGTTTTTTTCGCATAATAGGTCGGAGCATACGTTGTCACCCCCAGTGACAACGCTATCTTTGAATATCAGGGTATCTCGATGAAGGATACGTCGATGGTGGTGGAGTTCGTGATCCCGTCGACGTCGGCGCACGAACTCTGCACTGAGAGGGTCCTGTTGGTCGAGTCCAGGTCGTAGCCGCAGGTTGTGAGGTTGATGCCGACGATGCCCATCTCGTACCTGCTGGTCCCGGGGTTCAGGTGGATGCCGTAGGCACGGCAGTCGGTGACGTTGGGCATGTCGTCGATCTCGAGCATGGCCCTCAGGAGCGGCCCGTCCACCAGGTCCTCGCAGGTGACGTGGAGGCATACCGTGTCGTTCCAGGTGGCTGACGCGTTGAGGTTGCACGGCGATCCGTCGTAGGCGACGTACGCCGATCCCGTGGCGAACGTGTCGTTGGCCACGTTGCCAGCGTTGTCCTCTGCCACGGAGGCGTAGAAGTACTCGGTGCCAGATGCGACGGTGGTGTCGTTGTAGCCTGTGGCGG
>CAZFHY010000035.1:0-8714 GCA_964519305.1 Candidatus Undinarchaeota archaeon
TCGATGGTGCCGGCGTCGATGTCCACTTTAGTGATGTCGACCTCACCGGATCCCTTCGGGGTGATGGCGATGTTGATGTTGGTGTCGGTGCCGTCCGCAGCGAGCGTGGTGCCCGCCAGGGTCACGCCCGCGGTAGCGACGTTGGTATCGAACGCGCTGTCCTTGATGAGCGCGCCCTCGATGGTTACTCCGGCGGCCCCCGTCTTCTCGTTGACGATGTCGACGGTGAGCGTGCCTGCGATAGCGGTGTTGCCGTTCGACGCGGTGATGGAGACCTTATCGGTGTTCACGGCGATGTCCCCGGATATGGCGACCGTCCCGTCCACGTCGAGGGTGGATCCGGGGCTCGCCTTGTTGATGCCAACACGGTGGGCGGCCGTGTCCACGACGAGGTCGGCGGTGGCGTCCGTGATGAGGTACCCGGTCTTGATGCCACCATGGAGAGCGTAGAAGGGCTGTCGCTCCGCTCCGTTGAAGTCGGCGTCCTCACCACCGATGGTGTACTCCTTCCAGTACTGTTTGCCGTACTCGAGCTCGACGGGCCCGACGGCTATGTTCCACCTCCCGTTGGTGGCAGTACCGTCCTTGGTGTAGAGCTTGGTACCCGCCGTGGCATGGTCCCATATCTCTATCCTCACCGTCGTATTGACGTATTCACGGGTGCTCTTCTGCTTCACCCGTCCTCTATCGTAGAAGTTTACATCCAGGCCCGCGGCCATGACCAGTATGATGATCATCACCGTCAGGAGCACTTTCTTTCCTGTCATGATTATTGCCCTCCTAATGACGTACCTCGTCGTACGGAAAATATGTGCCGGTCTTCGGTTTTAATACTAGCGTCGACATGCATTATCGGACAGGATAACACCTACCTCAAATGGAGGCTCAAAATGGTCGGGATATGTCCCGATCAGCTCACACGCGCAGACGGTGGAGGCCTATGAGGAACACGGCCACCAGAGCGGGGAAAATGGCATCGATACCGGCATTGTAGGGCGCCAGGTTGAAGCTGCCGAGCCCTTCCGGAGCAGGCTCGGGGATGGGCATCTCACCCTGGGTGATGACCGTCTCTTCGACATCGGCCCCCCCGCCGTAATAGTCCGGCGGCATGGTGGCGCCTGGTGGCGGCACTAGATCGGGGCATCTGAGGCAGGGGACGTTCGTGTAATTGGCAACGAAATGGATGTCGAGGAGGGTGTTCACCCTGTTCTGGTCACCACACCACATGTCGCGCATCGCGTCCACGATGCCGCTCCCCTGGAGATCATCGCAAAGGTCCGTAGGTTCGGGCTCGACCGCGGGAACGGAATCCAGTCCACGGAGGTACCAACCGCCGCGCATGGACTCGTTGTCGCAGCGTCCCCATCCGGCGTCGCACACACCGGACATGCAGTTGTCGCTGCGCCAGTTGCGGCCCATACCGTCCAGCTGCTCCCCGCTAGGTGTGCAGGGTTGCTCGCCCAGTGTCTTCGTGCGGCAGAAGCGTGTGTTCTGGTCGCACATGGCGTTGTCAGCAAGCCTGCGCATGTGGTCCACCACGAACGGGCTGGTGATATTGTTCAGCTCGGTGAGGACCGTCCCCATGAGAAGGTCGGTGGCGTTGACGAAGCATGTTGAACATTTCTGCGAGCAGTACTCGTCCCCGCCCGGACCACAGGTCTTGTCATCGAACAGGTCGGCGCAGGATGTGTCGTCGGTGTCAAGACCGCAGGTGTGGCAGTTTGCATCGGTGCAGCACATACCCCGACGCAGGTCGACACAGTAGCCGTTCAGCATGCATTCGAAGGTGGCCTTGAACGAGTCGTGCATCTGCTCGAAGATGTCACCTACGTTCCCACAGGCATCATCGCACCAGGTCGCAGGCCGTACGTCCTCGATGGCAGCGAGGTTGAACGTGTTGATGGCCGTCGTACACTGGAGGACCTGGGCTGAGGTCATGCAGCATTCAGTGGCGTCGTCGTACTCGGGGAAAGGTCCGCACACCTGATTACGGGTGCGGCCTCCGGCCGTGACATCGTTGTCGAGACGTCCGGCCACATATCCCGGGATCTCCACACCGGGAGGTTGTCGGAACACCATCACGCGCAGGTCGATGTCGGTCACAGCGACCCTCCCGCCGTCCTGGAACTCTAGAGTTACGTTGATCGTGCAGTTCTCGCCCTCGGGCAGGGCGCATGCATCCAGCTCGGCCTGGAAAGCGGCGGACAGGTCGCCGGTCGTGACGGGACCCGATAATACACCCGACCGTGTCCAGTCATCGGTATCATCGCTCCCAACGTCCAGAGCGATCTCGCGTGGTAGCGGGTTCCCGCTCCCCGTCAGCTCGAACCGCGCCGAGAGCATGCTCCCGCCCGAGGTCAGGTTGACCTCGAAGGTGCTATTGGTCTCGACGACGAGATCAGGGATGCGCACCGAGCCCGTGTCACCCGAGGTCGCATAGAGGTATTCCATATCCGATGAAACAGCCCATCCGTCCGCCACATTGCGTACCAGGTTGACCGGGTCCCATGTACCGCCACGGTCCCATACCATGACCGTACCATTGCCCACGACGGCGAACACGTAATCCGCGCGGGCATTGACATCGGTTATCGCGGTAGCGGCCTCAAGGACATCAAGGATCGTGAAAGGGAGCGTGCGCTGGCGGACTATGACCGTGCCATCAAGGGAGGCGGAGTAGATATAGTCGGCATCGGAGAACACCTCGATCACGATGTTGAGGTGGTCCACCAAGGTGGCCAAAGGAGCGCCTGTGGCCCGGTCACGGACTATAACAGCGAAGTCCTGACCACCAGAGATTATGTAGTCGGTATCGATGTGGACGGCAGTGACGGCGCCCGCGTGACCTCCGAGCGTCTGGAGTGCGGTGAAGTCATCACCGTTCTCCCATATCTGGATCGTGCCGTTAGCGCACGCCACTACGATGCGGTCACCGTTGACCGATACGTCGTTCACGCCCGTGTGGGAGAGCGTGGTGTTGTGCGCGAAGCTGCCCCCGTGCTCCCAGACACGCAAAGTGCCGTCCGATGATAGTGAGTAGAATGAAGTGGGGTCCTTGGCAAGGCTGATGACAGGGGCCGTATGTCCCGTAAGGTTGGCGAGGCTGGCCCAGCTGCCACCGCGTTCCCACACCGTGACGTTCTCGTCGTTCGAAGCGGTGACGACGTAGCTGGCGTCGTCCATGATGTCCCACACACGGCCCGTGTGACCGGCGAGCGTCGCAACGACATCGTAAGTCGGATCAGCGTCCACGTTGAACGTCGCCTGACCGTCCCTGGTCGTGACCGTCCGCTCCTCGATGACACCGACATCGGTGCGCACATCGTCACAGGCCCTGCTACCTATCTCATCAGGGTCCGACCGGCAGTTGTCGATGCTGTTCGTCTCGTCCTGCATCTCGGTGATGTTGAGGATCGCATCGATCTCACCGGAACAGCATGGGTCGGCGCCCCGCTGGCGCCCGGGTCCGGTACACTGACGCCACTCACCTCCGTGACAGTACTCAACGGTCGCCACGTCCTCCGTTGTCAGGTCCCACTCCGAGAGGGGGGTACGACTGTCGATCGTATCTCTGCGGCACTTGGACTCCTCGGGAAGGTCCCCGCCGCTGGTGGTACAGCTGTACTCCTGGAGGTCATCGGACGAGAGACAGTAGTCGAACCGCTGGCATTCCACGTTCGTGGGCCGACAGAACCCTTCCTTGACATCATTAAGGTCGGCGGGCACAGGTGGTGTCACGGGACTGTAAGCGTAACGTAACCAGTTCTCGTATGTGTTCCCATCGCGCACCCTACCGCCCTCGGTACCGTCCGTGGTGCACCAATCGTCGCACTTGTGGATGACATCGGCGTAGGTGCACTGCTTGTCCCGTTGCTCCTCCAGATCGGTCTCGCAGCGCATGAAGTAGATGCCCTCGCTGGGGATGACACGGCCGTCGTTGCCCGCGAAAGAGAAGGACCAACCCGTCGGTGAATGATAGAAGTGTGCAGCGAAGTTCTGCTCGAAGCAGTCGGTGTCCCTCTCGTCCGCGCACGATGAGATCCCGTCGGCCTCGAGCTGGCAGTAGTACTTATGGATGCGGCGGTCGAATGACTCAGTAGTCTGGTGCCCATCAGCTGCAGGGCTCCACCCGGTGACGTCCGCCTGTGGATCGAAGCACTCGTCGATACAGTAACCGTCCGCTGAGTGGCCGCCCGGGTCCGGATTGTATCCCGGATCGAACCGGTCGTCGCACTGGGCGTCAGGCTGGAACGGGAGGATCTGTGGACTGCAGTACCCCTCGTGGATACGCTTGCTGGTGGCGCACCGGTCGTCGCAATGCTCGACACCGGGTGTCGAACCGTCACCGCGGGATGTGTCGAGGATGCATGATCCGAGCCCTGTCCCTCCGTTCACCTGGCACTTCCAGAACCTGGTGTGTCGGTCATCGTCGCATGAGTCATCGCACCGCTCTTGGAACCGGTCGTTGCATACTGCGTCCAGGCCCGAGTCGTCACAGAATCCTTCCATGATCTCCTTGTCGTAGCCCCCGTCGATGGCGCACCTGTCGTCGCAGTGGTCCGTCGTGTCCACAACGCACACAGGAGCTCCCGACGTGTCGTCGCAGCTCTTGAGCTGGAGGTTGCGGGGGTCCGCGCAGGTGTCCCCGCACCTGACGGTGGAGTCAACCACGCACAATGCGTTGCCGCTCGAGTCGTCGCAAGAGCGGCTCTCACCGTCACGCAGGGATATGCACCTATCATCGCAGAGCTCGCCCGCCACCGTGTTCTCGCAATGGTCGACGTTGCACGTACCGGTGAGGATCTGGTCGCCCGAACATTCCGAGTTTGTATTGCAGAACTCATCACCGCTGTAGAGGCAGCTCACAGATCCGTCGCCCGGGTCCCCGCATCCCGCGAACGTGCGCAGCCGGTTCGAGTCCATGCAACTCTTCGATCCTACGGCATTGCAGGTCTGGAGCAGTGTGTCGACGCAAGCGCCACCCTGGCACTCGTTGATAGTCAGGTCGAGACCGTCGCAGCGCTCGCCGGTACAGGTGGCGTCGACGACCTCCTCGCAACGAGCAGGTCCCGCCACGCACTCCTCGTGGATGACCTCGGTGTTGTCGAAGCTGCAGACGAGGTTCGTATCACAGGTCTGGATGACCTGCCAGTCGCAAGTGAAACCGCACTGACACTCCTCAATAGAGTTGCCCGAACAACGGCGCTCGCCCTCGATGGGACAGATCGCCGTCCCGACGGCCATTACCAGTACCAATGCCAGCACTACGCGTCTATCCAACAGGATCAATCCCCCATCGGCAGAACGGGCCATAGAACCACTGGATCATGTGGCGCATGCACTCCTCCTTCTCCGCGGTCCATTCGCAGTCCTTGCCCCGAGTCAGGATATCGGTCGCCCCCACCCCTCCGAGGCCGGTCAGGGACGGGGAGTCGAACGTGAGCGCAAGGATATTGTCCACGTAATCGGGCTCGAGGAGGACGTCGTACCCGATGGCAGGATCGTTTCGTACCCAGAACTGCTCGCCATCGCTGTCCGTCTCGTTGCGCACGAGCAGTGCCCGTAGATCATCGCTGTCCTCCCTGGCGAGCAGGCCGGGGCCGATTGCAGCGATGCCACCTCCGAGCCCGGGCTCGAGCGAGCGGTAGATGCAGGTATTGCCCGGCTGGCACCGGGCCTGGACGCCGGCGGGAGCGGATCCCGCGGCATCGATGAAGTGGTAGTCGTTGCCCTCGGCGCTGAACTCTTCGCGGTCCGATGCGACGGCCTCGATTAGCGCGCCTATCAGGGCAGGATATCCGAAGACGCTGGCGTTGACATCGTCGGAACCATCGGTATAGTTGAAGCCGAGGAACACGTTGGGGACACCAGAGCGCACGAGGTAGTCCGTCCAGGTCCCGTCCAGGCCTACGAACACCTGGTACATCGTGGGCGGTGCCACCTCCTGTACCGTGGAAAGGATGCGGCATGCTGCTTCCATGGCAGCCCAGTCGATCCGGCGGAGGGAGCAGCGTCGGCCGATCCGACGCCGGCCGGACATCTCGAAGGACGACGAGATACGATAGAGATCGTCGGCCAGAGAGACGTCTACACGGACCGGGAGCGATGTACGGATGGTGAAGTGGTTGCAGGTATTGGTGGTCATGCGACAGGTGCGTTCAACGACGATACCCGTGTCGTCCACCACCGGGTCCTCGAACAAGGATACTCTCTCCCTGTCCCATGATGTACCATTGAGATGGAGCTGGTCATCGAGCTCGTCCATCATGGTCAGGTCCACTGTGTTGTTGCAGGACAGGCAGATCCGCGTGGTAGTGAACTCGGGCGACGTGTCGTTGCACAGGCAGCAGTGGTGGCCGCCGTAGGTCTGTCTGGGGGTGTCTAGAAGTCCGGCGCCACCACAGGCGTCGAAGATGTCGTATCCCGAACAGACCATGGACTCCACGCGTTCGTCGTCCACCACACCATCCTTGAAGACCGATGGTCCCAACAGCCGCTTGTCCTCATCATTGCCAGGCCAGTCGACATCCCGGGAGTCGCGGGAGCAATAGCTGCGTACGGGCACGCCCACTGTGATATCGTGCCATTTTCCGTAGGGGCAGCTCGAGAGGAAGGCCAGCCCCATGCCCCTACCGACGTTCTGTGCGAACCCTTCAAGGGCACGACATGCGGGTGATGCAGATTCGGGGCACTTGGGGAACCGGATGTCCCGCGAGAGGGTCTGTCCGGTAGCATGGTCGATACAATCCGGGCAGGCGGCGGTGAAGCTGAAGAGGTTGGACATGGCCAGGCTCCCCGCAGAGTGACCGATCCCGGAGTAGTACTGGGCCAGAGTCTGGGCGTCCTCGTACACCTCGCACGGGCTGATCGCCATACAGAAGTCGTTGGGAAGACCTGCTGGCACCGCAGGGCATCCCGGCCAATCGTCAGTGCACAGGTCGTGACCTCCGTACCGGGCATCTATGTCGGACACGGGCGGTTCACGTGTGTCGTTGGTGAAGGGGAAGGTGATGTCGCAGCAACCGTTCATCCCACAGTCCGACCTGTCCATCTCCAAGGTGAACGCATCGGCGAGGTCGGTCAGGGCCCCGTCCGCACCGTCCACGGTGATGTTAACTTCCTTCCCTTCGAACTGAAGGAGCACGGTCGTCGCCCTGGCCCATTTCATGAGGTTACGTCGAGAAGCGTTCTGGAGGAGGCCGTCCACCTCGAGCTCGCACGGCAGGAAGAACCGTTGTCTGGTGAATAAAGCGTCCGCCACAGGGTACCGTCTGTTGCCCTCACGTACGTCGGCGCCGTACGCGAGCCCGAAGCTCTGGTCGACGACACCCCAGTAGCTGTTGGCGATGTTGGACTCTATGTAGACCATCTGGTCGAGCGCCATCCCGATATCCAGCTGCTCCTGGCTTACCCGGAGAGTGTCGTAGTAGAGGTTAAGGACATCGAGGAGGGTGTACACCATCATGATGAAGGCGATCACCGAAAGGAACCCGCGTTGGCGCCTGTTCACGACTCAGTCACCCCCCGTCACTAGGAACCGGTTCCAGATGCACAGCCGGACGACGACCGGGTACGGGCACACCATCGATCTGCAGTACGGATCATCAGCAACAGCCGCTTCGGCCAATGTCAGGTTTCCGTCGTTGGCGGTAAGGGCTGTGATGTAACGGTAGTTTAACGCGCACACGGACACAACACGTCTGACGCAACCCTGTATGGAGGTCTGGTAAGGATCGGCGTCCGGGAACCGCACCGTTATTTCCTGATCCGTCGTATCTTCGAGGGGAGGGAGCCACCTGAGGTCGTTCTCCGTCTCGATCTCATCAGCCCGTTCCTTGAAGCCCCGGATGTGATGGCCCGTCAGGTGCTGGGCGAGGATCGTATCCATGAGGACGCTATGGGTTAGATTGAAACCCTTGGCGCTCCTGGTGAAGGCCGACCAGTCGAGCGGACGGTCGAGCTGGAGCACTAGCGACGAGTTCCCTATACGCTGTAGCTCTTCGCGCAGCTCTCCGGCGCGAGTGATCATTGGGGGAAGGTCATCCTCCGGGAACCCATTGTCGATATAGTCCTGCACCAACAGCTCGAGCCCCGGCTCGTACACACCGAAATACGGTGTCTCGTACGTTATCCGTGCTGCCATGTTAGGATTCACGTTCTCGAGCCAGTGCTGGAAAGGACAGCTCTCATGGATCGTAAGCGAACAGGACTCGTCAGGAAGGTGCCCTGCGCACGCTTCCATGAGGTTGTTGGCAAGGCGAGAGGTCTCCAGCTGTGTATAGTCGGGGATAGGCCTCGTACCGTAATCTAGAGCGGATATCAGGAGGGCCACTATGGTGAGGGATATGAGGGCATCCAGAGTGAAGATGAACCCACGCTCGGACCTCCCACTCATAGTCAAGGTACTTCTCGCTTAACCTTATATATGTGCTGAAAGGACTGTATATGTTTAATATAATGCCTCGCTAAACGCTAGACGTCAAGGTCGTCAAGGAGGTCGTCCAGACCGTCGAGGTCGCCGCCACTATCGCCGCCGAGGACATCATCGATACCAGCCGGTTTTGGAGCGTTCGGGTCGGGCTTCGGTGCATCGACCCCAAGGATATCGTCCACGCCAGCAGGTTTCGGAGCAGCTGCGGGCTTGGCGGGCGGTTCTTTTTGTCCTCCGCCGAGTATGTTCTTCACTGCGGAAACGAGACCCCCGGGCTTTTCGG
>CAZFHY010000036.1:0-8091 GCA_964519305.1 Candidatus Undinarchaeota archaeon
GCTGCAATGGGCGGCATTAGCCGAGAATCGCGTGCCTAATTAGTGGGAGCTAGGGTGTCAAGGAAACCCTCTATTGATACGCGAACTAGGATTGGTTGGCTGGCTGATTGGCTGCGGCTCCGCACGCTGAAAACGTGCTCCTGGCGTATAATCTCCGACCAACCGATTAACTAAACGCCCTATTTTTATCGGTCGGTCGTTGGCCAAGGATTGGTGTTCAGAACCGCCCCCCTGCCAGGGTGCCGTTTCCTTTAAGAACCAGGGGTGGTGTTCGGAAGGAGTACCTTCTGAACAATGTCAAGGGCCATCCGCGAGAATCGCAATCCGCGTGGCGATTATCCTTTCCGCTACTTCCCGGCAGGAAGCGACTGCAAGGATGGCAGTTCTTCATTCTACTGATTCCCAGCTGGTGATTAATAACATATTCCGAACCTCTTCAGTTCCTTGTCTCTCTCGTTCTCGGAGCTAAGAACGCGGTAGGTCTTCCTTTTCCTCTCCCTGAACGCCTTCAGGAACCACTTCTGGACTTCAAGCTCCATCTCGTCCAGGTGGAACCGGTCCCGGCAGAACACTATGATCTTGTTGGTGCCGGCCTTCAGGTGCTTCCTGAGTATCTTCGGTATGCCCTTCGCCTTCTCCCAGTCGATCTGCGCCGCTTTAACCTCGTCAAGGAGCGACTCCTTCTCATCGTCAGTCCTCTTTGAATCCACGATCTTGTCCTTCAGACGCTCGATCTCCTCGTCGAGCGTGTAGAGCGCTGATACGTAGACGGGCGCCTTCAGGATGCGGCGGGCGATCGCGGTGGGCAGTCCGATCTAGTTGGCCACGTTCCCGGCGAACAGCTCCTCGGACATGTCGCGGCAATCGTCGAGGTAACGGATGGGCGTCGCAGTAGTCCCGAACACCTTCGCGGTGGGATTGGTATTGAGGAGAGTCGCGACGCCCCTCCCCCACTCCTTCGCGCCGGGGCGGTGGTACTCGTCCAGGATAATCAGGTCATACGGCTGGCCCCTGAACTCGTCGGCCTGGAGTCTCGCGACCTTCGCGTAGGTCCTCCGCACGTTGTTCGACAGCACGTAGTGGAAATCCCGCTCGATCTGCCTCAGGATGTAGCGGGAGGGTGCAAGGATGATGCTCCTCTTCTCGATGTTGTCCGCGATGAGCTTCCCGATCAGGTAGCTCTTCCCGGTCCCAGTCGCCTGGATGACGCAGACTCGGTCCTCCTTCTTGAAGAGCCGCTTCACCTTCTCGTAGCTGCGCTGGTTGTGGGGGTAGAGGTCAATCCTCGCCTCGCCTGGGATGCGCGAGTACCTCGAGCACGGTGAGGTCACCATCGTGCCCGTGGTGCACGTGGACGAGTACAGCAAGCCGGCCGACGAGCGTGCGCCCATGTTCCGTATGGCCGGCTACGGCGCACCGCCGGTCTCAAGCTACGAGAGGTTCGACGCGTGCCGGAACACCGGCCACGAGAGCTATCTCGAGGATGGCGCGGCCCCCGCGTACGAGGGCGAGCTCTCGCTCTTCGACCAGCTATATTTGCACGACCCCCACACCGTGTTCGGTCACCGGCCGCTGGGGTCGCCGGTCATCCCCCGGGAGACCTATGCGGTGGCACGGCTTCTCGAGAAGAAGCTGGTGAGCCGGGACAGAGTGCAGTTCACCGCCGACCTACACGAGACCGGGCGGAAGCACTTCGCTTACGCTACCCTCGTGCACGACCCCGCGCTCCTCGACGCGGCCGCGGCAGCGACCGCCAAGGTAGGCGAGCGGTTCGCGACCCAGGAGCCGGTGGCGAAGCAAGGCCCCAGAACCTTCTCGGGGTTCTCCCATGCCCTAGGGATCGACGGCTACACCATAGAGGGCTCCCCCTTCGACGGGGACGGGCCCAGGCCCCTGACGGAAAGGGTGGAGCAGCAGCTGATGGCCCTGGACACGCTGCTCGAGCGGTACCTGGTCGACGTGTAGGGTGCTCTGCGGGTAGATGACCACCCTCGGCCCAGCAGCCAGTTGTCACTACTCCCCCATGATAAACTATATAACGACCTGCCCCCTATATGGCACCCCATGGACGCGGAAGTGATACTCAACTACATCAACTGGCCCAGGGGCGATGACTACCGGAACGAGGTCAAGGACATCGACAAGGCCCTGGACGAGATCGGCGCCGCCTACGATGTCGAGACGGAGCACAACCCCCTCATCGCCCACCAAGTGGGCGGTTACGGCAGGGAGGTCGTACTGAAGGGCTCGGAGAGGGACGTCCTCGACGCCACGAGCTACCTCGTCCACGAGACCAGGGAGAAGGGATACAGTCTGCCCCTGAACAAGGCAGTGGACCTCTTCCACCCGGTCGCGGCGTGGCGCGGGTACAGGCTCTCGTCCTACGTGCTGGCCAAGGAGAAGGAGCTCGACGGCCACCTGGACGTAGCCTACACCGCCGACGACCCCGAGGGGATGATGGACGAGCTTGGCCTGTACGCCGACGAGCTCGCCGAGCGTCACGGCATCGAGGCCTCGGCACACGAGCGCATTGTGCCCTACCCCGTGATCGCTCCCGCGGCCGCGCTCCCACCCACGACAGCAGGCTTCTACCTCAGCCTCGACGGCGATGTCAACGGCATCGAAGGAGCGGCCAGGGAGATCAAGGAGCGCTTCGCCGATGAGAGGCCGGAGTACCTCGGTGACCCCTTCCACCCCATCCGGTCCTTCCGCGGCAAGAACGTCGCCCGCGCAGTGGAGCTCGAGGAGCGAGAGTAGCCGCGAGGGAACGAGGCAGGCCCCGGCCGGGACTCCGTCCACCCTCTCCTTTTCTTCATCGTCCCCGGTGCGCGTGGATGAGCCGGGCGTGAGCTCCTTGCCCAGCTCCTGGTCGAGCACGTTGGCCGGTCGCCCGATGTTCTCTGCGATCCACTCGTTGGATAAGTGGGGGCGGTTCGGGCGCACGGTGTCCGAGCCCGGACCGTCGGGGTAGGGGGGGCGCCTGCGATGCAGGAGTGCGAGGATGGTACCCATTTCCGCACTCGTGGGTGGGCCTTAAAAAACAATCGAGGACCGTCACCACTTCGAAGTGATGCTCATGATGCAAGGTGACCGCATGGAGGACGCATCCATACTCGACAAGGTCTACGACGGGGCCAAGAGGATATTCTCGTACAACGCCAGGGAGCTGCACCGGCTCGATGGCATCGTCGAGCAGGTCAACTCCTACGAGGAGGATATGAGCGCTCTCTTGGACGACAAGCTTGCTGGCAAGACCGACGAGTTCCGCGAGAGATACGCTGATGGCGAGAGCCTGGACGACCTGCTGCCCGAGGCCTACGCCGCCGTGCGGGAGGCGAGCCGTAGGGTCACGGGGATGCGGCCCTACGACGTGCAGGTCCTGGGCGGAGTGGTGCTCCACGAGGGCAGGATCGCCGAGATGGCCACCGGCGAGGGCAAGACACTGGTGGCGACCATGCCGGCGTACCTCCACGCCATCGAGGGCAAGGGCGTCCACGTGGTCACGGCCAACGACTACCTAGCTGGCCGGGACGCCGAGGAGATGGGCAGCGTCTACGAGTTCATGGGGCTCTCGGTAGGCGTCATCCAGCACGAGATGAAGTGCCCGGAGCGCAGGGAGAACTACAAGGCCGACATCACGTACGGCACCGCCAACGAGATCGGGTTCGACTACCTCAAGACCAACAACATGGTCAAGAAGGCCGAGGACAAGCTGCTGCGGGGAACGAGCTACGCCATCATCGACGAGGTCGACTCCATCCTCATCGACGAGGCCCGAACCCCGCTCATCATATCGGGCAAGACCGGCGTGACCCCCAAGGAGTTCCAGTTCATCGACTATATGGTACGTGGTCTCAAGGAGGGTGAGGACTTCGAGGTCGAGGAGAAGGAGAAGCGCTCCTTCTTCACGGACGAGGGGTACTCCAAGCTGACGGGAGCGCTCGGGGTCCAGAACCTCACCGACACCGGGACGGTCCACCTCTACCAGGCCGCGCGCCAGGTGCTCCAGGCTCAGACCCTCTTCACCAAGGACAAGGACTACGTCGTGCAGGACGGCGACGTGCGGATCGTGGACGAGTTCACGGGCAGGGTCATACAGGGGCGCCGGTACGATGGAGGGCTCCACGAGGCGCTCGAGGCCAAGGAGGCGAACAACCAGATCCTCGAGATGGGCTTCACCGAGGTCGAGGTCAAGGAGCCGACCCGGGTGCTGGCGTCCGTCACGTTCCCCAACTTCTTCCGCGCGTACGACCGGATCGCCGGGATGACCGGGACCGCCAAGACCGAGGAGGGCGAGCTCCTGGACATCTACGGCATGGACGTACTCCAGATCCCGACCAACCGCCCACTCCAGCGCACCGCGGGGCAGGACCGGCTCTACCGGACCGTGGAGGAGAAGTACGATGCTGTTGTTGACGACATCGTCGCCACCCATGAGAGCGACAGGCCCGTGCTGGTGGGGACGAGGTCGATCGACGTCTCCGAGCACCTCAGCGACATGCTGGACGAGCGGGGCATCGAGCACCAGGTGCTCCACGCCAAGTACCACGAGAAGGAGGCCGAGATCGTGGCCAAGGCAGGCCTGGCGGGCGTCGTGACCATCGCCACCAACATGGCTGGGCGCGGCACGGACATCAAGCTCGGCGAGGGCCTGGCGGACCTGGGCGGGCTCCACGTCATCGGCACGGAGCGGCACGAGTCGAGGAGGATCGACGACCAGCTCCTGGGCCGGGCGGGGAGACAGGGCGACCCCGGCTCGTCCCAGTTCTACGTCTCGGCCGAGGACGAGCTGATCAGGTTCTACGGGCCGGAGAACATCGACAGGTTGTTCAAGGGCGTCCACCGGGGCGAGCCCGTCTCGGGCAAGTTCGTCGACAAGGTCGTCCGCAACGCCCAGAGGACGGTGGAGGGGATGCACTACGACATGCGCAAGGAGCTGCTGGAGCTCGACGAGACCATGAACTCCCAGCGCAAGGTGTTATACGCCGACCGGAACGAGATCCTCACCCGCGAGGACATGAAGGACACGGTGTACGGCTTTATCGACCAGGTCACCGACCAGGTGGTGGACGCCTACACCGCCGAGGGCGACCGGCGCGAGCAGTGGGAGGACGAGCGACTGCAGGGGCAGTTCGCCTCGGACCTCCAGACGCTCTACGGCCTCAAACCGGATGACCTGTCCATGCAGGGTGTGGAAGACCGGGAGGGGCTGCGGTCGATGCTCAAGGAACGCGTGTTCGACATGTACCACCAGCAGGAGGGGACGTACGGCGAGCCCGCGATCCGGCAGATCGAGCGCCAGATCCTACTCTTCTCCACCGACAAGGCGTGGAGGGAGCACCTCCAGGCCATGGACGAGCTGAAGATGGGCATCCACCTCCGCTCCTTCGCCCAGAAGGACCCAAAGGTCGAGTACAAGATCGAGGCGTTCGACCTCTACCGGGAAATGCAGGGCTCCGTCCGGCGAGAGGCGGTGGGCGGCTTCTTCCAGTTCAAGCTGGACCCGAAGGGGGACGCGCCTGCCGACGCCGGGTCCGCCTGAGGGGCGCGGACAGGACCGCGTCCCTGTACCAGGGCGGGAGAATCCCGGTCGGACCGTATCGATGACCGGACGCTCCCGGCCGGGAACGATGACCGGGACGGTCACCATTCTCCGTTCCCCTGGTGACGTAGTTACCTGCATTGCACGGCCGTGGCCCGCCCGGGTGAAGTGGCTCGGTTAACATGTAGAGTAGCGCGAGCGGTGCAGCGTAGAACGCATTCGTCGGTGGGGTCATGTGTGTCTGCGACGTATTTCGATCGTTATGGTGTGGGCTGTGCGGCGGAAAACGCACTCGTCGGCGGGCCTTTAAATACCGTCTGCCCCCGCAGCGCTGTGACAACGAAAATGATGAAGGTGATACCATGTATGCAGAAAACGACGGATGTGTGGTTTGCGACGTAATGAAGTACACGGCCGTTGGCCTGGCAATGCTCTCTGCCGTGGGCAACGCTGTGTCTCCGGTCCTTGCGGAGAACGAGCAGGCCTACCGGCTCGAGATGGAGGAGGACACGGACATGGGCTCCTACGGGGTCCAGATGCCCGGGTCCCCGGCACAGAACGACTCTGCCGAGCAGCACGGTTCTCTGTACAACGCTGCAGCCGGTCTCTGGGGCGAGGTCGAGGACTACGCCCAGGGCGTGATCGATAGCGGCAAGAGCTTCATCATGGGCCAGATGATCACCGAGTCGAGGAGCCGCTACGACACCGTCGAGGAGACGGTGGAGGCCATCAAGGCGGGTGTGAACGCGTACAACGTGAACCACGCTCACGAGAAGGACGAGGTCGGTATGTGGAAGGTCCTCAACACCATGGACATGAAGGAGAAGCTGGAAAAGCACTATCCAGACATGAAGGAGACGACGCTCGTCAACCTCTGCAACCCGAACATGGCGCACAGGATGCTTGAGGACGAGGACCAGCGCCAGGTCTCCACCCTGATGCCATGCGCCATCGGCGTGTACGAGAAGTCCGACGGTATCTACGTGTCAGGGTTCAACATGGACATGATGTCGAAGGTCATGCCCGGAGGCCTCGGTGACATCCTCGATACCGTGGCAGACGCTGACCACGAGATCCTGCAGAACGTGATCGAGTAGGTACACCAACCTCCCTTGGTACGATATCGTGATGAGGCTTCGGGTAAGCACCGAAGCCTCATCATACAGGGGATATTACAGAGGTGTGGCTCAACGATCGTGCAGGATGTAATCAAGGGAGGTGTTCGAGAAGGACGCCCTCAGGGCGCATCTGTACACGCGACACCGGCGGTCCCGGGGGGATGCGGGACCGCTCAGGGGATAAGGTTGGATATCAAAGAAGCATCATTTCATCGAGGAACGACCGGGGGCGGTCGTCCACCTGTTCGTCCACCTCGCCCCTCATGTAGCCCATGAGGACGGCCCTGGTGCCGGGCCGCACGAGGTCCGTGGGTCCGGGGAGCAGAGAAAGCATTCACATCCCTCCGTTCACGTCATCTTCGGGAACAGCCATGTGCTTCACATCTCCTTCGTGAGCTGCCTCCATGGCATACAGGCCTTATAATGGTTGTCTTTCCTCTGAAGTGGTGTCGCACGATTTATTGTCTTTCGTAGGCCCGGAACACCCCCCTCCTCAAGTCCCGTGGGTGCCTGGCCGCCATCCGCGAAAAGGGCGGGTTGTCCCATGGATAATGTCGATGTTCCGTAGCGGGCGCAAAGGAACATCGCACGAGGGGATGCTGCGGGGTCAACGGATGCCGGGCCATTCCCGGACGATCAGGCTGGCTCGTCCCCGTCCGGACGCGTCTCCAGGAAGGCGTCGAACGCGTCCCTGTACCAGTCCCCTATGTCCGGCTCGAGCGCGGACCAGGGGTTGCCCTCCTCGAAGTAATGCCTCCCCACGCCCCTGACCATCCCGGGGAGTAGGGTCGAGGCGATGACCTGCTCGAATGCCCTCTCCGCCACCTCGTCGTTGTCGTCGAGCTCCTGCAGGGAGTACGTCCGGGCGGCGGACGTCCCGTCCGAGGCCACGGCGATGGAGACGGTGCCGTCCGCGTCGAGTGGTGTGATGGAGAGCCCGACCGTGGTCCTGTACTCGTCCCTGACCCTCTCTGCGGCCCGGAGGGCGCGCTCCTCGGGCGAGCCTGCACCTGCGTAGGCATCGAACCGGTCCCGGGGGACGACCTCGCCGCCCATGTACCAGGAGCCGGCATGGGGAACGGTGCTGATGTTGAACGATGTGTTTCCCGCGGTGAGGCCGTCAACCACGCTGAGCGTGTTCCCGGTGCAGTAGAGGGCGCGCGCGAGCCTCGCGGTCACCGTGTACGTCGGGTCCTCGGGCATCGAATCGCCCTGGCCCCGGTACTCGTCCTCCACGACCTGCTCCAGGTCCCCCCGACGCTCGCCAGTCAGCACGTCCCTGAGGAGCTCGAGTGCCCCCAGCGCCGCCTTCCTCTCGACCTCCGTCCGCGTGCCCGTGAAGCGGTAGCGCTGCGTGACCGTCCCTCCCGACGGGCCGGTGACGCCGCACCAGACCTCGCCCACGTCGTCGCCGTCGGGACCCGCCCATCC
>CAZFHY010000037.1:0-4188 GCA_964519305.1 Candidatus Undinarchaeota archaeon
GGATGGGCGGGTCCCGACGGCGACGACGTGGGCGAGGTCTGGTGCGGCGTCACCGACCCGTCGGGTAGAACGGTCACGCAGCGCTACCGCTTCACGGGGACGCGGACGGAGGTCGAGAGGAAGGCGGCGCTGGGCGCCCTCGAACTATTCAGGGACGTGCTGACCGGCGAGCGCCGGGGCGATCTGGAGCAGGTCGTGGAGGACGAGTACCGGGGCCAGGCAGGTCCGACCCCCGAGGATCCGACGTACACGGTGACCGCGAGGCTCGCGCGCGCCCTGTACTGCACCGGGAACACGCTCAGCGTGGTCGACGGCCTCACCACGGGAAACACATCGTTCAACATCAGCACCGTTCCCCATGCCGGCTCCTGGTACATGGGCGGCGAGGTGGTCCCCCGGGACCGGTTCGACGACTATGCGGGCGCCGGACCGCCTGAGGAGCGCGCACTCCAGGCCGCGGAGAGTGTCAGGGACGAGTACAGGAGCACGGTCGGGCTCTCCATCACACCCCTCGACGCGGACGGCACCTTCTCCATCACCGTGGCCTCGGACGGGACGTCCGCCACCAGGAGGTATTCCCTGCAGGAGCTTGACGACCTCGACGAGGTGGCGGAGAGGGCGTTCGAGCTGGTCATCGTATCGACACTCCTCCCCGGGATGGTCAGGGGCGTGGGGAAGCACTACTTCGAGGAGGGCAACCCCTGGTCCGCGCTCGAGCCGGACATGGTGGAGGGGAGCTGTACGTACCCGCCGTCAGCGTCCTGGACGTAGAACTCGGCACCGTCGAATAACCCTCCGTTGTTCCTGTACACCAGATTGCCCTGGCCGTCCTCCAGGTGCTCCTCGGCCTGGAAGGCCACGATCGTGCATCCCACGCCGAAGGCTATGAGTGAACTGGCGGCAGCGTACACTGCATAGTTATGTGCTGAAAGGTCGTTGGTTTGGTGGAGGGTGTCCGCGGTCTCGGTCACGGAATATCCGTCAGTATCAAGGTCCATGTCGTACATCTTCGTGTCACTCCTTTGGGGGAGCGCCGAGATAACGGTCAGTGGTATTTAAGGTTCGTTCCTCCGGGGAACGGAGGACGATGACGGGGATACAGGGGACCTCCCGACCCCTTCCCGTCCCGGCGCGGGTGCCAGTGGATTGTTCTGTCCGGAATGTGGCGGCCCCTTCAGTCCTCTCTCGCGGTGAGGTTGTAGGCCATGAGAGCCCCGCCGCCGATGATGCCCCCGGACGCAACGGACGCGAGGCCCAGTGCGCCCCCGATGCTCGCGCCGTCCGCGTTCAGGTCGTCGACCGATTCGTAGGCGACGACCGTCTCCGAAGTGTCGTATCCGTCAGATCCGAGTTCCATGTTGTGCATAATGACCACCTGCGTTCTGGTCATCTGCGATCGTACGTCCGTCGCGCTCACTCGAACGTGATGTCGCTCCGTCGGATGATCCGGTTACCGTCCCGCTCCACGGACTCCTCCACCCTGTGCTCCTGGGCGATGTCGTCCATGTAGGAGGCGACCTCATCCCTCGCCCTGTACGTCTGCACGGGGTGGGCGAGCCAGTCCAGGGCGGACGCGCTGACGTGGACGTCATCGGGCGTGCCGTAGCCCGACGCCTTCACGTCCTCGACGAACTCCTTGAACGCGTCCACGGGCCCGCTGAAGGACACGTACATCAGGTCCCTGTCCGTTGAGTTCTTGAACCCGAGAACGGGGTAATTGTAGTGCTTGGCCGTCACGTCGACGCCGTCCCTTGCCGAGTACCGGGCCGCCAGGCCCTGGACATCGGGCTCGAAGGACTCTGACTGTCGCGGGACGTAGTTGGTCTCCAGCACGAGCGCGGGCCGGCTCGTTTCCGGCCCGGGTTCGCCATAGAGGAGCTCCAGCCTCGGGCCGAAACCCGACGTCATGGGCGCTCCCACATTCGTCCGCTCGCTCTCGAGATAGTGGAAAGAGACCTCTATCCCGTCGCCCACAGTGTTCAGTCCCTCGCGTTCCGCTCCGAGATCGGTTCCATCAGCATACATCATGGTCACCTTCTTTGCATCGTTTTATTGTAGTCACTTCTTAGTAGTTACTGCTATTTAAAGGACTACCGAGGGGTGCGATTTTCCGTACCCTCCACGCACTACCGCGATCGCGCGCCCATCGTCCGTTCCATCTGCGTCCACGAGCGATCACTCCCTATCGTTCGGTCCTCTCGAAGTACTTCACGGCGTCGGGGCTGGCGGTGACCATGTCGAGGTCGCCGTCACCGTCAACCTCCCCGAGGAGCTGAAGTCGGCGCCTGTACACCGCTTCGGCCAGAACGGGTTCCGCCTCTTCGGCCTGCCGGTGCCCAAGCGGGGCTCCGTGGTGGGGCTGCTGGGCCCCAACGGCATCGGCAAGTCCACGGCCATCGCCATCCTCGGCGGCCAGCTCACCCCCAACCTGGACACGGGCGAGCCCGCCGAATGGGCTGACATCACCGAGTTCTTCGCCGGGAACGAGATCCTCAACTACCTCAACGAGCTCCGTGACGGGGAGGCAAAGCTTGCCTTCAAGCCCCAGCAGATCACAGCCCTCCCCAAGGTGTACAAGAGCAAGACCGCCCGGGACCTCCTGGAGCGCGTGGACCAGGCCGGGAGGATGGACGAGCTGGAGAAGGCCTACTTCGTCGAGGAGCTGGGCGCTATCGGGTGCATGATCGATATCATAACCGGTGGGTTCACCGCGGTCCAGACCCTGCGAGAGCACGGTCCACCCCTCGTCATTCACGGCCACCGGGCCATGCACGCCAGTTTCGCACGCACGCCCATGCACGGGGTGGACATGATGGTCATCGCCAAGTGCTGCCGCCTGGCCGGAATAGATGAGCTCCATATCGGGACCGTCGTTGGCAAGATGGAAGGCGACAAGTCGGAGATCCTCAACTACGCCCGGTGCATAAGCCAGGAGGACTTCGTACCCGAGGTCGAGGACGGCGAGTACAACTGGTTCTTCCCCCAGAAGTGGTATGGGATGCGGCCCGTGATGCCCGTGAACTCGGGCGGGCTCTACCCCAAGCACCTAATCGAGCTCGCTAAGATGTTCGGCACCGACACCGTCACCACCATGGGCGGTGGCATCCACGGCTACGGCACCCTGGACGGTGCCTGGGCCGCGCGCCTGGCCGCCGAGGCGGCTGCTGCCGGTTACTCCCTGGACGAGATAGCCGCTGACTACGAGAACAAGATCAAGGAGATCGGGTTCACCTACCCCCGGCCCAAGGGAGAGGCCATGGAGATCCTGGGCCGTGTCCTCAAGGGCAAGGACTGGAAGGACATGGCCTTCAGCGAGCACGAAAAGGCGTGAAGTCCGAACGATAGGACGGAGCGGGGTCGGCTCACTAAGGTGGGGACGACACGGCCCCGTCCGTGCTCGATCCCGAGGCATCGATCAATGCCATCTCATGGTCGGTCCTGTCTTTCGCTCCCATCATGGTGCCCGCTCATCCAGCGCCCTTGATGGATCGTCGGCGATCTCGGCGGCATACAGCGCCGCAGGCACGTTGTTGTCGACCTCGTAGCTGATCTCGCTCTCGGAAGGATTGAACATGGCGAAGAAGTTGAGCTCCTCGAAGAAGTTCCACCAGCGGAACCCGCCCTTGTACACCTCGAAGGTGAAGGGCAGTACGCCCTTCTCCTCGTAGAGCCAGTCGTCCGCTTCGCCGGAGGCTATGTAGAGGTCCGAGGCCTTCTCCACCATGTACTTATCGTGAGGCTGCCGGTCGCGCATGTTGTAGGCCACGGCCCTGAGGAGGGACTCGTCCCCGGCGGGCTCGGTGGTATAGCCCGTGGGGTAGAGTATGAGCCCCGACTGGGAGTGGAAGGACACCGAGGTCACGAAGTCGTGCTGCTCGACCAGGTCCCTGATGGCCCGGGTCTCGGGTTCGCTGAAGGGGGCGTGGCCTCGGTAGGTATAGCTCGCCGGGTCGCCGCTGGAGCCCTCGCCGCCCCAGCCCGTGCCGAAGTTGCGGTTGAGGTCCACCCCGTCGTCCTCGTCCAGACGGCCCGTCCCGTCGTTGTCCCGCGCGTTCTTGCGCCAGTCCGTGTCGCCTGTCCTCGCAAGGTCCTGGCAGACCTTCACGGCGCCGTCAGGGTTCACCACGGGAACGACCCAGATCTGGCGGGAGTCGACGAGTCCGGTGACGTAGTCGTCGGTCCCGTAAC
>CAZFHY010000038.1:0-3046 GCA_964519305.1 Candidatus Undinarchaeota archaeon
CCGACCAGGTCTCCTCCGGGTGCTCTGACTCGGGCAGGGATCGGGCGAACACCTCGAACTGCTCCTCAGCGTCGCCGTCGTTCATGATCTTGACCTGTACGGTGGCGTCGCTCCACACGGTGGCGTCCGCCGTGTCCTGGACGTCGATGGAGAACGAGGTCGTGTACCTCCTGGGCTTGATGTTGAACACGTTCTTCCAAAGCTGTCCGTCTGCGTCGTCGAGGACGTTGAGGCCCATGAGCGAGTGGTAGATGTCCACGGGGTGGTCGGTGGCACCCTCCTCGTCGACGGTTGCGCCGAGGAGGAACTCCCTCTCCGCCCACTCCCGGTAGTCCTGGAGGTCGGGCCGGTCCCAGAGCGGGAACCTGTCGGTGTCTTCGAGCTCGGGGAGACCGTCGGCGAGGGCAGCCACCGCAACGGCGCGGTAGACGGGCTCGATGCTCCACCGGCTGTCGGGATCGCAACCCCCGTCGACCTGGCAGTTCCAACGGAAGAACGAGCACTCGTTGACGGTATCCGGGAAGGAGTTGCGGTCAACGAACCTCTCCCCGACGAACCCTGCATCATTAAGTATCAATCTATAGTCTGAGTTCGGATCCGGAGGTTCCGAGGGGCCGAAGTCTTGGATGTAGAGGATGACCTTGTCCGTGGGATCGTCCGAGATGAAGTCCTCGACCTGCAGGACTGTGCGATGGTTGATCTTCACCGTTACGGTCCCGTCCCTTCTCTCGAAGTAGACTTGCTGTTCATCCCCGACTCGATGTCCTTCTCTCATGGGGGCGATGTCGCGCTCGTTCGTAATCCATCCACCTTGGGGCCACTGGAGATCATATGATTCGTCGCGTGGCCGTGCATCTACGACAATTTCCTTGTGACCGCTTGTGGTGTAGGCTCGGAGCGTGATCCTCGAATAGCGGTTGAAATGCCTGTCACGTGGGAGTGTATACCGAGAATACCATTGGCTGAACGTCACCCATGTCCTGAAGTCGTCCCCGCCATCGATGGGGAGACTTGCACCGATGCCCTTGTTCATGTTCAATATATAGATATTATCATTAAACCAATATCCACTGCTGGTCAAGGGCGTGCCCCATGGATCACCGGGTCCACGAGGATTGCTCCCGTCGTTGCATCTCCCGTCCTTGTGGAACGAGTCCAGAGCGCATCCTGACCGTGGTGCAAAGTCGCTGCACGCGAGTCGATCATGTGGTTTCGTCTTGAGCCTGCTGAGGTAGTCCTTGACGAGCGGGATCCTGCCTTGCAACCCTTCGGTGCTTGGGGAATAACGGTTCACGACCGAGGCCGCGAGCATGGCGTCGAAGGTGTCGCGCAGGTTGACGTAGTGGTCGCACTCCACCTCCTTGCCGATGAAGTAGAGCCGCTCCTGCATGGGATCGGGGTACCACTCGGGGTGGAGGTCCGCTGCGTGCCACCCCCAGGGGCAGAACTCCTCGTCCCCCGCAACCCCGCCGTCGCCCACGCCGCACGACGCGGGCGTGTCGGAGGACGTGCATGAGTAGTAGCCTCCCGGGTTCGGGTAGCCGCCGTACCTGAAGTAACACGTCGTGGGCGACCGGCACGTCAGCGTGTTGGAGCACACGTACGCCCCGCCCTGGAATTCGCCGCAGATGTGGTAGATTTCGTAGAACGAGCCGACGGCGGAGTCTCCCTGGCCGTCGGTGCGGCCGCACCTGACGTGTGGCGACTGGAAGAACCCGCCCACGCTGTCCCCGCACGGCCGGACGCAGTCGTGACGGCGCACCTTGAGGTCGCCGATGTTCTGGGAATCGCGCAGGAACGCGTACGCGTCGTCTGCATTGTCGCGGAGCGCCAGGGCCACCTCCTGGGCATACTCGGACGGCCCACGCGAGCTCGCGGGATCGTCGTCGTCGACGGTCTCCACGCGCCCGATGTAGTTGAGCCCCATCACGTCGTTCAGGAGGTGCCGCACCGTCCATGCGTCGTACTGATGGTTGATGTCCGAGTCCAGGGCCGCACAGTAGTGCGCGGCGTCGCCCGCCTTCTCCTCCAGCGACGCCGTCCTCAGGGCGATCGCCTCCTCCAGGGCATCCCGGTCCCCCGGGGAGAGGCCCGCAAGGTAGTAGGCGCCGTGGTACATCCAGTCCCTGTGCGTGCGCGGGGTGTCGGTGCTGAGGCTGTAGCTGTAGTGGTGCGGGTTGGTGCTCCAGGCGTAGCCCTTCCAGTCCTCCTCGCGGCTGTCGAGGTACTGCTGGAGCGCCTGGCGGCCCTGATCGTCCAGCGCGTCGCCCAGGAGGTAGAGGGCGGCTACGGCCTCGAAGATCGGCATCCCCTCGTGGCTGTGGGCGTACATGTACCCCTGTCCGTAGCCGCCATACACCAGGCACTCCTCCCACGCGGGATCGGCGACGAACGCTCCGTAGTCGAGCGAGTCGACGCACGCGGGATCCGCGATCTGCAGCGACTTGACGTATTCTCGCGTGGTCGTGAGCGCCGAGTCGGTTACGCACACGCCGCTGCCCGACCACAGCTCCGTCTCCCCCGCGCCACAGCCGCAGCCGCCGCAACCGCTCGACGTCTCCACACCGTGGGTCCTTACGGTGAGCGCCCTGGCGGTCGCACCGTCGCGGAACGACATTACGATGTCGCCACCCTCCGACGCGGCGATGGCCTCGACGGCCTCGAGCACCACGACGAAGGCCGTGCGCTTGCCGGCTGGCGCGAGGAACCGGTGGTAGGCGGTGCCGTTCTCAAGTGTGTAGTTCACGCTGGCGGTTCGGAGCACGGGGAGGTCGAGCGAGGGATCCTCGGGATCGGTGACGAGCTGGAGCTCGAAGGGTCGCTTGCGTCCGTCGGGCCCCCTGATCCACGTGCCGGTGAGGTCACGGCGCGTCAGGCCGGTATCGGCCCATGCGCGTATGTCATGCAGTTCGACGCCCGGCGGGATTGAGATCTCGAGCATCACCTCCTGATCACCAGCACCCGGGTTGACGTATGCAGGATACATTGACCATGGCACGCCAACGGTGACGGTCTGCGAGTCGAACCGCGCGAGGAAGTCGCTGCC
>CAZFHY010000039.1:0-2383 GCA_964519305.1 Candidatus Undinarchaeota archaeon
CCGATCTCCTTGAACTTCTCAAGGAGCTTGTCGAAGGCCTCGCGGACGTCCTCGATGCGCTTGGCTCCGGTGACCACGAAGCGGCCGGTGCTGAAGATGAGGATGGCCACCTTGGGCTTGATCATCCGGAACACCATACCGGGGAACTGCTCTGGTTCGTACTCCACACCTTCGAGCTTGTAGGCAAGGCGGTCCAGGTTGAGCTCGAGGTCGGTCTTGACAGATGAGACGATGTTCTGGATCTCGATATGGGGCTCACCGAAGAACTCGACCCCGTAATCGGCCAGGAGGACCTTGACCAGGCCCACGGCACGCTTGACGTCCTCGATGGAACGGGAACCGGTGCATACCATCTTGCCTGACCCGAAGAGGAGGTTGGCCGTCTTGGGTTCGGGCAGCCTGAGCACGAGTCCTGGGAACTGCTCGGGATTGAACTCAGCGTTCTCACAACCGGCAGCAACCCGCTCGAGGGGGATTGTACAGAAAAGGTTGACTGAAGCGACGATGTTCTCGACCTTGATCTCTACGAGTGTCATGTGAACCACCTATCAAGGAGTCTTTTATAAAGCAAGCTTTATAAAGCGATTGTTGTGGCAGGGGTTGTTGTCACTCAGTGTCAGTCTCTTATGGGATTGAACCCGTCGCCACGCACCCGCTCGATGGTGTCGCGGGTCGAAATCAGGAACACCTCACAGGTCACCGCGACACGTGCCGAGAGAAGGTGCCCTGCTGCCCGCTCACCTGAAGGCGATACTGCATGGATGTGACAATGGACCACGGGATCACCTTCCAGTCTCGTGATGTTCCCCATCAGGGAGATTATCTCCATGAACCCCTTGAGCCTTCTTGGATCGTAACTCCCCCGTTCACGGTCAAAGAACGCGTACTCGACCTCGTCCAGGGCGCCGATGGCCCAGAACGGCCCTGTCACCGGCCGCTCCTGTGCGTACCGCACAAGCGAGGAGACGATCTCCTCCCCCTCGCGTAACCTGACCACATGGATGTCGCTGACACCGGTCTCCATAGGTGTTATCGGCCGGCCAAGACTTATAACGCCGATGCCGTGAGGGCCGCTTTGACCCTGGACGGATCGATATCCGTCCCTCCCGGAGGCATGTCACCCTCAGGACCGTCTGTGCGAAAGAGATGGGAGGGGCAGTGACAATCGGACGATCCGAATCCCTTCACGGCCGGGCATCGCTCCGCCAGCTCCCGGGCAAGCGCGCATTCGTCGCCACCGGGATAGACGCGGATCGCATCGACCCCGTGCCCTTCGGTTAGCGCATCGATATGCCAGTGTCTGCGCTTATGCTTCCGGGTATGGCGGGATATGCGAGCAGCGAGACCTCCTGGACCATAGGCCGAACCCACATAGAGGTACGTTCCCGGGGGGACGGTCCCTCCTTGCCCGAATGGGATCGGCGCATTGATAATGACGGTGATGATGTAGGCGCCGCCCGTCTTTTGACGTTCTTTGCTCACAGGTGTAGGCCTCCATCATACGTGATATACGGGTTTGTGTGAACTGACATTGCCGCACTCAGACGGAGGAAATTCGCATTTCTTCCAGATAAGTCGAGCAATTGTCGACAAATGCTCATTTTAATGCCGTTTTCGTTCAAACCGAATCGTAAGACTTATATATTTCAATACATACATGGCGGATACCTTTTTTATGAAAGCCTGGGGGGTGGCTCGACTGGCAGGGGGAAATGGCCCCTGCCAGCCCCTTTTTCCTTACCTATCCGCCCGGGCCGGGGATTAGCCTCAAAAAGGCAGACTGCTCTTGATATTCCACGGTCTAGGACTGATGATCGGACGCACAATCGTGCGTCCTTGCTCGTGCTCGATGCCTCTATTTCTTAATGCCGATCTCCTTGCGGATCATGGAAAGTTCCATGTGCATCTTCTTCTCGAGATCACCGAACTTCTTGTTGATATCCTCAAGCTCCCGCCCCTTGTCATCGAGCTTCTCCTGGAGCTCGACGATGGTGGCGTTCTTCCGGTCGACCGAATCCTCAAGGGACTTAATCCGCTGGGATAGGTCATGGATGAACTTGATGTCTTCCTCCATCTCCTTAAGGATCGGAGATGTAGCATCCTCCTTCTTGGCGACAGGGGCGGCTGGCCCCTTGGTCTTGACCTGGTCCTCGATGATACCGATCTTCTGTTTGAGCTCGTCGATCGTCTCGCGGGCAGGTGACTTGGGTCGTTCGGGGGCCTTCTCGGGCTCCTTGACCTTAGGTGCCTCGGCCGGGGGTGCCACGGCGGGAGGTGCGGGCGCGGTGGGTGGTGCGATCTTGGGCGCCTCCACCTTCGGGGCATCGACGACAGGGACCTTCATCTCGGGAGCCGGTGGCGGCATGGGTCCTCCCATAGGCTT
>CAZFHY010000040.1:0-2257 GCA_964519305.1 Candidatus Undinarchaeota archaeon
AGCGAAATGGAGGCGGTCATCTGCGGTATGTACAAGGACGGCACCACTGTCACCGCGGGGTACGTGCGCGTGTACGACGGGACCGTCAACACGCTCGAGGACGAGCTCAAGTGGTATCAGGACAGCGCGGATCAGGCCTATCCCAACGCCATCGACGTGTACGATATCGACGGTGACACCGACCTCGAGGTCATCGTCGGTGGCAACGAACACAATGGCGGTCTTATCTCCGCGTTCATCGCCGTGCGCTCGGCCGACCTGGACACCGAGGAGGACAGCACGATGTTCAATATCGACGGCAGGGATACTGCCATAAGCGGACTCCGGGTCAACGACGTGGACGGGGACGGCCAGGTCGAGGTGATCGTATCCGGCTACTCCACGCTGGCCGACGGCAAGTACCAGGCCTACGCCAAGATATTCTCCCGCGACCTGGACACCGAGGAGCAATCCACTACCTGGCGTACGGTCGCCGACTGGAACGATTACCCGCAGGACGTGTTCATCGCCGATACCGACGGTGACGGCGCCAAGGAGATCATCGTCCCGGGTGTGGGGCAGGACGCGTCCGAAAAGACCGCGTACGTGCGAGTGCTCGCCCGCGACCTCTCGTCGACAGAGACGCTCAAGACCTTCGATCCAGTGGCCACAACGTACTACCCGGCGCGTTCGGTGTACTTCGGCGAGGTCGACGACGACGGGGCCAACGAGTTCATGATCGGCGGGTACACGGGCTCCGCCCACACGCTCACCATCCTCTCGGCCGACCTAGCCACAACAGAGAAGGAGGTCGAGTTCGCCAGCGGTAACATCGAGAGCTTCGTGTTCGCCGACGTGGACGGCGACAGCGGGTACGAGGTGCTGGGCACAGGCGAGGGCAACGGTGTCGCCGACGTGATCCGGTTGGGCGGGTTCCCCGGACCGTGAGGAGGCTCATGTCACGCCGTACTGCGACATTACTACATTCCGCACCTTCCCGACAGGTGCACTCGCCCCCCCCCACCATAACCATTTATCCTTCAGCGTTGGTGGGTTGTCGGTGAGCTTCCATGGATGACCACGCTCTGCTCCGTGTCGTGCTCCTTGTGACATTCCTGTCGCTCGTGGTCAACGCGGTGCTCCTGCGTGAGCTTGGGCTTCGCCGCGTCCAGGACCCGCCCGGGAATCAGGTCCGTGGGGGCGATATCTACGGGAGCGTGGTCCTTGCGGATGGCTCCAAGGTCCCCGGCGTCCTCATTACGCTCACCGGCGACAAGATCGGAAAGCGGACGACCATATCATCCGAGCATGGTAACTTCCGCTTCGTCCAGTTCCCTCCCGGAGGGTACGAGGTCCGATGCGAGCTCGAGGGATTCAAGACCGTGATCAGGAAGGACGTGGAACTCTCACTGGGGAGGTCGGTGACCCTCAACATCCTCATGGAGACCACGACGCTCAAGGAAGAGGTCACCGTCGACTGAGGCAGCATCGCAAGCGGCTGTGTGGCCCTTATCGCTTGTGCACCTTCCCGACAGGTGCACGGATCTACCTCCTGCGTTCCATATAGGCGCAGCGACGGAGGCAGTGTTCGTGTATCTGTATGCATTCCTGGGAATTGCAGTTCTCGATCATGTCCCTACAATAGATCCGAGTATACGCCGAGCTGGACGCATCCGTGCATTGAGCTGGTATATCATCGCACTCTTCCTGGCACGCATCCCTATGCGTATCGCACGTCTTACGACACTCGTTCGCGGTGTTCGCCGGCGGGCCAGAGGACGCGACCGCGGAAGCTGTCATGCGCACCTGCTTCAGCACAAGCACGTTGGACACCAGCGAGAGCGCGGTGATGGCAAGGACAAGATGGATGAGCGTGCGGTCGTCCATGGTGGGGCTGATGGGACGTAGGCTTATAGGATTGTCGCCGGCGTTCCGGTATCACAGAAGAACGACCATCCCATGTTCAGATAACACCCGGTTGCACATCTTTTACACAGGCGCAAGGATAGGCGCTCAAGCCCGTGTATCGCGTATAGCCAGGGTCGCACGGAAGGCACTCCTCGTTCTCGGGCGCCTGCCCGCTGTCGGCAGCGTCCGGTCGTGCACCGAGCTCTCTTAGGACCAGGGCATTGACCACCAGCGACAGCACGGCGAGGACGAGAACGAGATGGAGCAGCGTGCGGTCGTCCATGGTGCCACCAGGACGTGCAGGGATAAAAGCCTATGGACGGGCGCGCGCGCCGAGCGAATCTTTTTTATTCTTGTGCCTGTCCCCCCC
>CAZFHY010000041.1:0-1943 GCA_964519305.1 Candidatus Undinarchaeota archaeon
CATAAAAAGATTGGTCAGGAGATGAGAGTCAATGGACGAGGGACAGGGTGCTGTAGACGCGGCAACAGCTCCGGCAGCGGCTCCGGCAGCGGCTCCGGCAGCAGCTCCGGCAGCAGCTCCGGCAGCGGCTCCGGCCACTCCGGAGGGAGCGAACGCGGTCGGGACCGTGGCTGAGGATCCCCAGTGCGCTGAGGCTATCGGGCTCATTGGAACGGGGGATGTGGACAAGGCCATCGAGCTCCTTATGCAGGTGGCGCACGCTGACATGTCGAACGCCTACGCACTGGCCAACATCGCCCACTGTTACATGCTGAAGGGTATCATATCCAAAGAGATCGAGTATTATCAAAAGGCGCTGGAAGCAAAACCTGATTACATTACCGCGCTCATCAATCTCGGATCGGCCTACGGACGACAGGAGTTCTGGGACCGGGAGATAGAATACTGTCAGAAGGCACTTGAGGTCAGACCGGACCTCATCGTGGCCAAGAACAACCTTGCTTACGCCTTCATGGGGAAGGAGGATTACGATCGGGCAACCGCTATTATCCAAGAGATACTTGCGTCAGATCCTTACTACATCCAGGCATGGGTGAACCTCGCCTTCGTCTACAACGCTCAGGGCTACCACGACCAGGCGTTGGAGTGCTGTAAAACTGCGACCGAGATCAATCCGAACTGCATCGAAGCATGGAACAACATGGGATTCGCCCATAAGAACAAGGATGACGTGCAGCAGGCCATCGAGAGTTACAATAGGACGGTCGGTATCGATGAGAAGTACGCCATCGGGTGGAGCAATCTTGCTTTCATCTACAAGCAGAAAGGCTGGTACGATTATGCTATCGAGTCCTTCAAGAAGGTGTACAACATCGATGCTGAGAGCGACCTGGGAGAACAGGCGCTCGAGGCACTCAGGGAACTTGGTGTCAGCGCGGCCCAGCTCGATAACGAGTGACCCGGTTCCCATCCGCGACCGGCTCCCCGAGGTTTGATTTAAATAATCTGAGGGTGTTGCCCAAGGTGGACGGTTACTATGGTCGAGATGAAGCGGATTGCTACTGGTGTTAAGGGGCTCGATGATCTCCTCGAGGGGGGGATCCCCGAAGGGAACATAGTCCTACTATCCGGTAGCACGGGGGCCGGGAAGACATTTCTTGGACTCCAGTACCTCTACCACGGTGCCCTCAATGGTGAGCCTGGGCTCTATATCACACTTGATGAGCGCAGTGAGAACCTGATGAAGGTCATCAACGGTATGAACCTCGATACATCCGTGTTCGACGAGCGCTTCCAGATAGTTGATGGTGCCGCTCTGCGAAAGGTGATCGGGACGGCCGAAGAACGGGCGCGTGGCGGTATACTCGACCTCGATCACCTCACGAAGCTCATCGGTACCTATATCGAAGGATTCGGTATCAAGCGTGTCGTGCTCGACTCGCTCACCGCGGTCGCGTTCAGGTACGAGGACACAGCGGAGTTCCGGTTCGATCTCTTCAGGTTCTGCGATTATCTCAAGGAGCAGGAGCTGACGTCCCTGCTAACCGTCGAGGTGGAGGAAGGGTCCAAGGCCGTGGACCGGTTCGGTGTGGAGAGCTTCATCTCCGATGGCGTGATCGTGCTGAAGTTCGAGGAACGGGACTATGATCTGAGTCCCACGATAATCGTGCGCAAGATGCGATATACGGACCATCCCACCGTCAGATACAATTACTCGATCTCTGATAAGGGTCTACAGGTCCACGAAAAGTTCATCTAGTACCTGGGTAAGTGACCTGTCCTTGGCCTGCCGAGCGCAACGCACGCTCCCACAAGGCCTCCCTCGATGGCGCCCCACAGGTTATGGGGGTTAATGGGAATACCCATTGTCATGAACATAGGTGTTGTGTTCAATGGTACAGAGAACTCGATCGCACCAGCAAGGCTCCCCGCGATAGCTGCAA
>CAZFHY010000042.1:0-1525 GCA_964519305.1 Candidatus Undinarchaeota archaeon
GCATGGAAGAGGTCGAGCTCTGAGCAAGAAAGGATAGGCGCCGAGGAGGGGATTTGAACCCCTGCGGTCCGTGAAGACCACCAGCTTTCCAGGCTGGCGCGTTAGTCCAGGCTTTGCTACCTCGGCACGCGTTTTCCAATAGGCGGTGGACACGTCCTCGGGTGGAACGTCCCGCACCGTCCCGGAGGTCCCGCTCAGGCTCCACCCCGCAACCCCGGAAGCGTGGAACGCCTCGACTACCGCTGCTCCGATCAAGGTCTGACGGGTTCGCCGTGCGAAGGCGGTTACCCCGAAGGGCCCGCCAACGCCCACCAACCGGGACGTGGCTTCGACACCGATGAACGGGGTCGGGACGGATTGTTCTGTCCGCCCCGTGAACTTCGGCCCTACCATATAGAGGGTTTGCGGTGACAGAGGACCCCTAGCCCTCCGGCCTAGCCCACCGCCCCTTTTAAGGGGGGATGCGATTATAAACCTTTCTCTCACATCCCGCCCCATGCACGCCTTGGACGAGGAGGGTGCCCTCACTATTGTGCGGGAGCAAGACTACCGCACCGTCCTGCTCGAGGTGCCCGAGGGTGTGCGCGACAGGGCGATGGCCCTTGCCGACCGCGTCCGTCGGGAGACCGGGTGCGTCGCTATCGTCTGGGGCGGTACGTGCTGGGGCCCGTGCGACCTGCATGAGCACGAGACAGCGCCTCTGGTCGACGCCGTACTCCACTTCGGACATACCCCTCTGCCCGGTGGCGAGCGACCCGTGCCCGTGCACTTCCTTTCCATAGAGTACGACGGCGGACTGCCGGACAAGCTGGTGACCGACCTACGCGAGCGACTTAAAGACCGGCCTGCCGCGCTCATCTCGACTGTCCAGTACCTCCCGCTACTCTCCCAGCTCCGTGAAGCCCTTGACGACGTGGTCATCCCAAAGGGTGCCCTTGCTCCAGGCCAGGTGAGCGGCTGTGACCAGTCCGCCGCCATGGCGGCCCCGGAGGACCGCGTTCTGGTGTACTTGGGCACCGGACGGTTCCACCCTCTGGGAGCAGCGCTGGCCACCGGTCGTCCCGTGCTCGTGCTCGATCTAGAGCGGGGCGAGGTGGAGGAGGTCGGACGCGAGGAGGCCGAGCGCTTCCAGCGCAAGCGCTTCGCTGCCATCGCGCGGGCACTGGACGCCCGCAGATGGGGTGTGTACATCTCAACCAAGTCCGGTCAGGGACGACGTGACCGTGCCATCGGACTGCTAGAGTCCGTCGAGGGCGCGGGAAGGGAGGCAGTTCTTGTCGCCATGGACGATGTATCCCCCTCGGCGCTCCTCCCATTCCATCTGGACGCGCTCGTGAGCTGCGCCTGTCCGCGTGTGGCCGTGGACGACGGCACGAACTACCCCTTCCCCGTGCTCACTCCCGACGAGGCCGAAATCGCTCTTGGTCTGCGAACATATGATGACTGGACTCCGCCGTTCCGGGGACCGGAGTAGTCCAATACGTCACGGGAGCGATGAGTACTTACTGAATTAAAGTTCAGTAAT